>JAJPIF010000026.1 GCA_021324885.1 Pseudomonadota bacterium
GAGGAGCGACGGGCGAAAAACTAAGCCATTGAAAACCACGGAGGCTTCGCAACTCTCAACTCAATCACGCGGACATCTTTAACTGCTTATGGGGCGGACATCTTTAACTGTCAGTGACACAGACAGGTCAGCGTGATGCGCCGGTCGGCACTGTCGTAGCCGATTGTCACCGTGCCGGTGCCGCTTCGGGTGAGCTGGGTCAGCCGGGTGGCGTTGTTCCTTCGGCTGCGCTCAGGACAGGCTCCGTTGTAGCTCACCGCGTTCTGGCCCGAAACCGATGTTGCTGACCGGATAGTTGCCAAGAAACTCTACAACAATTTCTACCATTTCCTGTTCGTGTTTCGCGACGGCAAGTGGTCCGCGGCATAAAATACACAGCACGCCATTGAGGCGCTGGGCGATATCGTCAGGCGCTGGGGAGGTGAGAGTGAGGGAAAGAGGGGGCCGCGAAAGAGGAGATGAAACCTTGGCCGCTTCCCTGAAGGGTCTGCCCTCGATCTCCTCTTCCTTTTACGCTGCGGCCGGCGCCTGGCTGATTTCAAAGGCGCCGGGCTCCAAACCTTCCTTGGATTTGAGGATTACTTTTACCTCGAAGCGTTGCTCCAGTTCTTCCAGCCCCTTGAAGCCGGGGCCGTAGAGGTAGCGCGCCATGTCGGGATTGAGCTTCACCAGCAGCATCCCGCCGTGATTGCGCCGGCTGGCGTCGCGCTGGATTGCCCGCAGCACTTCGCCCGCCAAGGTCGGAAGCGACTTGACCACGGCGCGTCCGTTGCAGCGGGAGCAGGGCTCGGTGAGCATGGCCTGAAGACTGTCGCGCGTGCGCTTGCGGGTCATCTGGACCAGCCCCAGTTCCGAGATTTTGAACATCGAGGTGCGCGCCTTGTCGCGTTTAAGCGCCTGCGACAGCGATTCGCTGACGCGCTTGCGGTTGCTCTCCCTGGTCATGTCGATAAAGTCGACGATGATGATGCCGCCGATATTGCGCAGCCGCAGTTGATTGGCGACTTCCTCGACCGCCTCGAGGTTGGTCTTGAGGACGGTTTCCTCCTGGTTCTTTTTGCCTACGAAGCGGCCGGTGTTGACGTCGATCGCGGTCAGCGCTTCGGCCTGGTCGAAGACCAGGTAGCCGCCCGATTTGAGCCACACCTTGCGCTCCAACGCCCGCTCGATCTGCGGTTCGATTCCGAAGTGATCAAAGATCGGCTCCTGGCCTTCGTAAAGCGACACGCGCGAACGCAGGCGCGGCAGATATTGCTGAACGAACTGCGTGATGCGCTCGTAGGTTTGCGGATGGTCGCACCACAGGCGATCGACGTCGCTGGAAAACAGGTCGCGAATTGCGCGCAAAGCCAGGTCGAGATCGGCATAAAGCAGCGTGGCGGGCGGCTGGCTCTCCGCTTTTTTGACCACGTCGGCCCACAGCCGGGTCAGGTAGGTTACGTCCTGCTGGATTTCACGCTTGGAGACGCCTTCGCAGGCGGTGCGGATAATGAACCCTCCCTGCGGGGGGCGCACTTCATTGACGATGGTGCGCAGGCGATTGCGTTCCTCCCCGCTTTCGATCCGCCGCGACATCCCCAGATGATTGGTGGTTGGCATGTAGACCAGATGGCGTCCGGGGAGCGATATGAAGGAGGTCAAACGCGATCCTTTGGTGCCGATCGGCTCTTTGGCGATCTGCACAATGATCTCCTGGTTGCGGCGCAACTGTTGCTCGATCGGCAGCCGGCTGCGCCGCCCAACGCGACGGTGTGGGCGACGGTGCTGGACCGCTTCCAGCTCCTCACACGTGTCGTGCTGCGCCAGTTCTTCGGCCCCGTCGGATTCAGCTTCAGGATCGGCTTGCGCTCCTTCGACCGGCTCGGTCTCGACCTCACCCTCTTCCATCTCGCGGGCCAGGGCACCGAAGGCGCCGACTTCGTCGAGAAAATCCGAGACGTGCAGGAAACCAGCCTTTTCCAAACCAATATCCACGAAGGCAGCCTGCATCCCCGGCAGCACGCGCATCACCCGGCCCTTGTAAATATTGCCGGCCAATCCGCGTTGCGTGTTGCGCTCGACCATGAATTCGGTCAGTGTGCGATCCTCCAACAGCGCGACTCTTACTTCGAGCGCCGAGGCGTTAATAATCAATTCGCGTTTCACACCAGGCTCGTTCCGGGGCGGATGGTCGGGCCGAGAGCCCGAATGGAGGGGGGAGTTGGTGACCGAAGCCGCGAGGACTCGATGCGAGCGTCACCCCCGAAACTGAACTCGCCTGCTGCCACCACCTTCCCTGCGTACTCCACCATCACAATCATAGGAAATGACGGCGAGCGGACGCAAGGCGGGCCGGCAAAGCGCTACGTCGCTTGACTTGGATTGTTTGATGGATAAAGCTGTTTTAAAATGGCTGCCGCAGCAGATTCTCTTGTCAGTGCAGCCGGGATAAACCTGCTCAACAGCAAGGTCCTGGTGCTGAACCGGTCTTATCTCCCGGTGCATATCACCTCCGTCAAGCGTGCGTTTGCGCTGCTTTACCAGGGCGTCGCTCATGCCGTCGACGAGCATTACCGAACCTTCGACTTTGACAGCTGGCGCGACCTTGCCGTCGAACTACATCACGAACGTGTGGGGATCGTTGGCGGGTTCATCAGGGTTCCCAGGGTTCTGCTTCTGCTCGCCTATGAGCGGGTTCCGAGGCGTCATGTGCGGTTTTCGCGCTTCAACATCTATGCCCGTGACGGCAATACCTGCCAATACTGCGGAAGACGCTTCTCGCGCTCGGAACTGAACCTCGATCATGTGGTCCCTCGCTCTCGGGGTGGCGGTTCGTCATGGGAAAACGTTGTTTGTTCCTGCCATAACTGCAATCGCAAAAAGGGCGGGCGCACGCCGGAGGAGGCCGGGATGCGTCTGATCAAGAAGCCCCGCCGGCCCGAATGGACTGCCTTTAATCTGGAGAATTTCAGCCTGCGCCATCATAAGGAATGGATGCCGTTCCTGAGTACTCTGGATAGCGCCTACTGGAACAGCGAACTGATTCAGGATTAGCTGCGCGCCGCCACCTTTCTGGTAAACCCTCGCTGCTGCCGGGACGGTCAGAGCGGTTGTCCACATTATCCACAATAGGTGAGATTCGGCCTAATTGTGGTTGTTTCAAATTACCCGGCCCAACCACTTGTGGATTTATTCAAATACTGTAATGTTGGTCTGTAACATCTCGGGGGTAGAGGTGGCGGAGGCGGGGTAGGTGTATGCATCTGAAGGCCCTGGAAGTAGTAGGGTTCAAATCGTTTCTCGAACATACCCAGATCAGTTTCGCACCGGGGAGCACCGCGGTCGTCGGTCCTAACGGATGCGGCAAGTCCAATATCGTTGACGCGATCCGGTGGGTTTTGGGCGAGCAGGCGCCGACCCGCTTGCGCGGCAAATCCACTGAGGATCTGATCTATGCCGGCAACGACAGAAACCCCGCCGCCGGGATGGCGGAGGTGTCGCTGATCCTGGAAGCCGACGACCATGGCGGCCTGCCCGATCCGTTCTCGTCGCTGAGCGAGGTCTGCGTCACCCGCCGCGTCTTCCGGTCCGGTGATTCGGAATATCTGCTCAACAAGATTCCCTGCCGGCTCAAGGATATCACCGAGCTTTTCCTGGCCGCACAGATCCACAGCCGTGGCTACGCAATCATTGAACAGGGCAAAATCGAGGAAATTATCCACGCCAAGCCCGAGGAGCTGCGATCGTTGATCGAGGAAGCCGCCGGATTGGCCCTGTTCAAAGGACGGCGCGAGTTGAGCGAACGCAAGCTGGAGCGGGTCAAGGAAAACCTCGCTCGACTCAACGATATATTGAGTGAGATCGAGCGCCAGCTCAGCTATGCCCGCCGTCAGGCTAAAAAGGCCGAAACCTACAAGGTCTTGCGCGCCGAAGCCGATATGCTGGAGCGGCTGTCAGCGGCGCGACGGCTGTTGGCGGAGCGCGCCGAATTGGAGCGGCAGTCCGCGCGGGAGGCGGTTTTGCGCGAGCAGGCCGATATTGCCCGGCGCCGCCAGACTGAGTTGCAAGCCGAATATGAGCAGGCTCGCGCGGCAGAGCAGGCGGAGCGTGCGCAACTGGCCGCGGCTTTGGGCGAACTGGAAAATATCCGCGCGGCTGCCGCTCAACGCGCCCAGACCCGGACATTTATTGAGCGCCGCCTACCCGCGTTGGACAGCCTCGCACCTGAGCTCGAAAAGCGCATCGAACAGACGCGCCAGCGGGCAGTGGCGGCGCGCGCCGCACGCGCCGAATTGGGCGCGCGTCTGGCGCGCGAGACCAACGCCAGCGCCGGATTCGAACGCGAACTTGCCGCGATTCGGCAAAGCCATGATGCGGCCGCCACCGCCTTGCGGCGTGAAGAAAAACGCAGCGAGGAGATCAAAGATTCGATCTCGGATCTGATGCGGGAGGCCGCCGTGTTACGGGGCCGCCTGGGTGACCTTGCCGGCGAGCGCGAAGAGATCACCAGACAGTTGCAAAGCGAAGTCGCGCACGACAGCGCCGCCGAAGAGCGCGGCGCTCAGGCGCGCGAGGCGCTGGTGCAGGCGCAATCGGCGCTGGATGCCTGCCGCGCAAAAGTTGCCGAACACGAAGCGGCGCAGGCGGCCAGCGCCGAAACCGAACTGGAAGCGCGCGCGTGTGTGGAGCGCGTCAATGCCCGGCTCAAGAGCGCGCGCGACGAGCTGCAAGCCGCCATCAATCGCGTCGAGCGGCTGCGCCGCAGCGCCGCCGGTGAGCGCCTGCGGGTCGTTTTGGAATCGCTTAACGGCGACGGTCCCGGTCGTCCCCCGCGCTTTGTTCAGGAAGTGATCACTGCGCCGCGCGAGCTGGAGCCGGCGGTGCGTGCGGTGCTCGGCGATCAGCTCAGCACCGTGATCGTCGATTCGCCGGCGTTCGCGCTCAAGGCAATCGAAATCCTCAAAGAGACCCGCAGCGGGCGCCTCAGCTTTATTCCAGAGTCGGTCAGCGTTAACAGGTTCGACGGCGCTTGTGCGCCAGGAATTTCAGGGCGTCTGGTAGAAATGATCGGTGTGCGCGAGGGCTTCCGTCCCGTGGTCGAGGCGATGCTCGGTCATGTCTTGCTGGCCGACAATCTGGCTGCCGCGATGGCTGCCGCGAACAACAACGGCCATGGCACCGTGTACGTGACCCGCGAAGGCGACGTGGTCTGGCCCGGCAGCACGATCAGCGGCGGCAGCGTGGCTGATGGTCCCTCGGAGATCGATGACCATCCGATATCGGTCGAAGATGCGCAGGCCACGCTTGAACGGATTCAATCGGAGCATGAGGCGGCGGCCGCGCACCTGGAGCAATGCCGCCGCTTGCGCGATCAGGCCAATTCGGAACTGGCAGCGTTGCGCAAGGAAGCAGCCCGCGCCGAGCAGGTTCTCTCCGAGCATCGCGCAGAGTTGGCGCGGATCGAGCGTAACAACGTTGTGGCGCAGACGCGGCGCGAAAACGCGCGCCGGCGTCTGGCGGAGATCGAGGCGGCGCTTTTCGCGGGCAACGGGCGCCTGAGCGAATTGGCACAGGAAGAGCGCGACGCCCGTGAGAAGTTCGCCAACTTTAAAGCCGAACTCGATCAGAAAAAGGCCGAGGTCCAGGCGCTGGGCGAGCGGATGTTGCAAGCCGCCGCCGAAGTCGAATCGCGCAAGGCCAGCCTCAAGGGACTGGCCCAGGAACTGCGCCAGATAAGTTTGCGGGCCGACGAATTGGAGGCCCAGATCCAGCGCGATTGCGAGGCCTTGGCGCAGGCGCGCAAGGAACGCACCGAATTCGCCGCCGAACTGCTCAGACTCGCCGAGCAGGAGCAGGCCGCGCAATCGCGCGAAGCCGAATTAAACGCCGCCGGACAGCAGCGGCAGGTCCGATGCGATATTCTGGCGGGACAGGTTGCGGCGGGGCGCGAAGCGGTGAACAAGGCGCGCCTGGCGCTGGAAAACCTCGAGCAGGAACTGGTGGATTGCGGGCTTCGCCATGAACGCGCCGCGACCTTGTGCCAGGAGCTTTCCAAAAGCTTCGCCGAAAAATTCCACGTCGAGTTTGAACAGACCCATGCGCAACTGAGCGAAGCCCTGGAAGGACGCGACAGCGCCGCCGACGATGCGCGGTTGGCCGAGCTGCGCACCCGCCTGGAACGAATCGGCGAAGTCAATCTCGCCGCCGAGAGCGAGGTCAGGGAACTTGAGGAGCGCGCCAACGAACTCAACGGCCAGCGCGAGGATTTAGACAAGGCGATGCGCGACCTGAGCCAGACCGTGCAAAAGCTCAATCGCGAGGCGCGCAAACGCTTTGCCGAAACCTTCGAAGCCGCGGCGCGCAATTTCTCCGAAGTGTTTCCCAAGTTGCTGGCCGGCGGCAAGGGTCATCTGGAGCTGGTCAATTCCGAGGAGCTGCTGGAATCGGGGGTCAACATCCTGATCCAGCCCGCGGGCAAGAAGGTGAAGGACATTTCCCTGCTGTCGGGCGGCGAGAAGGCGTTGTCCGCGCTGGCGCTGGTGTTCTCGCTCTTCCTGCTCAATCCCAGTCCGTTCTGTCTGCTCGACGAAGTGGACGCGCCGCTCGACGAATTCAGCGTGGCCGCTTTCACCGCCCTGGTGCGCGAGCTCAAGGGCCGCTCTCAGTTCATCATGATCACCCACAATCAGCGCACGATGCAGACCGCGGATCAGATCCACGGCGTCACGATGGATCAGCCGGGAGTTTCGCGAATCATCTCGCTTAAGCTGCCGCAGGCGGCGTGAGAGGGAAAGGGAGTGATCAGGGAGTCGATTACAGGAAAAACGGTCGAAAGCTCTTACCACATGGGCGCAACGGCACTTGCCGGGCAATGTCGCAGCCAACGTCTCGGACGGCATTAATCCGCGGCGAGTTGCCCCGCATCTGTTAAGGCACGCTCGATATTCGCCTCCGGCTGCCACTCGTAACGTGTGACGAACAAGGGTCTCCACCAGGAAATCAAGGCGGGGATAATACAGAGGACTGTCAGCACGTTAGCGACGAGGAGGATAATCAACAGCATACTCATTTGATAATGAAGCAGAAAGGGTGAAAACAACCAGGGCAGCAGCCCGATGAGCATCACGCTAAAACTGCTGAATTCCATTTGCCCCGCACACTTGAGCGCCAGCCGTATAGCGTCATCCAGCCCATAGCCCGCATTCAACTGGCAGCGCACTCGCGATAGCATCGAAATGCCATAGTCGACGCCCAGCCCCATGGCCATCGAGATCGGCAGCATCGAAGCGATGGTGAGCCGAATCCCTGTCAAGTACATGTAGATGAAAGCGGTGAAGTTGGACAGCACGCAGCAGGACACGAAGATGATGCCGGCCAGCCATGATCGAAACAGCGCGAGACCGAAAGCGAAAACGCACAACAGCACCAGGGCGAGGTCAACCATTGCCACCCGGTCCAGCACCTCGTTGGCCGCCGCGTAAAGACCGGCAAGGCCCGCCATGTAACGCACTCTCACTTTTGAGTATTCGGACCTGCCTTGCGCATAGGACTGGACAAAGCTCCGGATGTTACGCTGGGTGCGGCGCACCGCCCGCGCCGATTCATCGGCAAGCATCACCCCAATCCAGGTTTCCTTCCCCTCAGGGCCGGGAAAACAGTGCCTTATGGCGCCCTGTGCCGCGCCACCCAAGATATGGTAGTAGCTCCAGAGGTCGCCCGCCTCTGACGGATCCCTGGGCATACCGAAAAACTTTGGATGGCCATAATGGAATATCTGATTAAGCGGACTGATGACGCTGGAGGCGAACGACACTACCTGTCTTACCTGCGGGTCATTGAGCAAATAGCGGCGCAGGTCGTCGGCCAGGCGCAGCACATCGGGTCCGAACACCGACTGTGCGTCCGGATAGGGTGGGGTGGTGAGCAGCACCCAGCCCTCATTCATCGGGAATTTGCGCCCAATCGCTTCGGCGTCCGTATTAGCCCTGGCATCACGCCGGTAAAGAGTCACTGCCCCCTGGTTGTAGCCAACTGGTATGCAGAGAGCAGAAATCACACCTGAAATCAGCAGCGCAATGGACAGGGAAAGTAGCAGCTTCCGCCGCCATCCCGGCGTGACCGGCACTTCGACTGCGCAGTCGACCAGCGGCTCGATGCGCCGCGACAGTTCGCGCTTGAGTTCCAGCTTCCAGTTGGCCCTGGGTCTGGGCAGATAACTCATCAGGATCGGCTGCAGCATGTACACCATTAATAGACTGGCACCCAGCCAGAAAACCCCCATCAGTGCGGTATGGTCAAGTGCAGGGATGCCGGAGAAGGAAAGGAAAATGATTCCGGTGATGTCAGCGGCGACAGCTATGAGGCCTGGCATCAGCATTAGATTGGTGGCTTTCACGCAGGCGGCGTGGCAATCCTCAACCTCGTCGAGCACCGTGTAGTAGCATCGCTGCCAGCCGATCGCGTGGCCCATGCAGCGACCGGTAAGGATGAGGGGGACTACCAGCATCAGGGGATCAAAGTTATAGCTTGTCAGATCGGCCAAACCCATGCCCCACAGGACCGTGCACGAGCCGGTCACTACCGGCACCCACCAGGAGCTGTACGCGCCGAGGCTGGCATACGATACCAACACCATCATAAAGTATGCCAGCACCAGAAGTCCGATAGTCGCCGGTAGGTAATAGGATTCATAGGCGTGCACAACGGGTTGACCGGCGATATAGATATCGTGGTGGACGTCCTGGTTCACCCTGACGATGTGGCGAAGGCGCTTGAAAAGATCAGGATACGCGAAGCGATGGTCATCCAGCAAAGCTGTGATCAAAGCGCTCTTGTCGTCGTCGCTGATCAGAGGGCGCACCAAGTCGCGATGGGCCGAGACGCGCAGCTTTAATGCCTCGATATCCGCTTTGTCGTCAGGCACCGAAGGAAACATAAAAGGACGTATCTTTATTGCTCCGGGGACCTCTCGAGGGTAAGCAATCCGGCGTGAAGACAGCGAAAAGATCTGTTTGTGGTTGACACCGGGCAGGCGATCGACCTCGGAAGTGATTTTCCGGATCTTGCGCAAGGTTTCCACATTGAAGATGTTGCCGTGCTTGACCTGGACCATTACGAACAGGGTTTCGTCGCCGCTGAACTCACCGAACCGTTTCGATAGTGCAACGTTGTCGTGATTAGCGGGAAAGAAATCGATGAATCGGGAACAGATGTTGACCCTCGTAGCGAAGGCCGCCATCAGCAGTGTTGCGCCGGCGAGAGCAACGCCGACTGGCCGACGAAACCGCAGTAGCGTCTTCCCAGGGTCGGCCTTCACGGTGATCCCTACCGGTTCATCAAGGTCTCTTTCGATAACCCCGCCATATCGGTGCAATGCGCTCGACCATGGGTTCAACCAGGCATGACGAGCGATCGCTCCTTGAACAGGACCAAATGAGGCGCGGGTGAGGCGTCGGCGTTTTCGATCATCAGTGGCACGTACACACCTCGCAGCCCCAGTCGCGGCGCAATAAACCGGGCAAATATTGCGCCGCGATGATGGGCGAAAACGAATCCCCTGCTACCGCAGAATGCGATCCAACCCGCCGGGCGAGGTCACCACCGCCGCGTCGGCGTAGTCGCCCGGGACCTGGTCGTTAGTTAAAGTTGGGCTCTCGATCGTCGCGGTGATATGCGTGTTCTGAAAATCGATCGCCATGACGGCGGAGATGGATGCGATCGCGATCAAGGTCGTCTGACCTTCATATGGGATCGGGGTCAGAATATCCCATACCAGCTTCCACAGCTTGCCGCTTTTATCGTAGCTCTCGAAGTACTCGGATACCCACGTCTGCGCGTCGATGTAAAAGATTCGATCGGAATAACAATAGGAGCCGAGGCTGGTCAGCCACGTGGCATCGACGACATACTGATCGCGCAGTTCCCATTTGGTAATGCTGCTTTTGGGCCAGCCAGGAAACGATCCCGGAGGCTGTACGTAGGAATCCCGGTTGAAGGCCTTGGCATAATCCGTCACCGGCATAAGCAGTTTCTTCTCGCCAAGATAGGTGAATTTGAAGTTCGGCGGCATCCAGGAATTGTCATCCTCGACGAAGTCCGTGCCTAAAATGGGCGCGCAGCGCGCGGCGCTGGACAGCCGCAGCGAGCGTCGCAGCGAAGGCAAAAAGACATAGACCTCCTGCAGCCGCGTCGGGTCGTTGGGCTGCAGGGTGAGTTCGGTCGTATACTTCGACTGCTCGGGAATCAGTACCATGAAGCGGGTCGAGTAAAAGATGCCCTTGGCAAAAGGCAAATCGACCGGGAAACCGGGCTCGCTAAGATGCATCAACCGGTAGAAGGCATCCGCGCTCTCCAGATTGGTAACATTGCCGAAACGGTCGACCAGCCAGTTGTACGCGTAGAACAGAGAGATCCGGGGCCGATAGTCCGCCCACAGATTGTACATCAGTTTCGCGCCTTCGTCGGGACCTGAAAGGTTCGGGAAGGGCAATCCAGCGACATAGCCACTCCAGGTCATCCCGCCGGTGGGCGTAGGTATGAGTTTGGCTTGTCCGCCGTATTTTTCCGTGTTTTCGACGAATTTTTTCGGCATCGGATAGGACACCGGCGCCGCTACTTCGACGGTATAATCGGGCTGCGGTCCCACCTTCCACCCATACGCGCCCGAATAGGCGGCCTGCATCCAGATCGGCATGAATTGCC
Source organism: Pseudomonadota bacterium (assembly GCA_021324885.1). GTDB lineage: Bacteria > Desulfobacterota > Binatia > Binatales > Binataceae > JAJPJA01. Next base: position 10,681 of record JAJPIF010000026.1, read on the forward strand.
TGTATTGCCGCCAGTTCGCCAGTGTGATCTTAGTCCCCGGAGGGATAGTCGCCGCGGAGCTGGAATCCGCCAGGGCTTTGTAAATCGCTGTGTTGAAGTTTACCTGAGCCGCCGCTGTTCCCCCTGCCCACAGCAAGCCCCCCAGCGCCAAAGCAATTCCAAGCAATGCCCCGTGTGCTTTGCATGCTAGCTTGTCCTTGCGCGCGCTACCGAACCGAACATTCCAATTTCTCATCGCACTCCTCCCCGAATTAAGTGGATATCGTTGACATGAGGTCTTAACCGATCCTCTGTTGCTTGAACCATGGCCAGCGCTGGCACGTTGCAGGAAAAAGATCTTTTGCAACCTGCTCCCCGCACTCCAGTCTCTCCCGGAAGGAGAGAAGTAAAGGAAAGCAGCCATCTTTTATCCAGGATGCGTAACGCAGCATCTTGATAAAGGCGCAGCTCCTCCTTTTCTTTTGGCCCCCTGCGAGGTGTAGGGATCGCGACGAATCCGGGTATTCTGTCGCGACTCCTCCACCATCACAGCCAGAGCGAATTCCATCACCGCCGCCTGCACGGCAAAAGCAGGCAACCCTGTCGCCGTCATTATGAACGGTGCGCTTTACATGCTCACTGCATCACTTGCTCCATACCCGCCGGCGCGCCCCAACGGTTGAAGTCGTCATACTGCCCCGGGGCGTCCTGGTTGATTTGGCCGCCAGACTGGATATCGAACGTGATGTGAGAGTTCTGCAGATCCCAATACGTGTATTCGCCATCGCCTGGGCCGCCCGCGCCGGTGGCGACGTCGCCGTTGGTTCCGGGCAAGGGCATCGGACGATAAATCGACGGGCCGGTCTTCCACAATTTGAGATTGGCGTCGTATAGATCCATCCAAATCGGCTGCCAGTTTTCCCGGTCTATAAAGGCCATGCGGGAGCCGTAGCAATAACCTTGCGCATGGGAGGGAATGCGGCGGATATCCAAAACCGCAACTTTGCGCAGCTCCCAGGCGCCGGCTACCGGCTTGGGGAAAAGCACGGGCCAATAATAGGAGGTTGGATGCCCATACCTGGCATTTTCATCGACGTAACCTGGTGTGGGGTGTGCCAGGATAAGCAGCTTTTTGTAGCCAATCAGCTTCGCCTGAAAAATCGGCGGTTGCAGGTTCATCGACCGTTCATCGTCCTCCGTGTAATCGCTTCCTAACAGCGGAGAGCAGCGCGCTGCCGTGGAGGTTCGCAGCGAACGCCGCAAGGCCGGAACAAAGATGAAAGTTTCCGGCAGCTTGCCGGGGTTGTCGTAAAAGATCTGCAGGGCGTTGACGTACTTGGACTGTTCAGGAGTCCAGATGATATTGTTTTGCGTGAGGAAGATGTCGCCGACGTTCGGAATGTCGACCGGCTTGCCCACATCGCTGAGGTGCTTCACCTTGAAATTAACTTCGCGGACCTCGTTGTTGGTGATGCTCAGGAAACGGTCCATCGTGAAGCCCAGCTTCGCGTAGGTAGTGATTAGGTAGGGTATGTAGGCGTAGTACTCGTTGTAGAGAATCTGCACGCCGGCCAGGTCACCACTGGGATTCGGGAAGGGTATGCCGGCTACATAGCCCCGGATCTTGTAGCCCCCATCTCCGGTCGGCACCAGTTTCACCTGCGAAGCGTACTTCTCAGTGTCTTCCTGAACCTTCTTGGGCAAGGGAATTGGAGCCCCGGCGCCGACGTCGATTTCAGCATCAGCCGGCAGCTTCCAGAAAAACCGCCCCATCCACAACTGTTGGAGCCCAACCGGCATGAATCGCTTGTAGTTCTGCCAGTTCTGCATTGTTATTTTAGTGCCGGGAGGAATGGTATCGGGAGAATCCGCAGAAACCATATTTTCGTAAGCAGCGCCATCCCACGACACTACCGTTTGAGCGATTGCCGGCTCCCACATAGCCAGAAGCACCCCCACAAGTATTCCGATTATCCAAAACTTTCCCCGAATAAGCATAGCGTACTCCTTTTTGCCATTGCTGAATCTGCAGTGATGCAGCATCCCCAGTTCGATTAAAAAATGGGCTTCCATTGACGTAAGCTGTGGCACTCTGACTGCCCGGTCGCGGGTGAGGGATATCCGACTCGCGAGTGTCGAGCGGCCGGGCGCCGGGACAGATTACTGCTATCCATCGCTCCTGCATCCCGGCCGCCTTCGGAGTTCCCGATGGTTTTAAGCGTTGACCCAGGCGAAGTGTTTTTGGCTGGGTCAGGAAAAGTAAGTTGTCATTAGATCTGTTCACACGAGCTTGGCTTGAGCCGCGTCCGCGCGGGCAGGCGAACCAAACCGCAGGGGCCGAAAAAGCGCTCTGATAAATGATGGTTCTCCTGAGGACCTCTCCAATGACCCGTCACAATCACTATACGTCGGCACTGTCTGCTCGACGTGCAGAAAAGCCCGGACCCAGGGCGGGCAGCTAGTGTCCGTCAGGTTCGGAGGAAACAAGCCTGCGCAGGATTCGCCCCGTCCAGAACGGGCCCAGCGGAACATAGGAACATTGCCGAATCGACGCAGCAGTTCGTGCACAGACGAAATCAATCGTAGGATCGGCGGCGCCGAGGCGGTCGGGGGGCTGAATATCGGTGGCGCGGGGCGGCGTTTCCAGCGCGATCCGCCGGGTCAGCCGGCTGTGGACAAGACCGAACCGTGACGCCGCATCAAAGCGGACCCCGCGCAAGGGGCGGGCTACCTGTGCCAATGTCAGCAGTAGGAAGCACGTCAGAAAAGCCGACGTAACCAACCGATTAACGCGCCTGATCACGCTGAAAGCCCCTGTCGCGGGGCGTCCCTCAGCAGGACGCTCGGCGCCAATGGGCATACCACAAAACCTGTACAGGAGCAACCCGCCTAAGAGGCAGCCGGCCTGGTTCGACCGAAGATCGTGCCAGCGTCTGATAACTCTCCTACAAAATTGTCAAGCCTGTAACTCAGCATCGGCGATTCATGAGAGTGGGTGTGAGTCTTCGGAGGTCACGGTGAAATGCCAGTTGTATGAATGGCCGTTGACGGTCATCTCAACCGCGTAATTGCCCGGTTTCAGCGGTTTTCGCGGGACCACCACTACCGCACCTAAATCGCTTAGGATGTCGCGTCCGCGGGTCTGATCGGCGCCGACGGGATTTACGTAACTCTCGGCGTCAAAACCGCATGCTTCAAGGATCTGACTGGCCGAATCGCGGCGCAAGGAATAGGCCGACAGCCGAGCCGGTATCATTGCGCCGAGTTGGAAGGTGATGGGCAGGCCGGCGGGCACCGTGTAGCCGTCGCACGACGCCAGTGGATTAGGCCACTCGTCACCCAGCGCATTGATGTGGACAATCGCTCCCTCGGACGGAAAGCTTATCGGCCTGGGCGTGCGGGCCGGAACTAAAGCGGCTCGGCCCAGGCTGCTTAAGACGTCAAGTACGGCGGCGCATGCGCCCTTTTCGCAAAAGTCGCCGTAGCCGACCTGGCGCAGCTGTGGATTGAGGATTGCCATGCGATGCCACGTGCTGGCGACCCATTCGTCAATCGCCCATCCCGGCGGCGGGTGTGAGCCGGGCAGCGGTCCCCACCATTGTTCGACATCTCCCGACCGTGCCGCACGCAGACCGGCAGGACTGAACCACGGTTTACGGGGATCTTCGGTGTGTAACTCGGCGCCCAACATCTGCGCCTTGATCGGGGGGCCTTCGTTTTTGACCAGATAACGGGCGTGGGCGAGGGCGCCCGCGCTCAGGGCAGGATCCTCGCGCACCGGCGCTAATCCCGCCATCTGGCGGTAGTCGTTGAGCGTTTTCAGCCAGTTCGGTTCGTTCGCGGATCGCGTTGGCGGCTGTGCATTGGCGGCGTCTTCCGCAACAGCTTCAGGAATTCCTTTTTCGGGCGCGACCCTCCCCGGACCCAAGCTATTCCCGAGCCTGGGGTTGGATGCCTTGGCGGGTAGTGCCGGGAAAGAGCGGACGTAGGTGAGGTAGCGCGCCACACCGAAGCCTGTCAGCGTCAGGACAGCCAGGATTGCGGTAGTGCCCGCGATTCCCAGGCCGTGGCGGCGCGGTGAGTTCATCACGGCAAAGCGAACGTTGCCGAATGCAAGTTCATCGCCGGGACGCACCCGCGACGTGCCCGAATTGCGCCGTCCGTTAACCCGTGTTCCGTTCTTCGAATCCAGGTCCCGTACCGTAAAGCGGCCCAACTTGCGTACGATCACCGCGTGGCGGCGTGAGACTGATTGATGTTCGATCACGACGTCATTGTCGGGAGCGCTGCCAATAGTGGTTTGCGATTTGACCAACGGGTAGGCGCGCAAGGTTTCAGAAGCCAGTGCGACCAGACGGATTCGAGCGGCCATGAGGGCACCAAGTTAGCACAAGTACGGCTGGAATTCGCGAGGGCCGGTGAAGAATTGAAAATTCTCGCAGCGCTTGCCGCAGGCGCACGCATGGTGGATGCTGGCTGCCAGCTATGAATGAGGTCGGAGCTGGGCGTGTTGCCGATGGCGAGAAGCCCGTCGTGGTGGCGCCAAAGCCGGTTTCAGAGCCTGAGTTCATAGCCTCGCCGCCGGCTTTAGTTCCAATCGTCCTGCTCCTGCTAGCGGTCGTTACGGTGGCGGGTGGCGGAGCGCTGGTCAGACATTTCGGGGGAACCACCTACCCAATCGCATATACCGCGGCGGTGTTGGCAATAGTGACGCTGCCGTTGCTGCTAATCGGCCGGTGGCGAGAGCGGAAGCAGGGAAGATCGCGCCTTTTACTGGTCTGTCCGCGACGGCGATGGACATTCTTCGCGGTTTTCGTCTTCTTTCTTGCACTTTATGGCGTAACCCGTTTCGGACCAACCCCGTTTTATGAGCCGTCGGTACAGGCCGTCGCCTTCCTCCATGGCCATTCATGGGTCGACGCGCCCGGGTATATGGAGCAGGTCGGACCAATCTGCAACAGCCGCCTGCCGATCGCCAAAGAAGCGCTGCCAGAATGCGACTTCACCCGCTTTGATGGTCACACCTTCCTGGTCCATCCGCCGCTCGCCGCGATCATGATGATGCCGTTTGTGGCGGCGCACGGACGCGTCGTGGACGGCGCGGATCGCTATCAGCCGTCGGTGTCTGTGCTGATGGGAGCCGTCGAGGTCGCGCTGGCCTGGCGGCTGCTGGCGCTTTTGGGATTATCAACGTCAGCCAGTCTGTGGCTAACCGCCTTTTTCGGGGTTGGCACTACCTTGTGGTACGAGGCCACGCTGGGCGCGAGCTGGGACTTCGTGCTGGTGACGTCGTTGCTGCCCACGTTGCTGGCTCTCAACGAGGTATTCGGCAAGGCGCGTCCGTGGGTGGTCGGGGTGTTTGCAGCGCTGGCGGCGCTGGCGCGAAATGACCTGGTGCTGGCGTGGCCCGCATACTGTTTGCTGCTGCTGGTGCGCGGCCGGCGCCTGCGCGAGCTGTTCGGCCTGCTGCCGGGTTTGGCGATGGCCGGGGTTGTTTATGGGGTCTTCAATTATACGCGCTACGGGACCTTTTTCGATCGGTCGCTGTGGCTGTGGTACCGCTGCTGCGACGGCAGCGGTTACTTCAATCCGGCTTTCCATCGCGCAATTCCCGGCCCGTTTTCAGTTCATTTTCTGCCCACCAACATTTACACCCTGTTTTTTCTGGGATGGGGATTGAATTCCAGCTTTCCCTGGATTCGTCCCCTGGGCGCCGGACAGGCGCTGCTCCTGACCTCGCCGGCTTTCATTCTCACCTTGCGGCCCAGTCTCAAATCTTCGGTTACGCTGTTAATGTGGATGGCGTCGATACTCACGATGGCGGCGAGTCTGACCGTTTATGCCAGCGGGTTTACACAATTCGGACCGCGTTATTACGTCCAGATCTTTCCCTTTTTGCTGATCCTGATCGCGCTTGGTGCGGGACGGCATCTTGACCAGATGGCACGGATTCTGATCCTGCTCTCGGTTATCATCGTGGCCTTTGGCGTGTGGCAGATTCACACGATCGGATTCGGTTGATTATTGTCGATGACCGGGCGTATCCGATCCAATTGGCTGGGCGAAGCGGCTTTGGCGGTCATCGCGATGGCCGCCTTCGCGATCGCCTTCAGCTTTCCGGTGCTGACCCATCTTGGCCGGATTGGAGTGGTTTGGGACTGGCCGGAGTTCCTGATTCGCAATTGGGTGGCATTTCACTCGCTGCATGATTTGCATCAGATCCCGTTGTGGAACCCTTACGAATGCGGCGGGATGCCGTTGCTGGCGCATCCGTCCTCACAAATCGTCACGCCTTTGTTCGCGCTGCCGATGATCTTCGGTCCCTTTGTGGGACTGAATCTTCAAATTCCGATTCATCTCGCGATCGCGTGGAGCGGCGGCTATGTCCTGGGGCGTGTGCTTGGGATGGGTCTGATGGGACGGCTGACTTGCGCGTCGATTTTTCCTGCCAGCTCCTGGTTTTACCTTCATATCGGAGTGGGCCACCTGAATTTCCTGCCCACAGTCTATCTGCCCTGGGTGGCGGCATTGGTTCTGGCCGGCGCCCAAAGCTTCAGCCTCTTACCGTGGATCACGGCGGGACTGCTGCTGGCGATCATGTTCGGCGAGGGCGGCGTCTATCAGGTGACCCAGGCCGTCATGTTGGCGTTGCTGATTGTCTGCTGGATGGCGATTGCGGGCCGGAGTTGGCGGCCGCTGTTGGGGATTGCAGTGATGTTCGTCTTCGCGGCGGGTTTCGGCGCAATCAAACTCCTGCCAAGCTGGCGTATGATGAGGCTGCATCCGCGGCCGGTCCAGGATATCGAGTCCAGCTCGATCACGATTCTTCTCCAGGGTCTGTTTACGCGACATCAGTTCTACGATCGCCAGCGCATCGAAGCCTGGGGGTTCTGGGAGCTCGGTGCGTATCTGGGCCCCGCTGGGGCGGCGCTGGCCTTGTTGGGATTGGCGGGTGCGCCGCGACGATGGTTTGCATGGTTTTTGGCGGCTTTAGTGTTCTTCGTTCTCGCTCTCGGTGGGGTGCGTCCCTGGTTTCCCTGGCCGCTGTTGCATCATCTGCCGATTTTTTCCTGGGAGCGGATGCCCGAAAGGTTTTTGATCCTGTTCATCCTGGCTGCCAGTGTGATGGCGGGGTTGGGCAGCGACTTCCTAGCACGGCTGTATAAACCATGGGGAGCGGCCGCGGCGCTCTTGCTTCTGCTTGCCGCAGTCGCCGACGCATGGATGGTCAGCCGTCCGAACATGGACGCGCCCGTCGCCGGTCAGGTCGCGACGGTCGCCACGAGCCCTCAATTCGTGCAGGATTACGAAGACCCCTGGAGCATGATGAATCTGGCGCTGGCCAACCGCGGCGCCCTGCATTGCAACGAAGAACTGGATTTTCATGAAGCAGCCAATACGCGCGTGATCGCGGCTAATCAGCCCGGCTATCGTGGCGAATATTACTTGTCGGGTCCCGGCAGCCTGGATCAGGTTCGGTGGACGCCTGATGAGCTACGATATGACGTGGCCACGCGGGCCGCCAACGTGCTGGTCATCAACCAGAACTATGACGCCAATTGGCGGCTGGTGCGCGGCCGCGGCGAGGTGATCTCCTATGGCGGACTTCTCGCCGTGCGCGTGCCATCCGGCACCCAGCGGGTTTGGCTGGACTATAAAAGCAACTGGTTTCGCCTCGGTGCCGCCATCAGCCTGTTGACCTGCATTGCAGCCGCGGCGGTTTGGCGGCGGGAACAGCGTATAGTGCGTGGCTTGAAAAGCGCGGATTCCCTTGACAAGCTGCGTTAGCGCCAAGGCGGCTGGTTACCCACGATCTTCCATGCGCCGCGCGGCGGCATTAAAGGGATCTGAATATGAACCCCGATTCTCAGGACACGATGCTTGCGGGCCTCAAAGTTATCGACTGCGGCGAGAACGTCTCGGCGCCCTACGCAGCCAAGTTGATGGGCGATCTGGGCGCCGAGGTGATCAAGGTCGAACCGCCAGGAGTTGGTGACATTGCCCGCAGCCGCGGTCCGTTTGCTCGTGACCACGAAGGCGACCGCGAATGCAGCGGGTTGTTTTTGGCCCTTAATACCTCCAAACGCGGCGTGACTATCGATCTGGACAACCCGGAAGGGCGCTCCGTGTTCGATCGTCTCATAAAGCACGCCGATGTGTTGATTCACAATTACCCGCCCTTGCGCGCCAAAAGCCTGGGACTCGATTACGAACGGCTGTCCCAGGTCAACGATCAGCTAATCGTAACTCAGATCACGGTCTACGGCGCCACTGGACCCAAAGCGGATTGGATGGCGCACAATCTCAACGGGGTTGCGGCCGGAGGATGGCTCTACATGTCGCCGGGATATTCCAAGGACATGGAGCTGCCTCCGCTCAAGACCTTCGGGCAACAAGGCGATTTCCAGGGCGGGATTCACGGCGCGTTGGCGACGATGGGCGCCCTGTTCGCACGGCGTGCGATCGGCCGGGGCCAGTTGGTGGATGTGTCAATCCAGGAGGCGATCGCCGCCGCGCTGGAGCTGGGATTCGTCAAATGGACCTACAACGGCGAGATCTCCCATCGATGCGGCACTTTGGGGCCGAGCGCGCCTTACGGAATCCTGCGCTGCAAGGATGGTTTGCTCCATTTCCTGATCCTGGAGGATGCGCACTGGAAAGGCCTGGTCAAAATCATGGGCAGTCCGGAATGGACAAGCTGGGACCTGTTCAACACCGGCCGCGACCGAGCGCTCAATCAGGACGTGCTGGAGATGCAGATCGAGGAGTGGCTGAAGGATTACACGATGGATGAGGTCTATCAGATGGCGCGCCGCGAGCGCCTGCCGATTGCGCCGGTCGCCGATCTGAACCAACTACTCAAAATGGACCAGCTCAAAGAGCGCGGCTACTTCACCGAGCTTGACCATCCGGCGGCGGGCCGCCTGACCTATGCCGGCGCGCCCTACAAATTGAGCACCCGCGCGTGGGCGCTGCGCCGTCCGGCGCCGCTGCTGGGTCAGCACAATCGCGAGGTCCTGGCTGAACTCGGAATTGACAACGACGAAATGGTGCGGCTGGAAAAAGCCGGCGCGATTTGAACTCGGCGCGGCGCAAGGAAATCGATATGGCTACATTGCCTTTGCAGGGAATTCGGGTGCTTGACCTGAGCTGGGTTTGGGCCGGCCCCTATACGGGTTTGCAACTGGCCCATCTGGGCGCCGAAGTGATCAAGGTGGAAAGCACGCTGCGTCCTGACATCAATCGGCGCATCCCGCCCTTCGCCGAGGGCCGTGCGGGGTTGGATCGCGGCGGCAGCTTCAATCAATGGAACCAGAACAAGCGCAGCCTCGCGCTCGATCTGGCTAATCCCAAGGCCCGCGAAATCGTCCATCAACTGGCAAAGAAGTGCGACGTCGCGATCGAGAATTTCTCCGCCGGCGTGCTCGACAAGATGGGCCTCAGCTATCAGTATCTGAGCCGCGACAATCCGCGCCTGATAATGGTCTCGCTGTCCGGCTATGGCCAGACGGGTCCGATCAGCCGCAACGTCGCTTACGGGGCCACGGTGATGGCGATGGGCGGTCTTACCGCGTTGACCGGGTACCGCGACCAGGAACCCCGATCGGCGGGCCTGTCATACCCCGATCCGAACTCCGCCCTGCACGCCGCTTTCGCAATTCTGGCAGCGCTATGGCGGCGCGACCGCACTGGGCAGGGCGAGTACATCGATTGTTCGCTGCTCGAGGCGATGGTCGCGGTGATGCCCGAAGGACTGATGGCGCAGGTGATGCGCGGAGAGCAGCCGCCGCGCGACGGCAATCGCGATCCGGTCCTGGCGCCGTATGGCGTGTACCGCTGCGCGGGCGAGGACAACTGGATCAGCATCTGCGTGCGCGATGACAACGAATGGCGCAATCTGTGCTGGGCAATGGATCAGGAAGCGCTCTCCACCGACCCGCGCTTCGTTACCGTCGCGGCGCGCAAACATAATGAGGACGAACTGGACCAGATAATCGACAATTGGACGCGCAATTTCGATTTTCTTGAGCTGGAAAAGTCGCTTCAGCAAAAAGGCGTACCAGCGGCGGCGGTCAGATCGGCCCGCGAAGTGGCCACCGACCAGCATCTCGAGGAACGCGGCTTCTTTGTCCGCTTGAACCATCCCGAAACCGGTCCATACACCCACGCCGGCACGCCCTGGCATTTTTCCGCCACTCCGGTCTCCGTCCGCAGGCCGGCCCCGCAACTGGGCGAAGCCACCGAGTATGTCATGAAAGAGATACTGGGGTACAGCGACGGGGAGTATAAGAAGCTGGCGGCCGAGGGCGTCTTTAAGTGAGAAGAGGGTATTGACGGGAAAGAAGTGAGTAATGAGAGCAGAAGAGAAAAAAGCAAAGGAGGAAACCTAACCCTTTTAGGTAAGGGGCCGCAGTCAGGTTTCTTTCTTCCTCTCACTCACTGCTTACTCTTTCTCTGATTTCGGAGGTCTAGATGGAGAGGATACTGGAGAACAAGGTCGCGCTTGTTACCGGCGCTGGTTCCGGAATGGGTCGTGCGTCAGCTCTGGAGTTTGCCGCACAAGGGGCGAAGGTGCTGGTGGTTGACTACGTGCCACAAGGCGGCGAGCGCACCGCGGCCGTCATTAAGGACAAAGGCGGAGAGGCGATTTTCCTTCAGGTCGATGTCACCAACCCCGCCCAGGTTGAGGCGATGGTCAAAAAGGCGGTCGATACCTGGGGCCGCCTGGATTTTGCCCATAACAATGCGGGTATCGAGGGCACCTTCGGACCGACGGCGGAGGGCACGCTGGATAATTGGAATCGGGTGCTGGGGACCAATCTGACCGGCGTGTGGTTGTGCATGAAGTACGAGATTCCGCAGATGCTCAAACAGGGCGGCGGCGCGATCGTCAATACCGCGTCGGCAGCCGGTCTGCGCGCCGTCGATGGGTTGTCAGCATACTGTGCCAGCAAGCATGGACTGATTGGTCTGACCAAAGTCGCGTCGCGAGAGTATGCGAAAGCTAAGATCCGGATCAACGCGGTCTGCCCGGGACCGATCGAAACTCCGATGCTTCAGCGTATCATCGACGTGTCGCGAACGCTCGCACCCGCCAGCACCGCGGGCGCCACGCCGATCGGGCGCAGCGGCAAAGCCGAAGAAGTGGCCCGCGCCGTCGTCTGGCTATGTACTGATGCGGCGTCGTACGTAACGGGCGTCGCGATGCCGGTTGATGGCGGCTACGTGACGTGAAGAGAGAGGAGTGAGGGGAGAGAAGTGAGGAGTGAGAGGGCAGAGAAAGAAGTCAGCAAAGAGAGTTTTGGAAAGACCGCACGCCCCGCGACCTTCAAAACGCGAAATTGTTCCGCTTGCACCGGGGAAGCGGAAAGGGATTGAGTTTCCGTTTATCTCTCCTCTTTTCCACTTTCACTACTCACTTCTCTCACTCACTACTGTTCTTTCTATGGCGCGGGCGCGCTCCATGTGTGCGGTCAGTTGTTCGAATTCGGGAATCCGCGCGTCCCATTCGATCAAGGTCGAAACCCGGCCGCATCGCTCAAGCGCGAGCCTCAACAGTTGCCAAACCGGTTCGCTTACCGGATGGTCGTGAGTATCGACGAGATGGGTGCCGGCGTCACTATGGCCCGCCAGATGGATTTGGGCGACGCGTTGCGCACAGATCCGCTCGATATATTCGGCGGCTGAAAATCCATGGTTTTGCGCGTTGACGTGGATGTTGTTGACGTCGAGCAGAATCCCGCAGTCGGCTCGCTGCGCCACCGCGTTGAGGAACTCCCATTCCGGCATCGTCGAATGCCGATACGTCAGATAACTCGATACATTCTCGATTAGAATTCGCCGTCCAAGCCGATGCTGGACCTGGTCGATTCGTGCGGCGACGTGCTTCAGCGATTCCTCGGTGTAGGGCAGCGGCAGCAGGTCGTGAGTGAAATGCCCGCCGAAAGCGCCCCAGCAAAGATGGTCCGAGATCCATGCCGGCTCGAACCGCTTGATCAGGATGCCGAGTTCCTCCAGATAGTCCGATCGCAAGGGATCGGTGCCGCCCAGGTTCAGCGAGACTCCGTGGAAAACGATCGGGGACTGTTCTCGCGCTTTTTCCAGAACGATCAGCGGCCATCCCGCGCGGATCATGAAGTTTTCGCTGATTACCTCGTACCAATCGGCGCGCGCGCCGCCGCCAGGAATCAGTCGGTAATGCGGCGGCCTTAACCCCACCCCGTGACCGATATAGGGGAAACCTTCCACGTCAATGATTAACGGGAGCTATCTGTTTGGATCCCGGTCTGCAGCGGGGCAGGGCGGACAATGCCAGCGTTACATCGCCTTGGGCTCGGCCATCACGGTTCCGCCCTTCGTAGTGCATTCCTTGGCGCTGCTCACCGTTACCCATCCCTGACCCTTGCAGGAGTTGTGGCCCTTGCAATCGTTTTTGGCCGATGCGCACGCGCCTTGCCCTTTGCAACTGTTGATTCCCATGCATCGCACGGTGGTTGAGCCTGCGCTCTGGTCGGCGCGCGCGCTGACCGCGCCGCTGACGATCAGGAGCGCAGCGGCGCCCGCGATAGCAATTGATTTTGGATTCATCCCGATTGTCCTCCCATAACGATTGCAACTGCGCCTGTAATCGCCGAACTTAGCCGCTTCAGCGTTTTCCGCACCATCATGTCAACAGCGGGCCGCGTGGGCAACGCCGAAAAAACCCCTCGATTTTCGCATATTCGTTCATTGCGCCGTCCAGCCGCCGTCCACCGGCATGGTCACGCCGGTCACGAAGGCGGCAGCGTCCGAACACAGCCATACGGCCGCGGCCGCGATTTCTTCGGGCTTGCCCAGACGTTTTATAGCCTGCGGTGCAGCGAGAAATTTTTCGCTGGTTCCCGCGGCCATCACTCGCTCGACCATCGGCGTTCGGATCGATCCCGGACAGACCGCGTTTACCCTGATTTTGGATTTGGCGAATTCCAACGCTGCCTCTTTGGTCAGGCCTGCGACGCCATGCTTGGCCGCAATGTATGGAGCGATACCGGGGACCGCGATCAGACCCATCACGGAGCAGGTGTTGACGATGGCGCCGCCGCCTCGCTTGAGCATCGCCGGGATTTCGTACTTCATACACAGCCACACGCCGGTCAAATCTACTGCGATCACGCGCTGCCATTCCTCTTCGGTCGAGTCGAGAATGCCTTTGGCGGGACCCTCGATGCCGGCGTTGTTGAACGCAAAGTCGAGGCCCCCGTACATATCGGCCGCCGCCTGCACCATCCGCTGAACCTGCGCGCTGACGCTTACGTCGGTGTGGACAAAGCAGGCTTCGCCGCCGATGTCCTTGATCAATTCGACGGTGCGGTTGCCTCCTTCCGCAGCGACGTCCGCGACCACCACTTTGGCGCCGACGCGCGCGAAACGGATCGAGGCGGCGCGTCCGATTCCCGATCCACCCCCGGTCACCAATGCGATCCGCCCCTGCATGTTAGCATCCATGAAAATACGCCTCCCGATTCGTTGACCTGGCCCGACAACCTTACGGCTTCGCCGCCGTCCATAGGGCTGCCAGTTTTGCTATCACAGATGAAACCGCGCTGCACATGCGCTGTGCCATAGAATGGGGCGTCCTTGTCTCAGTGAGGCGTAATTTGCGCGCGCAAACATCTAACCGCTAAAATAATCGACACGAAGCAATTGAGCCGGCGATACGGCGGCCGTGGGGGGACTTCAAAATCAGATGGAAAAGATATTAACCGGCCTGTTGGAAAGGGCGTTGCGCTCAGTCAGTCCGGTGATGGGCGATGGATCACGGGCGGAGACGGCAGGGTACTGCGAATTGTGCCGGGGGTCGGGGCTCCACGATGACGCTGCGATGCGGTGCGAATGCTGGTGTCATGAGGCGCGCGCGGCGGTGAGGGCGGCAGAGGCGCAGGGCGCTACGCGCCGGCGCACGCCGGCGCGTAGCGCCCTGCGCGGACGTGGCGAGAAGAGCCGCCGCGGCTAGCTCCGCGCCTGCGCGGAGCCAGCCGCGGCGGCGGGTTGGCGGGCGGTCGGGGATAGGCGGCGCTTTGGCGCCGCCTATCCCCGACCGCCCCTGCCCGGTTTGCGCCAGCCCCCTTCGCAGGCGCATCGAGTTGCGCCTGTTGCAGGGAGCCGCAGAGGCCCAATCCCTCGCAGGCCTGGGCCCCCACTCTCTCGGCCCTGCCGACGTCGCCGCTCACATCGAATCCGCTCATCTCAACGCGGATCCGTCCATGCTCGTCGGCTGCCTGCTGCAACTGCTGCGTGAGTCCACCCAGGGCAACCGGATTGCCCCCAAGCCAACTCTCGCCGCTATTAACCAGAACCACAAACTGCGTCTGGAGGTGATCAAGTTGCTCGCCGCCGTCGGGCATTCGGCGGGCGCTCGGACTCCCGCTGGTTTCAGCGGCGAGACGCTGAATCTGCTCTTGAGCGACCAGCAGGCGCGGGAGATGCGCAAGATTGCCGCCCGCCGCGAGGCTAAGCGGCGCAGCTGATGGTACGGTCGTCTGCCTGACGGTTCACCGTGAAGCCTGGGACCGCAAGGCTGGGCGAGCCGGTTTATGTTTATTTTACTTGCGCAGTGAAGCTGTTGTGCTAAACACAAAGGCAGATAGAATGCAACAGCGGAGACAGTGAAATGGCATCTCTACGAGTGATATCAGCGGACTCCCATATGATGGAGCCACCCGATTTATGGACCGACGCCCTGGGTAAGAAATACGGGGACCGTACTCCCCAGGTTAAGTTGACTTCCAAGGGCCATCTGTTTGTTGCGCCCGGTGTCAGGCCGTTCGCGGTAGCCGGCGGTTTTGGCGCAGGCCGCAGCGGGAAGGAACTCAAGGAGCACCTGACCCATGGCTACGAGGCGGCGCGTCCGGGGGGATGGGATCCGGTCGAGCGCATTAAGGATCAGGACATTGACGGGGTCGAAGCGGAAGTACTGTACACGACGCTTGGAATGCCGCTGTTCGGGCTGGACGACGCGCAACTGCAGCGTGACTGCTTTGCGGTTTACAACGACTGGGTAGCGGAATTTTGCCAGCACAATCCGCGCCGCCTGCACGCGATCGCCTTGATCTCGCTCGAGGATATCGGTGAAGGAGTGAAGGAGTTGACGCGCTGCGCGAAAAAGGGCCTCAAGGGCGCGATGATTTGGGGCTCGGCGCCTGCTGACCGGCCTTACTACAGCACCGTTTACGATCCGTTCTGGGCGGCCGCCCAGGATTTGGAAATGCCGCTGTCCCTGCATGTGATAACCGCCAAGGACCAGGCGCCAGGGCCCAAGCCGGCGCAGCGGGTGCCGGGGCACATCAACACCATGCGCGGTTACATGGGACTGATTCACGAAGTGCAGCGTTCGCTGACCGATATCATCGCCAGCGGTGTGCTCGAACGGTTTCCGCGGCTTCAAATCGTTTCCGCAGAAAATGATACCGGTTGGCTGCCCCATTTCATGTACCGCATGGACCACGCCTTTGAAAAATTCGCCGATCTCAACGAGGAGAAACCGCTCAAGATGAAGCCGAGCGAATACGTGCGTCGGCAGATGTGGGCGAC
Organism: Pseudomonadota bacterium; assembly: GCA_021324885.1. Taxonomy (GTDB): domain Bacteria; phylum Desulfobacterota; class Binatia; order Binatales; family Binataceae; genus JAJPJA01. The sequence continues at coordinate 26,230 of JAJPIF010000026.1, forward strand.
TTTCCAGGACGATCCGACCGGCCCGGCAGGCTACCGATCCTTCGGCGAGAACAACTACATGTGGGCCTCGGATTTCCCGCACACCGATTCGACATGGCCGCATTCGCGCGAGGTAATCGCCAGGGACTTCAGCGGCGTACCGGAAAGCGTGACCAGCAAAATCGTCTTCGACAACGCCAACAAGCTCTATCGCATGGGTCTTTAAGCTTGATCGGCTTCGTGGGACGGGCTTGTTCAGCCTGTCCCACGTTAGCTCCAATCACCCCCGCGTCAGACCCACCCGAAATGGGTTGCTTTTCATTGCGCTGAACATTCGGGCGTGACACTCTGCTATCAGGCCCGACGCCTGATGGAACAATCTTCCAGCATCCGCTATGCCTGAATCTCGACCATCCGGCCGCAGCCCGCTTTTCCGCTGAACGTCCAAACGACGCCTGTAGCAGCGCATTGGGAGGTTCGACTTGGCCTCGCAGGAATATTGCGCGGAAGACAGTCGCAAACGCGTGCTGATCGTCGAGGACGACCGTGACTCCGCCCAGATGCTCGCGGAGGTGCTTGAAGCGGGCGGACTTTTGACCCGGATCGCCTTCAATGGTCCCAGCGCGCTCGACGCAGCGCGGCCTTTCGAACCTGACATTGCGATAATCGACATCAACCTGCCGCTGATGGATGGGTATGAACTGGCTCGCGCAATCCGCGAGCTTCCGGGCCGGCGTTCGATCAAGCTGGTCGCGCTGACCGGACACAGCGAGCCGGCCCATCGGCGGATGGCGCAGCAGGCCGGCTTCGACGCGCTCCTGGTCAAACCCGTTGACCTGAAAAAGTTGCGGTCGTTGATCGCCGGCTAGTCCTGGCACTAACGCGGATAACCCTTGCCCGCGCTGACAATCCGGCAAGCGCAGCGGCTATTAAGCTTAATCGGCCTCATGGTCCGAATCAGTGTCGGCGCTCGCGCTGGATCTGGGCCTCGCGGAAAAAGAAAAAGATACACATCGCCCCCTCAATCAGGACGCTGGTCCAGCGCTTCTGCGAGGCCGCGATACCCGCCATCACAGCCGCCGCGCCCCCGACATAACCGTGCCACGTGATGGGAAGTGGTTTGAACGCCATCAAGTCCCCACGGCGCGCTCAGTGGCTTTCACGCAGCTCGATTGCGTTTCCGTCCGGATCGTTGAGTAACATCACGCTACCCGCGACCGAGCCGAGCATGACGCGATGTTTAATCCCGTGCCGTTCGAGTTCAGCGCTGGCGGCGGCGAAATCGTCGATCACGATCGCGATATGGGGCCGGGTCGCCATTGCGGGCTCCGAATCGTACTGCGCAACCGGACCGTGAATCAGATGGACTTGCGCGTTGCCCAGCGACAGCCAGGCGCCCGGGCGGTCAACCGCGGGGCGCTGAATTTCGTTGAAGCCCAGCACGTTGACGTAAAAATTGCGCGCTCGCTCCACGTCGGTGACCCGAATGGCGGCGTGATGGAAAGCTTTGGGTTTCAACATCGTTCAACTCCGCGGTGTTTGATTCTGGCGGATCTTAGCGCCTCTTACTTCATCCGCCAAAGCTCTCGCTGATTGTTTCGCGGTTTCATTTGCGCGAGCTATAAGGAGTTTGTTAAGCGGACCAAGCGCAGGAGAAGTGAACAAGATGGCATCTGGAACAACTCGATTGAGTGGAAAAGTCGCGGTCATAACCGGCGGGGCGCAGGGAATCGGACGCGGGATCGTTGACCGCCTTGCGCGGGAAGGAGCAAAGGTCGCGGTGGCTGACATCAACGAAAGCGGCGCTGCCAAGGCGGCGGACGAAATAAGAGCCGCCGGAGGGAGTGCATGCGCAGTGAAACTTGATGTCACCAGCCTGAAAAGCGCGACAGCCGCCGCAGATTCAGTTGAGAAGGAGTTGGGCCCGGTCGATATCCTGGTCAACAACGCCGGATGGGACAAGGTGCAGCATTTTCTGGAGACCGACGAAGAGCTCTGGAACCGCCTGATCGATATCAACTTCAGGGGCGTGCTCAATTGCGTAAAAGCGTTCGCGCCGCGGATGCTCGATCGGCCCGGCGGCAGGATTATTTCGGTGGCTTCGGACGCGGGCCGCTCCGGCGGCGTCAATGACGCGGTCTATTCCGGATGTAAAGGCGCGGTCATGTCATTTACCAAGGCCCTGGCGCGGGAGCTGGCCCGCTACCAGATCACGGTCAACGCGGTTTCACCCGGAATCATCGACACGCCTTTGTCGCGAGCGATTTCCGGCGGCATCCCGGGATACATGGAGCGGCTGATGAAAGTGGTTCCACTGCGCCGAAAGGGCGCGCCCGAAGACATAGCGGCAGCCGTTGCCTACCTGGCGTCGAGCGACGCGGATTATGTCACGGGTCAGATAATCAGCGTCAATGGTGGGATGACGATGTAGCGGGAGGGCTCCTGCAACTTGAAATTTTCCTGGCATTCAGCTCTCCCATTACCGAATTTCATCGACGGAGAACCCAAACAATATGGTGTAAGCCTTGCCTTAAGTGACCGCGGATTTCCAATAGTCGATGGGATCTGCGTGCAGGTCGATGCCGGCTTGTTCTCTGCCTAATGCTATCACCACCGCACCGAGCGTCAGTACAGTGAAGGCGACGACCGCCAAAGCGTTGGCGTAGCCTATCCGAACCGCCATCAGCGACTCGGCGTAGGCTGCATTGGCGGCAAGCAGCACCCCAATCTGGTAGGCAAGGCCCGGGAAAAGACCTCGCACTGCGGGCGGCGATAGTTCCACCAGATGGGCCGGGATAACGCCCCACGCTCCCTGCACCATCGCCTGCATCAGGAACGCGCCCAAAGCCAACGCCCACAAGGAATGAGCGTAGATCCATAACGGCAGGACCAGCACCGCCAGCAGTACGGCCGTAACCATCGCGCGGCGACGGCCGATCCGATCCGAGAATTCGCCGAAGAACAGGCCGCCGGCAATGGCGCCGATGTTGTAGATGATCGCCATCGAGGCGACCAGATGCGGATCGAAGTTGCGCTGGCGCTCCAGAAACGTCGGATACATGTCCTGGGTGCCATGGGAAATCAGGTTCATCATTGTCATCAGCGCCACCATGTACATGAAGCCGCCCAGGTTGCCGCGAATCGAATCGACAATTTCGGACGCACTTGGACGCCGCCGCTCCCAGGCTTTGGATTCCGGTACCCTGGCGCGGATGAACAGTGTGAGCAGGGCGGGGAGACCGCCGGCATAAAACAGCGCGCGCCACCCGAAGCGCGGAAAGATGAAGAAGAACGCCGCCGCGGCCAACAGGTAGCCGAACGCGTAACCTTCCTGGAGCAGCCCCGACATCAGCCCGCGACGCTTGGACGATACCGCCTCCATCGCCAGCGACGCACCTACCCCCCATTCGCCGCCCATCCCGATTCCATACAGTGCGCGCAGCAACAGGAACCATCCGTAAGTCGGAGCCAGCCCGCTCAGCACTTCGACCGCTGAATAGAACACCACGTCGATGAGCAGCGGCAGACGGCGTCCATAAATGTCCGCCATCCAGCCGAAAAGCAGCGCCCCCACCGGGCGCATGATTAGCGTCAAGGTGATAGTGAAAGCGATATCGCTGATCGGGCGACGGAACTCTCTGGCGACCGCCGGAATTACGAAGACCAGCACGAAGAAATCGAATGCGTCCAGCGTCCAGCCGAGGAAGCTGGCAACGAACGCGGTTGCCGAATGGGCCGGCTGCGGCGCGCTCTTATGCGGTCCAGCGCCCGCCTCTGGCTGGTGCTGCTGCATCGCGGGTTTAATTATTGGAAGCGACGATTCGATTAAAGAGTGGCGCCAATCTCACTGGTTAGCGGGCCGCGTTTGGCCCCGGTTGACGCCCGCGGGACAGCAGCTTGACTGTCATTCTTGGCCCCGCCTATAGTGACCTTCGAGACTCCGGAACTGCAATGTAAGGCGCGCAGGGCAGCAGTTTTGACGCGCGCCGGACCGGGATAACAATGAAGCGACGCAGCGAAATGACACTGGCGGAGCGCGTGTATCTGCCGGAAATCCTTAAGGGTCTGGTGGTCACGAATTATCATTTCGTGCGCAACCTGGTCCTGCATACCGCCCATCTTTTTGGTCTGGCCAAAACCCGCCGCGCGGCGCTTACCGTTCAATACCCCGATGAGCGCAAACGCTACTCGGAGGGCTACCGCGGCAGCCACCGGCTGACCTTGCGGCCCGACGGCGCGGTGCGCTGCACGGCCTGTTTTTTGTGCGCAACCGCTTGTCCCGCCCAATGCATCTATATCGAGGCTGGCGAGCATCCTGATCCGCACATCGAGAAGTACCCGACGCGCTACGAGATCGACACGCTGCGATGCATCTATTGCGGCTTGTGCGTCGAAGCCTGCCCATGCGACGCGATCCGTATGGACACCTATGTCCATCCTCGAATCTGGGGCTTCGATCGCAAGGACTTTGTGGAAACCAAGGAAGTGCTGATGCATCGTTCCGAAGTCCTCGCCGCCAAGGGCCGCGAAGGCAACATGGAAGAGATGCTGGCCTGGTACCGGGAGCAGGAGCGGCAGATCTACGATCCCCAGCGTCCGGAGTTGAAAACCTATACCAGCCGTGTTCTGCCGCAGCCATGGGCGGACAAGGACGAGCAACAGGGTGAAATACCGGCTCTCCCGCGCCATCCCGGGGCCAACGGCAGTTCGCCTAAATGACGAGTTCACATTCACAATCGTACGGAGCAATAATCGCTGCCGGCACGGATAATTGAGGAAGGACCATGACTCAACTCGAAGCCGCACGTAAGGGTCTTGTCACTCAAGAAATGATTGAAGTCGCGGAGGACGAGGGACTTGAGCCCACGCAAGTGCGCGACCTTGTCGCCACCGGCGAAGTTGTGATCCCACACAATATCCATCATCGTTTCCGCGCGATCGGCATCGGCAAAAACCTGCGCACCAAGGTCAACGCAAACCTGGGCGCCTCCAATTTCCATCAGTTGCTCGAAGAGGAAATCGAGAAACTCTACACCGCGATCCGTTTCGGCGCCGACTCGGTGATGGATCTGTCAACCGGCACCGACCTGGACAAAATCCGCACCGAGATGATCTCGCGCGCTCCCGTGATGCTGGGGACGGTGCCGATCTATCAGGTCGCCTCCGAAGCCTCGATCATGGAACTCAGCGCCGACTTCTTCCTCGAAGTGATCGAGCGCCAGGCCCGCCAGGGAGTGGATTACATGACGCTGCATTGCGGCGTCACTCGCGACAGCGTGCGGCGTCTGCGCGGCCATGAGCGTATCGAAGGAATCGTATCGCGTGGCGGCGCTCTACTGGCGGCATGGATCGAGCGCACCGGCAACGAAAATCCGCTGTACGAGCATTTCGATCGCGTGTGCGAGATCCTGCGCGAGCACGACGTCACGATTTCGCTGGGCGACGGTTTGCGTCCCGGCGCAACCGGCGACGCCACCGACCGCGGTCAGCTCGCCGAATTGCTGGTGCTGGGTGAACTGACCCAGCGTGCCCGCCAGCTCGGCGTGCAGGTAATGATCGAAGGACCAGGGCACGTTCCGCTCGATCAGATCGAAGCCAATGTGAAGCTGGAAAAGCGGATTTGCGGGGGAGCGCCGTTCTACGTGCTGGGTCCGCTGACCTGCGACGTGGCTCCCGGCTACGATCATATCACGGGGGCGATCGGCGGTGCGATTGCGTCCGCGGCGGGTACCGACTTCCTGTGCTACGTCACGCCGGCGGAGCATCTGCGCCTGCCGACGATCGACGACGTACGCGAGGGTGTGATCGCAACTCGCATCGCGGCTCATTCCGGCGACCTGGTCAAGGGCGTGCGGGCGGCCAAGGTCTGGAACGACCAGATGTCGCGTTTCCGTAAAGCGCTGAATTGGGAAGGGATGTACGCGATGGCGATGGATCCGGACAAGGCGCGCCGCTACAAGGAAGAGAGCGAGGCCGCCGGCTCCAACGTCTGCACGATGTGCGGATCGCTGTGCTCGATCAACGTCGATAACGCCTCGATAAAGTTTGTCCGCAAGCAGGCGGAAGCTGCCGAGCAGGTTCATGCCGCCTCGTAACGGGCTGGATATCGGCGACGCTGCTCCCGCCGACCTCACGCTTTCCGACCAGGGGGGTGCGCCTGTGCGTCTGGCGGATTTTCGCGGCTGCGTCGTCGTGCTGTACTTCTATCCGGCTGACGACACGCCCGGATGCACGGTCGAGGGCAGGGAGTTCCGCGACCTTCACGATCAGTTCGCGGCGCTGGATTGCGTCGTGATCGGCGTCAGCGTCGATTCCGTCGATTCGCACCGGAAGTTTGCGCAAAAGCATGCTTTGCCGTTCCTGCTGCTGTCCGACGGCGATGGCCGGATGGCGCAGGCGTTCGGTGTATTGCGCGAAGGTATCGCCGATCGGACGACCTTCGTCATTGACCGCGACCTGCGCGTGCGCGGGCGTTTCGACCAGGTGAAGCCGCGCGGGCACGCCCAGCAGGTGCTCGAATTCGTCCGCGCTCTGCTCGAATCGCACCGGATGCTCGGCGGCTGACCCGCGTCTGGCCGCGCATAAGTCAGCGGGCGAGCCCTGTGCATCGCGTCGAGTCGGCTTAACCGCTAAAATAGGCGTGTGCCGCGGAGGTCATTGAGAATTTATGGCCAGGACATCAAAGAGCCTCCTGGATGAGGCTCGCTCGTCGATCAAGCAAATCAGCGCGGAAGAAGCGCGCGAATTGATGAAGAAGGGCGCCGTCGTAGTGGATGTGCGTGAAAGCGACGAATGGCGCCAGGGGCACATCCCCGAAGCGCTATTTATCCCGCGCGGTTTCCTCGAGCTGCGGGTGGAGGAAAAAGTCCCGGACCACAAAGCTCCCGTTATTCTCCAATGCGCTTCGGGAACGCGCTCGCTTCTGGCCGCGCGCACGCTGCGCGAGATGGGTTACGAAAATCTCTTCAACCTCAACGGCGGGTTCAACGCCTGGAAGGACAAGGGTTTCCCCTGGGTCGCGGATCGGCAGTTTAAACCCGATGAGCTGACCCGCTACTCGCGCCATTTCCTGATTCCCGAGGTGGGCGAGAAGGGACAAGCCAAACTGCTCGACGCCAAGGTTCTGCTGCTGGGCGCCGGCGCTTTGGGCTCGCCTTCGGGAATGTACCTGGCGGCGGCCGGTGTCGGCACCATCGGGTTTGTGGATTTCGATGTTGTAGATCTCTCCAATCTGCAGCGCCAGATCATCCATACCACCGACCGGGTGGGCGAGCTCAAGACGGAGTCGGCGCGCAAGACGCTCAACGCGATCAATCCGGGCGTCAAGGTGGTTGCGCACAATGTCCATCTCAATTCCGAAAACGTGATGGACATAATCCGCGACTACGACGTGATTGTGAACTGCTCGGACAACTTCCCGACCCGCTATCTAATCAACGATGCCTGTGTGTTTGCGAAAAAGCCGCTGGTCGACGGCGCGATCTTCCAGTTCGAAGGCAACGCGACGGTCTTCTATCCGGATAAAGGCGGCCCATGCTACCGATGCCTTTACCCGGAGCCGCCGCCGCCCGGGATGGCGCCGTCGTGCGCCGAGGCCGGGGTGCTCGGAGTGCTGCCGGGGCTGATCGGATCGATCGAGGCGCTCGAAGCTATCAAGCTGATACTGGGGGCGGGCAAGCCGCTGATCGGCACGATGGTTTACTTCGACACGCTGTCGGATCGGGATTATGTCCGTCTGATGCGCATCAAGCGCGACCCGCAGTGCCCGGTCTGCAGCGATCACCCGACTCAAACCAGGCTTATCGATTACGAGGCTTTCTGCGGGCTTGCGGCCAACGGTGTCTCGGTTAACGGCGATACGGCCATGACCAATGAGCCGATCCAGGCGTCCACTCAGTCCTGAAACTGGGCTGGCGCAGCAGAAGACCGACGATATTGCCAATGGCGGGCGGCCGGTAGGCAGAGGACCAGGATGGCGCTGGGGCCTTTTCAGGTGGCTGAGAGATTGCTTGACGGGACCCGCAAACGTGGCATCGCGCTGCTGATGCGCCATGGCGAGACCGCCTGGAATCGCGAGGGCCGCGTGATGGGCCGTCAGCCGGTAGAGCTTGACGCCGAGGGCCGGTCGCAGGTCGAATTGGCAATTCCGCTGGCGCGCCAGTTGCAACCTGAACTGATCATCTCAAGCCCGCTGTTGCGCGCGTTTCAGTCGGCGGAGATAATCGCGCGCGGCGTGGGCCGAATTGAAATCCTGATCGACGAGCGCCTTGAAGAAGTGCGCTACGGCGCGTGGGAAGGCAAGACCTATCATCAGCTGGTCAAGGACGAGAGTTACATCAATTACCGCAAGGCGCCGCTGGAGAGTTCAACCCCCGGCGGCGAAACTATCCGCGACGTGCAGGAGCGGGGGGTGGCCGCCGTCGACGCCGCGATTATGGCGCATCGCGGTAAGCGCCTGCTGTTCGTCTCGCACGGCGACATTATTCGCACGGTCCTGTGCCACTACATGCGGCTGGACCTCAAGCATTTTCATCGCCTGCGCGTGGACAACGCGACCTTTTCCGCGATCGAAGTCAGCGACGATTTCGCCGAAGTCAAATTTCTCAACCTGCTCCCCGACTCGCAACGCGCCTTCCGCTCGCCCTTTCCGAAGTAGAGAGTTATACCGTCTATAAGTCCTCGGGTCTCAGGCTGGTCGCGCGGGCCAGTCGTGGCCGGCGCCGCAGGACCGGTTTCCTCGTCGGGGAGGGCGAATGATGGCTCAGGGCGTCCTGGGCGGCATGTAAAGGAAAGCATCCATCTTCTAACCAGGGCGCCATGTGCCGCTGCTCCGGGAAGCGCCGGCATCACAGAACTTGCCCATCAGACTCGCGCTCGATCTCGATTTCGCGTATCACGGAAATCCTGGCACTTGCCAAACCGGAACCGCGGAAGTTGCCTAACCTGGCTTCGGAACTCCGGCGACGTTCTTTCTGACGATGGAGGATCACCATGGTGCGTACGCGACCACAACATGTGCTGAGCCACTTCAAGGTGCTGGACTGACGGAGTATCTGTCGGGGCCGATGTTGACGCGGATCATGGCCGAGATGGGCGCCGAGGTGATCAAAATCGAGCCGCCCGGCGGCGACAGGACGCGCCAGACGCCGTGGGTGAAGAATGGCCGCAGCGCCTATAACGTGCAGCAAAACCGCAGCAAAAAAAGCGTCTGCGTCGATCTGAAGAATCCGGCGGGGGTCGCGCTGGTCAAGCAACAGCTGCCCAAAGTTGATGTATTGGTTGAGAATTTTGCGCCTGGCGTAATCCAGCGCCTGGGACTCGGCTACAAAACCGTCAAGTCGATTAACCCCTCGATCGTAATGTGCTCGATCTCCAGTTTCGGTCAGAGCGGGCCGCTGGCTTCCAAGGTCGGCTTCGACTTTGTCGCGGCGTCTTACGCCGGGGTGATCAACATGATGGGATTTCCCGACGGGCCGCCGATCATGCCTGGCCTTTCCCTGGGCGATTCGCTGGCGGCGATCACCGGCGTCGGCGCCGATTGCATGATGGGCGTGCCGGCTTGGGGACTGCCGAAAATCAGCAGCTTGGCCGGGAGCATCTTCATCCCGACTTTGGCGGCTTCGCCGCTGTGGTCAACCAACGCGAAGAGCGTAACTCCTTTTTGCGCGAGAATCCGCTTGAGCCGCTCCACGGTCTGGTCCACGGTGTGTTTGCTGCGTGTGCTAACGATGCCCTCAGCCTGGTTGGGCGCCATGACCTTCTCCTTGACCCGCTTGAAGGCGGACGATTTGAACGCGAAGTTCTCGCTGGTGAAATCTTAGCGCCGGTGCGTTAAGGAAGAGAGTGGCATGATGGAAAATCGCGGGGCACTTCCCAGTGACTATATGGCCGCGGAACGCACATTTCTTGCGTGGATTCGCACAGGTCTGGCCCTGATGGGCTTCGGTTTCGTGGTTGCGCGCTTCGGCTTGTTCTTGCGCGAACTCGCGCAAACTACAAACATGCGCAAGTTCGAAACCAACGGCGTCTCGCTGTTGATTGGAACCGCTCTTTTGCTGACCGGCGCAACGGTCAATATCGCCGCCACGTTCAGCCATGTCAGGCTGATTGCCAGGCTCAACCGCGGCGAAGCGGTTTTGGGGCCGTCCGGCACCGCAATCGCGGTCGCTTTAGGCCTGTCCGCGCTCGGGCTGGCGCTCGCCGCTTACCTCGTTTGGGTAGGCTAGTTCATGGAGGTGGCGCTCAACCTTATTCGCCGAATGGATCTCGTTGGTCCGTTCTTTGCCCTGTGGGAACGCGGCCAACTCGCCCGTCCACCTGTCGATGTGGTCGGTGTTGAATCGCCCAGGCGCGAGTCCAAAGATGAGGGCGGGCGGAGGGCCTGCGCCGGACCGGCAGGTTGAGAAAAAAGGATTTTCCGCAACCTGCCCCCACTCTAATCTCCCCCGGAGGGAGTAAAGGAAAAGCAGCCATCTTTTAACCAGAGTGCGGAACGCAGCTTTTAGATGAAGGCGCCGCCCGTCTTTTGTCCGCACCCTGTAAGGGCTCTGATGCCGGCCGTATGCATGACGCCGCAGAAGTTCGAATATACTAAATTGGCAATGCGAGATTCGCTATGGCGTCCAACCATTTCCCACCACTGCTCCGCGGCCATCTGATGGGCGGCTGCTCCAATTCGAACAGGAGAAAGCGGAGTTTTGTGCAATGAGCCTGCGCGGGCTATTCGGATCCTTCCGGCGGCCGGCCTCCAAAGCGGAGCCTGTGGCCGCTAGCACGCAGCTTGAGTGGGTCGTCGTCGGGTTGGGCAATCCCGACGATAGATATCGCCGTTCCCGACACAACCTCGGCTTCATGGCGCTGGACCGGTTGGCCGCACGCCATGGCGTCACGTTGGATCAGCGCCGCTTCAAGGCTCATCTGGGGCGCTGCGAGATCGGGGGTCATAAAGTGATTTTAGGCCAGCCGCAAACCTACATGAACCTGAGCGGCGAGGCAGTGGCGCCGCTGCTTGGCTATTTCAAAATCGAACCGGCCCGCCTGATCGTAATCCATGATGAACTCGATCTGCCGGCGGGCGCCGTACGCGTAAAGCGCGGCGGCGGCCATGCCGGTAACAACGGCATCCGGTCGATCATCGATGCGCTCGGGCACGGCGGCTTCGTGCGGGTCAGAATCGGAATCGGCCGCCCGCCCGCGGGACACGATGCTATCGGATACGTGCTTCAGCCGCTTAAGCCGGAGGAACTGGAGGTTTTCGATTCGGCAATCGAGCGGGCAGCCGATGCGGCCGAAGAAATTATCCAGTCGGGCGTCGAGCGCGCGATGAACAAATTCAATCAGCGCGGTTGAGTCGCAGGATTCAAGCGGTCGCAACTTTCCCCATCGCTCTCACCCGGCTATGTTCAAAAGCACGTGGAAAAGGAACAGGCACAGGAATTGATGCGGCGGCTGGGCCGGCGCGCGGTCGAGATCATTTCCCCGGCGGAGTTGAGCGCCAAGCTCGCCGACAACCGCCCTTTACGAATCAAGCTGGGGATGGACCCGACCGCGCCGGACCTCCATCTGGGACATACGATCACGCTCAAGGCGATGCGCGATTTTCAGGCCGCCGGCCATACCGTGGTCTTTCTGGTCGGAGACTTTACCGCCGCCATCGGCGACCCCTCAGGACGTTCGGAAACCCGCAAGCCCCTGGACCGCCAACAAATCGAGAGCAACGCCGAGACCTACAAGCGCCAAGTGTTCAAGATCCTCGATCCGCAGCGCACCGAAATCCGCTTTAACAGCGAATGGATGGACCAAATCGGTCTGCGCGAGTTGATCAGGATCGCCGCCCATGTCAGCGTTGCCCGGCTGCTGGAGCGAGACGATTTCGAAAAACGGCTCGCAACCGAGCAACCTCTGTTTCTGCACGAACTGCTCTATCCGCTTATCCAGGGCTACGATTCGGTGGCTATCCGGGCCGACGTCGAACTGGGCGGCACCGATCAGAAGTTCAATATGCTGCTGGGACGCGAGTTGCAGCGCGCCTGGGGCCAGCCGCCGCAAGTGGTGATAACGTTCCCGCTGCTTGAAGGGCTGGACGGCGTCCGCAAGATGTCGAAATCACTGGGCAACTACGTGGGCGTCACTGAAGCGCCCCAGGAGATGTTCGGCAAGCTGATGTCGCTCGACGACAAGCTGATGCTGCGGTATTACGAGCTGCTGACCGATGTCGATTCCGAACAGCTCGAATCGATCAAAACCGGCCGGATTCATCCGATGGAGGCCAAAAAGCGGCTGGCCGAATTGATCGTCGATGAATACCACGGCGCGGATGCGGCGCGTACGGCCCGCGAGTACTTCGAAACTCGTTTCCAGCGCCGGGAGGTTCCCGCCGACGTTCCGGTATTCCGGTTGGCCGACGAGCTGTGGATTTGTGAGTTAATGAAACAGTTGAAGTTTGTCCCTTCCACCAACGAGGCGCGCCGTCTGGTCGGTCAGGGTGCTGTGCGCGTGGATGGGCAACCGGTCAGGGATGTCAATTTCCATTTCGTGCCCGGCCGCCATCGCCTGCTCGAAGTGGGCCGCCGCCGTATCGCTCGCATCGAGCGCTGAAGATTCATCGTTGCGATGCCGACTTTTGGACACATCGCTGTATCCGCCTTTCCCACAGGAACGACGAAACCGTGCAATTCTGACACAGAAGGAAGAACCTGCATGTTTTTCTTACACGGAAACGCCCACAAATTGTGGTGATTGTCGGGCACGAGAATTGCGTTACCTGTCCGCGCGCTTTTTCGCAACAAGAAAGAGCAGGGGACAGATGAAAACCTATCAACCTCGTGTACCCGCCCCAACCGGTGGAGCTCTCCGGTTCGCCGCCGGTGTGATCGTGGGGGCGACATTGAGCTGTGCGCTTGCTTGGGGTGCGACCGTGGTCCGGCACGATGGAAACTTTTGGAAAGGCCTGAATAAACCGGATAAGATCGCGTATATAGACGGCTACGCCGACGCGGCTCAGGTCAGTCTCGGCAAACTCGATCAGCTCAAAATCGCTGCCGGCATCTTTCATTGGAGGGGAGCCGATAAAATCCTCTCTCAAGTCGCGCGCGGCTTGGACGTTTCCGGCATCTCGGACAGCGATTTGGAGGCCTACCTGGACAAGATCTATCAGAACCCCCGCTACGGCGACTTTGACATATCCAACGCGATCGACCTTGCCGTGATGCGCGGCGGCCAGGCCAAATAGACATCGCCCTTGATCTCAGAGTTGGTGGTTTACACTGGAGCCGCTGGATTTAACGTTCCACAACGCAATCGAGCTGACCCACTCGGTATGTCCGGGGGCAGCCTCGCCGCCCTCGTGCCCGTGGACGTCCAGTATCTCATGCATTGTGGCCATTGCTTGCGCGTCGTCCACTACGGCTTCAAGCCTGATCCAAGGGATGTCCGTTGGACCACCGGAAGGATTTGGGTGGGCCAGTTCTGACCCTTTTGCGCCCTCGATCCTGAACAACGAGATCTCCCCGCATCCGTGATGCATCAACAAGTCGGTCACACTTTCCAGATAGTCGCGGGAGAGAATTGCCTCCAGCCTCTTCATATTTGTGGCTCCAATTCCACTGGCTTGGCCTGAAGGCATAAGACGTGCCGCACAGCAAGGCGCGCAAAATCGGAAGTTTTCGCGCTTGATGGCACCAGCGCTTTTCAGACTGCAACAAGAAGAAAGCAATTTAAAAACCTGCCGCGGACCTTATTTCCCTCCCGTAAAAGCCCGTTTAAGCCAGTGGATCGTGCGGTCTGACCGGCTGTTGTTGCAAAGCGAAATGCACCTGCGCGCCGTTGACGGAAAAAAGTCCAGTTTATAAGGCTTTTCCCCTGGCATGGCCGATGCTTTACAGGTTTGGCGCGTCTTCAATTTTGAGGCGCATAGTTGCCATGGATTTTAGGAGTAAGTAGCTGTGGAAGAGGGCGACCCTACTTGTAGGCGTATTTCTCAATCAGTCAAAACAGTTCTGAGCTTCAGGCATCCCAAAGACGCGCCCGGCCGTCCAATGTTCACCGGATGTTTCACCGCGCTCATCACTCCGCTGCGCGACGGCAAGGTCGATGAAGACGCCTTTCAGGCGCTGGTCGACCGGCAGATCAAAGAAGGAATCAGCGGTCTGGTTCCATGTGGGACCACCGGCGAATCGCCCACCCTAACCCCCAAAGAGCATACAACGCTAATTGAGCTCTGTGTCGAGGCTGCGGCCGAACGTGTTCCAGTGATTGCCGGCACCGGGTCCAACTCGACGTTGGAAACGATCGGATTGTCTTCCGGCGAGGTCCGTCTGCCTCTATGCCTGATCAATAGAGTGACCCGCACCAAAGTTCGCAATGCGATGGCGCACGCCGGCCTGATTTCTGCCGAGCATGAGGCCGGGGCCATGGTCAACTGAAGATTGGGCATTTAGGTGTAATGTCTGTTCAATGCGCAATATTGTTAATGCAAAATGCACATCCATGCCCCTGTGAGTTACAGGTATAGTAGGTAATATCAATTATTCATTCTGGTACATTTAGTGCGTTATCGGCGGAGGGGGCGGCGGCACGCAACGGTGGGTGGTGGAGGGTTCAGACCGCGCCCCCCTTTTTACAAGGAACAGTCTATGAAAAAAGTCGAAGCGCTGATAAGCCCGGAATCGGTCGAAGATGTTCGAGAATTGCTGGAGGGGTTTTATATTTCAAATTTCACTCTTTCCAACGTGCTTACGAACCCGAGCCGCAAAGGCCGGCAGCAACTTTATCGCGGTCACGCCTACACTCCCGAGTTCGACCAGGAGGTAAAAATCGAAGCGGTCGTGCGCGATGATGAAGCAAACAAAATCGTCCATGAGCTGCTGAAGGTGATCGGCAGATCGGGATCCGGCAAGCGCCGCATCGTCCTTATGCCGGTGAGCGGAGTTGTATTTGAGGCGGACGAATTTGGTTTTGCACCGCCGCCGTCTCCATCACGCCAACCGCCCCGGGAAGCGGTCGAGGTCAAGGCGGCGCCGAGCACCACGGTCGCGGCTGCGCATCCGCGGCTGTGGAACCCGGTGCCCGCCATGCTTGTGAAAATATCCGGATGGTTAGTAACGCCCGTGGAAAATCGTGCCAATGAATCCGTACCTTTGGTTGGGTGACCTGCTGCTGATAGCGATCGGCGCCGGCCTGGGTTATTTACTGGTTGTGTACTGAGTCAGCCGACCAACCTCGGCTTCCATGGTTCGGCATTACCCTTCGCGCAAATACCATTGCGCACTGACGACGAAGACGCGCTCGTCCCGTTTTTGATGCAGCCGGTAACGCAGTCTTCTGCTCCGTAGCGCGTGCAGCGCATATTGGTACCAATGCGGTTCCACCAATTCCGGAATCACTATCGCGATCAAACGATCCGGCTTGTCGCGTTCGACATTGTCTATGTAATCCAGAATCGGCTGATACAGATTACGATAGGGTGAGTTCAAAAAGTGAAGACGCGGGCGGACTGCAATTTCGCGTGGATCCTCGAAGAGCCGCTCCCATCTTCGTTTCAGTCCCTCACGGTGGTCCGTGTCCGTGCTCACGTGCAGAGCGGTAATGTCATCGGACAGAAGCATACCTAACCTGACGGCGTTGTCGGCGGCGCGGTTCCAGTTGCTGATTGGAATCAGTACGATCGGTGGCGGCGGCTTGGAGGGCGCGAAGTTGACCGGCTCCTTCAGCTCGCGGTCGATGCTCTCATAGTGATGCTTGGTTCGGGTAAGCAGCAGGACCAGTGCGGGGATGACAATGATTGTCATCCAGGCGCCTGCGGCAAATTTTGCGGCCACGATTATAACCAGCGCGACCGCCGTGGTCGCAGCGCCCAGCGTATTATAGGCCAGTTTGATTCGACTACCGCGTCCGCTTTTGCGCAGCCAGTGCGCGACCATGCCAACTTGCGACAGAACGAACGCGCCGAATGCTCCGACCGCGAACAAAGGTATCAGGTTGTCCGTTACGCCCCCGAACATGATCAGCAGCAGGCCGGAGAGGACCGCCAGGATGATGATACCCGCGGAATAAACCAGCCGCCGGCCGCGCTCGGCGAAAAAGGGCGGCAAAAAGCCATCCTCGGCCAGCAGCCGGCACACCCGCGGAAAATCCGCAAAGCTGGTCTGGGCCGAGTAGGTAAGGACAATGAAGATGCTGGCGCTGCTTACATAGTAAAAGGCGCCGCGGCCGGCCACCGCGCCAATCAATTGCGACAGAATCGACTGGTATCCCGGCTTATGCTCATCCATCGCCATTATGTGGTAAGCCGGGCAAAGGTATCCCAGGCTCAGGAGAAACGCCCCTAGGATTACGAAGATGACCGTCAGCGTGCGTTGCGCGTTGGGGACTTTCGGTTCTTTGAACAGGGGAACGCCATTGCTCACCGCCTCGATCCCTGTCATTGCCGTACAGCCGTTGGCGAACGCGGCCAGGATGATCCAGGCGCCTAATGTGCCGGAGCCCTTTGGTAAGGAGGGCGGCGCGATCACCGGATGTGGGCTGCCGCCCGAATGGATTGCGGCAAACAGTCCCAGCGCAATCGCGATGCTTATGCAGACCCCAAACACAAAGACTGGAATAACGAAAACGATGCCCGTTTCACGCACGCCGCGCAGATTAAGCACCGTCAGCATCGTCAAAACCACAAGGCACCCCAACAAGGTATGTGAATGGAGCGCGGGCACCGCGGAAATCACCGCACCTACCCCCGCGGCGATCCCCACCGCGACGTTGAGCAGGTAATCCACCATCAAAACGATTGCCGCCCAGATGCCGACGCGTATCCCCAGATTATCCTTCGCCACCACGTAAGCGCCGCCGCCGTCGGGATAGGTGGCGGCGGTCTGCCGGTATGACAGATATAAAGTGAAGAGATTCAGAACGATTGCCGCTTCAATGAAAACGTAGTAACGGAGCCCGATAATTCCCAAAGGCAACAAAGCGGTCAGCGCCGCCTCCGGGCCGTAGCCGGTCGAAGCGAGAGCATCCACACCCAGTACGGGAACTCCCGTCCATAGGCTGAGTTGTTCTTTTTTTGCCTCCCATGAGGCAAGCGGTCTACCTAAGATCGCATTGCTTAAGGATAGAATGCGGCTGAGCATGAGCTGAACAATAAAGCGGCTACTTTGGTGTTTTAAATTGTCCCAAGCCATCCAATAAGCGTCAAGCAAAGTATTGCCACGCAACGTGTTGAAACCCGCTTGGCTCCGCGGCTGCATCGGAGCAACAAGGAGCAGCGGATGGCGCCCGTGAAACAGGCGGAAATAGAACCGCGACGACACCCGTGGTCTGCAACTTCTGATTCGGCTAATAACGGCTCCGCCTTCGACCCTTTTGTGTAAAGCTCAAGTCCTCGTTCGCAACCCAGCTTCTGTTCTTTTCGCCGGTCGCCGCAAGGCGCGGCCAGTATCGAAACGCAACGTAATATTTCATTCTGAAAAGGCGCCGGTAGCGCATCGCGCCAAATCCCATACGGATTCACTACATCCGAGCTGGCATGTTTCGTGCGCTTACGCTCGACACGGCAGGCCCGTTTGGGTTTTGCCGGTAACGTTAGATTACGAGCAACCACCAACTATGCGCTCTCCAGATCTGAAAGAAAAAGATCGTCAACTGGACATGTTAGTAGAGCGGACGATGACGTTAACGCCCAGAACCGTTGCTCCTTCAGACTCGGTCGCGCACGCACGTGCGCTATTGGATGAGTTCGGAGTCGGCCAGCTTCCGGTGGTGGCGGCGGGGCAACTGATCGGAATGGTGACGGCTGGAGACCTGAAGGCCCGGCGCAGCGCGTGGCGTCCCGCGAGTGTGGCGCGTGCCGTCGCTTCTCACCCTGAACGCGTCCCAGTGCGGCGGGTGATGAGGACGAGCACATATACAGTGCAGCCCTCGGACACATTAAGAAAAGCGGCCAAATTGATGGCCCAGGCACGAGTCGGCGCGCTGCCTGTGATGGAGCACGGAAAACTCAGAGGAATCATATCGGCCATCGACATTGCTGTTAAAAATCCCACCGGTGCTGCGGTTGTTCCTTAACTTCAAGCTGATTACTCAGGTGTTTTCCGAGAGTGCAAAATGAAACACCCAAGACAAAGGAGTTGTTTCATCAAAAGAAGCGGAACGAGTCCGCACATCGGGAGGACTGAATAATGGATCTTACAACATGGCTGCCCGGAATGTTCTTTCTGGGTTTGGCGGCGATGGGCCTATGTTACGCATTTTTGATCGCCTGCGAAAAAATATGAGGTGACACAAATGATCTATCTTACAGCCGCGGTGGCGGCCTTCCTGTTCGTGTATCTGTTTACCGCGCTCATACGGCCGGAATGGTTTTGAGCGGGCGGCGATTCGATCTGAACGAGGACTAATTATATGTGGCTTCTTCCGATTTCGTTACTGGTGTTCACTACGCTGCTGGCGATTCCAATGAGCCGTTACATGGCCTGGATCATGGACGGCAAATACAATGCGCCGGGATTTCTGCGCTGGTTTGAAAGACGCCTGGACAGTGGTGGGCAGAACTGGAAGCAGTACGCGGCGGCGTTGCTGATCTTCAACATCATCATGTTCATCTATGGGTATCTCGTCCTGATCCTTCAGCCGATCGCTCCGCTGAATCCGCGGGGCTTGGGGCTGCTGTCGCCGACGACCATTTTCAACAGCGTCGCGTCGTTCATGACCAACACGAATTTGCAGCATTATTCCGGCGATCAGCATATGTCGAACTGGGGTCAGATTTTCTTTGTAATCTGGAACCAGTTTGTATCTGCCGCGGTGGGACTGTGCGCGCTTACCGCGATTATCCGCTGTTTCAGAGCGGAGCAGCATCTGGGCAATTTCTTCGTCGATATGTGGCGCGTGGTTGTTTACATGTTCGTACCGGTTGCCCTGGTGATTGGGATCCTGTTCCTGCAGCAGGGGATGCCGATGACCTACCAGAGCACGCACGAAGTCTCAACTTTGGAAGCGGCTGCGATGGGCACTACCGACAATGGCCAGGCCAAGCAACAAACACTGGTGGTGGGTCCCGTCGCCGCGGTCATTCCGATCAAGATGCTCGGTACGAACGGCGGTGGTGTTTATGGCATGAATTCGGCCGTACCGTTTGAAAATCCCAGTGCCTGGACAAATTTTCTCACGTGTTTTGGCATGATGTTGTTCCCGTTTTGTCTGGTCTTGATGTATGGTCGGATGCTGAAGAAGATGCGTCATGCCTGGGTGATTTTTTCGGTCATGTTTATCCTGATGGCCGGGACAATCGTTTGGGCGGTTTACTATGACACGTTAAAACCAAACCCGGGCCTTACGGCGCATCCAAATACTCAGACATTTCAGATACCAAGTGCCAGTGCGCCTGGCGGCCAGCGCGCAGTTGTACTTCCCGCGGTTGCGGGTCTTCCGGTCGATCAGCACCTGGGCAACCTGGAAGGCAAGGAGCTGCGGTTCGGTACCTCCGCCGGAGCTACGTTCGCAGCAATTACCGTTGACGTGACCTGCGGTGCAGCTAACTGCGAGCATGACAGCCTCAACCCGATTGCAGCGCTGTCGCCGATGGTTGGTATGTGGATCAATTGCATCTATGGCGGCAAGGGCGTGGGGATGATCAACCTGCTGCTGTTCCTGATCATCGGAATTTTCCTGGCCGGCATGATGGTGGGACGCACGCCGGAATATTTGGGCCGGAAGATCGGTGCGCGCGAGGTTAAACTCGCAGTCATCGCGTTGCTCGTGCATCCGCTGATGATCCTTGGACCGAGTGGACTATTTGCCGCGACTGACTGGGGAGTCAAGGCTGAGAGCAATCCGGCCGCGCATGGCCTATCGCAAATCGTGTATCAGTTTTCCTCGGCTTCGGCGAACAATGGGTCCGCTTTCGATGGCCTCGGGGTAACTTACGGTTTCTACAACAATCCCAATCCGGCTCCCGAAGCTAAGGCCTGGGATATAGCCACCGGGCTGGTAATGATTTTCTCGCGCTATTTGCCAATCGTTGCTCCGATAGCGATGGCGGCGGCGCTCGGCTACAAGAAGCAGACGCCCTTTGGTTTGGGCACCTTGCGCGACGACACCTTCACCTTCGGATGTCTGCTGTTCGGGACAATCATCATCGTGGCCGGATTGCTGTTCCTGCCCGTGGCCGCATTGGGCCCGGTAGCGGAGCATCTCGGTCCAATCCCCTTTGGTGGTTAATGAGGAAGCTCAGGCCAGGAACTTTTGGTCGAGGATAATCGAATGAAAACAGCCGATGTAGCATTTCTGCGAGAAACGTCTCGAGGAGCGCCTATTGCCCCTCCGCCGCGTCGTGTACGGCGCCTGGCCATGTTCGCTCCCGAGGTAGTACGGCCGGCGCTGAAGCAGGCGTTCGTGATGTTGCGGCCGGATATCCAATGGCAAAACCCGGTCATGTTCGTGGTCGAGGTAGGCGCCATCCTGACGCTGCTGTTCGTGTTTCAGTCCGCGTTGGGCTACTCCTCCAGCCAGGTGGGGACTGGCTATTTCATAGCATTGGATATCTGGCTGTTCCTGACCGTACTGTTCGCCAACTTTGCCACCGCACTGGCGGAAGCGCGCGGCAAGGCGCAAGCCGAGTCGCTGCGCAAAACGCGCGTGGAAACGCCGGCGTTTCGCCTGCGCGGCAAAGATGAGGTCGACGAAGTGGCTTCGAACGAGCTCAAGCCGGGTGATCGCGTGGTCGTCGCCGCGGGCCAGGTGATTCCCAGTGACGGCGAAATTATCGAAGGTATCGCTTCAGTCGATGAAGCCGCGATCACTGGCGAATCGGCGCCGGTGATCCGCGAAGCGGGCGGCGACCGTTCCGGGGTGACCGGCGGCACGCGCGTGCTCTCCGACCGCATCGTGGTCCGGGTCACCGCGGCGCCCGGTCAAACCTTTCTGGATCGGATGATCGCCCTGGTGGAAGGCGCGGTGCGCCAGCGCACGCCCAATGAAATCGCGCTGACCCTGGTGCTTTCCGCATTCACCGTGATTTTCCTGATCGTGGTGGTGCCGCTGTGGCCGCTGGCTTACAACGCCGAACAATACATGATGGGTTACCTGGGTATCAGCGAACCACTGCACAGTTTGGGCACTGATGTGCCGACGCTGGTCGCGTTGCTGGTCTGCCTGATTCCCACCACCATCGGCGCCTTGCTGGCGGCAATTGGTATTGCCGGAATGGATCGGGCGCTCCAGGCCAACATCATCGCCAAGAGCGGGCGCGCGGTGGAAACCGCCGGCGACATCGACGAAGTATTGCTGGACAAAACCGGCACCATCACGGTGGGCAATCGCCGCGCCACCGAGTTCTTCCCGGTGGGCAAATATACAGTCGAAAGTTTGGGACGGCTGGCGGCATTGTCGTCAGCGTCCGATGAAACCCCCGAAGGCAAAAGCATCGTCAGGCTGTTCGAGGAACGAGTTAAGAATCCAGGCCTGGTTAGTATTCCCAACGACGCGCAGTTTGTGCCGTTCAGTGCGCAGTCCCGGATGAGCGGAATCGATCTGCCCGGCGGACTGGCTATTCGCAAAGGCGCCCCTGACGCAATCACGAGGTTCGTTGAACGTCAGAAGGGAACCATACCAGTTGGGCTCAAAGCAATGGTCGACTCCATTTCCTCCAAGGGCGCCACGCCGCTGTTGGTTGCCGAGGGACCGCAAATCGCCGGCGTGGTCATGCTCGAGGACATTTTGAAAACCGGAACCAAGGAGCGGCTCGAGCGGCTGCGCAAGGCCGGCGTCCGCACCGTGATGATTACCGGCGACAACCCCTTGACCGCCGCCGCCATAGCCACACAGGCGGGAGTCGATGATTTCGTGGCCGAATGCACTCCGGAGTCCAAGCTCGCTTATATCCGCAAGGAGCAGGAGGAAGGCAAGCTGGTCGCGATGGTAGGGGACGGCACCAATGATGCGCCGGCGCTGGCGCAGGCCGACGTCGGTCTGGCGATGAACTCGGGGACGCAGGCGGCCAAGGAAGCCGGCAACATGGTGGACCTCGACAGCAACCCCACCAAGCTGATCGAGGTGGTCGAGATCGGCAAACAGTTGCTGATGACGCGCGGTTCCTTGACCACCTTCTCGGTCGCCAATGACGTGGCGAAATACTTCGCGATCGTGCCGGCGCTGTTTGCGGGCACGCTGCCGTGGCTCAAAGCGATGGACGTAATGCATCTGCATTCGCCGACCTCAGCAATCTTGTCCGCGGTCATTTTCAACGCCCTGATTATTCCGGCATTGATTCCGGTCGCGCTCAAGGGAGTCGAGTATCGGCCCATCGGAGCGGACGCGCTGCTACGTAAAAACCTCACCGTGTGGGGCTTGGGTGGAGTGATATTACCGTTCATCGGAATCAAGCTGATTGATCTGATCATGGTAGGTCTGCACCTGGCAGCCTGAGCAGGATGGAGCATCAGTCGTGAAACAGTACATTACCAAAAGTCTGTGGTTTTTGTTCTTCTCAGTGGTCATCTGCTGCCTGATCTATCCGGCGATCCTGTGGGCGATCGGGCAGACCTTCTTCCCGTTCCAGGCCAATGGCAGCATGGTCAATGGGCCCGACGGCAAGGCGGTGGGTTCGCTGCTGGTGGCGCAGCCGTTCACCAAGGACGAATACTTCCAGCCGCGCCCCTCGGCTGCTTCCTATGACGCGTCGGCCTCGTCTTCATCGGCTTTGGCAGCATCGAATTACACGCTGCGCAACCGGGTGGCAACGGCGCTGGGGCCGATCGTCAAGTACAAGAGCGGCCCCAAAGCGGGGCAGCTTGTGGGGCCGGATATCGAAGTGTGGTTCCAAAAGGACAGCTTCGGCGGCCAGCCGCATATCGTGGCGCAATGGGCAGACGCTCATAACTCCATAGCGCAAGGGTGGGTAACGGGCGATCCGGCGCACTCGGCGTACGTCGATGCGTGGGCGAAGAGCCATGCGGATATAGTCAGCAAATGGGTCAAAGACAACCCCGGGACGCCGCAGCCCAAAGCCGCGGACCTGGCGGTGCTGTTTTTCGAGAATTTCTCCAGGGACTATCCGGGGCGATTCCCGTCGGCGGTGACCGAGACCAAAAACGGCAAGAGCGTGACTTCGATCCAGCCGGTCAAGGAAGGCAGCGATATCCAGTCCAACTTCTTTGACATGTGGCGCCAGGATCATGCTGAGGCGGACTTGCAGGACGTGCCGGGCGATATGGTGACAACTTCGGGTTCGGGGCTCGATCCGGACATTACGATGGAGAACGCGGAATACCAGCTGGATCGGGTGGCGTCGAAATGGGCGCAGGATACCAAGCAGGATCCGGCCAAGGTGCGCCAGCAAATCGAGACAATCCTTCAGCAGAATGCGTTTGCACCGTTCGGCGGTCTGTTCGGCGAAAAAATAGTCAATGTGCTCGAAGTCAATCTCGAATTGCGCAAGCATTTCGGCGCGCCGGCGTAAGTTCGATTGGAGATTTCAGCAGCAGAGGAATGGGTGGGAGCGGTTATGGAAAGCGTAATCACGAGAGCAAAATGGCTGACGAGGGTTGGGGCGGGGTTGCTGATTTTGGCGGTATGTCTGCCGTGGCTGAGCAACGCCGTGGCGGAAACGGACGGTTCGACTATGCTTGCGCGGCGTACTCACCGCCGGCATCGGGTGGTGACCACGACCACAACGGCTGCGCCGCCGGCGGGACGTTCGGTCGAGGATCTGTCGGGCGAGGTTGGCAACCTGCGCGCGCAAAGCGCCGAGACCTCCACCGAGGTCAAGCAGATCCAAAAAGCGATCGTGGTGGCGCCGCCGCCCGCCAACGCCGCGCCCAAGACAATTGGCGAGCACGTCGCCGCCGTGGAACAGCAATTGGGCCGCGTGCGAAAGAATCTGTCTGATAATCTCGGCGTTCATATCCATGGCCTGGTTGATACCACTTACGACTTTAACTTCAATCAGCCCAACACCACGCCGATTCTGAGCAGTTCCGGCAGCGTCAATCAGCTCCGCGAGTTTGACGTTGATGCCAACAGTTTCAATCTGCAACAGTTCAATCTGCATATCGACCGCACGGTTGAGGGCGGAGTCGGTTTCGTGACCGATCTGAACTTCGGCAAGACTGCGGAAGTGTTGTGGGCGTCCACTCACTACTCCAATTCCACAACTCCGACCTCGACCCAGGAATTCGATCCGACGCAGGCCTATCTGACCTACACGGTTCCGGTTGGAAAAGGCATCAATTTGCAAGCCGGCAAGTTTGTAACCTTGCTGGGCGAAGAAGTCATCCCGGTTTACAACAACGTCAACTTCAACGAGTCGCGCGGGTTGCTTTTCACCTGGGGTGAGCCGCTTACTCATACCGGTATTCGGGCGCAATATTCATTTACGGACAAATTCGGCGTAACCGCAGGGATCAATAACGGATGGGACGATCCGTCGGACAATAACTCCGGTAAGTCCGGCGAATGGCAGTTGTCATACACGCCCACCGACTCGTTGTCCCTGCTGCTCAATGGCATTTACGGGCCCGAGCAAGCCAACCATGGCAACTCCAAGCGTCTGGCGGTCGATCCGATCGCAACCTGGAAGACGCCGGTTAAGGGACTTCAATTTATCGCCGAATATCTCTACGCCAATGAATCCGGCGGACCGATCGCGGTCACCCCGTTTATCAACTCCTATGGCAACATGCTGACCGGCCAGAGCACCTGGAACCGGGCGACCAGCTGGCAAGGGGTTGCCACTTATGGCGTTTACGACCTCAATGACAACCTTGAGTTCGCCAGCCGCTTCGAATGGTTCCGCGACGGCGAAGGCACGCGGACCGGTTTGCGTCAGACCCTGTTCGAATTCACCCAAACGATCAACTACAAGATCCCGCTGGTCAACGGATTGCTGGCGCGGCTGGAATACCGCCACGACGCTTCCAACCAGCATCCGTTCTACAGCGACGATGACCTGATTCAGGTGTCGCCCGGCGTGTTTCTGCCGTCGCACACCTATAGCGGTCAGGACACGTTACTGGCAGCGGCGATCTATTCATTCTGAGGTTTTGATCTGATGCTTCTCCGGCCCGCGTCGGGGCCGGAAGGAGCCATGAAAAAAGCGCCTCTCATCTGGCCTGTCCGTCACAAACAGCTTGACCTGCTCGCCGCTGAGTACGAGTGCGTGCAGGTCAAGCAGGGTTCCTGCCGGGTGCTGGGCGTACGATCGGTGCGCGGTGACACCGAGGAACCGTGTGTTTCGTCCATCCCGAGCACGTCGACGAATTGGTCTCGATGGTCAGATCGGGGATTTATCCGCCCTGTCATAATTGAGGGCCGGAAGGCCTAATCGTTCAAATCGAAGAGCGCATATCAGTTTGAAAAGCGCGGTTGCTGTGAGCAATGGATATTCTCATTAGAGCTCGGGCAATTAGGCGGGCATGCTTAATGCTTTATCGACAATTGGACCTTGATTGCTAAGGAATCAGCGGTCCGAGATTTCGCGATGACGACCTGGACGTTACGCATTCCGGTTCTATCCATTTCAGGCTTACAGCACTTGGGGGGGCAAGCCACGGCGCAGCCGGTCGTTTCGCACGATTTGGCTATGAGCGTGCTGGCAATTGCGGTTTTATGGATAGTTATCAGTTTAACCGCGCTTTGGTATCGCGGGCGCCAGCGAGCAGCGGCGCGCGCTCATATCCGCTCGATACAAGTTGTCCGCCGGCGGCGCGATGGCGTGCTTGAGTTTCGTCGAATGGCCGTCCAGAGCAATAGTGCCAGCCGTCCGCTAAACGCGTGCGCGGCAATCGGCAATAGCTGTTCGGCAAGAGTCCGATGGCATCGAAACCTGGCAGGTGCCGAACTGAGCGCCCGGGTCGACAGTTGATGCATCCGCCTTCCTTGCGCAGCCGTATTCGAAACGGAAGTCTGATAATGCTCAGTGTCGCCGTGGCACTGGGCGCTCTGGCACTCCCCGGCATCCACCGGCTGGGCGGCGCGATTCGTGAAACTCTACACCGCAACTATGTCAGCATCGAGGCCGCGCAGCACATGCACAAGGCGCTGTGGTCGTTACAGCTCGCGCAACATCAGGGCAATATCGATCAGGTGCTGAAGCCGAGCTGGGACAGTTTCAAATACTGGATAGACGTCGAGCAAGGCGACATCACGGAGGTGGGAGAGGCGGCGCTTGCCCATGATATCGAGCAGCGGGGCAACAAGCTGTTTGGCGCATTCGCCGCTCGGGTCACGGACAGTTCCATCGACCAGGACTTCGCGGCGCTCCATACGCGGCTGGACGATCTGATCGCTCTGAACAGCCACGCGATGTTCCGCGCCGATGGGCGCGCGTCGCGGATGGGCAACCGCCTGACGTGGGAATTCGCCTGCGGCCTGGCGGCCCTGCTGCTGATCGGAATTGCGCTCTCGTGGACGCTGGCGGCGACCATCACGCAACCGCTCAATGAGCTGGCCGATCGGTTGCGCAGCTTCAGTTTGCGCGGAAACCTGCTCAAGCTGCGGGAGCAGCCGCTGGCCGAACTCCAGACCGTGGCCTCAGAGTTCAACAAAATGGCGGAGCGGCTGGAGCAGTTCGAAAAGCTCAACGTCGATCGGCTCGTTTATGAAAAAAGCAAAACCGAAGCGATAATCGAGAGTATCGAGGACGGTATCGTGCTGATCGGTCCCAAAGGCATCGTCACGCACATCAACGAAATCGCCGCGATTATCCTGGGGGTGGAGCGGGAGGACGCGCTGGGCAGCCCGTTTGACGACCTTAACAGCCATCACCCGCACTACCTGCGCATCCGCAATGCTTTACAAAGGGCCTTCAGCGGCGACGACACGCATCGAATCGAGGTCGAGCTTCACGTGCGCGGGCGCGATCACAGCTACCTGCTGAAGCCGGTTCCATTGCGGCAAGCCGGTCAGCGTTTTGGAACCATACTGACTTTGCAGGATATCACCTACCTGCGCGACCTCGATCGGGCGCGGACCAACCTGGTGGCGACGCTGTCGCACGAACTCAAGACGCCGCTCACTTCGATTTCGCTGTCGGCGGGTCTGCTTGAGCGGCGCTGGGCCGAGATGGGAGAACAAGAAGGCAGGCTGGTCGCGGGAATCGGCGAGGATGTCGCGCGCATCCGCCACCTGGCCGACGACCTGCTCAACCTGGCGCGGGGGACCAACGCCAATATCGCCGTGCGCAGCGTCGAACTGAACCTGGTCGAATTGATCCGCGCGGTCTCACGCGCCTTCACCGTGCAGGCGGAGCACAAGCAGGTGATCCTGAGACTGGAATTGCCCGACAACCTGCCGGCCCTGCGCGGTGATCCGATCAAATTGTCGTGGGTTGTCTCAAAGCTGATTTCCAATGCGCTGCGCTATACGCCGGAGGGCGGCACGATTGCGGTGGTCCTTACGCAATCATCTGGGGCGTTTTCGCTGAAGGTCCGAGATACCGGTTCGGGGATACCCGCGGAAATCAAGGATCGCCTCTTCGAACGCTTCGCCCAGGGGAAGGTCAATGGCGCCGAGCCGGGTTCCGCCGGCCTCGGGCTGGCGATCGTCAAGGATATCGTCGAGGCGCATGGCGGGAGGATTTTTGTCGCGACCACCGAAGGCTACGGCACCTGCTTTACGGTGGGAGATACCCATCCGGCAGGAGGGTTTATGGCTAGACTCTTAATCGTCGATGACGAAAAGAATATTCGCAACCATCTGGGGACCTTCTTCGAGACCTGCGGCCATAGGGTTCGTACGGCGGAAAGCGCCGCGGAGGCGCTCTCCTTGCTTGGGGAAAATGGCGGTTTTGACCTGGTACTGAGCGATTACCGGATGGCCGAAATAAACGGGCTTGCGCTGCTGCAACGGATCAAACGGGACCATCCGTCACTACCGGTCATCTTGATGACGGCATATGGGACGGTGGAGAGCGCGGTGGAGGCGATGAAGAGCGGGGCCTACGATTACGTGACCAAGCCTTTCACCCTCGACCAGATCCAACACGTCGTCGCCCGCGCCCTTGAGGTTCAGAGCCTGCGGGCCGAAGTCAGCTCTCTGCGCGACGCGATCGACGATCAGCCGCTGCTGGAGTCGCGCAGTCCGGCGATGCGCCATCTGCTGGAGGTCGCCTATCAGGCGGCGTCGAGCGAGGCGACGATCCTTTTGATGGGGGAAAGCGGGACCGGCAAAAACGTGTTGGCGCGCCAGATTCATAAATGGAGCCGTCGCTTCAAGGGCCCTTTTGTGGTCGTGAACTGTACTACACTTTCGGAGAATCTGCTCGAGAGCGAGCTCTTTGGGCACATGCGCGGCTCTTTCACGGGTGCATTCAAGGACAAGCCCGGACGGCTGGAAGCGGCCAATCACGGCACCGTTTTCCTCGACGAAGTGGCCGATCTGAGCGCCCCGTTACAGACCAAGTTTTTGCGCTTCGTGCAGGAGCAGTGCTTCGAGCGGGTCGGCGGCGACGAGACCATCCACGTTGATACGAGAATTATCGCGGCGTCAAATCGCGACTTGCTGGGGGAAGTTCGCGCCCACCATTTTCGTGAGGACCTGTTTTACCGCCTCAACGTGATTGCGCTTCAAGTGCCGTCGTTGCGCAAGCGGCGCGAGGATGTGCTTGCCCTCGCCGAGCATTTCCTGGCCACCGCCGCAACTCGCAACCATCGTCCGGGCCTGCGTTTTTCCCCCGAGGCGGAAGGGGCGATCAAGCATTACTGGTGGCCCGGCAATATCCGCGAACTGCGTAACGCCGTCGAGCGCGCCGCGATCCTGGCTTTGGGCGAAGTGATCAAACCCGATTGCCTGCCCGACGCGATGTTTCGTGAGCAGCCGGAGCCGTTGCCGTCGAGCTTCTCTCCCACCAGCCTCGAGGAAGTGGAGCGCCAGCACATCGAGCGAGTTCTGGCGGAGACGGCAACCTTGGAGGAAGCCGCCGCGATACTTGGAATCAACACTTCCACGCTCTGGCGCAAGCGCAAGCGCTACAAATTCGAGTAAACTCCAGCAGTTATCGCCTTCCTTGAAAAAGCCTTTTAGTTTCTTCAGGCATGTTCCCGGTCCTTCCCAACTCTCTCCTGATGAGGGGAACGGGGACAGAAGATTTGCAGCCTGAAATTACGATGCCGCTTTGTTGGGCAGTGCCCGTTCGTTTGGCAGATTCCCCCGGATCCTTGGAGTAAAGCCTTGTGAGCTGGCGGTTCCATCGTCACTGGGACCAGCCGAAGCGTATTTCATATTGCATCATGAAACGGAAATATCAGGATGGCCATTGTATTCTGAAATGTAGAATTATTGCATATCAAAATCTTACTTTAGTTGTAGTTTCTGTCATCGCGAAGCCGGCGGCTCATTGCAGACGGCACGCGTCATGCTGAAAGGGCGCGGCATTTTGCAGGGCCAACTATGACGGGCCGTTCGACAAAGGAGAAAAGATGGCAGAAGCAACCGAAGCCAAAATGGTGCCGACTCTGGGGTTGACCGGAGTCACGGTAAACGCGATGGCGCTGATAGCGCCGGGCGCATTTCTATGGATCACCTTCGTGGTCCAGGCTGGGTACTCCTATCCTTCGGGAATCTCGATGTGGTTTGGGATTTTAGCAGCTCTGGCTCTCGCCTTCGCCACGGCAATCTCCTATGCGGAGTTGAACAAGCTCTATCCTGGCGCGGGCAGTTCCTACCTGTTTGCGGAACAGGCCTTCCTCAACCATTCCAGGCACTATCGGTTCGCACGCATTGCCAAATTCGTGCTTGGTTGGGGTTCGCATCTCTACTACTGGGTGTACCCCGGCGCGATGGCCGCTACGATTGGCATTATGATCGGGTACATCGTCGGTATCTTTTTCCCTAACGTTATCAATTCCGGAACGCCCGGTCCGGTCTTCATGGCTATGGTGGCGGTGATTGCCGCCTTTGGAATTTCATACATAGCGTACAGGGGAGTTCAAGCCTCAACGTGGACGAACTTCACCATCAACGTCATCCAGATCACGGCCCTGATGATTTTTGCCTTGATGGCGATCATATATCGCATCGGACATCCAGAGGGCTCCACCGGGCTGGCGCTCGACGGC
This sequence comes from Pseudomonadota bacterium, assembly GCA_021324885.1. Lineage (GTDB taxonomy): Bacteria > Desulfobacterota > Binatia > Binatales > Binataceae > JAJPJA01. Next base: position 56,253 of record JAJPIF010000026.1, read on the forward strand.
ACCAGCAAGGTGCTCCATTACTCGCTCGGCGGGAATGCTCCGGCTCATCCCAGCGGCTGGTCGGTCATCGCCCCGCACAGCTTTAATGGCGTGATGCTACAGGCCACGATAGCCATCTTTCTACTGTGCGGGTTTGAATCCATCACCTCATTGGGAGAGGAAGCCAAGAACCCGAAGAAGGACATTTCCCGCGGTGTTCTGCTTTCACTCTTCATCCAGGGTCTAATCTGTTACATGATTGAATATTTTGCCGCGAACTATTTTCTTAGTAGTGCCTACAGCATGGCCGACGCCAAGGGTTCGGCCGCACCTATAGGCGATATGATGACGATCGTCGGCAATGCGCTGCTGGGTGGCCACGGTCAAGCGTTCATGGTGGTGGAAGCCATCACGGTCTTTCTGGCCCTGATCGGTACGACCCTGGCCTGCATGAATACCGGGGCGCGGGTGACCTACGCGATGGGCCGCGACGAAGAAGTCCCCGAGCACTTCGGGATTCTGCATGGGGAGAACCTCACGCCGCATCGGACAATCTGGACCTTGGCGGTGATCTCCGCAATATTCGGCGTGATCGGTTCGCTCTATTATTTCGCGGGCGGCTCGGCTCCCGACGACAAAACGATCGCCACCCTTCCGCACAACATATGGTACATGGCGGGGATGAGCTCAAACGCATATCTGGCGGCTCTGCCCAACGGACTGGCGCTGGTGACGTTAATTTCCAACTTTGGAATCTTCATTACCTATGGTCTGACCAACTTGCTCTGCATACTCGCCTATCAGGAGCGGCGCGAATTCCACGGTTTGAAGCACATGGTAATTCCGGTATTCGGTGCAGTGGCGAACTTCGCCTGCATGGCGTTTTACATCATCGGACCAATCGAGGGCTTGGGAAGCGTCAAGGAACCGCTCATGGCCGTGGGTCTTGCCGTGATATGGGGCATATACGGAGCGTTCTATTTCATGCGCAATTCCAGGAAGCGGGGCAAGGAGACAATTCTGGTCGGTAAGCCCGCATAGCCAGACAGATTGAAGTGAAAAAGGCGGCGCTGCCGTGGAGCATCGCCGCCTTTTGTTTCCTTGAGTTTTCCTCTTCTCGATTTACATCGAAAGCAAGTGAGGCGACCGTGTCGGCGCTCTGTTGCCGGCCGCGATGCGGAAGGCGGGCAGGGCCGCTGCCCTACCAAGTGTAGAGGCCGGTACGTACTCGGACGCGCATCCTTGAACGGGCGGGATTTACCAGAACCAATGATGGTGCCCGTGATGACCGTCGCCATGTCCGTGCGCTCCCGGAAATGGACCGGGAGGGTTGCCCATTCCCGGCGGGCCATGGTGCCAGTGAGGTCCTCCCCAGGCAAAGGGATGCGCCTGGCGCCATCTCTGCCTGAGCTCCCCCCGCTCCATCGGCGACATCTGCTGCCATCGCTGGTAATTCATCAGCATGTGTTGGCGTTGCTGGGGCGGCAATTGCTGGAAGCGCCGGTAACGGTCGAGCAACTCCTGGCGTTGGGCGGGCGGTAGCGCCCTGAAACGGCTGTAGGCCTGCTGGAGCTGTGCCCGCCGCTCGGGCGGGAGTTGGCGGTACTCGCGCATCGCCTGGAGCACCTGACGGCGCTCTTCAGGCGGAAGGCGGCGGAACTCTTCGAAATTGCGCTGCGCCGCATAACGCTGTTCGGGACTCATCTGCTGCCATCGGCGGAGGTTCTCCAGTACCGTCTGGCGCTGCATGGGATTCAGCTTCATCCACGTGTCATGATAGCGCTGTATGTACGCCTGTTCGGCTGGATTCGCCGGTACTCCGGGCAACATCTGGGCACCAGCCCCTGGCACTGAACCCACCGCGACGAGAGTGGCCATCGAGATGGCTATGAGGACGCGGCGGATCATTCGGTTACCTGGTCCTCGCTGTCTGGAGTTGACGGTTCGTTGTTCAGCGGCGGGGGCGAATTGGTAAGTCCTGACGATGGAGGCGGAATGGTTAGCACCGGCTGCGGTGGCGCACTCGGACCATCGTTGAGGTACCCCATCGCGCGCAGGGTTTGAATCTGATCCAGCATCGAGTTCTGATTGGCGTCGGGCTGACCGTTGGAGTTCGACGCGAACAGGTCCAGGTCCAGCAGCATCCTGGGGTCCGGACCGATCTGCGCCCACGACACGCGCGCTCCCAGGGCAATCGCGGCGGCCAGCAGCATCGCACTCGACCATTTAGGACCGGAGCGCATCGCTGGACTTTGGCATCGGCCGCAACTCGTCCAGATGCTCGATCAGGTCGTAATTTTCCAATAGATCGAGCTGCTGTACGACGTCATAATTGCGCAGGAATCCGACGTCGGTCACGCCCATCTGCTGCTCCAGGGCGAGCTGGTCGCCGGGCGGCTCGTTGGACGGATTGTTGAGGCCGGGCACCGCCAGCCAAAGGGCGAGAGCGGCGGCAGCCGCCGCAGTCAATCCCGCTCCCCATCCATACACGGGCCGCCACCATTTCAGCCGCCGCTGCTTGTGGGCCTCAAGCTTGCGGCGCAGCTCGGAGCGGTAGGCGCCCCAATGCGGAACCGGCAGCTCGTCGATGCGCGAGGACAATTCGGACAGCAGCGCGCCAAATGACTGCGCCGATTCGCGGCACTGTTCGCATCCCGCCAGATGGGCCGCGACCAATTCGCGCTCAGCGCCGGACAGTTCGCCTCGGATATACGGGACCAGCGCCGTTTCAGGATGACTAACCGCCATTTTCAATCGTTCCCAAGCATTTTCTTTAGCGCGGCCAATCCACGATAGATATGGACCCGCGCGGTGTTCTCCGAACAGTTCAGCACCTGTGCAATCTCCCGGCTTGAAAAACCCTCCTGCACCTGCAGCAGGACCGCTGTTCTCTGATTGGCCGACAAGCGTTGCAGAGCCTCCGCGAGACGGCCGGAAAACTGATGTTTGATAGCCGCCTGGTCGGGTCCTTCCTCACCGGAGGGAGGATCGATGCCGGGTTCGTCAGGATCGTCGCCCGGACCGGCCAGCGGCAGCAGCCTGTTCCACCATTTGCCCCGCCGCTTGTGGTCGATGCACAGGTTAACCAAGACACGGTAAAACCAGGTGGAAAAGCGCGACCGACCGTCGAAACGGTTGGCTGACTCGTACAGCCGGATGAAGGCGTCCTGCGAGATGTCACGCGCGTCGGCCTCATTGCCGAGCACCGAGTAAGCGATACGGAAAGCCCGCGTCTGATGGCGCTGGACCAACAGCTCGAACGCCTGCTCGTCACGCTGCGCGACCATTGCGCACAGTTCTTCATCCGTAAGCTCCTTCAAGCAGATTCGCCCCGGCGGCCGACGCGCTACCTCCAAAAGGAGGCCAAGCTCAACCTTCGGCCAGTCCAGCCCAGATGCTACCTGCTTTCACCCATTGGACGGAACTGGGATGCCGGGCGTTTACTGCCTTTTCGCCTTGCGTTTCATCGCGTCGCGCCTGCCATTGACAAGGCTGGACCGGTCGGGGTAGGGGGTTGCCAGATTTGACGGCGCGGGTCGAACCGCATGCTCAAGGATCGTACAGCAATTGCCGGGATTGGCGAGACCACTTTTGGCAAGCTTTTGCCCTCCTCAGAAGAACGGCTGGCCTGCGAAGCGATTCTGGCTGCGCTCGATGACGCCGGTATCGCGCCACGCGAGGTCGACGGACTGTGCTCCTACACGATGGAGACGACTGACGCGACCGAAATTGCGCGCAATATCGGTGCGGGGGATGTCACGTTCTTCTCACAGATCGGCTATGGCGGCGGCGCTGGTGCTGCCACCGTCGGACATGCCGCGATGGCCGTGGCTGGTGGGCAGGCCAAGGTCGTGGTGGCATGGCGGGCGCGTAAACGCAGCGCTCGCAGCGCGCGCATCTGGGCCAGCGCCGCGGAAAGCGTTGCGGTCACCGGGCGATGGAGCCGGCCATGGGGACTGCTGCGTCCCGTCGACGAAATTGCCATGCTGGCGCGCCGCTATATGCACGAGTACGCAATCACGCGCGACGCACTGGCCGAAGTCGTGCTGGCGGTGCGCGCGCACGCCAATCGCAATCCGCGCGCCGCGATGTACCACCGTGCGCTTACGCGCGAGGAATATATGAGCGCGCGCTGGGTGTCCGAACCGTTGTGCCTGTTCGATTGTTGCCTGGAAACCGACGGCGCGCTCGCCGCGGTCGTGGTTTCAAGCGACCGCGCTCGCGATTGCCGCCGTTCGCCGGTCTATATCCACGCTTTCGAGCAGGCGATGCCGCGTCAGATTTTCGCGATGACCAATTACTTCTGCGAGGATCCGCTGCGCACGCCGTCATCCGTAGCCGGCAAGCTTTTGTGGCGCGACTCCGATTTCACCCCCGCCGACGTCAAGGTCGCCCAGATTTACGACGCCTTCAGTCCGCTGATCCTGTTCGCGCTTGAAGGCTTCGGGTTGTGCGGCCGCGGCGAGGCCGGGGACTTTGTGCGCGGCGGCAAGCTCAGATGGGACGGCGGTGGCGTCGCCGTCAACACCTCGGGCGGCAGTCTGTCGGAAGCCTATGTCCACGGCTTCAATATGATCACCGAAGCGGTACGGCAGATGCGCGGCACCTCGACCTCCCAGGTGGACGGCGCGCAATGCTGCCTGGTGGCCAGCGCCGATTGCGTCCCGTCGGGCGCGCTGCTGCTGCGGAGATAGACGATGACCGTTCCCAACTGGGCCGGCGAAGACGAAGTTGGATTCTGGGAGGGCGTCGAGCGCGGTGAACTGCGGATTCAAAGCTGCGCGCGGTGCAAGCGGCTGCGCTTTCCGCCCCGTCCGTTCTGCCCGTGGTGCCAGTCGCCGGATTGCGCTTGGCAGCCGATGTCGGGACGGGGTACTTTGTGGTCGTACGCGATTGTGCATCCGCCGCTGGTGGCGCCCTTTGCCGAGCTCGCGCCCTACAATGTGATCGTGGTCGCGTTGCAGGAGGATCCGCACATCCGGATAGTCGGCAATCTCGTGACGGATGCGCAGGGGGCCATCAATGAGGTGAAGGCGCAGCAGATTCGGATTGGTGCACAGGTGGAAGTGGTCTTCGGCGAAGGTCCAGGCGGACTGCGCCTGCCACGCTGGAGGTACGCTGCGCATCGAAGCGGGGACTGAGCATTGGAAGGAAGCGCGATGGCAGAAGACACCCTAACCCCCGCCCGTTTACTCGATCGCAGCGGACCGCTCAAGGGACTCACCGTCGTCGACCTGACCTGGGGTGTGGCGGGGCCGCTGGCGACCATGTTCATGGCCGATTATGGCGCCGATGTGATCAAGGTCGAGCCGCCCGGTGGCGATCCGTTCCGCGCCCTGCTGCCCGCCTATACCGTGTGGCAGCGCGGCAAGAAAAGCATCGTCCTGAATTTGAAGAATGAGCCGGGAAAAAGTCTGTTACACCGGATGCTGGCGCGTGCCGATGTTTTGATCGAAAGCTTTACGCCCGAGGCCGCCAGCCATCTGCAAATCAATTACGAATCGCTGCAAGCGGACTTCCCCCGCTTGATCGCCTGTTCGATCCGGGGCTACGGCGATGAGCGCGACAACCAGCACAGCGGTTTTGACGCGCTGGTCCAGGCGCGCGCGGGCCTGTTCGGCGAGCAGGGCGGAATTCGCGAAGGCCCGGTGTTTTCCTACTATCCGCTGGCCAGTTACGCGGCCGCGTATTTAGCGCTGATCGGCGTGATGGCGGCGCTGCACGCGCGCAAGCAGAGCGGCAAATGCCAGCGGGTCGAGACCTCGCTCTACGACGGAGTCCTGGCCCACTTCGCGCTCCAGCTTTCGCAGGCGGAAAAGCCCACCGCGAGTTTTCGCGCCTATCGCGGCAGCAAACGCCACGTGCCGCCCTCGGTCGATTCCTATCAATGCTCGGACGGTCGCTATCTGCATATTCACACCGGCGCCAAGGGCGCGTTCGAGCGGCTGTGTGAACTGGTGGGAATCGACCCCAGGGAATTTCCCGGCTACTACAAGGGACGCCATTTTGTCGGCGACCGCGAACAGGGCGAGCGCTTTCGCCGCGAACTGGCGCAGCGCTTCCGGACACGTCCGATGATGCAATGGGTCGCGGCCCTGCGCGACTCCGATGTCGCTGTCGGTCCCTGCCTGGAGGCCGGAGCCGGATTCGAGGACGAGCAGGCGCTGGCGATGGATTTGATCGCGCAGGTCTTCGACCCGCGGCTGGGAAACCTGCGCGAATGCGGATTGCCAATCAAATTTGGCGCCACGCCCGGCGCGATCACCAAGTCCGCGCCCGAGCCCGGCGCCGACGCCGAGGAAGTCCTGCGCTGGCTGGGGATTCCGCATTCAGAAGCGGCGGTTTTGCGCGCCCAGGGAGCGGTTTGAGGAAATCCGATGGAGCGAGGCGAAGATCACAATCAAACTTCGGTGGCTGCGCACCGCGGACCGCTGGCCGGAATCCGCTCGGTGGACTGCGGGATGTTCGCGGCGGGTCCGTATGCCGCGATGCTGCTGTCCGACCTCGGCGCGGATGTAATCAAAGTCGAGCCGCCCGAAGGCGACACCATGCGCCCGACGGAAAAGGCGTTCGCCGGCGTCCAGCGCGGCAAGCGCTCGATCGCCGTGGACCTCAAGACGCCTGAGGGCTTGCGCATTTTTTACCAACTGGCCGCGCGCGCTGATATCGTGCAGCACAATCTCCGCCTGGAGGTCGCGCAGCGTCTGGGCATCGGCTACGACAAGGTGCGCGAAATCAATCCCCGCATCATCTATTGCCATGGCACCGGTTTCGGCTCCAGGGGACCACTGCGCAACATCGGCGGCTTCGAGATGAACTACCAGGCGCATGGCGGCTTGGAATCCGCCCAGGCTGGGGAAGGCAATTCGCCGGTGTTGATTTGCGGTGCGCCGATGGACTTGTTCACCGCGATGGAGGCGGCGGCGGCGATCCTGATGGCGCTGCGATGGCGCGACGAAACCGGCGAGGGCCAGTACCTCGAAATCCCCCAGTTCGCGACCGCATTCGTCTTCGAAAGCCAGCAATACATAACGTCCACCGGCCCCGGCCCGCGCTTCACGCTCGATTCGCAGCAGACCGGGCTCGGCCCGTTTTACCGGATCTACGAAGCCGCGGACGGCCGCTGGATTTGCATTGCCTGTCCCGACCGCCAGACCCAGGAGCGGCTGCTGTCCGCGCTCGGTCTGGATCCGGCGCTCCATACGCACGAGCGGCAGACCTTGGAGCGCGAGTTGCAGACAAAGTTCCGCGCGCGCGACGCGGCGGCCTGGCTGCAATCGCTCCAATCCTCCGGCATTCCTTGCGAAATTGCCGCGGAGACCGGCACGGTGGAAAAAATTCTGAGCGACCCGCAGGCACTTGAGCGCGGACGGGTGGTCGAATACGACCATCCGATCTACGGCCGCCTGCGCCAGACCGGTCACCTGATGCGCTTCTCCAGAACACCGGCGCATATCGATCGTCCGCCACCGCTATGCGGACAACATACGCGCGAAGTGATGCGCGAACTGGGCTACGACAATGAGCAGATTGCGCAATTGGCAGGTAAAGGAGTCGTGAGGATGGCGGAATGAGGGAAGAGCAGTGAGTAAGGCCGGAAAAGAGTTTGCAAAGTAATTTCCTGCTCTTCTTCTCCCTGCTCAGTCCTCCCTGAAAGGAGTTCACCATGGCGAGGCAATACAATCTCATTTCGGCGGATTCTCACGTAATTGAGCCGCCCGACCTTTGGGAGAAATGGCTGCCGCGCAAATACCAGGATCAGGCGCCGAAACTGGTCAGCGACGGCGACGGCGGCGATGCGTGGCAATATCGTGCCGGCGCGCCCGGCGAACCGTTGGGACTGGTGACCTGCGTCGGCACCCGGCCCGAACAACTGAAATGGACCGGAGCCAGCTACAGCAAGAACATCCATCCCGCCTGTTACGTCGGCAAGGAGCGGCTTAAGGTGCTCGACCTCGACGGGGTGGACGCTGAAGTGATCTACCCGCCCCAGCGCGCGATGATTCACTTTATGAATTTCAAGCAGGACGTGGAGTTACAGATCGCGGGGCTGCGCGCGTACAACGACTGGCTCGCCGAGGACTTCTGCGCCGCCGATCGGGAGCGCCTGGTGCCGGTCGCCCAGATGCCCAACGCCGGCGTCGAGCGGGCCGTCGCTGAGCTGCGGCGCGCGGCCGAAAAAGGCCATCGCGGAGTAATCCTGACGGCATGGCCCAGCGGCGGCGATTCCATCTCCGAGGAGGATGACGCCTTTTGGGCGGCCGCTGAGGAGATGGCTATGCCGATCAGTCTGCATCTGATTCTCGTTACCTCGCGCCCGCGCGTTTCCAACGTGCAGGACAAGCGCCTGGGAGTAGTGATTGGCGCCTCAGCGTTCACCACGATCGCGGAGGTGATACCGCAGGTGATTGTATCAGGCGTATTCGATCGGTTCCCGCGATTGAAGTTCCTCGGTGTCGAAACCGGCGTAGGCTGGGTGCCTCATCTGCTGGAAATGATGGACGATCGCTACTGGCGCAACCGTCATTGGACCGGAATCCAGTTGAAGCATCCGCCCAGCGAATACTGGTTCAGCAACTGGGCGGCGACCTTCATAATCGATCGCTCGGGAATCGCGCTGCGCGATCGCGTGGGTGTCGAGAACATGATGTGGTCCACCGACTTTCCCCATCATGGCAACGACTGGCCGTACTCGCGCAAAACGGTGGAGGAAATGCTGGGCGGCGTCCCGGCCTCGGATCGACGCAAAATCGTGGCCGAAAATTGCGCCCGGCTGTACAGGCTGATCGATTGAATTGGCCGTGCGCTTTCTCGTTAGCGACAATCTCCAGCCGCCAAGGAGGGTGCATGAGGTGGTCTCCGGTCCAACGCCCTGATGCCATACGCCGGCGTCCGCGGCGGAGCTATTGGCGCCGGCGCCATGGTGCGGTTGCCCGATCATCCATAAGCGGCCATGAGACCGCAAGCGGCGCTGCTACGTGGTTCGTGACAGCGGATTGTGGAGCATGGATTGTCTCCAGGACGATTCTTCGTAGGCTCGCCGCACGGCCTGTTCATTGGCTAAATCGGGAAAGCTCTCAATCAGCTTCATCGCCACTGGTTCCAACGACTGTGCGGTGACCGGCCTGACGAGATAAGCCATTGCTCCCTCGTTGAGATAATCCCGGCGCATCTGGTCGGAGGGAACGGCGCTCACAATTATCACCGCCGCCTCGGGCATTTCCCGCTTTATCGCGCGCAGCAAAGTCATGCTGTCGAGGTTGAAGCGCCTCGGTATCCTGGCCTGCAAAGTGATCAGGTCGGGGCGATACTGGCGAAAAAGCCTGAATCCCCAAAGTGCATTTGCCGCTTCCGCTACGACCATGCATCCAATCTCGCGCAGATGGTAGGCGATGGTATGTCTGGCAGCGGCGCAATCGTCAATTACTAAGGCGGTGACGGGCATTTGAATTCTCCCCTTTTGGATGGACGCTCGGATCTCGGCCTTATTGCGAGAGCAACCGCCGTGCCGAACTGGACGCCTCGGGACACCTCGGGACAAGTTCGGCTTGTCTCATTTTTTTGGACTGTTTCATAATAGTACTGCTGGAGCGTCGCCGCCTTTCGTATGCATCCAGAAGGGTCATAATGCGCAACAATCTAGCTATGGCCAGGTTTGCCATTCTTAACTTTGCTTAGAGAAGCTACATTTTAGTTCAGTTGCGCAGGCCACGCGGCCGAAGATCATTTGCGTAGCTTCGTCATGCCCGCCATCGGAGGACGTATGCCGGCCTCGCGCGCATCTCTGTATCCGAATCACTCAGAGTCGAGCAGTGGCTTTGGCGCGTGGCGGCGCAGAGCGCGCTATTCGGAATTGGATTGGCGGGCCACCGTCTGCTTCAGTTTGTCCATCGTTTTTTTCAGGGCGCGCGTATAGCGCTGCTTGGTCCAGATTTCGCCGGTGCGCATCTTGAGCCATCCGAGTTTGACCGCGTCGGGTTTGTTGCCCATTTCGCCGGTGGATACCTCGATTACGGCGCGCTCTTCGGCGGTCAGCGTCGCCAGCACTTCGCGCTTGAGGGACTGGAGAAATCCAGCCTTAAGATCAACGTTAACTTTCATGGCGTTTCCCTGACGGTTGTTCTGGTGCTCCCGATTCTGCCTGCCGGGCACAGAGGCTCAAATTAGCCTGGCTAACTCTCCTGCGCATCAAAAGAGGAACGGGATTGAAGTACGTTGTTAACAATTTGGAGCGAAAGCGGTTGCTTGTAACGCACCGTGCCGAGCGCCGCAACGCTGGTGAGACGTTTCAATGACGCGGCATTGGTGCGCGCGGCCGCAGAATTTTCCGGCTCGGTATCATTCAGTATGTAACCGCACACTGCCAGATTCCTGCTTTTCGCATAGGCGAGCGAGAGCACTGCGACATTGAGGCATCCGAGCCGATTCGCCACGACCAGGATGATTTCAAGCCCGAGCGCGGCGGCGAGGTCGGCGTAATTGAAATTCCAGGTGATCGGCACCGCGATTCCACCCGCTCCCTCCACCATTAGAACGTCGCTTTCCGCAGCGATCCCTTCGCACAAACTGATGATGCGGGCGGGATCAGGCGGCGCAATTCCGTCTACTTCGGCGGCCATTGCAGGCGCAAGTGGGGACACGTATCGATATGGACAAATCATCTCCAAAGGATGAGGCGCTGAAGCGGAAGCCTTAAGCGCGGCCGCGTCGGCGGGTATCAATTCTCCCGTCTCGGTAGAGCAACCGGTTTCCGCCGGTTTCATCACGCCCACGCGCAAGCCGCGCACCTTCATCGCAAAGGCAAGCGCGCATCCGACCATGGTCTTGCCCACGCCGGTGTCGGTCCCGGTGATGAGGATACGCCGCCCCATGATTAATGAAGAGGAGAGAGGGAAAAGAAGGAAGGGAAGAGGAGTAAGGGAACAGCAGTGAGCAAGAAAAACAGCAACCGGAGTAATAGAAAAGATCGTTGAGACAGAATTTCTGTCTGATTTTCTTCGTTTCTTTTCTGCCTCTGACTTCTCACTTCCTTCCCTCGTTCTTATTTCTCTCCCAAGGTTTCCCGCATCGCCCCGTGCACCGCATCGGTCAGCATCTCGATTTCGGCCGGCGTTATCGACAACGGCGGCATGAAAACCAGCACGTCGCCGAGCGGACGCACGATCACGCCCCGATTGCGCGCCGCTTTGGAAATTCGAGCGCCGGTCTGAGCGGCGTATGGGAAGGGCTGGCGGGCTTGGGGCGACCGCATCAGTTCCACACCGGCCATCAGGCCCCATTGCCGGATGTCCGCGACGTTGGGATGCTCGCCGAATCGGTTCTGGAGACAGGAGCGCAGCAATTCGATTTTCGGCCGCATCGATTCGATTATGCGCTGATCCCGCAAGAGCTCAAGGTTGGCCAAAGCCACCGCTGCCGCGAGCGGATTGCCGGTGTAAGTATGGCCGTAATAGAAGGCTCGGAACTCTTCCGGACGGCCCAAAAACATTTCGAAGATGCGCTCGGTCGCGACCGTCGCGGCAAGCGGTAAATAGCCGCCCGTAATTCCCTTGCCCAGGCAGAGCAGGTCCGGGCTGATGCCAGCGTGCTCGCAGGCGAACATCCTCCCGGTGCGGCCGAATCCGGTTGCGACTTCATCGACGATCACCAGTGCGCCCGCTCTCCGTGCCATCTCGACCAGCCCCTCCAGATAGCGGGTCGAATGCGCCCACATCCCGGCCGCTCCCTGCATCAGCGGTTCGATCACCACGGCCGCAACTTCATCGGCGTGCCGGTCGAATATTTTGGCTGCGGCGTCGAGCGCGGCCTCGTCAGCCGCCTCGGGTGTCATGCGCTGATGGAAGCGGAAGATGTGCGGCGGCGGAGTTTTCAGCGTGGGAAAGAGCAGGTGACGAATATGCTGATGGAACGGTTCACTGTAGCCGAGGCTGGTCGATCCGATGGTGTCGCCGTGATAAGCCTCTTCCAGCGTGACGAAAAGCTTGCGCCTGGGGCTTGCGGCAAGCTGCCAATACTGGGCTGCGATGCGCAGCGCCACCTCAACCGCTTCCGCTCCCGAATCAGAGTAAAAAACGCGCTGCAATCCCGCCGGAACGATCGACGCGAGCGCAGCGGCCAGCTCGATCGCAGGCGTATGCGACAATCCCAGCATGGTAGAATGCGCGATCCGCTCGATCTGTTCGCGCAGGGCCCGATCGAGTTGCGCCTGGCGATGGCCATGAACGTTGCACCACAGCGAGGAAACTCCGTCCAGGTAGCGCCGTCCGCGAGCGTCGATCAGATAATTGCCCTCTCCGCGCTCGATTATCAGCGGCTCGTCCTCCAGCCATGCCTGCATCTGCGTAAACGGATGCCACAGATGGCGATGGTCGGCGTTGGCAAGGCGGCGATAGCGTTCTTCGGTCATTTGGCAATTGCCCCGGCTTCCCGTCCTGCGGCGATGAAGGCGCGCAAAGCTTCGTCCAGGTCGGCGCGAGTGTGATCGGCGGTCGCAGTCACGCGCAGGCGCGCGGTTCCCAAAGGCACGGTCGGCGGACGGATCGCCAGCACATAAACATCGCGGCGCAGCAAACCTTCGGCAAAGTCCAGGGCCGGCTGCGCGTCGCCGACGATCACGGGAAGAATCGGCGTCGCGCTGGCGCCCAGCCTGAAGCCGGCGCGAGCCAGTTCCTGGCGCAGGTAACATGCGTTGTCCCACAGGATTTTGATCCGCTGCGGTTCAGCTTCGATCAGATCGATCGCGGCAATTGCGGCGGCGGCGCTGGCAGGAGGCAGCCCAGTGGTGAACACAAAACTGCGCGCGCGATTGATTAGCAAATCAACCAGGGCTCGCGATCCTGCGACGTAAGCGCCGTAGCTGCCCAGCGACTTGCTCAGGGTCCCCATCTGGATATCCACTTCGCGCTCCAGTCCCAGCGCAGAAGCCAGCCCCGCGCCCTTGTGCCCAAGCACGCCCACCGCATGGGCCTCGTCGATCATGACGGCGGCGTTATGGCGGCGCGCCAACTCGACGATTTCGACCAGCGGCGCGAGGTCACCGTCCATGCTGAAAACGGAATCGGTGACGATAATGCGCCGCCGTGCCGCGCGCGACTGCCGCAGCAGCGCCTGCAGATGATCGATGTCGCAATGCCGGTAAACCATGATTTGTGCGCGCGCCAGACGGCATCCGTCGATCAGGCTGGCGTGATTGAGCTCATCGCTCAGGATCACGTCCTCGCGCCCGGCGATAGCGGAAATCGTACCGATGTTGGCCAGGTAACCGGAGCCGAAAACCAGCGCGGCTTCGACGCCCTTGAACTGCGCCAGGCGCGCTTCCAAATCGCTCAGAACGCGGAGATTGCCCGCAATCAGGCGCGACGCCGCCGCTCCGGTGCCGTATTGTTCAGTCGCGTTGGCGGCAGCGCGCTTGAGCGCGGGATGGGACGCCAGACCCAGATAATTGTTCGACGCCAGCATCAGCATGCTGCGCCCGTTAAAGTCAACGCGCGGGCCGTGCGCGCTTTCGATCGTGCGCAGTTGCCGATACAGCGCCTGACCCTTGATCGCGTCAAGTTCCGCGACAATCTGTCTTGCGAACAATCCCATGGCTTGAACGGCTTCAGCAGGCACGCTACCCCCTATAGTTATGCCCGGCAACCATCCATACACGCGCGTGTTCGTTTACGGAAGCCTGCTCGATCGCAAACGCCAGCGCGAGATCGTGGGGCGGGAGTTACGGATGCTGCCCGCGACGCTGCCCGCTTTTGAGCTCCGGCGCGCGCGATACTTCTATATAATCGCCAATCCTACGGCTGTCACCAAAGGCGCTATCCTCATGGATCTGAACAGCCGGGATCTTGACGCGTTGGATCGCTACGAGGGTGTCCCTGACCTTTATACTCGCCAACTCGTGACCGTCCACACGGCGGCCAATGGCCGAATCGACTGCTGGTGCTACATGCCGACTGCAGGTCTGACCGGCCGGCGGGCTTCCATGGTGGTCGGAAGCTGACACTGCACCCGCGCTTGTACAAACCGCCGAAGAGGCCTCTTCCACTAACCAGCCAGGAACTCCCGGATTGCGCGGAAGCTCTCTTCGAGGCGGTCGTGATGAACCCAATGTCCAGCGTTCTGGATCGTAACAATCTGAGCGTTGCGGAACGCGCGCGTGCGTTCGTATTGCTCCCATTGCATCGTCCACGACTCGCTGCCGCGCATCAGCAGGGTCGGACATTTGATTTGCGACCAGATCTCCTCGGCGTCCTTGAGGTTGAACTGATACGGAGAGGTCGCCCGCACGTAATTATCGAATTTCCAGGAGTAGGTGCCGTTTTCGTTGCGGCGCGTGCCATGAATCGTCAGATGGCGCGCCTGCGCGGGGCTCAGATGGGGATTCTCCGCGCGCATCCGCGCCAGCGCTTCCTCGATACTGCCGTACTCGCGCACTTTGCGTCGGGCCAGCGCCTGCATCGCTGCGACCCACGTCCCCATCCGCTGGTAAGCGGGCGCCTGCGAAATCATCTCCGGCGGTGGCCCCAACCCTTCGATGGCAACCACCTGCTTTACATTTTCCGGAAAAACTCCCGTATATTGCAGCACGATCGCGCCGCCCAGCGAATGGCCGATCAGGGTCAGCGGGCGCTGATCGAGTGCGCTTATCAACTGCGCCAAATCCACCACGTAATCGATCATCGCGTAGGGACTGCCGATAGCCCAGTCGGAATCGCCATGCCCGCGCAGGTCGGGCGCAATAACGTGGTAATGCTGGCGGAACTCCAGCGCCATCCAGTCCCAGTTGCGGCAATGGTCGCGGCCGCCATGCACCATGATCATCAGCGGCTTGGCGCCGTTGCCCCAGTCCACGTAATGAAGCTTCAGACGTTGCGAATAAAAGTAGTGGGAAGTCGGCCCTATGATGCTCTCTGCCATGATGCGTTTACCGCCCGTGCGTCGTGTTATCATGCCCAAGCGTGGGGTTTGGCGCCAACCATCAAACCGGCAGAGGACCTCAGCGATACTCGTCGCCGCAGTCCCCGATCAGGGCGAAGAGGTCGCGCGATCCCGCCAAGGCCTTTTCGATGCGATCGAGGTCGTCGGCGTCCAGCGTGAAACGAAACGCGCGCGCGTTGTCGTCGATATGAGCCGATCGGCCGAGGCGAACGCCCACAATCACACCGGCGACGGCGGGCTGGTCCAAAACATAGCGCGTTGCCACGTTGGCGATGCTGACGCTGTGTTTGCTGGCAATCTCGCCCAGCGCGACGAGCAGGTTCTGAAAACTTTCCCATCCACTCCACGCGTCGACCATCCGCTTGTACTTCTGGAGCGAGGCGGTATCGAGTTGGGCGCGGATCGGTTCGGACGCACCTAAGAAGCGATCGGTCAGAAGGCCGCCGCAAACAGTGCCATAAGCGAGAAGCCACACGCCATGTTCGCGGCACAGTTGCGCCATCCTGAGCTGTGGACGCCGATCGATAAGCGAATACTGCACCTGGTTGGAAACGATTCGGATACCGCTATCGATGACCGCGGCCAGATGATCGGTGTCGAAATTGGTCAGTCCCAGATGCCTGATCTTGCCCTCTTTCTGCAAGTCCGCCATATGCTTGAGGGCGTCAAGGTAGCGATCATCGCCGTAGTCCCACCAATGGAACTGGAGCAGGTCCAGCGCCCCGACGTTCATCCTGCGCAGCGAACGATCGATTGCCGCCTCCACCACCGCGCGTGTCATCGCGGACGGCATCGGCACCCATTTGGTGAACGCCTGCAGATGGGAAAGTGCGTCCTTTCCGCGGCTTTGTTCGAGCCGCCGGCGGAATTCGCCGATGAAATCTTCGGCCGGACCGTAATGGTCGGCGAGGTCGAAAGTCGTGAATCCGGCATCGACATACTCGAACATGCTCTCCACTGCTCGTTCGGGGTCGATCGATCCGTGCGCTCCGGAAACCTGCCACATCCCATTGAGGATCCGGCAGATGTTGAGGTCGGCAGTGAATTGCAGCCGGCTTGGTTGCGGTAAATTCATGGAGTGAATCGTCGGCCTTCCTCGGCGCGATGTAAAGCTTGAAAGGCAGTGTCAGTTGGGCCGCGGCAACCCTTCATCGTCGCATTTTTTGCATTCCAGGATAACGCCGAGGCGGCTTTGGCGTCCCTCGGGTGTGGTCACCCACGGGCGGATTAACCAGGGTGGATTGTGCCGCACATGCTGGCCGTGGCCACAGTCAAGATCGGCGACCCAATGACCTTCCTCGTCCTGATGAAATGCGATGATCCTGCGTTTCACATCGGGCGCGTTTCAATGATCGAGCGCCATCATATGATGCCGTCATCGGCGAGCGACTGAAGCTCTCGTTCGCCGAGCCCCAGCAGCTCGCGGTAAACCAGTTCGTTGTCGCGGCCGACGCCGGCGGCGCCGCGCCAGATCTTGCCCGGGGTCGAGGAAAATTTTGGAACGATGCCGACGCCGCGGACCGCTCCCATCTGCTGGTCCTCCCAATCGATATGCATGTTGCGCGACTGGTAATGTGGGTCAGCGGCCATGTCGTTGGCCGCCATCACCCGCGAGCATGCGATCCCGGCAGCGCTCAGCGCGCGCAATGCTTCACTGCAGCTCCGATCCGCCAGCCATGATTGCAGGGCCGAAGTTTCCTCTGCGCAAGCGGCATTGCGTGGGACTCCGAGCGCGGTCTCGATATGCTTGAAATCGGCCACCGGCGCGATCACGATCCATCCGTCGGCGCATCTGAAGGTGCCGGACAATGTCTCGCCAGGCGCGCGGTTGCCGGCGCGCGATCGTACATGCCCGTTATGGAAAAATTCGACCATCGTTCCGCCCAACACCTTGTGCGCGACCTCGTACATCGCGATATCAATCGACTGTCCCTGGCCGGTCTGACGGGCGTGAATCAATGCGGCCAGCGAGGACCACATTATGAAAGATGCGGTCAAATAGCTGAGCGTGGCCGGCTGCAACAGGACCGGCGGCGCTGGATCGGGGAAGCCGTTTTGCGCCATCAGCCCGCCAAACGCCTGCCCGATCGGATCGTACGATGCCAGCCCGACATAAGCCGGATCGCCGTCCTGCCCGAAACCGGAGACATGGACGATTACCAGCCGCGGATTGGCCTTGAGCACTGTCGCGTCGTCCAGGCCAAAACGCTGATAGGTGCCGGGCTTGGAGCTTTCGAACCACATATCGGACGCCGCCAGCATCCGCAGGAAAAGGTCGCGGCCGGCGGGCCGATCCAGGCCCAGCGAGACGCACAGCAGATTGCGCCGTTCCTGCGCTTTGCGCGTGGGTGGATAACCGTCGCCGACTTTGGGCCGCTCAACATGGATCACTTCGGCGCCGAGCTCCGCTGCTAATCCGGCGGCGAACGGCTGGGCGATAAACACGCCGCTGGAGATAATGCGTACTCCCTGCAACGCGCCAAAATTTTCAGGCAGCAATGGGTTCATCACGGACACAGTTGTATCGCGTCGGAGCGGGCGGGCCAACCGCGCCGCGCATCAGGGGCCTTGAAACGGCCGCCTAAGCTTACTTCAATGGAGTTGTGCGAAAATTCATCTATCTTCTGCTTCTGACGCCGATACTATGCTGGCCCCGGTACGCCGATGCCGCGACGCTGGCCAGCAGCGGCCACTTGAATGTTCCCTCCAACGCCCGCGTGATGGTGATCTCGACCGATTTCGCGATGCAGCAGGTGCTAAGCGAGGATTTCGCCGTGGCTCGACGCCGAAAATCCAGCGGCCCTCCGCAGATGCTCACGCTCACCGTCACCATGATCCAGCGCGTTTTGCAGCCGAATCTCTCGATGATCGATGTGGCACCCGGAGTGCCGCACGCCGCCGAACTGATCAAAGCCGCCGGTTACCAGCCGCCGATTCCCGCCAAACCACAGGCGATGACCGGCGATGTCGCGGCGTACATGGCGCAAGGTAATCCCAGCGCCACGGCCTACAATGGCGGCTATCCGGGTCAGGCCATGACCACCACCCAGCTACAGCAGCAGTTTATTCCGTTTTTGCCGGGGCCTCCTTCCGCACCCGATCCGCGTGATCCGCTCAACCGACCGGTTCCGCCTCCCGACTATCTGCTGCCGAACCCGGCCAAGCTCTACGATACCGCGGTGATCGCGCACGCGGTGTTGAGCGACGGCAAGGGCGACATGACAGCGGTGGCGCTGGCCAAGCCGGGCGAGGATCTCGATAACGTCCGCAAGCAGCTCGCTGAGCGGATCGCCAACGCCGTGCTGCATTGACTCAATGGCTGTACGAGGCCTTGGTCATCACCTGCAGCACTTCTTCCTCGACCACGCCGGTAAGCTCGCCGGCCAGTTTGCGGAAGGATGGGAGCTGGCCGATCGCGCCCAGGACTTTCTCGACCGAATTTGCATCGGGGATTTCCCAGATGTCCACGATCGTGTTCTGGCGCCCGATAATGTTCTGGTAGGCGGCCAGCAGCTTCCACCCGCGCTCCTCCAGCATCGGCACCACCTCCGCCATCACGCGGCAGAATTTCTCCATCTGTCCCTGGTAGATTTTCAGCGTCGCTTGCAAATAGACCATGATCGTTCCTCCGTCCGCGTTGCGTTTTTATTAACGGTTCTCCCGATGAAGCACGCCTTGATCCATCAGCGCCGCCACCTCCTTGTCCGAATAGCCGAGATAATGCTTGAGCACGCGCTCGTTATGCTGGCCGAGAAACGGAGCCTGAAGATCCATCGAAGCGGGGAATTCGGAGAAACGCCACGGCGACGCCGGCACCTCGAAATCTCCCAGCACCGGATCGTGTACCACCGTCACGGTGCCGCGCTGGCGCAGATGAGGATGGTTGACCGCTTCGGCAACGGTCAGCACAGGGGCTACCGGGATGCGATTTTCTTCGAGAATGCGGATCGCCTCCTCGTCGCTGTCAAGCGAATCGAGCCATCGTTGTATCAGCGGCCTGATGGTCGCCATGTGCTCGACGCGCTGGGTGCTGGTCGCGAATTGCGGATCATCTCCCATTTCAGGGTGTCCGATGATCGAGCACAGCGCGCGCCATTGCGCCAGCGTGATCCCCATGATCACGATGGACCGATGCTTGCCCGCAAAGACACCCGCCGGGGCATAACCGGGCACGTTGGGTCCGGTGCGAGTTGGCTGAATCGCGCCGCCGCTGGCGCTGAACGCCTGCACGCTGAAATCGTGGCAATGGAAATAGGTGTCAAGCAGCGAAATATCGAGGTACTGGCCGCGGCCGGTGCGCTCGCGATGGAGCAGGGCGAACCCGATCGATGCGGCTCCATTGAGGCCGGCCGTCACGTCGCCGATCGCCGCTCCGGGCGGGCAGGGCGAACCTCCCGCCTGGCCGTTCATGTCGAGCACGCCCGCGTACGAGGCGCCCAGGGTGTCGAATCCGGGCTTGTCCGCCAATGGTCCGCTCTGCCCAAATCCGGAGATCGAACACATGATGATCCGCGGATTGATCCGGCTTACGGTCTCGTAACCGAGTCCCAGGCGCGCGATTGCCCCCGGGGTGAAGTTCTCTACCACCACATCCACGCAGCGCGCCAGATCGAGCAGGATCTCGCGGCCGGCGCCGCATTTGGCGTCCAGACACAAGCTCATCTTGCCGCGATTGTGCTGAACGAACAGCGAGCTGCGCCCGTTTTTGAAAACATACATCGTACGTAACGGATCGCCCGCCGGCGCGATCTCGACTTTGATCACTTCGGCGCCCATTTCGGCCAGCAACCGCGTCACCGTCGGACCGGCGACGAATTGAGTAAAGTCCAGGACCTTATAGCCGTCGAGGATATGGCGATATGCACTCATGGCAAAACCTGCCTCCCTGCGACCGTCAACGGCCCAGCAAAGCAGACTTTTGCGGGGAAAACCACACTGAGCGCCGCGCCTCGCCCCACAGCGGCTTGACGGCGGATGAGCGGCGGGACTAAGCCTTGACCTGACTCCACGCAAGGAGAGTTTGCGATGGCCCCCGAAAAGATTGTGTCTGCCGACTCTCACGTGGTTGAAGCGGCCGACGTTTGGACCTCGCGCATCGAGCCGCGGTTTTCGGCCCGCCGCTTCACATTGTCAGGAATCACGGCAAGCTGCAGGGCGACTTTTTCGTCTGCGAGGATCCGCCGAGTTGTACGGGCCGGCTGAGCACTTGAGGAGCATGAGGTGAGGAAAGAGATATGGGCAGCAAGAGGCAGAGCGACCTCAGGACTTCCGCGCAGAGAAGGACACGCTAAAGGCCGGTCAGTCTCCGATCTCTTTTGCGTTTAATAAGGTAAGGGGCGTGCGTCCCTGGTTGCCCAGCTTGCGCCACTTACCTCCCTATCATCGAGAACCCATCAGTACAACACTGTGGTATTACTAATCGGAAGGACCACCTATGCAGTATTTCGACGTAGAGCAGCGCGGCCCGATCCAAATTTGGAAAATCAACAACCCGCCAATGAACTATATGACCGGGCCGCTCAGCCGCGAACTCGTGCAGCTGATCGGTAAACTGGAAGGCGATGATAACACTCGCGTTCTGATCATAACCGGTGGGGTCGAAGGCAAATTCATTACCCATTACAGCGTCGATGAGCTGGCCCAGTCCGCCGCCGATCCGGCCAAGTGCGCGCGTGTGATGCCGCGGTTTTTCGCCGCTTCCCATCGCACGCTCAACCGCGTGATGCTTCTGCCGCAGGCGGTGATCGCCGCCATCAACGGCGACTGCATGGGCGGCGGTTACGAACTGGCGCTGGCCTGCGATTTTCGCCTTGCCGCTGACGGACCCTACCAAATCGGCCTGATCGAAATTTTACTGGGACTGCTGCCCGGCGGCGGCGGCACGCAGCGGCTGACACGGCTGATCGGGCGCGGTCCCGCGTTGGAGGCGCTCCTGTTCGGGACCGCGTACAGTCCCGCCGAGGCTCATCGCATCGGGATGGTCAACCGGGTGGTGCCGCCCGATCAGCTCATGTCCACCGCGATGCAATGGGCGGAGACCCTGGCCAGCCGCCCGCCGCGATCGATTGCCGCGATCAAACGCGCCGTATACCTCGGCGGCGACCGCGATTTGGAAACCGGACTTTACGTGGAACGCAACGAGATGGCGACCGTAATCATTTCCGAGGACGCCCGCAACCTGATGCGCGCTTACAACGAAGCCGTGGCGAAAGATCCGATGGAGGCGCGCAACAATTTCCTGCGCGGCATCGGGATTCCGCCCGCCAGGGGCCGCTGACAGCGCGCTTTCCTGTTTGACACCTTTTGCGCTAGTAAAATAGGCAAGCGAACAGACACTTCAATCGAAAGGATTGTCCATGCACGTAGGAACCACGGTAATTTTTCAGGGCCAGGGCGAGGGACGAAACGATCGCGAGGTCTATCGCAACGAACTGCGTCTGGGCGATCTGGCTGAGCCGCTCGGATTCGATTCACTGTGGGGCGTCGAGCATCACTTTACCGACTATACGATGTGTCCCGACGTGCTGCAGTACCTGACCTATTTCGCGGGACGCACGCAGCGCATCAGGCTCGGCTCGATGGTCGTGGTGCTGCCGTGGCACCATCCGATGCGCGTGGCCGAGCAGATTTCGATGCTCGACCATATGTCCAACGGACGCATGATTCTGGGAATCGGCCGCGGCGTGGCGCGCGTCGAGTTCGGCGGCTTCGGCGTCGATCAGAACAACAGCCGCGACATGTTCGTGGAATTCGGCCAGATGATCCTCGAAGGACTGGAGCGCGGCTACTGCGAATTCGAGGGCAGGATGATCAGGCAGGAGCGGCGCAACATCCGTCCCGCTCCGTTCAAATCCTTTCGCGGCCGCAGCTATGCCGCCGCGGTGTCTCCCGAATCGATGCCGATCATGGCGCGGCTCGGCGTCGGACTCCTGATAATCCCGCAAAAGCCGTGGGATCAGGTCGAGGCGGACCTCCAGACCTACAACCGCACTTATCGCGAGGCCAATCACGCTGAACCGCCGCCGCCGGTTCTGGCGGGATGGGTATTTTGCGACCAGGACCCGGACAAGGCGCGGGAAGGCGCTATCAGGTATATTGGAGCGTATTACCAGTCCATCCTGCAGCATTACGAACTGTTGGACGACTATCTCGGAAAGCTGCGCGGATATGAGTCCTACAAGGTCGTGGGCCGGAACAACGTCACGCCCGAACTGATCGACAAGATGACCGAGTTTTTTTTGAACCTGCAAATCTGGGGCACGCCCGAGCAATGCTATGAACGCATCCTCGAATTCAGAAAACGCACCGGCGCTGAGGCATTTACGGCCGTGTTCAGCTACGGCGGCATGCCTTACGATTTGGCGGAGCGCAACATGCGGACATTCGCGCGCGAGATAATGCCGGAATTGAAGAAACTGGTTCCGGTCGATCAGCAGATCATCGCCCGTTCGGCGGCAGGCGCCGAGGCCGCGGCATAGTTCTGAGAAGTCTGAAAGCGCGTTGGACGCAGCCAGGCAGCTCAGATGGCCAGATCGTAAAGGCGGGCGGCGTTGCGCCAGAGGATCTGTTCGCGATCTTCCTTGGGCACATCGCTGAAATTGTTATCGATCATCGCCGCCGACTCGGGATAGGTCGAACTCGATCGGGGAAACTCCGACTCCCACAGGATGCGGTCGGAGCCAATATACTTGCGATTACGCAGTCCGACCTTTTCCTTCCAGGTCGTCACATAACATTGACGATGGAAAACTTCAGACGGGCGGTCCTTCAATCCCTCATTTCTGGCCAGCAGTTGGCGCTCCCACTGATGGTCCAGCGCTTCGAGCGCGAACGGGACGTAATCGATCGCGCTGCCGGGAAACACCACCTGCATTTTCGTGAAACGATACAGAATGCCCGACAGAACCATCCCGTTGATTAACGCCGCGCTGCCCGCCGACTGCCTGACGTTGTCGAACGCCTTGGCGGTAACCGCGTCGTAGGTCGGGCTGATGTCGAACATCACGCTGGGCGCGCTGCCTGCGTGAAAGCATATCGGAACATTCAATTCCTCGATCGCCGCCCACAGCGGATCCCAGTCCGGCTTGTAAAGATGCGGCACCCCGGGGTTTACCTGCGAGGGCTGCGCCGGCAGGATTAAGCCCTTGTGACCCCGTGCGACGGCGCGCCTGGCCTCCGCGACGGCGGCTTCGACCGACCCCACCGGCAGTATCGCCTGCGGGATGAATCGCGGACTGGCCGCGCTCCACACATCGATTATCCAGTCGTTGTAAACGCGCACGCACTCGATTTGAAGGTCGAGGTCTTTGATTGCGCCGAGCGCCTCGCCGCTTAGCCCTGCCGCGGTGGGATACAAGACCGATCGGTCGACCCGGTCGGAATCCATCGCGGCAAGGCGCGCCTTCGGATCGTAAGCCGCCTCGGGTACCGAGCTCCAGGTCTGAGGTTCGTCGGTTCGATCCCTGGACAACGCGCCGGTTGGCGCCAACGCTGTTGCGGTTCTTACCTGACCATCGATCAGCCAGCGCTCCGAGCCGTCGTGCTGAGCGGCCACGTGCGGAATCCGCTCGCCCCATTTTGCTTTGGACATGGACCGGGTCCAAAGGTCCGGGGGTTCCTGGACGTGATCATCGACCGATATGACGCCGAATCGCAAAGCCACAATCGTTCCCTTCCTGACGAAAAAGGCGGCGGCATTTGCCGTCGCCTCGCAGCACAATCGCTACAGCTTGTACACCCGTTTCGGGTTATCGACCAGGATCTGATGCTGTTCGTGTTCGGGGACGCCCTCGAAGCTCCACTTGATCCACTTGTCAGCCTCGGGCCAGATCGAGGTAGGGTGGGGAAAGTCGGTCTCCCACAGGATACGGTCGACGCCGATGAAGTCGCGCAGCTTGATACCGGCCTGCTCATACCAGAAATCGACGTAGCACTGCTGGCGGAAGACATCGCTCGGTTTGCGCTTCAGGCCATGTTTGTAAAGCTGGTTGCGCTCCCATTCATAGTCGCAGGCTTCCAGCACATAGGGGACCCATCCGATACCGCTCTCGGCGCCCACAAACGTCAGCTTGGGGAAGCGCTCGAGCACTCCGCTCAGCAGGAAGTTGGCGAAAATCTGCGAGGACAGCGCGAATGAATTGGCGCTGCCGATAGCCAGCATTTTGGCGTCACTCGCGCCCGGCTCCGATCCTAAACTCAGCCGGTTCGCTCCGGCGACATTGTGGACGTGCACCGGGATGTCGATTTCCTGTGCGGTGGCCCACAGCGGGTCCCAATAACGGTCGGCGAACGGCGGCAAGCGGTACTGCTCGGTGGCGCCGATCATGATGAATCCGCGATGGCCCCGATTGGCCGCGTGCTTCAATTCAGCGACCGCGGCTTCGACGGTGGAAAGCGGCAATTGCGCCAGGGTGATGAAACGATGCGGCGCGACATCATAAAACTCCTCGGCCAGGTAATCGTTGTAGGCGCGCACGCAATCCTTCTCAAATTCGGGGTCTTTCTTCATGAAAGCGCCGCCGCTGACTCCCGCCGTGTTCGGGAACAACACCTGCGCCGAAACGCCGTCCTTGTCCATCGCGCGCATGCGTCCGTCCGCCGTATAAACCATCGAGGGCACGTCGCGCCAATGCGTGGGCAGCGTCATCCGATCGGGGATAACGCCGTGGCACAGGCACAACCATCCGTTCATCATCACGCGGCCGTCGCAGACCCAGTACTCGCGGCCGTCCTTTTCGCGGATTTGCGGGATGCGGTCGCCCCATTTCTGTTTCGACATCCGGCTGGTCCAGGTGTCGGGCTTTTCCTGGCAATGGCTGTCGACGTCGATGCGTTTGTATTCGAATGCCATGGCGCTTTACCTCTTAAGAGCCATTTCTAATTCATCTTGGACGGCGCGGCGGTTTCCTGGACGCCGGGATTCAGCGCCTGACATGCCAGCCGCAGCCAATTGCCGCTAGAAGTCTCGTCCTCGACGTAAAGCCGAATCAGCTCCCGGCTTTCGAGGTCCTCCTTAATCTGTTCGACAAAATCCCGCACCGGCTTCCACAGTTCCTCGGGATCATAGGAGGTGGTCAGCTTGAGCAGCTTCTTGTTATCGGGAATATCAGGGTTGCCGACGAACTGGACGAATTTGGCGGTTTCTTCGCCGGCCGTGGCGCTCGGCGCCACGCCGAGGTCGCGCAGGCGGGCTTCCATCACGCGCACGTGATACGCCTCACGCTCCGCAATCATGCGCAAGCCGCTGCGGATACATTCCGTCTTGCAGACCCGGAGCCATTGGTTGAAGGCTTCGGCCCCCATGCTTTCACCGGCGCGGACCCGATCGATATAGGAGACTATCGCGGCGCGTTCGGACGGATACATTTTACCCATCGCGCAGAAGCCGCCGCCGTTGGCGGCGCCTTCGCCGGGCCCGCCTTCAAGTGCGGCCATTTCCCGCTCGAAGGTCGCTTCGCTGATGATTCCTTTACGATAAGCGCGCAAAAGCTGTCGGAACTCAAAATCGCGATTCATCGCCGATACCTCCGACTTCCAGGACAAATTTTACTCCGTCTCGACCATAGGGCCGCCATGGCAAGAGTGTCAATCTCTGGCGAAGGTCCTGAACCTGACCGGCAGTTACAGGCCGGATAGACCCGGGCGAAGGTAGGGTGAGGGAGGCTGCTTTCACCCCGCTCGCGGTGTCTTAAAAAGAACTCTGTTGACCGCTATCGCATCAGTGTCAACTGAAAATTTCCTTGACCTTGGCCGTGTCGGTGTATTCGCGCACGCGCCGGATCCTGTTGCCCTCGAATTCGAGCACGAAGCAGTATTCGTTTTCGTACTGGCGGCCCTTTGCGGTCTGACCGCGGTTGGTCAGTTCCATAACGACCGTGTCGCCCTCGCCGTACACGCGACGGATTTCCGTCTTCATCCCGGTTGGAAACGCCTGACCGAGGCTTTTGAAAAAGCCTACCGCCGCCTGCTTGCCCTTGAGCGGTCCGGTGGTGGTCCCCGGCAGCAGCCAGCTAACTTCGTCGGCTAAGTTCGCGCTTGCGGCGTCGATATCGCCGCGGACGACAGCTTCCCAGGTTTTGCGCGCAATCTCTTTGTTTTGTTCAACGCCCATCGTTTTTCTCCCTCCTAAGAACTGTTCGTCATCGTTTTCGCGCGGCCCGATTAACGCGGAGGATCGGGCAGGCTAATCAGTTCGAGGAACGTCCCGTCCGGATCCTTAAAGCATACGAAAGCCACGCCGCCCGGAAACACCTGCGGTTCCGAAATGAACTGTACGCCTTTGGCCTTCAGCTGCTCGTAGACCTTCGGCACATCCGGAGTGCGCAGCGCGATGCGCGCGGCGCCCATGTGCGCCAGATGAGGATACGGCTTGCCGTCGGTCTTCGGATTCTCCCATTCGATTAGATCGAGCAGCGTGGAGCGCGGATCCTTTCCGATCGCCATCAGGACGCCTTTGGCTCGGATATTGGCGATTCCCATCCCCTTGTCGAGCTTGGGTCCGCCGCCGCTGGGCATGTCCTGCACCACTTTGAAACCCAGCATCTTGTAGAACTCGACCGATCGCTCCAGGTTCGAACAATTGATATTGACGTGAAAGATTCCCTCGATACCTTCCATCTTAGCCTCCTGAAAAAGTGGCCGATCGTGCAGCGACCGCGGGCGGTTCAAGCCGCACCGTTTCGGAGGTGGCGCGCGCTATCGATCAAGCTTCGCTTTACCTGCCACAGTGTGGTACGGAATTGGTGGACCTGCAAGCTTAAGGGCGGGGTCTGGCGCCGGCGGTGAAATGATTGCAAATTGGCGAAAAACCGGCTGACGGCGCGATCTGATAAGAGCGAATGACGCCTGGACCGGATTGGGCTATGGAACTGGAACAGATCGACCTTGCTTCTCTGGACCTCTACGTTGACGGCGACCCGCACGCTGCCTGGAAGTTGCTGCGCGCCCGCGCCCCAGTCCATTGGAATCAGCATCGCAACAGCGGCTTCTGGTCGATCAGCCGCTATCACGACGCGCTCGCCGTCTATCGCAATCCGCAGGATTTCAGCTCCGAAAACGGCATCGTCGCAATCCTGACCGACAAGCAGGACGAACTGGCGCGTTCGCTGGGCTTTCGCCAGATGCTGATCTTCAACGATCCGCCGCGTCATACGCGGATGCGCCAGTTGGTCAATCGCCGCTTCACGCCGCGCGCGCTGGCGCCGCTGGAGGGTCAGATCAGGAAGATCGCCGTGGAGATTCTCGATGCGATCGCGCACCAGGGTGAATGCGATTTTGTACTCGAGGTCGCCTCGCGGCTGCCGACCGCTGTAATCTGCGAGATGATGGGCATTCCCAAAGACGACCGCGAACTGATGTTTTCGCTGGCCAACATGTCGATCGGCAGCCAGGACCCCGAATATCAAATTGAGGGCAGCGGCCGCAAAACCGGTCAGCGCGCGCAGAAGGAGTATTTCGATTATCTCGGCCGCCTTACGCAGGAGCGCCGCGCCCACGCGGGCAATGACCTGATGAGCGCGATCATGGGCGAGTTCGACGGTGAGCGCCTGTCGCCGTCGGAAGTGGTGTTCAACACCTTTTTATTCGTGGTCGCGGGGCAAGAGACGACCCGCAACGCGATTTCAGGCGGGATGCTGGCGCTGTTGCGCAATCCGCGCGAACGCCAACGGCTCGCCGCAGACCCCTCCCTGATGCCCACCGCGGTCGAGGAGATCCTGCGCTATGTCTCGCCGGTAACGCATATCATGCGCACCGCGAAACGGGACCTAGAGATGCACGGGCAGAAGATCCGCGCCGGCGATCGGGTGGTAATCTGGAACGCCTCGGCCAATCGCGACGAGCGAGCCTTTCCCGATCCGGATCGATTCGATGTCGCGCGCACACCCAACGACCATCTGGCCTTCGGTCACGGCGAGCACTTCTGCCTTGGCGCAAACCTCGCGCGCCTTGAAGTCAAAGTGATGATCGACGAAGTGCTCAAACGCCTGCCCGACATGGAACTGGCCGGCCCGGTATCGCGCCTGCGCTCGCACTTCGTCGCCGGCATCAAGCACATGCCCGTACGCTTCACGCCCGCCTAGCCGGTAGATCTATAGGGCATCACTTTGTTAAGGACGGGCTCCCGGCCTATGCACTGGTCGTTGGCCTCACCTTTTTGGCGAGGCGGCGCCCGCCTCGCTATTTAAGCTGTTGGGATGAAGCGCCGCTTATCCCCTGCGCTGAAGCAATTCGTCCACGCGCGCGACCAGCGGCTTGAGATCGGTGGCGTCAACCAGCGCACTGGCCATCCGCACCGGATCGCCGAAAAAGAAGCGCTCGTACAGGACCTGGCGCCCACCGAACGCGCTGCCGGCCACGTCCCAGGCCAGGCGGTAAAGCGCGACGCGATCGCGGGCCAGCGCTCCGGCCGTGGCCAGATAGCGTTCCAGGTCCGGTAGCAATGCGCTGGCGAAGTCAGCTTCCGACGGAGCCGCCATCAGGCTGGAGGATGAATTGAGCTGGATAATTTCAACCAGCCGCGGGTACAGCCGTGGAAACAGGTTGCGCGCGGCGTCCAGCGGCGGACGGTCGGGCACGAACTCGCCCCACTGGTCCTGGTGCGCGTCGGCTTCGGCGGCGCGCAGGGAGGATCGCATCAACTGCGCCGCTATGATCATCTCGGCCAGCCGATCGCGCACATGCGGCAGGCTCATCGAGTCGCTGACCTCGGCGATTTTTGCCGCCAGTCCGAGCAGGAACTCGGCCTTCACCGCGTTCTTCACCACCACCTGATGCATCATGTTCACCACGGCGTTGGTTTCTGCATAGACCACGTTGCAGCGTGCGATATCGCCGCACAAAAAGACACGCTCCCAGGGAATCAGGACGCGGTCGAACACGACCACGCAGTCCATCTCTTCGAAGCGCGAGGCCAGCGGCGCGTCGAAATGAGAGCGGCCCAAATCCAGCGGTTCGCGGCAGATAAACTTAAGCCCGCGCGCGTTGCAGTTGATCGCGAAGGCCAGCGCAAACTGCTCGGCGCCTGGTTCCTCCTTGAGCACGGTGGAGGGAAAAACCAGCAACTCCTCGGCCAGCGGGCCGAGCGTGGCTAGAATCCGCGCGCCGCTGACGATCACGCCCTCGCCGGTTTTCTCCACGACGCGCAGCGCCAGTTCGGCGTCGGTATGCCCAGCCCATCCCGCGGCGCGGCTGGCGCGCGGGTTAAGTAGGGTGTGCGTGGCGCACCAGTCATGTTCGCGGGCGCGGCGGTAATAGGCCTGGATGTTCTCGCCGAAACGCGGGTCGCTGGCGGCGAAGAATTTCCACGCTGCCGCCAGCGCTGCGATGCTGGCGTTGAGATAGTCGGGTGTGCGTCCCAGCATCCCGCCGCTGAACTCGGCCCAGCGCCGGAACATCGCGCCGCGCCGGCGTACGTCTTCGGCGCTGCGCGGCTGGATGAACGACAGGCCCGCGCGTCCGCCGTCCTCCAGGCGGTAAGTCATTGCCTCGGGATGCTCAACCTGCATGTCGTACAGTGAAGCGATCGAGTTGGCGCAATTCCTGAGGGCGGGATGGGTCGTGGGATCCTCGACGCGCGCGCCGCCGAGCCACACCTCCGCCTTGAGCTTGCGCAAGGCGCTCAGATAATTGTTGCCCGAACGCGCGCCCATCACAGTATCTCCATCAGCCTGGGTAGCCGGCTTTTGATCAAGTCGGCGGCGCCTTCGAGCGCCATGTAAGGCGGCCGCGCCGGACCCATTTCGATCCCCGTAGCGACGCTCGCGGTCACCTTGGTCGTCCCCAGATGGCCCAATGTCTCCTCGCCGCCGCGCGGAAAGCATCGATTGAGCCTCCGTTGGATTTCCTGCGCCCGTTGCAATTCGCCGCCTTGGAACGACTTCAGCAATGCGACCGCGGCGGGCACTGCGAATATATTGATAAACCCGCCGGCCGCGCCCAGCATCAGGCCGGCCAGCAGCGCACGGAAGGTGTTGTAGATCTCGATGCGTCCGCCGATCTCATCGTACAGCGCCTCGAGATGCTGCAAATCGGTCAGGACTTCCTTCATCGCGACGATATTGGGGATGGCGGCCAGACGGCCAGCGAATTTCGGGCTGATCGTGAATTTGCTGAGGGCCGGATTGTGATAGATGACGACTGGCAAGTCGCCGGCCTCCGCCACCATCCGATAATGGCGCTCAACTTCCAGTTCACCGCAACGCCAGTAGTACGGTGGAATCACCTGCTGCGCGTCGAAGCCCATCCGCGCCGCGTGCCGCGCGTAGTTCAGCGTCTCCAGCGTGGTCGCGCCCGAAGTCATCGCAACGGCGCACACGCCGGGATACTTGCGCGTCTCGGTGATCGTTACTTCCCATGCGCGCAGCCGTTCGCTTTCGCTCAAATGGAGAAATTCTCCGATCGAAGGGGTGGCGACAATTCCCCGGGCGCCGCCCTCGACTGCCCAGCGCACCTCGGCGCGCAACGCTTCTTCGTTGAGCATGTAGTCGGCGCCAAACGGCGTCACCAACATCGCAATGATCCCTCGCGCGAGTTTCACAGTTTGATCTCCCCGGCCTTAGCCTGGAATTATCATGATCGCGGATGAAGCCGGTGCGCAACGCCCGCCGGAATTTCCGGCCAGCCCTTGACATCCGCGTCCGAGCCGGAAAAAAGGCGATTTATCTCGGTTCGGAACTAGCGATTTCCAGCAGGCCTGATTGCCCGTCCGCTTGGCGGCGGCGCCCGAATGAAGAGCAAGGTGCCCCGGGGCGCGTAGTGCCAGAAGCCGACTCTTGACACGCAAAAGGAAGTTTGGCTATGTCGCATCGTTATCTCTCCGTTCGGAGTAAATCGGGGCTCGGGAATCTCAATCGGGAGTTCAGGGGATGGACAAAGCGGGAAAAAAAGGCAACCGCCTGGCGCTTGGCTGGATAGTCCTGGCGCTGGTCTGGTTTACCGGGGGATTTGCGGCGGCGCAGACTCCGCAATGGCCGTATGACATCCGCGCTTATCAGGCGATGGCGGACGCGGACTCGCCGGACACTATTCAGCCCGGGACACAAATCACTTTGGAAAACTGGCAACAATACAAAAAGTTTATGCCGGTGGCGCTGCAGGCGCTATTTAGCGGGAAGTATCCCTTCAGAATCAGAAGCGGTCCGGAGTATGCCATGCCGATCGGACCGACGAAATCGATCAAGCCCGGTTCGTATCAATACATGGAAAATACCGAAAGATACGGCGGGCAGGCGAAGCTGATAAATCTCCCCGGGGGCGGATACTCGATTCAGAACTACGTTGCCGGCATTCCTTTTCCGCACATCGATCCTGAAGATCCGGAAGCGGGAGGAAAGGTGCTGTTCAACCTG
Source organism: Pseudomonadota bacterium (assembly GCA_021324885.1). Classification (GTDB taxonomy): domain Bacteria; phylum Desulfobacterota; class Binatia; order Binatales; family Binataceae; genus JAJPJA01. The sequence goes on from JAJPIF010000026.1 coordinate 87,509, forward strand.
TATTACCGGTATTCACCGGCAGTTCAGACGTCGTTGTTTCCGCTATATCTGACCGACCGTTTTCACAACACCACTTACCTGGAAAGCCGCGAAGTCCAGAGTCAGCTGCAACACGTCAGCGATCTGGGCTATCCGCTGACCAATCCACTCGCTGGAGGTTATTTCTGGTCCGCGGCGGATGTCGTGCTCGCGCCGGAGCAGTCGAAGTACACGATGTCCATGACGCTGTTTCCGGAGGACCCGAACAAGCCGCAGGAAATTTACGCCTTCGTCCCGGCTTTGCGGCGTTCACTGCGGCTTTCCTCGGCTGCCCGATGCTCTCCCGCGCTGGGCACTGACTTCGCTAACGATAACAATCGCGACGGCTTTGCGGGGCTGCCGAACTCGTTCACGGCGAAATTGATCGGTGTCAAAAAGGTTCTTGCGATGGTGAACGGCGGCAACTACAACGAAGGCACCTCGCCGAGCAGCCCGGGAGTCAACTATCTCAGCGACCCGCCGGGCTGGGGCAAGCCGTCACTGGGGAACTGGGAACTGAGGAAAACCTATGTTTTGGAGCTGACGCCGACTTCTCCCACCTATTGTTATCAGGCCTGGGTTGCGTTTATCGACGGCGAAATCTGGAACATGACCACCAACGATTTGTACGATGTCCGCAAGAATCTGTGGAAGGGTCAGTTCCAGCGTTACCGCCCTCAACACCTCAATGATGGCCATAATACCTGGACGTACGTGGCGGGTGCCGAGAGCGCGCTGATTTACGATTTTCAGAACGTGCACGACACGCTGGCGGTTGCGGACACCTATCCGGTGTTGGCAAACAGAGATGCCGGTGCGGAGTATAATGACACCGCTCGATGGTCCACTCCCGCGGGACTGGCCCAGATCATGAAATAGCCAATTAACACCATTGCCCACGGATTTTCTCTGTGAAGAGGGGCAGTTGAACCAGGCTTACAAGGCGATGGCCAGTTGGCAGGAAATCAAGCCGGTGGTGGTGCCGCACGCCTGATATCTTTGCGCCAGGATTCCGGCCTGAGCGGCGCGACCATGCCGAACTGCAGACTAGGACGTCGGCTGCGAGCGCACGATCTGGCCCGGCAGTGCGCCTGAATGCTTTCCGTCTTCGTATAGTATCTCGCCGTTGACAATCGTGTACCTGATACCCTGAGCAGTCATCACAAAGCGGGAGCCGTTGGCCGGCAGATCGCGAACCTGCTTCTGGCGCATCTGCGTGTCGATCGTGTCGTAGTCGAAGATTACCAGGTCCGCGGCCATACCTGGCGCGATCCGGCCGCGGCCGGCGATGCCGAACAGGTCAGCGGGTTCGGCGGTAATCCTCTGGACTGCACGTTCCAGGCTCATAATCCGCTTTTTACGTACCCAATGCCCGATCAGGTAAGTGGGATAGCCCGCTTCACAGTGAGCATCGACGTGCGCGCCTGCGTCGGAAAGACCGATTATAGTACGCGGGTCATTCAGAAGCACATCGATCCGTTCCTCTTCCGCAGGCATTGTGGTGTAGCGGGTATGGAGTTCGTCGGCAACGGCGATATCCAGGAAAGCATCGACGAGGTCCCCGCCGCGCTCCGCGGCGATGTCAGGAAGCGATCGCCCTTCAAAATGCTTGAGCTCGGGATTGTTCACTTCTTCGACGCGTGTTCGCGTGAGGTCAGGACGGGCAAGCTTCAGGTTGAGGTCATGGCGGAAGGCTTCGCGGAAGCTCGCGTCGGCGTAGACCGTCCGCATTTCGTCCACGGGTTTGTTGAACACCCGGCGGAAGGCGGGCAGAGCGGCGAACCCGCCGGGAGAGCGGAGATCGATGTTGCGAATTACCGGAACCGCCGAAACCTGCGGGATAGCACCCCTTTTGATGAGCGGATCCGCTTTTGCCAGGACCTCCTTGTGAGTGCCGATCATTACGGTGAGCCATGTAACCGGGCGCCCGCTGGCGGTGAGCAGGGCATCCAGTGTTTGGTAATCTTCGTCGGTGAATGTTCCAGTAACGTTGAGATTAAACTCGATTATGCCGCGTCTCAATTCTCCGAGCACCCGAGCATAAGCCACCAGTTCATCTGTGCTGGCCAGGCGCGAGGCCAGCGGCCGTCCCTGGTAGCCCACATGGTTGGCAGCTTTGCTCGTGGACCAGCCGAGTGCGCCGGCGCAAACGGCTTCGCGCAGGAGTTCGCGAATCCGCGCCAGTTCATCGGGTCGAGCCGCCCGCTCCATCGATTCCTCGCCCATCACGTAGTGGCGAAACGGTGTCAGCGGAGCCAGGAAGCCGACGTTTATCCCGAGCTTGCGGCGTGCCGCAGCATCCATGTATTGCGGAAATGTCTCCCATTCCCAGCAGACGCCCTCCTTGAGAACGTCGAACGGAATTCCCTCGACGTTGACCAGATCCCAGGCGGCAACCTCGCGCATGTCGGGCCGGCAGGGCGCGATTCCGACGCCGCAGTTGCCCAGGACCGCAGTGGTGATTCCGTGCCATGAAGAGCACGTGACCAGGCGGTCCCACCATATCTGAGCGTCGTAGTGTGTATGCGGATCGATGAAGCCGGGAGCGACGATCAAACCGTCTGCCTCTATGGTCGTGCGGGCGGGACCGGAGATTCGGCCGATCTCGACGATTTTGCCCTGCGCGACTGCCACGTCGGCTTGATATCGGGGCCGGCCAGTGCCATCGACGACGTTGCCATTCCTGATGAGTAGATCGTAAGCCATCGGCAAACTCCATGCTTGAGCTATCGGCTCGGGGAGACCAATTCCCAGCCTTCGGAGCATCCGGAGTCATGACGATCGGTGGATTCTGAACCGTCCGGCTCGCCGATCCGGCTGCCCTCGGGCCTCGTTGGCACGTGCAATCCGCACAATCGCATGCGGCATCTCCTCGGATGGGTCCGGGCGCTGATGGGGCATTGTCTCCGACTGGAGATAATGTTCTACATCGTCCGGACGCCCTCGGTCAAGACTCGAGCGCCCGAAAGCATTGCAGGTTTCTGCAAACCGACTCCGTCGGGGCGTTGTGGCGCATGAGGAGGCGAGATATTCTCCTGTTCAGGCTTCTCCTTATGGAAGGATGAGGGATGAACGCAATGCCGGCGGGACGCCAGGGAAGAGATTTCGTTGACCGAATGCTCGATGAGATTCATGCGCAAACACCGGGCATCGACACGCGTCCGATGGCGGCGATTTCGCGGATCCTGCGCGCCGCGATGTTCTTTCAGGCAGCGATGAATAGGATCGCCGGGCGGGCCGGCCTCACCTATCGGGAACTGCTGCTGCTGGCTGCGCTTCGACGCGCTGCCCCGAGCTTCTGTCTGAATCCAGGCCAACTGCTGAAAGAATGCTTTGCTCCATCTTCCACCATGACAAGGCAGCTTGACCACCTGGCTTCGCTGGGTCTGGTAGAGCGCAAGCCCGATCCAAACGACCGGCGCGGCGTGCTGGTAAGACTCACCGCGCGGGGCAAGCGGCTGATTGATTCAACGCTGACCCTTGGAGTCCTCGGTGATGAGCGCGAACTCCAAGCCATTTACAAGCTGAGTCCGGAGCAGATTGAAACCCTCAATGGGACCTTGCACGAGTTGCTTTTGGTGCTCGAAGCTGAAGGAGCCGACCAATTCGTGGGGATGCTGTTTGTCAAGGGTCAGTCGCCTATGGCTGCCAGGTAGCTGAAGCTACCGTCCGTTACCACGGCTTTGTGGTGAAGTCGGCAACGAGGGTTTGGACCCTCGTTTCAGCTTGCGCTGCGACTGGCGCCTGTGAACTTGACCCGCATGTCCTTGTCGCCCGGAAGGCAGTAGGCTTTCATGCGCCGGATCGAGGCGTTCAGCGATTGACTGAACTCCAATAGGGCAAACGAATCTATTTTCCAGGATCGGCTGAGCGACGGTGTCTTGATCGGGCTGGCGCTTGACGTTCCCGAGCATTCGTGGCTAATATCTCCGAACGGAGATGAGTTTGCTCCCGCGCAGCTTTTCAATATGCAGTCCCGTGGACCTGAACATCCGAACGAGCACAGATCATGAACACGCCAATTGTTTCTTCCGACGGACATGTTGTTGAACCCGCGACCTTGTGGGCTGAGCGTCTGGACCGGCGATTTCGCGACAAAGCTCCGCGAGTCGTTGACAAGGGCCAGGGACTGGTTTTCGTGGCGCCCGGCGTGCCCGATCTTCAGGTCGCGCCATTTTACGCCCTCGGCGCCGAGGGCGAGAAGCTGAAGGAGATAATGACCAGGGGATATGAGGCGGCGCGTCCGGGCACTTGGGACCCGGATGAGCGGATCAAGGATATGGAGGTGGACGGCGTCGCCGCCGAAGTGATTTATCCCTCGCTCGCCTTTGCGCTTTTCGGGCTGTCCGACAGCGAGCTGCAGGCCGCATGCTTCAAGGCCTACAACGACTGGATGGCGGAATTTGCCTCCCATTCACCAAAGCGGCTGTTCCCGGTTGCTCTGATTTCCCTGGAAGACGTGCCCGCGGGCGTGGCGGAAGTCAGGCGGGCCGCGAAACTGGGGTTACGCGGAGCCATGATCTGGTCGGGTCCACCATCGGACCGGCCGTATCATTGCGGTATCTACGATTCGTTTTTCGCGGCGGCCGAGGAATGTGGAATGGTGGTCACCATGCACGAGATCACCTCGCGCGAAAATAAAAAGGCGATCAGGATCGACGGCAGCCCCGAGTTCCTGACCTTCTCCAGCCTCCATTTTGTTCACGAGATGCAGGAGACGCTGTGCAGCCTGGTCTTCGGTGGAGTGCTCGAGCGCTTCCCGAACCTGAAGATTGTATCCGTGGAACTGGGGGCGGGATGGGTGCCTTATTTCGTCTGGCAGATGGATCGGCGCTTTAAGAAATTCGCTCCGATGGCCCAACGCCAGCTCAGGCATCTGCCATCTGATTATCTGCGCCGTCAGGTCTTCTGGACCTTCGAGATTGACCCAATCGGGCCTCGAGTGACGAGGTTCTTTGGCGAGGACAACTACATGTGGGCTTCGGATTACCCGCACAGCGCAACCACCTGGCCAAGGTCCCGGGAGGTGATAGCCGATATTTTCAGCGACGTTCCCGAGGCGATCAAGAACAAGATCGTGGGTCAGAACTGCGCAAAGCTTTTTAACATGGATCTGAATTGAGATAAGAACTGGCGCATTCTCAAAGCACAAGGAGCAGGTGGCGCGGGATCACCACGACGGCGGTCGTGGGCACGTCCAGGGGCGCCGGAATGGAAAGCCTCTTCGAGCAGCCGGAAATCATCCGGTTGACGATGTTTGCCGATTAAGTTGACGATGTTTGCCGATTAAATTGATGATCGTTTTACAATAGCCGCTGGAGGCGGTTGCCGGCGAAGCAACTGCGCGTTCGTGGAGCGCCGTTATCAAGGTCCAAGGGAGCCTAAGGCACAATGGCGTCAGACAAAACAAACGGCCTGGTAATCGATTGCAACAGTCACGTGTACGAGCCCGAGGCAATCTGGGACAGGTATGTGCCTCAGGAATATCGGGTACCCGTTCGCACCGCTTTCTGGCATTGCGTTGATGCCGCAACCGGTTTGATAACGGTAGTCCTCAATGGCAGAAGCGCCAGGCCCATGACGCAAAGCCGCATCATCCGCCAGGCTATCTGGCGGCCGGGGATGTCCTTGGATGACATCGGCGCGCTGGATCCCAACAAACCCCATCCAATCAATCCGGGTGCACAGGATCCCGACGCACGCGTAAAGGACATGGATCGGATGGGGATTCGGCATGCGGTGGTCTTTCCCACGTTGTTTTTGGAGTACCTGCCGGTAGTTGAGAATCCCGACATGGCGCGCGTGTTGGCTAGCGCTTACAATGATTGGGTCGCCGATTTTTGCGGCACGCATCGTGATCGGCTGATTCCGGCCGCCATCTTGCCGATGCAGGATGTGGGGTTGGCGATCAAGGAAGTCCGGCGCGCGGCGGCGAACAACTTCAAAGCCGTGGTTATCAGGCCCAGTTTCTTCGAGGGGCGTTTTCTCAATCATCCGTATTACAACGAACTGTGGAAGGAACTGGATCGGGCTAACCTGGCGGTTTTCCTGCATCCTTCAAGCGGCAGCACCAATCCCGAATGGACCTCCGAAGGGTCATATGTGGATCGGATCGCCGCCAACCTCAGGATCGGACACTACATCAGCGAGTCGATCGCGCCGATGATGGACAATTCGTTGCTGATGGTCGCGTTTTGCTTTTATGGTCATCTCGAGGAATACCCGAAATTGCGTATTGCTTTTACCAACAGTGGCGCCTCGTGGGTTCCTCTGGCGCTGGAGAAGGCCGAGACGCGTCTGGCGCTCAACCGGATACCGGATGTAAGCCTCGAGCCCGAGCACGTGTGGGAGGAGCGCGGGACCTCGATGGCGGTGTTTCACGCGTGGGAGAGTTCGGTCATGCGGCAGTATGAAGATTTCGCCAAATTCGCGGCGTTCGGTTCCGGCTACCCGTTCCATGACACCGCAACGCCGGC
>JAJPIF010000003.1 GCA_021324885.1 Pseudomonadota bacterium
CCTCCAGCTGCTTGCGGTCTGCCGCCTTCACTTCCACTCCACCTGCTCTTACGCTCATGCTGCATAGACGAACAAGACCTGTATTTAATTCAGAGACGGGACACTAGAGAGCGCCGGGGCTTCTGGACTATTGCTCCAAACCCAGGTCTTGATAGAGTGCCTCGAAGCATTCTTTCCGAGCGATCATGAATTTGTCCAGAACTGCGTACCAATCAAGCTCAGATTCCTTTTCGCCTTTCGGTTCGTCGGAGTAATGGCGGAACAGAATCACCCGAACGGCGTCATTAAGTTCGTGAATTTTGCCGACAGCCCTTTTAGAGAATAAGTAGTTGGTTTGGTCCGTAGTGGCCATCCAGGCGTTCACCAATTCAAGATATTTGCTGTCGTGAACGTCATACTTTTCTTTGTCAGAGTGAATCTGCTGAATCTGAGAAGCCAACCGGTGTAGTTCCTTCAAGTTAGAGATGCGAGAATCAAATCTTTGCTGACGAACCCAGTACCGGTGCTGAATCCTCGGAGATATCCATGCGGTTAGGAGACTACTAACAATACCACTGGTCAAACCGATACCGATTAATGGCGCTAGGTAATTGAAGATATAGCTGGAAACAGCGGCGAGACCGCCAAAGGTGCCTGCCGGAATATGAGTTGGCTGAGGAACCGGGGTGGAAGGAAGTGGACTCGGCTGGCTCATCGTTCTAAAAAAAATGCTCCCGATTTTATTCACTTGTCAATAAGCGAAACATCTGCACGAATCGAAACACTACTCCATTTTCTTTTTGGGTTGCTTCTGAAGCGCGGGACCTGGTCCATCGTGGTCAATAGCTATGAGAATCAGGGGCAGGTCTTCAGCCCGTGCCTCCGCGACGTGCCGCTTGGCGTCCGTCATCCTCGGTCCGCGATCGGTTAAAAACACGCCCAGACGGTCGCTTGGCACGACAAGTACGCTGAGGCTGGAGGCGGCCCATGCCGGCAGCGGGCGGATGATGCGGGAGATGGCCGAAAGCCTGGAATTGCTCGCCGCCACACGTTCGTTGCTGGTCGTCTGCGAAGACCTGCATAACAGCGACCGTTCCACCGTTGACCTGATCGCTTGCCTGGCCAGACGGCGCGAACCCGCGCGCCTGATGATGGTCGCTACCTATCGGAGCACCGAGCGCAGCCGGGCCGTGCGGCGGGTCCGGGCGATCGAGCGGGAGTTGTTGCCCCGGCAAAATTCGCTGGAATCGAGCCTGTTGAACGAAGCTGCGGTTGCCCAATATCTGCGCTATCGTACGGGTAAAGACAAGGTGCCGCTGGCGCTGACTTCTGAGGTGTCCGGCACACTGGTGGCAATCCGATGTTTATCGCCGCACCGGGCGGCTCTAATCAATCCTTTTCAACATCGGTTTCGGGTTGAATCAGCTCCTGCTGGACGCGTTCTTCGGGTGGGACGAGATCGGCGGCGTCGAACAGGCCGGGGCGATCCAGGTAGGGTTTGAACTTGTTGTATAGTTCATCGAGTTTGGCCTGGTAGTATTCGACGTTCTCGTCGGGATGATCCGGATCATAGTCGGCGGCCATTTTCGCGGCGGCGCTGACTTTGACCTTCAATCCCCTGCCGGTGACGTAATAGGAGATCTGATCGCCGCTGCTGTAGGGACGCGACGCCTTCAGCGCCAGCTCATAGGCGGCCGCGACGTTGCGCCGCTTGCCGCTGATTTTCTGCCGGTACACTTCGAGCGAATCCTGAAGCGTGTCGGTCTTCATCAGGTCGCGAATCGGCATCTGGTGCTCAGCGATGCGCCTTTTCCAGCTTTCCAGCCGCTCGGGTATTTCAGCGCGCCGATCTTCGAGCAGCAAACCGAACATCTCCTCCATGAAGCGGCGCTGAAACCGCTCCAGCCCACGCGACCGCAGCCCCGATCCGCGAATCGTCAGTTCGCCGGTCTCGTCGAGCAATACGTAATTCTTCATCTTGTAACTGAACATCGCGGGGTAGCGCCCGTCGATCTCCAGCTTGATTCCCTCGGGCAGCACGCCGGCGAGCGATTCGAGCAGCTTTTCCTGTTCGGATTCGCTTTCGCATCCCGGCGGAGCGACAAAATAGATACCGTCGGTATCGACCTCGATCACCTGGGCGCCGCGCGCCTCGAGCTCCACCATCGCATGCTGGATCAATTCGCGCCCGCGCCGCGTCACCTCCTGCGCCTGCGCGTAATCGTTGAAATGGCCCATCGAGAATCCAAGGTAGCCGTAAAACGAGTTGACGAGGATTTTGAAAGTCTGCTGGAGCGCCTCCATGTAGCGGCGTTCGTTACCCTGGAGTTCGCGCACGGCGCCTTTGGCCTGCACCCTGAATTTGCGCAATTCGGCGAGCATCCTGAGGAACACACGCAGACGATCCGAGCCCGGTCCCAGTCCGAATTGCAGCATCAGCGAGGGGTAAAGTGAAGTGACGTCGCAATGCGCGACCGCGTGCGCAACGCCCAGGCGGCGCACCTCCGTATGGCCGCCGGCAAACGCGATCGGTTCGCCCGGCACCGGCACGCTATGGTTCTGCGCCAGATAGGCGCGCAGCAAAAGCGAGTCGATCTTGGTGGCGTTGCCGCGCAGGATGACGTTTTGGTACGAATACGGGAAAATCTGCGCCTGCACGAAATAACTGAGCGACAGCATTTCCGCGAGCTTCCCGACCTGGCGGGCGTTGTCCAGAGCGATCTCCCGCAGCGCCGCCGGATTGGCCATGAAGTCGTTGACCCGCTCGGGTTCGATATAGGTGCGCCCCGGATGGACGAGCTTGAAATGGCGCTCGATCTCTTCAAGGCCGAAGCCCTCCAGCGCGCGGCTGGAAATATCGTAATGCTGCGCCAGCATCCAGGTATCGACCACGCTGCGCCCATAAATATCGAAGCGGCGATAGGCGATCGTTCGCTCCGCGATCTGCATCCGCGACGACCGCGCCTTCATCAGGCTGGCGTCGCGTCCGAGCTTGAGGGCGACGCGATTGCGGCGGGCGCGCGCCTGGATGTAATCGAGCCCGAAGCGCAACAGGTTGTGCCCCTCGATCACGTCGGGGTCGCGCTCGCGAACGATCGCCACCAGCTGCTCGAGCATCGCTCTTTCGTCCATCTCCGACGCCATCAGCACGCGCTCGAAGCCGCGTGAATCTGTAATCGCGATCGCCGCGATGCGATCGCCCTCGCGCGCGCCGGAGGGAAATTCGAATCCCGGGGTGATGCAAGCCTGCACGTCGATCTGCATCCGATGGAGATGCTCGAACTCCAGGCCGACGAAAAAGGTCATCCCACTAAGCAGCAGAAATTGCTCGACCGGATCGGTCAGCACGAAATAGGGGATTTCATTGCCGCCCGCGTCCGCCTTGCGCAGATGGCGCTTGGCGGCGTCCAGGGCCGCGGCAGTATCGAACGTGGCGAGATGGCGGAGTGCGAAGTCTCCTTCCAGTTCGCGGATGGAGTGCGGCGCGGCCAGCGTGGACAGCAGCGACGGGTCGCCCAGCAGGATAAAGAACTGCGCCGGCGCGCTTTCCCGCGTCAGCTTGCCGTCGACGCGGCGGAAGATCTCGGCGTTGCGCGCGCCGATTTCAACCGCGACGATTGCGGGCCGCTCGGTGGTGCCGAACAGCAATCGGTTGCGGTAAAACTCGGCGGCGATTTCCTGGTAGCGCGTCATTCGCTGCGATGCAGCCAAGATTGTAGCGCCGCAAGCCGCCGGGTCACAGACGGCCGGGCGGATGCTCTACTGGATCCCGTAAAGACGCGCGGCGTTGTCGCGCACTATCCTGCGCTTGAGGTCGGCGGAAAGATCCGCGAAATCCTTCGCGATCTGCTCGCGCGAATGCGGGAAGGTGCCCTCGGTGTGCGGATAGTCGGAGCCCCACATCAAGCCGTCCGCGTTGAGCATCGGCAGATGCATCAGGCCCGCCTTGTCGTCCTCGAAGGTGTGATAGAACTGGCGGCGCGCGTAGAAGCTGGGCTTTTCCTCCAGCTTGGGCTCCAGCCAATGATGATGATCTTCCCACCAGTGATCCATCAGCCGGGTGACGGCGGCGATCCAGCCGATCCCGCCCTCGACGATCACGAAGCGCAGCTTCGGATAAGATGCGGCTACCCCCGAGGAGATCAAACTCGCGAAGGTGCGGAGCTGTCCGGCGATTTTCAGATGCACGGTGGCCATCATGGTGCCGCCGGCGGTAGGCAGAAACTCCTGGGGGTCGAAGCGCTCGGTTGCAGCATTGTGGAATGCGACCGGCAGTCCGAGGTCCTGGAGCGCCGCCCACAACGGCGCGTTGCGCGGGTCGCCATAGGGAATCCTGGGCATGTCGGCCGGCAGCAGCACCGACTTCAGTCCCAGTTTCGCGCAGCGCTCGGCCTCCTCGATTGCCCACTGAACGGGCTCACCCCACGGCAGCATTCCCGCGCCGAGGATCCGGTCAGGTGCTGCCGCGCAATATTCGCTCAGCCAGGTGTTGTAGGCGCGCAGGCATTCGCGCCGGTATTCGAGATCGGGGGCGGCGTAAACGAACATCGCGTCGTTGGGGTACACGACCTCGGCGCTGAGGTTGTCGAGGTCCTGATCCTTAAGGCGCAGCAGCGGATCGAGCGCGCCCGGCCTTACGTTCGCGTAGCGGTTGTGATTGCGCGACAGGATTGGTTTGCCCTCGGCCTTCTCATTGGCCATCGTGCCAATCAAGTCGGTCGCCGCCGTGGGCTCAACGCCGTCAATGCACAGGTAGTCGGCGTCCTCGCGCGACTCGACGTGGGGCGCGCGATCGCGGAACCGCTTATCCATCCGGGTGACCCACAGGTCCGGCGGTTCCATCACATGGCCGTCGGCGGAAATAAATTTTGATTGGTCGAGGCTCATGGCATTCCCTCTTCAAAGCCGCACGTCCTTAGGCTGTCTGTTTCGTGAGTAATCCAAAGGGCGCGCCGAGGTCAACCAAGGCCAAATCGCTCCTTCGCACATATATCCCGTGTCCCCACCAGGCCTCTGGTTCTCCTGATGGGAGATGAGGTAGAGGTTCGGGTCCGCGCGTCATAGCGGGCACGGCGCCCGCTTTACTGCGTTTCTCGGCATACCGGGCATTGCTCCGGGTCCGCCGCTTTCTCCGCCAGGATTCGATCTTCTTCGGTCTGATACTGCGGGGTGTCGAGGCGTTCCGTGCGATCGTCCTGGCCGCTGAATGCTTCGAGCTTCCAAGCTTCGTCCTCCGACCAGATGAATGGCAGCATCTTGACCGACCCGGGTGTGGCCAGCGACTCGAAGGCTTCAAGCGCCTCGCGCATGATTTCGCGCTGGAGTTGCGGCTGATGCGGTTTGCCGGTGGTATGGCCCAGCGGGAAGTCAAGGAATGCGGCGCGTGGCGGATTGACGGCGCGGGTGATGTCGAGCGCGCTGGACATACATAGAGTCGGGATGCCGGCGGCTTCGGCGGCGCGGGCAATCAGTCCGACGGACTGATGGCATACCGGTCAGACCGGCACCAGCAGCGCGAGGTCCGCGCGTTCGGCCAGCAATCTTTGAGTGATGCGGGGCGCCAGCTCTTCGCGCACGCGCCGGGCCGAATAGATCCCGCCCATGAACGTATAGGCGTAATCGGCCAGTTCACCGATAAAACCCTCGCACACCAGGGCGCGCAAGGTATCGATTGGAAAGACCACGTTGGGGTCCGCGCGTGCGTCGGTCTTGTCGTAGGCGAAATGCGAGATCCGCAAATCGCTGGTCCGCACTGTTTTGGGAATCGCGCGCAAGCTGGTGTCGTCCCTGTGATGGAACGCGATCTGGCCGGCGGCGTAGATGCCGCCGGAAGCGATTAGCGCCAGGCGCGAATGCGCCAGCGGCTTGCTCAGCGCCTGCCACGGCGGCGGTCCGGGATTGATAACCCATTGATAGGGTTGGTACCCGAGCTTTGCGTACTGATTGCGAATGCGCGGTATGTATTGCACTGGTCCCATCGGCAATTCCATATTAGCCGTTTCGCGACTCCATTTGCAGGCGGCTCTCCTTTGGATTGACGCCGCGGCCAAGGCGGGTCTATGTCATAGACAGCCTTATTCCGGGTCGCATCAGGGAGAGGATTGATTATGGCAACCGCGACCGATGACCCCATCGAGATGATGTATGAGCGCGGGGTAACCGACGGACTGCCCGTGGTTCCTCCGACCCGGGAGCGCGTCGAGCGGATGCTGGCGGGCGCGCCCTGGCGCAAGCGCGATGAGTTAATCGGCGTGCTCGGCCCGCAAATGGGCAAGGCGACCGTCGAGAAAGTGGCAATCAACGCGGTGATGGCGGGTTGCAAGCCGGAGTACTTCCCCGTCGTGCTGGCCGGAGTGGAGGGGTTGTGCGACACGGCCCTTTGCGCGCATGGGCTTAGTATCACGCTGATGTCGGGCGCGCCGCTGGCGATTATCAACGGCCCGGTGCGCAACCGGATTGGCCTGAACTGCGGCCACAACGCGCTTGGCCATGGGTTTCGCGCCAACGCGACCATCGGCCGCGCGATGCGCCTGGTGACGATGAATATCGGCGGCGCGCGGCCCCATGGAGTGACCAAGGCAACGATGGGCCATCCGGGCCAGTACAGTTTCCTGGTCGCCGAAAACGAGGAAATCTCGCCGTGGGAGCCGTTGCACGTCGAGCGCGGTTTTAAGCGGGAGGACTCGACCATCACCTTTTTCGGCGGGACGGGATTTTTCCAGATCGCCGATTTCGGCAGCAGCACTGCCGAAAAGCTGGTCTCGACGATCGGCGGCACCATGGGCGGCGGGATCAATAATTATCGCGAATATCCCCTGATGTCCGACACCGTGCTGATCCTGAGCCCAGAGCATGCCCATACGATTGCGCGCGACGGATGGTCGAAGCAGGACGTCAAAAAATATTTGTACGAGACGGTGGTGCGCCGTCCCGAGGAGCCGCGGCCGGCCCCCCGCGGGCGCGCCGCCAAATGGACGACGGCAGACGGCGCGGTGCGCAAATTCCGCTCCCCTGACACAATCATCATAGTAGTGGCGGGCGGTACCGCAGGGCGCCTTTCGGTGGTCATACCGGGATGGGTTTCCGAGGAATTGGCCGGCAGCGCGCCCGTGAGCAAATTGATCAGGCTTGAATAGGCGGTGTGAAAATCGCTATGCAGGATTGGACAGGGATTTATGCAAAAGGAGGCGCGTGAATGGCAGACGATATTCTGGACCCGACTGGTTTTGACAGCAGCCAGCCGGCCAAACCGATGGCCAAGCGTCTGGATACTCTGAAAGGCAAAAAAATCGGCCTGCTGGATATCGGTTTCCCCAACGGCGGCGTCTTCCTGGATCGGGTCGAGGAGCTGCTCAAGACCAGGTATGGCGTAGCTGAAACGATGCGGCGCGCCAAGCCCAGCCCCGCCCGCCCGGCCAAGGACGAAGTGCGAAAGGAGTTGATCGAGGGCTGCGACGCAATCGTCGAAGGCCTGAGCAGTTGAGGGTCGTGCATGTCGTGCAGTTCGCACGACACCGCATACTTTGAGGAGCAGGGGGTGCCGACGGCAAACGTCGCCACCACCGAATTCCGCGAGGCCGGCCGGATCCAGTACACCAATCTCGGCTTTCCCGACTATGACATCGTTTTCGTGCCGCATCCAATCTTTCCCCAGACCCGGGAAGAGACATTTGCCAAGGCGGACGCCGTGGTCGAAGAGATCGTAAAGCGGCTGACCCAAGAACAGGGCAAACGCTGAAGTTCTCCCCCTTGCCGTGGCTAAAGTCGGCGGCGGCCGCGGACCGGCAAAGGTCTTGCGCGGCCGCCGCGCTTTTCAGCGTCTTTGCCAGCTGGGGGCGCCGGAAATGACCGAGTGCAATGGAGTGGCCACACAGCCAAAGTCAAATATTATCCCGCACATCAGCGCGGCGCATCTTCCACAGAAAACCGTCCATGTAGAAATGGACGAGCGATTCGTAAACGGCGTAATAAAACAGCCACGCGGCGCCGGTCAGGCCGAAGAACTCCATCGGATGCGCCGACTTCATTATGATCGTGCCCCACGACGCCTGAAGCATCCCGAGCGCCGCGAATATCGCGATGAAACCGATGTACCAGGCCCGGGGACAGCGCAGCAGCCGTTCCATCGTCGAGGGCTGCGGCTGCGGACGGGCGTAGCGGCGGCGCTGAAACGCCCACACAAACACCATGTACTCGACCGCATGGCTGAAGCCGAACGCGATGTACGCTTCCACCGGGTTGGCCCAGAACAGCGTGGTGGAAAGCGCCAGCATCCCGGCGGCGGCGGACATTCGCGGACGGTTCTGGAAGCGGCGCGTGCGCCATTCGTGCCATAACCATAATCCGACGCCGGCAGCCGCAATCGCGGCGGTGGGCGCGATCAGCCAGCGCTCGCTTCGTTCCATGAAAGAGATGATCCACGACAGGGGCCCTTTGACGTCAGAACCGTTGGCCAGGATCAGGTACTTGTATTTGGGCGCCAGGAAACTCAGGTAAAGCGGAATCCAACACAGAATAAAGTACTTATCGACCCAGGCCGGCGTATTGGGCCGGAGCGCAGCCGCATGCTTGGCCTGATACAGCCGCAAAATCCCGAATTTCTGCATGTAAACGTGCCAGAGGTTCCACAGCAGCGAGAAGAAAACCATCGTACCCACAACGGCGGCGCCGATCGCACCCCCACGATTCAGCAGCAACGGCGTCGCCGCCAACATCAGGATACAGAGCTGCGGAAACCAGGTGAGCTGGCGTTCGAAGCGATGGAACACGTCACGGTCGAGATAAGCGTAGGGCAGTCCAAAATGGCGATGGGCCAGGTTGGCGCCCATCACGAACGCATAGATGTAGTAGACGGTCATTTCCTGGCGGGCGAAGAACATCGGCAACAACACCCACGCCCAACTGAAGTGATAGGCAACGATGTCGATCGCCGGCGAGACGTGCCAGTCGGGGCTGCTCTGCTCAGGAGCGAGCGGGCGAACGTAGCGATCCCAAAATCCGGGCACCGCCGAGTCCGGGTCGATTTTTTGCGCCAGCGCCCCCATCGGGATGATCCTATGCGACGGCGTTTAGCTATATCATCCGCAGGCAGTGTTTCACAGCACGAGCAGGTTGCGGAAAAACGATTTTCCGCACCCTGCTCCCCTCACTCCAGTCTCTCCCAGAGGGAGAGAAGTAAAGGAAAGTAGCAATCTTTTATCCAGGGTGCGGAAGGCAAGCTCGTCTTTTTTCCGCACCCTGCTAAGCTTTGACACCCGCGCCCGAAGGTGCGATTCGTAAGGCCAGCAATCCCGCTTCGAGGAGCGTACGCATGAAGATCAATACGGTTTTGGGAAGCTGCGACGCCGCCGATCTGGGCCCGACCCTGGTCCATGAGCATCTGCTGACCGGGATGCCCGGCTCACACCTGGACGCTGCGGACTTTGATCGTAAGCGCGAATTCGGCAACGTCGTCGAGGCGGTGGACAAGGTCAAGGCGCAGGGAATTTCCACCATCATCGACCCGTGCCCGATGGAATTGGGGCGCGATCCTGAATTCGCCGCCGCCGTCTCCGACCGCACCGGCTTGCGCGTGATTATGTCCACCGGGCTTTACAACGACGCGATGGGAATCCCGACCCATTTCCGCATGCTCGATTCAGACGAGATCGCGGAGTTGTACGTGCGCGAAATCACCGAAGGGATCGGCTCTACCGGCATCAAGGCCGGCCTGATCAAGGCGGCCAACAGCGGGATGAAGGGATTTCCGGGAGAAAAAGGCATCACGCACGTCGAGGAGAAAGTGTTCCGGGCGGCGGCGCGCGCGCAAAAGGCGACCGGCGTGCCGATCCTGGTCCATAACAGCGAAACCGCGCCCTTCGGACGCGAGGTGCTGGACATCCTGGGCAGTGAAGGCGTGGAACCCAAGCGCGTGATGATCGGCCACGCCTGCGGGGTGGGCGATATGCGCTACTACTTCGATATCCTTGAGCGTGGCGCCTGGCTCGGCTTCGACCGCTTCGGGATCGAGATGGTCGCGCCGGACCGGCTGCGGCTGGCGTCGCTCATCGGGCTGATCGGCGTGGGGCATGATCGGATCATGCTGGCCCACGACACCGTCAACTGCTGGTTGGGACGGCTGGGCAAGAGCATGCGCAACATGCTCAAGAACTCGCCGAAATGGAAACTGACTCACATAAGCGAGGATATCCTGCCCGCGCTGCGCAAGGCCGGCATCACCGAAGACGCAATCGATAAACTGATGGTAAGAAATCCACGCGATTATTTCGCGGCGTAAAACAGGCCACGGGCACGGCGGACCATGCAAGATCAACGGAGGCGATCATGGATTACGATCTTAAAATTACCGGCGCAACCGTAATCGACGGCACCGGCAAACCCGGCGTGCCGGGCGACGTCGCGATCAAGTCAGGAAAAATCGCGGCACTTGGAAACGTCCGCGGCGACGCCGCGCGGACGATCGACGCGGGCGGGTTGGCGGTCACACCCGGCTTCGTCGATATCCATACCCATTACGACGCACAGATTCTGTGGGATCGGATGCTGACGATCTCGCCCTGGCACGGCGTGACCTCAGTGGTGTTCGGCAATTGCGGCTTCGGCGTCGCGCCGACCCGCCCCGAGCATCGCGGGCTGATCATGCGCACGCTGGAGAAGGTCGAGGGCATGAGTATCGACGCGCTGGAGGGCGGACTCGGCTACGACTGGCCGTTCCAGACCTTTCCCGAATACCTCGACGCGCTGGAGCGGCGCGGCGCCGCGATCAACTTCGGCGCCCTCATTGGCCATACTCCCGTGCGCCTGTTCGTGATGGGCGAGGAGTCGATGGAACGCGCCGCGACCGAAGCCGAGATCGCCCGGATGCGCGGGATCGTGCGTGAGGCACTGGACGCCGGCGCGATCGGATTTGCGACCTCCAAGGCATTCACGCACATCGGTTATTTGGGTAAACCCGTTCCCAGCCGCTTCGCCGAGTTCAGCGAGATCGAAACGCTGACTTCGACCCTGGGCGAGGCCGGGCGCGGCGTGGTGGAAGTAACTCCCGGCACCGGCCTGATGTACGACGAATTCGCCCAGATCGTGCGCCGCAACGGCCGGCCAATCACGTTCGCGATGGTGACCGGCGCGGGCGGTCCCGGCGCCCATCGCAAGGGCATGCAGAGGGCGCACGAACTGATCGAACAGGGACTGCCGCTGGTGCCGCAGGTGATCGGCCGCCCGGTCGTCAACGAGGTCTGCTTCAAGGATCCGTTCGTGTTCGAGAACCTGGATTTCTTCCGCCCGGTTTCGCAGGCGCTGGAGATCGACGGCAAGATGCGCGTGTACGCCGATCCCGCGTTCCGCCGCACCTTCAAAGAACACGTCGCGGCGGGCAAAGGGCCGCTGGGCCAGCGATGGAACTACGATCAGACGTGGATCACATACTGCCCCACTGAGCCGGAACTGGAGGGGCGGACGCTGGCCGAAGTAATGCGCGAGCGCGGCAAGGACGCCGTCGATCTGACATTGGATTTGGCGATCGCGTCGCGGCTGGAAGCGCGCTTCCTGATGTCGCTGTTCAACAACGACGAGGACGAAGTCGCCCAGCTTTTGACCGATCGCGCCACCGTGATGGGCCTGTCGGATGCGGGTGCCCACATGAGCCAACTCTGCGACGCCTGCTCATACACCCATCTGCTGGGCCATTGGGTGCGCGAAAAGCAACTTCTCGCGCTCGAAGAAGCGGTGCGTATGATCACCTCCCGTCCTGCCGAGGTGTTCGGACTGCGGGATCGAGGCGTGCTGAAGGTAGGCGCGCCGGCCGATGTCACGGTGTTCGATCCGAAAACGGTCGGCGCCAGCCGTCTGCGCCGCGTCAACGACCTGCCGCGCGGCGCCGCCCGTCTGGTTGCCGACGCGATCGGCGTCGAGATGGTGATCGTCAATGGCACACCGATCCGCGAGCACGGCAAGGACGTCGTCGATTGTGCGGGTCCGCTGCCGGGCAGGCTATTGAGAGGCGGCGCCGCCGCATAACATTGGCTATAACACATGCTCTTGCCCGGCGAGCTGGCGGGGTTAGGCGTCCCTGCCCGCCCCACCAGCTCAAGATGACGAAGGAAAAACTCCACTCATTCGGAGACATCGAAACATGACGGACGCTTTGGACGAGGGCGCGCTGGACGGGGTGCGGGTGATCGATTTCACCAATTACATCGCGGGGCCGATCGTTACCCGCTTTCTGGCCGACATGGGCGCGGAGGTGATCAAGCTCGAACTGCCGCCGCGCGAGACCACCGTCTCGCCGCGCTTCAACAATAAAAACTTCGGCGCGGCTTATCTGTCCGTCGCCTTTGCCCTATGGAATCGGGGCAAGAAAAGCGTCTGCCTGGATTTCCACAAACCGCAGGGACTGGCGATCGCCAAAGAATTGGTGCGGCGCGCCGATGTCGTGGTGGAAAACTTCAGCCCCGGCGTGATGGAACGCGCCGGACTCAGTTACGACGAACTGCGCAAAGTCAATCCCCGCATTATCATGGTATCGGTCTCCGGATGCGGCCAGACGGGACCGCTGGCCCATCGTCCCGGCAACGACCACGTCGCCCAGGCGCTGTCCGGCGTGATGGATCTGACCGGGTACCCGGACCGTGCGCCCGCGCTGCCCGGATACTTCATCGCCGACAACAACGGCGGCGTGCATGGCGCGATTGCGGTGTGCGCGGCGCTGTTCCGGCGCGAGCGCACCGGGCGCGGCCAGCATATCGATATTTCGATGGTCGAAGCGCTGTTTCATCTGCACGACATGGGACTGGTCGAGCATCTGGCCAGTCACGGCGAAGCCAGGCCGGCGCGGATGGGGTCGCATCATCCGAGCACCTCGCCCTGCGGAGTGTTCGAGGCGCGCGACGGCTATGTCGTGATCACCGCCCTGGTCCATCATTGGGAGCATTTCGTAAAGGTCATCGGCAAGCCCGAACTGCTGGCCGATCCACGCTTCAATCCAGCCCAGCGGCGCGCGGAAAACCGTTTGGAGCTGGTGCCGATAATCGAAGGATGGCTCAAGTCATTCCCCAGCCGCGACGACGCGCTGAAGATCCTCAACGCCAATCATATCCTGGCGGCGCCGGTGCTGAGCGTGGCACAGGCTATGGAGCAGCCGCAATTCGCCGAGCGCGGTTTTATCCAGCACGTCGAGCATCCGGAAGTGGGCGACCTACCGCTGCCGTTAACGCCGCTGCGTTTTTCCGAAAGTGCAACCAGGATCGCGCGCCCGGCGCCGCGAATCGGTGAGCACAACTTGAGCGTGCTGAGCGCTTACCTGGGCTATACCCAGGCGCAGGTCGAAGAGCTGACCCGCAGGGGAATACTGGTCCGCGAACCTGCCGCCGCGCAATGCTCGTAGTCAGCGCTCTCAGGACGAATCATCCGACGTTCGCGCCGCAGTTGACGGCGCAGGCTCGGTAGAGCAATTAACATAGGGGTTCTAAAGCCGCGTGGAGATTTGGGCTGGTGGAAGCCTTCAAATCCCAAAAGCTGGAGGAAGAGCAGGGCGAAGTTCTGCGGGCGGAACGCTCGCTGCTGGCCGGCGTTCGCCAACTGATCGGAATCCAGGAATTATTGACCGTCATGATGGTGGTGGCGGCCGTTTCCAGCGCGATCGCAACCTGGAAGGCGACGCAGATCTATGCGCGCGGCGAGCGTCCCTATATCGGCGTGGCTTCGATCAAGCTGAGCACCGACCTGGCTAATCGCCCCTACGTCGCGGTGGATTACCGGAATTTCGGCACGGTGCCATCGCGCCACACCGTATTGACGGCATGGACCACGGTCGATGGCGCCATCGCGAGCTACAATCCGCGCAAACCCGGGCAGCGCAAGGTGCATCTGAAGCTGGGAATTCTGTCTCCCGACTCACCGCACCTGTTGGCCGCCTATTTCACACCCGACGCGCTGCCCGCGATCCGCGATGGCCGCGCCAAGCTGAAGGTCTCAGTAGCAATCAGCTACCAGGGCGCCGACGGCCAGCCGTACTGCTACCGGATGGATTTCCGCTATTTCTGGCCAACCGCCACGCTGGACCCTGACGGAGGTTCGGACGACTGCGGCAAGGACGGCGCTTTACCAACCGACGCCGCCGATTGAACGCCACCGCTTCTTCGTCCCCGCAGGGCCCGGCGGGTACGACGGCACGCTTGACCGCTGAGCTTTTTGGCGCGTTTATAAGCTGTCCCGCTCGCAGCCGTCCGAGGACACTTGAAGCAGCGCTGCCCAGCGGAGCAAGCTTGTACCATAAAAGCGTTATCGCGTGATTTTCGCATTGGAGGACGGCATGGCCACCGCAAATCAGGAGACGAAGACCAACGGAGCTGCCCGCGATTCCCTGGCCGGGATCAAAGTTATCGACGTCGACACCCATCTGACCGAGCCGCATGACCTGTGGACATCGCGCGCGCCCGCCAAATGGAAGGATCGCGTGCCGCAGGTCAAAATGGTGGACGGCAAGCGCCAATGGATTATTGACGGCGACCGCCCGATGGCGGTGGCCAATCCATCCAGCGTGGTGAAACCCGACGGCGCCAAGGCCCGCGGCATCGAATTTCTGAAATGGGAAATCGAAGAGGTCCATCCCGGGTCCTATGATCTCGAGCCGCGTCTGGCCTTCATGGACGGCGAAGGCATCTGGGCCCAGATCATCTATCCCAACCTGCTCGGGTTCGGCGGCTTGCGCGCGGCCACACTGGATCCCGAATTGCGCCTGCTGTGCACCCAGATCTTCAACGATGCGATGGCGGAGATGCAGCAGCAGTCGCGCAACCGCATTTTCCCGATGGCACTGATGCCGTGGTGGGATATCGACGCCACCGTCAAGGAAGCGCGGCGCTGCCATGCGATGGGACTGAAGGGTGTGAACACCAATTCCAGCCCCCAGGACCATAAGGTGCCCGACCTCGGCGAGCGCCACTGGGATCCGTTCTGGGAGGTTTGCGCGGAACTCAATCTCCCGATCAATTTCCATATCGGATCGAGCACCGAAGGAATCGACTGGTTCGGCAAGGCGCCATGGCCTTCACAATCGGTGGACCGCCGGATCGCACTGGGCTCGACGATGCTGTTCATGCACAATTCGCAGATCTTCGCGAACATCATCTACTCCGGTCTGCTGGAGCGCTTCCCGACGCTGAAGTTTGTGTCGGTCGAAAGCGGGGTCGGCTGGATGCCCTTCCTGCTGGAAACACTGGACTACGAACTGGAAGAGGCGGCGCCCAAGGCCAAAAAAATTCTGACCATGAAGCCGTCGGAGTACTTCAAGCGCAACGTCTATTCCTGCTTCTGGTTCGAGGACGAGGGGCTGCACAACGCGATCCGGTCGGTGGGCGTGGATAACATCATGTTCGAGACCGACTTTCCTCATCCGACCTGCCTGTATCCCAATGCGCTGGATCGCGTCGCCCATACCCTGGAGGGTCTGGACTTCGAGGCCAAGCGCAAGCTGCTCAGCGCCAACGCCGCGCGCGTCTATTCGATTCCGGTCTGATTCCGGGTCAGGCGACTCCGTCCACCTTTTTTCCGCAATGCAGTGCGCCGAGGCGACAAGGGTGCGCGCCCGGGCGCTCTTGCGCTCAGCGCTCACTTGTGTTCGCTTGTCGCTGCGCACTTGGGCATTTCCGCAGGAGTGTGTTATCCAAGTCATGGCGGCTGGATCTAACTTCGCCGCGCGCCGTTGCGGAGGGATTTCGGCATGAAGATCTCCATGTTCCATCTGATGCCGTATCGCGAACTACCCGCGGATTTCGAAAAGCGTTACCACTCGGTCTGGGTCGATCCGCCGTTTTGGGAACTGGCCGAGCCGGAGAAGGTGGGCCAGTACTACAACTGGACGCTGGACGAATTGATCCACGCGGCGCGCTGCGGGATGGACGGGATCTGCGTCAACGAACACCACCAGAACGCCTACGGCTTCATGCCCTCGCCCAACGTGATGGGTTCGGTGCTCGCGCGCGCGACCAACGGGATGAACACGGCGATCGTGCAGATGGGGGCGACGCTGCCGACTACCAATCCGCCGATCCGCGTGGCCGAAGAGTACGCGATGCTCGATTGCATCAGCGGCGGGCGGCTGGTTGCGGGGATGCCGCTGGGCTCCCCGATGGACGTCAACCTGTGCTACGGAATCAGTCCAATCGAACAGCGCGAGCGTTACTACGAAGCCCACGACCTGATTCTGAAAGCGTGGCAAAGCCGTGAGATCTTTGCCTGGAACGGCAGGTTCTTCCAGTTGCCGATGGTCAACCTGTGGCCGCGTCCGATCCAGAATCCACATCCACCCGTCTGGGTGCCGGGCAGCGGCAGCCTGAGCACGTGGGACTTCTCGGCCAAGCACGATCACTGTTACTGCTTCCTGAGCTATTATGGGAACAACGTCGGCAAGAAAATCATGGACGGGTTCTGGGAATTCGTTTCAAAAACGAAGCTCGAACCCAATCCCTATCGCGCGGGCTTTCTGCAGCTGGTCGCGGTTTCGCAAACCGACGCCCAGGCCGAGCAGGAGTATTTTCCCCATATCCGCTACTTTTATGACAAATGCCTGCACATCGCGCCGGAGCTGCTCGCAATCCCGGGCCATCAGGACTATCGCAGCCTCGTGCATTCGGTGAAAAATATCGCGCCCGAGCAGATGCAACTCATGGCGCAGGTGCCGAACTGGAGGTACCGCGACTTCGTTGAAAACCAGTTCGTGATCGCCGGCAGCCCCGCCACCGTGCGCGATCAGCTCATGGCCGCGGTCAAAAAGCTGCGCGTTGGCAATTTGATGGTGCTGCTGCATATCGGGTCGATGCCGCACGAGTTGACGCTCAAGAACATCGAACTGTTTGCGCGCGAGGTGATGCCCCATTTCCGCAGCGTTTGGGACGAGGACGGATGGGTCAACAACTGGTGGCCGCAGCGTCTGCGCAATGGCGCCGCCCGGGCCAGCGCGAATTAGCCGTTCAGCCGGAGCGCAACCGGACGAAAGGGAATTATGATGGCGGCCATTTCGGAACGCACAGTCACGGTTTGGCACAATCGGGTGGAGGCGCGCGTCAAAGTCGCCGGCAGCGGACCACCCCTGCTTTATCTGCATTGCGGCTACGGTCTGGTATGGGATGAATTCCTCGAGTTGCTGGCGCGCGATTTCACCGTCTACGCGCCGGAACATCCAGGCACCAGCGACGGCCTGCCCGACGCGGTCAAGCCGCTGGACGACGTCTGGGACCTGACGCTCTTTTACGATGAGCTGTTCGACCGCCTCGGCCTGCGATCGGCTGCGGTTGTGGGCCATTCCTTCGGCGGGATGATGGCCGCGGAGCTGGCAGCGTCGGCGCGAGATCGCGTAAACAAACTGGTCCTGATCGACGCCCTGGGTTTGTGGCGCGACGACGCACCGATCAGGAACTACATGGTGATGGCGCAGCCCGACCTGGAGCCGCTGCTGTTTTACGATCGGACCCATCCGGCGCGCAAACACGTCTTTGCCAATCTCGAAGACACCGATTCGGTGATTCGGCTGACGTGGGCGCTGGCCTGCACCGGCAAGTTCATCTGGCCGCTGCCCGACAAAGGGTTGAAAAAACGTATCCATCGCATCACCGCGCCCACGTTGATCGTGTGGGGCAAACACGACGGCCTGACGCCCCCGCTGTACGCCGCCGACTTCGCTCGGCTGATTGCGAACTCGAAGACCGCGATGGTCGAAGGCGCGGCGCACATGGCGCCGCTGGAGCAGCCTGCCGCGGTGGCAACGTTGGTGCGCGACTTCATCCAGGGATAGCCGGGAGGATTGTGTCATGGCGAAACGACTGGCCGGCAAGGTTGCGATCGTTACCGGCGCGGGCCGCGGAATCGGACGCTGCGAGGCGCTGCTGCTAGCCGCCCAGGGCGCCAGCGTCGTGGTCAATGATCTCGGCGGCGCGCCGGACGGCAAAGGCGCCGACAAAAGCGTCGCGCAAGGCGTGGTCGAAGAAATCAAGGCCGCAGGCGGAAAAGCCGTCGCCAATGGCGACAGCGTCGCCACGATGGCGGGTGCGAAGGCGATCGTGGACTGCGCGCTCAAAAATTTCGGCCGCCTCGATATACTGATCAACAACGCCGGCAACCTGCGTCCAAAACCAATCTGGGAGATGAGCGAAGAGGATTGGGACGTGGTGGTGAGCGTCCATTTGAAGGGGACATTCTGTTGTACCCGGCATGCGGCGCCGATCTTTCGCGAACAGCGCAGCGGCGTGATCGTCAACACCGCGTCGGAATCCGGGCTGGGGCATTACGGGATGGCCAACTACTCGGCGGCCAAGGAAGGTATCGTCGGTTTTACCCGCACCGTGGCGCGCGACCTGGGTCAGTTCAATGTGCGCGTCAACGCGATCCGGCCGCGAGCCGGCACCCGGATGGCGACTCCCGAGGTGCTGGAGACAATACGGATCCAGCAGGAAGTGTTAGGTTTCCCTGCGCTCGGCAATTCCTGGTTGTCCTCCGATGACGAGGAGATCAGACCCGAACAGCCGGCCACGCTCGCCGTCTGGCTATGCACCGACGCGTGCGCCAACGTCAACGGCCAGGTATTCGAAGCCAGCGGCCGCCAGATTGGCCTGTGGCCCGAAGAGGAGATGAGCCGCGTAATCCATCGCCCCGACGCGGACTGGGACCTCGACACGCTGGACATTGCGGCCACGCGCAACTACCTGATCGGCCATCTCACGAACAAATTTTCGGGGAGGAAAAAGTGAGCTAATTCCCGCCGCCCCCGGCGCCGGCGCATAAGCCGCCGTCCACCACCAACGCGTGACCGGTTACGAACGACGCGTCGTCGGAGGCCAGGAACAGCACGCAGCGCGCGATTTCTTCCGGTTTCGCCATCCGTCCCAGGGGATGCGCCCGATGCAGCGTCTCACGAATCTTCTCGGTCTTGCCGAAGGCGTTGGCGACCAGGGGCGTATCCACTATTCCGGGACAGATGCAGTTGACCCGCACGCCCGCCGGAGCAAACTCCAGCGCGGCGGTGCGCGTGATCCCCACCACGCCGTGCTTGGCGGCGTTGTAGGCGGACAGCCCCTGGCTGCCGCGGATTCCCGCCACCGACGCGGTATTGACGATCGCGCCGCGCTTTTGCTGGACCATCACGCGACCGGCAAACTTCAACCCCCAGTAAACGCCGTCCAGGTCAATTCTGAGGGTGTTGAAATAAAGGTCTTCGGGAGTTTCGAGCAGGGGCGCGACAATGCCGATGCCGGCATTGTTGAACATGATATCGAGGCCGCCCAGCTTGTCGCAGGCGGTCTGCACCAGCCGCTCGATCGCTTTGGGATCGCGCACGTCGGTGGGAACGAACATCCCGCCCGCCGATTTTGCGATCGCCTCGCCGTCGCTGTTGGGCAAATCAGCGACGACAACTCTGGCGCCTTCGCGCGCGAACAGTTCGACCGTGGCCTTGCCGATTCCCGAAGCGCCGCCCGTGACTATTGCAACGCGATCCGCGATTCTGCCCTGAGCCATCCGCGTTTCCTCCGGTCAAGCGATCACTTGAGATTGTATTGCGTGGTGTAAAAGGTGACGATCTTTTCGAGATTGACGAAGCTTTTGACGTCGGCAGCGATTACTTCGGCGTTTTGCGGGGTGTCGTAAAGCCGCTGCTCGAGGTCTTCAAGGGTCGGGAAATACAGAATGGCGACGCCGTTGTACGGCGGCGCGTCTGGCGTCAGCGCCTGCTCGACAAAATTCTGGACATAGCGGGTCATCCCGATATGTACGCGGCAGGCCAGCGGCCCGTGATTGCGCCATCCCTGCCGCCCTGCCTGATCGGTTTTGCCCGCAGCCCACATAATGGCCGAAACCAGATTGACGCCGGGCGCGCGCTGACCCACTTCGAAAGCCTGGCGATTCTTCTCGACGATCTCGGTAACCAGGTAGGAATGGCAGGCAGCTTCACGTGAACGCAGACTTTGAGCGATCACCGGCTCAATCGCCGCATTGTAGATGGCAGCGGCTGAGCGCGGGTCGCCGGACTCCTCGATCCACATTTCGCTCACCGCGTCGTAAGGGACCGGAGCGGAATCCAGCGGGGCAACCCCCATCTTGGGCGAGGCGTCATTGACGTTGACTACGTAATGCGCCAAAACCCGCACCGATTTCAGCATCGCCGGCGCATGCTCGCGTACGAACCATCTTTGGAAATCAGCACTGTCCTGTCCCGGTCCGCGGCTGATCAGCGAAACCACTTTCATATTGATCCTCCAACCCCAACTGCGCCATTGACGGCGCATTTGCCGGTCGAGTCTGTGCTCAGGCTGGACTGCCCGAGTAGTCCCAAAAGGCCTTGCGTTCAGCCAGAAGCCACTTGCCGTCCACCTTGCGAAGCTGATCCTCGTAACGCCCGATCGCGATCAATTCGGTGTGTCCGCGATGAGTCCGGTAATGCAGGACGTAGCAGCTTCCTCGCGCGCGGTCTCCCTCGATGTCGAGCAGAATGTTGGTGACCACGTGACGCATCTGGAACATGTGCGTGTCGGCGCGGTACCTGGCCAGGAACTGCTTGAGTTGCTCCCGTCCCACAAAGCGCCCGAAATTTGCGCCCTCCACCGCCCCGTCCGCGGTAAAGCAGTCCAGCCAGTCGTCGTGCCGTTTCTCATCCAGACTCAAATTGTAGCGCGAATACAGTTGCTGAATTTGCGCGTAGTCGTCCACGGTCCTGTCCTCCACGCCTGGGCGTCCTAGCTTAGCACCAGCGGGCGGCAATGAAACTGTTTGCGCCATACCAGGATGGAGTAGGGGCCTGCTTTTTTGGCCCGGCTGGACAGGGACGGTACCGGAATATAGCGTTTTAGCCAGCGAAATACCGTCAGAGGAGGCGGATTGTATGTTGAAGGCCGGAGACCCGGCGCCTGATTTCACGCTGCAAACGCATGAAGGTCAGCCGCTGACGTTATCATCCCTGCGTGGCCGCAAAGTTCTGCTTTGGTTCTACCCCAAAGCCGATACCCCTGGTTGAACGACCGAAGGTCGCGGGTTCCGTGACCTCTATTCCGATTTCGAAAAGAACAACATCACGGTTTTGGGCATCAGCTTCGACAGCGTCGAACAGAATGCCGCCTTCGCCAAAAAGTTCGATTTCCCTTTCAAATTGCTCTGCGATACCGAACGCCAGGTGGGACTGACTTACGGCGCCTGCAGCGACGTCAAAGCCGGTTACGCCAGCCGCATCAGCTACCTGATTGATGAGCAGGGCAAGGTCGCGGCGGCCTACCCCAAAGTCAGCCCCCGCGAGCATCCGGGCGAGGTGCTGGCCGACGCCGCCCGCCTGTAGGATTTTTTCAACTTCGGCAAAGCCGACGGGGACGGCCGCATCGATCGCGGCCGCTCCCGTTTCTTCAATGGATTTGAGAGGATTCGGCGAAAGCCTTGCGCAACTGCTCGATCGAAAAGCCCGGCTTTCTGCTGGCTTCGACGATCACTTTTTCGCGCCGGGCCAGCAAATCCGCCGCTTGCGGAATCGCCTTGATCACGTCCGCGGGCACCACGACCGCTCCGTGCCGATCGGCGTGAATAACGTCATTGGGCGAAACTACCATCCCTGCGACGTTCACAATTGTGCCGATATCAACCACGTGGACATGCGCGTGCGAGGGCATGATCGAGCCGGCCAGCACAAAAAAGCCTTCCGCCCAGGTATCGAGATCGCGCACGGAACCGTCGGTGATTACGCCGGCGCACCCCAAACCCTTGTGCATCGCACTGTTGACTTCGCCGAAAAACGCACCCAGACCGATGTCGGGGCCGTCGAGATCCTGAACCACCGCGATAGTCGGGGTCGGGGCCGCGGCCAGATGTTCGTAATAGGCGAAACTAATCCGGCCCGCCTCGCGCATCCCCTTCGGATGCGGCTCGCGACATCGGATCGTCGCGGTACGCGCGAACCCCACGACCGGCTTCAGGTTGGGAAAGGGAGCGATGAGCGGGCGGCGGTTGAAGCCAAACGCGCGCCGATGCGGCGCCACCACTTCCAGCGCGTTGCAGATCGTTGGCGTATCGTAAGCGCGCAGGGCCTCGAGGTCGGCGGCGTCGGGCAATGCTGACATGGCTGATCCTCCCGGGCAGTGTCTTGAAATCCTGGATTCAAATCTTGAACCACGTATTTCGCACGGTCCGGCGCGCCCGATCAACTGCGAAACAGTAAGCCGTACCCGATTTCAGAAAAGCGGACTGCCGAACCTCGTCCGTTGATGACTCCGCTAGATCTGCTACAGCCAGCTCGAGGGTGCTGAAGAGCGCAAAGACACAGGCCGGCCGACAACACCAAAAACGTTGCGAGACCAGGTTCAGATTACCCGTTTTTCCTTCAGGCGCGCGATGTCGTCCCAGGTGTGGCCGAGTTCGAGCAGAATTTCTTCGGTATGCTGTCCCAGTTCCGGGGCCGGTGTGCGGATGCTCCATGGGGTCAGGTCGAAATCGATTGGCGCCGGCACGATTTCGAGGTCCTGACCTTTAGCCGTAGGCAGACGCGTCAATCCGCCGGCCGCGCGCATCTGCGGATCGCGGAGCAGATCGTCGCCGTCATTGACCGGGGTCCACCAGATGTCTTCGCGCTCGAACAGCGGCTCCCATTCCTCCAGGGGCCGCTGCGCGAACGCCCGATCCAGTATCGGCGTCAGCACAGTGGCGTTTTGCCCGCGCGCCTCGAGGCTGTTGAATCGGGGATCGTTCTCCAGTTCGGGGCGGCCGATCACCCGGGTGACGGCGGGCCACATCCGATCGCCCTGCAATCCCAGCAGCCAGAACCATTTGCCGCGCGAATCCTGGTAGCAGTTGTTCATCGGATTGAGAATTTCCGCGCGCGATTTGACCGCCCGCGGCGCCGATCCCTGGGCGATTCGATCCAGATGCGCGCTGATCGCATAAGCGCCGGTGCGCAGCAGCGACGCCAGCACGCGCTGCCCCTGACCAGTCCGCTGGCGGGCGACCAGCGCCGCGCACACGCCGCCCGCCGCCGACATCGCGGTGTAATAATCGCCGAACGCCCCGCAACGCATCATCGGCTCATCCCCCGGCGGCAGCAGCGTCGCGGCGACGCCTGCGCGCGCATAGAACGCGCCGACATCGTAGGCCGCCTTGTCGCGCCATTCGCCCTGGAGCCCGTAGCCGGTCACATGGCAGTAGATCAGCGCGGGTTCGAGTTGGTGCACCGTATCGTAATCAAGCCGCATCCGCTCCAGCGCATTCGTGCGCAGGTTGGTCAGAAAAATGTCGGCCTGGTGGATCAACTCGAGCGCAATCTGGCGGCCCTCTTCGGTGCGGACGTCGAGCACGATGCTGCGTTTGGCGCGATTGTTGACCAGGAATTCGATGCTGGTTTCGGTGACGGTTTCCTGTCCGGGACGCAGGTTGAGCGCGCGAAAGGGATCGCCGTCAGCCGGTTCGATCTTGACAACGTCGGCGCCCCAATCCGCCAGAATCCCTCCGACCATCGGCCCCGCCGCCCACATCGCCAGTTCCACAACCTTGAAACCCTTGAGCGGACCGGTGGCATTGCTGTTTGCGTCCATGAATTCTCCTGAGATGAGCCGCTAGCGCGCCAGGCGCCATTGCAGCAGCGTGTAGCCTTTTTCCCTGTGATCCTCGAAGACCGCTTCGACCGGCGCGCCGATTTCAATTGGCTGCTGAGGATCGCCCAGCAGATTGCCCGCGATCCTCAGGTTGTTGGCCTGCGGCAGTTCCACCAGCACCACAACGAAGGGACAGGCGGGCTTAAGCGCCGCGGGCACCGGATGCCAGATGCGGACCCAGCTATAAATCCGTCCCTTGCCCTCGACCTGCTGCCATCCGCGATCGAACGAGAGGCATTTGTGGCACAGCCATTCGGGCTCCATCTGAAGATTGCCGCAACTGTTGCAGCGCTGCACGACGATCTGATGGCGCTTGAGCGCTTCCCAGAATTCCAGGTCGCGTCCATCGGGCGCGGGGTGAGGCGGCGGCAGCGCTTCGGGGAGATAATATTGAGACCCGCTGGTTTCGGTTGCCATTTCTTCCTCCTGGCGCGCCGTTTACCGGTGCAGGATCAGGTTGCTGGCCGGCGTGGTGACCGAGCCCGAAATCATCATCGAAATTTCAGCGTCCTTGACCTGGCAGGTCGAGTCGCCGCGGACCTGACGCGCCGCCTCATTAACCAGTTGCATCCCGATTACGTAGCACTCCGCCAGGTTGCCGCCGCTGGTGTTAAGCGGAAGTTTGCCGTTGGGCCAGGTCAAATTTTCGAGCGTGCAGAAATCCATCAGCTCGTCGGGATGGCAAAAGCCGTGCTCGGCCAGCGTGATCACGACGGCGCCGCTGAAATGGTCGTACGATTGCACAACATCGACGTCCTTGGGCTCGATCCCAGCCATCTCGTAAAGCCGGCGCGACAGATGCTTGTAGTTGGCGCTGGGGAAGTCCGGAACGTTTTCCGAATCGTGGATGTCGCGGTAGTCGGAGCCCTGCGCCGCCGCCATGATATAGGCGGGCTTCTGGCGGAGGTCGCGCGCGCGTTCCGCGGTCGTCACGATCACCGCCGACGCGCCGTCGTTCTCCATGCAGCAGTCGTAGAGATGGAACGGCTCCACGATCCAGCGCGAATTGTCGTAGGCTTCGCGCGTCAGCGGACGCCCGTACATCACGGCACGCGGATTGAATTGCGCATGATGGTAGGAGGCGAGCGACACGGCGGCCAGTGCGTCCTGGGTGATCTTGTGCTCGTGCATGAAGCGGCGCACGCGCATCGCGATCTTCTGGGCCGGCGTGGTCAGGCCGTAGGGGACGGTAAATCCCATCAGGCCCGCCATTCCAGGCCCGGTCGTACCCTGCCCGAAACGGAAGGTCTGGCCCTGAGCCAGCGCGCGAAACACCGCGACGTAGCGGGCGTATCCGCACGCGACCGCCGCAGCCGCATTGGCCACGGCCGCCGCCACGCCGCCGCCCCCGGTCCAGGCCATGTTGCAGAAGTTCAGTTCACGCAGGCCCAGGCCGCCCGCCAGACGGCTGGGCTCATTGGCTTCCATCGCAAAAGAAGCCAGCCCGTCGATGTCGGTCACTTTGATCCCGGCGTCGTTGGCGGCGTTGATGATGGCCTGACAGGCGAGCCCGAATTCGGGAACCGGCGAGCCGCCGCGCTTGTAATACGCGCTTTCGCCCACGCCAACTATGGCGGCCTTGTCCTTGATCGTGTTGTGTTCCATTGCTGCTCCGTTCACGTCCGCCGTTGCGATTCGAACGCACTCATAGCACAGGCGCGCACCCTCCGAAACGGCGAGATTGGAAGGGATGCGGCCCGCACAGGCAACCCGCAAATCCGCCGGTTGTGAAAATCGCATGGCTTGAGCGCCTGGTTAATCCATGCGGGGCTCCCAGGCACGGCCAGTTCCCCCACCCGGTTGCTCGTTGCCGCATGCCGGAAAGATTCCCACGGTTGGGTTTCTCAATTTTGAATTTGCGCGAATTATACTGTAGAATCATACGTGCGGTTATGGTCATCGAAACCAATAGTTAGTCGATTGTAAGCATCTGTTTGACAGTTAATTAAGCGAGTACGTTTGAAGGGGGGCGGCGGATGCTCAATCGAACCTCAGGACGGTGGCGGTTCGCGCGGGAACTTCTGGCCGTTGCTATCGGGCCGGGGTTCCTGTCATTCGCGCTGCTGTTTCCCCCTGCGCTCCACGCCTACGACGACCCCGGTCACTTCTTCACCGTGTCGGCGATTCTACACCATCTGCGCTCCTCGGTACTCAGCCGCGACGAACGCGAGGTGGTCGCGTTTTGCGCGTGGTTGCCGGATGAGACGCGCGAGCTCAACGCTGTGAGTGTTGCCGCGGATGCCGGCTTGGAAAGCGGCGCGTGGTTTGCCTGGTATCCGGTTTGTGAGATCGAACGCCTGTTTGGAGGTTGTCCCACCATCCTGCCCAAAGACACGGGCGGTCCGATGGTCATCGTGCAGCAGTTGCTCCATGGACTGACTGGCGGGAATTCGGCCGCGGTAACGGAGGTGGCATCTGACCTGGTCAAGTCGTTCGCCGAGAAGGTGCGCGAATCAAAACCCGATCGGGATTCTGACTATGGCAATCGGCTCTGCGCTTTGGGCTTTTCTCTGCACCTGTACGGCGATTCATTTGCGCATCGCGAACTCGAAAATGATTCCCGTATGTATGACACCGGATGGGGACACGCGCGCGCGCAGAATCATCCCGACCACCCCTGCATCGCCACCAGCCGCGAACGCGCATGGAAGGGTTACGCCCTCAGGGTTGGAGAGTTTTTTGACGCTCAGTCGCCGCCAGTCGATAATGTCGCAGCCACAAAGCTGACTTATATCGATGGCCATTGCGTTGGCGCGCCTGATTCCACAGATGATGACGATAACGATACGACCCTGCGCAATCTGCTTGAACAGCTGCTGCCGCCGGCGAACGGCGGGCAATGGTTTACGCAACCGCGCCATTACGTCCTCAAAGATCCCTGTGAAGCCTATGTGAGGAGCAATCGCCGCGCAGGAACGATACCCAGTATAACTTTCAGCTGTCGCCGGACATGGCACATCTACAAGGAGCAGGCGTACAAGGCGTTCTTCAACTCGCCGGTGCGGGGAGCAATCGGCTTCAAGTATCCCGCTGACTATTACGAGGTCGAGCCGCAATGGCTGCAATAATGGAATCCCCTGGCGAGCGGCATCATCAGCGCATCAGGCGTTCCGCGATATTGGGACTCGCCGGCGGAATCCTTTTTATACCCGCCCTGTTGGCGTTCCTGCTGGTCCGTACGCTGATTTGTCAGGGCAACGAGCGTGACCTGGGAAGATTGATGATACTCTGTCCGATAGTAAATTACCTGCTTCCAGGCCTGGCGCTTCTCCTACCGATCGCCCTGTTCATCATAATTTTCGAACTGCACTCGCTGGGTCAGAGCGCCGAGGCCGAGCTGCGCCATCGCTATGCCGCTGCACGCGCCACGCAGGCATCGCGGATGCCGGCGGCGTTGGGCGCCGTAAAAGAGGCGATAGCGATCATCGGAGCGCGCATCGCGCAGGGCCATCGACGGCTCGACAGTACGCACAAGCGGCATGTCCGTCGTACTTTGATTGTGCTGGTTATCGTTGCGTTGGCGCTGGGGATATTGTGGGCCGAATGGGGGCTGCGCGGTTCTCTGGGCCTGCCCCCTCCGTTCGATCAGCCGGTGAGTTCGCGGCCGGGGCCGCCGTCCAACCGGTGAACTCTCACCGCCGGCCAACTTTCGCTTGCGACAGACGCTGACGTGATCGTTCGGGACAAGGGCGCGACATTTCGAAACCTCACGCCGCTTACCATACGGCTTTATCAACTAATCGCACCAGACAGGCCACAAATCCCTGGGTTTTCGGCCGAAACTGTGCCGGAGGGTCAGAACGTGATCCGAACAGCCTTGATTTACATCGTGTTATTGGCGCTTTTTGCGGTGAGCTGCACGTATCAGGAGCCGCGGATCCGGTCCGAGCCGCTGCTGCGATTTCCTGCGCCTTTCGCCTTGTCGTCGCCCGTTCCTTCGGCTGCCGGAACACCATCACTTGGATTTTACTGTTCAGAATGGAACCCATGGCCCACAAGGTTTTATGATTCGGTTTCTTCATCGCTCACAGGCGCAAGCAGCGCCCTGAACGAATGCATATACGTAAGCATCAACGTGTCTGATGTCGCGGCCGCGATGAACACCATCAGCAACCCCGATTTGCAGAATGATATTATTCGCCAGCTGATGTACTGGTCGGATTACAACTGCAACAATTTCCGCGCCAGGGTGTTCAGTTTCAGATCGAACGTGACTTATGTCGGAGCCGTAACGAGCGGCCTGTTAGCCAGTACCGGTGCCATCACCGCGTTGGTTGCAGGTCCGGTGGCGGCGGGTCTGTCGGGCGCGAGCGCGGCGGTCACCTCGGCGATAACCCCAATCAACAATAGCTATTACGCGGACTACACGATGGGTAAGCTCGACGAGCTTATTGTACAAGAGCGGGCGGACATGAAGCATTGCATCGAACAGCGAATGGCCGCGACGGAGCCAACTCAAACCTCGTCCACGGGGGCCGATAACGGTAAAACCCCGCTCCCTGCGCCGGCGCCTCCAAGCGGAGCAGCGAACTGCCCCATTGCGTCCCGCTATACCTGGGCGGCAAAGATCTCGGATCTGCAGACGTATGACAGCATGTGCTCCCTGGAGATCCTCGCGGCCAATCCAATGGCTAGCGCCGCACCCGCTCCGACGCCTCAGCTCACCCCGGCAAGCACCGCCACACCACGTCCAGCCCGCTCAATTCCTTTCTGAAGGCGGCGCGGCGGTTAGGGTTGATGCTCGAAGAATCGAGCGTACCGGCCCCGGACTTGAAACGGGCGATATTACAGCGGTCGTAACGCCCGCCTTTCGACGCGCTTGTTTGCCATGGGCCGGAGGAGTTTCATCCAGTAGTTCTATATTCTGGCGCGCCGGCGCCGGACCTCCGATGATTGGTTCTGGCAGCGCTCGTAAAGGTTGGACGGCCTTTGATTCGGCGAGCGCAAGGCCGGATAATTATATGACTCACTCAGGCCGTTGGTTTAAGTCGCTGGTCGAGCCGAGGCGATAAAGTGATCTATCAAGAGGGTTAAATGCCAGCAGCGACGCTGTTTGAAAAGGTCTGGAACGATCACATTGTGCATCAGGAGGCGGGGCAGCCGGCGCTGCTTTACATTGACCTTCATCTGGTTCATGAGGTGACTTCGCCGCAGGCGTTCGAGGGCCTGCGTAGCTCGGGCAGAAAGGTGCGGGCGCCGATGCGGACTTACGCCACGCAGGACCACAACGTGCCCACGACCGACCGCAACCTGCCGATCGCCGACCCCGATTCGGCCCGGCAGGTCGAAGCCTTGCGCACCAACTGTCACGAATTCGGCGTGCGCCTGTTCGATTTGGGCGCCCCCGAGCAGGGGATCGTTCACGTAATCGGTCCCGAACTGGGACTGACCCAGCCGGGGATGACGATTGTGTGCGGCGACAGCCACACAGCGACCCACGGAGCCTTCGGCGCACTGGCCTTCGGAATCGGCACCAGCGAGGTCGAACACGTGTTGGCCACGCAATGCTTGTGGCAGGAACGCCCGCGCACGATGGAAATTCGGGTGGACGGCAAGCTGGGGCTGGGCGTGAGCGCCAAGGACATCATCCTGGCGATCATCGGGAGGATCGGCACCGACGGCGCCACCGGCCATGTGATCGAATATCGCGGCTCGGCGATCTCGGCATTGTCCATGGAAGAGCGGATGACGGTGTGCAACATGTCGATCGAGGCGGGAGCGCGCGCCGGCATGATCGCCCCGGATCAGATCACGATTGATTACTTGCGCGGACGCCGCTATGCGCCACAGGGCGCGCAGTTCGATCGCGCGGCGGCGCGATGGCTCACGCTGCGCACCGACGAGGGAGCGCGATTCGACTCCAGCCTGGCGCTGTCCGCGGCCTTGATTGCGCCGCAGGTCACCTGGGGAACGAATCCCGCAATGGTCGCGGAAGTGACAGACAAGGTACCCGACCCGCGCAGTTTCTCCGACCCCGATCGGAGAAAGGCCGCGGAGCGCGCGCTGGAATACATGGGGCTCAAGCCGGGAACGCCGATCACCGACATCAAACTTGATCGGGTTTTCATCGGTTCATGCACGAACTCGCGCCTGCGCGACCTGCAAGCTGCCGCGCAAATCGTCAAGGGGCGCAAAGTCGCCAGCCATGTGCAGTCGATGGTGGTGCCGGGTTCGCAGCAGGTTAAAGCTGAGGCTGAATCGCTTGGGCTGGATCGCATTTTCATCGAGGCGGGTTTTCAGTGGCGGGAGTCGGGATGCAGCATGTGCCTGGGCATGAACCCCGACATTCTCAAGCCGCAGGAACGATGCGCCAGCACCTCCAACCGCAACTTCGAGGGACGCCAGGGCAAAGGCGGACGGACCCACCTGGTGTCGCCGCAGATGGCGGCGGCCGCCGCGATCGCCGGCCATTTTGTCGATGTCCGACAATGGAGCTGAGGGCAGGGGTTAACCGAACATGCGCGCATTCAAGACATTTACCGGACTGGTCGCGCCGTTGGATAAGGCCAACGTGGACACCGACCAGATCATTCCCAAGCAGTTTCTCAAGGCGATCGTCCGCAGCGGGCTGGGCAAGGGGCTGTTTTTCGACTGGCGTTATCGTCCCGACGGTTCCGAGGATCCGGGCTTTGTTCTGAACCAGGCACGGTACAAGGACGCCACAATCCTGGTGACACGCGCCAATTTCGGCTCGGGCAGCTCGCGCGAGCACGCGGTATGGGCGCTGGACGACTTCGGCATCCGCGCGGTTATCGCGCCCTCGTTCGCCGATATCTTCCGCAACAATTCGATAAAGAACGGACTGTTGCCGGTAATCCTGACCGCCGCCGCCGTCGATCATGTTTTCGCGATGGAAGCAGAGCATCACGGCTACAGCCTGACGATCGATCTGGACAACCAGACGGTGAGCGACCGCTACGGATGGTCGGCGCGGTTCGAAATCGAACCGTTCGCTAAAAAATGCCTGCTCGAAGGACTCGACGATATCGGCCTGACGCTGATCCATGAGGCCGAGATCGCCCGTTATGAGGCGGCGCATCCGCTTGCGTACCCTGCCCGTTGAGGCATTCTACTCCAAATGCATCAGGCACCCTCGCCCTCGTCCACGGATGAGTCCGCGAGAGCGGACGGAAGTCAGAGCCGGCATTTTGTCGCCCGCCTGGAGGGTCGGATGCGGATTGACGTTTACCTGGCGCGGGAACTGGCGCCCGAGATTTCGCGCTCCCAGATTGCCCGGGCGATCAGAGCGGGCCTGGTGCGGATGAATGATCGAACTGCGCACGCTTCGCATCAGGTTGGGGCAGGCGACCGGATCGAGGTCCGGTTTCCGCCGCCCGCTTCGCCCGCGGTCGCGCCGGCTGCTCCTGCGATCGAGGTGCTGTGGGAGGACGCCGACCTGATCTTTGTCAACAAGCCGGCCGGGATGGCGGTGCATCCTTCGCCCGGCCATCCCCATTCGACTTTGGTCGACGCGCTGGCGGCGCGCTTTCCTGATCTGGCCGCCGTAATGGAGATCGACGGAACCTGGCGGGCCGGCATCGTCCATCGCCTGGACAAGGACACGTCGGGGGTGATGGTGGTGGCACGCAACGCTTTTGCGCGTACGGCGCTGTCGGAGCAGTTCAAACAGCGGACGGTGGTCAAAATTTACATCGCAATAATAGCCGGCCACCCCAGCCGCGACCAGGTGACAATTGACCGGCCCATCGGACGCCATCAGATCGAGCGCAAGCGGATGTCAATCCAGGCCAAAAACGGGCGCGCAGCCTACAGCGAGGTGACGGTTCTGAAGCGATGCCATCTGAGGGCCGACAACGGGCCGGCCATTCCCATCAGTGTGGCCGCCGTACATCCGAGGACTGGCAGGACCCACCAGATCAGGGTCCATCTCGCCTCCATCGGCCATCCCTGTGTGGGCGATCCGATTTATGGGCGGCAGGACCGCCAGCGCATGCCGATAAAGAGGCAGGCCCTGCACGCCTTTTATCTCGCGGTGAGCCATCCGCGGCGGCGCGAACCTGTCGCGGTGATCGCGCCAGTCGCGCCGGACCTGGCGCAGCTGATTGAGAACTGCGGCCTGGACGCGGCGGTAGTGGCCGCGGCCGCGCTCGAAAAACCAGGGAGCCCGACCTGCGGGTGTTGAAGAATGGAAAGGTCGGGCCGGTCAAAGCAGGTTGACAGATTGACTTTAGTTGGTTAGGTTTGCTTTAGGTCTCTCACCAAGACTCCTTCGGGGATCGGGACTTTAAGCTCGCACGCCCCCCCTCTCCAAGAGCGCTAGGCGCTTTACCAGTCTTTTGAAATCCGTCGAGCGGGGAGCGGTAAACAAGCTCTAAACGGCGAGGTCATCCGAACAGGGATCAGTTTCAGGCAGCCGTTTGTGGAGGGTTAGTTGCAACATCAGACATCAGGCAGGAAATATCGTGGGCGAAATATGGGTAAGCAGCGTGCGCCCAAAAACGACGTCCAGCAGATCGACGACAACGGCTCGCTTGCGGCAACGAAGGACGACTCGACAGCAGGCGCCGAGGAGTCCAACGGCAGCGGCGCGGCAGCCGCGATTGCGCCAGGCGGCGGTTCCAATCTGGCCATGGATGCCGGAGCCGGAGCGGCGGCCAACCTACCTGCTGAGCCGCGTGCAGCCACGTCCGCCGCGGGTCTGAGCTCCGGTGTGGTAAACGAAGTCGGGGTTCTGAATCTCAAGGCGCTCAAGGGGGCCAAGATCACCGACCTGGCTCATATCGCCCGCGACTACAACATCGACGGCGCGACCAACATGCGCAAGCAGGAGATGATCTTCTCGATCCTGCAAGCGCAGGCGGCCAAGAACGGATCGATCCTGGGCGAGGGGGTTTTGGAAATCCTGCCTGATGGGTTTGGTTTTCTGCGTGCTCCGGACTACAACTATCTGCCCGGCCCCGATGACATCTATATTTCACCCAGTCAGATCCGGAAATTCAATCTGCGCACCGGCGATATCGTCTCAGGGTTGATTCGTCCGCCGAAGGAGGGCGAGCGTTACTTCGCGCTGCTTAAGGTCGAGTCCATCAACTACGAGGAGCCCGAGAAGGCACGCGACAAGATCCTGTTCGACAACCTGACGCCGTTGTACCCTCAGGAACGGATCAAGCTCGAATACGATCACGAGGATTATACCACCCGGATTATCGATTTGGTCGCTCCGATCGGCAAGGGGCAGCGCGGGCTGATCGTCGCCGCGCCTTTTACCGGCAAGACTATGATGCTGCAGGCGCTGGCACGGGCGATCGCCCATAACCATCCTGAGATCGTCCTGATCGTGCTGCTGGTGGACGAACGGCCGGAGGAAGTCACCGACATGCTGCGCTCGGTCAAGGGCGAGGTTGTCAGCTCCACTTTCGACGAGCCTGCGACCCGCCACGTCCAGGTCGCCGAGATGGTAATCGAGAAGGCCAAGCGGCTGGTCGAGCATGGCCGCGACGTCGTGATTTTGCTCGACTCGATCACGCGTCTGGCGCGCGCTTACAACACGGTGGTGCCGCCTTCGGGCAAGATCCTGTCGGGCGGCGTCGATTCCAACGCGCTGCACAAGCCCAAGAAGTTTTTCGGCGCCGCGCGCAATACCGAAGACGGCGGCAGCCTGACGATCATCGCCACTGCGCTGGTTGATACCGGCAGCCGGATGGACGAGGTAATCTTTGAGGAGTTCAAGGGGACCGGCAATCAGCAGGTGGCTTTGGACCGGCGCTTGCTTGAGAAGCGGATCTTCCCGACGATCGATATCCAGCGTTCGACCACCCGCAAAGAGGAGCTGTTGCTGCCGCGCAGCACCCTCAACCGGGTCTGGATATTGCGCAAGCTGCTGTCGCAGCTCAATGCGGTCGAGGCGATGGAGTTCCTGCTCGACAAGATGCAGGGGACCAAGACCAATGACGAATTTCTCGAATCGATGAACAATTAGCGGTGGCCAGTCGGGGAGGCAGGCTTGAGGGCTGGCTTTGCGCGCCAAAGCGGCGCTTGATAAAACGATGAGAGCAAGGGAAATAAAGGAAAGTCCATGACGGAAATCAGTATGAAGCAGCTTCTGGAGGCCGGCGTCCACTTCGGCCATCAGACCAGCCGCCGGAATCCCAAAATGAAGCCGTACATCTTCGGCGCCCGCAACGGCATCCACATTATCGACCTGCAGCAGACGGTAAAAATGTTCCGCACTGCTTTTGACTTTGTACGCGATTTGGCGGCGGCGGGCGGCACCATACTGTTCGTCGGGACCAAGAAACAGGCCCAGGACATCGTGCGCGAAGAAGCCGAACGCGCCGGAATGTTTTACGTCAACAATCGCTGGCTGGGCGGGATGCTGACCAACTTTCAGACCATCCGGGCTTCGATCGATCGGCTCAAGAAACTCGAAGAACAGATGAGCGACCCGGCAATGGTCAGCGCGTTGACCAAAAAGGAAATGAGCGAATTGGCGCGCGAGCACGCCAAGCTGATGGCGACGTTGGGCGGAATCAAGAACATGCGCCGGCTGCCCGATGCATTGTTCGTGATTGACACCAAAAAGGAAGAGATCGCAGTCGCCGAGGCCAACCGGCTCAACATCCCGGTGGTCGCGGTGGTCGACACCAATTGCGATCCCGACCTGATCGCCTACCGCGTGCCCGGCAATGACGATGCCATCCGCGCGATCAAGCTGTTTACCGCCGCCATTGCCGACGCGGTCATCGAAGGCAAACATCTGCAGGAGGAGCGGCAAAAGGGTGTGGCGGACCTGGGTATGGCGGAAGAGCCGGCACCTGGCCCGCAATCGCCGCAAGCGGTTTAACAGCAGCGTGGCTTCCTGAACATGATTGAGTGGCAGATGCGCGCTATCCTGGCGCGGCGGCATCGCGGGTTTGCAGTTGGACAGCTAAGCCTCATGCGTCGGCGCCTGGTTTGACGCATTCGGAAGCGGACAGCGGGCGGCAGCAAACCGCCCTCCAAAAAACCATCTTTGGCATAGGGAAAATTAATGGCTGAGGTCAACGCCAACATCGTCAAGGAACTGCGCGAGAAGACCGGCGCGGGGGTAATGGATTGCAAAAAGGCGCTGGCAGAAAACGCCGGCGACCTTGACAAAGCGATCCTCTGGCTGCGCCAGAAAGGCATCGCCGCGGCAGCCAAGCGCGCTGGACGGGTCGCGTCCGAAGGGAGCATCGGCTCCTACATTCATGCCGGGGGCAAACTCGGGGTGCTGATCGAGGTCAATTGCGAGACTGATTTTGTCGCGAAAACTCCCGAGTTTCAGTCGCTGGTCAAGGAGTTGGCGATGCAGGTGGCGGCGGCTAATCCGCGCTGTGTGTCACGCGAACAGCTTGCACCGGAAATTATCGCCCAGGAGCGTGAGATTTATGCCGCCCAAGCGGCCGACAAACCGGCAGCAGTCATTAACAAAATTGTCGAGGGTAAATTGGAAAAATTTTACCGCGACGTCTGTCTAATGGAACAAGGCTATATTCGTGACCCTGCGCGCACCATCAGCGAAATCGTCACCGAGTATTCCGCCAAGGTCGGTGAAAAGATCGAAGTGCGCCGGTTCGTACGCTTTCAATTGGGCGAAGGACTGGACAGTTCCAACCCAGAAAACAACTGAATTGCACTTTTGGCGGCGGGTAAATGGCAGTCTCTGAGGAATCGGCGGCTTCCGGGGAAGGAAAAAGCCAGCCCCGCTATTCCCGCGTCCTCCTGAAATTATCCGGTGAAGCTCTGGCGCCCGCCACGGGCTTTGGTATCGACCATCAGGTTCTCGCCGCCATCGCGGAACAAATCAAAGAAGTGGCCGATCTTCCGGTCGAGGTCGCGGTGGTAATTGGGGGCGGCAACCTGATGCGCGGCGCCAGCTACGAGGCGCGTGGAATGGATCGCACTACGGCCGACCACATGGGAATGCTGGCGACGATCATGAACGCGCTGGCCTTGCAGGACGCGCTGGAGCATATCGGGGCCAGGACCCGCGTCATGTCCGCCCTGACCATCCAGGCGGTATGCGAACCCTACATCCGGCGCCGCGCCATCCGCCATCTGGAAAAGGGACGCATCGTGATTTTCGCGGCTGGGACCGGCAGTCCATACTTTACCACTGACAGCGCGGCCAGCCTGCGCGCAATGGAAATCGGCGCTGAAAT
The DNA here is from genome assembly GCA_021324885.1 of Pseudomonadota bacterium. Lineage (GTDB taxonomy): Bacteria > Desulfobacterota > Binatia > Binatales > Binataceae > JAJPJA01. The sequence goes on from JAJPIF010000003.1 coordinate 35,732, forward strand.
TATCCTGAAGGCCAGTCACACGGTGGACGGGATTTACGATCGCGACCCGGCCAAGCATGCGGGTGCACGACGGTTTGAGCATCTCACCTACATGGAAATTCTGGAACGCGGCCTCAAAGTAATGGACAGTACGGCAATTTCGATGTGCATGGACCACCGGTTGCCAGTACTGGTTTTCAATCTGCAAAAACTCGGTAATATAAGACGAGCGGTTCTGGGTGAGCATATCGGCACGCTGGTAAGTTAGGAAGCGAGTCGTAAGCCATGAAAGACGAAGTTATCGACGAAGCTCGGCGTCAGATGGAGGCGGCTTTAACCGCTTTCAGGCATGAACTCGCGCGGGTCCGTACCGGGCGGGCCTCCACCGCGCTGATCGAGGGGCTGGTGGTCAACTACCACGGCGCCAAGGTCAGCCTGCGTCAATTGGCAGGGTTAGCCGCGCCGGAGGCGCGGCTGCTGGTAATTACGCCATATGACCGCACTTCGATTCACGAAATTGAAAAGGCAATTCAACAGACTCCAGAGCTGGGTTTGACGCCAATCAATGACGGCAAGGTGATCCGCTTGCCGATCCCTGAATTGACCGAGCAGCGGCGCAAAGAACTGGTCCGGCACATTCGCAAAATCGCCGAGGATTTCCGCGTGTCGATTCGCAATCATCGGCGCGACGCCAACGACATGCTCAAGCAGTTGCACAAGGAGAAGGAAATCACCGACGACGACCTTCGCGCCGCCGAAGCGAAAGTGCAGCAATTCACGACCGAATACATCGAGAAATTGGACAAGGTGTTGGCATCAAAAGAGGCGGAGGTGATGGAGGTTTGAGCTCTCCGGGGGGTTCAGGCACGCCCGCCAGAATAAGGAAAAAATTGGAATCGCTGCCATTGAATGAGTTTCCGGGGCTTTCGCTCGATCCGGACCGATTGCCTCGCCATGTTGCGATAGTCATGGACGGCAATGGACGCTGGGCGACGCGGCGCGGCTTGGCCCGCCTGGAAGGCCATCGGCGAGGTAAGGATTCGGTCCGCGCGGTGGTTGATGCGGCCCGCGAACTGGGGATCCGCTATCTGACGTTGTTCGCCTTTTCCAGCGAGAACTGGCAACGCCCGAGTTCCGAAGTCCGTTTCCTGATGCAGCTTCTGCATCGCTATCTCATCACCGAGACCAAACGGATGATGAAGCGTGATATTCGCCTGATAGCGCTGGGCGACTGCAGCCGCTTACCGGTGCACGTGCAACAGGCACTGCACGAGACCATCGATTGCACGGCGGATAACCGCTCGATGACCGTCGCGCTGGCGGTATCGTACAGCGGGCGGCAGGAAATCGCGCGCGCCGCCCGGCGCATCGCGGCGCAGGTCGCTGCGGGCAAGCTGCGTCCCGATGAAATCGACGAATTCACAGTCGCCGGCAATCTGGATACCACGGGCGTCCCCGACCCGGACCTGCTGATTCGGACCTCCGGAGAACTGCGCATTTCCAACTTCTTCCTCTACCAGCTTTCCTACACGGAACTCTATTTTACTGACACTTTGTGGCCCGATTTCCGCGAACGCGAATTCCTGGCCGCGCTGGATGCCTATCAGCGCCGGGAACGGCGCTTCGGTGCGGTGCAACCCACCTCGCGTCCGCCGCTGCGTGTTGCGAACTAGACTGCTCACCGCGGCGGTGACTTTACCGCCGCTCATCGCGCTGATCGTTTTCGCTCCCGCCTGGTCGATCAGCCTGTTTGTGGGTCTGTGCACCGCCTGGGGGCTTTACGAAATAGCCGCGATGGCACCGGCTGGCGCCTCGGCCGCAATACCGATATTGCTGATCGCGGGCGTCCTTCCGGCAGGGGTGGCCCTCGGGCAGCTTGCTCCGCTCCCCAGCGGCGCGCTGGCGGCGACGGCAGTGGTGATCATGTGCGGCCTGATTGTTTGGGTAAATCAGCGAGGCTCGCGGGCCGCGGTTGCGCCCCCCTTGCTCCTCGCAATCGGGGCGCTTTACGTGGGTGCTCTCTTCCCCTATTTCGCCTTGCTCCGCAACCGCGTCTTGGGAACCAGATTTCTGCTCCTGGTCTTATCCGCCGTAGTCGCCGGTGACTCGGGCGCCTACTTCATCGGGCGCGCCTTCGGTCGCATAAAGCTGATTCCGGCCGTCAGCCCCGGCAAAACGGTCGAGGGCGCCCTGGCCTATGTCGCCTGTGGGGTTGCCGCGGTATGTGCGTTGGCGCCTGTGCTTGGGGTAAGCTGGAGTGCGGAAACTGCGGTTGGTTTCGGGATAATGGTGAGTATAGTCGCGCAAGTTGGCGATTTGGCGGAGTCGGCCTTTAAACGTCTGGCCGGTGTGAAGGATTCGGGATGGCTGTTTCCGGGTCATGGAGGCCTGCTCGACCGCACCGACAGTCTGGTTTTTGCAGCGTTTGTTGCGTATTATTACACCTGCTGGCTATGGGTTAGCTCCACCTGAACGGCCCTTCGAGGTCTTAATGCTCACATCGATAATTGCCGCAGTCGTAATTCTTGGTTCCCTGGTTCTGATCCACGAAGCCGGACATTTTCTGGTGGCCAAGCGTTGCGGTGTCCGCGTCCTACGCTTTTCCATCGGCTATCCCCCCAAGCTGTTCGGGGTGCGCTGGGGCGAGACCGAGTACGTGATCGGCGGCACTCCCTTCGGTGGGTATGTCCGGATGCTGGGCGACGAGATTGGCGACGAACTGGGGCCGTCCGACGTGCAGACCTATTTGAACGAGGTTGCCCACGACCTTACCCAGGCAGCTGACAAGGCGGCGGCTGCCGATCCTGAAGTAAGAAATCTCCTTGAGGCGGGATGGGAGCAGGCCCGCCAACTAGTGGCGGTTCAGACTGCCGGCAACCTGGCGCTTGAACAACCTCAGGTCGAGCCGCTGTTTGCGCTCACCCAGGCCTTGCGGCGTAGTCCGGAACCGGAAGCACTTCTGCGCAAAATTTTGGGCCGGCCGCCGCGCGAGGAGGAACGCGACCTGATTGATGAAGTCCAGCGGCGGCGGGACCGCGACGATGCCATCAAGTTCCTGTCCGAGCATCGCCCGCCGGCCTTGGCCCGGGCGATCGAAAAGCGCTCCTTCCCGACTCAGAGCTTGGCCAAGCGCTTCGCTATCGTACTGGCGGGACCGGCGGCCAACATAATCCTGGCGCCGATACTGCTGGCGATCGTCTTCATGTATGGCGTACCCACGCTGCTGCCCGTGGTCGGCAAATTGCAAAAGGACATGCCGGCGGTGAAAGCAGGGCTGCAAAAGGGTGACCGCATCGTCTCGATCGACGGCAAGCCAATCAAGAGTTGGGAAGATCTCTCTGCGGCGATCAAGGAAAGCAAGGGCGCGCACTTGCAGATCGTGCTGGACCGCAAAGTCAATGGAGTGATCCGAACCGAAAGCGTTGGGATCACGCCGGTCCGGATGAACGAACCGGGATCGCTGGCTGGTCCGCAATGGGTAATCGGCGTGCTGCCCGAGGGCGAAAGCGTTATCGAGCGGGAAAATCCGGTTTATGCGGTCCCTCATGCCGTGGTGGAAACCGGCAGGATGGTGGTGCTGCTGGTGGTTGGAATCGGTAAGATATTTACCGGTTCGACCCCCGTCCGCCAGGCCTTGGGCGGTCCTATAATGATTGCTCAGATGGCGGGGCGGGAGGCTCGGCAGGGCTTGGCGGACGTGTTGACGTTTACGGTAATGTTGAGTGTGGAGTTGGGAATCATCAACCTGCTGCCGGTTCCGATGCTGGATGGCGGCCATTTGTTCTTTTTCATTATCGAGGGGTTGCGCGGGCGCCCGCTTAAGGTTCGCCATCGCGAAATCGCGCAACAGGTGGGTCTGTTTCTGCTCGTGATGCTCATGGCATTCGTGATTTTTAATGACATCTCAAGGATTGTTCAGGGCTGACCTCATTCTCCGGCAAAGCCGCTTCATCGGCCCGGTGCTCGGGCTTGAGACTGGCAGTCCGCAAGCTAGCCTGGCAATTTGCTCTCACGGCAGTCTGCTTGCCGTGGACCGGCCGGCGCGGCGGGCGCATGGCGAGTCGGTGGTCGGCGCAATCGACCAAATGCTCCACCGCTGCGGCCTGACGGTCGGAAAACTGGCCGCGATTGCGATCGGCATCGGCCCTGGATCCTTTACCGGGTTGCGGATCGCGCTAAGCTACGCGAAAGGAGTAGCGTTGGCGACGGGCTGCGCGATCGTGGGTGTTCCGAGCCTCGATGCGATGGCTCTGTGCGCTCTGGAGTTGCCGGACCTGGCGCCTCAAGCCACGATCTGCCCGATCCTCGATGCCCGCAAGGGCGAAGTCTACGCTGCTCTTTACCGGCGGGTGCAAAACGGGTTAGAGAAAATATGCGATGAGTTTTTGGCTCAGCCGCAGGCTCTGGCCAGACAACTGATGGGGGGAGAAACCATAGTTTTTCCGGGCGACGGCGCGGCTGCTTGGAGCGATGCACTGCGGGATTTGGGAGGCGGCGAGGGTGTGAAATTGGCCGCCGCCAGCGCGACTTTGCCGCCTGCTGCGATGATCTCGGCGTTGGGTGCGGTGCGGATGGCGTGTGGTCAACCTGACGCGGCCGGCGGGCTTCAGCCTCTGTATGTCAGGCCGTCTGAAGCCGAACTCAAAGCCAAATCTCCGGCAAAATGACGCCGGTTTGGAGGCCTTATGGAGCAGAGAGAAGAAGAGCTCATCCGCGAACACGTCAATCACGACCAGGAATTGAAAGCTCTTTATGAGGAGCACTTGCAGTACAAGCGCAGACTCGAAACCTTCCGGGAGAAACCCTATCTGACCGCCGAGGAAGAAATGGAAAAAAAGCGACTTCAAAAGATCAAACTGGCGCAGAAGGACCGGATTATGGAAATTCTGGCCCGCTACCGCTGACAGACCCTGATCAACCTCAGTTGTGGATTCTTTAAGGTTTGGACGCCGGACCGATGCGGAGTCATACCATAAGCGTTTTAGTTGAAAATGAGTTCGGCGTGCTCGCCCGCGTTGCCGGTCTCTTTTCCGGCCGTGGTTACAACATCGAATCGCTGACCGTCAATGAGGACCCGATCGACCCCACCGTGTCACGCATCGTGCTGGTAACATCGGGTGACGATCAGGTTCTGGAGCAGGTCAACAAGCAGCTCAACAAGCTGGTCTCGGTAATCAAGATCATCGATTTCAAGGACGTCGATACCATCGATCGGGAACTGGTGATGGTGCGGGTGGCGGTGGATGATCGCACGCGCTCGGAGTTCGACTCGATTGTATCGGCGTTTCGCGGACGCGTGGTTGATATCGGACCGCGTTCGATCACGGTGGAACTGACCGGCGACAGCGAGAAAATCAAGGGTTTTATCAACCTGTTGCGCCCGTTGGGGATCAAGGAGATCGTGCGCTCGGGCAAGATCGCCATGGCCCGTTCGGTCCAGCTAAACGGCGGCGTCCGCCGCAGCAAGGAGATTGCCTGATGAAGGTGTTTTTTGATCGCGACGCCGATCTCAGCGCCTTGAGACCCCACAAGATCGCGGTTATCGGGTACGGCAGCCAGGGCCATGCGCATTCGCTCAACCTGCGCGACAGCGGGATGGACGTGCGTGTCGGCTTGCCCAGGGACAGCAAATCATGGAACAAGGCAGCTATGCAGGGGCTGCCTGTGTTTGAAACAGCGGAAGCCGCCAGGCAGGCCGACATCATCATGATGCTGGTTCCGGACGAAGCCGGCGCCGACATTTACAAAAAAGAGGTCGAACCTGGACTCAAACCGGGCAAGTACCTGGCTTTCGGCCACGGCTTCAACATCCATTTCAAGGCGATCGTCCCGCCCAAAGACGTCAACGTGTTCATGGTCGCGCCGAAAGGACCGGGGCATCTGGTGCGCTCGGAATATACCAAGGGCCGTGGCGTGCCGTGCCTGCTTGCGGTCCAGCAGGACCCCAGCGGCGATACCCGGAAAATCGGCCTGGCATGGGGGGCTGCGATCGGCGGCGGCCGTGCCGCAATCATCGAGACTACCTTCAAGGAAGAGACCGAGACCGACCTGTTCGGCGAACAATCGGTGCTGTGCGGTGGTCTGACGGAACTGATCCGCGCCGGCTACGAGACGCTGGTGGAAGCCGGCTATGCGCCGGAAATGGCGTACTTTGAATGCCTGCACGAGGTGAAGCTGATTGTTGACCTGATTTATGAGGGCGGCATTTCCAACATGCGCTACTCGATCAGCAACACCGCGGAATACGGCGACATGACCCGCGGCAAACGGATAATCGGTCCGGCGACGCGCCAGGCCATGAAGGATGTCCTGGCCGACATCCAATCGGGCAAGTTCGCCCGCGAATGGATCGACGAATACCGGGCCGGGATGCCGAATTTCCGCCGTCTGCGCCAGGAAGCCGAACAGCATCCGATCGAGGAAGTGGGCCGCAAGCTGCGTTCCTTTATGCCATGGCTGGCCAGCGATCGGCTGGTGGATAAGGCAAAGAATTAGTTGTAGCCGTGCCGGCTTCATCACCGCATCGCGCGTTGCCGCAGGCCGCGGGCAAGCGCTCGCGGCTGCCAATGGCCCCCGAAGGGGCGAAGATTACGCTCGTATTGTTGGGCGCTGGCGTGATCCTGATGGTGCTGCGGCTCCCGGCAGCAGGTGCCATCCTGATTGTAATCGGTGTGTTGGTTGCCTGTTTTTTTCGCGATCCCGAGCGAACACCGCCGCACCGCGACGGTATCGTGGTTTCGGGAGCCGATGGCAGAGTGGTGGACGTAAGCGAAGGGCCGGCGCCATATGCGCCGCTGACGCGATGCCGCCGGATTTCGGTCTTCATGTCACCGCTTAACGTCCACGTCAATCGCGCGCCGGTGGAAGGCGAGGCGGTCGAAATCAAGCATACGGCGGGAGCGTTTCGGGCGGCGTTCCGCGACTGCGCCAGCGAGCAAAACGAACGCAACCTGATTGTGTTCATTGACAAGCAGGGGCGCCGTCACGCGATGGTCCAGATTGCCGGATTCCTGGCCAGGCGAATCGTCTGCCGGTTGCATCCACACGAGCCGGTGCTGATTGGGCAGCGCGTCGGGCTGATTATGTTCGGCAGTCGCGTGGATCATTTTCTACCCACCGAGTACCGCGCGGCAGTCAAAGTTGGTGATCACGTCAAGGCCGGCGAAACCGTGATCGGAGAATTGGCCCAATGAGAGAACCATCATTCGAGCAGGGGCGGCGACCCCGGGTTCGGCTGATTTCCGGCCGCCTGAAGGTGCGCAAAGATGTCGCCGAACCGCTCAGACGCAGTGTCTTCCTGGTGCCGGCGGCAATTACTTCGCTCGGACTGCTCTCCGGCTTCTACTCGCTGATTTCCAGCATCAACCACCATTTCGAACTGGCCGCAACCATGATCGTGGTGGCGTTCATCTGCGACGGGCTGGACGGCAGGGTCGCCCGGATTTCACGCACCTCCAGCCAGTTCGGAATCGAATACGACAGCCTGTCTGACGTGGTCGCGTTCGGTGTCGCCCCGGCCGGGTTGATCTACATGTTCGCGCTCAGTTCGATGGGCGATCTGGGGTGGGTCCTGAGCGGCGCCTATGTGGTTTGTGCGGCGCTGCGGCTGGCACGCTTCAATACCCAGGTCGGGTCGGTAGACAAACGGCGCTTCGTCGGGCTGCCGGTTCCTGGCGCCGCCGCGATGATCGCCGGACTGGTGCTGGCGTGGAGCTATTTTGAATTCAATTCCGCACGCCTGCTCGTCGCGGTGGCGGGGCTTTTGACGCCGGTGCTGGCCTGCCTGATGATCTCGCGCATCCCCTATCCCAGCTTCAAGTCAATCAAGCATCGCGATCGCGTGCCGGTCGAGTGGCTGGCGATCGTGCTGATCTGCGTTGCGGCGATGATTACGCTCCCGCAGCTAACGCTGTTTTTCCTTTCCAGTCTCTATGTGCTGTCGGGACCGCTGCTGTTCATGCGCGGCGAGCGCATCGCGCCCACCGGTTCGAGCGAACCCGGCAATCGGCGCAGCGAAGGCGACAAGACCACCCAGCCCTTCCACGCCTAATCCATATCCCGGGCGGCCGCTCCCAGTTGGGGCTTGCGAAAAAGGCACTCATTTCAGCGTGAAGGCGCCGCCAGGATCGCTTCCCGTACCGGTGAACGGAACGAAAGGCGGATTTAACGCCTGCACGTACGATGCTCCCGGCTGTGCGCCGGCCGGAGTTGTGAAAGTGAACTGGTCCGAGTTGATCAGGGTCAGCGCAATTACCGGTGCGCCGCCCGAACCAAGTCCGCCCAGGTTCACGACGCCTGTGCCTTGCGTATTGAAGAAGTTGATCACGGTCAGGGTCGAGAACCCGGTGCCGTTGACCGTGATCGTGGTACCGGACTGCGTGACCGAGCTAATCGAAATCTCCTGGCCGATTGGCACCGATACGGCATTGCTCTTGACCGCATAGCTGTGCGAGGCGGTGGCGTTGCTCACCACGAACGATCCGGGGCCGGTTAAGGGTGCGTTCATACCGCTGGCCGGCACAGTGAAGCTAATCTGCGTGCTGGTCAGTCCCGCATCGCCCGGATTTAGGAAGAAGGGCCCGACCTTCCCGCCCGTGCAGGCGCAGAACAGGTCCACTGCCACACCGTTGACGGTATCGAATCCGCTGCCTCCGAGGTTCACCACGCTTCCCTGCACCACCACCGTCTGCACATTGTCGATAGCGTAGCTCGGATTGCTGCTGGTCGCCGCCAGTCCCACACCATTGACGCTGCTGATGGTCGGGATGCCGGCGGCGGCTGAACCCGCCAGCAGCGCCGGCGCCAGGTTGGATGCCACATAGCCCTTGTCGGTGTTGACCACCTGCACCTCGACAAAGCCCTCGCCCAGAATCGTCGAGGCTGGAACATTGACCGTCAATTGCTTCGGCAGACTGCGGGCGGAAGGTGTCAAGGGACCCGCGTTGACAGCTCCGGTCGAAGTGGCCACGAAAAAATTAACCACGGAGCCGGCCGTGAAATCGGTGCCGGTTACAGTGAAGCTGCCGCCCACCTGGATCACCGCTGGCAAACTGGCAATAAACGGAGTCGGCGCGGGTGTTGGAGTAGGCGCGGGCGTACGAGTGGCGCTCGGTGTGGGCGTGCGACTGGCCGCGGTGGCGGTGGGAGTCGGCGTCGGTTTCGGAGTAGGCATCGCGGTAGGCGTGGGCGAAGCGGGCTTGACGCATGGCGTGGTATTGCCGCACAGGAGCATATCGCTGCCGGAAATCAGCCCATTCACATCGTCCGAGGTCAGGCCAATCGTGCCAGTGATGGTCATGGTCTTAAGCGCGTCGATCGAACCTACTCCGCTAACTGAGCCGTTGATGGTCAGATTGCCTTGGACGCAAAGGACCCCCATGTTTAAATTCAGGTCTCCGTCAATCGTCAGATCGCCCTTGGAACAGTAAAACCCATTCAAATTGAGTGGCCCTGCCTGAGTCCCGGGAGTGAGTTGGGTTACGCCCGGCGCAGCGCAATCGCAGGCCGAATTGGAACTGGGCCCGCCAGCCAGCGCCGGCACCTTGACTACCTGATTGCCCACGCCGAGGTAGAGATTTCCGCTATCGATGCTGACTATGCCGTCAACCAAGCTAAAACCATGCTGAGCATCGGGAATTCCGGAATTGAAGGACACCCACGCTCCGCCCGCTCCACCGGGTACGGTGATGAGCGCAGCTCCAGGATTGGTCGCCTTTTCAGACGCGCATATGAAACTACCGACCTGGGGATTGCTCCCATCGGTGCAAATCGATGCGCCTCCTGGTGGAACGACCGTGAAGAGGACCTGCGCAGTATTTATGGGATTCCCCGCAACCTCCGCATCGACCTCCAGCGCGCCCTGGATCGCGCGCACCAGGCTGCTGCATTGAGTGCTGGGATCGGCGTCATCAAAGCTCGGGATCTGAAAGCCGTAATCGTTGTAGTAATCGGGATTGCCCCCTCTGGAAACTTGCAGCGGCACGATCCCGCAAAGCGCAGGGTTGATATCTTCCCACCCGTTCAGACAATACGGCAGGTTCGTGCAGGTGGTGTTATCAGAGGTGTCGCCGGTATTGCTGAATCTCCCGCTGGAGTCGGGAGTGCAGGTACCAATGAATTCCGAGTCGTAGAACATTTGCACCGTCGTGCCGGGCTTCCATCCGGAACCGGCAAAGAGAACGCCAGCGCCGGGAGTCAAGTCGTACCACTGCCCGAAGGCGGCTTGATTCTCGGCGCCCAATGCACTCATGCAGGTGCTGCCCGAACAGCAAAGGTCGCTGCTGCCGTTTTGATCGCCAAGGCATCGTTGGATGGTCGATGGGCTCGGCATGGGGGTCGGAGAGGACTGCGTAAGCCCGGGCTTGGGCATCGAGATCACCCCGACAACGACGAGCAATCCAATAACACTTACGACGTAACCAAAAGCTCGGGGCAGAATTCTGGCCGACGTTGTTGATCTCATTAGCAACTCGTGTTCGAAAATCCACTAAATTAAAGACTAAAACGTAAAGTAAGACAAGAGTGATAAAAATGCAATTCCAGGCCACTAAACCTGGCCTGCAGAGGATGTTCGCCTGACCAGCCCGAAAGGGTCGTTACCGTGAATTGAATGACAAAAGGTATTTACGACGTTTTAGGATTCTGCAGCGAAGCGGCGCCCGCGATGTCTTCAACGAGCCCTGATCCTTTTGCAGCCAGCAGGCGAAACAGTTGTGGTCAGGGGTGAAAACGGTGTCCGGCGATGCGGCTCAGATGTTCATGCAACGCTGGCCACGCGCCCGCAAGACGGGCTCGTTTTGGGCGCAGCCTGGCAAGCAAGATTTCGTCGGTATCCGTATAAGTTCTCCAGCACAACCAGACCCATTGAGCGTCCTCATCAGGCCAGTCGTCTGGGCGCCATTCATCAAGACCTGATCCGGACCTCGAAGTCCTTTCCTTCCCATCGGTTGTCTTCCAGCCAGCGGAAGGTGAACTTTACCGGCGCCTGCTGCGATTGGGAAACGGCGATATCGACGTAATGCAGGCCGATTACGGTGGCTTTCGAGTTCGAATCGGTCTTGTTGCTCCATTCATCCAGTGTCCAATGCAGCGCAAATGGCCGGGGGCACAGGACGCGCAACGTCGCTCCGGGCCGGATCGCAACGATCTGGCGATTGAACTTCCACACCTCTATTCGGGGGCGGCGGCGGCCGGTGCGGAAATGGCCGGCGACCTCCGCAATCAGGTCGAAGACTTTGCCATCGCGCGCGGAGCGCAGCAGCTTGATGTACTCCGCGTGAGCCCACATCAGCGGCATTGCCGACCCGGTCGGCATTCCCAGGTACATCAGCTTGGAAGGTACGTCGGGCTGATCCCAAACCTGTTCGGGAAGCAGTCCGGTGGCCGAGGCGAAACGCTCGATCGTTTTGATATAGGGACGCACGTCGCGCCCGGCTGCCAACTCATAATGGGCCCGCTCGCCGGTCAGCAGCGGCCATGGACGTCCCACACCGTAGCCGTGCCATGAACTGCCGTCGGCCTGCTGGCCGTAGCTGTCATAGTTATAACGGCGCCAGCACGGGCCTTGCGGAAGGTCGGCCTTCAGGCATGCATCAACGACGCGCAGCGAATCTTCGATCAGCGGGTCGCCGGGCGCGCGCACCCCGTATCGCACCAATTCCAGAAAGCCCGCGTCCACGACGTGATTGGCAGGGAACTGGCACGGTTCGCCGGGCGGACGATTCTTGATTTGAATGATGGCATGGTTGGGATCCTCTGGGGCGTGGGGATCGGACAGGTCCACGGGAAGAATCCGGATGAAATGACGCTTGATACCGGGCAGCAGGTCGCCCTGCGTGGTAACCGTCCAGGCTTCCAGATGCGACTCGAGAAAGTCGGCGTAATCCAGCAGGAACTCGCCCTTGCGTCCCTCCAGCCGGCGCAGCATCTGCGAGGCGCAAACCAGCGCGGCGATCACGGCCGCCAGCGTCGAGGGCGAATAGCCGGCGTTCTCCTCCCATCGCTCCTGTCCGGTGGCGGGACCGTTGAGGATCAGAAATTTCGCCGCGGCTTTGACCATCGGCATCGGATCGAAATTTTTCAGCCCGTCCATTTCGAGCAACCGCCACGCCAGGATAATCGGAAAGGCGACTTCGTCGAGTTGAACGCCCTTCCAGTAGGGCACGCCATCGATCCAGAAATTCTGGTAGAAGCCGCCGTCGTCGCGTTGCGTAGCCGCCAGATAGATCAGGGCGCGAAGAGCCAGCGCGGAATTACCGCTGGCCAGCAGCCCGGTCGCGCTGTTGACCATGTCGCGGGTCCAGACGAGGTGGTATCCACCCAAATCCTCATCGCCTTTGACCTCGCCCCACGGGATACTGAGCGAGGCGATAAGTGCGCCCGGATAGGTCTTGTCTTCATGGGCCATCAGCAGGCTGTGACTGGTGCGATAGAGTTTGCCGCCATCGCAGGCCGATTCGTCCAGTGCCAGCACGTGGTTGCATGCGCGCGTCCATTGGAGGATGAAGCGGTCGCGATTTTCCTGGTACGGCACCCCCATCGACTGAAAAAGCGTCGTCACGGCGCGATGCAGGCTGTCGCCGAAGGCCAGGCCCAGCGTGAATTCATATCCGCGCCCGAGGTTGATCTCGCCGATCAGCGCGATATTGCCGTTGGTGGCCGAATCGAACTCGTAATCCATCTGAAAATTGTCGGCCAGGTCCTGCCATCCGTCGGTGGTGCCGACATAGCCGCAGGATCGGCGCACGAAACCGCTGCTCACGTCCATCGCCAGCCAGGTGTTGTTCTTGTGCGCCGTCAGGATCCGGCGGCCCGAGACTTCAACCACGTTGCCGCTGTTATTGGCGCCCCCGACTTCCAAATGCGGCGCCAGCAGGACGTACAACTGAAGACGCTCGATCACTTCCGCCTTGCCCTCAAGCCGGGCATTGATCAGCAGGCATTCCTGATGCGGATCGGCGATCACCTCATTAACGATCCGGTAGTCCCGTTCAGGGTCCGAGTTGATAAGCTTGAGCCCCAGCGCTGGCATCTGGAGGTACTCGATTTGATGGGACATGCTGCGCTGGTCGCGCACGAACGTCTTGCCGTCGGTGACCAGGAACTGGAGGTCGCGGATTTGCGGCCGATCGATGGTCGGATAATAAACCTCGTTGATGATACCGGCCGACAGCGTGAACCAGATGCTCGAGGCCACCGAATAGGCGGTACCGATCGCATCCTTGGAGCCCCGCGTCCATCGCGGCGCTATTCCGGGACCGCCGGTCGCGGGCCGCGAAGAATAGATGATGGCCATCCGTTGGCTTCCTCCTATCGCCCAATCTCAAAAAGGAACCTGAGCAAGCCTGGGTTAAAGACGTGGCTTTTGCAACGCCGCCCCATCATCTGGGTACGGAGGCGTCGCTTCCAGCCGGACTTTGGATTTCCTCCCGCTGCTGGCGGAACACGTAGGACACCCCGATGCTCAGGGCGTACAGCAGCAGTAGTGGAATGGCGAGCAGAAATTGCGAAATAAAGTCGGGCGGCGTCAGCGCGGCTGCGATTATGAAGATTATCAGGATCGCATAGCGCAACTGGTGGATCATCCAGTGATAGTCAACTATTCCCAGGCGGGTCAGGAAGAATGCAAGCACCGGCAGCTCGAAGGTGATAGCGAAAGCCAGCAGCAGCTTGGCGGAAAAATTCAGGTACTCGCTGATTCTAAGCGTCGGGGTAACGCCTATGCTCGCGTACTGTCTGAGGAAAAAAGCGTAACCAATCTTCAGCACGACTGCCCAGCAAAAGTAGCCGCCGGCCAGGAAGAACAGCGTCGTAAAGATGACGAACGGCTTGGCCATCTTGCGCTCGGATTCGTACAGTCCGGGCGCAATAAAACGCCATAACTCGTAGAGCACGGCCGGGCTGGCCACAAACAACGCCGCGACAAGGGCGACCTTGATCTTGGTGAAGAAAGCTTCACCAATGCCGGTTCCAATCAGCAGAACGTTGTTATGGGAGACGGCGCGCAGGGGCACCGTCAGCAGATAAAAGATCTGATCGACGAAGCCATACGCGACCAGGAATCCGACGCCGATCGCGATAACCGAACGGATCAACCTGATCCGCAATTCCTTGAGATGCTCTATCAGGGGCATCCGGCCGTCTTCGCCCGGAAACGCCGCCTCGATTTTGGGGGCTTCGCTCACCTACCTAATTCTGCTCCTTGTCGGCGGGCGCAACGGGCCGATAATCGATTGGGAGGGCCGTGGTCTCCTGGTCCGCAGGCGGCGGCTTGTGGTCCTGGTCCAGCGGGAGTTCAGGGGGGTGGTCTTGAGGGTGCAGAGGCGGCTTTTCCAGGTCGATTGCCTCGGTTATCTCGCGCATCGCTTCATTGGCTGCGGTCCGGATTTCGCGGATGATCTGGACCGCTACGCGAATCACCTCCGGCATGCGCTCCGGACCAAGGACGATTAGCGCGACGGCAAGGATTATGATGATCTCGAATAGACCCAATGGAACTGATGCTAGCAGTTAATCTGGCACCGCGGCCACGGTTCATTAATTCGGATTGCCACTGGGGGTGTCAACCATGCTTAAGACCGCGCTCGTAACCGACCGCCACTACCTCGACCATTGTCCCGGCCGGGGCCATCCGGAGCGGCCCGAGCGGGTCAAGGTGCTGCTCGACATGGCCGAAGGTCTGCGTCGCGACGGGATCGAGCGGATTGCGCCGCGGCCGGCGACTATTGCTGAAATCGAATTGTGCCACGATCCCCGCTACGTCGCGGTGGTAGGCCAGACCGCGCAGCGCGATTCCTACGACTTTGACCCCGACACACACGCCTCGCGGGCGACTTTTGAAACCTCGCTGCTGGCGGCCGGCGGCATCCTGACAGCGGTCGAGGCGGTGCTCGGAGGCGAAGCGGACAACGGCTTCGCGATCGTGCGTCCGCCCGGGCATCACGCGTTGCCCGACCGTGCGATGGGATTTTGCTTTTTCAACAACGTCGCCGTCGCAGCCAGCTATCTGACCCGGGTCAAAGGCTTCAAGCGTGTGATGATCGTCGATTGGGACGTCCATCATGGCAATGGTACCCAGGAGATCTTTTACGCCACGCCCGAAGTGCTTTACTGCTCGTTGCACCAATTTCCGCATTATCCGGGCACGGGATCGATCCGCGAGATTGGCGTCGAGGAAGGACGCGGCTACACCGTGAATCTGCCCCTGCCGGCGACGTTTGGCGACGCCGAATATCTGTCGGCATTCGACCGCGTTATCCTGCCCATTGGGCGTCAGTTCAAGCCGGAATTCCTTTTGGTATCGGCGGGCTTCGATTGCCATTTTCGCGACCCGCTGGCCGACATGAGGGTGACGGAAGCGGGGTTTGCCGCGATGGCCCGCCGGCTCAAGCGTCTGGCCGCCGAATGCTGCCAGGGCCGAATCGCGCTGGTACTGGAAGGCGGCTACGACCTTCAGGCGCTCGCCGCGTCGGTCCGCGAAGTGATCGAAGAACTAGGCCGCGACGCCAGCGAGCCGATTACGGCAACCTCGCCGGACCGCGAAGCTTGGCTGCTCGAAAAAGTCGTCAAGCAACTATCACCATTCTGGAGTTTGTCTTCGTAACGGTTGGGGCCCGGATCGGAAACGGCCGCCACGGTTCGAAAAAGCGGAGTTAAGAACAGACCGAGGGTGGATCAATGGCAACTTCAACGCTCGATACAATCGATATCCTGACTCCGGACCTTTACGTTGAGCGCGGATATCCGCACGAGGAATGGACCCTGTTGCGGCGCGAAGCGCCGGTGTTCTGGTACGAGCGCGAAAATTGCGCTCCGTTCTGGGCGATCACGCGCCACGCCGACATCATCACCGTCTCGCGCCAGCCGGAGTTGTTCCGCGCCACCCAGCGCCTGTTTGCCACTATCGATGAACCTGGAGTACCGCCGCCCGAAGAAGCCCTGCTGCGCCAACTGCTCAACATGAATCCTCCCGAGCACGGCGCCTATCGGGCGGTGGTAAGCCGGCGCTTCACTCCGGCCGCCGTCCACAGGCTGGCGGGCCATGTCCAGGAAATCGCGCGGCAACTGATCGACGAAATAGCCGATCGCGAGGAATGCGATTTCGTCACGGAGGTTTCCGCCAAGCTGCCCCTGGCGGTGATCGCGGAAATGTTTGGCATTCCGCGCTCGGACTGGCAGATGATGTTCCGGCTCAGCAACGCCATGATCGGCGCAACCGACCCCGAGTACATGCGCGGAGGGACGATCATGGAAGGGCTGCAACAAGCGCGTCTGGAGTTTTTCCAGTACTTCAGCCATCTGGTGGAGGATCGGCGCAAAAATCCGCGCGACGATCTGGCCACCGCGCTGGCCCTGGGGCGGGTTAACAGCGAGGAGCTGCCGGCGTTCGAGTTGCTCTCATATTTCGCGCTGTTGATCATTGCCGGCAACGAAACCACGCGCAACGCGACCACGGGCGGCCTGTTCGCGCTGATTAACAATCCCGAGCAATGGGAACTGCTCAAACGCGATCCTTCACTGGTTCGCTCCGCGGCCGAGGAAATCATCCGCTGGACTTCGCCGGTGATTCAGTTCATACGCGCGGCAACGGCGGACACCGAATTGCACGGCCGCAAAATCCGCGAAGGCGACGTGCTGGCGCTGTTTTATCCTTCCGCCAACCGCGACGAGGATGTTTTCGACCATCCTTTCAAATTCGACGTCAGGCGCACGCCCAATTATCACCTGGCCTTTGGAATCGGCGAGCATTTCTGCCTGGGCGCAAATCTGGCGCGGCTGGAATTGCAGATGATCTTCCGCGAGATAGCGGCGCGGCTGGACCAGGTTGAGCTGGCCGGACCAATCGCGCGGATGCGTTCGAGCTTCGTCGGCGGCATCAAACACATGCCGATCCGGTACAAGATGCGCGCCCGGTCCGCCGCCTGAAAATCGATCAGGCAAATGCGGGCATCACTTCTTTGGCGAAGGTCTCGATCGTTGGCGCCGCCGAACCGTCGCTGAAGAAGACGATGAAGGTGGTCACGCCTTTGGCGACGCGATCCTTGAGTGCCGCGACCAGTTCCGAGGGTGTTCCCTTGATCGCGGTGGTGGCAAACGGCTTCATCCGGCTGGCGAACTGCCATTTCTTTTCAACGTCCTCGGTGCTCGATCCGAGGCAGACCAGCAACTGCTCCGAGATTTCGATCTGACTGAAATCGCGGCCCACCGCCCGGCAATGTTCTTTCAGCGCGGCGGTCAGGCCGGCGATATCGGGATAGCCGCCGGGGATGTTCCAGCGATCGGCATATTTGGCAACGATGCGCAGCATCACCTTTTTGCCCGCGCCGCCGATCGTGATCGGCGGATGCGGTTTCTGGACCGGCTTCGGATTGTTGTAGGCGTCGTTCACGCTGAAATAGCGCCCCTTAAACGCCGCCCTGGGCTCGGTGAACATCGCCTTGAGAATCTGGATCGTCTCCTCGAGCTGCTTCAGGCGCACGCCGACCTTGGGATATTCGAAACCGTAGGCCTGAAATTCCTCGCGCATCCAGCCGATTCCCAGGCCCACATCGAGGCGCCCCTTGCTGATTTGATCGATCGCGCACAGCACCTTGGCGAGCATCGCGGGGTTGCGGTAAGCGTAGCAGATCACCAGGGAGCCCAGCCGGATCCTTTCGGTCTGTGCCGCCAGTCCGGTCAATGCGGCAATCACGTCAAGATGGTCCAGTTCGGGCATCGCGCGGGTCCACATGTGGTCATCGAGCCAGATCGAATGAAAACCCAGACGCTCGCACATTTGCGCACGCGCCAACAGTGATTCGAACGACAGACCGCTTTGCGGAGAGAAGATGCCAAACCTGATTTTGCCGTCGTGTGCCATGGGACCTCCCGGCAATGTCTGAAGCCGTTGAAACTGTTTGGCACGGAGCCGCCGTCGCGATCAATACGTCCGCGCCGCGATTCGTTGCTGATTATTGCGCGGCGGCCAGTTCAGCGGACTCGGCAGCCTGCCTGCTGAACGGCACGCATCCGGCCGGCAAAATCGCGCTCAGGGCCAGGGAGAGGACGAACATGATCAGGGGCGCGGTGTAGCGGCCGGTCGCGTCGAACAGGCGTCCTGCCGCTACCGGACCAAGGCTGCCGCCGATTGTCGTCATCAGCCCAATCAGCCCGGAAAGCGAGCCGAAGCGCCTGAGCCCAAGGCACTCCGCGATGGTCAGCGGCACCATGAAGGCGGGTCCCTGATGTGCGATTCCATAGATCGCCATGAAGGCAATCAGCAGGGCCGGATGTGAAGCGCCCATCAGAAGCACCACGGCAACCACGATGCTCGCCAGCGAAGCCGATAAGGCGACCCGGCTGCGCACCTTGTCACCCAACCAGCCGAAGAAAACGTTGCCGGGAACAGCGAAACCGAAGGTGATGCCCATCGCAAGCGCGGCTGATGCCGGTTTGAATCCGATGCTGATCAGGTAAGGGATGATGTGGACGGAAAGCGAGATAGTGGCGAAAGCGAAGAAGAAATTGGTCAGCACAATCAGCCAGAACGAACGCGCCGCCAACGCCTGACCGACTTCGTATCCCGAAGCGGTCTCGCAAACCGCGGGACGGGCGCGGGCGTGTGCTGAGCTTTCAGCTTCCCAGGGCGGACGGCTGCGGACGAAAATCAACTGGATCGGCAACACCACGGCGATCATCGGAACGGCCAGCAGCAGGTAGGCGTCGCGCCATCCCACCGCCGTCAGCAGATGGTTGGCAAAAATCGTCATGATCATGGGCCCGGCCGCCAGTCCGACGAACGCGATTCCCAGAGCGGTACCACGGCGCGCACCGAACCAGTTGGCCACCACGTACGGGATCGTTATGTTGCAGGCGGCGTCAACGCCGACTCCCATCAGTCCGTGGGCGATCAGCAAAGTGATCAGAGAGTGAGCCCTGGCCGCCATGATGAAGGCGGCGATGCTGATCAGCGCGCCCGCGACCGCGACAATTTTTGCGTCGATTCGATCCAGCAGCCATCCGATCAGCGGAGCGCCCAAACCCATGGCGAGAAACAAAGTGGCGCTCAGGCTGGACACCTGGGCGCGCGTCAACGCGAATTCCTTGAGCAGCGGCGTAAAGAAGACGCCATAGACGCCGAAGGTGGGGCCGGCAACCAGGATCATCGCGATCAGCAGGCTGGCGACGAGAAGCCATTGGCGCAGTTCGCGAGGGTCGGAAAAGCGGCTCATCATACGCTCGCTGTCGTCTCAGTACGGAAAAAAGAACGGGTCATACATGTTCATCTGCATCGCCGCGCTCTGGTTGAGTTCCGCCGCCTCTTCCTCTTCCTTCACCAGTTTTTGCTGAAGCCGCAGGTACTGGTAGCGCTGATAGGCCTTTTGATCGCCCTCGTAAAGGCAGTTGCACTGATAGGGATCGGCGAAGAAGTAGCGCGGCTTGCCGTCCTTGGCCACGTAATAGCGCATGGTGAGCGGGGTCGTGGAAGCCAGGATATCCTGGCGTTTGGAGGAGTCGGCCGGGACCATATGGAATCCGGCCGCGGACAGCAGCGAATCGATGCGCTGGGCCTTTTGCGCTGGTGTTTCCTGGAACGCTGAACAGGCCGAAACCATCGCGGCCATCAGCAGCATCAGGACATGAGAATTCATACGAAGCCGCGCAATTGATGCGGCGAGGTCGCGACGGTCGGCCAGGGCCATGAACTCGGTCTCCTGAAGTGTTGCGATTTAGCATTATGGCGAACGCCGCGGCAATCAACGCCGCGTGTCGCGCGATTATAAACATCTTCGCGGCCGCTGTGCAGTGCGCTCGAATTGGAACTGATTTCCATCGCGGAGAAACCGATCGATGCTGAACCGGCCATTACGATTATTGCGGCGCTTTTGTGCGCGATACCTTGGGCCAGCCCCGCGCCGACCCGGAACATGGGTGACATGGGCTCGATGGACATAGGCCGGATAAGATTTGCGGCCGGTCCCGTTTCGGATATGGTTCATTGCGGCCTATGCGATGCGGTTCTATAATTGTGGCGTGCGGTTGTTGGCAAAATTTTTTCTTATCGCATGGCTGGCCGTGGCGATGACTTATATGCCCGTCATGGCGGCGGAAGCTCCGGTGCCCGACACGGCCGAGAGCGCGCGGCTGACCGATTACCTCCATGCCCACAGGCTGCCCTTGGTCGGCGCCCAGGTGCTTGACTCCGATAATGGGCGTTCTGTCCTGCTCTATGGATACACGGCGACCGATTTCGGTAAGCGCGACGCCGCCAACAAAGCACGACGATTTCTCAGGGACAGCAGTGTGGCCGTTGACAACCATATCCTGGTAAGGCCCGAGTTGTTGTCGATGAAGTCGTCCGCGCCCGCGTTTGCGTCCCCGGAAAACAGCGGCGGGGAGTCGCCCGATGTTCGTGCCTACAAGGATCAGCAGCAGCAAGAAGCCCAGCAACAATACCTCAATCAGCAGCAGCAGGCCTACGTCAATCAGGGCAGCGCCGCCTCGAACATGGCGACCATGTCGAACCTGGCCAGCCTTTTGATTCCGTTGCTGGGAATGGGCTTGGGAGTCGGAATTGGCGGCGGCAGCTCCGGCTTTGGCTTGGGCGCTTACGGTTCGCCCTTCGGCGGTTACAGCGCGGCTCCATACGGCAGCCCCTACGGCGGTTATCCCTACGGAGCGACGCCCTATGGTCCGGGCCCCTACCCGCCGAGTCCATACGGCGCATATCCTTACGGCCCATCCACCTATCCCTGATTGATTAAGCGGCAGCGTGCTACAATCGCGCCGCAAGCTGTCGTGATCCGCCGGATAAGAGTTGGATCGCGATGGCGGGTGAGGGACGGCGGTGGAAAAGGTAATTACGCTGCGCGGCGCATCGGATACGCGCCAGGCATCCTTCCGCATCAAATACGAGGAGCTGCTTAACCCCGCGCAGCTCGAGGCGGTCACCCACCGCGAGGGCCCGTTGCTGGTCGTCGCCGGCGCCGGTTCCGGCAAAACGCGGACGCTCATTTATCGTGTGGCCCGCCTGATCGAAGGACGCGTGCCGCCGCAATCCGTGCTGCTCCTGACCTTCACCCGCCGCGCGGCGCAAGAGATGCTGCGGCGGGCGGAACAGTTGGTCGGCGAGCAGAGCCGCAACGTAGCCGGCGGAACTTTTCACTCCTTTGCCAACCTGGTCCTGCGCCGGCACGGATCGGCCATCGGCATTCCGCCCAATTTCACCATCCTCGATCGCGCCGACATGGAAGACGTGATCAATCTGATCCGCACCCGGATGGGTCTGGCGCATAAGGAGCAGCGCTTTCCCAAAAAAGGCACGCTGGCCGAAATCATCAGCATGGCCCGCAACAAGAACCGCTCGCTTACGGAGGAACTCGAAGAGGATTTCGCCTTCCTGTGCGACCGGCGCGAGGAGATTGTGCGGCTGGCGCAGGCCTACGACAACTACAAGCGCGAGCGCGGCCTGCTCGATTACGATGACCTGCTATACCGGCTGGTCGAGCTGATGGAGCAGCAGCCCAGGATTCGCGACCAGTTGTCGAACACCTACCGTTACATCATGGTGGACGAGTACCAGGACACCAACGCGATTCAGGCGCGGATTGTTGTGATGCTGGCGGCAGCACATCACAACGTGATGGCGGTCGGCGATGACGCGCAATCCATCTACTCGTTCCGCGGCGCCAATTTCCGCAACATCATGGATTTCCCCAGGCTTTTCCCCGACACCCGGATAATCAAGCTTGAAGAGAACTACCGCTCGCTCCAGGGAATTCTCGATCTGTCCAACCAGGTGATCTCGCAGGCGGCGGAAAAGTACACCAAGGCGCTGTTTACGCGGCGGCCCGGCGAGGTTCGCCCGATGCTGATTCGCGCCGAAGACGAACATATGCAGTCACGATTCGTGGCCCAGCGGATCCTGGAACTGCGCGAGGATGGCGTCGATCTCGATCAGATCGCGGTCCTGTTCCGCTCCAGCTTTCATTCCTTCGACCTCGAACTGGAGCTGCAGCGCTGCGATATTCCGTTTATCAAACGCGGCGGCTTCAAATTCATCGAAACCGCGCACATCAAGGACGCGCTGGCCCATCTGCGCGTGATTGTCAATCCGGTCGATGCGGTTTCATGGCTGCGGGTGCTGCTGCTGCTCAAAGGTATCGGCCAGCGCAAGGCGCATCAATTGATCGAAGCGCTGGTCGCCTCCGGACAGCCGCATCAGCAGTTGGCCGCCCTTGCGGCATCGGGCAAGGGCGGCCAACCATTGACCCCTCTGGTTACACTGCTGAGAAATCTGGGAGCGGAGACGGCGCGTCCGGGCGATCAGTTGGCGGCCGTTCTGCAGTATTATCTGCCGCTGATGCGCGAGGCGTATCCCGACGATTACCCCAAACGCGAGCGCGACCTGGAACATTTCCAGACGATCGCGGAACGCTACCGCAGTCTGCGCAACATGCTCGCCGATATGGCGCTCGAGCCACCCACTGACTCGATTGGCGATGTCCTGGCGGTCACGCCCGAGGAGGGCCTGGTGACGCTCAGCACAATCCATTCGGCCAAAGGTTTGGAGTGGAAGGTGGTTTTTCTGATCTGGGCCGCCGACGGCCGATTTCCGCCGCCGCAAAGTGCCGATCCACAATCGCGGGAAGAGGAGCGGCGGCTGATGTACGTGGCGGGAACGCGAGCCCGAGACGAACTATATATCAGCTATCCGATTCACATGTTCGATCGAAGTCTAGGCTACGTGATGGGCCGTGTGTCGCGGTTTTTGGAGGATCTCCCCCCGGAGATCCTGCCCGCGGCACGGCTCGAGGAAGAAACATAAGCTACGCACGCCAGCGGCGGGTTACGGCTGACGCCGGCGCCGCCGTAAGCTTCAATTACCAGCGCCGGTTACCGCCGCGTCCGGGTCCGCCTGAACGTCCACCGCGACCCTGATTACCCCCGCCGCCCGCGCCAAAACCGCGCTGCTCCCCTGAACGAGCTTCAGCTACCTTGATGCGGCGGCCTTGAAATTCGGAGTCGTTCAGCGATTCGATAGCCGCAGCCGCATCGCTGGAATCAGCCATCTCGACGAAGCCAAACCCTTTGGACCTGCCGGAAAATTTGTCGGTTACGACGGCAGCGCTTTCCACCTTCCCCACCCGCGCGAAAAGTGCCTCAAGGTCCTCGTTGGTGGTCGAATATGCCAGATTCCCTATGTACAACTTGGGCATTTTTGCCCTCCTTCTGTTTTTGCCGGGAGCTAACAAACAGGAAAACCCGAGGCACTTCGGGCTTTGGTGAGAGATTGGCTTCCAAGCATCTCAAAGATTAGCCTTAGGTCGAGTCCACTGTAAAGAAAGAAGGTTACACCATGCGCGATTGTTGCGTGCCGTTTTTGGCTTCGCGCACGCTATGGAACCCGCGCTTTTCATATGCCACATTAGACATTGAAATTCGCGGAGCGGCATCCGATCGAATCCCCTGATAACATCCCACTGGGGCCGGCCCGGCGACGGTTGCGGAGCGTGCTTTCGCGCCTTGGACTGTTGCTGATGGGTGTGGCGGTTGGACTGGTGATAGCCGAAGTCGGGCTGCGAGTCTCCGGTCTGGGCCATCCGGGATTGTACATTTACGATCGCTACACCGGATGGCGGCTGGATCCCGGCGCGTCGTTATGGCAAACGCAGGAAGGCCACGCGCACGTCGTGGTCAACAGTGCCGGCATGCGCGACCGCGAACACACCGTCGCCAAACCACCCCATACAATCAGGATCGCGTTTCTGGGCGACTCCTTCACCGAGGCCAAACAGGTGCCGCAACAGGATACCTTTTGCGCCGTGGTTGAACGCGACCTGAGATCGTGCCCGGCTGCTGCGGGCAAAAACGTCGAGACGCTGAATTTCGGCTGCGACAGCTACGGCACTGCGCAGGAATTGGAAACCCTGCGCCATCGCGTATGGCCATTCTCGCCCGACGTGGTGGTGTTGGCGATCTTCACCGGCAACGACATACGCAACGACTCAATCGTGCTGGAAGGCGACAAATGCCAGCCGTTTTTCAGCTACCGCGACGGCGAGCTGGTGCTCTCCGGCGCATTCGAGGAATCGCCCTGGTTCCGTTTTCAATGCATGATGCGATTTGATTCCCAGCGTTTTGCGACGCTCAACCTGCTGGGCGAGCTGCGCAGCGCGATACGGGCGCGCTGGCGCCGCCGTCACGCCGCGCCGCTGCAACGCTATCAGGCGGGGGCCTCTGAGCTGGGTCTCGACGATTGGATTTACCGGCCGCCGCAGACCGCCGATCAGCGCGAAGCGTGGAAGGTCGCCGAAGGCGAGATCGAGATGGTGCATCAGGAGGCGGCACGGCACGGCGCGCGTTTCCTCGCCGTAACCTTGAGCACCGGCGTCCAGGTTTACCCGGACCCGGCCGCGCGCCGCGATTACACGCAGCGATGGGGGATGAACGGTTTGTTTTACCCCGATTTCAGGATCAAGGCGCTCGGACAGCGGATGGGATTCGACGTGCTGAACATCGCACCGATTTTCCAGGCCTATGCCGACGCGCATCATGTCTTTTTGCACGGTTTCAGCAATACGCGGCTGGGTACCGGCCATTGGAACGCAACCGGCCATCGCCTGGGCGGAGGCCTGATCGCGCAGCGTTTATGCGAAATACTGGCGCGTCCCGCACCGTTCGCGCCCGCCAGCGCGGAAATCAAGTAAAGCAGCCATGCCGCACCAAAATTCTTTTGTCAGCTCGGCCCCACGCTGGGTTGACGATGTTTCACGGGTTTGCCGTTTATGCATTACTGCGGCTAACATAAAATCAGGGTGGGTTAAAAAATGCACAGACAGTGGCCCAAAATGCCGATAGCAGGTCGAGAATGACAACCAGTGTGACGGTGCTTGGCGCCGGCGACGCCTTCGCCAGCAAGGGCCGCTATCAGGCCGGTTACGTGATCAGCGCGGCCGGACATCATATCCTGATGGATGCTGGCCCCACGCTGTTGTCTTCGATGAAACGCCTGGGATTATCGACCGCCGATCTCGACCTGGTCCTGATCAGCCATCTGCACGGCGATCACTTCAGCGGGCTGCCTTTTCTGATCCTCGAATACATGTATGAAACTCCGCGCAGCCGTCCGCTGATCCTGGCTGGTCCCCCGCTTTTGGAAGAGCGCACCTGGACCCTGTTCGGCGCGATGTTTCCGGAGACCGATCGCACCGAGATTGCGCGCCAGCTCAGGTTCGTGGTGCTCGAACCCGGCGGACCCAGGCAAATCGCCACGTCTGTCCAGGTTCAAAGCATCAGGACCCCGCACATGGTGCAACACCTCTCGCTCGGCTTCCGCATCGATGTCGGCGGCAAGACGATTGCATTTTCAGGCGACACTGGATGGACCGAAGATTTGATTGCGCTCAGCGCCGGCGCAGACCTCTTCCTGTGCGAATGCACCTATTACGATCAGCCCAGCCTTGATTTCCATATCAGCTACACCCAATTCAGCACCCAACGGCCGCGCTTCAGCGCGCGGCGCCTGGTGCTCACCCACATCGGACGCGAGGTGCTGGAGCGGGAATCACAAATCGCCGACGAAATGGCGAACGACGGAAGCGTGATCGAAATCTGATCGGCTGCGCTCAATATCCGGTTTAATCATCTGAGAAGCTGTCGAGCGGAGGGCCTTCGGGTCTGACCGGAACCATCACGGAATCATGCTCATGGTATTGCCCATTGGATTTATCCGCAGGCGCCCGGCGTTGAGATTGAGCTGGCAAGGACAGTGGCTGAGCGTCGCCGGGCAACGCGGTCAGCGTCACGGCGGCGTGGTCTGACGAAAGCTTGCGTGCGGCTCCGTCTGACGCGTCGATCGCCATCCCCACCACTCCACCGGAAATGATGTTGCCCAGGATCCATCCTGAAGGGCTGGAGGTCAGATGCGCGGTGGCGTCCCTGAAACCGGCCTTATGAAAGACCAGCGTATGCGACTGGCGCCGGGCCAGCTTCACCGTGGCGGGCGTCGTGACACTTTGCCCCGCGTCATCGATTACCACCTCGGCGCCTTCCGGAGTGGAATCGATCTGAACCTGCTCGGTGGTGCCATGCACAACGGTGGCGCATCCGAATAGACCGCACAAACAAGCCAGCGCGAGCGCGCCGCTCAGAGTCCTGATCATGGCCGGTCCCCCCTTGAATGTTGTCCAGCCGCATCAAACAACCACGCCTGTACCTGATTTGGCCAGGCCTGCGCAAGCTCAATTATCTACCGGAAGCTCCAGGTGCTGACGGTAGATGAAGTCGCGATGTTCATAGAGCAGAGGTGACGCCGCCGCGGCTATTTCGGGATCGCGGTTGGTATAAATCTGGCGGAACGCCGGCGTCATCGGGCAGAGCTCATCGGGCATCGGATTGATAATTGCGCAAAAAGCCGCCCAGTATATATCCAGTGCGCTGAGTCGATGTCCGATGAAATATCGGCTTGCGCAGTTGTGCTGCTGTTCAATTTGAGTGGACAGAGCGCGCAGTATTTCCACTACCCGAGCTTTGGATTGATCCACCTTGGCCGGATTGTAGCCATACTTGGCGGCCAGGACCCGCGTGGGCGCAAGGTTCTCGTCGCTCCCGCCCGGCGTCGTAAAGGCGGTATGGAACAAGAGCAGCCGTTTCGCCCATCCGAAGCCGTTTTCACCGCATAACTCATTGCAATAGCCGAACATCAGCACCCGTTCTTCCACAGATGCGGGAATCAACGCCGGTTCGGGAGCGAGCCGTTCGGCAAGATAAAGCTGCTCGATCCATGTCGAGCGAGGACGCTCATCGTTGTAGATCGCGACCGGCGCGCTGTCCTGCGCCGTCCATTGCTTCAAAGCGGGATCGTTGCCCATCTTCTGGCGCACCGGGATATAAGCAATCTTCTTGACGTAAAAGATGCCTTTGGCGGCTTCGCTCCAGGGTCCCGGCACTCCGGGCGACAATACCAGCCGCAGCCCGGACATCTTGCGGGCGTCATCGACTTCAACATAATCGGGCATCGCGCGGTCTCTCCAGTTACAGGACGGCGCCGGATTCGCGCAGGCGGGCGACTTCTGCAGCGCTGTATCCGAGCACTTGCGTCAATACTTCGTCGGTGTGCTGGCCGAGCGCGGGACCGCCGAAATAGTTGGGCCTGAATGCGGAAAAGGCGACCGGCAGACCCGGAATCACACGGCGGCCGACTTCCTGGTGATCGACTTCGACATTCATACCCGATTCGACCATCGCAGGATCGGCCAGCAGTTCCGCGGTGTTGTACGTCGGACCAGTGGCGATTCCTCGCGCACGCAGCTTCGCTATCAGGTCGCCAGCTTCGAATCTGCGGGTCAGTTCGCCAAGTTCGCGCTCCAGTTCCGCCACATTTTGCAGGCGTGCGGCCATCGTCTGAAACCGCGGGTCAGCGCACAGGCGTGGAGCTTCGAGCACCTCGCATAGACTGGCGAATTCGGCGTCGGAAACGGTCACGATCGCGATCCAGCGGTCGTCGCCGGCGACCGGGAAGACGCCGTGCGGAGCGATATCCGGGTCGCGGTTGCCGATGGGGTTTTGCTCACGGCCGTTGAGGAAGAAATCCAGCATCGCTTCGGGCAACATCCCGGTAACCATCTCCGCGATCGACAAGTCGAGGTACTGCCCCTGGCCCGTGCGATCGCGGTAATGCAGCGCCGCGAGCACGCCCATCGCCATTACCACGCCGACTACGAAGTCCGGCCACGTTCCTCCGATCCCGCTGGGCTCTCCACCCGGATACCCGGTCAGGTGCGAGATACCTGAAAAGGCGAGGCTGTTGGGACCGTAACCGATCGCGCCCGACAGCGGTCCGGTCTGACCCAGCGGCGTGCCCGACATCATTATAATGTCGGGTTTGACAGCGCGAAGGTTTTCGTAATCCAGGCCGAACCTGGTCATCACGCCGGTACCGAAGTTTTCGATCGCAATATCGCTGATCCCAACCAGACGGCGGGCCACTTCGGCTCCGGCTGCGTTGGTCAGGTCAAGCGCGATGCTGCGTTTGGAGAAATTGATCGAATGAAACAGTCCGCTGCGATTGATACCGATTTTGCCGTCGGTGCCGCCCAGGAAACGGACCAAATCGGGACGCTTCGGGCTTTCGATTCGGATCACATCGGCGCCCAGCGCGCCCAGCCAACTGGTGGTGTGAGGGACCGCGAAGATCCATCCAAAATCCGCGACCCTGATTCCCGCCAGAGGAAGTTCGTTCATTAAATCACCCCCTGCGATTGCATCGCGTCCAGTTCGTTGCGCCCGATCCCGAGTCGCTCGCAGAAGATCATCACGTTATGCTCGCCCAGGCGCGGCGCCGGCCGCCGGATTCGGCCCGGAGTGCGGCTCATGATGTAAGGTGGTCCGGGAATTTTGAATCGTCCCGCCACCGGATGTTCGCAGTCCTGGAAGAAATCGCGCGCCTTGTATTGCCGGTTTTCCGCGACCTCGCGCACATTGTAAAGCGGAAAACACGGGACCCCATGCCTCTGCGCACGCTCGAAGATGTCTTCCTTGGTATGTTCCATGAACCAACTGGTGAGCAGCGCGTCGAGAGCGTCGGAATTTTTAAGCCGCAAGGTTTCCGTCGCGAAAATCGGCTCCTGGGTCCATTGCGGAGTCCCAAGCATCCGTACCGCCCCTTCCCAGAAATTACCGGGACTGGTGCGGAAGCTGATGAAACCGTCCTGGCAGGGATAAATCCATCCGGCATTCGTTTTGCGCCGGACGAACAGTCGGCGATGCATCCCGGATTTCGGCGAATCGTGCGTCAATTCACCCACGTTGACACGGATCGTGCTCACCATCGCCAGCCACTGGCTGACGTCGACATGCTGGCCCCTGCCCGATCGCTTGCGTCCCTGCAGGGCGACCATCGTGGCGGTGCCCGCGGTATAGCCGGTCAGGTAGTCGGCCTGGCGCTCAGCCGCTTTGAGCGGCGGCTGGTTGGGCGGATCGGTGACCTGGTTGAAGGGCGTTTCAAAACCGACACCGCTCATCTGGGTGGCAACCAGGTCACCGCCGCGAAAATCGCGATAGCGCGAATCGGTCCCGAAAAAGGTGGTCGACACCACGATCAGACGCGGGAATCGATCACACAGCGCGCGCCATCCGAGTCCCAGTCGATCGTTGAGCGCCGGCGGATTGGGATTGAAAACCACGTCGGCGCCGGCAAGGATTCGCATCAGCAGGTCGCGACCTTTCGCATTGCCGATATCCAGCGTCACACTGAGTTTGTTGCAATCCAGGAAAAGATGGAGCGCGCGAGTTTCCAGTTCCGGGCCGCCACGCCCCACCGGCCCAAAATGGCGGTCTTGCGCGCCGGTTTGAGGCGGTTCGACTTTGATCACCTCGGCACCCAAATCGGCCATCGACTTGCCCGCCATCGAAGCGGCAAAAAACGGCATCGGATCGAGCATCGGAAGCTCGACGACTTTGAGGTCGTCCAGCGCTCCCGGGCTTTGCGAATTGTCCACTGAATGACTCCGTATTGGCTCAACCCTCGGTGGGAATAATGGGCGGAATTCCGGTATGGGCGGTCTGCCCGCCATCCGCGACGTAAGCCGCGCCGGTGACGAATGCTGCCAGATCGGAGGCCAGGAAGAGGACCACGTTGGCGATATCCTCGGGCCGTCCCAGGCGTCCCAGCGGAATTTTGCTTTCAATGCGTTTGCGCAATTCCGGATCCTGACCGCCGGGCCCGATCAATGGTGTGTCGATAACGCCAGGGCACACGCAGTTGGCGCGAATGCCTATCGGACCGTACTCGATTGCGAAAGCCCGGGTCAGATTAATCAGTCCGGCCTTGATCGTGTTATAGGCGGCGACGCCATAATCGGCCTGTATTCCGGAAATCGAGGCGGTATTCACGATTGCGCCCGACTTCTGCTCGCGCATGATTGGGACCGCGTACTTCATCCCGCGAAAGCAGGCGGTCAGCCCCACATTCAACGTATGCTCCCAGGCTTCGTCGCGGATTTCGCCGAGGCGCGTCGGACGCCATCGCGGCGGCATCGCGAAGGCGTTGTTGTGCAGAAAATCAAGCCGTCCAAAGCGCTCGCGGGCAAGGTTGATCGCGGCCTCGAGTTCGGCCGGCCTGGTCACGTCGGTGCGCACGGCGATTGCCTTGCCGCCCGCAGCCGTAATCTCCGCGGCGACCTTGTGCGCGGCCTGCTCATTGAATTCGGCGATCACGACCGCCCCGCCGCGCTGCGCAAACCCGATCGCGGTCGCCCGCCCGATTCCCGATCCCCCGCCGGTCACCACTGCGGTCTTGCCGTCAAATCGCATCCTGCAACCTCCTGAAATCGATTTAATGGAGCCTGCACGAAAGTGTTTGCGCCTCTACCACTCACGGTTTGGCAGGCCTGAGCTGATCGATGACCCGCATTACCAGTTCCTTGGTTTTCTTCAGGTCATCACGAAAAGCCTGCGAATCGGTATCAACGATTTCCATCCGCAGATCCGAAAGATAGTTTTCCAGGATCTGCGAAACCTTCTCCGCTTCTTCCGCCGTCAACTCGACCCTTACCATAAACCGCCCTCCATGGAACTGTGGAGCGACCGATGCCGCGCCGTTTCAAGTGGATCGTTCCATAACACAGATATCGACCCTCGGTCACCTCAAAAGCAGACCGCTCCGGATGGATGCAAAAGGCTGATTCACTCGTCGCAGGGGGTGCTGGTGGATCGGTTTGGCAATCGCAAGCGATTCAATTCGAACGCCGCTCGGCCCAAATTACAGCGAAGCCACGATCACGCCTTGACTGTTCTATCCCCCAGCTTTGTGCGGTGAGACCCAGACTTTTTCCAGGCGGCTGGGGCGCATCGGGTTGATCACGTAATCATGCACCCAGGGCTGGCGGATTACGTAGCTGACCGGATGGTACAGAAACACCCACGGCGCCTGTTGGACTATGATCCGTTCGGCCTGGTCGTAGAGCTTGAAGCGCAGTTGCAGGTTGGAGATCGGGGCGGCCGCGGCCAACAGGCGGTCGACTTCGGGGTTGGCGTAAAACGTATCGTTGTTGGAGCGCCATTGCCGTTTGGAAAAAAGCACTTCGAGAAAGTTCTCCGGGTCCGGAAAGTCCGCCTCCCACCCCAACAGGAACAGTTCGGTATTATTCGGCTCCCTGACCGCTTCGAGCAGCGGTCCCCATGCGACCGGCTTAAGCGCCAGCTTGACGCCCACCAATGCCAAATCCTGCTGCACCGATTGAGCCAGCAGGATCATTGTCTGGTCGGCCCGCAGCCACAGCACCGGGGCGAACCCGTTGCGCACTCCCGCATCTTCGAGCAGTCGCCGCGCCTTGTTGGGGTCGTATGGGTAGCCCTTCACGTCGGGCGTGTAGCCGGGCAGTCCGGGAGGCAGGACACCGCGCGCCACGACGCCGCGGCCGTTGAGCAGGTCGAGCAGCTTTTGCTTGTTGATTGCGTAGTTGAAGGCCTGGCGCACGCGCACGTCGGTAAACGGCGCCATCTGGCAGTTCATCCCGATGTAGTCAGTGGTGACAGTCACATTGTGGATCGTCAGGGCCTTGAGCCGAGGCGTTCTCATCACGCGCGGAAACTCGGCGGCGGGGATGCCGGAGATGTCGATCTCGCCGGCCTCGTACTTGAGCCATTCCAGCTCTTCGTTGACGCCGACCATCTCGACGACCGCGTCCAGTTTCGGCAGGCCCGCGGCGAAGTAGTACGGATTGCGGACCAGCGCGATCCGCTGTCCCGGGATCCATTCGGAAAGCTTGAAGGCGCCGCTCCCGACCACATGATGGGAAAAATCCTCGCCCCATTTTTCCGCCACTTCGCGCGGAATCGCGGCGGCAAACGGCATCGTCAGCTTATGGATAAAGATCGGATCGGGTCCGGTCAGATGGAAAATGATCGTGTAGGGATCGGGCAGCTCGATTCCGCTGACGGCTTTTGCGCGGCCCGAAATAAAATCGGCGGCGCCTGCGATACCGCGGTAATACTCCGTACCCTTGGAGCGGGTCGAGGGCTTCAGCACCCGCTCGATTGCGTACTTGAAGTCGGCGCTCGTGACTGCGCGGCCATTGCTGAAGCGAGCGTCGCGTCGCAAATGGAAGGTGAATGTGGTGGCGTCTTTCGAGATCTCCCATGACGTTGCGAGATCCGGCTCAAGCTCCACCGTCGCGTCGCCATAGCGCACCAACGTATCGAAGATGGCCTGTTCGAAGATCCACGACGCGCTATCGTATCCGATTGCCGGGTCCAGCGTCGGCACATCGTCTGCCGCCGCCAGCCACAACACCCGCGCCCCGGGCGGAAGCTTAAGCGGCGGTACCGAGCTGCATCCGGCGAGGAGCAGAATAAGAACGAGACGAAAGTAAATGGCGATTCGAATCATTGCGTCAGAAGGTTAAGCCCGTGCTTGCCGGCGGCGGCGCACTATAACACCCGCAATATCAGGAACCTGGGCAATCCGGCGACCGTCTTCTTCGCTACCATCGTTCTCCACCACCCCTGTTTAAAGTCAAACCTGCTTTAGCGGCCCTGGCGGCGCAGGTAGCCATAGCCGAACAGGTTGAAACCCAGGACCGCGTAAAGGATTGCCAGGCCGGGAAAGGCGGCCAGCCACGGTGCGATGCGGAAGTACAGTTCCGCCTCCTCGATCATCCGGCCCCAACTGGGCGTCGGCGGAGGCACGCCGAGACCCAGGAAACTCAACGCCGCGTCGAGCAACAGCGTGCCCGAGGTGCTGAGCGCCGCCATCACCACGATTAGCGGCAGCACGTTGGGCAGCAGATGGCGCAGGATCAGACGCGTCGAGGACGCGCCCAACGAACACGCCGCCACCATGAAATCGCGCTGGCTTACCGACAGCGCCTCGGCGCGCACGACGCGCGCGACCTGCGTCCACGACACCAGGCCGATCACGATCAGGATACTGATCAGGCTGGGGCTCAGGACCGCGACCAACGCCATCGCGAGCAGCAACCCGGGCAAGGTCAGCATCACGTCGGTGAAGCGCATCAGCACGACGTCGACGGTCCCGCGGAAGAATCCCGCCAGCAGTCCGATCGCGACTCCGATCGTCATCGTCACCAGCATCCCCGCAACGCCGACGGCCAGGGAGATGCGGGCGCCGTATATGATTCGGGAGAGCACGTCGCGTCCCAACTCATCAGTGCCGAGCGGGAACGCGCGGCTCGGCGGGCCGGGCTCGCCATAGGTCGGCGCGACGGCCCGGGTCGGATCGTACGGCGCAAGGAGGGGCGCGGCGACGGCCACCACGATCAAAGTCAGGATCATCGCCAGACCGACAATCTCCATCGCCCCCAAACGTCTTTTCATCCCTGTTCACCCAGCCGGATGCGCGGATCGAGCCATGCGTAGAGCAGGTCCACCACCAGGTTTGCGATAACGATCAGAAAGGCGGAGAACAGCACCGTGCCCATGATCAGCGGGATATCGAGATTGAAGATCGCTTCGAAAGCCAGCCGTCCGATTCCCGGCCAATCGAATACGGTTTCGGTCAGAACGACGCCGGACAGCAACCCGGCAAGGTCCAGACCGGCGAGCGTGATCAGTGGCAGCAGCGCATTGGCCATCGCATGCTTGAACATCACCGCCCGCCGTGACAGCCCTTTGCCCAGCGCGGTGCGGATGTAATCCTGACCCATCACTTCGCCCAGGCTGGTGTGCAGGATTCGCGAATAGTAGCCGCCCGAACCCAATGCCAGCGTCAACGTCGGCAGAATTAGACTGCGGGGGCCGCTGAAGCCGCCCAGTGGAAACGATCGCAGATACAGGCCGCCGACCACCAGCAGCATTGTGCCCAGCCAGAACACCGGGATCGAGATCAACCCCAGCGAAACCACCAGCAGGCCGTTGTCAATCGCGCGGTCCTTGTACAGCGCGGCAATCATTCCCATCGCGATACCCAGGATCAGCGACAGCACCATCGCGCAGATCGCGAGGATCGCGGTGGCGCCAAACCGCTGGGCAATCAGACGGGTTACGCTCTCGCGCATGATGTAAGAGCGGCCCAGATCGCCATGCAGGACGCGGCCCAGGTAATGCGCGTACTGCATATAAAGTGGCTGGTTGAGTCCCAACTGCTGGCGGATCATCGCCAGCGTTTGCGGGTCGGCCTTGGCCCCTGCAATCGTGACCGCGGGATCGGCGGGAACAACAAAAGCGACGACGAAGGTGATAATCGAGGTTCCAATCAGCACCAAAATTGCGAACCCCAGCCGGCGCAGGACAAAGTGCAGCATCGGCGCGCTAGTCCGCCAGCCATCCGCGTTGGCGCAGGATGTAAATCAGATGGCGTTCGGCGCGCTGGCGATGGCGCCGGGCGGCGCCACTGCTTCCATCATTTTTCAGCGCCTCACGTTCGACCGTTTCGAGTTCAGCTATCGCCTTTTCCATTTTCGCGAGCAGGGCGGATTGATCCGGTGTCCGAGCGGTTGCGTCGCGCAGGGCGCGCCAATGAGCCAGGAAGGCGGTAATCGAGCTGTAAACGGGGGAATTCACGAAAGCGCATTCACGTTCACGCCGCTGAGCCATCCGATTAGCTTACCCAGGGCGAAGCCAGCCACCGCGGCGCCCAGCGCGACGGCCAGGAAATGAGCGCCGCTGACCCATCGAGTGCGATCGGCCAGCCATCCTTCGAAGTAGCCGACTCCGAACAACGCAACCGCGGTGGCAACCACGGCGGCAACCAGGCCCGCCCTGGTGGAGGAAACCAGTACGAACGGCACCAGCGGCACCAGTGCTCCGCATACAAACGCCAGGCCCATCACGATGCCGTCGATGACCGGGTTCGATACCAGGCTCTCACCAATTCCGTAGACTTTTTCTTCGGCGGTCTTGGTCAGGGCCTCGGGCGCGGAACTGAGCAGCTTGACCACTCGATAGGCGACGTCGCGGCTGAGTCCTTCACGGCCAAGCTGGTCGAGCAGACTTTCCTGGATCAGGTAAGGTTCGTGCACGACCTCGCTGCGCGCCCGATTGAGTTCGCCTTCGAGCACCTCCGCTTCAGCGCGAGTGCCCAGGTAGGCGCCCGCAGCCATCGAGATTGCCCCGGCCGCGGTCGAGGCGAGCGCGGTCAGGATCACCTCATAGCGTCCGGGCAGGGCGCCAGCCAGGCCGCACAAAACGCCGGCGGTAGTCAGGATTCCGTCCTGCATCCCGAATACCACTTCGCGAATATTGGACAGACGCTCAAAGCGCTGGCGTCTTTGCTCGGCAGTGATCGAAGCCAAGGTCGCGCGGTTCCGTTATTAGGCGGGAGTTTCGGTGATTGGTTGCCAGTCCGCCGGACACATGCGGCCGCTGCGCAAGGCTTGCACCACGCGCAGGGTTTCCGCCACGCTGCGTCCGACATTGGCGTTGCTCGCGACGGTATAAAGCACTTCGCGCCGACGGTTCAGGATGAAGGTCGCCCGCAGCGCCACACCTTCGCGCGCGTCCAACACGCCATAGCTGCTCGCCAGTTTGCCGCCCTCATCGGCGACCAGCGGGTAGTCGATACCGCCCAGTTCCCGAATCCATTCCAGATGGGTTTGGACACGGTCGCAGCTCACGCCGATTATCCGCGTCTTTTGCGCCGTGAATTCGGCCAGATGCTGCTGAAAGCCTTTCACTTCAGTAGGACAGATGAAAGAGAAATCCTTTGGATAAAAAAACAGGACCACCATCTCCGCCGCCGGGCGCGCCAGGCTGACGCGCTCAACTTTTCCATTGATCGCGGCGGGTAGATCGAAATCCGGGGCAATATCACCTGGCTTCAGCATCGGCGCAGCGCTCAGTTCTGGCAGACAGGTGTAGAGCCTAAATCAAAAATCGTGGCAACGCCATTGCTTTCGCTCCTGATGGTTGAAGCGGCGCCGCTTATTCGATTTCGTAGCTCAGGGTAACCGTGGCCGGAATCGTGATTTGACCGGGCGAAATCGGGGTCGGCGGCGCTTCTTCCACAGCCATGCGCGGAGCCGCCATGCTCATGAATCGGATCGGCCGCGGCTGCGCGTTGGTGGTCGCGTGCAGCACACGCTTGAGCTTGACGCCCAAGGCCTGGGCCAGGGCGCGCGCCTGGCTGACCGCATCGACCGCGGCCTTGGCGATGGCCTCATTGCGCGGTCCGCCCTGGTCGCGCAAGGTGAAGTTGACCGAATTGATCCGGTTGGCGCCCGCGCCGATGGCGGCGTCGATCAAGGGACCGACACGGTCGAGCGCCGTGGTTTCGACGGTGACGCTATTGACCGCGGTATAGCCGATAATGTGCGCGTTGATCTCGCCCGGTTTCTGACGGTAATCCGGCGATAAACTGTACGATCCGGTTTGAATCGTGCCGGCGTTGGCAAGTTTGGCCTTGAGCGCATCGGCGATTTTTTGGGCCAGCCGGGCGTTCTCCGACGCGGCTTCGGCGGCGGTGGTGGCGTGAGTTTCCACCGCGACATCGATCGCGGCCCGGTCGGGATTGGCGCGCACCTCGGCCGTCCCGGTCACGTCAATACTGGGAACGGGAGTACTTTCCGGATTTGCCTGGGCCATCGCGGCCGTTGGCAACAGCAAAAGCATCATAGCGCAGACAGCAGTCTTCATCCGATCACCCCGGCGGTGTGAGTTCGGTTTGATTTTTTTCAGGTCCAGGCTGCGGGCGCAAGCCGCGCCGGCTGCATGATTGACACAACGCATATGGAATCGGCTATGTGCGGCGCTTAATCTGAAACAGCGGCGCAACCGCATCAATCATGGCAGAAAAGCAGGAAAAGAAAGTCACTCCCCGCTCGCAGGATTTCGCCGGATGGTACAACGACGTGATACTGCGCGCCGAGCTGGCCGACTACTCGCCGGTGCGGGGATGTATCGTGTTTCGGCCCGACGGCTTCGCGATTTGGGAAGCGCTGCGCGACGAGCTGGACCGGCGCATCAAGCGCACCGGCGCGCGCAACGCCTATTTCCCCCTGTTCATCCCGCAAAGCTTCATCGCCAAGGAGGCCGAGCACGTCGAGGGCTTCTCGCCGGAACTGGCGGTGGTCACCCATGGCGGCGGCAAGGAATTGGAAGAGCCGCTGATCGTGCGTCCGACTTCGGAGACCATCATCAATCACATGTTCGCGCAGTGGATCCATTCCCATCGCGACCTGCCATTGATGGTCAATCAATGGTGCAACGTCGTGCGCTGGGAGATGCGGACGCGGATGTTCCTGCGCACCACTGAGTTTCTGTGGCAGGAGGGCCATACCGCGCACGCCACCCAGGCCGAGGCGGAAGCGGAAACGCTGCTGATGTTGGACGTGTATCGCAACTTCGGCGAGGAGATCCTGGCGATTCCCCTTTTGTGGGGACGCAAGAGTGCGGCGGAGCGCTTTGCCGGCGCGGTCGAAACCTACACGGTCGAGGGGCTGATGGGCGATGGGCGGGCGCTGCAATGCGGCACTTCGCATTTCCTGGGACAGAACTTCGCGCGCGCATTCAACATCCGTTATCTCGACGATAACAACGAGCTGCAATTCGCGTGGCAGACCAGTTGGGGCGTTTCGACCCGTCTGCTCGGCGCGCTGGTGATGGTCCACGGCGACGACCAGGGACTGCGGCTGCCCCCGCGCGTCGCGCCGATCCAGGCCGTAATCGTGCCGATCTGGCGCAAGGCCGAGGAGCGCGACCAGGTGCTCGGCGCGGCGCGCTCCTGCCTCGCGCCGCTGGAGCGGGCCGGCATCCGGGCGTATCTGGACGCACGCGAAGGCCTGACGCCGGGGTTTAAGTTCAACGACTGGGAGATGCGCGGGGTGCCGGTTCGAATCGAGATCGGCCCGCGCGACGTGGCGGCTGGTTCGGTGATCATGGCGCGCCGCGATATCGCGTCGAAGGAGGCCAAGGTCACGGCGTCGATCGGCGATCTGCCCGCGGCAACCAACAGATTGCTGGACGAGATCCAGACCAATCTGCTGACGCAGGCGCGCGCCGCGATGGCGGCGCAAACCCGCTCTTTTGACGATTACGAGGCGCTGCGCCGCCAGATGGAAGGTGAGGGTGGCGGCGGTCTGGCGGAAATCCATTGGTGCGAGGATCCGGTCTGCGAAACCCGCATCAGGGAGGAGACCCGCGCGACCTGCCGGGCGATCCCGCTGAATCAGCAGGGCACGCGCGGACCCTGTATCGTCTGCGGCCGCGAAGGCGGCCGCGCGTTTTTCGCGAAGGCTTACTAGGCCAGCGGCCGGACGCGGTTCAACTGCCCTGGGCGGCCGCGCTCGGGAACAGCGACGATATCAGGATCAGCACGACGCCAATCGTGATCGCGGAGTCAGCCACGTTGAAGACCGGCCACGCGTACGCATAGTAGTGCATCAGGATAAAGTCGATCACTGGGCCGTGCCACAGGCGGTCGACCAGGTTTCCAGCCGCGCCCGCCAGGATCAGCGCCAGCGCTACCGAAGTCAGATTGATACGGGGAATCCGCGCCATCAAAACGACAATCACGACGATTGCCACCAGCGCCAGAACAAGCAGGAACGAGCTACGAAACCATCCGGGCATCCCGGCGAACAGACTGAAGGCGGCGCCGGGGTTAAGCGTGTAGGTGATGTCCAGGAAATTGGGAATCAGCACGATATCCTGGTGCAGTGCGAGATGGCTGGCGATGTAGAGCTTGCTCAACTGATCGATCGCGATCAGCGGCAGGGTGATACCAAAGAACAGGCTGAAAAAACCGCCGCGACCCGATCGCTTTGTGGCGGGAGCGGGCATGTTCGGGGTCGATGCCGCCGCCATCTCAGGCAGCCTCCGCTGCGGTGCGGACACGATTCTCTTTTTTGGTGGTAGGGCGGGCGACCCTGCCCGCCTTCCGCGCTGAAGTGACCAAACGGCGGGCAAGGCCGCCCCCGTTATTAGCAAAAGCGCATGCTCCGCGCTCTGAATAAGGTCCCCCTCTCAGCGCCGAAAAAATGGCGCCGTTCTTACGCTTCCAAGAAGAGAAAATTGAAGCGGCGCGGTCTTGAAATATCATTGTGCCGCTCCGGACAAAACAGCGGCGCAGCGGGCGTCCAGTTCGCCCTCTTCGTGATGGTACATCCAGCAGCGCGGGCACTTCTTGCCGTCGCTATGGCGGCCGATCAGGACCAGCGCGGGGATCTGGCTAACCTGACCGAAAGTGCCGTCGCGCGCGAAGGATTCGGCACCGTCCGCCATCGTACGGACCTCGACGGCGCGCTCCGGCGTCAGTACCTCTAGCCCGGACACCAGCAGCAGGTCCTTGAGCTGACCGGCATAGTCGTTGAGCATCAGGCCGAGCCCGTCGGGCGATGCCGGATCGGCTCCCAACGAGAGCTCCGCTTCCAAAGGCGCTCCGATAGCGCCGGCCTTGCGCATCGCTTCCAGCAGTTTTAACCCGGCACTGCGAATCGCCAGCAGCCGTTTCCAGCGCTCCTCCAGTTCGGAATCGATCCATGCCGGCTGCGCGACCTGAAATTCGAGCAGATGCACGCTTTGGGCGCGCCGACCCGGCATGTGGGAATAAATCTCGTCGGCGGTGTAGGGCAGCAGCGGGGCGACAATCCGAACCAATGCGTCGAGGCTGTGATAGAGCGCGGTTTGTGCCGAGCGCCGTTCCATCGATGCCGCCGATGAGCAATAAAGCCGGTCGCGCGCCACTTCGATATAGAGCGAACTGAGGTCGACGACCGCGTAATTAACCAGCGCGTTGTAAACCGCCTGAAAATCGTAGCGCTCGTATGCGGCGCGAACGGTTTGCTTGAGCCGCTCCAAACGCAGCAGGGCGAACCGATCAAATTCGAGCAGCTGCGAGGTTTCAACCAGGTCGCGTTCGGGATCGAAATCGTAGAGGTTGCCCAACATGTAACGGCAGGTGTTGCGCAGCTTGCGATACGACTCGGAAACCGCGCTGAACAAATCCTCGCCCACCCGCATGTCGGCGGCGTAATCGACCGAAGCGAACACCAGGCGCATTACGTCGGCGCCGACGCGTCCGACCACGTCGGCGGCGTTTTCCACGTTGCCCAACGACTTCGACATCTTGCGGCCCAACTCGTCCAGGGTAAGCCCGTTGGTGATTACCGAGCGATAAGGCGCGGCGTCGCGGGTGGCGGTCGCGGTGATCAGCGACACCTGGAACCATCCACGATGCTGATCGACGCCTTCGATATAGAGGTCGGCGGGCCAGCTCAGTTGCGGGCGGCGCGCCAAAACCGCGGCGTGCGAGCATCCGGAATCGAACCAGACGTCGAGGATGTCCTCGGTCTTCTCAAAGCTGTCGGCGCCGCATTTCGCGCATTTATGGGCCGGGGGAACAAAGTCGGTGACCGGACGCGCGTACCAGGCGTCGGAGCCTTCGGCGGCAAATACCTCTTCGACCCGCCTGAGCAGGGCGGGGCTCAGCGAAACGTCGGAGCACTTGAGGCATCGTAGGGCCGGAATTGGCACGCCCCAGGCGCGCTGGCGCGACAGGCACCAATCGGGGCGGGTCTCCATCATGTTCTTGATCCGGTCGCGCGACCATTTGGGGATCCATTGGACGTTTTCGATTTCAGCCAGCGCGCGCTGGCGCAGTCCGCGATGGTCCACGTTGAGAAACCATTGCTCGGTGGCGCGAAAGATCAGCGGATTTTTGCATCGCCAGCAATGCGGATAGCTGTGCGCGAGGTTGGCGCTGTGGAGCAGCGCGCCGGTTTTGCGCAGGTCCTCGACGATGATCGGATTGGCTTCGAACACCGCCATCCCGGCGTACTTGCCCGCCGCCGGCGTGAAACGCCCTCCCGCGTCTACCGGAGTAAAGGCTTCGAGGCCATACTTCGAACCGATCACGTAGTCTTCGTAGCCGTGTCCCGGAGCCGTATGAACCAGACCCGTGCCGGCGTCGAGCGTGACGTGCTCGCCGAACATCAGTTTGACATCGCGGGGTACGAACGGATGGCGGAAGATGTCCTTGCCGTCCAGCGCCCGTAACGCATCAAGGTTGAGCGGGATGCGCCGCGTGACGGTGAGGCCGCATTCCTTCTCGACCGCCTCGGCCAGCCGCGCCGCAACAATGTAGAAGTTGCCGCTCGACTCCAGCGCCACGTAATCGAAGCCGGGATTCATCGAGATACCGAGGTTGGCCGGCAGCGTCCACGGCGTCGTGGTCCAGATCACCGCGAACAGCTTGCCTTTGGCGTGAGCCGCGGCCACCAAAGCCCTGTCCGCCGAATCAGCAGCCAGACCTCCCGCGTCGGTCACGTTCGCATTGAGCGCAAACGCCACGTAAATCGAAGGCGACGTGTGATCGTGATATTCGACTTCGGCCTCCGCCAGCGCTGTGCGGCAGTCGAAACACCAATGGACCGGACGCAGACCGCGATAGACGTAGCCATTTTCAACCAAATCGCGCAGCACTCCGATTTCGGCCGCGTCGTATTCGGGACTGAAGGTCAGATACGGATTAGGCCAGTCGGCGATCACACCGAGACGGCGGAAATCCTCGCGCTGGATATTGATGTATTTTTCGGCATGGGCGCGGCACAGCTTGCGCAGTTCGAGCTTTGACATAACGCGGGCTTTGCCCCCCAGTTTGCGCGAGACCTGGAGCTCGATCGGCATCCCATGGCAGTCCCATCCAGGCACGAACGGCGTCTTGCACCCCATCATCGCGCGCGAACGCACGATGAAGTCCTTCAGGATCTTGTTCAGCGCGGTGCCCACATGGACCTCGCCGTTGGCGTAAGGCGGTCCGTCATGGAGGACAAAGGAGGGCGCGTCCTTGCGCGTTTCCAGCAATCTGTCGTAAAGACCGATTTCGTCCCATCGTTTGAGGATCTCCACCTCGCGTTTGGCGAGGTTGGCTTTCATGGGGAAACTGGTCTGGGGCAGATTGAGCGTCGATTTGTAATCTTTTGGCATGTTCGGGCAGCGCTATCCGCGGGGCGCCAGTCAATTGTTCGCCAACAATTCAGAAATTCTTCGGTCTACCAGCTTAACCGACCGCCATTCACGGCGCGAGTAGCGCCCCCCAGGACGAGGAGCGACGGGCGAAAAACTAAGCCATTGAAAACCACGGAGGCTTCGCAACTCTCAACTCAATCACGCGGACATCTTTAACTGCTTATGGGGCGGA
>JAJPIF010000006.1 GCA_021324885.1 Pseudomonadota bacterium
ATGCTGCCGGTGCTCGGATGCCCGCTCTGCTGGCCCGGCTATGCGGCGCTGCTTTCGTCGCTGGGCCTTGGGTTCCTGGCTTCGGCGCGCTACCTGTTCCCGCTGACCATTGCTCTGCTCGGGATTGCCCTTGCGGGACTTGCGATTCAGGCGCGGCGGCAGGGATTGATGCCGATTATGCTCGCGTCGGTTGCAAGCGTCGCGATCATGGTGGGCAAGTTTGTGTTGGATTTGAGCGCGGCAACTTACGCGGGCGTCGCGCCGCTCCTGCTTGCCTCGGCGCTTAGCGTGGTTCGCGGACGTAAAGTGCCGAGCGCTTGCGCCGATTGCGCATCGAATTTAGGGCCGGCATCGACTGGCCACGCCGTACCAGGCCGGTAGCGCGTCTGCGATAGCTGGTTTCAAAGCAGAAGAGCGCGGCGGCCGAGTTTTCCGCTCGGCCGCCGCGCGCGGATTATGCCGTGACAGTCAGCGAGCGGCGCAGCTTGCGGAGCCCGAGCGGGCGTCTCACAGCGAAGCCGCCGCTTGGGTGCAGCACGAGTTGACATGCGAGGGTTAGAGTCGTGGCAAGGTATCGTGCAGGTGTTTTACTTGACCTTGGTGTAGAGTGAGTAAATTGAGGGAGGAAGAGTGGAGACTAGGGCCACCCGCTCGGCAGTTCCTAGCACCGCGCCAGTTAATTCGTTTTATGGAGCGCGGGTCGCAGAGTTCATGTCGGACGATCCAAATAATGTCGTGGGCGCGCTCACGACTCGTGCTTCGCTCGAATATCGCGGTAACCAGCCCGAACAAGTACGGTCGTGGCGGGAGCAGGTTAAGCTGATGCGATGGGCGTTTAGCGAGGTGAAGGGTTCGGGCGAATGGGGACTGCTGCTTGAATACTCCTTAAGGCGCCTCGGGCGCCGTCCCGATGCAGTGATCCTGGCACCCGGCGTGATCATAGTGGTTGAGTTCAAGATGGGCGCAGAAAAGCATGTTGCGCATCACGTGGAACAGGTCGAAGACTACGCATTATGCATCCGCGACTTCCATGCCTATTCGCGAGGATTTGTAGTAGCGCCCGTCGTTTGTGCCGAACACGCACCTCGAGTTGTGGCGGTGCGACCTTCAGTCATCGAAGCAGTAGCATCGGTTATACTTACCAACGCGCGCGACCTACCCGAGGCTCTTCAAATGGCCGCGTCTCTCGGAGCGAGCAACGCGCCGTCTGTTTCCTGGCGTGACTTCGACTCGGGCGGTTACAACCCAACTCCCACGATTGTGGATGCAGCGAGAGCGGTTTACGCAGGCCACTCGGTCAGAGAGATCGGGCGCAGCGATGCGGATGGCATGGCGCTTCAGCGCGCAGCGGAACGGCTGCGCCACTGGATCCTTGAAGCGCGACGAGACGGCCAACACAT
Source organism: Pseudomonadota bacterium (assembly GCA_021324885.1). Taxonomy (GTDB): domain Bacteria; phylum Desulfobacterota; class Binatia; order Binatales; family Binataceae; genus JAJPJA01. Next base: position 1,401 of record JAJPIF010000006.1, read on the forward strand.
AGTCTGCCTCGTTTCGGGGACGCCTGGAGCAGGCAAGTCTCTCTTGGGGCTGAACTTGGTCCTGGCAGACGGGGCGGGCCGAGTTGCCGGCGAGCCAGCGGTTATGTGTAAAAGCTCGGACTTAATCTGACAATGCGGTAAGGTGCTTGGGTCTCACAACAGGAGATCGAGGACGATGACGCAGGAACAGAAAGTGATTCGGGCCAAGGTGGGGGTGCTGGAGTTGGCCAAGCAGCTCGGTTGATCACCACGTAGGACCTGCCTTCGTTGGTGTACCATCCGCTCGCGCCGGGCCGCAGCGTGTAGCCAAGATAGTAGTCCCGCCGGTAGAAAGTCGGGCTCTGAAATCCCGCCAGGCGCAATCCGAACTCGGCGATCACCACAGCCATAAGGACGCCCGCCAGCACCAACAACAGCCGCGCCGCAGTCTGCGTGAGCCGGTTTTCCTGATCGGCGGGGTCACTTCGTCAGACGTGATCCCTGCTCGTTTCATCTGCCGCAGGGTCTCAAATTTGCGGTTCCGCGGGGGAATAGATGCTGTGGACGGTGCCAATCAAGGCGGTGGTGGCGGCGTAATCTCAAAAATCGTTCCGTAGCTGTTGGCGTCGGTCAGATCGTGCGTACCGCCCGCCTGGGTCATGCCGAAAAGGTCGCCCGAGCTGTCGGCAATCAGGTTGTCGATCGGCCGACTGCCGCTCGTATCGCAGGTGGTCGGCGTCGGCGCGCTGGGATCGCATCGGGGCCCGCCAATATCGAATGACGCCACCACCTGATAGCAGGTCTGGCCAGGTTGGCAATTCGTCTGGAGCCGGAAAATCACGCCCCCACCCGACTTCGCCCCGGCATACGCGCCGCCGTTACGCGTCATGCCATACAGCCAGGAGGAAGCGCTATTGACCAGCGGCCGGGAGCTGGGCTGTGCGAGCAGCGATCCATAGGGATTGAAACCATCCTGGATGAGGTTGCCGGCAGTGTCGGGTACACAACCCACGCCCGACTTGGCATCACACCGCATCCCGAACCGATGCAGAGTCGTATATGACTGCAGTTGCGGGGTCGCGCCCAGGCTGATCACGGCCTGGAATAAAACCCCAGAACCAGGCAGCGGCTGACCGCCGTCGGTCAGGGTTCCCGTGCCGCCATCAGTCGTCATTCCATAGACGGTTACAGTCGGAATGCCGCTTGAGTTCTCGCCGATGGCGCCCGAGATTAGGTTGCCGTGGTCAGTGTAGGCACCGTCGCCGCACGCCGCTCCAAGAAAATAATGCAGTACCGCGTAGTTGCCGTTGTAGTACGCGTAGATAACCCCGTTGCCGACCGTGTCTTGCGGTAGGTTGGCCAGCCCTCCCTGCCGCGTCATGCCCAACAGGACATCGGAGTTAGCCAGATGAATCACCAGCGGCCGGCCATGCGGGGTGTCCCCGGTCAGCGCCGCATTGCAGCCCGCCGGCAGTTGGGCCGGGCACGTTCCCGCGGCGATCGTGCAAACATCGCTCGCGCCCGGAGCATTGAAGTTGAACAGCACCTTGTCGGAGGCGGTGCCGCCCGCGGCCGGAAACGAATACAGCGTCCCGCCGCCGTTGCTGCCGCCTTTCGCGGTGGCCCCGTACAGCGTCGTGCCGTCGCCCGACAAAGCGAAGGTGCTGTGGGGTTCGGCGCCGTCGGGACCCGAGTCCGCCTTGCCTTTGAAGTCGTAGACGATCGATACGCCCGGCTTGGCGATGAAACTTGCCGGATCCACCGTGAAGATCGTTCCGTCGCCCTTTGAGTCGCCGCCGGACAAGGTCGTTCCCCACAGGCTCAGGCTGTTGTTCAGCACCGGAAGCATCGCGTCATGATGGGGCATGTCGCCGGAACTATCCAGCGGTGCCACCGCGAGATTGCCGGCCGGATTGATTGGCAGACCAAAGACCGTACCACCGTTCGCGGCGCCGCCGCTCGAAGTGCGTCCAAACAGGAGCCATTGCTTGTTTTGCTCGACCAGCGTCAGCGTGCCCTTGGGATCGGCGCCGCTGTTCGCGCCATCGAATGAGTAGAGGACCTGAATTGACGGCGCGGCCGGACTTGAGTTGCTGCCCCCGCACCTGCCGACCATCAATGTCAGCGCCGCGACCGCGAGTGGCCATGGATTAAGCCCGCGCGCCCGCATCGATCCTCTCTTTCTTTTCATTACCCCGCGATCCGCTGCAACCGGGTGTTAAGCTTCCGAACATGCGGCCGCCGCGCTCAGCCGCGCGATGCGCATCAGATTGTAAGCGGCCGCCACCAGGTAGGCCGCTAAACCGCATTTGGCAAGCTACTGAGTATATCGGAGGTTCTTCAACAATCTGTTAGAAAAGCGCGATCGGATTTACCGGCGAGGCGGTGCCGTGTCGCACGATCAGCGGCGCCATGACGAATTGGAATTCATAGCGACCCAGGGCTTTGGCGCGCTCCGCCGCCGCGTCCAGATCCATGTTGTCGATCAGATGCACGCCCATCATCACGATTGCGCAGGTATGAATCGACAGCCACGGCTCGTCGTACCCAAACGGCATCGCGTCGCTGACGCCGTCTGAACCGAGCACCGCGATTTTGCGCTCGTGCAGCCACGGCAGGCAGGCCGCGTCCAGCCCCGCCAGCCCTTCCTCCGGACTCCATCCACCCCGGGCCTTGCGCCGCCGTGCGCGCCCGGTCCGCACCATCAGCACGTCGCCTTCCTCGATTGTCACGCGATGGTGGCGCACAGCCGCGTCGAGTTCGTCGGGATAGATGCGCTGATCGTTCTCCAGCCATGGCACATCGCGCAGCGCAGGAATATCGAGCAGGACGCCGCGGCCGATCACGCCATCGCGCGCGACGTCCACCGCCAGCTTGCGCGCGCCGCTCGATCCCACTTCAGAAGCTTCGAACCCGTTGTACATCCTGCCGTTCCAGATGATGTGACACAGGGCGTCGAGATGGGTATTGGCATAGCCGTGAGTGTTGATTCCCAGGTAATCGGCAGTAAACGGCGGTGACAGCAGATGGGCGTCGTAACCCGATTGAATCATCAGATGCGTCACCGGCGTGGGATTGTCGGGCGCGGGAGCCGTCGCCAGCGGCAGTGCCATCGAGACCGCCTCACCCGTTTTCACCAGACGCGCCGCAGCCTGACGTTTGGCGTCGCTTATGTAGTTCAACGCCCCGCGCTGATCATCCTTGCCCCATCGGCCCCAGTTGCTGATGCGATCGAACATGCCCTTGATTTCCTGCTCAGTCAGCCGTTGGTTGTTGCTCATCGCCATTCCCCGCGTGCCGGTTTTCGAACTATCTACTGCGGCCCGGCCGAATACGCCAGAGCTGGGGCCAACCTGACCGCGGGTCGCGAGCCGGATCCGGGCGTGATAACGTGATAAAAAGGGCCGGGTAAAGCGTCCAGACCGCGCGGGCCGGCCTCACAATTATCAAGTCGAGGCGCCGATGAGCGAGCAAAAAACCGGTGACGCGCAGCGTAAACCCAACCGTCTTATCCATGAGCAAAGTCCTTACCTGCGCCAGCACGCTTACAACCCCGTTGATTGGTATCCGTGGGGCGAGGAGGCCCTCAGCCGCGCCCGGGCGGAGAATAAACCTATCCTGCTCTCGATCGGTTACTCGGCCTGCCATTGGTGCCACGTGATGGAGCGGGAGTCATTCGAAGACGCCGAAACCGCCCGACTGATGAACGAACTTTTCGTGCCGATTAAAGTCGATCGCGAGGAACGGCCCGACCTCGACCAGATTTACATGGATGCGGTGCAGGCCTTCTCGGGCCGCGGCGGATGGCCGCTGACGATGTTTCTGACCCCCGAAGGGGGCCCGTTCTTTGGCGGCACCTATTTTCCTCCCACCGATCGGCATGGATTGCCGGCCTTCAAGCGCGTGCTGCTTGCGGTCGCCCAGGCTTACAAGGAGCGTTCGCAGGACGTCGCGCACAACGTGGAGAAAATCACCGAGGCGGTGACCGCGATGAGCGGTTATTCGGGATCCGGCGTCGAAGTTCCCAAAACCATCGTGGTGGAAGCCGCCGCGGCCCTTTCGCGTCATTACGATCGCACCTACGGTGGTCTGGGCCAGGCGCCGAAGTTTCCCAATACTTTTGCCTTCTCGCTTTTGCTCCGCGCGCTGGACATCTGCGCCGATCCCGCGATGGCTGAGATCGTTGACCGCACGCTGACCCATATGGCCAAAGGGGGCATCTACGATCAGATCGGCGGCGGGTTCCATCGCTACAGCGTCGATCAGCAATGGCTGGTGCCGCATTTCGAAAAGATGCTGTACGACAACGCGTTGCTCTCGCGCCTTTACCTCGACGCCGCGCGCGCGTTGGACCGCGCCGATTTCCTGCAAACCGCGCGCGAGATTTTCGATTACGTGCTGCGCGAAATGACCAGTCCGCAAGGCGGCTTCTATTCCACCCAGGACGCTGACAGCGAAGGCGAGGAAGGCAAGTTCTTCATCTGGACCCGGGACGAAGTCCGCGCCGCCGTGGGACCTGAGCTGGCGCCGATTGCGGAGCGCTATTTCGACGTCACCGCCGAGGGCAACTTCGAGGGCAAAAACATCCTCCATCGCACGATCGATATCGCCGATGCCGCCACGATTTTTCATCTCAAGCCCGAGGAGATGGAACTGCGCATCGCCGAGATCAAACGCCGCCTGTTCGCGGTGCGCGAGCGCAGAGTCAAGCCGGCTCGTGACGAAAAGATGCTCGCGGCCTGGAACGGTCTGATGATCGGCGCGATGGCCGAGGGCTACATCGCCCTGGCCGAGCCGCGCCTGCTGCAAGCCGCCATCCGCGCCGCCGATTTCGTGATGACAAAAATGTGGGACGGGCGCACGCTGTTGCGCTCCTGCAAGGACGGCGTCGCCCGTTTCAACGGCTATCTCGAAGATTACGCCACCATGGCCAACGCGCTGATCGACCTGTACGAGGCCTCGCTGGATGCAAAATACCTCGCCCAGGCGCGAACGCTGATGGACGCCGTGCTTGAGCGTTTTGCCGATCGCGCCAACGGCGGTTTCTTTTTCACTTCCGAGGATCACGAACGGTTGATCACCAGGCCCAAGCCAATGTTCGACGGTTCCACCCCGTCGGGCAACAGCGAAGCCGTCATGGCGCTGCTCCGACTGCATGCTTACAACGGCGAGCAGGCGTATCTGCGCGAGGCCGAACGCGCGATCAAGCTGTTCGGCGAACTGATGATGCGCCAGCCGATGGGTTTTGCGCATCTGATCGAGGCGGCCGATCTCTACTTTCGCGGCGCGCTCGAAGTGGTGCTGGTGGGTGATCCCCGCTCGCCCGATTTCAGACAATGGCGCGAGCGCATCGGTTTGCTCTATCTGCCCAACCGCGCGCTCTTCGCCGTCGATCCGGCGGCGCCTGCGGACGCCTTTATTCCCGAAGCCGCTCGCGGCAAGGTGCAGATTGACGGGCGCCTGACCGCCTACGTGTGCCGCAATTACACCTGTTCGCCGCCGCAAACCTCGTTGGACGGCCTCGAAGCGCAATTGAAACATCCGGCATAAGCGCCGTCCGCGATGATCCTGGAAGAGCTTTCGATCCACTCGCGTCGCGTGGAAACCGACCCGTTCGCCCCGATCGTTGAAAATCGCGTCGAGCGCACGCCGGCCATCCCCTTCAAGGTGGTCGCGCTGAACGCCCGCGGCTGTCCCGAGCCGGAGGTGGTGGCCCGCCTGATGCGCCAGCCGCCGTTGTCAGGCGCGGCAATCATCCTGCTGAGCGAAGCCGATTGGGGCCTGCGCCGGTCGCGCGGCCGGCACACCGCCAAAGAGCTGGCGCAACTGCTCGAAATGAGCTTCGCCTTCGGCCCCGAGTTCGCTTTCCGCCGCGACGAGAACCGCTTCACGTCGTTTTTTGGCAATGCGATCCTGTCGGCGGTACCGGTCGATAACGTCCGCGTGGTGCAATTGCCGATGTACTACGATTACACCAACCGGCCCCACTGGAAGCTGGCGCCGGGCGGCGTCAGAGTCGCGCGGCGGGCGGCGATCTCTGTTGATATCAAACTTGGCGGCCGGCGCCTGACGGTCGCGCTCGCCCATCTGGAAAACCGCACGCAGCCGCGGGATAGGGCACGCCAGATCGCCGTTCTGGTCGAGCAAATGCCAAAAGGGGGCCCGGCGCTGATCGGCGGCGATTTCAACACCACCACGATCGATGTGCGCTCGTGGCGCAACCGCGCAATTCTGGGCATGCGCCTGGCGCTCGAGCCGTACAGGCTGCGGCTGCCGCAGCGTCACGAGCCGCTATTCGAGGTGCTCGAGCGCGCCGGCTTCGAGTTGGGCGCTGCCAATGTCCCGCTGGCGCCGACTTTTACCCCTATCGGCCTGGTGCCCCGTTTCCTGCGCGCCAAACTCGACTGGCTGGGCTTGCGCAAGCTCACGGCGGTCCCCGGTTCGGCGCGAGTGGTTCCGGCCCGCCTGAACCTGCGCCGCATCTCGGATCACGACGCGATAATGTGCGAGTTCACGTTCTGAATTTTCTCCACGCTCGCGGCCATCCTTATCCGGAAGCGGACAGGCACGCGTCGGATGGACAGGCAGGGCTCTTACAGCCGCAAACACGCTTCGGCCGCCAGATGGAATAATCGCTCGCGCATTGCATTGCGGTTCCAGTTGCGCGAATCCCACCGCCGTCCGGCCAGACTGTCGCCGCCGTAGAGGATTTGCGCGCACTGGACGCGGCGAAAACGCGCGACCGCGAAGAACGCCGCCGCTTCCATCTCGACCACGACGCAACCCTCGCGCCGCCGCCGGTTCATCCGCACCCGCGTCTCCCGATAGACCGCGTCGGTGCTCCAGGTCTTGCCGCGGATGTATTCGTGATTGTTCTCACGCAGGACCGCCTCGATCGCGGCCAGCGCGCCCGGTGTCGGCGCCACCTCGCGTGAGGGCTTCAGATAGTGAAACGAGGTGCCCTCGTCGCGTACGGCGCAATCGGGCACCACGATCTGTCCCGCGGCGATCCCGCTGTCCAGCGTGCCGGCGCCGCCGCAAGCGATGAACTTGCGGCATCCGAGCGCGATCATCAACTCCATCCGTGCCGCCGCGGCGGGTCCGCCGACCCCGGGCGAAACCACCGCCAGCCGTCGCCCGCCGTAGTCGATCTCATAGACCGGATAATCGCCCGCCTCGCTGCGTCCGGTGTGAACGTGGCGCGTGGTTGCACCCCCGCTCACCAGTTCCCGGATCACTTCCTGGAAAAAGCATAAAACACAATGCTCTGCGATATCGATCGGCCGGATAACGCGCGACGGCTCGATGATCGCGACGCGGCGCGGGTCGAATTCGAGCAGCGGTATTGGCGCCGGCTCAGTTGGGCGGGCAATCGGCGCGGTGGCACGCGATCGCGCACAGGATCCGGTCGGCGTATTCCTGCTCGATGCCATCGGCCAAGGCTACAGTAACGACGTCCAGCGCCAGCGGCGCGGACGCCGAAGCAACTCGGCGGCATTTTCGCGCATCTGTGTTTGCAGGTCGAGAATGCCGCGGCTTTTCCAAGGGCAATCCCTGGGAGCCAGCGTGGTCCAGTCCCGGTTGACTCCCCCGGGCGAATCAGTTTTGCTAAGCTTCTTGTTGGCGATGGGGCTGTAGCTCAGTTTGGGAGAGCGCCTGAATGGCATTCAGGAGGTCGGCGGTTCGATCCCGCTCAGCTCCACCAGAAAAATCAAGCACTTTTCGCTTCACAGACATGGGCGGATAAGCGGATTGTCCGCAAACTGTTTCGCTTCGGTCAGGGTTCGATTCTTCAATATTCAGATGCGCGCCGAGACAAGGGCGACGAACGGGCCGAACTTTAGACGTGATTGCGAAGCATCAGCTCCTTCGGATGCGGCTCGAGGTAAACCTGTCCTTGCAAGTAGGTGATCTCAAACGTTCGCACGTAGTGGCGAAATAGCGTGATCGGCACGACCAGCGGCACCAGGCCGCGGCGAAAGTCCTCAATTAGCGTGACGAGTTCGTTCCGCGCATTTCCGTCGAGATGCTGGCGCAGGTAGCCAAGCATGTGATGCAGCGCGTTCGTGTGACGCGCCGTGGTCGCGAGTTTTTTCAGCGCTTCCATAAATGCGAGTTCGTAGTGCTCGGATATCTTGTCCCTTTCCAGACGCTTCGCGTTGGCGACGAATCGGCCCAATTCATCGTAGGCCTTGGGCGAATGCGCCATCAGGACCAGCTTGTGTGCGGTGTGAAACTGAACCAGCCCGCCGAGAGTCCATCGCGACGCGAAGAAGGCGCGCAGACGCCGATAGGCGAACACGCGTTCGACAAAGTTCTCGCGCAGACGCGGATCGTTGAGGCGCCCTTCTTCCTCTACAGGCAAGCTGGGGTACCGGCGAATCAAAGCCGCGGCAAACAGGCCGATCCCGTCGCGTGTGGGCATCCCGGAAGTACCGTAAACGCGCACCCGCTCCATCCCGCAGCTCGGCGAGTCCTTTTTCAGCACGTAGCCACAAAGGTCCGCGCGTCCGAGCGCGATAACCCGGCGTTGCGCGTACGCGTTCATATTTTCGGTGAGGTCGATGCCGCTTTTGTGGGTAACGAGTCGCGCCTTGTGAGATGCGTTGCCGTCGTGGACCAGGCGCAGCGTTTCCCGCGGAGTGCCCAGCCCGATCTCCATTTCCGGACAGACAGGAACAAACTCGACGAAGCGGCCCAATGTGTCAACGAGAAAATCGCTGCGCTTGTGACCGCCGTCGAAACGAACCGGTTCGCCGAGCAGGCAGGAAGAGACGCCGATTTTGATCGGTTCGTCGCTGGCGTAGAGCGCCCTCGCGGTCGTTACGCGTTCCATTGTTCGATGTAAGCGCGGCTGTTGAACTTGCGCGAGGTGCTGGCGAACGACATGTAGCGAATTTTGCCGTAGACCGGCCGCTCGGGGCCCCACGGGCGGTCGTGCTTGCCGCCGACTGCCCAGGCAATGCCGGCGTAGCCGTTGGGATCGCGGCCGTCGAGTTCGTACCGGTCGTTCAGCCTCACGCAGATATCGTATGCCTCGTCCGCGGCCGGACTCCACTCCAGGATCTTTTTAGCCCAGTACATGCGCATATATCCGTGCATCCATCCCGAGCTGACCATCTGTCGCTGTGCAGCGTTCCAAAGCGGGTCGTGGGTCTCGGCGTTCGCGAGCTGTTTTTCCGTGTAGAGATGTGTGCGTTCATCGCGGGCATGCTCGCCGAGGGTGCGCCGCGCCCACGGCTCGATGCTTTCGAGGGTCCTGAAGCGCGGATTGCAGCGGACAAAATTAACCGCAAGCTCGCGCCGCACGATCAACTCTTCGAGAAAGGCCTCGCGGTCGCGGGAGGGTGCCGCCGCACCATGAATCGCGAGCGCCACGGTATGCGGTCCAATCTGGCCGAAATGAAGGTACGGCGACAGTTGACTGGTTGCGTCAATTTCTGGATGGTTGCGGCCGCTGGCATAGCCGCCCAGACGGTCGCGAATAAACCGACGAAGCGCGGTGAGCGCTGCATCGGCGCCGCCATGGAACTTATCGGTGGGACTGACAGAACCATCGAGATGAAGCTGGCTCGTGAGCCTGCACGAAACGGCGAACGACTCGATTCTTCGGTCATCTTTCCAAGGCACATGCACTGTGCGGTTTCCGACCGGCTTAAGGAACTCCTTCAGGCGCCGCCGGATACGAGGACGGATCGTGCGTGCCGCGAACTGCTCTTTTTCGATTAACCTTGAAGGGACGATTACGTCTGCATCCACGCTCCAAAGTGGTGCGGACGGATAAAGCAGCGCTTCCCGCGCCCATTTCGCATCGCGACGGGATGGATCCTCGTCACAGACTATGAGTGAGGGATGAACTTCGGCGCAGATTCGCGCAAACTCCAGGTCCGAACTCGGTCCTGCACAGATTCGGACCACGAAACCGATTCTCCGCTGGGCCAGCTTCTGCGCCGTTTCTTCGAGGCCTTGAAGCATGAATGTGTAGTGGCGGAGATTCGCCATCGGAGGATGTGCTCGCAGCCCGAAGAAGACGACGACCGGCTGTTCAAGTACGTTTGCCGCGGCAATAGCCATTTCAAGTGCAGGATTATCGAGTGCACGCTGCGTTCGGCGCATCCGGTACGCAACGCATCGACCTCGTGGATCAACGGCGGCTTCACGACGCACCACGATGCGTGGATCGGCGGCGAGCTTGTCGAGCGAGGTCATGCTTTCGCTTTCAGCGATCGAGAAAATTCCGAGGCCAAACTGGCTACCTTACGGTGCCAGCGTTACGACCACAGCCGAGCAGGGCGCGTTCCCAGCCGCCCGATAACTATGGGCTACGCTTGAATCAAAATAGATCGCATCCTCCTTGCGCAGATTGTGCTCCTCCTCACCGATTCTGACGGTAAGACTGCCGGAGAGCAAATAGATGAATTCGACCCCGTCGTGCTCGTGGGTACGAACGCGTCCCTGCGCAGTCTTCGGAAACTCGGCATAGAACGTATTGAGTCTGCGATCTCCGGCGTTGAAGTCCAGGCATTCAAAGCGGTAAGTGACCTCGCTCCCGCCGAACTTCTCTTCGAACACCAGCCGGTCCTCTTTGCGCGCTACTGCGGCGACGTGGCGGCCATCGGTGAAGAAGTGTTCGAGCCCAACGTTGAAGACCATCGCGATTCTGAGCAAAGTTGGCAGCGTCGGAAAGAGCCTGCCGCGCTCGATCTTCGACAGCATCGCGGCCGAAAGGCCGGTATGGCGGCCCAGTTCCACAAGACCCATTTTTTTTCTGAGCCTAAGTCGTCGGAGCTTCTCGCCGATAGCGTATTTCTTGAGCCCTTCGGTCAGTGTGTCTGAGAGCATTCGTTTAAACCCGTTTGAGCAAAATGAAAGAAAAGCGATTTTCTGGTCTTCACAATTAAATGACTTTTCTTTAAAGGCAGATGTTTTCTTCTAAGTTAAGATTATTTTCATTATGGTCATAGTTACGCGACGGTCGTGCATTAAAGCAAGAGGGCAGACCGACCGCGAAAAAGGAAAAGGAGCAGTTAAGACGATGAAAGCTCTGAAGGTGATTGCTGCAGTGCTCGTGATTGTGGGCGCTCTGAACTGGGGACTGGTCGCACTCGCCCACTTCGACCTGGTAGCCGCGCTGCTCGGGATGAGCTTCGGGCAGACCTCGATGCTGAGTTCGCTGGTCTACGGATTGGTCGGACTTTCGGGTCTTTACCAGTTGGTGGCGCTGCTGGGCGCGGTCCGCAGCGAATAGCGTAGTAGTACACGCAACGGGCCAGCCGCGCGGAGAGAATACGAATGTCGATTCAACCGCAGATAAAGAATGAGTTCCCGGATGCATCCGAGAATCTCATTCTTCTAACCGGTGCGACCGGCTACGTCGGCGGCCATCTGCTGAAACCACTCGAGGCGGCGGGACATCGTGTGCGCTGCGCAGTCCGCCGCCCCGAGGCGATGCACATCTCGGGGGCGCGAACCACGGTCGTGTGCGCGGACGTACTCGACCGCGGGAGCATCGCCACCGCGATGCGCGGCGTCCATACCGCTTACTATCTGGTCCATTCGATGAACTCGGAGCGGTCGTTCGAGCAAGCCGACCGCGAAGCCGCACGTAATTTTGCAGAGGCTGCGCGTGCAGCGGGAGTTAAGCGAATCATTTATCTGGGCGGCCTCGGGAACCCAAACGCCGCACTCTCACCGCATCTGCGGAGCCGTCTTGAGGTGGGAGAACTGTTGCGCGCTTCCGGAGTGCAGGTGATCGAATTTCGCGCATCCGCGATTATCGGCGCCGGCAGCCTCTCATTCGAAATAGTGCGTGCTCTTGCGGAGCGCTTGCCCGTAATGATCACGCCGCGCTGGGTGACGATTGAAGCGCAGCCGATAGCGATCGACGACGTTATCCGCTACCTGGTGGCCGCGCTCGCACTTGACACCTCAGGCAATCGCGTCTTCGAGATTGGCGGCGCGGAGCGGGTTTCTTACGGCGGCATCATCCGCGAGTACGCCCGCCAGCGCGGACTTAGGCGGGCGATGATCCGTGTGCCGGTACTGACGCCACGGCTCTCCAGTTGGTGGTTGAGGCTGGTGACGCCGCTGCAGGCTCGGGTGGGACGGGAACTGATCGAGGGCGTGCGTCATGCGACGATCGTCTCCGACGACCTCGCGCTGCGAATCTTCGCCATACGTTCAGTTGGAATCCGAAAAGCTATTGCCGATACGCTGCGCGCCGAAGATCTCGAATTTGCGGCAACTCGCTGGTCCGACGCGCGGTCCGCGATGCCACCCCACTCCCCCTGGGGCGGCGTCCGTATCGGCAACCGTTTGATTGTTTCACAGACCATTGCTGTTGGCGTGCCGCCGGCGATGGCCTTCGCGCCGATACAGCACATTGGCGGCTCGGTCGGTTGGTACTACGGCCGCTGGTTGTGGGAGCTGCGCGCACTCGCCGACCGGGTACTTGGGGGCGTGGGAATGCGGCGGGGACGTTCCAACGAGGAAAGCATCGAGGTCGGCGACCAGATCGATTTTTGGCGGGTCTCGGCGTTTGAACCGGATCGCAAGCTAACCCTCGCGGCCGAAATGAAGCTGCCTGGCCGCGCTTGGCTTGACTTCGAAGTCGAACCAAACGCGACGGGTTCGACCGTCAGACAGACCGCGATATTTGACCCCAAAGGGCTATTCGGACTTCTCTACTGGTACCTGTCCTTTCCACTGCACCAGCCGCTTTTCGCGGGGATGCTGCGCGGCATCGCCGCCGCCGGTTCGCGATTGGATCACGCTGTTCCGGGGGTTTCGACACTGAAAGCGCCTCGATAAACGGGGGCATACAGAACAGACAAAGGAGTGATGAAATGAAAACTGCAACGAGGATGACAACTAAAAGTGCAGCGCAGCGGCTGTGGCACAGTCGGTTTGAATGGTGGACGTCGATTGTCGGTGAGGGGGTCGTGGCCGGGACGCTAAGCGGCGCCATAGTAGCGCTGTGGTACCTGTTATGTGACAGCATCGAAGGCCGGCCGTTTCATACACCAGCGCTGCTCGGCGCGATTGTTTTCAACGGATTGCGCGGTCATGACGTGGATGCGGCTACGCTCGCGCCGGTGCTGAGCTTCACCGTACTTCATTTTGCCGCGTTTATTGCCTTCGGCCTGGCCTCAGCGCTAGTGATCGCCGCTGCCGAGCGTGAACCACTGCTCGTAATGGGCGCGCTGATGGTCTACGCCTGCTTCGAGATTTACTTCCTCGCTTTCGTGACGGTCCTCGACGGATCAGCTTCAGGAGCGCTTGGATGGTGGAAGTTCGCGGCGGCGAACGCGATCACCCTGGTAACGGTCTTCGGTTACTTCCAGCATCGTCATCCCAAAATTCTGCGACGTTTCAGTGACCGTTGGGACGATTTGGACGGCGGCGAACTCGCCGCACAGCCGACGGTTGCTGCGCGTGTCATCCCGCTAACCCAGTTGGGCACCAGTGCAATTCCGGCAGCCACACGAGGAGCATGAACTCTAAAGAGTGGACTCCGCCCGCATGGCAGTGGCGAAGTCCGCAGGAAGATGGCATGAGAGCGCTAATTACAGGAGCCACCGGCCTCATCGGAAGGCAACTGATCAGGAGCATCGAGAGCCCCGTCGTTCTGAGCCGCCGTCCGGGCGAGGCCCGGCGGCTCCTTCGCTCCGTTGAGGTCCACCTCTGGGAACTGGAATCGGGTTCTGCCCCATATGACGCACTTAGCGGCAGCGAAGTTGTGCTCAACCTTGCGGGCGAGCCAGTTTCGGAAGGCCGTTGGACCGATAAGAAGGAGCGCCGAATCCGCGATAGCTGGGTGGTGGGCACGCGCAACCATAGTAGACTACGAGCTGCCGCTGCGCTCCCTGGGAGTCGCCGCACGCAGGCTGCTCGTGGGTCATGCACTAAACCATATTTTCGATTACCGCCGCGCTGCTACAATAGAGATGTTCGCAGTGAAGACCCAGGTTGTCACCGGAAGGAAAACAAAAGCCTGAACTAAGAATATCGACCCGCGCTGGGGGGTTCATATATCGATACACCCTCTTGGGCATTGGACTATTCCTGCCACGCAATCGAGGCTAATTTTCATATGCTTGCGAATTTCCTTTACTACCTGGTGACGGGCGCGGAAGCAGTATTTTCTGTCTTTGGTATCCGCTCGTTCTACGAACAACCGCCATACGAGGTCGTCGAACGCCTGGGCGATGCGATCGAGATCCGCTCTTACGGACCGCGTCTGGCTGTGGAAACCACCGTCGAAGCTCCGGACGGTCACACTGCTGAGAACCAAGCCTTCCGGCTGCTGCTAGGCTATATCGCGGGTGCGAACCGGGGTAGCGTCAGATTCGCCATGACCGCGCCAGTCGAGCAAACCTCCCAACCGTCGCTAATCGCGATGACAGCCCCTGTGCAGATAACAGGCAAGCAATCGAACCGGGTAAGCATGCGGTTTTTCCTTCCCAGCGCGCTCGCTGCCAAGGGAGCACCCGAGCCACTAGACAATCGAGTGAGGATCATCGAAGTTGCTCCATCGACCCTCGCGGTAGTGCGATTCTCCGGCGCTCTGAATGCAGGGGTCGAGGCGAGACGGAGCCAAGAACTCATAGAAGGAGTGGAACGCTCTGTCTGGAGGGTGACAGGGATGCCATTTTTGCTGGCTTACGATCCGCCATTTACTATCCCCTTCCTACGCAGGAACGAAGTCGCTGTGGCGGTCACGCAGCACTAAGTTGCAGTAGTTGGAATCGGAGACTCAAATTTACCCAACCCCGGGAAGAATGTCGGGCTATAACCGTTCGCCAGCAAGAACAAGGACGGAAGACCTGACCTCCGGTAAACCAAAACCCGCGAACCGTCACACAGGCGGAGGGTGCCGGTTTCGTCAGACGCATACCGCGGCGACATCGTAACGGCGGCAATAAAACCAACCGCTACAGCTTTGATGGGCTGATCAGGGAGGCCAAGCCGTTCGCGCAGGAGGTTCTGAAGGAGCGCGAGAAGCGCAAGCGCAAGAAGTCGGCGCGCGACACGAGGAAGGGGCGCCACTTACACACGGTTTAGCGGGATCGCCGGATGTCCGTGCCACTTCCAATCTCCGGCGGCGACTGCGTCCGCGCGTCGATAAAGTTGGGATCGCGACGCCCGACAGAAGGGGAGCCATGTGCGACTGGTTTCAATCCCGGCGTACCGTTTCACTTCACCCATCCCTCAACCTCCTCAGTGCTCGCGCTCCGCTCTCGCTTGGCAGCTTTCAGGGCCCGCTACACTCGGGGCGGGAAACCGTTACAATTACGGACCGGTATGCGGAGCAGTTCGGCGCGAAAGCTCGATAGTTACCAAGCCGTATCGCAAACGGGGGGCTCGTCGTGGTACGGCGTGGCGGCGGTAGCCCTGGCCGCGGCGCTTTTTCTGTTGCGGCTGGGAGCGCGGGCATTGTGGGCGTCGGAGGGACGATGGGCGGAAATCGTCCGCGAGATGTTGCTCAGCTCCAATTACTTCTGGCCCACGATCAACGGTACAGTCTATTTCGACAAGCCGCTGCTTTCGTACTGGTTTATACTCGGGGCTACCCACCTGACCGGTGGCCTTAACGAAACCGCGGCGCGACTGCCTTCGGCAATTTCCGGGGTGGCCGGAGTTGTTCTGATAATCATGCTCGGACGGCGCCTTTACGATCGGACCACCGGGGTTTGGGCGGGGATCATCCTGGCCACCAGTTTCAGTTATGTGTTCTATTCCCGCACCGCCTCGGCCGACATCGAAACCACCGCCGGCGTGCTGGCCGCATTGCTGTTGTTCGTATGCAATCGTCAGCGTCCCAACGGATGGTGGGTGGTTGGGCTGTGGCTTGTGATGGCCCTCACCTCGCTGACCAAGGGACTGATGGGCTTCGCGCTGCCGCCCTTCATCCTCGGACTATATTCACTATTGGGCGAGGGGGCGGGTAAGGCATATCAACGGCTGGCCAGCGGGCCGGCGGGCGCCCGATGGAGCTGGATACGCCAGCGCTTTGATTGGTTGCTCAATTTCAAAACGCCGATCGCCATCATCGCGGCCGGGACGGTGTATCTGGCGCCGTTTGCGATATCGCAAAGCCGCGCCCATTCCGATGCCGGCCTGTACATGGTTTTTCGCGAAAACGTGGTGCGCTTTTTCGCTCCCTTCGACCATCGCGGACCGGTCTACCTGTACCTCTACGTCCTGTTCGCCCTGATGGTGCCGTGGTCGGCGTTCATCCCCGCGGCTCTCCTGCAGATGCATCGCCAAGCGCGCAGCGCCGCTCAACGCGCGCTGGCCGACGCCGATGTGTTCGCCTTGTCTTATTTTTGGGGCACGCTGCTTTTCTTTACCTTGTCGCGTTCGCGCCGCAGCTATTACTTGCTGCCGATCCTGCCGGCATCAGCGCTGGTGGTGGGACGGCTGTTCGCGCAACGAGCGGAGAGCCTGTGGGCGCCAGCCAGGAGGCTGGTGAATCTTGGGTACGCGCTTTTGTCCGTCGGCGCGATTGGAGTGGGAATCGCCTTCCTGATGCCGGCCGCGATGCGCCCGGGATGGTTCAGTCTGCTGCCGCCGTCGCCCGCGCGGCTGATTTTCGCGGGTGGATGGCTGATTGTGCTCGCCACGATCCTTTATGCGTGGCAGCGCCCGACGGTCCGGACGATGGGCGTCTCGACCGTGGTCATGGCTTACCTGGGGATGTTCTTTCTTTTCATAATTGCGATGCCGCGGGCCGAAACTTATCGCCATGAACGCTCCTTCGCGCGGGCTGTGCGGACCAATGTCGCCACCCACCCGAGCCGGCTCGCGTTTTTCAGAATCTGGGGTCCCGGACTGGTCTACTACCTCTCGATGGAGCGTCCGATTCCCTTGTTCAACACCACCGAGCAGGTCGCCAGCTTCGCGCATCGTGAGGGAGGCGCCTGGGTGATCACGCGGGCCAAAGATGCGCAGGATTTGAAAATGGACAAACAAATTCGGGCGGGCGAACCGCGAGACCCTTGGGATCCACCCTCGGAACAGGGCAACCGTTACGTTCTGGTTAAAATCGATTAATGCCCACAACCTCGCGCTGTTTGTTTTCGCGCCAAATGCTTTGCCGGCGGGCATCCTGGCTCGGATCAGGCAAGGTAATAATCCTTTACAGCCAGCTTGTGCATAATTTTCAACATCAGAACCTTGCCTGAGCACAAAAGTGTCATTATTAGAAGTGTTCCGCTTGTGCCATTTGGCGGGTAGACTTTAATATGAAACGTGGGTAAAAAGCCGGATTTTCTCGCTGTTCGAGCGGGATTCCTGCTTTAAGTCCCTGGTTTCCGCTGGATGAGATGGGTGGTGCATGGATTTTGCTTTGCGGGTGAGCATGCGGATAACGACAACCGGGGACTGGCAGCCAAAGCGCTTCTTGAAAGCTGGCTAACGGGAGGCACCCGAGCGCGATGGCTGTTTGGCCAAAAAGTTGTGTTGGAATGACAGGTTTGAGCGTTTCCGAAGTTAATCGGCGTCTTTTCACTAATCTGGTTGAGCATCACCTCCGTTACACGCTGGCCAAAAGGCGAATCCAGCTCACGCGTCAGGATTGGTACAACGCCACCGCGATGGCGGTGCGCGACATGCTGGTCGAAAAGATGCTGGCGACCAGCGCCCGATTCGATCGGGCGGGCGCCAAAAAGCTATATTATCTTTCGCTCGAGTTCCTGATCGGGCGCTCGCTGGAAAATAATCTATTCAACCTCGGTATCATCGACATCTGCCGCGAGTACCTGGCCGCAAATGGCGTCGATCTGCAGGTGCTGTTGGATGAAGAGCCGGACGCTGCTTTGGGCAATGGCGGTCTGGGCCGGCTGGCGGCGTGCTTCCTGGACTCACTCGCAACTCTGGACATGCCTGCCTACGCCTACGGCATCAACTATGAATTTGGTCTGTTCCGCCAGGAAATCCGCGACGGGTACCAGTTGGAACGGCCTGACAGTTGGCGGCGCAGTTCCTCGCCGTGGCTGGTGGCGCGTCCCGAAGAGTCGGTGCTGGTGCCGGTCTATGGCAGGATCGAACATCGCTTCGATCGCAACGGCGAATACCAACCTCTATGGGTCGAATCGCGCCTGCTGGTGGGTATTCCGTCAGACCTGCCGATTTCGGGCTACGGCGACCGCACGGTCAACTTTGTCCGCCTTTATTCCGCCAGCGCGTCGGATGAATTCGACATGCAAATCTTCAATGCCGGCGATTACCTCAAGGCGGTCGAACAGAAGATGGTGTCGGAGACGATTTCCAAGGTGTTGTACCCGTCCGATGATGTGGCCGCCGGACGCGAGCTGCGCCTGCTCCAGGAATACTTCTTCGTCGCCTGCGCGATGCGCGATATCGTGCGCGGCTTCGTCAATCGTGGTTACGACTTCATCGATTTTCCCGCCAAAGTCGCAATCCAGCTCAATGATACCCATCCGGCGCTCGCCATCGCGGAACTGATGCGCCTGTTCGTTGACCATTACGATCTGCCCTGGACCACGGCCTGGGAACTTACCCGCTCCACTTTCGCTTACACCAACCACACCCTGATGCCCGAGGCGCTGGAGCGCTGGCCGTTGAGTTTGATGGAGCGGGTCGTGCCGCGCCATCTTCAGATCATCCGCGAGATCAACCGGCGCTTTTTGGCCGAAGCCACCGATATCTGGCCGGAGGAGCCGGAGCGCTGCGCGCGCGTTGCGATCATCGAGGAGGGGCGCGAGCCGCAGGTGCGGATGGCCCATCTGGCGATCGTTGGCAGCCATTCGGTCAATGGGGTGTCCGAGCTTCATTCCGAGTTGATCAAAACGCGCCTGGTGCCGGAGTTTTATCAGCTTTGGCCGCAGCGATTCAGCAACAAGACCAACGGAGTGACGCAGCGCCGATGGCTTTTGATGGCCAATCCGGGGCTGGCCAATCTTTTATGTGAGACTATCGGGCCGGGATGGATAACCAATCTCGAGGAACTGCGGCGGCTGGAGCCGCTGGCTGATGATCCGGATTTCCGCGCGCGCTTCGCCGCTATCAAGCGCATCAACAAGGAGCGGCTGGCGACCGTGGCCCGGCGCATCGCTGACGTCGACCTCGACCCGGCCTCCATTTTCGACGTTCAAGCCAAGCGCATCCACGAATACAAGCGCCAACTCCTGATGGCGCTGGGGATCGTGCATCAGTACTTGAGTATCGTCGAGGACGGAGCCGAGCCGGTGGCGGCGCGGACTTATATACTGGCGGGCAAGGCGGCGCCAGGGTACTGGGCGGCGCGGATGTTGATCAAGCTGATCAACAATCTGGCCGCGGTTATCAACAGCGATCACCGCACCCATGGTTTGATCAAGGTGGCATTTCTGCCCGATTATCGTGTGTCGCTGGCCGAAAAAATTATCCCGGCCGCGGATGTGTCGGAACAGATTTCGACCGCCGGGCGCGAGGCCTCGGGCACCGGCAACATGAAATTCGCGATGAACGGCGCGCTTACGATCGGCACTCTGGACGGCGCCAACATCGAAATCCGCGAGGCCGTGGGCGCGCAGAATATCTTCATCTTCGGCTTGACCGCTGACGAGATCGCGGAGATGGTTGCCCAGCGCGCCTACCATCCGATGACCATCTACAACTCCGATACCCGCCTCCGTCGCGTGCTCGACGAACTGACCTCGGATCGTTTTTGCCCGAATGAACCGGGGCTGTTTCGCTGGATTCGCGACTCCCTGCTATACAGCGACGATTACTTCCTACTGGCCGACTTCGGTTCCTATATAGACACCCAAGCTGCAATCTCCGCGGAATTTCTTTCTTCAGACACCTGGACGCGCAAGGCAATCCTCAACGTGGCGCGAATCGGACGCTTCTCCAGCGACCGCACGGTGGCCGAATATGCGCGCGAGATCTGGGGCCTGAAAAGCGCCTGACCGCGACGCGCGCGACTCCTGAACCGGGACGGAAATTGTCTATCCAGCAAGCAAGTCAAGTTGACTCATCTGACGCCGCTTGATAGCCAAAAACCTGGCGCCCCTGCGGAAGTAAAGGGTGCCCTCGTGCTGAAGAAAATTCGCCGGGCCTGGGGTGGAACGGCCCTGTAATTCTCTGAGCAAAAGCGGAGACATCAAAAAATGACACGACGATTCGTAATGTCAAAAATGGCCGCGTTAGTGGCGGTTTCATTGTTGTGGATGGCTGGGAAAGCCACGGCGGCGCAGGTATTCACCTTTGACAACGGCGCCCGCTACAAGGCCGAGGTGGACGCCAGCTCCCCGGCCACTTTGGCCCCTGGCACGCAAATCACCGCGGCAAACTGGAGACAGTATCAGGGCTTCCTGCCGGTGGGGATTCAGGCTCTTTTCAGCGGTCAATATGGTTTTAAAATCGGCGATACTCCCGACTTCACGATGGTCGTGGGGCCGACCATACCGACGCCCTTGCCCAAAGAGGTGCTGACCAACGCCGAGAAGTACGGCCATCAGGCGCGGCTGGTCAAACTGCCCAACGGCGGCTACGGAATCCAGGGCTTTGTGGCGGGAATCCCGTTCGTCAATCCCACCGAACCGGACCTCGGCCCCAAGATCATGTACAACCTGTGGTACGACTTCTGGCCTTTTCTGATCAGCTACCATAGTCATTTCTTCATCGAGGACAAGTACGGCAATACGACGCCCGAGGAGTCGATTGCGACCACCTGGCAGTTGATGCATCTGAGCGATTCGCCTTACCCGATCAATCTGCCTTACGCCGCCGGCATCTATCACAGCACCCGCGACCTGCTGCTTATTCCCGAGCAGAGCAAGTATACGACCGCGTTGGACATGCAGCCCGACGATCCCAGCGTGGTGCAGGAAAGTTACGTCTTCCTTCCTTCTCTGCGCCGTCCCTTGCGGCTGTCAAGCGCCGCGCGATGCTCGCCGATCCTGGGCACCGACTGGGCGCAGGACGACAACGCCGGCGGCATCGCCTTTCAGGTCGGCAAGTTCGATTCCGTTTACCTCGGTGAAAAGAAAGTCCTCGCCATAGTTCATGCCGATATCGCCGCCGGCACGGGCAGCCGCGACAATCTTGAAAAGGTGCTGCACACGGGGATGCCGGTGCCGGGATGGCCGCGTCCGGCGATGGGTAAATGGGAGGTGCGCGACGCCTACATTATCGACGTCGAGCCAATCGACAAGAGTTACTGCTACGCTCACAAGGTCTTTTATGTCGACAAGGAGAACTGGACCACGCTCTACTACGAGACCTACGACAAGGAAGGCAAGCTGTGGAAGGTGAACAAGAACTCCCTGGGGCCGGTCAAGCTGAACAACGGTGAAACGGCGATCGTTTCCGCCGCGACTGAGGATGCGATCTGGGATCTCCAGAACACGCACTCCAGCGTCAGCACGATCGGAACTGTTCCCGAAGTCGACAAAGACGCGGACCCCGAACTCCAGGATGCCCAGATCTACGCCTTCCCGGGCGGCCTGTCGCGTATCCTGCGTTAAGTAACAGCCCGCGCCAGGGGCCGGAGATCTCCGGCCCCTTTTTTTATTTCTATCCTGACCGGCTCATCTGAAAGATTCCCGTCGTGGCGGTATAAAGACCAGTTGGCTGGCGAGCACAATTTCAATCAGTTAGTCAGAGCGGCCAATCCTTAAAGCTATGAGACCGGGATTGTTTGCCGAGTTTTAGGCGAGTTTGTGAAAGGCAGCTTGATCGTGAAAACCGTGCCTTTGCCGATTTCCGACCATACTTCAATCTCGCCTCCGTGTTCCTGAATTATGTGGCGGCTTAACCAAAGCCCCAGACCGCTGCCACTATCTTTGGTCGTGTAACGCAGATCGAATATCCTTTCGAGTGTCTCCGGTCGTATCCCCGGGCCATTATCGGCAACACTGACCTGCAAAAATCCGGGTGCGGCGGGGACCAGGCTGGTGGCAATCATGACTGTGCCGCCTTGAGGCATCGCATCGCACGCATTGATGAGAAGATTTACCAGCACACGCTGTATAGCGATGGCGTCGCCGACTATCCGGGGCAGATTCGAACCCAGATTGGTTTCGACATCAATGTTATTTTTCTGCATCTGCTCGCGAATCAGGGGTAACGTGCGGTCGATCATCTCATTCAGGTCGATGGGCGCTGGTTTGCTTTCGCGGGCGCCGAACAATTTCAGGAATTCCTCGATAATCTGACTGGCGCGCTGGGCTTGTCGATGAACGGCAGCCGCAGCCTCGTAAATTTCCCGATTCGCCTTGGCCTCTGGCAAATCAAGAACCAGTTCCGATCTGGTTAGAATTGCCTGGAGCGGATTATTGAGGTCGTGCGCGATCCCGGCAGCAACCGACGCCAACAACTTTAAGTTGTCAGCACGGCGCGCTTCGCATTCAAGCGCGGTCCGCTCAGTGATGTCGGTAAAAGCGGCCACAAGCAAATCGCCGGACAGGATACCTGAAAGCGGGGTAAAACTGATCTCAATGGGAAAGGCAAGGTCATTTCTGCGCCGCGCCACGGCCGTGAAGGGGACCCCGATCGCAGACGCCTCTGATCCTTTGAAATGGGTGTTGCGATAATCGGGCACCAACAACTCAATCGACTGGCCCACGACTTCCTCTCGCGAATAACCGAAAAGCCGTTGCGCCGCCGCGTTGATTTCCAGAATTTTACCGCCGCGGTCGATGATGACCAGGGCTGCGCTCGCATTCCTGAAATACTCTGCATAGGGCATATGGCCTCCAATTGCAAAACGGACCAAATTTGACACCAGGCTGCTTCCCCTCACAGCGTGTTTAAGAAAGCCCGGGCATTCTGAAAAGAGCGGAACGTTATCGATCGAACAATTCGAAACAAACAGTTAGAATTCTCCGTACGCCTTTTTGTTTGCGCAAATATAAGGACAAAACACATTGTTGTCCTGAATCCAACTTTAAGTTGGCATGGTTCTTCGGCATTGGTCACCTTTCAAATTAACTTGCGCGCTGCGATGAAAAGACGCCGCCGTCTTTTGATCACAATCCCTTTGCGCTCCAATTCTCGAAGCTGCATCGTGATTACCGGCCTGGTCGCGCCTACGAGATCGGCGAGGTCCTGATGTGTCACCGGCAAATCCACAACGGTTCCCCGCGCATCAGGAGTGCCGAACTTACCGGCAAGGTAGTCAAGGACCGTACGCAGCCTGTCTCCGACTGGAAGTCGGAACATGGCTCTATTTATGGCAAAGATTTGTTCCATATTGGAAAGCAACATGCCGATGACGATCTGAAAATCATTCAGAGGCGTATTGAGGAGAATATTCACAAATTGCTGGGCATCGATGATGGCGACCTCACATTCGGTGTAGGCGTCACACTGAAAGCGGTTTATGTTATCAGGCAGCACTGCAGAGACCCCGAACATCTCTCCCGGTGAAATCAGAGCTGTCAGTTCAAACTCGCCCGACCGGTTTACTCCGCTGAGCCTGGCTACACCCTTAAGCAAAAGATAAAGCTTTCTCGACCGTTCCCGTCGCGAGTAAATTCGCTCGTGGCGATCGAATCTCGATACCGACATGGCGTTGGCAAGCCGGTGCAGCTTGGATAAAGGCACCCGAGAAAATCTCTCAAAATGGACCAATATCTCGGGATCTATGCGTTTCATGGACATGACAGGTGAGACCTTGGAGCTCTGGCTTTATTTATAAAAATTAGTGTTTTATGATTATAATTAATAAAAGCCTCGAAGCAGTCGGCTAATTGATTAAAACTTTTTCGTACGCGCACAATGTGCTGTTCGACCTTCGATTGAGTGGGGTTGTGTCTGCGAACCAGCGGGCCGATTCGTTTACACTGCTTGCGAGAAGCTATCCGTGCTCGCTGGTTTTGTGACAGATATGAATGCGGAGGATTATCCGATGCCTGATGCGCTGCCGATGTTGAGCGGTTACCGCGTGCTGGACATTACCCAATTCGTGGCCGGACCCACCTGCTGCCGGATTTTGGGCGAGATGGGCGCCGAGGTGGTCAAGCTGGAGCTTGCACCCTTCGGCGACCGCACCCGCGCCGCCGGTTTCAAGCCGCTGGATCCCAGGTACGTCAAAACGTCTCAAAGTACCCAGTTCTTCCAGCACAACCATTGCAAGAAAAGCCTGGCGATGGACATGAAGAATCCGCGCGCGCTCGAACTGGTCAAGGCGATGCTGCCGAAGTTCGACGTGGTGGTCGAGAACTTCGCGCCCGGCGTAATCGATCGGCTGGGGCTTGGTTACGATGTAATCAGGCAGATCAACCCGAAAATCATCATGTGCTCGATCTCGGTATGCGGCCAGACTGGTCCGCTGCGCAACAAACCCGGCTATGACTATATTGGACAGGCCTATGCCGGAATCACCGATCAGATCGGCGAAGCGGACCGCGCTCCCTCGCAATTGACCATGGCCGCGGGCGACATCTCCACCGGCGTCGCGGCGGCGATGGCGGTGGGATTCGCGCTGCTCCATCGCGAGCGCACCGGCGAGGGCCAGTACCTGGACGCCTCCATCACCGACACCTATTTCCACTGGCATCATGAGTTCCTGCCCAAAGTGTCGCTGCGCGGTCCTTCGGCAGTGCCCAAGCGCAATGGGTCGCAGCATCCGGGCGGCGGTCCGGCGGGAATCTTCAAGTATCGCAACGACCAATACGTCTATGTAACCGTCCTGCCCCATCAGTGGCCCCAATTCGTCAAGGCCCTGGGAATGCCGGAACTGGCCACCGATCCGCGTTTTCGCAATGCTCACACGCGACGCGACAACAACGAGGCGCTGAAACAAATCCTGGAGGATTGGCTCGCCGGATTCCCGACGCGCGACGCCGCACTGGCGGCGCTGGAAAAGGAACGAGTGCCATGCGCTCCAGTGCTGACGCTGTACGAATCGGCCAATCATCCGCATCTGCGCGAGCGCAAGACCGCGCGGCGGGTGAGGGATCGACTCATCGGCGAGTTCGACGTCCCCGGAATGCCGGTCAAGTTTTCTGCGTGGCCGGATCGGACCGACGTCAAAGCTGATCTTCTGGGAGAAAGCAATGAGGCGGTTCTGCGCGAATACCTTGGCCTGTCTGACAGGGAGATCGCGCAACTTTATGAGGACAAGGTGCTGGTCCACGACCGCCTCCTCGACGCCCGGCAGAAGTCCTGAACTCCAAAATTCCCAGGCTCTCAGCAAGGCCTGTTCTGTTCTGTTCTGTTCTCTTCTCTCAATGAGGGAGAACGAGTAAGGCTGTGGGTAACCAGCAATGCAACTCGCTTGGATTGGAACCGGAATAATGGGCGCCCCGATGGCGCGGCGGCTGCTGCGCGCGGGCCATCGGGTCGCCGTTTTCAATCGCACGCCGGCGCGAGCGCAGGCTCTAACCGCCGACGGCGCCACCGTCGCCCACGATGTGGCCGACGCGGTGCGCGGAGCCGAGGTGGTTTTCACGATGGTGCCGGACACGCCGGACGTCGAACAGGTGGTGGCGCAGATCGCTCCCGCAATCGAAGCGGGCCGCACGGTTGTCGACATGAGCACGATCGCGCCGGCCGGAGCGCGCCTAATCGCGCAGCGTCTGGCGCAGCACAATGTCGAATTTCTTGACGCGCCGGTTTCGGGTGGAGAAACCGGCGCGATCGAGGGTACGTTGACGATCATGGTGGGCGGCAAACGCGAAGCCTTCGACCGTATCCACCCGCTGCTCGAACACCTCGGAAAGCGCATCACCCACATGGGGCCGGTGGGCAGCGGTCAGATGACCAAGCTGGTCAACCAAATTGCCGTCGCCGTCAACCTGGAGGCGACGGTTGAAGCCCTGCTGCTGGCGATGCGCGGTGGACTGGATCCGGCACTCGTGCTGGAAGCGATCGGGGCGGGCGCCGCAGCGTCGTGGCAGTTGAACAATCTGGGTCCCAAAATAATCGCCGGCGATTACCGGCCCGGCTTTCTGATCCGGCTGCTGCGCAAGGATCTGCGTCTGGTAAGCGAAGCCGCGCGCGATTCCAAAACCCCGCTGCCGGCATTGTCGCTGGTCAGCGCGCTGTTCGAAGCCGCCTCCGCCCAGGGCCACGATTTAGACGGCACCCAGGCGCTGGCCGCCGTGCTGGAGTCGCTGACCAAGGCCAAGTAGTCGCCGGTAATTCCAAAAACGCCACCTTGTCAGGCGCTTCTGCTTGCGATCGGTTTGCGATCGGCCGTTTTGTCCGGCGCTCTGTTGCGACGCGCCCAGATTATGATGGCCAGCCCGACGATGATCATGGGGATCGAAAGAATCTGTCCCATCGTAATCACGCCGCCGATGTACCCTAATTGAGGATCGGGCTGGCGGAAGAATTCCGCCAGGCAGCGAAACAGGCCGTAAAAGGTCAGGAATGTCCCCAACAGGATGCCGTCCGGAGGGCGTCTGTGGGCTATCGTCCAGACAATCGCAAAGAGTACCAATCCCTCCATGGCGGCCTCGTAAAGCTGCGACGGATGACGCGGCACCATCATCCCATGGACCAGCGGCGCGCGGGGAAAAATCATCGCCCAGGGAACGTTGGAAGGACGCCCCCATAACTCTCCGTTGATAAAGTTCCCGATCCTTCCAAGGAACAGGCCCACAGGAACAACCGGCACGACCAGGTCGGCCAGAGTCAGAAATCCGATCCCGGTTTTGCGCGCGAACAGCGCGCCAGCGACGATCACGCCGATCAGACCGCCATGGAACGACATTCCCCCGTCCCACACGGCGATGATCTGGGCGGGATGACGCAGATAGTACGGCAAATTGTAAAAGAGCACGTAGCCCAGACGGCCGCCGAGGAGCACGCCAGCAACCAAATAAAGGACGAGTTCCGCCACCGCGTCGCGATCCAACGGCAGCCGGCGCTTTTGCGCCAGATAACAAAGCAGGAAGTAACCGATTATAAATGCCAGCGCATACATCACCCCGTACCAGTGGATCTGCAGCGGCCCCAGATGCACCGCCACGGGGTTTAGATTGTCAACGAAATGCAATGCTCGTATCCCGGATTTATCGGCTGAAGTCAGTGTAACAGCTTAAGGCCGCCGACCGTACTACGCCGGCCGCGCTGGCCGAAACCCGGAGCCGTCACCCTCGTCGGGCGTCATAATAACAAGCGTCAACAAAAAACGATTGATCTTGGCTGGAACTTATTGGTATTGAGCCGCCTGAGTCTTGCCGCGCGGAGAGTTGACCGTGTGACCCGCCGGCCGTTGTGAGAAGCCGGGTGACCTAAACCAAGGGAGATATCTTATGAGTCTTTCGCGCAGGATGGCGGCTGAACTGATCGGGACATTCTGGCTGGTTTTGGGGGGATGCGGCGCCGCGGTTTTGGCGGCCGGTTTCCCGCATACTGGAATCGGCTTTCTCGGGGTGGCACTTGCGTTCGGTCTCACCCTTTTGACGATGGCGTATGCGATCGGTCACATCTCAGGATGTCATATCAATCCGGCGGTGAGCGTTGGGCTATGGGCGGGCGGACGTTTTCCAGGCTCCGAAGTGATCCCCTACATAATCGCGCAGGTTATCGGCGGGATTATCGCCGCCGCCGTGCTTTATGTAATCGCCAGCGGCAAAGCCGGATTCAGTCTTGGCGCAGGCTTCGCCGCCAACGGATATGGCGCGCATTCACCCGGCGGTTACAGTCTGGAGGCGGCGGCTGTCTGTGAGGTGGTGATGACGCTGATATTCCTGTTCGTCATCATGGGGGCGACCGACAAACGGGTTCCCGCCGGCTTTGCCCCGATACCAATTGGTCTGGTGTTGACGCTGATTCATCTCATCAGTATCCCGGTGACGAACACGTCGGTGAATCCCGCTCGCAGCACCGGCCCGGCGCTGTTCGTGGGCGGATGGGCCATCGCGCAGCTATGGCTGTTCTGGGTGGCACCGATTCTGGGCGCCACTTTGGGCGGGATTCTCTATCGCGTGGTTTGCTCGGAAGAAATCGCGCTGCCCGCTCCGTCTTTGGCGCCGCCAGTCGCACCGGCCACACAACCTGGCGCTTAAGAACCGCGGCAAGATTCGCTCCTGTGCGGTAAAGTAAGAAATCCGCTGATCGGCGGGATCTCGATTTTCTTAACCCAAGGAGTTAAACGATGGCCAAAGCTGTAGATCCGGTATGCAAAATGGAGGTCGATGAGCAGAAAGCCGCCAGCCACAGCGAGCACCAGGGACATCTGTATTTTTTCTGCTCCAAAAGCTGCAAGACCAAATTCGACCATGACCCGGACCGCTATTTGCCGCGCGACCGCACTCCCGCCGCATAGCTGCGGCGCGGACAGCCTTCCAGTGGAACTGCCCGCAAGTCGGTAATCGCAGATTGAGAGGGTAGCGATTCAAGGGGCGATTATTCCTGAGGGTGGCCAATTGCCGGTTCGAAGCGCCGTCCTGCCCACCACGAAAATCAAGTGGCAGGCTGAAAAATTTTGTTTCGAGAACCGCGGTTAACCGCCTTCGTTCAATTTGTTTCAGATACGCCACCGCATCCTGGCGCCGAGCGCTTGACGGCGGGGCCCCGGCTTCCCTACTACTCGCTTAAGATTATTGAGGTGAGTCATGCCTTCGGTATCCAAGTCCAAATCAGCCGCCGTCCGCGCCCATTTGAGCCATCCCGTAATCGATTCCGATGGCCATCATGTCGAATATGGACCGCGGGTGCGCGACTACGTTGCGCAAGTGGCAGGCGTTCAGATGGCGGATCGAGTGGGGCCGGCGCTGGAGGGAACGATTGCCAGCACCAGATGGTATCGCGAAACGCCCGCTCAACGGCGTGAACACCGCACCAAGCGCTCGCCGTTTTGGGGCTTGCCGACCAAAAACACCCTCGATCTCGCCACCGCTTTGTTTCCCCGGCTGATGTGCGAGCGGATGGAGGAAATGGGCCTGGATTTTTGCGTGCTGTATCCAAGTCTGGGTCTGGTTGCAGGCCATTTCGAAGAAGCCGAGGTGAGGCGCGCGGCATGCCGTGCGCTCAACATGTATTGCTCCGAAATCTGGGGGGAATACCGCGAGCGCATCGCCCCCGTCGCGACGGTCCCGATGCACACCCCGCAGGAAGCGAGCGAGGAACTGGAGTACGCGGTCAAGGTCCTCAAGATGCGCGCGGTCCTGATGCCGAGTTATGTTAAGCGTCCGATTCCGGCCGCGGCGCGCGACTATCCGTATGCGTTCTGGCTGGATACGTTTGGGATCGACAGCGAGTATGATTACGATCCGGTTTGGGCGAAGTGCCAGGAACTGAAGGTGGTGCCGAGCTTCCACAGTCACGGCGAGGGATGGGGCAGCCGCACTTCAATTTCGAATTACGTCTACAATCACGTCGGCCATTTCGCCTCCTCCGCCGACGCGGTCTGCAAGTCGCTGTTCCTGGGCGGGGTGACGCGGCGATTTCCACAGCTGCGGTTCTCATTCCTCGAAGGCGGCGTCGGCTGGGCGCGCAGCCTGTTCGCCGATCTGATCGGCCATTGGGAGAAGCGTAACCTCAATGCGCTTTCCAATTACGACCCGGCCAATATCGATCAGGAATTGCTGACCGAACTGTCGCGCCGTTATGGCGGCAAAGTGCTGGGCAACCGGGAGTTCGTCAAAGGCCGCGAAGTGGTCGGATCACGCGCCGGCGATCCCAGCGACGATTTTGCCGCCTGCTCGATTGCCGTTAAAGAGGATTTCCGGGAACTCTTTTTAAAACCGTTCTTTTTCGGGTGCGAAGCCGACGACCCGATAACGTCCTCCGCTTTCGACGCCAAACGCAATCCGCTATCGGCACGGCTCAATGCGATCTACGGCTCCGACATCGGCCATTTCGACGTTCCCGATATGAGCGCAGTCACCGCGGAGGCATTTGAGGCGGTCGAAAATGGATGCATGAGCGAAGAGGATTTCCGCGACTTCGTGTTCGTTAATCCAGTAAAATTGTGGACCGCGCTTAACCCCGCCTTCTTCAAAGGTACGGTGGTGGAAAGCGCCGTGAACAAATACCTCGCCAAATAAACCATCCGGGGCCGTCGGCGGTGGTCCTCACCGGCGAAAAATTTCGATGTCCTGCGTCAGAATAACGGCCAACCTGCTAACCTCGATGAAGTTGGGGAGGTCTTCGCGCACCGCCTCGATCTCCCTGGACTCCACGCTGTGTTTCAGATCCTCGAGGCTGTCGAACCATGCTTCGGCCACACCGTCGCATAGCGGGGCGTTGCGGGTTCCGTATGATTGCGGCATAGCATGGTCCTGAACGTAACGACGCAGGCCCGGGATGCGGACCGCCAGCGGTCCGTGGTGTTCTTTCCAGTAGCGTTGGAAATCAGCGACGCTCATCCCTTCCTTGCGAGTCAACAGCGCCACCAGATGAATACTGGCCGCAGAGATGGGGCCGTCCTTGTGCGTCACTTCGTTGGAAAGCAGGAAACGGCGCGCGCTTAACTCCGTGAAATTGGCTTGATCCTGTATCGCGACCTGTGCCGCTGGCGAGAGGTTGCCAATCCGCCGCTCCTCCAGGCTGTTGAACCACATCGTCGCCATCCCGTCATAGGGCGGCTCGCCATTCCCACAGGGAATCTCGGCATTGCCGTAGGTTAGGAGCAAAGTGTGCGACTGAATGTAATGACGAATATGGGTCAGCGGCCGCGTTATCTCGGCGTGAATTGTGCGCCAATACTGTTGAAATTCCTGCGGGGACAATCCCGGCTTTCTTTTGGCAAAAAACAGACCCTTGATCATGCACGATGCTTTCCAGATGTAAGATGCTTTCCAGGTTTTTGCTCCACGACTTCAGACGCCGAAGATCGAGCGCATCTTGTCCAGCAACCAGTTGCGCCCGCGCCGATCTTCGGTCGAGCTGGCAGCCTGGACGCGCTCGCGAGTCTCGCTGATACGCCGCGCCACCACCTCGCTCACCTGGTTGAGAGCGTCGGGACGGGCGTGGAACAGATGAATGAATGCCTCGCGGTTGAGCTCCAGCACTTCCACATCCGAGCGTGCCACCACG
This sequence comes from Pseudomonadota bacterium, assembly GCA_021324885.1. Taxonomy (GTDB): domain Bacteria; phylum Desulfobacterota; class Binatia; order Binatales; family Binataceae; genus JAJPJA01. The sequence continues at coordinate 32,325 of JAJPIF010000006.1, forward strand.
CTGGCGTTGCGCGGTTCGCCGGTCAAGAGGGAGATTTCACCAAAAAAGGCCGGCGCATCCAGGTCGCGGATGTGGATAGAGCCGCCGTTGCCCGCGTTAGCGACGATCTTCACCTTGCCGCGGCGCAGTATGTGGAAGTAGTCGCCGACCTCGCCCTGATGCATCAGAGTTTCGCCCGCCCCGAACTGATGCACGTGCGTGTTCGGCACCAGGATCTCGAGTTCTTCGTCGCTCAGCCCGGCCAGAAAATCGACCTGCCGCAACTCCACGATCAGGCGTTTCTGGCGCTCGGCGAGATCCTGACTGGCCGGCGCCGGATGCAGATGGACGGTACGAATCGGAAACGGGATGTCGATCGAATGGCGCCGCAGCGCGTACCACACGTTGCTGATCACCGTGTCGCGAACCTGTTCATGGGTGCCGTAGTCGGAAAGCCAGAACCGCAAGCGGTATTTGATCGCGCAGTCACTGTACTCCACCGCCATCACTTCGGGCTCGGGATGATGCGACACGCCCTCGGCATGGCGCAGCACCCGCATAAGGATTTCCTTGACCCGGTTGGGCGGCTCTTCGTAGGGCAGGCCGATGAAGATCGCGTCGGCGACGCCGCCCGCCGTGTAGTTCACGACCACGTCTTTGGCGATCAGGTTGTTGGGGATTTCCAGGCGTTCGTTATCGCGCGTAATGAGCCGCGTCGCGCGCCATCCAATACCCTGGACGCGGCCCAGATAATTGCCGAAATGCACCCAATCGCCCGGCTCGAACGGCTTTTGAAGCTGCATCGACAATCCGGCGAAGATATTGCCCAGCGTGTCCTGCAAGGCGAAACCGATGATCACCGAGATCACCGCCGAAGTTGCCAGCAGCGATGTCACATCGACGTGCAAGGTGGCGCGCAGCACCACCATCACGACCACCGCGTAGAGCACGATCAGGATCAGATCCCAGAAGATATTGGACGCTCTGACTTTGCTCGGCAGCACATAATCCGACAGGTCCAGCAGCAGCCGGATCATCCCGAAAAAAAACAGGACCAGCGCCAGAGCTTCCAGAGACAGGCCGACTTCGGAAGTGCGCTGCACCAGATGCATCAGGATATCGGCCATGAAGCCGGCGCCGATCAGGATTGGACCGGCGGGACCGACATAGCCGCTGTCCGAACGGTTGAGAGCAAACGCGGCCAGCGTGGCGGCGGTCGCCAAGCCGGCTTCAACGGCCAGGCGCACATGCGGCGCCAGCACCGTCAGACTCAGAATCGTTTGCAGCGAGGTTTCCGCCATAGCGGTGTTTTCCGCACCTGCTAGAGTCCCAGCTCGACGGCGATCTCCTCCAGGAGCGCGGCGGCGTCAAAATATTCCCGCGCCAACTCGCGCGCCGCCCTCGCATGGCGTCGGTAATCCGCATTGACTTGCCTGATCGCGTCCACCGCCTCGGCGGCATCGTTGAAACCGAGCAGTCCAACGCCGGTGGGCAGATACTTCTCGAATCCCGTAAACTGGGTCACCACCGGCCGGCCCGCGGCAAGATAGGTCGCGCTGCGATCGCTGAACCATCCGGAACGCGTTCTGACGTAGGAATCCTTGGACACCGTGAATTCGCCGCGCGAGGCGCTTATGTAATTGTGATATTCATCCAGATCCAGCGACATCGGAACCACCGGCCGGATAGTGAACCCGCCCTTCAGCGCGCGGTCATAATCGGGACCCCCTTCGAGATCGGTGGCGAGTTCAATCGGCTGTCCGGCGCGGCGGGCGACGTCCAGCACCTGCCTGAAATTGACGTGCTTGGACCACCAGTATTTTTCACCCTCGATCTCGACATCATTGCCCTTGTTGGTCCACGTGCCGACGGTGGTGAAAACCGCCGGCTCCGCCGGACCCACTCCTTCATGCCACAGATCGAGCAGTACGGGCGGACGCGTGCGATGCCAGCGCAGCGATCCCGTGGGCAGCAGGCAGTCAGGCGCGCCGATATTGTAGGCATAGGTGAAGAAGTCACGATGAGCCCGCGCGGTATGCACGGCGTCGCTATCGCCGCGCGCCAGGCTTACCTGAAACGGTCCCGGGTCGGTCTCGAGGTAAACCATGCGGCAGGATTGATGCTCTTCGCGGGGCTTGGTCGCAACACACAGGTTGAAGACCGCGTCAGCCTCACGTAGCAGGGCACGACATCGCTCGCGGCTCATGCCCAGGTAGTCGCCGGAAGCCGGATCGAGAAACCCCCAGCGATCGCCAAATCCATAACGTTGCAGCGCCGGGATGACCAGTTTCATGTTGGGAGCGGCATCGGGGCCCGGGCTTTGCTTAACCGGGTCATAAACATAAGCCCAGTGATCCTCAAGATAATAAACATCAAAGCCGAGTCGCTCAAAGCCAATCAGGTGATGGAGCAATTGCCACACCACCCCCGCGAACGGATAGCGGATCGCCAAATGCTGGACGACGATTTTTCCTCGATGATTGCGTTTGGCAGCAGGCACGCGGCCAAGTATACAGATTTCGGCCGGCCAATTACATGCGCGCAATTTCGCGTAAATAAGGACCGGCACGCTCGACCGCGGTTCTACGCTGGCCAATCCGAGCTTCCTCTCGCTCGCCCAGCTGCGCCAGATAGCATCCGCGCGCCGGCAGATACAGGACCGCACGATATGGAAATCCCGGCCGCACCGGCCGGTAGAGCTGGCGCGCGATGACGCCCTCGATCGCCGCTTCCACCGTGTGTTCCACCTCCCTGCCATCATGCTCATAGACCAGCGCAAGGACGCAGCGGATTCGCGCTGACCGTTGGCCGTCAGGCACGTCGGCCATCCGGCGAATAATCTCACCCGCCAGCATCTCGTCGCTGGCATCCGGCCCCAGCCATCGATGGGAACTGACGCCGGGCGCGCCGCCGAGCGCGTCCACCTCCAGTCCGCCGTCATCGGCGAGGATCGGCAGGTGCGCTCGCTCGAAATAAAAACGCGCCTTGATCAGCGCGTTTTCAGCAAACGTGCGGCCGGTTTCCGCCGGCTCTTCCCGGATTGCCAAATCACGCAGCGACAGCAACTGGAGCGGATAATGCGCCAGCAGCAGCCGGTACTCAGAAAGCTTGGCCGGATTGGTGGTAGCTATTAAAAGCCGCGCATTCATTCAAGAGCGCTCCCATTGGTTCCGCACTCTCCATCAGAGCGGTGAGAGCTCGGGGGTGACGGCGAAGTTTCAACTCTACGACCGCGAATCCAAATCGATCGTCATGAGGATGAGTTCAGATCCGCAGTCACTTTGAGGCTGGCGCGTTCCCGATAATCTTCCAGGGCCAGTTCAATCAGGCGATCGATCAGCTTGGGCAGAGGCAAGCCGGAGACCTCCCACAATTTCGGATACATGCTGATGGAGGTAAAGCCGGGAATCGTGTTGACCTCGCCCACGTTGATTTCGGTCAGCTCGCGATTGGCCAGAAAATCCACCCGCGCCATCCCGCGCAGCGACAGCGCCTTGAACGCCGCAATCGACACGTCGCGGATGCGCTGTGAAATATCGGGCGGCAACTCGGCCGGAATTTTGAAACTGGCGCCGTAGGGATCGAGATACTTGGAATCATAGCTGTAGAAATCATGCCCATGCTCGACCGTGATTTCCCCCGGCAACGATGCCTGGGGATCGTCGTTGCCCAGCACCGAGCATTCGAACTCGCGTCCCTCACAGGCCGCTTCGATCAGCACCTTGCGATCGTACTGGAAAGCCTTGTCCAGGGCGGCGGGCAAATCCGGCGGACCTTTAACCCTGGCGATGCCGATCGAGGAACCCAGGGCGTTGGGTTTGACAAAGACCGGGTAACCGAGTTCGTCGGCGAGCCGCATCGCGGCCGCGGGTTGGCGGCGGTGCTCGCCGCGCTCCAGTGACTTGAACCGCACCACCGGAACACCGGCCTCGCGGAACAGCCGCTTCTGCATCTCCTTATCCATCCCGACGGCGGAACCCAGCACGCCCGCACCCACATACGGGATACCGGCGAGTTCGAGCAGTCCCTGCACGGTACCGTCCTCGCCGTAAGGGCCATGCAGCACGGGGAAGACCACTTCCAAACCGCTATCAGCCAACAGCGCGGCGCCTTTGCCGTTGACACCAAGCAGGAGATTGGCGCCGGGTTGTGGCAACAGACCAACCGGAGCCGCGTCAGCGCTGCTCAGTTCGCCGACATGCTCGACCACATCGCGCAGCATGCCGATCGCATTTTCGTACATATACCAGCGGCCGTCGCGCGCGATGCCGATCGGCACCACATCGTAACGCGCCGGGTCCATCGCAGACATGATCGAGAGCGCCGAGCGCAGCGAGATCTCGTGCTCACTGGAGCGCCCACCAAAGATAACCCCCACCCTGATCCTGCTCATCCGCCGCTCTCCAGACAAAACTTCACCGCTGAAAGGAAGATTCAATCCAGCCGATAATTGGGCGCTTCCTTGGTAATGGCGACGCCGTGGACGTGGCTTTCGCGCTGGCCCGCCGGGGTGACGCGGATAAAGCGGGCGCGGCGGCGGAAGCTTTCCAAATCAGAGGCGCCAACGTATCCCATCCCGGCCTGCAAACCTCCGATCAACTGGTCGATATTGGATGCGAGCGAGCCGCGATAAGGGACGCGCCCCTCGATTCCTTCGGGTACCAGCTTGGCGTCGGGGACGTTTTCCTGCGAGTAGCGGTCGCGCGTGCGCTCCATCATCGCGCCCAGCGAACCCATCCCGCGATAAACCTTGTAGGTCCGACCCTGGTAAAGCACGGTCTCGCCCGGGCTCTCCTCGGTGCCGGCGAACAGCGATCCAATCATAACCGACGACGCACCCGCCGCCAGCGCCTTGGCCACGTCGCCGGAATAACGAATCCCGCCATCGGCAATCACCGGCACGCGGGCCGCGGCGGCCGCGGCGACGCAATCCATGATCGCGGTGATTTGGGGAACGCCCACGCCCGACACCACACGCGTGGTGCAGATCGAGCCGGGGCCGATTCCGACCCGCAACGCGTCCGCACCCGCCTCGATCAGGGCTTTGGCTCCCTCGGCAGTGGCGACGTTGCCGGCCACTACTTCAGCCTCGGGCCATTCGCGCTTGGTCGCCTTGAGCGCCTCGATAACGTTGTGGGAGTAACCATGCGCGGCGTCAATACACAGCACATCCGCCCCCGCCCGCTTTAACGCGGCGACCCGCTCGGCGCGGTCGGCTCCAACTCCGATCGCGGCACCCACGCGCAGACGTCCAAACCCGTCCTTGCTGGCCGTCGGATAGCGCGTCGCCTTCTCCATGTCCTTGACCGTGATGAGCCCGCGCAAACGCCCCTGATCGTCGACCAGCGGCAGCTTTTCGATCCGATGGGTCTGGAGGATTTCCTTGGCTTCTTCGAGGTCGATGCCGAGCTTGGCAGTGATAACCTGGGTAGTCATCACTTCGCGCACCGGCTTGTCCAGCCGTTTGACGAAGCGCAGATCGCGATTGGTGAGTATGCCAACGATGCGATCCTCACGGACCACGGGGAGACCGGAAATGCGGTAGCGGCGCATGAGGTCCAGCGCCTCGCCGATTTTCTGCTCGGGATGTACGGTGATGGGGTCGGTGATCATTCCGCTTTCGTACTTCTTGACCGCCTCGACCTCAGCCGCCTGGTTTTCGATCGACAGATTGCGATGAACAAAGCCGAGCCCGCCGAGTTGCGCGATTGCAATCGCGGTCGCGGATTCGGTGACCGTGTCCATCGGGCTTGCGACCAGCGGCACATTGAGCCGGATTCGCCGCGACAGCATCGTGGAGACGTCGCATTGATGCGGCAGGACGTCGGATTCCTGAGGGAGCAGCAGCACGTCGTCAAAAGTCAGCCCCTCGCGCAGCTCGTCAAAACGCATCGGCATCCCTCCCCCTGGTTAAAAAAAAGCCCGCACCAATGGCGGGCTTTGATTTAAAAGCAACAATGTCGGATCGCGCCATATCTGAAAATAACAGATGGAAGTCTCGCGATGCAATTGGCGCAACTCTCAATCCCTATCCTGCGCCAAGGTGGAGGAAAGCGCTTCGATCAACGCGTTATTGTAACAAAGACCCTCGCACCCGGGAAAATGCGGTCGGGGGATGGGATTGGCCGGGCTGCTCGCGTTGTCGACCGCTGATTCGGGGATGCCAACGGTCACGGCAGCCCGGCCATTCCGCTGGGGATGGCGCTGTCTGGGGGAACAGCGCGACCGACACCTCGAGCAATTTGCGTACCCGGCTTGGCCGATTCGGAAAACCGCCCAGTTTACGTGAATTTCCCGGCAGGCGGGGTCAAATCAGGATGTAAGCGCCTTTTTCGAAATGCGAACTCAGCGGATTCCTCAGCGCGTTGTGATGGGGAAAAATCTAACGCTTGCTTGGGTTTTCGCGAAATGCGATGCGCCAGCGTTCGTTCGCGGAGATGTTCCTCTCGTTTGCGCCCCCTCCCTGGGAGAAAACATGGAGCCCGCCGAAGGTTTCGACGCTCAAGCCGCTGGTCGAGGTCAGTCGCGAAGCTGGCGAATTCCGGAAAAGCCGGTGGCAATCGCCACGCCGCCCAGTCCGGAGAATTTTCGCAATTGGCCTCGCCCGCTGCGCCCGGGCTTCGGTCGGGACAACCTGATGGTGTTGTGGCGCGGCTTTGTCTAGTGCCAGCTGTTGGCGGAGAGCAGGTCGGGGTCATGCAGGACGTCGGCGCCCTGAGGATGACGCGGATTCGCCATGGCCAGCATCAGACCGATAATCGTCAGGCCGAAGCATGCTTGCGCGAATACGTCCCCCACGACGCAATAAATCGTGCGGCCGTGGCGCCATTGCACGGTGCGGATTTCGGTGCCGCGGGTGAACAGATCGGTGCGTGCGGTGATCCTGCCGTCGGGTTGGATGATCGCGCTGATTCCCGTGTTTGCCACCCGCACCATCGGCGTGTGCGTCTCCACCGAGCGCAACGCCGACATCGCCAGCAACTGGTAGGGCGCGGAACTGTTGCCGTACCAGGCGTCGTTGGTGATATTGACCAGCACATCGGCGCCGTGATCGACGGCGTTGCGGCTGAGGTCGGGGAAGATGCCCTCGTAGCAAATCAAAACAGCAAGTTCAGCCCCTTTGATGTTGAATAGCGTCTGCCGCGTTCCCGGCACGAATTCGCCCAGCCCGACCACGACTTTATGCACGAAAAACCCGAACAACTGGCGAAACGGCACGTATTCCGCGAAAGGCGCCAGGTCGATCTTGTCGTAATAGTCAACGACCTGGCCGTCCGCCGACACCAGGTAGGCGCGGTTGTAGGAATCGATTTCATTTCGGCCAAACCGCAGCGCCGGCGCCCCGAACAAAAGCGGCGTGTGCGCGTCGCGCGCCAACTGCAGAAGCTTCGCGCGATACTCGGCGTCGGTGGCGAGTTGCGGCGGGTATAAATCCCGGGGTTGGAAGTAAAAGGCGGCGGCGGCTTCGGGCCAGACAATCACGTCCGGGTGATCCCTGGAGGCCTTCATTGTCTGATCGACATAGACCTTGAAGCTGGACGGGAGGAAGTTGGGGTTCCATTTGATGCTTTGCGGGATATCGCCCTGCACCATCGCGACTTTCAGTGAGCCATCGTATTTCTGGTGCTGCAATTGCGAAATGCGCAGCCCGCTGAAGACCATCGCGGCGACCATCAGGACGGTCAGCACCGACAGGCTGCGGATTTTCAGCGTATGAGCCCTGCCGGGAGCAGCGATCACCGTATAAACCACGGCGTTGAAGAGCACGATCAGCGCCGAGACGCCGTAAACCCCGGTTATTTCGGCGAACTGGATCAGTCCGAGGTTGCGGTAGGCGGTGTAGCCGATGAAATTCCAGGGAAATCCGATGGGAAAGAAGGTGCGCAGCCATTCGATCGCAACCCAGGCAACCGGCAGCGTCAGCACCAGCGGCATCCTCAGCCGGCGCGTGACGAACACCGCGCTCACCAGGGTGGCGCCGATGAACAGCGCTTCGACGCCGACCAGCAGCAGCATCGGGCCGGCCGCGATCCACATCGCCACGCCGGCAAAGGTATGCAGCGGGATCACGATCCAGTAGAGCGTAACGAGATAGAAGACAAAGCCCTGGAGGAGGGAGTAACCGAAGACCGCACGCAGGCGGCGGCCGTCAATCGCGTAGAGCAGGGGCACCAGCGCGACCCACGCAAGCAGGTTGAAATCGAATTTCGGAAACGCCAGCCCCAGCGCCAGGCCGCTGGCCACCGCCAGCGCCGCGCGCGCAAGTCCATGGGACGGCGTTATCACTGGGCTGGGAAGAGGCTCTTTAAGGGCAGCACTCCGGCGCATGGTGGATGTCCGTCAAAGCGATCGTAAATTTCGTCGACGTCGCGCCAGTCCTCGACCAGAACGACGGCATCGCGGGCGGCGAAATGCAAGTCACCCGCCATCCGCCATTCGCGCTCAAAGCTCCAATCGACCGCGGGCCGGCGATTGTAATCCAATCTCACGACCCGCCACAGCTCGTGTTCGGGCAAAAGCGCGGCGGCCTCATCCCAGGGCAGATAGATGACCGGGCGCGCACCCATTTTGAAAGCGTAGCGTTTGTTGACGGCGATACCGAACGGCTCGTAACGTCGTCGCGCATGGTTGCTGAGCAGCACCCGCGCCAGATGCTCGAAAGGCGCATCGAAAAAACAGATTACCGGGCGTTTAGTCCGGATCATTCTGGCACTGGCGCGGATGGTTCCCGCGCTCAGGATGCCGGCCAGGTTATCCAGCGCTGTCGCCGGATGCGACGTGCGGGTGAAATGCGTCAGCATCCCGGCCCCCGGTCCCTCGATCAGCGCCCGCAGCTTCATCGCGATCGGTTGCGGATTTGTTCAGCGTTCCGCGACGCCTCATCCAGTGCCTTTTCGAGGCGGTCCTGGAACTCGAACATGACGGCGGCCTCAGCCCTCACTTCATGATCGTAGCCGAGCAGATGCAGCACGCCATGCACCAGCAGCGTGCGCAGCCGCCGGGCCACCGCCAGCTTCAGCGCGCGCGCCTGCCGCGCGGCCGTCTCCAGGGAGATAACCACATCACCCAGGAGCATCGAATCGGCTGGACGGTACTCGCCGGGCGCCAGCCCGAATCCTTCGGGCTTACCTTCCTCCATCTGAACGAACGCCAGGACGTCTGTGGGCTGGTCGCGGAAGCGATAGTAGCTGTTGAGCCGGCGCATGTGCAGGTCGCTGGTCAGCAGGATCGACAGTTCGCAATTCTCGCGCTCGATCAGGCGCATGAGGATTTCGGCGTCCTCCCGCAGGGCTCGTTTGTAGCTGCTGCCCTGCTTCAGATCGGAGCTCAGTTCGACCGGCACTTCAGGAGTCTTGCGATTCGCCGTTGGGCATCCCGGTCAGCGGGGGCTCGCCGCTGGCGGCTTCGTAGGCGGAGATAATCGCCTGGACCAGGCGATGGCGCACTACGTCGCGCTCGTTGAAGTAGATGAATGCGATACCGGGGGTGTTCGACAACACGGTGCGCGCTTCCTTAAGTCCCGACAGCTTGCCGCTGGGCAGGTCGATTTGGGTGATATCGCCGGTGATCACCGCCTTGGAGTTGTACCCGAGCCGGGTCAGAAACATCTTCATCTGCTCGGAGGTGGTGTTCTGCGCTTCGTCGAGGATGATGAACGAATCATTGAGCGTGCGTCCGCGCATGAACGCCAGCGGCGCCACCTCGATCGTGCCGCGCTCCAGCATCCGGCGCGCCCGGTCGAAATCGACCATGTCGTGCAGTGCGTCGTACAGCGGGCGCAGGTAGGGATTGACCTTCTCGGCGAGGTCGCCGGGCAGAAATCCGAGCTTTTCGCCCGCTTCGACCGCCGGACGGCACAGTACCATCCGCGTAACCTGGTTCTTCATCAGCGCGGCCAGCGCCATCGCCATCGCGAGGTAGGTCTTGCCCGTGCCGGCAGGACCAATACCGAAGACCACGTCGTGATTGCGGATCGCGTCGATGTAGAGTTTCTGATGGATGCTCTTGGGCGTGATAATCCGTTTGTGCGCGGAGACGTAAACGGTATCGAGAAAAATGTCCTTGAGGGAGGCGTTGCGGTCGCCGCGCAGGATGCGGATCGCATAATCGACGTCGCTGGGATAAATGGGGTAGCCGGCTTTGAGCAGTTCATACAGCTCGCTGAGCAATTTGCCTCCCAGCGCCTGCTCGGTCAGCCCGCCGGAGATCTTCAGCGCGTTGCCGGCGACTCCGATACGTACGCCCAGCGCCTGCTCGATAGTTCGCACGTGCGCATCATTCTGGCCCAGCAACTCGGAAAACAGGCGTTGATCGTCGAAATGAAGCTCGAGCGAATCCTCAGTGAGTGGCTGTGAAATAGCTACGATGCTCCTCCTCGGGAAACTGAACGCGGCCGCCGTTCCCCATAGCAGAATTTAATCATTTTCCGGGCGCTATTGAAGCAGCATTTTTTATTTGACACCGAGCAGGCTGCCAACCTTGTCCAAAGCTTCGCGCAGGCGCTGGGGATCACGTCCACCGGCCTGCGCGAAATCAGGCCGGCCGCCGCCCGATCCGCCGACAATCGGCGCGATCTGCCTGATAATGTCGCCGGCTTTTACTTTTCCCACCAAATCGGGCGTGACCGCCACCAGCAGCGCGACCTTGTCCGATGCCAGCTCCGAACCCAGCGCGACCACGGCTGAGCCGTACCTGGTGCGGATCTGGTCCGCGATCCCGCGCATCGCGGCGGGCTCGACGCCTTCCAGTTTGCGCGTCACCAGCTTGATGCCGTCCACCTGGCGGACGTCTTCGTCAGCCGGCGCCGATCCGCCAGTGGCCAGCTTCTGCTCCAGGGTCCGGAGCTTCTTTTCCAGCTCCTTCTCGCGCGCCAGCAGGCGTTGCAGCCGTTCCAGCGCGGCGCCGTCTTTGGCCCTTAACTGATCGCCGATCGCGCGCAGGACTTCCTCGCGTTTGCGAATCGCCTCCAGCGCGCCCTGACCGGTCGCCGCTTCGATGCGGCGCACCCCCGCCGCCACCCCTGATTCGGCTTCCAGCTTGAAAATTCCGATATCGCCGGTGCGCGACACGTGGGTGCCGCCGCACAGTTCGACGGAAAAGTCGCCCATCCTGACCACCCTTACGCGATCGCCGTACTTTTCGCCGAAAAACGCCAATGCCCCGGTCTTCAGCGCGTCCACGTACGCCATCTCCTCGTTAACCACGGCGGCATTTTCGCGGATGCGCGCGTTGACCTCCTCTTCGATTTCCCGCAGATCGCTTTCGCTGATCGCACCCGTGTGCGCGAAGTCAAAGCGCAGGCGGTCCGGCGCAACCAGCGAACCCGCCTGATGCACGTGAGTGCCAAGGACGTCGCGCAAGGCGTAATGCAGGATATGGGTTGCGGAATGGTTGAGCATCGCGGCCTCGCGCCGGGGCCGGTCCACTTCCAGCCTCACGCGCACCCCGGGGCGAACCTGACCGGCATCGCCCTGAAGCAGCCGCCCTGAATGGACGATGGTGCCGTCGGCTTTGCGGGTATCCGTTATCTCGATCAGCGCGCCGGACTCGGTGCGGATCGTGCCGCGGTCGCCGACCTGGCCGCCGCCTTCGGGATAAAAGGGCGTTTCGGCGACCACGATCTCGGCTTTGCCATCGGCGCCGATATGGCTGGCCAGCACCTCGGATTCGCCGGTCAAACGATCGTGGCCGACAAAGCGGGAGGCGGTTGCGCCGCCAAGCTTGAGTTCCGGCGCGATTATTTCTTCCCTGCGGGCGGAACGGGCGCGCTCGCGCTGCTCGGCCATCAAGCGCTCGAAAGCAGCCACATCGACCTGGATACCTTCGTCGCGCAAGACGTCCTGAGTCACGTCAAGCGGAAAACCGTAGGTATCGTAGAGTTTGAAGGCGACCTCGCCGGAAAGAACCCGGTCTCCTGCACCGCCAACCCGGCGCTTTTCGGCCTCGATCAACTCCAAGCCTCGATCCAGCGTCTCACCGAAACGCTCCTCCTCGGCGGTGAGGATTTCGCAGATTTTGCCTTCGTGCTCCTTGAGTTCGGGATAAGCTCCACCCATCGCAGCGATAACACCCAACTCGACTTGCGCCAGAAAAGGCCTTTTGATGCCGAGATAACGGCCATGGCGCGCCGCTCTGCGGACGATTCGCCGCAGCACGTACCCGCGATCCGTGTTGCCGGGAACCAGCCCTTCGGCAATCAGAAAACACATCGCGCGGGCATGATCGGCGATCGCGCGGAAGGAGACGTCAGTGTCGTATCCTTGTCCGTAACGGGCGCCTTCACCGAGTCGCGCCGCCGCGCGTTCGATTTCGCGAACTATCGTCTGAAAAACATCAATATCGTAATTGCCCAGCAGCCTGCCAGTCTCGAAGCTTTGCAACACCGAGGTGACGCGTTCCAGGCCGGTGCCGGTATCGACATGCTTCATCGGCAAGGGCGACAGGTTGCCCGCCGCGTCGCGGTTGTACTGGATGAACACGAGATTGCCCAACTCGATGAATCGGGCGCATCCGTCAACGTTGACCCCGCACGCGCTCCCGCGATGGGACGCGCCGTCGCAGGCCGGCGCCCCGCGGTCGATATGGATTTCCGAGCACGGACCACACGGCCCGGTCTCGCCCATCTCCCAGAAATTGTCTTTTTCCCCAAACCGCAGGATGCGCTCGCGGGGCAGGACATTCATTTTCAGCCACGCATCTTCGGCCTCGAAGTCGTCCTTGTAAACCGTCGCGTAGAGCAGCCTGGGATCGATGCGCCAGACCCTGGTCAGCAATTCCCAATGAAAGGCGATCGCCTCGGCCTTGTAGTAGTCGCCGAACGACCAGTTGCCGAGCATCTCGAAGAACGTGTGATGGTAGGTGTCACGGCCCACCGCTTCGAGGTCGTTGTGCTTGCCTGAAATACGCAGACATTTCTGGCAGTCGGCGACGCGGCGCGCTTCGGGCGTGCGGATGCCCAGGAAGTAATCCTTGAACGGCACCATCCCGGCGTTGGTAAAAAGCAGCGTCGGATCGCCTTTGGGAACCAGCGATGCGGACGGGACAATTTGATGCCTGCGTTCGCGGAAGAAGTCCAGAAACGAACTGCGCACCTTGTCTGTGGTCCACTCCATAGGGTCAAGTCTAGCCCATTGGGTCCATCGAAAGGATAGGTTGACAAGTCAACCGCCGGCCGCCCGTTCCGGCCGGTCAGGACCAACGTCTATCATCGTCCGAAACGGATATGGTACAGACGTAACCGGCGATTGGAGCCGCAATGCCGCATGAGATGTTCTTTAGCCAGGTTTCGAGCCAGATGCCCATAGCTGATTTCGAGGAGGCCCGCATCGCCGAGCGTATCGCGTCGAGCGCCGGCCAGCTGCTGGTTCTTGCCCGCTCCAGTGGACTTTTGCAGGGTAAGGCTTTGGGGGCCGTGGGCGACGCTATTTCCAACACCTTCATCACCCGGATAATTCGCGAAAGTCATCCCGACGACGGTTTGCTTTCGGAAGAGGATAAGGACGACGAGTCGCGGCTGGGCAAACGGCGGGTTTGGGTAATCGATCCGCTGGACGGCACGCGCGAGTTTTCGGAAAACCGTGACGACTGGGCCGTGCATATCGCGCTGGTAATCGACGGCATCCCGGCGGCCTGTGCGGTGGGTTTGCCCAGCCTGGGGCTCACTTTCTCCACCGCAGCCCCCCCGCCGCTCCCGCCTCCGCCGCCGGGTCTTCCCCGAATCCTGGTCAGCCGCACGCGTCCGCCCGAAGTCGCTTTGAAGGTTGCCGAGCATTTGGGCGGAGAGCTGGTCCACATGGGATCGGCGGGCGCGAAAGCGATGGCGGTGCTGCGCGGAGAAGCGCACGCTTACATTCATAGCGGCGGCCAATTCGAATGGGATTCCGCCGCGCCCGCGGGAGTGGCGGCAGCCGCCGGCCTGCATGTCTCGCGTATCGACGGTTCGCCCTTGCGCTACAACCAGCCCGACCCGTATCTGCCCGATTTGGTCATCTGCCGTCCCGAGCTGGCCCGCGATATTCTCCAGGCGCTAGCCGCGGATTAGAACAGACGTGGGAAGTTCGCTGCTCTCACCTCCCTGTTCCAGCAATTTGGCCGCAAGGCGCGTTTTTGGTAGAGCTTTGGCGAGCAACGATAGAGGTGGACTTGTGCGAAGATTTGCGCTCCTGACGTTCCTGATCGGTGCGATGGTTGCGGATTTTGCTTTTGTGGGAAGGGCTGGCGCCCAAAACGTGAGCAACGTGGCCGGGCTTTGGTCGGGAACCACCCGTGTTCTGCCGCCCTGCCTTTTTACCGCAGGCAGATGCGACGCGGTCAACAACATCACGTTCCGGTTCACGCAGAATGGCAATCGGATCAAGGGCAAGTTCACCTGCGCTTACGGCAACATGATCTGCCGCAACGGTGGGGCGGACAGCTACGGCAAAATCGTTTCCGGCAAAATCGCAGGCAACCAGATTCGCCTTACCGTGGTCCTTCCGGCCGACGTGTCGAATTGCTTTTACAGCGGCGTGTTCACCTCGCCCAACGCGGTCCGCGGCGCTTACTCCTGCTACCAGGGTGGAGAGTTGATCGAAGAAGGCATTTGGAATGCGACGCGCAACATGGCACCCTGAGGCAGTAGCCGCTCCCCTTCGCCGCGCAGCGGCCGGCACGAGCGCGGTTTGTACCGCTGTCCTCCTGCTCCTGTTTATGCCCCCCGGACCTACGCATCGGCAGGCGGCCTTAGCCGCAGAGTCCAAGCCGGTGGGTGGCGTCGCGTTGTCAAGTCCGAGCGCCAGCATCGCTGCGTCGCCGCACGCGCAGCCCACCGGCGCCGCGCGCCCCCATAAGCATCACCGGCGCAAGCGGCATAAGCTGCCGAAAATACCGCCGGTGCCGCCACCCTCGCTTCCATAGCGGCTGGCGTTCCAATCGGGCCTTGAACATCGGCCTCTTGACCCTTGCAGCACGCCGGCTAGGCTTGAGAATACGATGCCAACTGCTCCGCTGATCAGTGAAATCCTCCCCGATTTTCTTGAAGAGATGGTCTACCTGCTGCATCAGACCGGCGAAGCCGCGCTGGGCGAGCAGATGCGAACGCTCAGAATCGAGTCGCTGTGCGATTGCGGCCACGAGGACTGCGCCAGCTTTGCCACGGCGGCCGAGGTCAAAGTCGATCGCACCGTCGAGCTTCAATCGATGGAAGGGATTTTACTGATCGATTTGAACGCGGCTAATCAGGTCTGTTTCGTCGAGGTACTTGGCCGCAGCGACGTCAAATACCTGCTCGACGATTATAGCGAACGCCGCTGACGCGATCAGGTTATTCGCGGCTCACAGCAGGGCGCCGCGGAAGGGGTCGTCGCGATCGGGCGGATGTTGCAGCAGGTTGATAGCCCATCGGCGCGCCTGGCGCATCGCGTCCTCCGCGCGCTTGAACAGCCGCTCGCGATACATCGTATGCCATACGTAGACGTCCACCGACGGCTCCTCACCCAAAAAGATGTCGATCATCCAGTCTTCGAGCTGCGGACCGCAGATTAGCAGGCGCACAAGGCGGCCGTGATCGATCACGATTCCCCGCGCCTCGCGCGGCAGGCGGAATTCGTCCTTGATGCGCTTGATAAGATGTTTGGGATAGTGCTCCTCGGTCATTGCCACGTAAGCCCATCCGCCTGGCGGCGGGTTGGCTGCGCGGGCGATGTTGAGGTTGTTGTCGGTCAGATGCTCCTTGGCGCGATCCTGGTCATAGTCGCGCGCCACGCTGTAAAAGCTCATGGCGATCGGCAACTGCGGCAATTCGGGTTCGTTGCGCGCCGCCTTGGGTTTTTTGACGGTGGTTTCGACCCACCATCGGTCTTCAACATTGGGCTTGGTGGCCATCGAATTAAGCTCGCGCCGAACGTGACCGCCGCGAAATCTTGCGGCTCCTGGTCGCGGCAGTGCCCGCCCTTAGTTTGCCGGCGACGGAGCGGCGTGCGCTGCCGCGTCTGGAATTTACCTGGGAACTGCGCCGCGGCGCGGATGCGGACCTGCGCCGGCTGGCGGCGCGCCGCAGTCCGCGCACCATGCGCCGGGTGAACGCGTCGGCCTTGCGCTCAGCGTCGGTCCAGAACAGGAAATGTCCCATTTCATGATAGAAAGTCTGGATCCACATCCGTTCGGTATTGTAAATCCGACCACGCTTCCAATTCTCGGGATGGATGAGGTGGACACGGCCGTTCTCGAAGGTTTTACCGGCCGTCTTTCCCCAGTCGATGTACTCGTACCATTCGATCCTTGGCCGTTTCACGCCATAAAAACGGCAAAATTCAGCCACCGCGCGCCTGAATTCCGCCGGCTTGTGGGTTCGGAAATAGGCACTTAGGCCGCGGTCGATAACCCTGCGCAAAGCCAATGGCGGAACGATCATTCGCACGGACAGACGTCCTCCCGGTGTGGGACGAATCATAGAAAGGGCTTCGGACGGCAGTCAATGATCACGGAAATTCATCGTATCTGCGGGTCATTTTCAGGCGCCTTAACCGGTTTGGACCGGCTTAAACCCGTGCCGTTGTCCGGCCGTCACCGGGGACCGGTTACTGATAGCCTCGGCGGTTTGGTATATTAAGGCCGCCTGACCATCGCAAAAGAGAGGATTTCGCAAATGGCCGATTTTTACTCCGCCGACGCTTCCAAAAGCCTGCGCAAGCTGCGCCAACTCAAACCCGATATGTTCAAGGCGTTTATCGACTTCGATCAGAGCGTGTTCAAGGATGGCGCGATCAGCGGCAAGATGAAGCAGTTGATGGCAATCACCGCCGCGCATGTCACGCAATGCCCCTGGTGTATCGACGTTCACAGCAAAGCTGCGGTCGAGCATGGCGCCACGGATGAGGAGATCGCGGAGGCGATTTTTGTGGCGATGGCGATGCGGGCGGGGGCGGCGTTCAGTCATAGCATAATCTCGTTGAACTCCGCCGAACAAGCGCATCAGCATAATCCCTAGGCACAGGCTTGACATCATCATGGACCAGTCAGCACCGCGTAGAACTCGAAAAATCGACATTGGCGGAATTGCGGTTGGCGGTGACGCGCCAGTGGTTGTGCAGTCGATGTGCGCCACGCGCACCAGCGACATCGACGCCACCGTCGCCCAGACTCATCAGCTTGCCCAAGCCGGCGCCGGCATCGTGCGCATCGCGATGGACAACGAGAAGGAAGTCGCGGCGCTCAAGGAAATCCGCGCCCAGACCCGCGGCATCGTGTTGTCGGTGGATTTGCAGGAAAATTACAAAATTGCGAACAAAGTCGCGCCTTACGTGGATAAAATCCGCTACAATCCGGGCCATCTTCACCATATCGAAAAGGCCAAGACTATCCCGCAGAAGGTCCGCTGGCTGGTGGATATCGCGCGTGATCACAACCTGGCGATCCGCATCGGCGTCAACTGCGGATCGGTCGCACCGGCGTTTTTGGCCCAATATCCGGACGACCAGCTCAAAGCGCTCGTGGAGTCAGCCGTTTGGCATTGCGAACTGATGGACGAATACGGCTTCAACCGTTTCGTCGTGTCGCTTAAAGATTCCGACCCGGTCAAGGTCGTCGAGGCCAATCGCCGCTTCGCCCAACGCCGTCCCGACGTGCCGATCCACCTGGGCGTGACTGAAGCCGGGATGCCGCCCGACGGCATCATCAAGACCCGCATCGCATTCGAAAAGCTGCTGGCGCAACACATCGGCGAGACCATCAGGGTGTCGCTCACGCTGCCCAACGATCGCAAGCACGAAGAAGTCGTGGTCGGCCACCAGATCCTGGACGACGTCGCGGCGGGCCGCTTCATCTCGGTTCCCGATTACGATAAGGGCCTTAACATCATCTCCTGTCCGTCATGTTCGCGCGTGGAGAACGAGCGCTTTGTCGAACTGGCCCAGCAGGTCAAGGAGCTGACTACGTACGCGGCACAGCATCGAATCACCATCGCGGTGATGGGCTGCCGGGTCAACGGTCCGGGCGAGACCGACGACGCCGACCTGGGCCTGTGGTGCGGCCCGAGCACGGTCAACCTGAAAAGGAAGGACCGCAAGCTGGGCAACTTCAGCTACGACGACGTCCTGGGCCGGCTGCGCCAGGAACTGGATCGCCTGATCGAAGAGCGCCGCACCGCTTGATAGCAACCGTCGATTGCGGATAGGACAGGCGGCCCTGTCCAGCTCTTCACATCGTACCCAGGCGGCACCCAGGGCGGGTATGGCGACCCGCCCTACTGCCATCCTATCTTTCAGTCAGGCCGTCGGGCGGGGTAGGCGCAGACTCCGACGGCGGCGGGGTCGGCTTTACCGCTTCGACGTTGGGCGTGCCCTGCACGTTGAGCTTCAGTCTGGGATCATTCCTGAACGCGTCGACCAACCGTCGCGCTACTTCGTCCTGGGTTTCCGCCGTGCTGTCGATTCGCACCGGGTAGCGGACCACCAGTTCAATTGCCGTTTCGCTGAACTGGAGCCGCGACATCGGCTTGGGCTGCTCCGCCCTTATGCCGAGCGTCTTTTCCATGTTGAGGTACTCGCGTTGCACTGAATCCCGATAGCGGTTGTACACTTGCTCCACAATCTCGAGCAGACGTTTTTCCACCACTGTGTAATCAGTATCGGGGGCAAGGCTGATTTTCAGTTCGTTCCAGGTGAAGTTGGCGCCTGGCACCTGACGGAAAAAATTTCCGGTAGTTTGAAACACAACCGAATTGGGAAAAATAACTGCGCGGCCGGTCGGCTGCTGGCCGTTGGCGTCCCCCGACAGCTCCAGCATCGTCAGTTTGAACAGACCGATTTCCAAAACGTCGCCGTTGATGCCGGAGATCTGAACCCGGTCTCCGACCCGGATTCCGTAACGGCCGCTTACGTACAGATAACCCGCCATCGACATGATGACGTTCTGCAGGGCCAGCGCGATGCCCGCAGCGGCGAATCCAAGGATGGTAGCCAACGCGCCGAACTGGTTGGCAAAATCGAACACCAGCACCAGCGCCACAACTACGGTGACCACCACGCGGCGGACCTGCAGGAGTTGTTGCCGGCGCTGCCGGTCGTGAACGTAACGAAAAAGAATCCTGCGCCATACGATCGCGCCCACACCCACCGCCGCCAATACGACCAGCAGTCCGCCCAGTCCCACCGCCAGCGCACGCAAACTGGCCGCGCTTTGGCTGCCGCACATTTCGCGCCATCGCTTCAGGTTGGCCGAATACATCGCCAGCACCCCGCTCATCCGGGTCAGCGGCATCAAGGCACCAACGCACAACTTGTAGAGATTGGTGGAATGGTCCAGGCGCGTCTTGATCTGTTCGAGCGCCGCGGGGTCCGCACCATTGACCTGCATGGCAAGCGTACTTGCCTCGGTATCGATCTGCCGCAGCGCTGCCACCAGAGGGGCGCGCCGCCGGTTCACAGAATCGTTCAAGGCATTGGTGAGATCGATGGCGCTTGCCAAGGTCTGTTGTTTGCGCGCAAGAGCCAGCAGATTTTCCGCGTTGCCAATTATGCCGGTATCGGCAATTGGCTGGGCTTGACGCACTGCGTCGGGGGTTTGGGCTGTGACGCCCTCCGGTTTTTGGGGTTGAATGGGTAATTGAACCGATCGCGCCAGTTCATCGATCTGGCCTTCCAACCCGCCTGCCGAGCTCTCGGCGGCGCCTGTCCCTTTTTCAAAATTGATGAGCGACTGTAGTGACTCGGAGCGCAATTGGGCCAGCTTGAGCTGGCTTTGCGCTGCCGCGATCTGGTTGATCAATGCCCGGCGTTGCCCGCCCGAACTCCTACGCAGTCGTGCCTGCAGGCGGGCGATGGTGGTCCGCCACGATTCGGCGTCGGCCTGTGCCTGTGCCATCTTGGCGGCGAGATCGGAAACCACAGAAATCGCCGCGCTGTTAACTGTGGCAGTTGTCGTCGCACGCGGAAGCGAAGGCGCAGTGGCCTGAATCAAGGGAACCGCAGCATGCGCGAAGTCGAACGCCAGTTTCAACGCCTTTTGCGCCATCTCCCGGTCGTCGGCGAAATAGAGGATTTCGGCCGGCTCGGTAGCCAGCCTTTGCTCCACGTCCAGGTTCCGATACCAATTGATCGTCGCGTTCAAAAATGAGATTACCCCGGCCTCAGTGATTGGCGGCTTCTCCTGGACCGGCTGCGGTAGTGCCGCGGCCTGTGTCGACGGTTTGGGCATAGCGGTGGGCGGCGCTTTTGGGGATCCTTTTTCCCCGGTCATGGCAGCGCTCGACGAGGCGGCGCTCGCCGGGACGCATGAGAGCAACAGCACAAGCAGAAAGAACGAAAAGCAACGCAACTGATTTTCCGACAAACGCAAATCAAATCTCCGTCTTGCCTTGCGGCCTCGGTCCTGGAATCCTCATCCCGGCCGTCTTATCAACAAACTCCGCGCGCGACGAAAATTCAAACCGTCCGCCTACGTCGTCATCGCAACAACATCATGGCGGAGGCTGAAGGCGGCGCGCTGAAGGAGCCGAACCCATAGCAGTGGTTATGAGCTTCAAAGGGATCAGAGTAACATCTTGCCGTTTGCACCCGGAGGGATGTGGGACCGCGCCAAGCCTGAACCCGCTCCTTGATGCGGCAGGCGGGAAAAGTCGGGCTCTATTTGACCTCGTTGTACGCCATTGCCGGCTCGAATGCGCGATCGAGTTCCTTCAGCAGCATGGCTGGCTGCGCGTTGCGGCAACGCGGCCGATTGAGCGTGGGGCGAGCGCGCACTCGGGCATCGTGAGACGTCGCCGCTACATGCACATGTTAAGCGCAAAATGCGCCGCCCCTATCAGCGGCGCGTGCGGATTGAGCGCCACGCTGACCTCGATGGTTTTGAGCACCGCAGCCATCCGCCCCTTGTCGGCGAATGCCTCCATGAAGCTGCCATTGCGCAGCACCGCGATCAGCTTGGGCGCAATCCCGCCGGCAACGACCACGCCGCCCAACGCCATACAGCGCAGCGCCATGTTGCCGGCCTCGGCGCCGTAGATCGACGCGAAAACATCGAGCGTCTCGACGCACAGCTCGCTCCGTCCGGCCAGCCCCGCCTCCGATATGATGGCGCTGCGATCGCCTCCGGCCGCGAATTCATCCTTCAGCCATTGCGGTTCCGGGGCGAAACCAGTGTCGCGTAGAAAGCAGTAAATGTTGTAAATACCCGGCCCGGATAACAGCCGCTCGTTGCTTATATGGGTGCCGAACCGCTCCTGCAGGTAGCGCAGCAACCGAAACTGGCGCTCATTGCGCGGCGCAAAATCGGCGTGGCCGCCCTCACTTGCGATCGGGTGGTGCTGGGAGCCGTCCCAGCACAAAAACGCCTCTCCCAAGCCGGTTCCAGCCGCAATCACCGCGATATTGCCCTGGTGCGCGGGCAAAGTCCCCTGATTGAGGACCTCGAGCTCCTGGGGCGAGAGGTGAAGGACTCCGAGAGCGGTGGCCTGCAAATCGTTGAGCAGCCGGACCGGGCACTTGAGCAACGCTTGCAGACTTGCTTCGGAAACATTCCAGGTCAGGTTGGTGGGATGCGCCCTGCCCTCGATGACAGCGCCCGGGATGCCAAAACAGGCGGACTCCAGTTGGATGGCGGGATAATCACGCAGGAACTCGCCGATGATGGTCTCCAGGGCGCCGAAGCTGGCGCTGGCAAAGGAGCGCTCGGCTTTTTGACGCAGTCCCTGCGCCGTCCGCTCGTATAGCGCAAGCAGGGTCTTGGTGCCGCCAATATCGCCCGCGATGATCATGGGGGGTGCTCGACGTGCTTTCAATGGGCGCGGCGCCATCTGGCCGCATCCGCCCGTCAACAGCCGCTCAGCGCGTCTGACCGGCGTAGATGTTGATTATGTCGTTTAACATCTTGAGCGCATCGGGTTTTTTGCGCTGGAAGGTGTTGCGGCCGATGATCGAGCCGAAGCCGCCGCCGTCGCGAATCGCGCGAATTTCTTCGAGCAATTCCGCCTCGTCCGGTTTGGCTTCGCCGCCCGAGAAGATCACGATCCGCCGCCCGTCAAATGCGCTCTGAACTACGTGCCGCACTCGTTCGGCTTGCGTCCCCAGGGGGACCTTGTTCTGTTCGTAAACGGCTTTAGCCTCGGGCTGTTCGATATGAGCGCTGGGCAGCTTGACCTTGATCACGTGCGCGCCTAACTGCGCGGCTATTTGTGCCGCATAGGCGCAGACGTCCACCGCGGTTTCGCCCGCCTTGCTCAGATCGGAGCCCCGCGGATATGACCATACCACCACCGCCAGGCCCGCGTCCTTGGCCTCGGCCGCCAGTTCGCGCAACTGCTCGTACATCTCGGTCCGATGCTGCGAGCCAGGGTAGATCGTAAAGCCGACAGCGCAGCAGCCCAGGCGCAGCGCGTCGTTCACGCCGGCGGTCATCGCCGGAATTGGATCGGCTTCTTTATGGAGCAGATCGTGGTTGTTGCACTTGAGGATAAGCGGGATCTCGCCGGCGAACTCCGCCGCGCCGGCTTCGATGAACCCCAGCGGAGCGGCGTAGGCGTTGAGTCCCGCTTCGAGCGCCAACTGGAAATGATAGAACGGATTATAGGCCGGCGGATTCATCGCGAAGCTGCGTCCCGGCCCATGTTCGAAACCCTGGTCGACAGGCAGGATCACCATCCGGCCGGTGCCGGCCAGCCTGCCATGATTAAGCATCCGCGCAAGGTTGCTCAACACGCCCGGATTCTCGCCCTGATACCAGCCAAGGATTTCACGCACCCGCGGTGTCATGATTCAAACCTCCAGATTTTCAGCGTTCAACAAGCAAGATGCAGGCCTGCCGATTATACGCTCGCAAGGCCCCAGTCCGTGTCACAGACTCGTCAATTCGGCAACTGACATCGGCAACGGACATACGATACTGTAGCAGCCCGCGAGGCGAGGCCAAACCGATTGCGGGTTATCGGCCAGGACGCCTGCGATGCACTTGTCCGGCACAAGGGCTCAGGTTCGCGCGACTTGCCCGAGCGAGTCCGTGATGGCCCGGAGAGCGAAATCCACTTCCGTATCGCTGATCGTCAGCGGCGGGGCCAACCTCACGACGCGATCGCAGTTCAGGGTCCAATTGACAATCACGCCGGCCTCGATACATCTGGCAGCCAGGCGGCGCGTGAGATCGGCGCACTTCAATTCGATACCGATCAACAGGCCGACGCCGCGGACCGCAGTGATTGCCGGAGCGCGCAAATTCTTCAGGTGTCCAATGATATTGTTGCCAATCCGGGCGGCACGCTCCGCCAGGTTTTCCTCCACCATGACCTCGAGCGCGGCGAGGCCCGCAGCGCAGGACAGCGGATGGCCGCCAAAGGTGGTGATATGTCCCAGCGGTGGATCGTGCGCCAGCACCGCGAGCAGCGAACGGGAGGCGCAAAACCCGCCCAGCGGCAGACCGCCACCCAGCGCCTTCGCCATCACGACTATGTCCGGGACGACACCAAAATGTTCGAGGGCGAAGAGCTTGCCGGTACGGCCAAAGCCGGTCAGGACTTCGTCGAAAATCAACAGCGCTCCCGCCGCGCTGCAACGCTCGCGCAGTGCGTGCATGAATTCGGCGGTTGGGACATGCACTCCGCCTTCGGCCTGGACCGGTTCGATCACTACGGCGGCCACGGTGTCATCGATTGCTTCCAGCGCCGCGATTTCGCCGTAGGGTAGATGATGGACGGGTCCGGGCAGCGGCTGAAATGGCGCGCGAAATCCGGGATTGCCGGCCAGCGCCAGCGCACCCATCGTATCGCCGTGATAGGCGCCGTCGAAGGCGACGAAGGCACTCCGACCGGTATGTTTGCGCGCGGTTTTCAACGATCCCTCAATCGCTTCCGCGCCGCTGCTGGTGAAATAGACCTGCTCCAGTCCGGCGGGAAGCAATCGGATCAAACGGCGCGCGAGCTCCACCTGCGCATCGAGGACGTATTCCCCGTAGACCATCACATGCAGGTAGCGCTCGGATTGGCGGCGGATGGCGGCGAGAACTTTGGGGTTGGCGTGGCCACAATTGGCAACACCGATTCCCGATATGAAATCGAGGTAGCGTTTGCCGTCGCGCGCAATAAGCCACGAGCCTTCGGCCCGTTCGATTTCGAGACCGATCGGGTCCGGCGAAGTCTGGGCGAGGAAATCAAGAAAGTCCGCGTGCAATCGATTATCCATCGCCCGTCTCCATCAACCGCAGGAAGCGGCCGCCACCATGAGGCCAGGAGGGCGGCGGAGACTGCAGTTGGCCCGGTTCGCAGAAATACGAAACGCCCGCCTGGCGCAGTATCTTGCGCGCCGCTTCCAGGCGCCCGGCGGGGTCCGCGATGACGCATCCTTCAAGCACGGCGGTGGCGGAATTCAGCCTTCGCGCCAGTTCTTCCCGACTCTCGAAAACGCTGATACGGACGCTGCGCCGCAGCGGCGCCGGTTGGAAGCCAGCGTGCGGATCAAAGATCACGGTCCAGCTCAAATCCTTACCCTCCCAAAGCGCGACTGGCGCACCGCCAATCGCGCGCCATCGAGTGCTTTCGCGCAGCGCACGCGCGGCGGCGCTTTCATCCATCGGCGGATTCGGATCGGGAGGCATCGCGAGGCTGGCTGCCTCCAGTTCCAGCGCCAGCATTTGACCAAAATCGCGCCCCGACGCCGGCGTGCCCTCGATCATTATGTGATGCAGCGAAAGACATCCGCGCTGATCGAAGAAGCTGACGTCGCGAGCCAAGGCCGCGGCTGTAGAGCGTGCGCTGGCGCCGGCGATCGCTTCACTTGCGAGCACCGCACCGCTGATCCGGCTGCCAAAGCCGATTAACTTCGGACCGGCAATCGCCGCCATGGCGGTGATCGTCCGGTCCTCACCAAAAGCCACGATACGATCGCACGCGGCGGCCATCGCGGCGGTCGACGGGTAATCGGAACGACCCCACACCACCACGCACATTCGTGAGGCGAGGGCTGGATCGATCGATTGTACGGTGCGGCAAAACTGGGCGAAAAACCGCGGCTCCAGGCTGGAGGCTTTGACTATCACGGCGGCGCCCGCAATCAGCGCCTGCACCACTTCATGGAGCCCCGCGCCGATCACGTTGCCGGGCATGATGAAGCCGATCAGTCGCTCACGCGTGGAAAGTCTGCGCGCGAGATCCCCCAAGGCGCCGGCAGTGAAACCCGCCAGCAAAGCGTCGAGTGACGCGTTGAGCAGCGCCAAAGTTGGTCCGTTCGCGGATGCGGCGGCGACAGTGGCGACACGTTGGGCGAAGCTGGGGTCCCGCCATCGTTCGCAGGCGCGGGCCAGGACCGCGGCGATGTGTTGCGGCGACAACGGCGCGGCAACGGCCGAGCGCAGGCGCGATGCGATCTCGCCAAGTTCGGACGCCCCTTCTCCGGTCAGGCAATGGGCAAGTTCCTGGCCGGTTTCCGCGGGAATTCGCCATCGTGCCGGCGCATCATAACCCAGCCTTCTGCCCTTTCCTCTGTTTTCCTGCACCAGGCCCTGAGCCGGGAGCGAAGCAGGAAGCCTCGCTGCGAACTGCTCGATTGCCAACGCGCATCCCCTCGGATCGGCGCTGAGGTAGCGGCCGAAAAGGCGCACGGTCCCGTCGGCATTCACCATGCCTATATCTTCAGTCAGCAGCGCCGATACCGAACCCGCGTTGGCCAGGTCGAAGAACGAAAGCAGTCCAAGCTCACCGGGCCCTAGCGGAGCGAGAGTTTTTGGGTCGCGCGCGATGACCTTCAGCCACGGTGGAGCAACCTTGACGCGTTCAAGCCCGTCGTCTGGCGACGATAGGTAAGAATTCAAGCTGGTCGCATCATAAAGCTGTGAGCACAGCTCCGTCATCCCGTACTCGTTGATAACCCACGGCGGCGGGATTGCCAGATAACGGCTGGCCATCTCGAAAATGTCGCCGGGGGCCAGCGGATGAGACTGTCCTTTCGCACCGCCGGTATCCATCAGGCGCGATCCGGCTGCCAGCTGCAGTCGCGCGCCCTTGACGCGCAGGTACTGGAACAACGACGAAATCGCTGCGGTAGTGGATAAAATACAAAGTGGTGCGCCGCGATTTTCAGCTTCATGCAGGAAGCTCAAAGCCGCCTGGAGGTCCACCCCTTGCCGGGTGGCGCAGCATAGCCCCTCGCCGCCGCCGAAGACTTCGATACACCAGCTAATCATCTGGCTCAGAGAAGACTCCGGCATCCGATCGGCCGTGGGGTGCAACGCCAGCATCCAGGGACGGCATCCATCAGGGAATAGCATCCGCTGCATATGCTTCAGCGCGGAGGCACGGTAAAGCTCAATATCCGCGATGAGATGGCGTCCGCGCTCTTCGCGCCCAAGTGTGGTGCCGCTGGTCATGAAAACCCGCCGGGGCGTTGCGCTGCAAAACTCGACATATTTGAAAGCGGCGGTGGAGACCGGGGGGATTTCAGCCACGGTGCGAACTTTTTCCGGCGGCATGCCGCAGCTCAACACGAATCGACGATAAGGTTGCACCCTGGCAAATTGGTCCTCGAACACCGCCAGCGCCAGCTTCTCGAAGTACGTCGGGTCAGGATTTTCAATAAAATTCAGGATTTGCGCTTTGATGGTCATGTAAACCAATCGGCGGCCCCGCCGTCTAATGATCCAGCGCTGCGGTGGAGCATTCAACCCGACGCCGAAGCGGCATGAAGGTGAAAGTTTTGGATTAAATTTTTTCTTTGCGAGCCTTGATGCATCCTTGGCTTTTTGCTACTACCAATTCTGGTTGCGCCCAGGAGGGGCGTGGCGAATGAAAAGATTTGCCGCTGGCGTGGTGCTCGGATTCATTCTGAGCTGCGGGTTGGGCTTGGCTGCCCAAAGTCTGGATC
Organism: Pseudomonadota bacterium; assembly: GCA_021324885.1. Classification (GTDB taxonomy): domain Bacteria; phylum Desulfobacterota; class Binatia; order Binatales; family Binataceae; genus JAJPJA01. The sequence goes on from JAJPIF010000006.1 coordinate 59,120, forward strand.
ACAACGGTACGTTTTGGAACAATCTGGGCAGTTCTGCGAAGCAGGGTTACGTGGATGGCTATAGCGACGCCATGAACGTGAGCATCGGCAAACTGGACAATCTGATGATTGCGGCCGACCTGTTTCGATGGAAGGGGGCAAAGAAAATCATCCGTCAGCTCTCGCGTGAGCTTGCCACCTCGGATCAGCGTCCTGAGGAGTTAGTCAAGCGCCTCAACGAACTCTATGCCGATCGCAAATACAGCGAATTGGATCTGGGTTCGGCGGTGCAGCTGCTGACCATGCGCACTCAGGCCCCCGAGGCGCAGTCCCCAACCGGCTCCAGCAATCAGGCGCCGTCAACCCGCTAGCCAAACTGCGGGAACTCCTTGCCCTGCACGCCCAGCGGGCGGCAGCGGGCAGTCGTTGCGGCGTGAGAATCCGAGCCGTCGCCAAGCCTCTTACTGGTTGGCGGCTTCTCCTGTTCAATGACCAAATGGGGCCGCCGCGCTGTCTGGCGGTCGGCACAATGCACTTGCAAGTGGCCGTGAGCCTGCCTAGCCTAAATCAACGGAGAGTGTAGGGCTTGAACGCTTCTTTGCCTTTGTTGGAGCGGGTTTCACAGGGCACTGTCGGAATCCATTCCCAGGTTCCCGCCTCCCATCCCTCGGCTGCGATGGGTCTGGGGACGGAGCGGCGCGCCGGCGGTGTGATGGTGGACCCGGGCGGACTCGTCCTGACGGTCAATTACGTCCTGATGGGCGCGCAAAACCTGATCGTGACACTGAGCAACGGGGAACAACGTCAGGGATGGGTTCTGGCCCAGGACTACACCAGCGGGCTGGGATTGGTGCGCGTTGACGGCAGGGGGCCGCATCCTCATCTTTTACTCACCCCCTCAAGCAACGCGTCGCTGGGCGATGACGTCTTCGTCGTCACCAGTATCAGCAACGAAGAGCGGCGCGCGGACTCCGGAATTATCACTTATCTCGGACCCTTTGACGCGGTATGGGAGTACCAGTTGGAACGCTGCATCATGGCTTCGGCGATGAACTTTGGCGTCGGCGGTGGTCCCTTGTGCAACAGCAAGGCGCAGATGATCGGATTGTCTTACCTGAGCCTGGCGGAAATCGGCCGATCGGTGCTGGCGATTCCCAGCGAATATTTCCTCAACGCCCGTGATGAGTTGCTCAGCCATGGACGCCGCACCAGCGTCGGTCCACGTCCCTGGCTCGGAGTCCTTTCCTATACGCTGCGCGACCATGTCGTGATCGCCGGGGTGATGCCGGGAGGCCCGAGCGAAAAAGCCGGACTCAAACCGGGCGATGTCGTGCTGGAAGTTGATGGCCGCGGTATCAAAGAGCGCAAGGCGCTGTACAACGCCCTGTGGAGCGGCCATCCGGGAGACACTTTCAGATTGAAGATTTTCCGCAACAACCAGGTCCAGGTGATCGACGTGACCGGCGTCGCGGTCGAGGACTACTACGGTTAAAGGGAACGCAAGGGAATCTTTCGGGGCAAATCCGGAGCAACCCAGCTGGCGTCGGGCTTGCGCTCAAAGATGATAAGCGGGCCGCCGCGGTATGAAGCTCTCGCGTCCGCTCAAGCTCCGGCATTTGACTGCAATCCGCAAACCGCTGCGCCGCCGCCACGATTGAATCGTGTTGCGGCCTCGCGCGATAGCGCAAGAATTCGCGGCGGGCGCAAGCGGTGGCGTTTACCGGCGCTCGCTGTTGCACTATCAGGTACACCGGGTTGCGCGTTTCACACGTCCTTGAATTCGCGCTTCTTCTGACGCCCTTCGATCGCCGCCTGTGCCGCTGCGAGGCGTGCCACCGGTACGCGGAATGGTGAACAGGAGACGTAGTCCAATCCCAAACTGTAACACAGCTTGATGCTGTCGGGGTCGCCGCCATGTTCGCCGCAGATGCCCAGTTTGAGCGATTTGTTCGCCTTGCGCCCGCGCTCGATCGCGATCCGCATCAGCTCCCCGACGCCGGTGGCGTCGAGCCCCTGGAAGGGATCGCGTTTGTAAATTCCGCGTTCGATATAGGTGTCGAGGAACTTCACCGAGTCATCGCGGGACAAACCGTAAGTCATCTGGGTCAGATCGTTGGTGCCGAAGGAGAAGAACTGTGCCGACGCACCGATCTCATTGGCGACCACGCAGGCGCGCGGCAATTCAATCATGGTGCCGATGGTAAACTTCAGGTTGCGGGCACCGTCGCTAAGCACCGTTTTTGCCACCTCTCGGATTTCACCGGCCAAAATGTCAAATTCGCGCCGGTCGCCGATCAGTGGCAGCATGATCTCCGGTAAGGCTTTGACGCCCTCCTTTCTCAATTCCGCGGCGGCTTCAAAAATAGCGCGGGCCTGCGCCCTGTAAATCTCCGGAAAGGTGATGCCCAGGCGCGATCCGCGATGCCCCAGCATCGGGTTAAACTCGAACAGGCGGTCGCAGGTCTGTTTCAGATGCTCATAGCTGACCCCCATTTTGCCCGCCAGTTCACGGATTTCGTCTTCACCTTTGGGCAGGAATTCGTGCAGCGGCGGATCGAGCAGCCGGATGGTCACGGGCAGCCCCTCCATCGCACGCAGGATGCCCACGAAATCACTGCGCTGCATGGGAAGGATTTTCTCCAATGCCGCGGCTCGCTGCTGAGCGTTTTCCGCCAGGATCATCTCGCGCACGGCAGTGATGCGATCCTCGTTGAAGAACATATGCTCGGTCCGGCATAAGCCGATGCCCTCGGCGCCGAACTCGCGCGCGACGGCGGCGTCGTGGGGCGTGTCGGCGTTGGCGCGCACTCCCATCCTGCGCTCGGCATCCGCCCACGTCATGAATTTTTTGAAGGCGGGCGACATTGAGGCCGCGACCGTGGGCACCAAACCCGCCATCACCTCGCCCGTGGAGCCGTCCAGAGTCAGATACTCGCCGCGGCGGATCACGCGGCCATTCACCGCGATGGTCCCGGCCATGTAATCGATGTTCAGTGCGCCGCATCCGGCCACGCAGCACTTGCCCATCCCGCGCGCGACCACCGCCGCATGGCTGGTCATGCCGCCGCGCGCCGTCAAAATCCCTTCGGCCACCTGCATCCCGTGGATGTCCTCGGGCGACGTTTCAATCCGCACCAGGATTGTCTTGTGACCCGATCGCGCCAGGCTCACGGCTTCGTCGGCCGAAAAAACCACCTCTCCGGCAACCGCGCCCGGCGAGGCTGGCAGGCCGCGCGCCAGCACCTCCTTGCGCGCATTGGGATCGAGCCGCGGATGGAGCAACTGTTCGAGCTGGTGCGGTTCCACGCGCATCAGCGCGGTGCGGCGATCGATCAGCCGCTCCGCCACCATGTCGACGGCGGTGCGGACCGCGGCTTCGGCCGTGCGCTTGCCGGTGCGTGTCTGCAACATGAACAGGCGGCGGCGTTCGATGGTGAACTCCATGTCCTGCATGTCTTTGAAGTGGCGCTCCAGGCGCTGAGCGATCTTGAGCAGCTCGCGGTAAACTTCGGGAAAGCTTTCTTCGAGCGTGGGATGGGTGGCTTTGCGCTGCTCCTCGCTAATCCCGTTGCGCGCCGCCCATTTGCGTCCGTTGACCAGGCTGATCTGGAGCGGGGTGCGGATGCCGGCGACCACGTCCTCGCCCTGGGCATTGGGAAGATATTCGCCATAAATGCCCTTTTCGCCGGTGGCCGGATCGCGGGTGAAGGCGACGCCGGTGGCGCAGTCGTCGCCGAGGTTGCCGAACACCATCGACTGTACCGTCACCGCGGTACCCCAATCGTCGGGAATCTTATTGATTTTGCGATAGGTGATCGCGCGCTCGTTCTGCCATGAGCCAAACACTGCGCCGATCGCCTGCCATAACTGCTCGTAGGGATCCTGCGGGAGGTCATGGCCCACGCGGTTGCGGATCAATTCGCGGAATTCGGACACCAGTTCCTTGAGATCGTCGACCGACAGCTCGAGGTCGCCCTTGATGCCGCGCGCTTTCTTCTTACGCTCGATAATCTCCTCGAACGGATCGATTGCATTCTTGTCCTCGGGCTTGAGCTTCAAGACGACGTCGCCGTACATCTGGCAAAAGCGACGGTAGGAATCCCAGGCAAAGCGCGGATTGTTGCTGGCCGCTTCCAACCCCTCGACCGTGCGGTCGGTCAGGCCCAGGTTGAGCACCGTGTCCATCATTCCAGGCATCGAAACCCGCGCGCCGGAGCGCACCGACACGAGCAGCGGATTGTGCGCGTCGCCGAACTTGCGTCCCAGCAGCTTTTCGACGCGCCCGACGGCCTTGTCCACCGCCTTCTCAAGGCCTTTGGGGTAAGTGTGACCGTGTTCGTAAAAGTAGGTGCACACGCGCGTTGAAATCGTGAAGCCGGGCGGCACCGGCAGCTTCAGTGCCGCCATCTCGGCCAGGTTGGCCCCCTTGCCGCCGAGCAATTCGCGCATACTGGCGCGGCCTTCGGCCGTACCGCCGCCGAAAAAGTAAAGCTCAGGATGCATGCGCGCCATTATCAAATCTCCTCAAGAAAAAAGTTTGAAAAAAACTAACCGCCAGGCCCGCACGACGGCGCTGCCGCGTGGGGGCGCTCAAGCATTTATCGCCTGGGCCGGGCATCCAGCCTGTTTACTCACTCCAACCGATCCGCCGCTCCAGCACCGCCGCAAGTTCGTTGATTGGGAACCGCTCCTGGATGGTGGAGTCGCGATGGCGCAACGTCACTGTGTCGTCGTCCATCGTCTGATGGTCAATAGTGATACCGAACGGGGTTCCGACTTCGTCCTGCCGCCGGTAGCGCCGTCCAATCGAGCCGGCTTGATCGTACGCGACCACGAAACGCTTTTGCAGCATCGCCAGCACCTCTTGCGCCTTTTCCGGCTGGCCGCCCTTGCGCAGGAGCGGGAAGATTGCGGCCTTGATTGGCGCCAGGCGCGGGTCCAGGCGCAACACGATGCGCTCTTCGTTTTCCACCACGTCCTCATCGTAGGAATCGAGCAGGAACGCAAGCAGCGCCCGGTCCACTCCTGCCGCCGGTTCGATCACCCATGGGCGAAAGCGCGAGCGGGTTTCCTCCTCGAAGTAGGTCAGGTCCTTGCCGCTGAATTCGGCATGCCGGTCGAGGTCGTAGCTGCCGCGTTTGGCCACGCCTTCCAGCTCGCCCCAGCCGAAAGGATAAAGGAATTCGATATCGGTGGTGCCGCGCGAATAATGCGACAATTCGTCCTTCTCATGCGGGCGCAGCCGCAGATGGTCGGAGTTGATGCCGAATTTCACGTACCAGCCAAAGCGCTGCTCCAGCCAGTATTCGAACCATTTGGCTTCCTCCTCGGGGTCGGGCTTGATGAAATACTCCATCTCCATCTGCTCGAACTCGCGCGTGCGGAAGATGAAATTGCCGGGCGTGATCTCGTTGCGGAAGGATTTGCCGATCTGCGCGATACCGAAGGGCAGCTTGACGCGCTGCGTATCCACGATATTGGAGAAATTGACGAAGATTCCCTGGGCCGTCTCCGGCCGCAGATACACGGTGCTGGCGGTGTCCTCTACCGGTCCCATGAAGGTCTTGAACATCAAATTGAACTGGCGCGCCTGGGTCAGTTCGCCGCCGCATTCCGGACAGCGCTGGCTTTCCAGATGGTCGGCGCGAAACCTCTGCTTGCAATTTTTGCAGTCCACCAACGGGTCAGTGAAGCTTTGCAGATGGCCCGACGCCTCCCAGGTGCGCGGATGCATCAGGATGGCGGAGTCAATCCCCAGCACGTCGGGCCGCCGCTGGACCATCTCGCGCCACCACGCCTCCTTTACATTGCGTTTGAGTTCGACCCCCAGGGGTCCGTAATCCCAGGTCGAGCCCAGGCCGCCGTAAATATCGCTGGAAGGAAAGATGATCCCACGGCGCTTGCAAAGATTGACAAGCTTATCCATCGAGACCTTTCTTTGGGCCGGGGCTGTAGCGACTGGTTGCTGAGACAAAACCGTTCCCTCAATGTCAGTGGGCCGCCGCACAATCCGGGCAGCCTGATTCGGAGCCGTTTTCCAACTCTTTCAGTGCAGTTTACATGGCGGACAGGCGCGAAAAAATTCTCATCGATTCACGTAACGGCCAAGGTCGATGATTTCGACGCAAAAGCGTCCGCCCGGCGAGATTTCCAGGATCGCGACCGTACCGGGCCGGTCTTCGAGGTTGTGCGGCAAGGTGGCGCTGCCCGGGTTGATCACCAGGGTCGTGCCGAAGCGTTTGGTCCCTTCCACATGGCTGTGCCCCTGCACCAGGATATCCACCGGGCCACCGAAATGGCGCGCCATCGCATTGTCGAAAGCCGCGCCCGGGGTTTCATCCGGGGTAGGCAATTCGTGCGCCAGTCCGATCCGCAAGCCCTCGATTTCCACCAGGTGGGTCTCACGAACCCGATGATCCGGCACCAAACGATGGCGATGGAACTCGCTGCCTTCGTCGCCGTTGCCGATTGCGACCAGCACCGGCGCAATCGCCGCCAGTTCGTCGATCACGCTGTTGACGTAAACGTCGCCCGCATGCATCACCAGTTCGACGTCGCGGAAGGCCTCAAACACCGCCTCGGGCAGCCGCTCGCAGGCCTCAGGAATATGAGTGTCGGCAATCAGTCCGATTCGCATCGCCAGTGACCTGTATTATTGCTCCGCCGCGCCGCGCATCCAAATCCAGGATTGACGGCGCTGCGGCAAAAAGCCATCGTCTGGAACATGCATGCACGATGCGCAGGCAACCGCGCCTGACGGTTTACGCGCTGGTGGAGGTCACATGAAGTCCAAGCCTTTATGGATCGGCGCCGTCCTGACCGTGGCGGCAATCGCGATGGGCTGCAGCCATCGGGTGGTCGCAACGCCCGGTGAACACACGGTGAAACTCTATCGCGACGAGGCCACCTTCGAGAAAATCAAGGACCTCAAGCGGCAGGGCGGCCCGATGGCGATGCTGGGCCAGGTGGGGGAAGGCTTTGTAACCAAGGAACTCGACAATCACACCCCGATCCGCATCATCTCGCAGGACTCGGAAGGCGCGCAGGTGGAAGTGACAGACGGGCCCGACAAGGGCGTCCAGGGCTTCGTCCCCAAGGCTAACGTCAGCTGAGTAAAAAAACCGACCTTGCCGATAGGACGGGGCGCGATCCGCCCCAGGGATTGCAGCCCTTAAATTGCGTTGGGGCCGCGTTCGCCGGTCCTGATGCGGACCACTTCCTCCATCGGCATTACGAAAATCTTGCCGTCACCGATTCGTCCGGTACGCGCCGCCCGCTCGATCGTTTCCACCACCTGCGCGGTCAGGTCGTCGCCGACGATGATTTCGAGTTTCACCTTGGGCAGGAAATCGACGACATATTCGGCGCCCCGATAGAGCTCCGTGTGGCCCTTCTGGCGGCCGAACCCTTTAACCTCGCTGACGGTCAGTCCCTGGACCCCGATGCTGGAAAGGGCCTCTTTGACCTCGTCGAGCTTGAACGGCTTGATGATTGCCTCGACCTTCTTCATATACCTTTTTCCCTCACCGCCCGTCACAAACCCCATCCTTGCGGCCGGGACTCCACGGCGGCTCAAAGGGTAGGTGTAGCTTGGCTATTCTACAGCAGTCAAACACCATTTATCCAACACTGCTGGCGTTGGCCGGGGTCGCAATCCGGGTGCCAGTGATGCGAACCGGGAGCACAAAGGCGCGCGCGATCGGGATGCTCAAAAAGTGGGCTATTGCGTATGGAAAGGGCGTTTCTGAACGTGGCGCACTCCTGACATCAAACATTGTTAGGCTGCGTTGGGCCCGCACCCAAGGCTGGCTCGGTACCCGCCGCCAGTCTGCCGATATTTTCCCGATGGCGCCACACCACCAACGCCGCCATCACCAGCGAGACCAGGAAAAACTGTTCGCGGGAGCACAAAGCCACCACAATCGGCATCGCGAAAGCTGCAGAGATCGAGGCCAGCGACACGATTCGTGAAACCGCAAGGACAGCCAAAAACACCAGCAGCAGAATCGGCGCAACCGACAGCGGCGCCAGGCCGATCCAGATACCGAAACAGGCAGCGACTCCACGCCCGCCCGAGAAACCCAAAAATATGGAATAGACGGCACCCAGCAACGTGGCCAGCGCGATCAGCCCCAACCCTCGGTCACTGACGTGCAGTCCATATCCGATTAGAATCGGTGCCAGGCCCTTGCCCGCGTCGCCGATAAAAGTCAACGTCGCCGCCTGTTTTCCTCCAATCCGGGCGACGTTGGTCATGCCGATATTGTGTGAACCTTCCTCACGCGGATCGAAACCAAAGTACTTGCCGACCAGTACCCCCACCGGGATCGAGCCAATCAGGTAGGCAAGGACGAGCACAAGCAGCGAGGCCAAAGTCAACATTTGAGATCCAATCTAACGACTGCGCACTCCTGACTGCGGGCCATGCGGACGCGGTGTTGGTGCCTGGAAGATGGTCGGGGTGACTGGATTTGAACCAGCGACTCCTGCGTCCCGAACGCAGTGCTCTGGCCAGGCTGAGCTACACCCCGACGAGTACATTACTGGCCTGCTCTTCACCGAGCTTTTTTTATAGCATCCATGCTCCTGACAAAGCGAGATGGGTGAGGCCGCTGAAAAGATTCCCGCAGCAAGCACAAGATCGAACCAAACTCACCGGCTACAGGGATAAAACCAGTCGCAAGCCCTCGCCCACTTCGCGGACGGTCATCTCCGGAATCCTGGAAACACGTTCGTGTTTTCAGGGTCAAGCTCGATATCCGGCGCCGGAAAAATTTGTCAATCAGTATAGATAGCGCCGGCGGCGAGCAGGGCTTGGCGTTCGGACTGGCCAAGACCGAGCACTTCGCTCAGCACCCAGTCGCGGTCCTGGTCGATTTCCGGCGCGGGGCGGCGCAACGCGCCCGGGGTCTCTGAGAGCTGGAAGGGGATGCCGGTCAGATTGATTTGCCCGCCATCCGGCAGGTTGATCGTGGGCCAGAAATTGCGCGCCTTGAGCTGCTCATCGCGCTTGCAGAGATCCTCGGCGTTGGAAACGACGGCGGCGGCGATCGAAGCGTCCTGCAGCCGGCGCATCGCTTGCCACGCGTCCTGTTCCGCCGTCCATCGGGCAACCTGGCGGTCGAGCAGTTCGCGATTTTGCATGCGCCCAAACAGGGTATGAAACCGCGCGTCCGACGCCCACCTCGGCGATCCGATTGCGGCGACAAAGCGCCGCCAGTCGCTGTGCGAACGCACCGAGATCGCGATCCATCGATCGGCGTCCTCGCCCTCGGGACGGCATCGATAGACCCCGTGGGGCGCCGCGGGCTCCTCCTGCGGACTCCACTTTGGCGGCGGCTGCCGGCGGCCATTGACGGTCAGATCCAGGATGGACGGACCAACCACGCTGACCAGCGCCTCGAATTGGGAGACGTCGATGAACTGGCCCTCGCCCGTGCGCCGCCGATGCCACAGCGCGATCAGCGCTGCCAGCGCGCCGGAGTAGCCGCCCGCCATATCGGCGTACGAATAGCCGAACCCCGCCGGACGCCCCTGCTCGTCCTGCATGTCCAGGGTGAAGCCGCTGAGCGCCTGAAGCGTCGGCCCGTAGCTGACGAAATTGGCGCGCGGTCCCGTATGGCCGAAGCCGGACATGCTCATGCAGATGATATCGGGCTTGATGCGCGCCAGGCTTTGGTAATCCATGCCCCATTGGCGCATCACGCGGGCCGAGAAATTGTCCACCACGATATCGCTGACTTTGACCAGCCGATGCGCGAGTTCGACGCCGGCTGGCACCGCCATGTTGACCGCGATCGAGCGCTTGTTGCGGTTGAGATCCGCCATCAGACCGGCGCGCCGGGTGCCAAGCATGAACCCGCTAGCTCTGCGTTCGACCTTGATTACCTCGGCGCCATGGTCGGCGAGCACGCGCGTGGCGGCCGGACCGGCCACGACCCAGGTGAAATCCAGAACGCGGATACCTTCCAGCGCCAGCGCCATTCAGCACACTCCTTCCGCGCGCAGAACGGCAATTTCCTCGTGGGAAATACCCAACTCGCCGCCAAGCACTGCGTCGTTGTGCTCGCCGAGCAGAGGTGGACGTCGATATAAGCGCCATGGCGTGTGGCTGAAAATGTACGGGGCGCCTGGATAGAGAAACTTCCGTCCCAGTTCGGGATGTTCGACTTCGACGAAGTAATTGCGCGCGACAAGCTGCTCGTCGCGCGGCAAATCGTTGATCGAATGCGGGATCGCGTAGGGCAAACGCAGCATCTGCGCGCGCTGCTCCAGTTCAACGCAGCTTTTGTCCCTGACCCAGGCATCCAGCACGTCGAACAAATGTGCAGCGTGATCGCGGCGGTATTGCGGATCTTCCCATTGCGGCTGGGTCAGATCCTGCGCCGCGCCGTCGGCTTTGACCCACTCCAACAGGGTGCTCCAGTCTCCGCTGATGCTATGCAGGATATAGCCGTCGCGGCATTTGCCGACTCTGAAGCCCCCGGCCCAGTGCAGCGTCCCGCGCCGGCGCGCAATCTGGCCCGTCCCGAAGTAACTCGGCGCCACGTGCTCGACTCCCCACGCCGCCGCCTCCTGCATGCTGAGGTCGATCCACTGACCCCGCCCGGTGCGTTCGCGTGCGAACAATGCGCACATGATCGCAATCGCGCCGTAATAGGCAGCGCAATGGTATGCTTGCAAGCCCAGCGGGCGCACCGGCGGTTCGTCCGGAAAGCCGTTGACATAGAGCATCCCCGAAAGCGCGGCAAGCACCGTATCGTCGGCCTCGAAGTCGCGCCATGGACCGGTCTGCCCGAAGGGCGCAATCGAGCAAAGAATCAGCGCCGGGTTGCGTTTGCGCAATTCGTCCCATTCCAGGCCGAATTGGGCCAGATGATCGGGCTTGAAGCTCTCGATCATCACGTCGGCCGATTCTACCAGCCGCAGCAAAAGACCGGCGCCGCGCGCATGCTGGTAGTCGAGCGTGACCGAGCGCTTGTTGAGATTGTAGAACCAGAAGCTGAGGCTGCGGTCGGGATGGGGCTGATTGCCCGCAAACGGGCCGAGGGAGCGGGTCCGATCGCCGCCGGGCGGTTCGACCTTGATCACGTCGGCGCCCATGTCGGCAAGCAGACGGCTGGCCAGCGCGCCCTTAAGACCGGTCAGATCTAAAACGCGCAGGCCCTTGAGAGCGCCTGTAGCGGACAAACTATCTTCCTATGTCGGCTTGGCTATGGCCCTGGACGCGGACTTTGGGCCGCTGTAGCGTGGGCGCAATTTCCTTGAGCACCTGACCCTTGGGATCGGTGAGTTTGCCACCCCGCAGATAAATTGTTTCCAGGGTGTCGGGATTGACCCAGCGCACGCCCAAAACGGCCGGCTTGGCCTGCCCTTCCTCGTCAACCGGCTCATAGCCGAGCCCCGGATGGTCAAATAAAGTAACTTTCCTAAGCGCCATCGCGATTCACCGGCTCAAATCTTAAAAGCTGACGCGAACTGTTTCAAACCCCTCCGATGCGCTTGCTTCGCAAAGCGCGTTCACCGCTTCAACGCCGGCGATCCGGGAGTCAGGGACGGTCGGGAACAATTAAAGATGTCCGCTCTATGAACATTAACTTCGCTTGCAATCCACGAACGGCAAGATTAACCAAAACCAAGACTGACTTATATCGCCCCCGGAGGAGGGATGTATGAAGGGATTCGGAACAGCCCTGGTGGGTCTTGCCGTCCTCTGTATAGTTATTTCCGCTTCCACTCGTATTGAGGCGGCATCGTCGGACGAAAAGGCGATCGCCGGCGTCGAGCACAAGCTCGCCAGCGCGACCAGCGCGCAAGAGGCGATGAAGTACTACGACCCCACCGACCAGGTAACAATTTTGGACATCGGCGGTCCGCAGCGCGAGCATGTTGGACAAAAAGACGTTCGCGCCGATTTGGAGAAAGGCTTTTCCGGGATGAAGGACATCAAGGTCCAGTTCCTCGAACTGAAGGTGATAACTGACGGTAAGCTCGGTTATGCCCGCAGTATCCAGCGTTTCACCGCGACCGGGCCTGACGGCAAACCAGTGGACATTACTTTCCGCCAGACCGACCTGCTGCACAAGGTTGATGGCCAGTGGAAGATCCTGGAACAGCACATCTCGGTGCCGGTCGACATGCAAACCGGCAAAGCCTTGATGGGGTAAAATGATCAGGAATTCTCTGGATAAGCGGTGGCCAATTGGTCTTGCGACCCGAGAAGCGTCCTCGCGCGCGGTGAGGGTTTGAGGGCTGATCTGATTTAGTGGCGGAGGGGGGAGGGAGTCGAACCCTCCGGCAACCGCAATGGCTGCCAGGCCGGTTTTGAAGACCGGTGGGGCCACCGGGCCCCTTCCTCCTCCGAGCCTGAATTATTCAACGCCGTTTCTTCTGCCTGATGCAATCGGGAATCCGTCCCTGGCCGCCGCATTGGCCTGACGTTACGAGGTATGGCATTTATGGCCGCTCAGCTGCTGGGAACGGACGCTTAGCCGCTCTATCGCCGCCCGTCCCGCCAGCCGGTCGTGCGCGGCCTACGGCCCGGCGATCTTATACCATCAACGCCCGCCGGCGACGTCCACCATGATCTTGGTCGCTTGCTGATGGGTGAGCGGAACGATGCCGCGTTCGATGAAATCCGCCATCGGGATCGTGCTGACCCATCCCTCAAGCGGGTAGGCGCCGCGCGTCATCAGTTCGATTACTGCGGGATAATCGTTGCAGTAGGTTTTGCTGCCGGTGACGCTGACCTCGCCCGCCAGCAGCGCCAGCGCGTTGAACGGGAACGGCTCCATGTGCATCGCGACGACCACCAGATGGCCCAGCGGCGCGGTGCTGGCCAGCGCCGCCTTGAACGCCGCGGGCACGCCGGCGGCGTCGATCGAAGCGTCGGCGCCACGTCCATCAGTGAGATCGCGAATCGCTTCGACCACGTTGAGGCCGGCTGGATCAAGCACATGCTCGGCGCCCAGTCGACTGAGGATGGCGCGGCGTTGCGCCGAAGGCTCGCAGACGATTACGCGGATATCGCCCAACGCTTTGAGCGTAAGAAACGCGCCAACGCCGATCGGCCCGCCGCCATGCACCACGAAGGTCTGCCCCGACGCGGGTTGGGCGCGCGCAATCGCGTGATAGGAGACCGCCATCGGCTCAACCAGCGCGCCCTGTTGAGCCGAGATGCCGGCGGGCAGCTTGTGCACCATCGAACGCGGCACCACGGTGAACTCAGCCAGACCGCCGCCCTCGCGGTTGTAGCCGTGGACCGCAGGTTTGGGGCAATGGTTGTACTGGCCGATGCCGCACCAGTAGCAGGTGCCGCAGGTCTGAATCGGCTCGACCGCCACCAGGTCGCCACTTTTAAGGTCGTCGACATTTCTGCCGTTTTCCACCACCTCGCCGCAGAACTCATGTCCGAGCACAACCGGATTTTTGACCCCGGTCAGTGGATGGGGCCGGGTGCGGGTCATGATCGGACCGTGGTAGTACTCGTGCAGGTCGCTGCCGCAGATGCCGTTGTAAAGGACGCGGAGCTTGACCTCGCCGGTTTTCGGCGACGGTTCGGCAATGTCCTCGATCCTGACATCCTCGCGTCCGTAGTAAAGAACTGCACGCATAAAATTTCCTTTCGCCTCGCTCGCACGCCAGAGAAGAAGACGCGGTCCGGCGCCGAACCTGGATTAGATCATCGGCACGCTACCTGCGGCAAGAGCCGTCATAAACTGGAAATGCGCAGGTCCTCGGGTCTACAGTGAGCGACAGGATGGAGGCGTCGCGCGCGCCGTGCGCATTGGAGGATCGAATATGCCATATGACCTGATCATCAAGGGCGGTACGGTTGTGGACGGCAGCGGCGCGGCGCGCTATCGGGCCGACATCGCCGTTGCGCAGGGCCTGATCGCGGAAATCGGCAAATCCATTTCGGGCTCCGCGCGCGAAGTCATCGATGCCGCCGATCTGATCGTCGCGCCCGGCTTTGTCGATCCACATACCCATTACGATGCCCAGATCTGCTGGGACCCGCAAATCACCAGTTCGTCCTGGCATGGCGTGACCACCGTGGTGCTGGGCAGTTGCGGCGTCGGCGTCGCGCCGTGCAAGGCCGAGGACCGCGCCGTCACCGCTGCCGATCTCACCAATTTGGAGGCCATCCCGCACGACGTCCTGCAAGCCGGCTTGACGTGGGATTGGGAAAGTTTCCCCAGCTATATGGAGGCCGCGGCGCGGCGCCGATCGGCTATCAACCTCGGCTTCCTGGCGCCGCTGACCCCGTTTCGCCATTGGACGATGGGCCGCGATTCGCTGGAGCGCGCGGCCAGCGCGCGGGAACTCGAGCAGATCGCGGGCGCCTTGCGCGCGGCCATCAGCGCCGGCGCCCTGGGCTTTTCCACCAGCGTTTCGAATATCGATATCGGCTACGAAGGCAAGCCGCTGGCGTGCCGCATGGCCAGCCGCGACGAACTGAAGGCTTACTGCCACGTCCTGCGCGATTTGGGCAAGGGCGTGATTCAGCTCAATCTGGCCGACAAGCCTGCGGACATGAGCGCGCGCGAGTACGACATCCTGGAATTTCTGCTGAATGAATCGGGGCGGCCGGTCAGTTGGATATCGCTGTTCGATCGCGACGACCTGCCGCAGGGAGCGATGGACACGCTGGAGCAATTCGCGCCGCTGATCCGGCGCGGCGGCGTGCCGCAGATTAGCTGCCGCCCGTTGTTTCTTGAACTCAATCTGCGCTCGCCGCTGCTGTTCATAACCTTTCCGTGCGTGCAGTCAGAGATCTTCAATCGACCGCTGGAGGTGCAAAAGCGCCTCTATCGCGATCCCGGCTTCCGCAACAAGATGCGCGATGAAATCGAGCGCTCCGGGATGCATCTGCATACGTTTCGCAATCTCGATCGGATCGCGGTGCAGTGGGTCAACAATCCGGCGCTGAAGGAACTGGAGGGCAAAGACCTGGCCCAAATCGCGAAGCTGCGCGGGCGCACCGACGCTTTCGACCTGCTGCTCGATCTCGGGCTGGAGGACGAACTGGAGATGCGCTTCGTGGTTGCGCTGCTCAACAATCACAAAAAGCGGGTCGGTCAGTTGGTCAAGGATCCGCGCACCTTGATCGCGCTATCCGACGGCGGCGCGCATGTCGATCAGATCTGCGACGCCGGCTACTGCACCTATCTGCTCGGCACGTGGGTGCGCGAGGAAGGCGTTATGACGCTGGAGCAGGGCGTGAAACGGATCACCTCGGAACCGGCCGATTTCTTCGGCATCAGGCGCCGAGGGCGCATCGCGCAGGGAATGGCGGCCGACCTGGTAATCTTCGATCCGGCTACGGTCGGCTCAGCCGAGCGCGGCAAAATGCGCAACGATCTACCCGGCGGCGCCCGTCGCCTGGTGATGGAAGCGCGCGGGATCCATCACACCATCGTCAACGGCGTCGCGGTGTACAAAAACGGCGACTACACCGGCGTCAAACCCGGCCAGGTAATTCGTTCGTAGAGCGGGCGGACGTCAGCCACGCCCCCGAAGCGGATTATTCAAACCAGTTTCGCTGCCCACGCAACCGAGGACCGGGGTTCAAACCGGAATTGAATACACTCGCGCCGCGTTGGCGCTGAGCAGCTTGCGCTTGTCCTCAAAACTCAGTCCTTCCAGCGTATGGGCGACGTGGTCCAGCGCGTTGGGATAGAGGCAGGTCGGATGAGGAAAGTCGGTTTCGAACATGATGTTATCGACCCCGACCGCATCCAGCGCCGCGCGGAAGCCTTTTTGCTCAAACCAGAAACAAGCGTAGATCTGGCGGCGGAAATAGTCAGACGGTTTCATACTGAGTAATGACTTGGATTTGGGAGCGGCCTCGTCCAGTTCGTAATCCAGCGCTTCGAGCAGGAAAGGCATCCAGCCCACCCCGCTTTCCACTGATACAAACTTCAACTTTGGATAACGCTCGAGAATTCCCGAGTAGATGATATTGGCGAAGACCTGCGCGTTGTGCAGAAACAGCATCGTCGATCCGAGCGCAAGCTTGCGGTCGTCGCTTTGTGAGGACCAGCACGACTTGCCAAAAAAATCCATCGACTCGGTGCTGTTGCCGATATGGAAATTGATCGGCATGCCGAGGTCCGAACAGACTTCCCACAGCGGGTTCCAGTAGCTTTGCCCCAGATCGGGAATGCCATGGTCCTGCGGGCTGGAATTGGTATTGATGCCCTTGATGCCCATTTTGTGGCAGCGCTCGGTTTCCTTGACCGCCAGTTCGACGTCCCACCACGGCATCAACGCCATCCCATAAAGGCGGCCGCCGGATTGCTCCTGAAACTCCGCCATCGCATCGTTGTAGATCTGGGTGCACATCAGGCGCAGTTCCGGATCAAATGTGGCGGAACGCTGCCCGCCGAAACCCAGCAGGTTGGGATAAAGGATCTGCGCCCAGATGCCTTCGCTGTCCATGAATTCCAGACGCGGCTTCAGGTCGTACGATCCAGCGTGAACGTCTTCGAGTTTCCATGCGAAAAACTCGATTCCGCGCGACTTGTCACCGTTGGGGCGCACCACGCTTACCGCCGACACCGGGCCCATCACGGTTTTGCCGTCGATCACCCACTGCCGCTTGTTATCCACCGTCTTGACCTGGGGAACGCGCTCCTTCCAGTTGGCGGGCGCCCTATCTGTCCATAAAGTGTAGGGCTCGCTCAAGTGAGTATCGACGTCGATTACCTTGATCCCGGCAATCGATTCACGAGTCGATCCCTTTGCGATTGATGTCTGCTGCGAGGTGGCCATGATGTCCTCCGAGCCAGTTTAGTTTGACGAGACGGTCGCCGCTTATCCCCAGAAATGCCGGAGGAAAAAATGCGCGCTCCGTCAGGCGCCGGCAAATCTCCCCGTCCGACGCTTCCCTACAGCATCTGTCCGGGCTGCCGTTCGGTCAAGCTCCCTACCGTATTGGCAAAACATGCCAAACATTGAAGTTCAGGGTTGATATGGATTGATACGGCCCGGCGCATCCATCGCGGAAACTTGACGTTGGGAATAGCGCCGTTGCGCATGGATAATTCCCAACTGCAACAGGCATGCTTTATCGGATCGATCTGCCCAACTGAACCGCAGCGACTCCTTCAGCGACCGCTGAAGCGGGCGGTGCGGCGCTCGACGAAGGAGCGCAGCCCCTCTTTGGCGTCCTCGGATTTTTCCAGTTCGCGGTATTGCGGCAGCAGGCTCTTGAGCGCTTCGGCCTGTCCCTCCATTACGGATTTGCGCGCCGACAGCAGCGTCGCCCGAACGGCAAGCGGGGCTTGCGCCGCGATGGTCTGGGCGATTGTGAGTGCGCGCTCCAGATGCTGCCCCACCGGGGTTACCTCCTGAACCAGGCCGATACGATGGGCCTCGCGCGCGTCGAATTCGTCGCCGGTCAGCAGATAGCGCATCGCATTGCCCCATCCCATCAGCGCCACCATCCGGACCGTCGCTCCCGCTGCGGGAAAAACCCCGCGCTTGACTTCGATTTGACCGAACCGCGCGTTTTCGGCCGCGACGCAGATATCGCTGGCAAGCGCCAGCTCGATTCCGATCGTGAGGCAGCGGCCCTGAATTGCGATAATCACCGGCTTGGTGCGCGCCTGCCCGTAGATTCCCATCGGCTCGATTGTCCCGGGGGCGGTGATGAAATGTTCGGGATGGACCTGGCTCAAATCGATGCCGGCGGTGAAATGATCGCCGTGCGCGAACAGCACCGCGCACCGGTAATTGTCGTTGTTCTCATATTCGGTGTACGCCGCCATCAGCGCGCGCAGCATCGGCAGGTCGAACGCGTTCATCTTGCGCGTGCGATCGATACCCATCAAAAACACATGGCCGCGAGCCTCGGTAGTGATACGTCGACCGGATTATCCATGATGCTCCTCCCGGTTGATCAGGCTAACAATCCCAGCCGGTTCTTCACACTGACCGTCAGCTTTCAGCGGACGCGTCATCGGAACCGGGGCCTAATGAATAGTTGTCTGGCGCATTTTTATTTCGTCTTTCAGGGCGATCTCGCGGACACTTCCATTTGCGCTCGGGTCCGGTCAAGCAGCGCGACGGATCGGGCGCACTTGAAAGCCACGTGGAATTGCTCAAGGCTTGGACGCCATGAGCCCGCCCCCCAACCGATTCAGCCTTGTCGCTCTCCTGGTTCTTTTGATCAGCCTGATCCCGGCTCGGCAATCGGATGCCGGGATGGCTGGCGGCTTTACACGAACCGGAGCGCCGCACGCGGTGCCCACGAATCCGCCCGTCAGCGAAACGAGCTTCGTCAGCATAGCGGGCCCATCGCCCTTCGATCGCATCGGATTGCATCGCCTGGCCGGCGCCAATCGCGCCGGTCCACCGGTCCTGTACCTGCCTGGCACCAACATGAACGGAGAGCTTCCCCTGGATGACCCGCGCCATTGGTTGCCACTGTACCTCGCCGTCAACGGCTGCGACGTATGGTCGATCGATTACCGCACGCATTTCATAGCGCCGCGAACTCCCCAGGCCGCGCTCGCGCAACTGCGCGGATGGACCGCCGCGATGTTCGTGTCGGACATCGACACCGCTGCGAACTTCATTCTGAGGACCACCAGACAGCCACAGCTTTTTGTGATGGGGTTCAGCCGGGGCGCGGCCTTCGCGTATTTGTACGCGGCGTCGCATCCGCAAAAGGTGCGCGGCCTAATCATCCTGGATGGCTTTGTTCTGCAGCACGCCGCAATGGCAGGACTGACGGAGCGAAACTCCGAAACGTACGCCACGGATATCGGCGGGCGAAGCCTCACTTACGACAAACGCAAGGCGCTGCTGGAGGCGGTGATTCGCGATCCCGACGGTCCCGCGCCAATCCCTGAATATCGCACCGCGCGGGAGAACCTGGATCATGTCGTGTATGAATCCAGGGCGTTTGGCGGGCGGGGCGGACTGGCCGATCCGTTGGGCGGCTATTCCGACGCGGTAACGTTGGCGCGCGTGCTCATCACTTACGACCGCTTCTGGCCCACAGTCCAGGACCGGGAAGATCCGATGACTGCGGCGATGAGGCAGCGGCTTGCGCGGTCAAAAATCCCGGTGCTCGCGTTTGCCAGCACCAATATCGGTCCGGGCTGGAGCGCCAATGTGCAACGCGCGGCCTCCGCGACTGGAAGCAACCCTGACGTAATTGTGCTCTCCGGATGGGGCCATCTGGATCTGTTGTGCGGCACCCACGCCGAATCGCGCATCTATGTGCCGGCGCTGGCCTGGCTCAGGCGGCATGCGGCGGCGAAGGCGGGCTCCGTTCCGGCGAGGAAGACTTCGGCGGACTCATCAGCAGCAGCGTGGCGGCCAGCGCCCACATCCCGAGACATAAGCCGATGACGCCCCACACGGCAGCCGAATGGCCGCGGCGTCCCGCGATCACCGCGGTCAGCGGCGCCAGTGCGACATTGATAGCGGCGGAGGTGACCAGCAGGTTGACGGGACTTTCTCTGTAACCCATCAAACCAAACCCCGACGCCAAAGCCGCCGCTGTAGCCCAGGTCCCGATAGCTTGCATCCATATTCAGGGTATATTACTTGCCTGCTTATGGCACGCGGGGATGCGGAAAAACTGATCTCGATGCTGCGCCGGATGAGCGAGGAAGGCGCCGCCAGTTTCTTCAGTGAAGTGATGTCCAACGACTCCCTGCGCCGGGCGCTCGGCCGCGCCGGTGAGCGCTTCCTGGACAACAAGGGCCGCTTCGATCGCAGCGTCGAAACGCTGCTCGATTTCGTCAATCTTCCCTCCAAGCGCGATATTCGCGAGTTGAAGTCGCGCCTGGACCACCTCAACGGTCAGTTGCTCAATTTGAATATCAAGCTCGATCGGATGATGAGCGAAACCTCCAAGCCATCACGCTTGCGACCCAAGCGCGCGAAAAAATCGGAGCCCCCGTCGTAATTTCCCTACCGCTGGGATGGGTGGCCGGTTCTCAGGCCGCGATTGTAGTTTTGCGGGAGGAACTGTCCCTCAATGCTGCGCGGCGGAGGTCGGGCGGGTGGCGCCGCGCAGTAACAGGAATGCCGGAGCCATCAGCAGCGACATCCCTGCCAGCAGCCGATAGATGTCGTTGAACGCGAGCATCGACGCCTGCGCCTGCACCACGTCGTAGATCATTCCGAGTCCCTGCTTTTGTCCAATCATCAATTGATGCATCAGCCCGAACGCGGGCGCGCCGGGACGCGTCGGCGCAGCCGTGCTCAGCCGCCACGCGTCGAATATCGAAAAATGCTCGGTGAGGATCGCCTGATGGAGCTGCTGATGGCGCACCAGGATATTGGTCATGTAGGCGATACCGACTGCGGCCCCGGTGTTGCGCATCATATTGTAAAGGCTCGCAGCATAGCCCATCCGTTCGGGCCTGACACCTGAAAGCGCCGCCGCGGAAATCGTCGGGAAAATCATCCCGAAGCCCAGGCTCATGATGATCGGGGGCCAAGTCACCGTCCACATGCTGACCTGAAGGTCCCAGCCCGACATGATCCAGGTGGCCAACGCGACCAGGACAAACCCCACGCCCACGAAGCCCTTGGTGTCGTAGCCGCGGCGCGAGACCTGGCCCACCACCAGCATCCCGGTCATCGAACCGAGGCCGCGCGGCGCCTGGACCAGGCCTGATATCCATGGCGTGTAGCCGAGGAATTCCTGCATGAAGATCGGCGATATCAGCAGCGTGCCGAACAGCACCCCGCTCATCGCGACCTGAAGCACCAGCGAGGCCGAGAAGATTCTCTGCTTGAGGATTCGCAAATCGAGGATCGGCTCGCTGAAAATCAGCTCCCAAACCGCCAGCGTGACGAATGCCAGGACGGAGATGGCCGTGGCGTAAACCACCCACGGCGAATTGAACCAATCGGCGCGTTCGCCGCGATCGACCACGATTTGCATCAGCCCCAGCGAAACCACGAGCAGGAGCATCCCGGTGTAATCGACCTTCCGTCCGCGCCGCCCGGCCAGATAATGCGGGTCGTGAACGAAGCTCGTGACCATCGCGATCGCGATCATTCCGATTGGCAGATTGATATAGAAATTCCAGCGCCAGCTCCAATTATCAGTGATCCAGCCGCCCAGCGTCGGACCCAGGATCGGCGCGACCATCAGGCCCATTCCCCACACCGCCATCGCCAGTTGCTGCTCCTCGGGCGGAAACGTCTCCATCAGGATCGCCTGGGAGGACGGAATCATGGCGGCGCCGGCCGCGCCCTGGATCAGCCGAAAGACCACCATCTGCTGAAGTGATTGTGCCGCCCCGCACAACATCGAGGCGGCCACAAACACGCTGACCGACGTCAGGAAATAGCGTTTGCGTCCGAAGCGCGCCGAGATCCATCCGGTCATCGGGATCATGATCCCGTTGGCGACCAGATAGCTGGTTACCACCCACGATATTTCATCCAGGCTGGCGGAAAAGCTGCCCTGCATGTGCGGCAGCGCGACGTTTACGATGGAAGTGTCAAGGACCTCCAGCGACGTACCGAGCATTACGGCCAGCGCGATTAACCATCGATGGGCAACGAGGTGGCCGCCAGCCTCGGCTTGCGCGGGCGCCGTTTGGTCCTCAGCGCTCGTCGAGGCTGCCGCTTCCATGGAATATCCTTGAGCCCGCGAGCCGCCATTCAGGGTCGGCTGTTCAATCGTGGTGAAGCTACAAGACCTCGTCCGCAAGCTGTTGCAATGCGGCCGATGTGTCGCCCAACAGCAGTTCGTTGCTCTTGATCCGCTTGAAATACAGGTGCAGGTCGTACTCCCAGGTGAATCCGATGCCGCCGTGGACGTGGATCGCCTGGGTGCCAACGAAAGCGCCCGGGGCGGAAGCCGCCGCCTTGGCCATCGCGATCGCAATCTTGCGCTCAGGCACATTACTGTCGATAGCCCAGGCCGCGTAGTAGACTGCCGAACGCAGACGGTCCGCTACCGCGCCCATTTCGGCGATTCTGACCTTCACCGCCTGGTTGGAGCCGACGGGTTTGCCGAATTGGATGCGCTCTTTGACGTAGGCGACCGACAATTCGATCATCTTCTCAGCAACGCCCAGGCTTTCCGCCGCCAGCGCCGCACGCCATTCGTCGAGCAGAACCTGGATAGCGGCGGAAGCGTCGGCGTTGCCGAAAAGCGAAGGCGAACTGGCCGCGCCCTCCAGGGTCATTTCGTACTGGCGCACCGTGCGGTCCATCACGTCGAGATCCAGCCATTGGATTGCGGGCGTGTTCGTGGGCATCACAAACAAGCCGCGCTTGCCGTCGGGAGTTGCGGCTTCGATCAAGGCAACGTCGGCCAGCGGGCCGTACGGAACGAATTCCAGCTTGCCGTAAAGCCGCCAATTGCCGCCCTTTTCTTCGGCTTTGACTCCTTCACCCAGGGCAAGCGTGAAACTGGCCGCGCCCGTGCCGATCTGCTTCAACAATTCGCCGCGCAGCGGGCCCGCCGGCGCGTTCGTGACCACCCGTCCGGCCAGCAAAGTGGTGGTCAGCGGGACCGGCGCAACGGCTCTGCCGGCTTCCTCCAGCAGCACGATAAAGTCTTCGAAGCGCAGTCCCGAACCGCCCTCCGCCTCCGGCACCATCAGCGCGGTCCAGCCGCCCTCAGCCAATGCCTTCCACAATTGAGGGTCGCGTCCGTCGCCGTCATAGGCAACTTGCCGGACGCGCCGGATATCGCAGGCGCCCTCGAAGAGGCTGCGCAGCGCACTGCGCATTTCCTGCTGGCTGTCGCTCAAGTCAAAGTCCATAGAATCACCTGCCGGGCGGGCTGAAACTTTCAGGAAAGTAAGACAAGCCGGATTCGGAAGCAACAGGCCCGGAGGAGCACGGGAAACAGGAAAAGACAGCGGAGACAGGCGCCCCGGAGCCATCCCCTCTGGCGTCTCAGCGCAGGTGGCGGCGGGCGTAGTTCAGACGCTGGAGGGCAGTCCACAGTTCCGCGGCGGCGTAAGCATAGCAGAGGTAGAGTCCTGCCCTGCCGATCAGGGCGAGGGCCGTAATAAAGATGAAGGCTTCCGCCCGTTCCAGGATTCCCGGCGGGTACTCGATCAGCTTTTCGCCACCGTGCGAAGCTGCCCCAACGGCGAGGAAAACCGTGATGTTTAGATACCAGCTTGCCACCACGACCAGCGCCGGAAAGCTCAGGAAAGGACGGGCCCAGACTACGCCCAGCAGCGCGGCTGCTTCGACCAGCCGATCCGAGCTCAGGTCGAGCACACCCCCAAACGGCGTGGGACGTTCGCAGTTGCGTGCGATCGTGCCGTCCACCGCGTCAAGAACCGCGCTGATCCACAAGGCCGCCAGAGCAGCCGCGTTATGTCCCCGCGCGAAAGCCAGGCCTGAAAACGCCCCCGTGAGCGCCGCCAGCACGGTCGCACGATTTGCCTTAATTCCCGCCTTGTACAGGATGGCCGCCGCGCGAGACTGCGCCAGGCGCATCCAGCGGCTTTTCGCCATCAGCGAGTCCAGCATGGATCAGAGCTTCATCGCCGGCCGGTAAGAGCGCAAGGCCTGAAAGGCCGGAGTTGGCCGTCGAGTCGCTTCAGTTGTGTGTTTCTCGGGTTGCGGATGGGTGCCATTATGGATACTCGGTAATGCTATGGCCCCGAACGACGGAGATCTATTTCGGCGCGTTTTATGACCAGGATCGCGTTAGCTTTGGCTCTGACGGTTCCGATACTGCTGTTTGTAGCCGGCATTTCGCAAGCCGTGGTCGATCTCAAGTCGATGTTGGCTTCACCTATTGACCTCACGATCTACAGTGCCGACCGCAAACTGCTAATCGGCCATTCGCACTTCACCATCAAACAAGAGGACCGAAGAGTCGACGTGAATGGGCTTACGCACTACCTCAACGGCGAACGCGACCTGGAGCACGTGACCTTGCGTTACGAGTCCGGGGATCCTTTGCCGGTCGTCGTCAAACTTCAGTCCAGCTTTCTTGCCTCCGATGGTCTTCCCCAGTTGATCGAGGATGCCAATTTTGAAACTGGCGAAGCCACGTGTCGATGGGGCAGCAATCCCGGCGAGGATTACACGGCCCAGCTGCAACCGCAGCCGGACACCTATGCTGGCGCGGCCTCAATCATTCCGATGGAGTATGCCCTCAAGCAGGGCCAATCCAGCGTGACCTTCCATGTTTTCGACTGCGCGCCCAAGCCGACCATCTTCACCGTGGACGCGAAACTGGAAAACGGCGAAGCCCACTGGAGTTATTATCCTGGCGAACTGGCGAAGATGGGCCTGACGCCGGATCTCGGATGGCTCAACCTTATCGCGAGCCCATTCATCCCGAACATTACTATCTGGTTCAATCCCCGGCAGGATTACCAGTATATCGGGACGCGCAAGGACCGCTTTTATCGCGGCAGAGAACAGGTGCTGGTGCGCAGCAGTAACGGTTCCACGGTTAATCCCGAATCCAACAAATCCGCACGCACCACTTTTCCCAACGAAGCAAACAAAGCGGCAAACTGAGCGCACGGCCGCGGCGATATCTCACCACGGCCCCCGGCGCGGCAAATGATAATTCAGAAGCGCACGACGCCGCTTGGGCGTCATCGGATTATGCGTGAGTCACGCCCCGGCCACTTCGACGCGGCTGGGGCTTGCGGTATTGAAAGAGAGTCTGACAGTGCGGGCAAACCCCCTCGGGCTGCTCGGCACGCGCCCGCCTGATCAGCTTGGTGTAGTGAACTCTGCCGTCGATGCAGATGTGGGCGGCGACAGGGAAATCATATACGGTGCGAACTGCGGAACTCTCTTGCGCCATCTAACTCGGATGCTCCCTCATGCAGAATGTCCTTCGCTACGCGCGGTTAGACGTGTGATCGGCCGCGCACGTTACCGATACTCGATCAAACATAGTCCAATGCTGACGCAGGTCAATCGTTTTGAGGCAGCGATCGAAAATTTCTCCTGGAGTTCATCGGCGCTGGCGCTGGTCCGGTGCGATACCGCTTTTGGGGTAAACCGTCGGCAGCGGCTGGCTCGCGTGCTAGGCTTGGCCCGGATTAGACGGCGAGGAGTAGGCGCACTTTTCTACCCATAACTCAACCGGCGATTGGACTCATGCCCCGATTTCGGACCCGAAGAATCAACAAACTGCTGATCGCCAATCGAGGCGAGATCGCCCTGCGGATTATTCGAACCGCGCGAGCGTTGGGCCTTCATACGATTGCGGTATATTCAGAGGCCGACGCCGATTCGCCGCATCTGGCAGCGGCGCACGAAGCACATTTGATTGGACCGGCGGAGGCGCGGCACAGCTACCTCAACATCCAGTCGATCCTCGACGCGGCGCGGGCTGCCGGCGCCGACGCGATCCATCCCGGCTACGGATTTTTGTCCGAGAGCCCCGAGTTCGCGCGTGCAGTCGACCAAGCCGGCCTGATCTTCGTCGGACCGCCGCCGCAGGTGCTGGCGGCGGCGGGCGATAAGGTCGGCGCACGCCAACTGGCGCAGCGTGCCGGGGTGCCGGTGGTGCCCGGCACCGAAACCGCTGACGCCGCCACCGCGCGCAGCTTTGCCGTCCTGACCGGCTATCCAATCCTGATCAAAGCGGCGGCGGGCGGCGGGGGTCGCGGGATGCGCGTGGTGCATGATGAATCAGCTTTGGACGCGGCACTGCAAGCGGCCGGACGCGAGGCCCAGGCGGCGTTCAGCGACGGGCGGCTTTTCCTGGAAAAGTATCTTACCGCCCCCCGCCACATCGAAGTACAAATCCTCGGTGATGCGCATGGGCGGGTGATCGCGATGGGCGAGCGCGAATGCTCGCTGCAGCGCCGCCATCAGAAGATCGTCGAAGAGTCGCCGGCGCCGGCTATCAGCGCGCAGATGCGGGCCACAATAATTGACGCGGCCGCCACCCTGGCCGCGGCGGTGGGCTACCAAAACGCCGGCACCGTCGAATTCCTGGTGGACGGCGACAATTTCTACTTTTTGGAGATTAACGCGCGGCTGCAGGTCGAACATCCCGTGACGGAACTGCGCTTCGACTACGATCTGGTTGCCGCCCAGTTGGCAATCGCGGCCCGCCAGCCACTGATCGAACCACCGCCGCCGCGCGGCCACGCAATCGAATGCCGGGTGTATGCGGAAGATGCCCACAACGACTTCCGTCCCGCTGGCGGATCGGTCCTGTATCTGCAACTGCCTGCTGGCCCGGGCATCCGCGTCGATACGTGGCTGGCTCCCGCAATCGAGATCGGGACCCATTACGACGGCTTGCTGGCCAAAGTAATCGCCTACGGAGCAGATCGGGACGAGGCGCGTCGCAGGATGCTCGCCGCATTGGATGAATTTGTACTGACCGGCGTAACCCATACCGCCGCATTCCTGCGCGACCTGATTGCTTCAGAGGGCTTTGCGCGCGGCGAGTTTTCGACCACCTTCGTCAGCGAGTTCCTGCCTGATTGGCGACCCTCCGATGAAACCTTCAAGGCCGCGGCAATCCTGGCGGAATTGGCCGCCCAAAGCGGTACGGCGGCCCCCGCCAGACGCTGGAATGGCGCAGGTGCAGTCAGCCGGCGGCGCTCGCCGTGGGAGGCGCTGGGCGACTTCAGTCTGTGGAGCCGGCGATGAAGTTCCGCGAGCTTTCCAGCGGCCGGCAGGTCGAGGTTCAGCTGCAACAGCAGGGATCGACGATCCAGGCGCGCATCGGCGGCGCCGTGGCGCAAATCGGGCGCCAACTGCTGCCCGACGGCGCGATGCTGATCGAGATCGGCGCGGTCCGCGTACGCGCCTTCGCCGCCCGCGCCGCCGACTCGATCGTGGTCAGCGTCGGCCCCCACAGCTTCACCTTCGTGCCGCTTAAGGCCAGCCGCGGTGCATCGCGAAGCGGCCTGGCCAATCCCCTGGTGACGGCGCCGATGCCGGGGAAGGTGCTCAAAATTCTGGTGGCCGAAGGCGATCAGGTCGAGGCTGGGCAGCCGCTGATCACGATGGAAGCGATGAAAATGGAAACCACCCTGGCCGCTGAAGGCGCCGCCCGCATCAAGCGCATCCCGGTCAGCGAAGGCCAGATGATCGACGCCGGCGCGGTGCTGATCGAACTCAGCCCGCTTGATTCATCAAAGCCGTGATCCGGTCGCGCAACCCGGCCATCCATTGATCCAGATCATCGTCGCGCTCGACCACAATCTCCAGTTTGCCGTTGGGAAGGATGCGCACCCGTCCGGGATGGTCGGGGCGCAGCGGAATCACCACCGCCTCGCGCGAGATGCCGAGTGGCTCGATAATTTCGAAAATCCGCTCGATTTCCTTAAGCGTCACTGCCTTGAGCAAAGTCGTTCTCCTGTAAAACCCACCGTCCCCCACTTTACATCGGGTACCGCCGGGGTAATCTCCCTGTTGAACTATCTCAGATTACGGACGCGGCGTTCCGAGTTCGAGTAGCAAAAGCGTTGCGTTTAGACGAGGCATTTGTGTACGGCACTATAAAGAAGGTGATCAAGGACAAGGGGTTCGGCTTCGTGATTCCCGATGACGGCGGTGACGAAGTCTTTTTCCATCGCTCTCGGCTGGCACCCAAGGTGCGTTTCGAGGACCTGCGCGACGGCGACGAGGTCCAGTTCGAAGTTCGATCCGGAGAGAAAGGACGCCAAGCCTTCAACTTGCGCCTGAGATAGCAGGCAGGCAAGGAAGAGGAATGAGGCGGAAAGCGCGGAAGTGAGAGGGAAGCTGGAAAAATGTGAAAAACAGGAAAAGAGCGGCGGACCAGAACCCGACACGGTCGAATACCGAAGGTTTTTCGAAGGACGAGGGGGGTCTTTTCTGGCTCTCCACTGTCATTGCTCTTTTTCGCTTCTCTTTTCTGAACTCTCACTCCTCTCTCCTTGTTCTCGTGTTATAATCGCCGCGATGGCGATACATCATCATACGCATCGGTCGGGACGGCCGCTGCGGCTGGGCGTGATCACGGTGAGCGACAGCCGCACCGAAGCTACGGACGAAAGCGGCAGGCTCATCCGTGACTTGCTGGCCGGTGGCGGTCATCAGGTGGTGTATTATGAGATTATGCCGGATGAGCCGGAACGGATAGCCGAGGCAATCCGGAGCCATCGCGGGGATTTGGACGGGATCGTTATCAACGGCGGCACCGGGATCGCGCCGCGCGATCAGACTTACGAGGCGGTCAAGGGCTTGCTGGACAAGGAACTGGACGGATTCGGCGAGCTGTTTCGGATGCTATCCTACCAGGAGATCGGATCGGCCGCCTTTTTGAGCCGCGCCACCGCCGGAATCAGCGGCGGAAAAATCGTGGTGTCGCTGCCAGGTTCTCCCGCCGCCTGCCGGCTGGGAGTCGAGAAGCTGCTCTTGCCTGAGCTGGGACATATGGCAAATCTGCTGGGACTGACATGACCTTACGGCTAAAGTTGTTCGCTTCACTGCGCGAGCGCGCCGGAGCCGCGGACCTCAGCCGGGAATATGCCCAGGGTATCTCGGTCCGCGATGTATGGCAGGCGCTTACGCGGGAGTTCCCCGCGCTCAGCGGTCAGGAGGACGCGCTCTCCTTCGCCGTCAACCAGGAGTACGTCAAGCCCGACTTTCGCCCCCAGGACGGTGATGAGGTCGCGTTCATTCCCCCGGTCAGCGGCGGATCGGATGGCCTTGTCGGACCAATCAAGATTGTCCGCTCGCGCATCGATGTGGCGGCGCTGGAAGCGGCGGTGGCGGACCCCGCGGCCGGCGCGATCGCGACTTTCGTCGGTACCACGCGCAACGAAAATTCCGGCCGCCGCGTGCTGCGGCTGGAATACGAGGCGTACGAGCCGATGGCGTTGCGCGAGATGCGTAAATTGGCCGAGGAAGCAGGCCGTCGATGGAATATCGTGCGCGCCGCTGTCACTCATCGCATCGGCGTGGTCGAGATCGGCGAAGCGTCAGTGGCAATCGCGGTGTCGGCGCCGCATCGCGCCGAAGCGTTTTCAGCCTGCCGATTCCTGATCGACCGGATCAAAGAGATTGTACCCATCTGGAAAAAGGAACATTTTGAGGGCGGCGAAATTTGGGTGGGCTGCCAGACCTCACATCCTCCGCATCTCCATCATGGGGACCACTAGCTTGCGCATCCATCAGACCAGCAAGGTGAGAGCAAATGCATCCAGGCAAATCGACGGTTGAAAGGATAGTTCTGGCCGAGCCCCGTGGTTTCTGCGCCGGCGTCGAGCGCGCGGTCGAGGCCGTGCGCAACGCGCTGCGGGTTTACGGACCGCCGCTCTACGTGCGCCATCAGATCGTGCACAACCGTTTCGTGCTGGAGGCGCTCGAAGCCGAGGGCGCGATCTTTGTCGAAAGTCTTGATCGGATTCCCCACGGTCAACGCGTGATCTTCAGCGCCCATGGCGTGGCGCCGAGTGAATGGGACCATGCCCGTGAGCGGGAATTGCGCGTGATCGACGCGACCTGCCCGCTGGTCACCAAGGTCCATCTGGAAGTCGCCCGCTATGCCGCCGAGGGCCGCACTATCATCCTCGTCGGCCATGCGGGGCACGAGGAAGTCAACGGCACGCTGGGTGTCGCGCCCGGAAAGATGGTGCTGGTCGGCACCGTGGAGGAAGCGCTTTGCGTGGAAATTCCCGACCCCTCGCGGGCGGCGGTGGTGACCCAGACTACGCTCAGCGTCGATGACACCCGCGACATCGTGGAAACGCTCAAAGCCCGGTTCCCGCAGATGGTCACGCCGAAGACCGACGACATCTGCTACGCGACCCAGAACCGCCAGAACGCGGTGAAAGAGCTGGTCGAATCCACCGACGCCATCCTGGTGGTCGGCTCGAGGCAGAGCTCCAACGCCAACCGTCTGGTCGAGGTCGCGAGGATGCGCGGGGCGCGCGCCTACCTGGTCGATTCGCTCAAGGACGTGACCGAGCCGATGCTGGAAGGCGTGCGGGCGCTGGGACTGACGGCCAGCGCCTCTTCTCCTGAATGGCTGGTCGAGGAAATCATCGGCGCCTTTGCTGAACAGGGCGCCAAGGTCGAGTTGGTCAGCGTAGCGCGGGAACGGGTCCACTTCGCGCTGCCGATGGCGGATTGAGCGCCGCGGTTTCGAAAAAATCTCCAGTTGTCTCAGGCAGGCGCGCCATTTTTGGCAGACATGATGCCAATAGGCGCGCAAAATGCATCCGAAGTATATGCGGCGATGCTTCGGTATGCTAAGCTGCGTCCTGTGGCGTCGTGGTCAAAGCGGGCAGGAATAGAGCAAAAGGCCACCCGGCGCCGTCGCGTTAAACGAGGCAATGCCCGCGCGGACCTGGAGGTAAGAAGAGGGTTTATGCAGCGCTTTATTGGAGCCCTATGCGGCACGCTCGTTCTCGCGTCTTTTTTGACCGCTTGCAGCGGACAGCCGCTCAGCACCCGTGAGGAAGGCACGTTGGGCGGTGGCGTTCTGGGGGCTGGAACCGGCGCGCTGATCGGTGCGGCGGTGGGCCATCCGGCGGCAGGAGCGGCCATCGGCGGCGCGATGGGCGCGGTAGGCGGGTACGCGGTTGGCAACTCGATGCAAAACCAGGAAGTCCAGCAGCAGCAGACTCAAAGCCAAATCGAACAACAGCAGCAGGAGATCGAACAGCAGCGGCGCGAACTGGAGCAGATGCGGGAACAGCAACAGACTGAATAGCCCACCGCGCGCCAAAATAGCTGCGTCGTGCGGCTGCGGCGATGCGCACACCAATGCGCCGGACCTGTACAGGCCCGGCGCATTCGATCCCGGCAATCCGATCAGCGCATCGTAACCTAATTTGACGACCTTTTACTTCCTTGGGGCCGGGGCGATATCCAAATCAATGGCAGGTGTGTAGCTGATAACGAGTCTAGCGGGTGGCGGTGGCGCCGGGGCCGGAACGGCCCTGCAGCGCTTGAGCCGCCCAATTGCGCATCAAGTCGTTGCGCTTGCGCTCGTACAGAGTCTTAATCTCAGGCGGGATGTAGGCGAGCAACGCATCGGTATAATGGAGAACGGGCGGCGCCAGGCGGGAATTTTCGAGCACGGCGGAATTTGGCGGCAGCGCCGCGGTTGCCATCATAAGGATTAGACCCACAATCGCCAGCGTAATTGCACCTCCTGCGGCCCCCCCGGCGAGCCGGTCGATCCATCCCAGATTTGCGGTGCGCACCAGACGCATCAGCACGCCGCCGGCGCTTTCAACCACCATCATCACGAGCAAGAACACGACCCCGTAGCCGATCACGGCCGCCAACGCGGGCGTCATCGGGATGTATTTTTCCACAACGTTGCGCACCACAGGATAATAGATGAAGGCAAGATAAATCGCTCCGGCGAGGCCGGCGAGCGAGGTTCCCATCCGCAAAACGCCGCGACTCAGACCCGAGAACACCCCAAGGCAGCCAGCCGCTATGATTGCGACGTCAAGCCCATTCATGCGCCGGCAGATTACATCATCTTCCCCGCATGAATCGAGGGGCGCTTGCGCCAAGCGCGGTGACTATTCGGAGAGCGTCAGTCCTTGTGCTTTAATGCCTGGCATGAGTGGGACTCCCATCAGCGAACTGGGCAGCCGCGTCGGCGAGGAAGTGACGCTGAAAGGATGGCTTTATAATCGCCGTTCCAGTGGCAAGATCCATTTTCTCCTGATCCGCGACGGCACCGGCATCTGTCAATGCGTGGCTTCCCGCGCCGATCTCGGAGCGGAAACCTTCGAGTTGGCCGATCACCTGGGTCAGGAGAGCGCCCTGGAACTTACCGGTATCGTGCGTGAAGATCGCCGCGCGCCGGGCGGATACGAACTTTCGGTCAAGTCGCTGCGCCTGGTTTCGGCCGCCAGCGATTACCCGATTACGCCCAAGGAGCATGGCGTGGCCTTCCTTCTCGACCATCGTCATCTTTGGGTGCGCTCCTCGCGCCAGCACGCGATCCTGCGGATTCGCTCCGAGATCGAAGCAGCCTGCCGCGATTTTCTCGACCAGCGCGGGTTTATCCTGTTCGACGCGCCGATCCTGACGCCGGCCGCCTGCGAAGGGACCACCAACCTTTTCGAAATTGACTATTTCGGCGAACGCAAGGCCTATCTTACCCAGAGCGGCCAACTCTACGCCGAGGCAGGCGCGTTCGCTTTCGGCAAAGTCTACTGCTTCGGCCCGACCTTCAGGGCGGAAAAGTCCAAGACGCGGCGCCATCTGACGGAATTCTGGATGGTTGAGCCCGAAGCCGCGTTTTTTGAATTGGCCGACGACATGGATTTGGCTGAGGACTTCGTGGCCTACATCGTGGGCCGTGTGTTGGAGCGCCGGCGCGCCGAACTGGCGGTGCTCGAGCGCGACATCAGCAGGCTGGAGCGCGTGAGCAAACCGTTTCCGCGCATCAGCTACGACGATGCTATCGCCAGGCTCAAGGCCAAGGGCTTTGCGATCCAGTGGGGCGACGATCTCGGCGGCGATGAAGAGACCGCGATCTCCGAGGAATTCGACCGTCCCGTCATGATTCATCGCTATCCCACGCAGTGCAAGGCATTTTACATGAAGCAGGATCCGGCCCGGCCGGAGGTCGCGTTATGCGTCGATATGCTGGCGCCCGAGGGATACGGCGAGATCATCGGAGGCGGCCAGCGCGAAGACGATTACGAAACCCTCAAGCGGAAAATCGAAAGCCATCAGTTGCCGATGGACGCCTTCCAATGGTATCTGGACCTGCGCCGTTACGGCTCGGTGCCGCATGCCGGTTTTGGAATGGGAATCGAACGGGTGGTCTGCTGGCTATGCGGAGTGCATCATGTACGCGAAGCGATACCGTTCCCGCGCATGCTTGAACGGCTCGAACCGTAAGGGGACTGAAGGCGAATGTCTGGAGTTGTGAAGATTTTCAAAATGAGAATCACGAAGCGGGGCTGGCTAGGTTTGATGGCGATTGCGGCAGCCTTGATCGTCGCCGGATGCGAAACTTTGAGCAATCCTGACCGCGCGAAGTTTGGGGGCGTCGATTCCAACTCACAGTCCGCCCGCCAGATGGCCACCCCCTACAACCAGCCCCTGATGGCGACCGGGGGCGACCTCGCCATGCTCCGCCTGCTCCGAGACGTTGCAGGCACCTGGCGTGCCTGTTAAGCCATTATATCGGTTAAATCCGTAAAATCGTGATCGAGGCAGACGCCGTGCGCTCTCTGTTTGCGTCCGTCGCCTTTGCCTGATTGTCGATCACGTAGAACTCCAGGCCGGACCTACATGCAAAATATCGAAAAACTACTCACCAGTTGGCAGCTTCATCCCGTAATCGACCACTTCACGATCGCGCTTTTGGTGGTTGGGGTCCTCATCGATCTGGCCGCTTTGCTCCTCTCACAGTGGCCCTCGCTGCGTCAGACCGCTCTCACGTTGATGATAATCGGCGCAATTGCGGCGGCCGGTTCTTTCTGGACCGGTGATTTGGAGGGCGATCGCGTCTGGCATCTGGTTACCGACTCCAGGGTCCACGACGTGCTCAAACTACACGCTCGGATTGGCTACTACCTGATGATCGTGTTTGGCGTGCTGGCGTTGTGGCGGATTTTAATCGAATTCGTACGCTTCATGCGTGCCACCCGTCAGATCTACCTGCTGGTCGCGGTAGTGGCAGTCGGGGTTTTGCTCTATCAGGGCAGCCTTGGTGGCGAACTGGTCTATCGATACGGGGTCGGCACGGGCGCGATGGCGGCGTCGGCCAGTGCGCTAAGCGTGGAAAATCCCAAGCCCGAGCAATCGGCGGTTGCTACTCCTTCTCCAATCCCGACCGTTTATGTGCCCACCGCGGAACCGACTGCTACGCCCGCCCAGCCCTCTGCGGCTCCAACGGCCGAGCCGAGCAAAAACCCGGCGGCATCGGCCAAGCCCACCCAAAGCCCTCCACCGCCGGCCGCCCCTTCAGCGCAACCGTCGGTCTGATCGGGTATACTTGGAGCGATGCCAGCCGGTTCATCGCTCCCAATCCATGCCGGCAGGCAGTTGCAACCGGGGTACAGGAAACGGCCGCGATGGATTTGGCGATACCGAAAATTTTGATAGGCCTGGTTTTTGCCACATCGATCCTGCTTGGTGGATGCGCCGCGGCAGCGCCGGCGCACTTCACCACTGAATTGGACGCTACCGGTGGCCTCGGGCCCGGCGATCCTGTCACTCACGCCGGCCAGACCATCGGCAGGGTAACCGCAGTGGCACCGATCTCGGGCGGCGACTCCGAAATCGGCTTCGAAGTGGATCATCCGCACGCCAGTGAAATCCGCGAAGACACGATCATGGTGCTCAACCAAGGCGGCGGCGCGCCGTCCCTGGAGGCCTTCAACAGCGAACCGCTAAGCCCAGCGGCACCTTCGGGTTTTCCGCTTGACGGCGCGTCGAGCATGAGCGAGGCGCAATTGTTTATAGCGGCGCGCGGGCCGGGCGCGTATGGGCAGATGTGGGCAGATTTCCTGCGGCCGCTCAGTGCTCCGTCCGCTCCGCCCCCCGCGCCGACTGCGGCCGAGGCGCAAATGGAAAGCTTCCTGACCCAGCTTTCGCAACGCACGATGGCGGCAGCGGCGGCCAGTTCGCCCATGACCTATGCGCAGCTCGACCAGATGCGCAACGAGGCGCAAGGCGTGGAGCGCCAGCTACGCCGGCAGGGCAAGACCGCCGAGGCGGATCGCCTTCAGCGCCAAATCGACATGACGTTAAGCGGTGTTGGCACCCCGCCCAACACTCTGACTATCCCGCGCCCCAGCCCTTCCGGCCCGTGAATGCTCGATTGCCGGGCGGGCCGATCCTTGTCAGTCGACCTGGAAAAAGTGCGTGCTCAATGTGCAACTGTTTTCACCTTCGCCGGGCCGCGATGTCGTAAACTCGATGTTCGCGCGTTCAAAAGTAGCGCGGTCTAAATCCTCTGCTCACGCCGTGGTCGAGTTGAGGGCGGTGGCGCCGTTCGATTTTGACCTGGTGCTCCGTTATCTGCAGATTTGGCCGGCAGCGGTGTTGGAGAGGCTCGAAGACCGGCGCTACCGGCGCGCCGTTTATCTTGGCCCGCACAAGGTGCTGCTGACGATTCATTCGACCGGCACGCCGAAGCGGCCGCGGCTGATCCTGGAGGTCTTTGGCCCTGGGATCGACAGCTCAATTGTCGAACAGGCGGCGGCGCTGGTACGACGCACCTTTATGCTCGACGCCGATCCCGCGCCCTTCATGCAAACGGCGCGGGCCGATCCGGTGCTGGCTGAAGTCGTTGGGCGGCTTGGCGGAGCGCGTCCGGTGCAGATCATCGATCCTTTCGAGGCGGTGCTGTGGACGATTATCGGCCAGCAGATCAACCTGGCGTTCGCGCGCCGCCTGAAACTGGCCCTGATCGAGATGTGCGCCAGCCACGTGGAAGTCGATGGGGAGCGCTTCGGACTTTTCCCGCAGCCCGCGCAGGTTGCCGATCTAGACCCCA
Organism: Pseudomonadota bacterium; assembly: GCA_021324885.1. Classification (GTDB taxonomy): domain Bacteria; phylum Desulfobacterota; class Binatia; order Binatales; family Binataceae; genus JAJPJA01. The sequence goes on from JAJPIF010000006.1 coordinate 94,494, forward strand.
AGCTCGCGCGCCAACGCCAGTTCAGCCGCCAGAAGGTTGAATATATCAAGGCTATCGCGGCGGCGGTGTCAAGCGGCCGGATTGATTTCGAATTGCTGCGCAATGCCCCGCCCCACCAGGCGCTTGAGACTTTGACCTCGATCAAGGGAATCGGCCGCTGGACTGCCGAATATGTCCTGATTCGCGCGCTGGGCTTCCCCGACGCGATTCCGGCCGCCGATGTGGGACTGCGCAAAGCGATCGGTAACGCCTACGGCATGAGCCGGTCGGCGACCGAGCAGGAAGTTCGCGAGCTGGCGGAACGATGGCGCCCATGGCGCGGCTGGGCCGCGTTCTACTGGTGGCTGGAACGGCTGCTGGCGCTTCATCCAATTTGACATCCGGCGGGCAAACCACTAGCCCTTAGTGCCAAGTAATTTTGGCGAGGAACGGGAAAAGGCCACCTACGCCCTCATCCTAACCCTCACTCATCAGGGAGAGCGAAAGGATAAAGAAGGTCGAGTGGCTGAGGCCGCCTCGTCGACAAACGGGTCATCCTCTTTTGTCAAAGAGAGGACAGAGTTCGAGAAAGGTTGTTTCGCGATGCCGACCAAATACGCGCAGGTCGCCGGCCATCCGACCTACTATTACTATGTGGGCCCGACCACCACGCCCGACGTGGTGCCCGACTTCTCCCGCGGCAGAACCATCGTGTTTATTCATGCCTCGGGTTCCAACGGCCATAGCTGGCACAATCAACTCGACGGCCTGGGCGCCAGACACAGCCCGATCGCGATGGACATGCCCGCCCACGGACGATCCGACGGCGTGGTCGGTTTCGAAACCGTATCGCAGTACGCCGATTTCCTGGCGGCGTTTCTTGAGGCCCTCAAAATCAAAAGCGCTGTAATCGCCGGACGTTCGCTGGGCGGGATGGTGGCGCTGGATTTCGCCCTGCGCTATCCGGACCGCACCCAGGCCGTAATCGCGATTTGCACCGCCGCCAGGTTCAATATCCCTGCCGAGCGCCTCGCCGCGCTGGAGGCGGTCGCCAAGGGGCGCGCCAGCCAGCAGTTCAACACCGACGGTTATTCGCCCAGGACGGTGAAGGAAAGGATGGAGGTGATCCGCGAGGGCTGGGCTGAGCAGGTCAAGACCGACCCGCGCGTGCGCTGGACCGACGTGAAGGCCTGCGCCGCCGCCGATTTCAGGGCGGAGCTAAGTAGGATCAACAAGCCGGTGCTGGTCCTGGCCGGTGCGGACGACACCACCGCGACGCCTGAGGATGCGCGGTTTATCGCCGAGCACATTGCGGGCGCCAGGCTGGTGGTGATTGCCGATGCGGCCCACAATCTGCCGACCGAAAAACCGGCCGAAGTCAACGCCGAAATCGAGAAGTTCCTCTCGCAACTCTAAGCCTTGGGAATAACTCACGTGAGCTTGAAAAACAAAGCAGCCATCGTTGGGGTTTATGAGCATCCCACCCGCTTTGCGCCGAGCAAGACCACCTACCAGATTATTGCGGAAAGCGCGCGCGAGGCCTTGGCGGATGCCGGTTTGACGATCAAGGACGTGGATGGATTGTTCAACGCCGGCGCCGGATTCAGCCTCGGGCTGGCGGATTACCTCAACGTTAATCCAAGCTACACCGACACCACTAATTACGGCGGCTCCTCTTTTGTCGGCCACGCCGCCCACGCGGCCGCGGCGATTTCAGCAGGTCTGTGCAGTGTAGCGCTCATCTGTTACAGCGCTACGCCCGTATCCGCCCCGATGGCCGGTGGCGGCGGCGGGATGCCGCTGGATCCAGCCTCCAATTTCGAAAATCCCTACGGCGTCACGATTATCAACGGCTATGCGCTGACGGCGCAGCGCCATATGCACGAGTACGGCACTACCTCAGAACAGTTGGCGGAAATCGCAGTGACGATGCGTCTGCATGCGTCGATGAATCCCAACGCCAAGTACCGCGATCCGATTACCGTCGAGGACGTGCTCAAGTCGCGCGTAATCTCCTCGCCCCTGCATCTGCTTGATTGCTGCGTGGTCAGTGATGGGGGCGGCGCCGTGGTGATGACCTCGGCGGAGCGCGCCCGCGATTTGCGCAAAAAGCCGATCTATCTCCTGGGATCGGGCGAGGCGATGCGCCACGGCGCAGGGGGTCATCGTGATTTGATGGACATTGCGACCAACGATTCTGCGCGTCAGGCTTACGAACGCAGCGGTCTTGGCCCCAAAGATATCGACATGGCGATGATCTATGACTCTTTTACGATCACCGTCCTGATGCAGTTGGAGGCGCTGGGGATGTGCAAGCGGGGCGAAGGTGGCGCCTGGGTGAGCGGCGGACGCTTGCGTTACGACAGCGAATTTCCGATCAACACCGACGGCGGCGGTCTATCGTCCAACCATCCGGGGATGCGCGGGATCTTCCTGCTGATCGAGGCGGTCAGGCAGTTACGCGGCGAAGGCGGCCCGCGCCAGGCGAAAAAGCGGCTGCGCACCGCGGTTGCGACCGGAATCGGCGGGATCCTGGGTTACCGGCACGCCGCGGCAACCGTGATTCTCTCCAACGAATAGTCACCGGAAAAGGCACCGATCATGCCCGAGGAAAAAGAAAAAAGAACCTATCAGAAATTCGTGCCGGTGTTCGACGAGGAGAACCGGCCATTTTGGGAAGCGACCAAGCGGCACGAACTGTTCGTCCAGCGGTGCCGCGAGTGTGGCTTCCTCCAGTTCCATCCGCGGGCGGTCTGCGCCAAGTGCCTCTCCTCCAATGTGCAATGGGTAAAATCCGCGGGAAAGGGAAAGATCTATACCTACACGGTGACCTACCAGAATCCGACGCGCGGGTTTCGCGATTCACTGCCCTACATCCTGGCCTATGTCGACCTCGATGAAGGGGTCAAAATGTTGGCGAACGTTGTCGACTGCAAACCCGAGGAGGTTAAAATAGGAATGCCGGTCGAAGCGGTTTTTGCTGACGTTACGCCTGAGGTCACCTTGGTCAATTTCCGCCCGGCCAGGTAAACTGCCCAGGGAATCGACTGTTAAGCAGATGGCTACTATTCTCGACCTTCACAGCCATAGCGAGGCTTCAGAAGACAGCCGTGCGCCGGTTGAAGCATATCTCAACTGGATTCGGCTGCGGCGGCAGGAACGACCCATTGACGGGATCGTCCTGACCGAGCATCGCCAATGGAACGCCGGCGCCGATTATCGCGCGCTGGAAGATAAGTTCGGGATCATGATCCTGAAAGCGACGGAGGCGGAAACCGACTACGGGCATATGCTGGTGTTCGGCGTCAATGACGAGATCGTGCATCGTTTCGATTTCGCCAATATCCGTATCCCGGCGCAGGAACTGATCGACACCGTGGCGCGGATGGGCGGGGTTGTCGTCCCGTGCCATCCCGGACGCCCCACGGTCGGCCTGTGCGAGCACTACGCCAGCAAGCCGCCGTTGGAAAACGTGGTCGCCGTCGAGCTGCTCAACGGCGGTTCGCGCCGCGGTGAGGACGAGCGTGCGGCGGCCCTGGTCGCCAAGTATGGCTATCGCGCTACCGGCGGATCGGATTCGCATTTGGTAAGCCTGATCGGTGTTTGCGCGACGCGCTTTGATGCCGATATCAAGGATATCGACGATTTGGTGCGCGAATTGAAATCCGGACGCTACGAAGCGGTGGACTTTCGCGCGCCGCGCAAACCGGTTCCGCGCGCCGTTCCCGAGCAGACGGCGTGAGCGCGTGGAGGGTGGGCAGGAACACCGCAATTTGGAAGGAAAAATGACACTCGACTACGATCCAGCGATAATCGGCAAGGTGTTTGAAGAAACCGATCCGGTAGCCGTCTCGGCGCAGGAGATCAAGGATTTCTGCGCCGCCATCGGCGAGACCAATCCGTGGTACACCGACGAGGAGGCGGCACGCAAAGGTCCTTACGGAGAGATCGTCGCACCGCCGATGTTCGTGCTGACCTTCCGCAACGGGCGGCATTTCTTTCAAAATATACCGCGTTTCGGCAAAGGTGGTTTCGATGCCGGCCGCGACGTGGAGTTCGTCAACCCGGTCCATGCCGGCGATCGGATTACGCTGGTATCGCACGTCAAGGAAATCTATGAGAAGACCGGACGCAGCGGCGCGATGTACTTTGTGACCATCCGCTCCACGGTCAAAAATCAGAAAAACGAGGTGGTTGCGCACATCGACCACCGTTTCATGGGACGACTATGAGCGGCAACCAGGTCAGATCGATGCAGGAGATCAACATTGGCGACAACATCGGCCCGCAGCCGTTGTTTTTAGCCAAGGACCGCGTCCGTGCCTACTGCAACGCGGCCGGGCTGGCCGGAGTGCCGCGATTCACCGACGATGAGGGCGCGCGCAAGGAAGGGTTGCCCGGCATGATAACGCCCGGCAACATGAGTGCCGCCCTGATCGGCAAACTGGTCACTGACTGGGCGCGTCCCTATAACGGCCGCCTGGTCAGAATCGGCACGACCTATCGCAGTCCCGTTTTGCCCGAACACAACCTCTCGCTGCAGGGCTTCGTCACCCAGGTCGATCACGGCGAGCGCACGGCCGAACTCGACATCTGGATCGAAAACGAGGACGGCGACCGTCTGGTGACTGCCACCGCGACCGTCAGGTTTCCGTAGACCGCTGTCTTCGCGCCTGATTTTTCCCCGCGCTTGCGTTCTCCATTCTGGATCAGGGCCGGGGCTTTGTTCCCGCCGCGGCGAAGCACAACAGGCATCCGAAAAAGCGCCCCGACGCCTCGCGCTGTTTGAGATCGGCGAACCAATCGGCAACCGTCTGCTCGCTGAGCAGGCCGCGCTCGATGGCGGCTCTGGCCGTTGCGTCGAGTCTCAAGAGCGCGTTGGTGTCTGACAAACTGTGGGACATTATCGGCGTGGGGACGATCGTCACGTCCACCAGCCCGTTGGCGGTGAACAGGCCGAACAGCGAGCGCCCAATCCAGGACGAGCGGATAGCGTCGGCCAGCGCCTGGACGAGCGTGCGGGTGGTAGCGCGGTCAGCGGCGTCGATCACCAGGGTCGAATGGTCGGGTTCGAAGACCACGACCCGCCCGCCCGGTCTGGTCACGCGCACCATCTGATAAACCGCCCGGGCGGGGTCATCCAGGTGCTGGAGGACACGCTCGGACCAGCAGGCGGCAAAGGAGCCGTCGGTAAATTCCAGTTCATGCGCATCGCCAACCATGAATTGCAGTTCATCACCGAAAAGCTTTGAGCGCCGGCGTGCCTCCTCCACCATCGCTTCACTGGCATCGACGGCAATCACTTTGCCGCCCGGAGCCACCAGCGCGGACAATTCGCGGGCATCGTCGCCCAGCCCACAACCCACATCCAGCACACAGTCGCCCGCGCTCAGGTTCAGCAGGCCGTAACGAGCGCGGCTGAGAGCGCGCAGCCGGCTGCCGGTCTGCTCCAGGTAGGCGACATATTCGCCGGTCTGTCCGGTCGCGTTGAGATTGCTGAAGCGTCCCGGTCTGAAGCCGGCTTGCGAGATTTCCTTCATACGAGTCCTTTACATCTGATTTTTATTCTTGAATCGGCCAATCCAAGCAGGCGCCACAAGGTCATCATCTGCTCAGCGAGGGGTTGAACACCGAATGAGGGTCCATTTGAGCCGAGGTTTTCGCTTTTTTCACGCGTTCGCTCCCCGATCTTTTCCGCCAATTTAACCTAACAAGCAGATTAGCGCATCCCAGTCAGCTAGTAAGAGTCCTCAAATTGGCATAGAAACGCACCATCAGGCGAACAATCGCACTGAAGGGAGGAAAAATCCATGGAACTGCGTTTATTGGAAACCGAAGCGGAACGGGCGGCCTTCGAACGGGCGTTGACGCAAGCGCGCGCAACCAAGGGCTCGGGATTTATGGAAAAGCAACGTTCGCGACTGGGACGCGTACACATGGCCTTTGCAGACCTGTGGGCGGTCTTCGACGAGACCAGCAGCACGCCGGATCGGATGCTGGCGGGATTCGCGATGCACAGCCTGGATCTGTTCAGCCAGAGCTATCCGCGTCCCGATCTGACTAACCTGCCGCCAGAGGAGGTGTTCGAAGTCGGCGAACTATGGGCGCTGAGCCTTGGAGCCGGAGCGGCGGCTCGTCATGGCGGTTTCATCGTGCTGGGCATGCAGGGCGCGAAGACGCTGCTGATTTATCCAATCGCCAAGCCATGGGACCTCACTGGGAATTATCCCGACTACCGCGCGGTTGACTCGCCGATCGTATGGCCATTTGCCGAAACTTTGGACGGCCAGAAAATTTATGTCCAACCGATGCTGCTGGACGGTGAAAACCTTGTCCGGCGCATCGAGGCTGCCACGCGCCCGGGGTACGAAGCGCTGGACGGCAACCGCCGGATTCGTTTCGACAATCCGCTGGAGGCCGCGATCCGGGAGCGCAGAATGGCGCGGATGGAGCGTGCGGCGCGCAATCGGGAGCGACTGGCGGTGCCGGACTCAACCGGCGCGATGGTTAGTGCAAAATAAGTGAGGCGGCCGAATCACGTTCGGCCTGCTAAGCCGGCCGAACTTCGAGGGAATGAAAACGATGGGCAATTACACCAGAGATGATTTGGACGCCAAAGCACTGAGAAGGCTGCTGACTGAAGACCAAATAGCGACGCTGTCGGAGTTGATCGAACGGGCCAGCGCTATCATGTTCGATGCGGTTGCCGGCGACGGCAGCTGGCAGGCGGAATTCACGCGGGAGCAAAAGAGCACGATTTGCCAGCGGATCATCGTGCGGATGGTAGGGGAGTTGTTCAAACCGGAAGAGCCGTCGAAACGTTCTTCCATTCTGCATTAACCATGTCGTTTTGGGGGCACCCTGGCCAAAGATGGCGGCGCAAGGTCCATTACCGATGGCTGAAATCAACCTGATGCGCGAAATACTGGAGGGCTCCGGACACGTTATCGTTACGCCCCGCTCTCCGCCTGGCCCCCAGGCAGGCTTCGCGCTTGCGGCCATGCGCCGGCGGGCTACTTCATTATTTCCATCAGCCCGCCGGGCGTGGAGTACTTGGCGAAGTCGCGATATTGCATGGGAACCTGCGAATTGATGAAGACGTCGTGACCCTCAGCGTCCTGGGTCGTGCCGGTTGTCATGTGATCGTTTTGCACGTCCCAGATGCACGACGTGACCGAGGCCGGCACCAGTCCCAGGGCCGGCGCCGGCGTCTCGCGCGGAGCCACCAGTGCAAGTTTCCACAGCTTCAGGTGGGCGTCATACACATCTTCCCATAGCGAATAATGGGTGTAAGCATCCTCGTAAATGATGCGGCTGCCGTAGCAGTAGCCGGCGCGCTCCGAAGGCACCCGGCGCACATCGATTACGTCCACGTCGCGCACCTGCCACGTCCCCCATGACGGTTTGGGCCAGCCAATCGGCATGTAGTAATGGCGGGGGAAGTCGCCGGCGACCGCCGCATAGGTTCCCGTTAAGGCAAGGATCTTTCGACGTCCCAGAAAATGCGCGTCGAACAGTGCGATGCCGCCGTTGAAGCCGTTATTGCGCGCGTCATCCTGAAGATAATCAGTGCCGACCACCTGGGTGCAGCGCGCCGGAATACCTAATCTCAGCGAGCGGCGGAAAGATGGAATATATATGTACAACTCCTCCGGCCGCTGGTTATCCTTGAAAAACTCGGTAAGTTGCGCGGTGTACTTGGATTGCTCGGGCGCCTCGACCGCGGTCCATTCAGTGAGCCATACACCCGCGGCCCCGGCCTCCTCCCGAGCTACACCGGGATCGGTGTTGTACGCAGTCTGCCGATAGACGTAGTCCAACAGCGTGCAGTAGATATTGTGGAAGCGATCCTCGGTGCAGGTGCGGAAAGGATTGGCGGGAGTACCTGCAATCAGATGCGGACTGTAGGCAAACCACAAGTCCACCAGCAGTTTGTAGCCCTTGTCGGGTTCCTGCGGATTCGGAAACGGCTCGCCCGCGACATAATTGGCGATGTCGTTGTGGCCGTTGGCCAAATGCACGACACGCACCGGTTCCTTCTGCGCCGCGGTGTAAGTCCGCGGCAGCGGTTCGATCACGGTCGGACCGACATTCAGCTCGGCTTGTTTCGGCATCTTCCAGAAGAACCGGCCGGCGAACAATTGCTGCATTCCCATCGGCATGAACTGCTGATACTCGCGCCAGTTGGCGGTCGTGATCCGGGTACCCGGACTGATGGTGCCCTGCTGGTCGGCGGTTGCGGCGATCCAGCTTCTGATTTCCGCCGGTTCGGAATCCTTCACCTGCTGCGCTGAGGCTTTGGCGGCGATAAAGGCGGACAGCAGTACGGCCATACAGATAGTCAATGGCCGATGCGCCCAGCAATGCCGCCCGCTGCGATCGTAAACGCTACCGATTTGGCTTGAATTTGATCTGGTTTTAGAGGGCGCCGTCGGCGCCAATAATTCGGTTCTATCAAAGGATCGTTCCAAGCCGGGCAAAAACTAACGTAGCCCAAGAGTACTCGCAACTTTGGCAGCAGTAATGTTTGTGAATAATTCGTACGATTCGCCTTTTCTGTCATCCGATCCTCCAGTAAGCTGAAGCGAAACCTCGATGGCGGCTGGAGGAGGAGGTGAATTTTGGCGTCCAGAAAACCTGATATGACAGCTTTTGCTGAAGCGATCCGCTCGCGCAGGCGCGTTCTGGACCTCACTCAGGATGAAATCGCGCGCCGCATCGGCACCACTACTCCATATGTGGGTCACCTGGAGTCGGGGAAACGCCATCCTTCAGAAAGAATTGTGGTCAAGCTGGCCGATGCTCTTGGGATGGATCGCGGGCAGCTTTTCCTGCTCGCCAACCCTCAGGCTCACGCGATCATCTCGCCGCCCGATGAAGACTCCAACCGATCGGCCTGGCAGGATTTCCGCCGCGACAAGCAGTTACAACGGATCCATAACATCTCCGGCGAAGAAATGGTCCTGCTGTCGCGCGTCGAGCTGATGGGACGGGTGAGAAGCCCGCGCGACTTCCTGTTTATTCTCTATACAGTGCGCCAGGCGCTGGGCCGCGAAACGTAATTACCAGTCACAATAACGAACGCGCCTCGCCGGGTTTGAGATCGACGGCGGTCGAGGCGGGTCGAGGCACTGCGTCATGGCCGGGCGCCGGAAAGGCAGCGAAAGCCGCCAGCCCACCGGCCACGCAAAGTGCGCCGCACACTTGCATCGCCGTGGAATAGGCCGCCGTGCGATCGAACATCCGGCCGACTATCACCGGACCGATGGCGAAGCCGATCAGGCTGCAGAAATTCAGCAAACCGAGCAGGGAACCGAAGCGTCGAAGCCCCAGGGTTTCAACCAGCAGTATCGGTCCGGCAATCGGTGCCGACCCGACAAACAGGCCAACCATTGCCAGGGCTGCAATAAGAATCGGCACTGCGGCGGGCCGGTAACCAATCCCGCCGAACAGGGCCACACCCGCTCCCAGCATCCCCATCGACCACGCCAAAGTGGCTCGCCCTCCGAACCGATCGGCAGCCATCCCCACCAGAAAGAAGCTCGCAACCGCGACCGCGGAGGTGATGCTCATCAGGATCGCCGCCATGCTTTGCGAATAGCCCGCATTAAGCAGCACAGGCACGAAATGGTAATGGAAGCCGCCGAAGCCGGCACCGTAACCGAGCTGTACCAACACCAGCAGCCAGAACGGTGTCGTGCGCAGCGCCGGCGAAAACTCCAGACCTGACACGGCTTGGCCGCTTTTCCCGTCCGCTTGGCGGGCTTCGCTCGACTCCGCGGGCCGCGTACGCACAATCAGAAGCACCAGCGGCATCACCAGCACGATTATGGGAACCGCTGAAATCGCCAACGTCGTGCGTGTGCCGTGGACCAGCAGCAGGTGACTGATCACCAATGGCATCGTTACCGACGCAGCCGCCGCGCCGGCCAACGTACTTGCCAGCGCCAGTCCACGCCGTTGACTGAACCAATTGGTAGCCACGACACTGGCCGGAATCATCGTCGAGCAGCCGACGCCGGCGCCGATCAGAACGTATGCCCACAGCACCGTGCCCAGCGAATGGGCTCGGCTGGCCATCAACAACCCGGCAATCACGAAGGCGGCGCCCGACCCCATCACCAGGCTGGCGTCAAGGCGGTCGAGCAGCCATCCGGCAAGCGGCGCACTCAAACCCATCGCCAGGCTGAAACAGGTCGCGATCAGCGAAACCTGGGCATGCGTCCAGCCGAACAATTTCACGAATGCGGCAAAGTAAAAGCTGAGAGTATTGGAAGTCGGTCCCAGAATCAGGAGAAGCGCAATAAACAGAGTCGCGACGACGAACAGCGATCGCCGTTGTTTCTGAGCCATCCCCATTTACCTCCCGGCGCAGACTGGCGCCCGCAGCGCAAGATGATCGCGGCATCCTGACCGTGGCGCGGGTGGCTGGGGCTGCGACCGTTGTCGTCCCCGAAACCAAATCCTGCGCGTGGAAGGACGCCGTCCCGGCCCCTTTCATAGCGCGTTGCGGCTGCGCCGTCACGGCAAACCGTTTTTTTTATTGCCAGGAGTCTTGTTGGATTTCCGGGAGCCCGGTTTAGCCCGCTGCGGCAGTTGGTAACGGCGCGGATCAGACCGTACGCCGGCGGCAATTGACAGTGTCGCCGTTGGGTTAGGATACTCCAAGTGGGGTCCGTGTTGGCAAGGGGGCGCGACCCCATAAGGGTAGGAGAGACTCGGCAGTGATCGAGGTAAAAACGTCCACATGCAGAGCCTGTTCAGCGTACTGTCCGATTGAAGTCACGATCGAAGACGGGCGCATCGCCAAGGTTGACGGCAATCATGCCGCGCCGTTGTATGAGGGTTTCATCTGCCCCAAGGGTCGCGCGCTGCCGGCGATGCACAACGATCCGAATCGGTTGACGCACTGTCTCAAACGCCAGCCCGATGGCAGTTTCAAGCCAATCAGCAGTGCACAGGCGATCGACGAGATCAGCGATAAAGTCTCCGAATTAATCGCGAAGTACGGACCGCGTTCAATCGCCGGATTTACCGGCGGCCCCAGTGTGGAGCAGCCGGCCTCGGCGCCGCTGATGCTGGCGTTTCTGCGCGCAATCGGATCGCCGATGGTGTTCAGCGCCGCGACTTTCGACCAGCCCGGCATCAATATCGCCAATGCGCTGCATGGCACCTGGGCGGGCGGACGGATGCGGCCCGAAAATTGGGAGGTCTTTTTGCTGATTGGCGGCAACCCGATCATCTCCAAGCAATATTTCGGGCAGAATCCGGGCCATCAGCTCAAGGCGTTCTTAAAGACCGGCGCAAAACTTATCGTGATCGATCCGCGCCGTACGGAAACCGCCCGCAAGGCTCATGTCCATCTGCAATCCATCCCCGGTGAAGACCCTGCTATTTTGGCCGGTTTGATCAACCTGGTGATCACCAATGGTTGGGTGAATCGGGAATTCGTCGCGCGCAATGCGCAGGGCCTCGAGCAACTGGCGCACGCGGTCAGCGGTTTCACGCCCGACTATGTCGCCGAGCGCGCGGGTGTCGAACCGCAGGATTTGCAGCAGGCCGCCAGCATTATCGGTCATGCCAAAGCGGGCGACTTCGGCTGCGGAACGGGCCCCTCGATGGCCACACGAGGCACGCTTACGGCATACCTGATGCTTTGCCTGCAAACGCTGCGCGGCTTTTGGGCGCCGGAAGGTCAGGAAGCCGTTCAGCCCCGTGTGCTGCTGCCACGCGTAAAATTCAAGGCTCAACCGCGCGCGCCATACCCGGCGTGGGGATTTGGCGAAAAGCTGCGCGTGCGCGGACTCCAGCAGTCCGTCGCAGGTTTGCCTTCCGGAGGATTGGCGGAGGAGATACTGACGCCTGGGGAAGGCCAGATCCGCGCCCTGTTCCTGCATGGCGGCGCGATGCTCAGTTGGCCGCAGCAGGACCTGACAGCGCGGGCCTTGCGCGCGCTCGATCTGCTGGTTATTCACGATATCGAATTGTCCCCCACGGCGCGGATGGCCCATTACGTAATCGCCACCAAAATGGGTTTCGAAATACCTGCGATTTCCCTGGTCGGCGAGATCTCCAGCCTGCTCCATCCGGGCTATGGATGGGCTGAGCCTTACGCCGCGTATCATCCGGCGCTGATCGACCCGCCCGAGGGAGCCGACGTCCTGGAAGCCTGGCAAATCTATTACCGGATGGCGCGCAAACTCGGCCTGCAGCTGAAATTCGGATCGGGCAAGCCGCCACTGGATATGGAGCACGAACCGACCACCGATGACCTCTACGAATACCTCTGCAAGGGGTCGGCAGTGGCGCTTTCCGAGGTCAAAAAGTACCCCGACGGACACATTTTCGACGAGGCACGCGAAATGGTTGGTCCGCGCGATCCGGACTGTACGGCGCGGTTGGAACTGGCCAACACCACGATGATCTCAGAACTGGCAACGGTGCGATCCGAGGATGTCTCCGCGCGCCGTCGACTCAACCAGGATTTCCCCTTTCTGCTCATCCCGCGCCGGATGCAGAACGTAACCAATGCTGCGTACCGGCCGCCCGGCGTGCTCAGAACTCCATACAATCCGCTGTTTATGAATCCGCTCGACCTGGACCAGCTCTCGCTGCGTAACGGAGATCTGGTCGAGATTCGGTCGCGTAACGGACGGATTGCCGGCGTGGTCCAGGCCGATCGGGGGCTCAGGCGCGGAGTTGTTGCCCTGACCCATGGCTTCGGCAAAAACCCCGGCGAAGAGTCGGACCCGCGCAAGGACGGCTGTAATGTCAATCGCCTTACGCGAGTCGATGATGATTACGACCCGTACACCGGAATCCCGCGAATGGGGGCATTGCCGGTTTCGGTTTCGCCTCTGTCCGTCATTTAACTGAAGACATCAATAGTAGGGATAATACGGGCGATAATAGCCGTACCCATAAGGATTGCCGTAGTAGCGGTGCTGCACCTCATTACCGATCAGGTAACCACCCAGCGCACCCCCGAGACCGCCAATGATGGCTCCGGTACCCGGAGCCCCGACCGCCGACCCAACCAACGCGCCGCCGCCAGCGCCAAGGCCGGTTCCCGCCAGCGTATAAGTCTCACGCGGGGTCATGTAGCATCCACCAAGTGCGAAGGCGACCAGCACCGCGGCCAGCAACCCGATCATCCTTTTTTTAATGCTCAGACCAGCTTTGACGCTGTTTGCTTTCATGATGGTTCGAGACCTCCTGCGGATCTCCCTTCCCTCTGACACTTGGACGATATGAACCGGTATTTTGTTTACCAGGGTTCTATATGGCGGTCTGAAGCGGCGGGCGGCGAGACCGTCCCAAGTGTCGATTGCGCACCGCGTCTGAGGGGAAACAGCGTCGGATACGCCGAAAAAGTCACCAAAACCAGGATGGCACGGATTTCGCTTGCCTATCTCGATTTCGACTCATCCATCTGGTCTGGTAAACTTTACGCGATTTGCAAACCGGACGCGTCTGCCTGATGGACACTATACTGGTAACCGGAGGGGCTGGATTTATCGGCTGCAATTTCGTCCGGATGGCGCTGCGGCAGACCGTTTCCCGCGTGGTCGTATTCGACAAACTGACCTATGCGGGCTCGCTGCTGAACCTCAAAGACGTCGAGCACCATCCGCGCTATGAGTTTGTCCGCGGCGATATCGCGGATCGGCGGTTAGTGGCGGAGGTGCTGCAGGGATTTCGCCCCACTTCGATCGTCCATTTCGCTGCCGAGACCCACGTGGATCGCTCGATCGAGGGGCCGCGCAATTTCCTTGACGCCAACGTAATCGGCACATTCGAGTTGCTCGAAGCGGCCTTGGCCTATTATCGGGGGCTGGGCGAAAAAGGCCGGGATTTCCGTTTCGTCCATGTTTCCACCGACGAGGTTTACGGCAGTCTGGGACCCCAGGGATATTTCCGCGAAGATTCACATTACGCGCCAAATTCGCCGTACGCGGCGTCGAAAGCAGCCGCAGACCATTTCGTGCGCGCGTATTTCCGGACCTTCAATCTGCCCACGCTGATCACCAACTGTTCGAACAACTACGGCTATTATCAATTCCCCGAAAAACTGGTCCCGCTGATGTTGCTCAACGCCGCCGCCGGCCGCAACCTGCCAATTTACGGCGACGGGCTTAACGTGCGTGACTGGCTGTTCGTGGAGGACCATTGCGCGGCCGTGCTGGCGGTTTTGCGCTACGGTAAGATCGGTGAAAAGTACAATATCGGCGGCGGCAACGAACTCAACAACCTGCAGATGCTGGAGGCATTATGCTCAGCCTTGGACGAGCGGCTCCCGGCCAAGGAAAATCCGGCCTTGAAAGCGCGTGGCCTGACCAGTTATCTCCAGTTGCGGGTGTTCGTGCCCGACCGTCCGGGTCACGACCGCCGTTACGCGACCGATACTTCCAGAATCCGCAATGAATTGGGATGGCGCCCCGCGTGCCGGTTCGAGGACGGTATCAGGCGTACTGTCCGCTGGTACCTCGACAATACCGCCTGGTGCGAAACGGTATTGGCAGGACGATCCGGCGCCCGCCCCCCTTTCATTCCGGACAATCATCAGAGTTGATACGGGCGGGAATCGATCGAACATGAAATTCACCTCCACTGAGCTCGAGGGCGTGTTGGTGATCGAACCCGATGTTTTCAGGGACGGGCGCGGCTTTTTCCTGGAAAGCTACAACCAGCGCAAATATACCGAGGCCGGCGTCACCGAGGTCTTTGTCCAGGACAACCATTCGCTTTCCCGCCGCGGCACGATCCGCGGCCTCCATACGCAGCGGACACGTCCGCAAGCCAAGCTGATTCGGGTTGTGCGCGGCGCGATTTTCGATGTCGTGGTCGATATTCGCAGAGGCTCGCCGACCTTCCTGCGCTGGATCGGGGTTGAACTTGGCGCCGAGAATTTTCTGCAATGCTACGTACCCGCCGGCTACGCTCACGGGTTTTGCGTTCTGAGCGAGATGGCCGAAGTCGAATACAAGTGTAGCCAGCTTTACGATCCCGCCGACGAACTGGCGATTTTGTGGAATGATCCGGAAATCGGCGTTAAATGGCCGGCCGATGAGCCCATCCTGTCCGCCAGGGACAGCCTGGCTCGCCCGCTCAGGGACGTGATGAACTTGTTGCCGCAATACAAAGGGACCTGTCTATGAAAATCCTGGTCACTGGCGGCGAGGGACAACTCGGGCGGGCCTTCATCCCCGTATTAAAAGAGCATGAGATAGTGTCGATCGGACACGATCGGCTTGACATCACCGATTGTGCAGCGGTGCATGCGGCGATCGAGGCCTTGGCCCCCGATCTCGTGATTAACACCGCGGCTTACAACGACGTGGACGGCTCGGAGAGCAACCGCGCCCAGGCGCACGCCGTTAATGCGACAGGCCCCCGCAACCTGGCGATGGCCACCGCCTCCTTGCGCATACCTTTGATGCACTTCTCGACCGACTATGTATTCGATGGCGCCCTGCGGCGGCCCTATGACGAATCCGACACGCCGCGTCCGCTCTCAGCCTACGGCGCCGACAAACTGGCGGGCGAAGAAGCAGTCAGGCAACTCAACCAACGTCATTACATCGTGCGCACGGCATGGCTGTTCAGCGCGGGCGGCAGGAATTTTCTCAACACGATGCGCGCGATGAGCGATCGCCCGCAGGTCCGGGTTGTATGCGATCAAAGCAGTTCGCCCACCTACGTCCCGCATCTGGCGGCGGCCGCGGCGGCGCTGATTGACACCGGCGCTTACGGCACCTTTCACCTGGCCGGCCAGGGCGGGACTTCCAAATTCGAGCTGGTGCGGCTGTGTTTCTCGATGCTGAAGCTGAAAACCGAAGTCCTGCCGGTGCCGCTTTCCGAATTCCCTTCGCCCGCGCGCCGGCCCGCCTATTCGGTCCTCACCACAACGCGCGAGCCGCGCATTACACTGCCGCGATGGCAGGAGGGCTTGAGCGAGTTCGTTCGCGCCCTTGAAAGCGGCATCTGAGGTCAGGCGCCGGATCAAATCCGGCATGTGCTTCGACGAACCGGACTGCTTCCATTTGAAGCTGATCCAGTTTTCCACGCCTCGACAGACACCACCGCCGCACACTTCTTTCCTTGATAGCGCCGCGCACATCCCACTATCCTGTCGCAGGCCTTTCTCAAGGAGCCCGGCGATGGCGCAGAACGTTCCGGATTTTCGTTTCGGTGAAGACGCGATCAAGGTGCGGCAGTTTCTCTACCAGTTCTGGTGCGAGCGCGGTTATCCGCCCGCCCTGCGCGACGCCGCCGAGGCGACCGGCTTCGATCGCCGCCGGCTGATGCAGGCCTATCGCGAGCTGGACCTGGGTATCATGATCGTCATCGACCAGGAGGCGGAAAACGTTAACATTCTGAAATGCATGCCGTTCTCCGCCTACCCCACCCAGGCGCGCCTGATGATGGACGGCAGATTCCACAGCTATCTGGGCTGCGCGATGGAAGCGATGGCGGCCTCGCGGATGCCGCCGTTTGCTGGCAAGGCGTGCGAAATCGAAGCTTATTGCGCCTGCTGCCTGGCGCGCATCGGCCTGGTTATGACCGACGGCGCGGTGATTTCAGCGCGGCCGGATTCCGTTCTGATTCACGTAAGCCTCAGTCCCTGGTACTGGAACACGACCAACGTGATGCGGATGTGTGACAGCATGAATTTCGTTCTCGATCGCTCCCACGCCGACCGCTTCGAGCGCCAGGCCGGCCGGCGCGGCGCGATCTTCACGCTGGAGCAGGGCCTCGCCTTCGTGAGCCGCGGCGTGAGCACGCGCATGTGGGATCCCCATCGCCCGCCGGACTTCATCCGGCCCGCGCAAATGCTCGACGGCCTCAAATCATTAGGCGTCGATGTGAGCATGTGGGAATGACGTCGCGAGGGGCGGCGAAGATCTTTATGGAAATGTTGGTTGAAATCAGGGGCGCAGGATCCAGCCGCCGTCTATGTGCAGGACCTGGCCGGTTATCCAATCGCCCGCCGGCGACGCCAATAGCAGAAGCGCGCCCACCAACTCGTCGGGCTCGCCGGTGGGGCGCAAGGCGACAGTATTTCGCAGCATCTGCATGAACGGTGAATCATCCGGGGCGGCCATCCGGCCGGCCTCGCTGGCGACGTTGCCAGGCGCGATCGCGTTGACCGTGATCTTGTCACGGCCCAATTCCATCGCCAGCGTGGTCGTAATTCCTACCAGGGCAAGCTTGCTCACTCCGTAGCCGGAAGTCGCCGGATACGCGCCGCCGGAAACCTGGTTGATGATCCGTCCCCCGCCGCGCTTGCGCATGTACGGCACCACCGCCTGGCTGCAAATCAGCGCCCCGTTTACATTGACCGCGATCAGCCGGTTCCATTCCTCCAGCGGCGTGTTGATAATCGGTTTGTAGCTCAACTCCACCATCAGCGCCGCGTTGTTCACCAGGATATCGATACCGCCGAAGACTTCGTTGGCCTTGTCCGCCATCCGGTGGGCCGATTCCGGATTGGAGATGTCCACCTGCATGCCAACCGCCCTACCGCCGCGCTCGGTCAGTTCGCGAGCGACAGCTTGCGCACCAGCGCCGTTCAGGTCCGCCACCACGACCGATGCTCCGGCCGCGCAAAGACCGCCAGCATACGCGGCACCGATACTCCTTTGGCGCGCTCCGGCTCCGGTCACGATTGCCACTTTCCCCTTGAGCGAGAATCTGTCGAGCGTGAAGGCCATTGATGCAGCTCCTTTTCCGTCAACGCAGGCGTATGGTGTTCGTTCCCGGTCAGGCGATCATGTCGTAGCTGCGCAACAGCTTGCCGGGCAAGGCCCCGGTGCAGCGATCTTCCTCGAAGGTAACAGTGCCATTGACGATGGTATAACGGAAGCCTTTCGCCTTCTGGATCAAACGGCGCGCGCCGCCGGGGAAATCCGATTCGTAGTGCGGCTCGTCCATAGCCAGTCTGTCTAGTTCGTACACGATGATATCGGCCGCCATTCCCTCGCGCAGGATGCCGCGATCGCGAAAGCCCGCGATCCAGGCCGGCAGCGCCGCGATTTTGTAGTGCGCGTCCTCGATACTCATCAGGCCGCGGTCGCGAATCCAATGGCTCAGGAAATGCGTGGGCCAGGCGCTCGAGGTCTGATAACGGGTGTGGGCGCCGCCGTCGCCCAATGAAACGTGGGTGCACGGATGCGCGATGATCTCGCCCGAGGCGACGTGCAGATCGCGCCACGCAAAGCGGCATTTCAGACCTTCGTCGACGCACAAATCCAGGAACACATCGACCGGATGCCTGCCCTCCTGCCGCGCGATTTCGCCGATGCTGCGGCCTTCGTAGCGGTAATTGCGCTCCTGCGTGACCTCCAGCACCCGAACTGCGTCCCACGCCTCGGGGGTGCCGCGGCGGGTGCGGTCCATGTCCTGTTTCAAACCGGCGCGGCGGGCGGGATCGCCCAACTTCTGCAGTCGTTGCTCGACGCCGCCCAAGGTCGCTTCGAGCCAATGCGGATTGGTGTCGAAGAGGTTGTAGTCCTCCATCGTGAATTTCTGCGAGACATCGACCGCCATCGACTGCGCGTACATCGGGTAGCCGCGCCGATGCATCTCGCTGAGCCATGCGAGTTGCTCGCGATGCATCTCAGGGTGATTCTCCAACTGCATGACGAGGCCCCATTGCAGCGGGCGCCCGCTCAAGTCCATCAGGCGAATCAGAAACTCCCGGTCGCGATTTGCGCCCATCCGATCGGGGATGCCGCGGGTCCATCCGATATGGCCGACGCCGAATTCCCGCAGAATTTCCGCCAGCGCATAGAATTCCTCGTCCGCCGCCACCTGGGTGGGAAGGTAGCTGCCGTCGCCGGGGCGGTCCTCGAGGCTTTTGTCGGCGGAAAAACCGAACGCGCCGGCCACCATTCCCTCACGGAACAAGCGCTTGATTTCCGCCATTTCCGCGTCCGTTGCCTTGCTCCGTTCGCGCGACTCCTTCACCCCCATCACATAGGAGCGCAACGGGGAGTAGGGGACCAGTGATGCGATGTTGAGCCCGAGCCCCTGCCGCTCAAGGCTGTCGAGATATTCCGGGAAGCTCACCCAATCCCAGCGCATCCCGGCCCGCATCGATTCCATCGGGACCGCTTCGATCCGGCACATCATGTCCATCGCGTCGGCGCGGTCCTCGGGCCTTACCGGCGCAAATCCAAAACCGCACTGACCGCATCGTAATGGCAATGCAGATCGATAGCGCCCGGCGCCACGTAGCATCCGGTCGCATCCAGCTCGCGGCCTCTATCGGACTTGATTCTGCCGCTGATCCTGACGATTCGCCCGTTTTTGACCGCGAGGTCGGCTTTGAACGCCGGAAGCCGGGTGCCATCGACGATCGTACCGTTGCGAATTACCAGGTCGTAGCTGCTCATTGCGGATTACTCCTTGGACCTTTTCGGCGATCGCCCTCGGCAATCCCGCGCAATCCATCTCGCCATCAAAACGAATCACGATTTGGGCGCATTTTCAATGTTCCGAACGGTACCAGGAGGGTTTGCTTGGCGCGAGCGCACGGGCGCGGTCTGGAAGCTCCAATAGTCAGTGGCGATTCCGGGATACCACGTTTCGCCGTTGGCATCTCGGCGAGGCCTGAGTGTTGCCGGCCAGGTAGCACATGCGCGCCGCCACAATCCAGCTCTGCGCAACTCAACTGGGATCCCTATTGCACGCTGTCGGGATGGCACGGAATCACCTCGCTGACCATCGGACTGTACGCGGAAGAGAGAGAATGTACACCTTTATGCATGAATAACTTACAGTAAGGACTAATATCACCGAAGGTTGACTAAAGCGCTCGGTTCAGGGTATAGATTGGGCCGGAGAGTCCAAATGCTTAAGTTTAGATATACTTAAGCGAAAGGTCCTGGGCGAAAGCCCGATGGCCGGACGGGAGCTCCGCCGGTACTACGCGTGAGGTGTTGTTTTTTGGGCGATGAAACCGACGAGCAACAGGTCTGAACGTCGGACGGATTAGTGTGATGAAAGAAGATTCCATCGCGACAGATAAGGTGGTCCAGTCGGTGCTTGCGAAAATCGGCGTTCTGAACGCGAAAGAACTCAAGGCGTGGGAGCATCCGCGGAATGATATCCGGCGCCTGAGCGCGCGCGATTACGCAGCCAGCCTGCGCAGTCAACTGACCTTCGCACAAATTACGGAACTGGTTGACAAAGCCACCGATGTATGGCCCCAGTTTAACCACAAGGTATTGGGGCCGCCCTCGCGGCAATTTTTTGCGCGTGCGGCTGACGCCTTGCACTTGAACGTGAAAGCGGCCCGATACACCAGCCTGGCGTTGTACGGCTTTTATGTGGACGGTTCCCGGACGGCGATGGCCAAGCCGCTGATCTTCGTCAACAGCGCCCATCATGCGTTGGCTATTGGCACCGCTTTTTGCCATGAAGTCGGTCATCATTTCCGGGCCGGCAGCGGCAGAGGCAAATCCAACGAAGTTCGTTTTTATTTCGACGCCGCGTACAACGACCATCTGGACGATCCGGGCGAACTCGCCGCTGACGTGATCGTGGCACTGGGCGGTTATCCTCAAACGGCGGCGAACAGAATCTTCACCCGAAAGCGGCGCAGGCAAATCGCCCGCGCGGGAGGAATCGATCGGTCAGTGATCGGTCGAATAAGGTCGCACCTGGAGACGTCCTACGGTTTTGATTTTTCCAGGACGCTGTCTCCGGATCAGAATCTGCAGTACCTGGCCGGCATGATCCATTATGCTAAACTTCGTGCGGCGTTACTCGAGGAATATGACATATGAGGGAGGAGAGCTTCGGTAAAGTCCTCAAGGAGGCGCGGCTGGCCTTGGGCCTCAGCCAGCAGGCGCTGGCGCGCAAACTCGGGGTGCGGGCCAGCCATGTCGGTTATCTGGAGCAGGGCCGACGCCGTCCCTCTTTAACGCTGCTCAATCGTCTGGCCGATACGCTCGGCATCGACAAGGAACGGCTCTTCCTGCTCTCCCATCCCGAGGCGAAAAACCTGATTGGAAGCGCGAAGGGAGCGCGTTCCAAACCAAAATCGTCGAATGCGTGGAAAGAACTGCTATCCGACAAGGCGGCGTTGATCCGCAACAATGTCACGCCGAAGGAACTGAAGGTGCTGTCCCACGTCGAACTGCTGGGCACAGTGCTTAATCCGCGCGATTACCTCTTTATACTCAATTCAATCAGGCAGGCGGTAAAGGAATAGTTCGAGCCCTGTTTGCGCTCAACTCAATCGCCCCGCCTTACCCGCTCCAGCGCCCTGTATTCGTGGCTGCTGAACTTGCGCGAGAGGCGTTGCGACGACATGTAGCGCAGGTCAGCCGCGACGATCTTGGGAAGCCACGCGGCAAGCACGACCGCGCCCGGGGTCCGCAGCGACGGTAACACGCCAACATGAGCGCTGATAAACCTGCCCCGAAGGGAATAAAAGGTTTTCAGGATAGAGCGGTAGCGACCTCAACGGCTCTGTCCAGCCCGCGGGATTATTCAACGCCTGCCGCGCCCGGCGTCAAGCCGCAAAGGCGCCGAGACAGACGTTGAAGCCGATTCCTGTTGCGGTGAAACTGTCCGCATTTCGCATGATGCCGTAAGAGCATCGGGGCACAGGGCTTTCCGGCTTCTGCTTCAGCCCGGGAATTTTCTGCCTTCGAGCACAGCGCGGGAACACACGCGCAGGTCCGGATTCTTACGCAGTGTAAAGTTCGATTCTTACGCAGTGTAAAGTTTCCTTACAATTAGCAAATATATGCTCAACTAACTGTTAGCATGCAAACTTGACAAAAATCGTGGGGTATGGTTTAGATTTGGTCATGAACAAAATTGTTGTGCGCCGTTTGGCCTCCTTCCTCGTTTTTTCAGCCGCCGCCGCTGCGATCCTTACGTTTTACGGGTCCGATCTGCAATCCATCCCCGTGGTCCAGCAGTTCTCGGGGAGCTGCTACCAGATCTACTTGAGCTGCATGGAGATCTACCGCAACAATCCAACCATTGGCGCTTTCCTGCTCGCTTCGGCGATCGGGATACCCGCGGGGCTCGCTCTTTCCATGGTCTGGCCGCGCAACGGCTTGTTCAGCGTGTTCGGCAGCCGGCGCACCCAGATCGAAGATCCGCGGGCATAGCCCGGAAGGACCGTTCGCTGGTCAATTAATTAAGCCTGCGCCGCCTCGCGCAACAATCCACACGGCATTGTTGTGAACCCGGGGCGCGCCGGTCTGGGGATGGCGTCGGGCACCGCCTGCCGAATTTCCGGGTCATGGCCGTTCATCGAAATACTGCCGCGCCGTTCAATCGGCCGCCGTCGCGCTGAGCCTCTGGACGACCGCCACCGTCAGTCTTGCTCCACGTTGAGAACGAAGTCGCATCGCCGATCCGCGCCGCCTCTTTAACAGATGCGCCGCGTTAGCTCCCACATAGCTTGTTTTCCGTCCGTCGCAGCCAGTGAGGTGAAGCTAGATTTTTAACAGCTCGCGCGTTGCCTCAAATGGAGCGGGTGGTCGGTGAGGATTGACATCCTGCCGCGGCTCTCGCCGAACGGAGATGTCTGAGATCGAAGCCCGAGGTAAGAGGGCATGCTAAACTTACCCCTGCTTGATTTAAAGTCATTCATTCTCGTCCTGATGACTGACATACTGGGAAACAGTTATCCTATGTATTCGCAGAATGGAGGCTTCAAACCGGAGACATCTATGGAGCAATCGACCGATGATCTGATCGGGCGGGTAGCGCGGCTCGAACTGGAACAGGCCAGGCTTCAGCGCAGCAACAAGCGCCTGCGCCTGATGCTCGGGGCGCTCATGCTGTTTTGCGGCGCTCTGACCACGATGGCGGAAACCAATTCCACGGTGCCTGACACGCTGGAGGCGCACCAGTTTTTATTGCGCGACAATGACGGCAAGGTGCGCGGAGCGATTGGCATCTTGCCAGACGGCGCCGTTGGGCTTAATTTCAACGACTCGAAGGGCCGCAGCCGCCTGACAGTTGACCTCGCGAGCAGCGGCTCCCCCGGCCTGGATCTGTTCGATCAGGACGGCAAGTTGCGCGCGACTCTCGCGCTCGGGCCCTCGGGTGATCCGGGGCTGGGTCTATACGGTCCCAATGGCCATCTGCGAACCAGCCTAGATGTTCCCGAAAACCGGACTCCAGGTTTGGCGTTTTATCGCCAAAACGGCAAACCGGCCTGGGGAGTGCCTTGAAGTGATTTCGAAAAAGTTACTGGTAAGGCTCCGCCGTTTTTTGGCTGCGTTGGTTTTGCTCGGCGGGTTCGCCTGCGCGAGCACCGGATGCGGACCGATTTATGACTATCCGGGTTATCCCGCCTACGGCTACGCGCCGTACTCTACCTGGGGTTGGGGCGGTTGGGGATACGATCCCGACTTCGATGTGGACCATCCGTGGGAAGAACATCATAGGTTCGGCCATCATATGGAGTTCTACCACGGCGGCTTCGGAGATGGCTTCCGGGGCGGTTTCCACGGCGGCGGTTTCCATGGCGGCGGATGGGGTCATGGCGGCGGCCATCATTGAACTACTGGCGCGAGTCTGATGCCGCGTCTCATCGCATACTTCTTAAGTCGGGTCCGGTTCCGCTCCCTCGCCCGGCTGCCCTCAGGGGCTTGCGTTGAACTCGTTGAGAATCAGCACGCTCAAAAAGGGCAACTCCCCGCCGTGATCCACCGGTTGCGTGCCGCTTGAACCGGGAAGCGTAACATAATCGACTCCCAGCCCTGCGGGCACCAGGAAGTTGTTGTTATCGACCAGGGCCTCCTTGTAGGGTCCGGACGGGTTTTGTTTGGTGAAATAGGCAAAGGCAACGTCCGAATTCTTTCTCGTGACAACCGAGTCCTTCATCAGCGAGACCAGCGTCACCGGCACCGTGGGCACGAACTGGTAGGTATCGG
Source organism: Pseudomonadota bacterium (assembly GCA_021324885.1). Lineage (GTDB taxonomy): Bacteria > Desulfobacterota > Binatia > Binatales > Binataceae > JAJPJA01. Next base: position 118,385 of record JAJPIF010000006.1, read on the forward strand.
CTCCCAGCACCTGTTGATAAAGCGGGTTGCTGGTGTCCTGCTTCTGCAGCGCGGTGGCATAGGCCTTGGTCAACAACGGGGTGATCGCGTTGTCGGTGGTGCTCCAGCCCGCGATCTGGGCCAACGCGTAAGTCAGCAGCTCCACCTGGCCGTTGTAGCCGGCGCTTTGCGTGGCGGTGAAATATAGTCCGGCAAGGTTGTTACCGGTTCCGCATGCGGTCGTGCCCGCTGGACAGTTGTAAAAATTGGCGGCCAGGATATTGGTCGGGTCAATCCCCGAATAGCTGGCGAAGCTCAGCACCAGGTAAGCGCTCAGGTAGGGCTTGCTCAATGCTGAAATCGTCGGATCAAGCGAAAACCAGTTGTTGTGGGTCGCGCTGATGTTATCGAACAGGTAGGCCAGGCCGGTGCCGGAAAGATCGAAAAAGCCCGAAAGCGGCGCCGCCTTGCGCAGCGAGACCTCGAGTACCTCGGCGTAAAGCGGATTGCTCTGCATCATGTGCTCAGCCTGCAGCGCGTAGGCTCCCCCCTCCGAATAGCCCGTTACATAGAAGGGCAGGTTGCCGATGATGCCGTACTTCGCGGTCAGGTAGGCGCGCGCGGCCTTGACCATTGCCAGCCCGCTCTGCGCGTTGACCCCAGGATAGACTACGTAGGGATGGGCATGGGTGATATCATCGCCCAAGCCGATATAATCCGGCATCACTACTACGTATCCCTGCGAGGCAAAAATTGCGGCGAGGACGGCGCCGTCCGTATAGGTGCTGGTGTTGCTCAGTGGTGTGAAATTGGACGGCACGTAGCTGCGGTCAACTGTAGTTCCATGAAAATAGAGAATGACGCCCTTGAGCGAGGAGGCACTGATCCGGGGCACCAGGATGCCGCCTGAAACCGGCAGCGCGTTCTGATCGACGTTGATTGCCGTATAATGGATCTTTACCGCATCCACCATCGCGATACCGAGTCGATTGTGCCCGATTGGATTTTCAGCCAGGTCGAAATTGCCAAACTGGGCCGTGTTCAGATTGTTCTCGTTGCTGGTGCAATTGGCCGTCTCCAGCCCCGCGCAGATCACCCCGGTATAAAAGCTGTCCAGCCCCGTGGTGCTGCCGCTGGTCAGCGTCGGATAGCTGGTGACCAATTCACCGTCGATCAGCGCGCCTTCGTTTTTGCCGCTGTTGAACGGCGGCGGCGGAGAAGCGGTAGGCGTGGCGCTTGGCGTCGGACTTGCGGTTGGCGTGATAATGGGCGGCGACGAGCTACTCCCGCATCCCGCCGCAGCAATCGTTACGATGATGAAAAGTGCGGCTGAAAATCCACACTGCCAACGACCAACGGACCGAAGGGAAATTTTTTCCATCTTAAATCGCAATCGCGCTCACCAAAGTCGCCATCAGGCGCGTCATCGACCTCGTCTCGGGCGGCCTGAGCTGTAGCGCCCGAAGCGAATTTCGCGGAATATCTTGCCAGACCCTTTGCAGCGGCGCCATCCGGACCGGTGAAGCAAAATGGTTTGACTCTAGCCATCGGTGAGATGAAGGCGGTCAACGGCTCGAATGCCGCCGTTTGAGACGGTTTGCCATAGAACCCGACCCTTAGCTTGTCTAAAATCTCAGGCGGGAGCGACGCGAATAAAGCTGTTTACGCCGTCAAGCGGCGGACCAGCGCTTCGCCGATCAGCAGGATCATCGCGGCCAGTAATAGGGGTTGGGTGAATCCGACCGTGTGTTTGAATTGCGGCCGCGCCATGACCAGTTCGCTGGCCGGCGGATTGAGGCGGCCGCCAGTTGCCGCGGCCAGGTGTTCGAGCAGGTCATAGTTCGGACGGCGGCGCGGCAGTTCGGCGAACGCTGCGGGGCTGACGGTGTAGGCCAGCGGGGGAAAGGGACGCTCCCGGCCGTCGTGTCCCGATGATAATTCGATGTAGTAGGTACCGGCCGACGGCGCGGCGAAGCTGCCGCTGAGTTCGCCGGGAGCGGATTGCGACAATAGCAGATCCTCGCGGGTGCCGTCCGGGCGCATCACACGCGCCGCCACCATGGCCAACGCCTGGCGCGCGTCGGCGTCGTAGTCGGTCAAATGGAACTCGATACGGCCGTCGCGATAACCCATCGCCACATCGAATTTCGGCAGATTGGCGGCCGGCGGCGTCATCCATTGGAGGATTCGATCCCACAGTCCGCTGAAAACATTGTCGCGGATCCACGGCGACGCCCAGCGCCCGCCGGCGTCTGTGGTTACAGCCAGCGTTTTGCCGGCGCCGTACCGAGTGCTGGCGATTAGCGGTTCGCGTTGTCCGTTGCGCGTGACGAAGGCGTCCAGTGTGGCGCCGGGCCGGAGTTCCGTGCTGACATAGCCTTTGATCGGCGGCAGGCGGCGTCCGCCCATCCCTTTAAGAACCGCATCGGGACTGGTGGTCTGCGGCACGAATTCGTTTTCCACCATCGTGTGCTGCTCGCCGCCATGCTGTCCAACGTCCTGCAACACCAGTTGCGGCAAGGCTTCCGCGCTGGACGTCTGATAGAGCGCTCCACCACCGTACTGGCTAATCGCGTCAAGCAGCCGCACATTGGCTTCGTTGCCAATCGCGATCGACGACACCGTTACGCCGCCCTGCCGGTGCATCGTGGCGACCAGGTCGTAATACATGGCGGCGGTTCCACCGGTCTCGCCGTCGGTCAGGATGACGACGTGCTTGATAGCGGCGCCGCTGGCGGCAAGATCGCGGTCGGCCTGCTTGAGCGCGGGCATCAGGTAAGTGGTGCCGCGTGCCTTGAGCCGATCGATCATCTGATCCAGGTATGGACGGGCGGTTTTCATCGGCTCCAGGGGCACGACCACGAAGGGCTGCGAGTCAAAGCCGATTACCTCGATCAGATCGTTGTCCTTGAGCGTGGCGGCGGCAGCGCGGGCGGCTGCCTTTGCATAGTCAAGCTTCTCCGCGCGGCCCATCGAGCCCGACTTGTCGATGATCAGGACCAGCGCGCGCTGGCGCTCCTTGTGTTCGGGCGGCTTCATGATCACCGGCATGATTGACTCCAGCGTGCTGCCATGCCATCCGCCCAGTCCGAAACTGCGGTCACCGCCAATCATCGCCAACGCGCCGCCTGCACCGACGTATCGGGCCAGGGCCTGCCGGGTCTCAGCGGGCATCTGATCGCGTGCCACGTTATCGAGCAGGACGGCATCAAAGCCGTGCAGGTCGGCATCGAAATGGGTGTCGCGCGGCGCGACCACCTCCGGCTCCATCCCCAGCCGCCGCGCCACGCTCGCCAGATAATTGGAGTCGGGAGAGCCGGCGAAAATCAGAATCTTGCGCTTGGCGCCGATTCCGACCCAGCTTTGGAGCGAGTCGTTCTCATGGTACAGGTCGTCATCCGGGTTGGAAGCCGTAAACGTCGCGCGATAGGAAGTCAACCCGGTGGCGGCGCTGCGGACGGGAAAATCGAACCGCTCGGATCCCGGATTGATTGTGACTGCGCGTTGATCGATGAGCCTGCCGCTTTCGAACAGGCGCACCGTCCCTGCCACCGGATGATCGTTAAGATTGGTTAGCGCCACGCCGACCAGGAAGGAATCGGTGTTGGCCAGCGCATGCGGCGTGCTGACTTCGGAAACGGCGACGTCATGAATCGCGGAGGCCCCCGGCGGCGTGAAGATGTAAAGTTCGGTGTGCGCGGCCAGCAACGCCGCCGATTCCTGGGCGGCGTTACCCTGGTTTTCCCATCCATCGGTGACCAGTACGACGGGCCCGCTGCCCTCGCCCAGAGCCATGAGCTTGGCCAACGCGGCGGCCAGATCGGTAGCTCCAGGACGGCATTGCGTGCATCCCTCGGGACTGGTCAGCGCCGCCAACGCATCGCCGAGATTTTCCGCCACCGGGCGAGCGCCAAAAACAATCGCCGGGTCGCCGGACTTGAGCTTGAGCTGATTGCGGACCAGATCCTCGGTCCAGGCGCGCATCTGGGGCGTGATACTGGCCGACGCGTCCAGCAGGACCGGCTTGGCCGCGCCTTCCGAGGTGCTGAGCCGGTATGGCCCCGCGACCGCCACAACCACCATCGTCAGAACCATCGCGCGCATGATTGGCCCCGGCAATCTGCGCCAGCCATCCAGACGGATCAGCCACCAGATCAGCAGCAGAGCGACGGGAATCAGCAGATAAAGCGCTGCGGGGTGGGTCCACGTCAGCGTACGATAGCTGGCCAGGTCGCGCAGCGAAGCGAGGTCGCGCAATTCCGAAAAGTTATGCATCCAGGGGAAATCGCGAGGCGAATCGATCGTCACGTCAACCCCTGAGCATAGATGCGCCTGCGGCGGTATGTAAACAGGGCCTCGCACGCAGCAAGCGTCAGGATCGCGGCGAGCAGGTACGGAGTCAGGCTCTGACGTTGCGAGAAGTCGCGACGCTCGCCATCCCCAGGCGGTATATCAAGTTTGATTGAGGCCGGATTTTCCAGATTCGACTGATTGAGATCCGCCAGATTCACCGCCCGCAGCCGCCTTTGCGAACCCGGCCCGATTAGCTGATAGATGCCCTGTTCCGCGTCGTCCGTGAACGGCGTTCCCGGCTTCACATTGATGGTTTTTCCCGACGGAGTGATGATCTCGCCGACGCCGGCGGGAACGATCCATGGTTCGCCCGTGCGATAACCTTTGTCCTCGGAACCGAAGCCTGAGAGATAACCGAGTATATTCAGCGTCAGCACGGACATCGGCAGATTGCGCGTGCCCAGATACGGGAAAGGATTGAATCCGAGCACGACATAGCGATGGCCTTGATGCCTGCCGTCCATGATCAGGGAGCCGAGATTGCTGTTGACCACACTCTGCATCCACGGATGGACCGCGAAGGACTCCGGCTGGCGCAGCGCCAGCAGGCGGAAATTGACCCCGTCGGTCAGTGGATCGGGTGAGCGCCAGTCCGTGATCTGAGTGGTGATGCCGGGCACCACGCGCAGTCCGAACACATCGTCACCGCCGGGCGGCATTACCAGCAGCGCGTTGGCGGCGGGCAATTCCCTGGGAATTCCATATTCGAAAATCAGCAGATCGGCCTTGGCCGTTTGGGGTGAGTAGTTCTCGGGGGAAATGGTATGGACATTCAGTTGGGGCAGGTTCTGCAAGCCGGCGGCGTCGGCGGGCGTCGGACTGACGAACAGGATGTTGATCCGCGCGCCGCCCGGTGGCGTCGCCCAGGCGACGTTGTCCAGATTAAAAGCGTCAGCCGGTTTCAAATCCGCGCGATACGAACTGGACGGCGCCAGGGTGGGGAATTCGATATCGGTGATTTCCTGAGGATTCAACCGCGCCTGGGCGCGCGTCAGCGCTTTGCCTTCAGCCGAAATGGTGACTTCGAGGGTTTGCGGCTGGGCGCTGAAATTGGCAACCGTCACTTCGGCCTTGAGCGCGCCGGAGCCGAATTGCGCGCCGCCGACGGCGAACGACCCGATCGCATAGTTGGGAATCGGGTCGCCGGCTTTGAACACGTGCACCGTGGGAGGCACCGGCGGATTGACCGGACTGGCGGTCGCGAACAGGCATTGGGTAAAGCGATGGCCCGACATGATATCGCGCAGCATCCGCGCGACTGCGAGCGGACTCTGGGCGGCATCCACGGCGCGCACCTTGGCGATCGCCGATCGCGCGCGCGAGGGGCTGAGAGCATCGGCTATCTGATGGGGCTGCGGAGCGGTCACATACAATGCGATCGCCACATCATTGCCGTTGGGAATTGCGCCCGCCAGCGCCGCCTTGGCCGCGTCGAGGCGGGCGCCCTCCGGAACCCCAGCCTGCATCGCGGCCGAATTGTCGAGCACCACCGCGACCGGATTGTGCTGATGGATCAGGTAAGGCTGCGCCATCGCGAGTACGACCAGGCTCAGGATCACCAATTCGATCAGGAAGAGCCAATCCAGCCGTGGCCGGCCCCACGGGCGCTCGGCTCGAAGTCCGCGCAACGCTCGATATCCGAGCACGCTGCTGACGATAACGCTGCGCGGCCGCTCCCGCACCAGGTAGGCGATCAGCAGCAGCGGCACCAGCGCGAAGAAAACCAACGCGCCAGGATAGAGAAAACCGAACTGCGACATCATTTACCAGCGCTGCGTGGCCGCGTGGCACAGGCTGGAAAGCCTGTTTTACCAGCGAACCAGGACGCACCGATCCCCATTCCTAATGTACCAGGCCCAGTTCAGTGACGGCGCGGATGAAGAACTCCTGGAAATCGCGCTCGGTGGTGTAAAGCGTGTAGCGCAGGCCGCGTTGCAGGCACATCGCCCGGATCTCGCGCGCCAGGCGCATCAGGGTGGTGCGGTATTGTTCGCGCGCGCGGCGGCCCATCGACACCCGCAGCCGCTCGCCGGTTTCCGAATCGATCACCTCGACGTCGCCTTCCAGGGCCTGCGCTTCCAGTTCGCCGCCGCCCAGGATCTGCACCGCCGTCGCGTCCATGTTGGATGCCACAAACAATCCCATCCCCTGCGCGATCGAATTGAACATCATCTGGAAATCCGAGATAACGAAGACTTTTCCCGCGCGCTTGAGCATGGCCAGCTCGCGCGCCAAAGCAGGCGCGAGATCAAGCTGACCGCCCGGTTTGACGGCGGCTAATTGACGCGCCAATTCGATAATCCGATGCCGTCCGGTGACGAAAGCGGGCGCGGCCGCTTTGCTGTTGCCCGCCAGCACCCGCACCATCACGCGGTCCCCCGATGAGAGCGCGACATAGGCCACCGCCAGCGCCAGGCTGACCGCCGCCTCGAACTTCCGATCGGTGCGCGGCAGTCCCATCGAGGCGCTGGCGTCGATAAAGATGTAGGTGAGCAGATCCTCTTCTTCCTTGAACAGCTTTATGTACAGTTTGTCGCTGCGCCCGTACAGATTCCAGTCGATATAGCGGAAATCATCGCCGGGCGCGTAATGGCGGTAGTCGGCGAACTCCAGCGACGATCCGCGCCGCGGCGACAGATGCGAGCCTTTACCTTGGCCAGCGTATTCGCGCCGCGTTCTGATCCGCAACTGCTCCAGGCGGACCAGGAATTCCGAGGTGAATTGTTCGGGCAATCCGAGCATGCGCGGACGTCAGCGCGGGCGCTTGAGTTTCTTCACCACCAGTTCGAGCAGCGCTTCGGGAGTGACGTTCTCGGCCTCGGCCTGGAAGTTGCGCAGCAGCCGATGGCGCAGCGCGGGCACAATCGCGTCTTCGACATCGTCATAACTGACGCTGACGCGACTGTCGAGCAGCGCGTTGACCTTGGCGCACAGCAGCAAAGCCTGGGCGCCGCGGGGACTGGGGCCGAAGCGCAGGTATTGCGTGATTTCGGGCGGCGCTCCCGGTCCCGACGGCGTTGCCGATGAGATGATTCCGATGGCGTAACGCTCCACCGGCTCGGCGGTCATCACTTCGCGCACCAGCAGCTTGAGTTGCTCGATGGCTTCGGGCGCCTTTTGCGGATCCAGGACCGCTTTGGGCTGATAAACCGAAGCGGTCGTGGTGCGGATCAGGATTTCGCGCAATTCCTCGGGTTTGGGCGGACCGATCACGACCTTGAACATGAACCGATCCATCTGCGCTTCGGGTAGTGGATAGGTGCCTTCCAGTTCGATCGGGTTTTGCGTTGCCAGCACGAAAAAGGGCGGAGCGAGCGCATAGGTGGCGCCGAAAATCGTCACCTGATGCTCCTCCATCGCCTCAAGCACCGCCGACTGTGTTTTGGGCGTGGCGCGGTTGATCTCGTCGCCCAGCACGACATGGGCGAAAATCGGTCCGGGTTTGAACTCGAATTGGCGATGGCCGTCCACCTCGTTGAGGAATTGCGTGCCGGTGATATCCGACGGCATCAGGTCGGGCGTGAACTGGACGCGCTTGAAGCTTAAGCCCAAAGCTTCGGCCGCGGTCTTGACCATCAGCGTCTTGCCCAGTCCGGGGACGCCTTCGATCAGCACGTGGCCGCCGCAAAAGAGTGCGGTCAGGACCTTGCGGATGACGCCCTTATGGCCGACGATGACGCGTCCGACCTCGGCTTCGACCCTGGTGAACACCTCCCGAAATTCGGCCACGCGGTCCTCGGGCCTGACTTGTGGAGCAGCTCCCATCTTTCCTCCTCGACGTTATCTCAGCAGGTCGCGGTAGCGCGGCGGAATGAGCTGTTGTTCGTCAGGTTCGGCGGCAACTCGTTCCTCTTTAAGGGGAAGATTGGCGTAAGGCACTCGGGCCGATGGGCGGTCCGAGTCAATCACGGTTTTGCCCCCGCCGCCGCTGATCAGCGCGGGGGGAACGCGAAATATAACGTAGCGCGCATTCTTCACATCCATTGGGATCCCGTGCTCGCCGGCCTTGTAGAATTTTTCAAAATTCTCGGGTTGAGGAAACTGGCCCAGATGGGTATCGCCTCGCGAGGAGCCATAATCCTTGTGCTGCTGGCCGGGTTGGCGGTTACCTTGTTCCTGGCCCGGTCGGTTGCCTGATTTGAATTGACCCAGGTTTGCGGTGTACCCGGGCTTTTCGAGCGAGGCGATTTGCGGCAGTTCGCCGGGTTGTGGAGCGTGGCCCTTCAGTCCGTTTTTCTGTTGTTGCCGGCCGGATTTCTGCCTGGCTTCCGCTTCCAGGCGGGCCTGTACTTTGGAGATGTCGGCGCTCGCCTGGGCCAATTGCCCCTGCCCTTTGGCGTTTTTGGCGCTGGCACTTCCTCCGGTTTCCTTACCATTGCCGTTGTCGCTGCCGCCCGACCCTTCCTGACCCTTGCCGGCATTAGCCTCATTCCGGCTGGATCCCGCACCCTTGGAGCCTTTTCCGGTTCCTTTAACGGTTGATTGTCCTTTACCGGCCGCGGACTGCTGTTGACGTTGCTGCTGGTTCTTCACTTCCTGCTCGACCCGGGCGAGTTGCTCGATTTTTTCCTGAGGCGGCACTTCGGGGTTGTTGATGAGGGTGGCGGCCTGGCGCAGCCTTGCGGCCAATTCCTGCGCCTCACGGTCGCCGGGATTGGAGTTGGCGATCTCTCTTGCGATTCGACGCAGTTGACGGGCTTCGGCGAACAGCGGCGGCTTGTTGGCGGCCACCAGGACCGAGATCGCGGCCGCAATCAGACCCGCCGTCGCTACCGTCAGGAGAAATGCCAGCCGCAAGCTTTGCCTGACCTGGAACGTACAAATGCTGGATGGGTCGAGTTGATCCAGGCGCTGTGCCGCGCGTTTCCACAACACTGGAAATAACGGACTGCGCGCACGTTTATCTTTTGAACTGGTGAACGTAGCGAGGGTCACAATCTCTTCGCGGCATCCAAGTTTGCGGTCGATCAATTCGGCTGCCGCGATCGCATCTCGGTTGCGGATAAAGGCGAGCGCGGCAACGAAAGCGGCTGCGACCACGCCGAGGACGGCGGCGCTCAACGACACTGTTTGGAGGATGCGTACCGACTCGGCGGGAAGGGCGAGGCCCCAGCGCTCCCACGTTTGCTCGACCGTGCCGAGGCCGAAGGAGACCGCAAGCAGCACGATCACAGGCGGAAACGCGGGGGCGAGGGTCTGCAGCGCGGCCAAGCGGGCGAGGCGCTGCTCGACTTTTTGGATAACTTTGAGCGGGTCGGTCAAAGGGCGTTCCTATCTGGAAACGTGGCCGTGGTCGAGCCGCCCATCCATGGATGCTTGGAACTGTGCCCGGCGCAGGTCAGCAATTGCGCGATCGTGCTCCTTGAGAGTACGGGAAAACACGTGAGAACCATCTCTACGCGCAACAAAGTATAGATATGGAGTTGGGGTCGGATAAAGAGCCGCATGGATGGAATCCCATCCCGGATTCGCGATCGGTCCGGGCGGCAAACCCGCAAAGTTGTAAGTGTTGAAAGGCGACGCCTGATGAACCGCCTGTAGGACCGGTCCGGTGATACCTTCGATGCTGTATTGGGCGGTGGGATCTGACTGCAGGGGAATGTGCAGACGCAAGCGATTATAAAAGACGCCGGCGATCAGGGGCCGTTCGGCCGGCACCTTTGCCTCCTTTTCGATGATCGAGGCGAGCGTCACCAACTGTCTGACGCTCAGTCCCATCTCAAAGGCGCGCTCTTCGACTCCCGGTGTGATTTGCGTGTAAAAGCGCTCGAGCATCGCGCTCAGGATATCCTGAGCGGTAGATGACGGAGGGAAGCGGTAAGTGGCGGGAAAAAGGTAGCCCTCAACGCCAAACGGCGACAGACCAAGCGCTTTGACCAGCGGCGAGCGTTGCGCCACCTCGACGAATTGCCAATCGCACAGCAGGCGTGCGCGCTCCAGGTAGCGGCCGATTTCACGCACGGTCGAGCCCTCCGGGATCGTCACCGTGACGACGATCGATTCGCCGCGGACCAGATGACCCAGAACCTCGGGAATCGTCTCGCCACCCGAGAATCTGTATTCACCCGGCTGAATGCGGGTGGCGGCGCCGGTCAGCCGCGCATACACGATCAGGGCAAACCGGCTGCGTACGACACCGGCGCGTTTGAGACTGCTGGCAATCGAAGGCAAACGCTCACCCTGCCTGACCTCGACTATGCGGGGCGATTCCAGCACCTTCCCGGGGGACAGGAAGAACAGCCAGAAGCCTGCTCCTCCGACCAGGACGATCAGAAACATTACTGCGGTTGTGAGCTTTCTTGCCATCCCGGCATCGGCGCGCGAGAGTTGCCGAAAAGTCTTCCCGCGCTGGTATGCGGCCGGCAGCCGGCCGCGTGATTAAGCTCAAACAGTGTCATCATTGCCGTGGGCGGCGAGCCAGCTTTCCAGAATCAGGGCGGCGGCAATCTGATCAACCACCAACTTACGCGACTTTCGACCCATAGAGGAGTGCTTAAGCCGCGATTCAGCCTCTAAGCTCGTGAGCCGTTCATCATGTAGTTCCACCGGCAGGCCGAGTTCCTGGCTCAACAAGGCCGCAAAATTGCGCGCCTCGCGAGCGGCGGGACCTTCGGAGCCGTTCATGTTAAGCGGCAGGCCGACCACGATCCGGCGCGCCTGCCGGTCTTCGACAATAGTGCGGATCCGTTGGATATCGCACGGCCATGAAACTCGCACCAAAGTGGTCAGGGGTCTGGCACCCATCCCAGGCAAGTCGAAAACGGCGATGCCGATCCGCCGCTTGCCGAGATCTAGTCCCAAGGTGCTCATTGGTATCTCGAACAATAGCAAGCGTCTCCCATCGTCAACAAGCCTGTTGGCAAACGGCGTTTTTCGCCCGCAATGAACCACAAAAACCTTGCGTCGATTGTAATTTTTCAGCCACAATCGGGCCCGATGGGCAAGTCGGGAGGATTCCCAGTCAAGCTGGGGGTGGTTGTTGGATTAATCGGATGCCTGGCCGTGTTTGCCGGCATCACGCTTTTTCTGACCGGCACCGTCAGGCTAGGTCTTTCGCCAACAGAGCGGAAATTCGTTCCTATCCACGCGGTGCCGGCGCTTACGGCCCGGATGGCCTCACAGACGATCCGGGCGGGAACGCTCTCCCCGATCTACGACAACGCCGCCGAGCCTCAAGTCCAACCAGCCGTGCCGTTGCGGATCGTTAGATTCACGCTTTACCGGCCGGTTACTATTTCCGGGATGTTGCGCGATGCCGGTGTGGACGGGGCGGACCGCGACACTTGGGCCGACGCCTTTCGCTCTTCCGCCCATTGGGGAATCCTATATCCGGGCCATCAGGTATCCGTATTCAAGGATGCCAGCACGGGCAAGGTGCGGGCGCTGGAATACGAACTCGATGATAATCTGGTAATCCGTGAGGAAAGCCTGGCCGACGGCGTGGTGTTCGCAACCCGCCAGCCATTGGTCTACCAGCCTGAAACTGTCGCCTACAGCCTGTCTTTGGCCGACGGACTTGACGCGGCAGCGGCGCGCCGGCACCTGCCCGACTCCGTAGTTGCGCAAATCAAATATGCTTTCGGGACCCGGTTGCAGCGTCTGGATAGCGGCGGCACTTTGAAGCTGGTCTTCAAGGAACTGGTTACGCCCGACGGACTCCATCGCCGGGACGCGGACCTCCAGGCCTGCAAGATTCAGTCGGGCCGTCGCAGTTATGCCGCTTTTTCATTTAACGACGGATACGGGCGGGAGCATCTTTACGACGAGCACGGGAATCCGCTGGAGCCGCAATTCCTGCGTTTTCCCGTCGCTTTTCAATACATCTCCTCCTCCTTTTCGCCCTCGCGCTATCATCCGATTCTCCATCGCTTCCGTCCCCACGCGGGAATCGATCTGGCCGCTCGTTATGGAACCCCCGTGAGATCGGTCGCCGACGGCGTGGTCCAATTCGCCAACTGGGATGGCGAGTTGGGCCGCTGCATCCGGATCAAGCACAAGAATTCGCTGATCAGCGTCTATGCCCATCTGTCGGCAATCAGCCCGTTGATCAAGCCGGGAGCGCCGGTAAGGATTGGCCAGGTGATCGGATTTGTCGGCAGCAGTGGGCTCTCGACCGGTCCCCACCTGCATTACGCGCTGTTCAAAGACGGCCGATTTCTCGACCCGATGAAAGTTAACCTGGACGGAGGCGGGGCGGCAATTTCCAGTGAACGGTGGCCCCTGTTTGAAGCTTTCAGGCAAAGTTTCGAGCGGGTTTTCAGCCGATTACGGGTGGGTACGGTCGATGCTGCCGTCAAGGACCCGGTAGTCAATCGCGTCGAGGCCTTCAATGCCGACGCCGAACCGCCCAACCCATTTTCGATCCCGGCGACCGATACCATTCCTGGCTCCCTGGCAACATCCCATGTACCTGTCCGCCGTCACCGCGACGTTCATCTGGCTCGCGGCGGATTGCTGCGGGATCATGTCCAGCGCGATACCTCAAGTACCGCACTGGACCGGCTGATCGAAAGCGGCGTGCTGGGCGATCCGGGCATGTAAAGCATCGGGACATTCCAGAGGGTTTGCGTAACTCCACAAATCTGTTCAAATCAGATTCGACTCTATTTTCGAAGCGAAGTTCAGTCGAACCGGGCCAATGCGTAAGGGGCTGAGAACCGATTTCTTTGCGCCGCCCGCGCCACGCCTTATCGCCCATCGTGGCGGCGCCGGCGTCCGTCCTGAAAACACGATCGAGGCGTTTACCGCGGCTTATCAGGAAGGGGTGCGCTATTTTGAGCTGGATGTGCATACCAGCCGCGACGGCGTAATAGTGGTTTGTCACGACGACGATTTGCGGCGCACGACCGATCGGAACGGGGTCATCCGCGAGCTTGATTATGTAGAGATCGCCCGCGCCGACGCCGGTTACGGCCTCCAAGGCGAAGGCGAATTTCCGTTTCGTGGCAAAGCTATCCGCATCCCCCGGCTGCTGGATGTCCTGGGACTGTTCTCCGACGCTTTTTTCGTGATCGAAATCAAACAGGTGAAGCCCAGTCTCACGACCGCGCTCAACGCGGCCCTGACTTCGACGGCGACTCGCAACCGGGTCCTGATCGCGTCGGAGCATCAGCAGCCACTGGATGAGATTCGCGCGCTCGCCCCGGAACTGCCGACGGGATTTTCCGGACACGAGGTGCGGGGATTTTTCGCCGCCATGATGGCGCAGATGGCGGGTTATCGTCGTCCGGCTGACGCGCTACAGATCCCACCCTCGCATGGCACGATGGCGCTGGCGACGCCCAGCAGTGTCGCGGCGGCCCACGCTTTGGGTCTGGAGATGCATAACTGGACGGTCAATGAGGAATCCGAGATGCGCACGCTGCTGGAGATGGGTATCGACGGCATCATCACCGACTTCCCCGCCCGCCTCCAAACAATCCTGGCGAAAGCCTGACACGGGCGAAAAAGAGAAGATTGCGCCTTTTATCAAAAGCTGCGTTCCGCACCCTGGACAATCGATGGCTGCTTTCCGCTACTTTCTCTCCCTGCGGGAGAGACTGGAGTGAGAAGAGCAGGTTGTGGGAAATCCTTTTTCCGAAACCTGCTAAGACCGATCCTCCGCAACCTGCCTGCTCCAAAAAGGGTGCGACCCGAAGCGCCGAATCCGAAGCGCGGGCGTTCTGGCGCAAGGCTGCCAATAAACTCCGCGAGCGCGGATTCAGGCGGACTGACCGGACATCGCAAAGGGCGCTTGAGTCGTGCTTCGGCCCCCCGCCAGCACCCATCGCAACTACCAGTCGCGAGTCCTGTGCGGGCGAGTAAACAGGCGCCGCTTGACGCTGGTGCATGTCTATAACAGCATCCGAAACGAGTGCACGAGCGAGCCGAAAACAAAGCAAAAGACGATCGGGCACCGTGGCGGCCGCGTGATAGATGGCGGCGGCCATCGCACAGAGAGCGGATTGCGATCGCCGTGTTCGGGCTGTGCGCGATCGCTTTCGGCGTCAACGTCGAGGTGCGCTCCGATCTTCTCAACACGCGCCGCACCGATCTCGACGTTTACTTGCGTGCCGCATGGGCGATCCGTACCGGCCATGATCCGTACACGATTACCGACAACCGCGGATGGCATTACCAATACCCTCCCCTGTTCGCGATCGCATTGATCCCCCTTGCCGATCCTCCACCCGGCCACAATCGCGCCGGGATGATGCCCTTTGGGATGGCGGTAGCGATCTGGTACGTGCTCAACCTGCTCTTTGTGGGCTGGGCGGCGAACCATCTGGCGGTCGCGATGGAACGGGCGGTGGCCGCGCGCTATGGCGGAATCCCGCCGCCCGGATCGCAAGCATGGTGGGCGCTGCGCCTGCTGCCAATCGTGATCTGCCTGCCCCCGATCGGCGTGGCGCTGGAACGCGGTCAGGCCGATTTGTTGGTGCTCGCGATGCTTTGTGGATTCATCGCCGCCGCAATCGCCGGGCGCAGCTTCGCCGCCGGGATGTGGTTGGCCGGGGCAATTTGCGTCAAGGTGATTCCCCTCTACCTCCTGCTTTATCCATTATGGCGGCGCGATTGGCGCATGATTGCCTGGTGCGCGCTGGGCGTCGTGATCGGAATTCTCATGATTCCGGCGGCATTGCTGGGACCGGCCAAAGCGATCGGCTATACGCGGGAATGGAATCGCGTGCTGGTCGAACCGGCGATGTTTGCCGGCAAAGATCGGTCGCGCGTGCCTGAATTGCTGGATATCAACGGCACCGACAACCAATCCTTTGTGGCGTTAATCCATCGCTGGCGAAACTTTGATGAAACCGTCACCAAACCGCGCCGGTTTCGATCACGGCCGCTGGAGGCCTGGGCCAAGCCCGCTCACTGGTCTATCGCGCTTTTGTTGACCGCGCTGACTTTGCTTGCGGCCTCATGGCGTCGCGCGAGCGCATCGCCGATCGCCGAGGAGTTGTTTGCCGGCTGTCTGATGGTCTTGATGATTCTATCCAGTCCGGTTTCGCATCTGCATTACTTCTCGCTGCTGATGCCGCTGGCCATGGGACTGATGGTGGCAGGACGCGGCGATGACGTTTATCCGAGCCGGAAATGGGTCTGGTTGTTTGGCGCCGTGGTAGCGTCCGGCGCGCTGCCGTTGCTGCCGGGTTTGGGCGCGCTGCGCGATCTTGGGATGGCGAGTTTCGGCGCACTCACGCTGTGGAGCGCCGGCCTGATTACGATGCGGCGCTTAGCTGCCGAAGCCGGCGTAACTGACCAGTTCGATACCAGCGCGCTGAAGGCTGATTCGGGTATCGGGATCGGCCAGCAGCTTTAGTTCCGCTTCACGCAATTGCGCAGCTTGCGCGGACAACATCGCGCACAACTCCTCGTCGGCATATCCGGGATGGCACACCCATTCGGTGAGGCCATCCCTGCATGAACGCACAATTGCGGCAAACAGATCGCGGGGCGAGTAATGCCGCAACTGGGGCGTACCGATTATCCATCGCGAGGGGCCACTCCGATCATTGCGCCGCGCGCACAGTTGCGATCCAAGTATCGCCAAAAGATGACGAGCGCGCGCGTCCACATGCGCCCAGCATGGACCTTGCTCCACGTCCGGAAGGACAGGGCGCTGGCTGCGGAACCGGATCCATCGAATCTTCATCCGGCGGGCGACGTTGGTCAATGCCGCGGCGGCCATCGGATGCAGATGAACATTGTGATGGCTGTCGAAATGGGTGATGGAAATTCCGGCGTCGAGCACGCGCTGCGCCTGCGCGGTGATTTCGTCCTCCAGGGCACGCATGGACACCGCGCCGAGACTCAGCCGCAGCGCGAGCGCAGCAGGCCGATGAAAAAATCCGCGTCCGTCAACCAGTGACGAGCCGGCTGAGGCGAGCGGGCGTCCTTGCGTCAGATTGACGTGAAGTCCAGTGCTCAGGCCGGGAGAGTGACGCAACATGGAGACCGCATCGTCGAATGCGGCGCCGTTGGCGATCAGGCTAGTCGACTTCACGACCCCTGCGCGATGCGTTTGCATAATGGCGCGGTTGATCCCGTGGGTCATCGCCAAGTCGTCAGCATTGACCACCAGTTGTTTCATCGCATCAGGCGTAAAACCCTCTGGCCGCGTTGAGCCGTACACGCGCCAGATCGCGCAGGGCGCAGATGGAATCGCGCAGAAAAACCACCGTGCTCGGCTCGGAAAAATAGCGGAACTCGACCGGCACCTGGCGCACCTCAAGGTTGAAGCGGCGTGCGATGTAAAGCAGTTCGGCGTCGAAGGTAAAGCCCTGCAGCCGCTGCCGACGAAATACGATGTCCGCCGCCGCGCGCCGGAATCCCTTGAGTCCCGCCTGGCAGTCCCGCACTGAAACTCCCAGCCATCCGCGCACCATCAGATTAAAGAACCGGCTCAAGACATGGCGCGTATAAAGGTAACTGAAAAATGCCGGACTCATATGGTAAAGCGAATCCGGCGAAGTACGATCGGCAATGGCCAGATCGGCGCCGGCGTCAAGCGCGCCCACGATCTTGTCGATCTCGGTTAATGGATAGGCGAGATCGGCGTCGGTGAAAATCACACGCTCGCCGGTGGAGTGGATAACTCCGGTGCGTACGGCATGTCCTTTGCCGTGATTGGCGCCATTGCTGATCAGGCGAATGGAGGGATTGGCCGCCGCCAGCTTCGACAGCAGCGCGGCGGACCCGTCGGCGCTCCCGTCGTCCACTACGATCAGCTCGTAAGTTTCGCCGCGACGCTCCAAAAAAGCGCGCGCGCTGGCCAGCGTATCGCCGATGAACGCCGCGCTGTTATAAGCCGGAATGATTAGTGAAAGCTGGACGGCGCACATGCGCAATTAATCTAGCCCGCGCAAACGGACCCGGCTAGCTGCCCCCAGGCCCATCCGGATGAACTATTCGATTACCGGCAGCCGTTCCAAAACGATTCCGCGCCCGGGCTCGAAACGCACGTGCGCCACCCATCCTTCGCCCTCGTACAGCGGCGCGGGCGTCCCGCAATAGGCCGCACGGGTTGCACCGCGAGAGCAGTCGGTGAAGACGTGAATATGGCCCAGCGCGATGTAATCGTAGCCGCTGGCTTCGATATCCGCCGGGTTAATCGGCGAAGAACGGTCGAACTCGCCCTCTTCCATAAAGAAGCCGTGGGCCAGCGCGATGTTCCACATCCCTTCGACCGGCGGCGCGATTCCGGCCAGGGGACGGTAATCGGGCGTGTGCTCGACCAATGCCCGTCCCCAGACCCGCGCGTGAAGCTCGGGGAACTCCAGAGTCGATCCTTCTGGTTCCAGCAACATGTGCAGGTTCCGGGGCATCTCGGAGGGCGGCATCTTGATCCACAAGGAACGCTCGTCATGAGCGTCGTGATTGCCCGGCGTCATTACGACCGGCATTTTTGCGCTGGCAATCTGGCCCAGCGCGAAGGACAGCGCCTCATCCGTAATGCGGCTGGAATCAAAAAGGTCGCCGACAATCAGCAGCAGGTCGGCCTGCAAGCGGTTGGCTGTCGCGACTACCCGGCTGAAGGCGTCACGAATCCCCTGCCGCAGCTTTCGACCGTGCTCTCCATGCCCGAAAGTATCGCTTTCCAGGTGGACATCGGACGTATGGATCAGCCGCAAGGGCCGTTTGGGATGTGAGCGCCGTTGATGAACGGGCATCTGAGATGGCATGATTAGGTCACTCACCCCGGCGTCCCAATGAGCAGGATACTTGGACTCTATTAGATGTATCAAAAGGAGTCGACTTGGCGCCAGCGGACTCATCGGTCAACCTTGCACGTCCGCATTCGCTGATGCCGAGGCCAGGGCGATGAGCCTTTAGGAGGAAGGACAACGTGATCGTAGTCATGAAAGCGCACGCCAGCCCCGCTGAAATCGAGGCCGTGGTGACGCGCGTGGAGCAGGCCGGATTTCAGGCCCACAAGATTGTTGGCGTCGAGCGCACTGTAATTGCCTGCGTCGGAGAGGAGCGAGGCAAAGACGAACTGTCGCAGCTCGAGTTTTTCTCCGGCGTGGACAGTGTTCTGCCCATCCTGAAGCCCTATAAACTGGCCGCCCGCGAACTCCATCCCAAGGGCTCGGTGGTCAAGGTTGGAAAGGTCGAGATCGGAGCCCGCAAGTTGGCGGTGATGGCGGGTCCGTGCGCAATCGAGAACGCGCATCAGATTGAAAGCGCGGCGCACGCGGTAAAAGCCGCGGGCGCTCATATCCTGCGCGGCGGCGCCTTCAAGCCGCGCACCTCGCCCTATTCTTTCCAGGGAATGGAATCTGAAGGCCTGCAGCTGCTGGAGCGCGCCGGACGTGAGGTCGGCCTGCCGGTCGTGACCGAGGTAATGGATCCGCACGATATCGACGAGATCGCGCAGCACGCCGACATGCTCCAGGTCGGCGCCCGCAATGCGCAGAATTTCTCGCTGCTGCGCCGTCTGGGCAAGGTCAACAAACCAATCCTGCTCAAACGTGGAATGTCCACCAAGCTGGACGAATTCCTGATGGCGGCGGAATATATCCTGTCCGCCGGCAACCCCAACGTCGTGCTCTGCGAGCGCGGTATCCGCACCTTCGAGACCGCCACCCGCAACACGCTGGATCTCAACGCAATCCCGGTGCTCAAGGGCTGGACGCATCTGCCGATCATCGTCGATCCCAGCCATGGAACCGGTGCTGAAGCGCTGGTTATTCCGATGGCGCTGGCGTCGATTGCGGCTGGAGCTGACGGGCTGATGATCGAGGTCCATCCCGAGCCCGACCATGCGCTGTCTGACGGTCCGCAGCAACTGCGCCCCGAGCGCTTTGCCGAACTGATGAAATCGGTGCGGCGCGTCGCCGAGGCTGTGGATCGAACTGTCTGACACAGGGCCGGTTTGCGCTCGTCCCAGCCCGCCTTGTGATAACCTAAGGCGCCATCAATGGGTTCCCGGGCGCGAATCAAACCTCCACCGCTGCGAGCCGGCGACACGATCGGCGTGGTCGCCTGCGCTGCCGCGGTCGACGGCGAGCACCTGGAGCGCGGTGTGGCGGAACTGGAAGGCCAGGGTTTCCGGGTAAAAGTCTCCCCGCGCGCGCTGGCGCGCGATCGGATCTTCGCGGGCTCCGATGAGGAGCGGGCTGGCGAGCTGACGCGATTTTTTTGTGATCCGGAAATCACGGCGATTTTCGCTGCGCGCGGCGGTTATGGCAGCGGACGCCTGCTGCCGCTGATCGATTTCGATCTAATCCGACGCCATCCGAAAATTTTTCTCGGCTTCTCCGATCAGACGTATCTGCTCAACGCGTTCGTCCACTTAAGCTCGATGGTCTGTTTTCATGGACCGATGGTGGCCAAGGACGTCGCCGGCGGCATCAGTGCGCCTTCCATGTACCATCTGAAGCAGCTGCTCGCCGGCCAACTGAACGGCTTCCACTTGCAGGGCAGCGAATCGTTGCATCCGGGAACTGCCGAAGGCGAGCTTATCGGCGGGTGTCTTTCCATTGTCGCCGCGATGATCGGCACGCCCTACGCTCCGGATTTCAACGGCCGGATTCTCTTCCTGGAAGATACCGGCGAGAAGGCGTACCGCGTCGATCGGATGCTGGTGCAACTTCGCCATAGCGGCGCGCTCGCCCAAGTCGCGGGCGTTGTATTCGGCGGGATGCGCGGTCCGGGTGACACCGAAACCGACCGCCGCCTGATCCATGATTTCGCCGCCGAGCAAACCGCGGGCCTGGGAGTGCCGGTCCTGTGGGGAATCGAAGCCGGGCACAGCACCGAAAATTTTACTCTGCCGATAGGTGCGCGAGCGCGGCTGGAAGGCGGTCGAATCGAGTTTCTCGAACGGGCCGTCAGTTTAGAAACGAGAAAGTAGTGCTTGATGGATCCAACTGAATCCAACACCCGCCTGGCGCGGATTCCGGCAAATTGCAGACTCATTCATCTGATGGGCATCGGCGGCACCGCGATGGCGGCGCTGGCCGGGATGCTCAAGGAACGGGGCTTCGCAGTCAGTGGCTCCGATAACGAGCTTTACGAGCCGACCGCGTCGCTGCTGAAGCGGATGCATATCGACGCCAGGCGCGGCTTTGCTCCGTCCAATCTCGATCCCGCTCCGGATCTCGTTGTGGTGGGAAATGTTGTCACGCGCAATAACAGCGAGGCCCAGGCGCTGCTTAAAAGCGCGATTCCGTATGTGTCGATGCCCGAAGCGCTTTGGCATTTCTTTCTCAGCACGCGATGCCCGCTGATGGTCTGCGGGACACACGGCAAGACCACGTCAACGTCGCTGATGGCGCAGGTGTTGATCGCCGCGGGCCGCGACCCCGGAGTGCTAATCGGCGGCGTCAGCCTCAATCTCGGCTCCAACTATTATCTCGGCGCGGGCCGCTACTTCGTGATCGAGGGCGACGAATATGACACCGCCTTTTTCGACAAGGGTCCCAAGTTTCTCCATTACCGGCCGCAAGGGGCAATCATGACTTCCCTGGAGTTCGATCACGCCGATATTTACCGCGATTTGGCGCATGTGAAATCCGCGTTTGCGGCGATGGTCACGCGGCTGGACCGCTCGGCCGTGCTTGCCGTATGCGCGGATTATCCGGCGGCGCTCGAAGTGGCGGCACAATCAGGGGCGCGGCGGCTGGACTTTGGATTGCGCGCCGGCCAGTTCCAAGCCGCATCGATCCGAGCTGATAGCGCCGGGACCCATTTTGACATTGTGCACGGCGATCGCGTGATCGTGCGCGATCTGCTGGTGCCGTTGTGGGGGTTGATGAATGTGGCCAATGCGCTGGGAGTATACGTGCTGCTGCGCGAGTTTGGACTCGACGATGCGCAAATCGCGCATGGGATGGCCTCTTTCAAGGGTGTCGCGCGCCGCCAGGAACTGGTGGGCGAAGCCGATGGGATTGCGGTGATCGACGACTTCGCGCACCATCCGACGGCAATTGCGGCAACCCTGGCGGCGCTGGCCGATCGTTATCCGGGCCGCCGCATCCTGGCCGCATTCGAACCGCGATCGAACACCAGCCGCCGCAACGTGTTCCAGTCCCAATTCGCCCAGGCCTTCGACCGCGCCGCGCGCGTGTATCTGGCGCCCGTCTACTTCAAGGAAAACGACCCCATCCCGCCCCCTGAGCGCCTGTCCACCGATCGTCTGGCCGCCGAAATCAGCAGCCGCGGTCCCCAGGCGATCGCGTGCGGCTCGAATGAAGAGCTCCTTCGCCAATTGCTGAACGACGCGCAAACCGGCGATGTAATTACAGTGATGTCCAATGGCCCCTTCGAGAACCTGAAAACACGCATCCTGGATGGCCTGCGCTGCCGTTAATATGACTGGGGCCGCATCACAATCAGCAGGCATCCGCTTCGCGCCAGCCCCATCCGCTGGTCGTACACCAGGTTTGCGAACCGCGCGCTTCAGTTCGCACCGGGATGGAGGACGCGGCCGGGCAGGACCTGGCGCGGTTTGCCGTGATCGTACAGCACCTGCCCGTTGACGATCGTGTAATGCACGCCGGTGGCCGCCACGGTCAGGCGCATCCCCCCGCCCGGCAGGTCGAATGAAGCCTTGGGGCCTTTCTCGCCCACCGTATCGTAGTCGAAAATCGCGATATCCGCGGCCATCCCGGGCGCCAACCGCCCGCGATCCTTCAAACCGAAAAAGTCGGCGGGCTCCGAGGTCATACGCTTGATTGCCCGCTCCAGCGACATCAGCTTTTCATCGCGCACCCAGTGCCCGACCATGTAAGTGCTGTAGGCCGCGCCGCAGAACATATCGACGTGCGCGCCGCCGTCGCCCAGTCCCACCAGCGTGCGCTCGTCAGTCAGAAGTCCGGCCAGGTAACGCTCGAAATCCTCGAAGATGCAAAAGCGGGTCTCGAGGTTGTCGGCAATTGCGAGGTCCAGGAAGGCGTCGACCGGCGCTTTGCCCATCCGCTGCGCGACCTCCGGTATCCCCAAACCCTCGAACTCGCGCAGCTTCGGATCGGCGACTTCCGCCACCGACATCGCTTTCCAGTTTCCGGAAAAGAAGACCTCCGGCCTTTTCAGCCCTTCGGCAAAGGTCGCGCGGAACTGCGGATCGGACAGGATTTGCTTCTGCCGCTCGACGCTCTGATGGAACACCTGCTTCCATTCCGCCCGCGGCGCGAATACGAACGGGTCGCGCAGCGCGAACAGGATCTTGTTGCCCTTGCTGACGATCTGCGGGATCCCGCCGCGGCGGATCAGCGGCTCGGCTTTGCGCAGCGTCGCCTCGTGCGCCGTGAGATCGGTGATGCGCGGCAGCAGCGCTGTCCACGTCACCGGGCGATGGCTGTGTTCGAGCAGGAGATCCACCAGTTCGTATTCCTGGTCCGACAGCAGACCGAGGTCCTGAGTCAATGCGATCTCGACCACGCCCTTGTCCGCTTGCCGCAGGACATTCGCATATGCGGCCAATTCCTCGTGATCGGCCAGACGGCAGGCCAGCGGCCGCCCTTTGTAGCCCAGATGCTGGCGGAAAACAGTGGTGGAAAAACCCAAAGCGCCCGCTTCCACAGCTTCGCGCAAAAGCGCCGCGATGCGCTCGCGTTCATCAGGGCGCGCCGCGCGCTCGCTCGATTCCTCGCCCAGCACGTAATGGCGCAGCGGCGTCAATGCCACCAGGAAACCGACGTTGATACCGAGCCCGCGTTTGGCGGCGGCATCCATATATTGCGGAAAACTTTCCCATTCCCAGGTAATGCCCCGATTGAGCACGTCGAAGGGGATGCCCTCGACCGTCACCAGGTCGCGCGTCACGATTTCGCGCGCCTGGGGCCGGCAGGGCGCGATACCGACACCGCAATTTCCGATCACCACGCTGGTAATGCCGTGCTCTGATGAGCAGGTGAGCAACGGATCCCAGCATATTTGCGCGTCGTAATGAGTGTGCGGATCGACGAAACCGGGGGTGGCAATCAGGCCTTTGGCATCGATCTCCTCGCGTCCCCTGCCGCCGATCCTCCCGATCGCCGCGATCTTGTCGCCGCTAATCGCCAGATCGCCCTCGCGCCGAGCCGCCCCGGTGCCGTCAACGATGGTTGCGTTTCTGATGATCAGGTCGTAATCCATGGCTTGCACTTTCTTTCCTCTCCCTGGCCGCTGAGGCAGGAGAGAACGCCCAGGAACACTCTTTCCTCAGCCTGAGCCTTTCCTTTCCTGACTCAGGCCAAGGGGGTCAACTCGCTCAAGGCCGATAGAACGACAGCGCGCTTTGCGCCATCACCGCGTGCCGGATCTCGGGCCGCAGCCGCTCGGCAATCTGCTTGGGAGCGCCGGGGAAAAACCCGTCCGGATGCGGATAATCGGTGGCCCACAGGATATGCTCGGGGCCGAGAAAATCCGCGGCGAACTGCACCGACGCCTCCACCGGCTCGAACGAAACCCAGCACTGGCGGCGGAAGTAGTCCGAGGGTTTCATCTTGATTTCCGGATAAAACAGATGACTGTCCGAGAAATGGCGATCCATGCGATCCAGCCATGCCGGCATCCAGCCACCACCCGCCTCCAAAAAAGCGAAGCGCAGCCTGGGGAACCGCTCGCACACTCCGCCCCAGATCACGCACAAGGACGCCAGCATCATCTCCATCGTATGCGAGACGATATGCTTGGCGCCGCGATTTTGGAATCGATCCGCGCCAATGGCGGGATTGCCGCCCAGTCCTTCGTGGATACCGATCGCGAAATCGAGTTCCTGCGCCTCGGCCCATAATGGGTCGTAGGCGCGGTCGTCCAACTGGCGGTTGTTGTAGCGATTGGGCCGCACGAAACCCGATCGCATCCCCAGTTCCCTGCGCGCATAACGCATTTCTTCAATCGCCGCTTCCACCGACTGCATCGGCAGCATCGCCACGCCAAAAAGACGATCGGGATAGGGTTTGCAAAAATCGGCCAGCCATCGGTTGTAGGCGCGCACGCAGGCGGCGGAAAGCTTCGGATCCTCGATTGCGCCCATCCACAGGCCCATCGTCGGATACAGGAACACCGCGTCGATCCCGTCGAGATCGAGGTCGGCGATGCGCGCATGCGGATCGAAACCGCCCTTGCGTCCGTCGGCATATTTCATGTCCTTGACCGAGTCGGCACCGCCCCTGACCACGTCGATTGCCCCGGCCGATCCGATCCCGTCAAAGCCGGGAAAGGCTCTGCCGACAAACCACATCATCTCCTTGCCGCGTTCATCGACAAAATACCTGGGCGCCTGATCGCGATAAGCGGGATCGATGTATCTCTGCCACAAATCGACGGGTTCGAGCACATGCCCGTCGGAATCGATAACGTTGTACGTGCGGCTCATCGGCGCGCCAACCTCCGAAAATGCAAAGCGGACCGCGAGCGGACCCCGCCGCGGAGCTTCCGTACACGGTGTAACATGGCACCGTCGCGTTTATCAACGTAAATGCGCTGGCGCCAACGAACCCGGCGATGCGTAGATCGGCGGGCTGCTGGCCGCGGTTGAAATGATCTGGAACGGACGGCGAGGTGGTGGCGGGCCGCGCCCTTTTCAGCACGGCCCGCCCATGAAATCAGTCCAGGTTGTATACCTTTTTTGCGTTGCCGGCGACGATTTTGTACTTCTCGTCTTCCGGCACCCCTGCGAAGGTGTCCTCGATGTACTGGCGCGAGTTCGGCCAGGTCGTATCGGTATGCGGATAATCGGAGGACCACATCAGATTATCCACTCCGATATCGTGGCGGATCTTCACTCCGATCTTGTCCTCGATGAAAGTCGCGAAGACCTGGCGATGGAAATACTCGCTGGGCAGCCTCGGCAGGTCGAGCCGGGTCCAGTGTCGGTGGCGCTTGTAGGTGCGATCGGATTTCTCCAGAAAATACCCGAGCCATCCGATGTTGCCTTCCACCGAAACGAACTTCAGTTTCGGGAACAGCTCCAGCACGCCGCCAAAGATGATTTGCGACAGCGCTTCGTAATTCGCCAGCGACGCGACATTGAGCAGCGCCGGCACCGCGCCGCGCAGGTTGTTGGCCTTGAACAGCGCGGCCGTCCTGCGGTCCCCGGTGCGCAGATGGACATGGACGGGCAGATTCAAATCCTGCGCTGCCGCCCAAATCGGATCGTAAATGGCGCTGTTGAGGGGCTCGCCCCGCGGATACGTCGGCAGCATCACGCCCCGCAATCCCGGCAGCTTCGCCACATGCTCGACTTCTTTCCTGCCGACCTCGACATCGTCCGTCGGAATCAGGCCGATCCCGATCAGCCTCGCCGGATTGGCCGAGCAGAACTCGGACAGAAAATCATTGTAGGCGCGGATACAGGCGAATTGGAGTTCGGTATCCTCTATATTGAAAACGCCCAGCCCCACGTTGGGGAAAATGGTCTGGGCGTCCACGCCGTCGATATCCATGTCCTTGAGCCGCTCGTACGGATCGTAGGAGCCCTTGCGAATCGTGTCGTAGGACTCGCCTGAGGCCTTGTACTCCTCGAACTTCTTGCCGGCCTGCGCTTCCAATCCAATCGTTTTGCCGCGGACGCCGTTGATCTCCCAGGCGTCGCCGTCGGGCACGCGCACCACCCTTGGCGCCCGGTCGCGCAGCCGGGCCGGCACTCGAGCCTGCCAGGTATCCTTGGGTTCCTCGACGTGATCGTCGGAGGAAATCACGTTGTACTTCATTGCGGACCTCCTATCGCATTGCCTGTTTTTCAAACGTCTCCGAAGCCGGCGCCCGGACCATGGTGCACTCAAGGAGGCGCCACAAACCCTTTACATACTGATTGCGCCCGAATCTGCCAATCATACTCTGACTTTACCGGGACCTGTTTTGTGCCGCTCGGGGACCGCTTTCAACCGGCTCCCGGCCAGATTCATTTCCCGCTCCAATTCCTGCAACTGCTTCATCAGCCTGGCGCGCGCGCCGTGTGTGGCCACACCCAGCAGCGTCAGGATGAACCCGTAGAGCATATGCGTGCGAAAACCTTCGCTGTCCAGATTGCCTTGCACCCACATGACGAGGACGCCGTAAAAGCAGATGACCAGCATGCGCGCGACGTATTCGGCGTTGACCTCCGGCAGCAAACGGCCCTCCTCGACGCCAGCCTCCAGCGACCGATGCCAAAGGGCCACGATTCGCGGATGCAGCGGCGATTCATGAAGCGCGCCGCGCGCCAGCCAATGCGCCTGCATCAATGGCAGCCAGAAGGCCGGATCACCCGTGTAAATCCGCACGCCCAGTTGCGCAACTTCAAGCACCTGATCGATCGGATCGCGCGCGCGCAACTGCTCCATCGCCGCTTCCAGCTTTTCCAGCGCGCCGAGCTGCAGCGCCATCAGCACGCTGCCCTTGGAGCCGAACAGATTATAGGGCGTGGCCAGGCTCACCTCGGCGCGCTGCGCCAGCGTGCGCATCGACAGTCCGGTTCTCCCGCTTTCGCGGATAAGCTGGGCGGCGGCGTCAAGAATGCGCGCGCGCCGCTCGCGCATCTGTCGATCACGCAGGCCTGCGCCGCCGTGTCCTAACGTCATAACGTGTTCATTTTTTATAACGCGTTAAGATGCAGGTCAAGCGACACCCGAGGTGCGCCAAGGTTTGGTTTCCTTAATGGCGCGCCAGCGGATGTGGAACTTTGGTATCGACGAACGGCGTGACGTTGAGGAAATACCATTCGCCGTCGATCTTGCGCAGCCGCGCGTTGTAGCCGCCCACCAGCAGCAGCGAGGTGATGCCCTCGCGAGTCACGTACACCGTCAGATTGCACAGCGCGGTGCCCCGATCCTCCTCCAGAGACATGCTCAGATTGGTTACCAGATGGCGCTGTTTTACCTTGCCCATGTCGCTGGCGGCCAGGTCTTGCGTGAACTTGAGCAGCCCTTCGCGTCCCGCGTGGCGACCGGCAACCGGACTGTCGAAGACGCCGTCAGGCGTAAAGGTGCCGACCCATTCGTCGTAGCGGCCTTCGTCGATACTGTGGCAGAAGCGCGCGAACAACTCGCGCACCTTTTCCCGGTCCTCGTGGTTGAACATGCTCAGGAAACGCTCTTCACATCGTCCAACGCCTTGCCGCCGTACGATCTGGCGGCGTCCTGATCGAACGTGAGCACGATGAAGGTCGCGCCGTCCGGGCCGCAGACCAATGGCGTTTCGGGTTCGTCGCCCTGCACAAAACGCAGCGCGTCCACGTTCAGCCGCTTGTCTCCAACCGTTGCACAACCGCTGAGCATCAACTCGTAACGTCCGTACGTCGGAGCAGGAGCGTTGAAAGTGGCCCCCGGCGGACATTGGACAATCTGCACACAAACGCCCTTCTCGTCCTTGAGCAGGGTCTTACAGCTTCCGCCGCCCGGCAGCGGTTCGGACCTGGCCTCGCGCGCGCAGCCTTCGAGCTCGCGTCCGCGCGCGTTGATCATCTTGCGCGCTTCCTTGTCGCTCATCGGCGCGTACCCTGCGGGCTTGGCATGCAGGATCAGCATGCTGTGTTCGCGATCGGGTTTGAAGGGTCCGTAAGGCACGTCGTGATCGGTGTAGTGAACGCTGATCGCCTCCATTTTACGATCGCTGAACTGCATCGATCCCTTGAGCAGCAACTGGAATTGCGCCGCATGATGGAAATGCGGCGGAACGTCCATGCCCGGCAACCTGACCTGCATCGCTTCGGGACCGTCGGGACCGCCGTCCATGCAGATACGGAACTGGTAGCCGTGGCCGCCTTCCTGAGCCTGCTTCCACGCAATCTGACTCAAATCCACCACGATGTCGCGTTTTGCCGATGACGTTTCCATAGGAGCCTCCGCTATGGTTTTGCGCCTTGAAGGCGGCGCCGGTCAAGGTTCAAGGTTGGCAATCGCTAATTGCTCCTCCAGACCCTCTTCTAATATGTCGGCGGCTGGTCAATTATGACGCTGGAGATTATTGCGATGGCAGATCAAGGCGCGATTTTTTCCGGAATCAGGGTAATCGAGTTCAGTCAATGGGTCTCCGGTCCGATGATGGCCAAGATGATGGCCGATCTCGGCGCCGAAGTGATCAAACTGGAGCTTCCTCCCGCCGGCGACAACATGCGCATGCCGGTGATGAAGGGTGGATGGGGAGCGGGATTCATCAGCGAGAACCGCGGCAAGAAAAGCGTCTGCCTCAACGTCAAACAGGCTGAAGGCGCTGCCATTGCACGCGATCTTATCGCACACTCCGACGTGTTCCTGGAAAATTTCACTCCAGGCGTGGTGGCCAAATACGGACTGAGCTACGAGGCGCTGCGCGCGCTCAACCCGCGGCTCATCATGTGCTCGATTTCCGGCTACGGTCAGAATGGTCCCGACGCGCATCGGCCGGGCAACGATCTGATCGCGCAGGCCGCCGGCGGGCTGCTCAACCTGGTCGGCTATCCCGACGGTCCGCCGCTTTATCCCGGCGTCAACGTCGGCGATTGCACCGGCGGGCTCAGCGCGTTTGCGGCCGTCAGCTCGGCGCTCTTTTACCGCGAGCGCACCGGGATCGGTCAATATATCGACATCGCGCTGGTCGAGTGCCTGGCCTATCTGAACAGCCTTGGGATGGTGGCCACGAATCTAGGCCAGGGAACCTACAAGCAGAAGCGCGCGGGCGCCCATTCCACCGGTCTTGCGCCTTTCGGCATTTTCAAGGCAACCGGAGGCTATGTCGCGATTTCGGTGCTTGCCTATCAGTGGGAGATATTCGTCAATGCCATCGGCAGGCCGGAACTGGCCGACGATCCCCGCTTCAACACGCCGGCGCGCCGGATGGAGAATCAACCGCTGGTGATCGAGATCGTCGAGAGCTGGCTGCAGTCGTTTCCCAATCGCGAGCAGCCGCTGGCCATTCTGGAGCGGGCTCATATCCTCAGCACGACCGTGGCCGAGACCGAGGAAATAATCAATCGCGAGCAAACCCGCGTGCGCGGATTTCTCCAGGATGTTTCCCATCCCGGAGCCGGTCCGGTGCAAATTCCCCGCACGCCCTTTCATTTCTCGCAAACGCCGCCGTCCATCCCGCGCCGCGCTCCGATGCTGGGCGAGCACAACGCCGCCGTGCTTGCCGAAGTGCTGGGATTTTCCAAGTCCAGGCTCCAGGCCTTAACCGCGGCCGGCATCCTGGTCGAAGATGAACGCCTGGCGGAACTACGGGCGGGTGGAAAAATCGAGTAGCTTGAGAGCAACACCTGCTATCACCGCATTTTCCAGACCGCAGGGCGCTTTTCCACGAACGCGCGCGGGCCTTCGCGCCGATCTTCGGTGCGCTCGATCGCCGCGCGCAGCGGCTCGGCCATCTGTTCCATCACCGGCACCGGCAGACTGTGGCCGGTTTTGATGATGCGTTTGAGCGCCTGGACCGCCAGCGGCGCGCATTGCAGGATCTCGTCGGCGATCGCATCGGCTTCCTTGAACAAGGCCTCGCGATCCGCCACCAGGCGTTGGAGGTAGCCTAACTGATACATCCGCTCGGCGCTGACATGGCCGCCCGTGAGCAGAATCAGCAGCGCCTCCCCCATCGCGATGTGACGCGACAACTGAACGCCGGGTCCCGGTATCAGGCTGCGGCGCGCCTCGGGTAATCCGAAACGCGATTGCACGGTGGCGATGCGGATGTCGCAGTTGATCGTGATCTCCAGCCCGGCGGCAAGGCAGTAGCCGTCAATCGCGGCGATGATTGGCTTGCGGCAGTTCGCCAGCTCATCGAAAGCGGCGCGAGCGCCGCCCCCGCGCCCGTCATCGGCCGGCAGTTCACCCTGGTCTCGCTGCGAGGTTTCCTTGAGATCCATCCCGGCGGAAAATGCGCGGCCACCCGCGCCGCTGATTATGGCGACCAGCAGGTTTTTGTCGCTTCCAAACTCGCGGATCGCGTCCCTGAGCGCGCGGCAGATTTCAACGTTAAGCGCGTTCATCACCTCTGGACGATTCAGCGTGATGTAAGCCTTGTGATCACGGGTTTCGTAGCGCAGCACTCGCGAAGGGGTAAATGCCATTGGAATCCTCCGACTCGGTTTTGCACAGACTATACCGGATTTCCGGCTTCGCGCCGCGTCCCGAGCGGTTGAAATAAGAAACCGAATCAGACCAAAACATCTCCTTGCCTGCTTCCCTCTCTGTTCTCATTCTGGTCTGGCCGGATCGGATTTTTCCAACCGCGCTTGCCGATTGGGTTGAGCTGAGGTCGGGGAGACCTGACATCATATGCGCACGGTTTGCGGCGGACCGCCCGCGTGCTAATCAGAAAACGCTTCAAGCCCAAAAAACAGGAGGCCGCGGATGGCCGGGATACTCATCGAGGGGAGCTGTGAGCCGGGTTTTGAGCGCGTCCGAGAAGCATTCGCCGAAAATTTTGCCGCGCGCGGCGACGTCGGCGCGGCAGTCGCCGTGACCATCGATGGCCGGCCGGTGATCGATTTGTGGGGCGGCTTTGCCGACAAACAGCGCACGCGGCCATGGACGCGCGACACCATCGTCAATGTTTATTCCGCCACCAAAGGCATCGCCGCAACCTGCCTCAATCGCCTGGTGGACCAGGGCCGCGTGGATCTCGACGCGCCCGTGGCGCGCTATTGGCCCGAGTTCGCACAGGCCGGCAAGGAGCGCATTACGGTAAGATGGCTGCTGAGCCATCGCGCGGGATTGCCGGCGATCAGCCAGGCGCTGCCCCCTGACGCACTCATGCAATGGGACGTAATGACGGCGGCGCTGGTGCAGCAGGAACCGTGGTGGGAGCCGGGCACCCGCCACGGCTATCATGCGCTGACCTTCGGTTATCTGGTGGGTGAGGTCGTGCGCCGCGTCGAGGGCAGGACGATCGGCAGGTACTGCCGCGAGGAGATCGCCAATCCGCTGCAACTCGATCTGCACATCGGCCTTGACGCGCGCAACGATGCGCGATGCGCGGAGATGATCGCGCCGATGCCGCCGGTGCCTGGGGCGTCCCATCCGATTCCCACCAATGCCGATCCCAGCTCGATGGCGGCCAGGGCAATGAATAATCCTGCCGGCTCGATGCGGATTTCCACGGTCAATTCGCGCCGGTGGCGGGGCGCGGAAATCCCCGCCGCCAATGGCCACACCAACGCGCGAGCGCTGGCCCGCTTTTACGGCGCGCTGGCCCGCGGCGGCGAACTCGACGGCGTCCGCCTGCTCAGCGCCGCCCAAATCCAGCGCTGTCACACAATCGAATCCGACGGTATCGACGCGGTGGTTGGAGTGCCGATGCGCTTCGGGTTGGGCTTCCGACTCACGCAACCGGCGGCGCAATACGGCCCCAATCCCCACACCTTCGGCCATACCGGCGCGGGCGGTTCACTGGGCTTCGCCGATCCCGATGCGAAGATCGGATTCGCGTACACGATGAACCAGATGGGTTCGCACATATTGATCGACCCGCGCGTGATTGCGCTGCTTGACGCTTTGTATGCCTCAATGTGAAGAGAAAGGAGAATAAGCATCGGATCGAATTGTTTGGCTCCGCTCTTTTCTCTATTTCTCTTTTCTCAACCAACGGCTGCGGCGCGCTCGCCTGCGCCGACGCTGTTTGATGCGTCCATCGTGCAGCCCTTCCCGCAAGGTCACAAGCGGCTCGCCGTCTGCTCCGAGCAATGAGTGCAAAGTCCCTCGATCAAGTGAGCCCTTTCCGAAGACCGGCCATTTTTTCATCGGTTCCCGCTCAAAGGCGAGGTCCCGCCGCGTTTCCCGGCAAACTAGCCACAACGAAGTTTGAAATTGGTGCCGGGGGCGGGACTTGAACCCGCATGTGGTTACCCACGGAGGATTTTGAGTCCTCTGCGTCTGCCGTTTCGCCACCCCGGCTCGGAAGGCCGGCGCCATGCCTCGGATTCGGAGCTGAATCAGTTACGCCGGAGTTGCAAGTTTGCCAGAGCCGGACCTGTTTCGACAAGTCCCCCTGCGCTGGCCGGACCGCTGGCTGTGGTCGCGCCGAAAGGGGCGTAGGTGTAAGCAGGTGATTATATCCTCAGATATGCGGACCTGGATTTACTTGCGCTGCAGGACCTCCATCCAATTGCCGTCGGGGTCGCGGATCATGAAGAGGCCGGCCAGATTGCCTGCCCCTGAAGTGAAAGCCACGCCAGGATTGTATGGCTTGCCGCTCAGGCGCTGGTATTCGGCCGCGCAGTCGCGCACCTGCAGCGTCAGGTAGCGGATGCCCGCACCCGCCATCGCGGAGACCGCGTCGAGCGGGTTGATTACCGGTTCGGTTCTGACCTGGCGCGCGGAAGGATCGGCGCCGAGCGTGAGAATCGTCTGACCCAGCCGGTAACGTCCGTCTCCCATCGGTTGCGCGCCCATCACGTCGGCGTAAAAACGCTCGGCCTGTTTCAGATCGCTGACGCCCATCTGAAATTCGATCTGATCCACGCGGTTGTGGCCCGGCGGCACAAATTGAAGTTGATTGCCGTCGGGGTCGCGAACGGCGCGCGGCGCGGAGGTCTTTGGGTCCGCGATGGTCAGGACTTTAAAACCGCTGCCTGCGCGGGGCGGCAGCGGATCGGCGGCGTGCCAGAGCTTGAGCACCGAGCCGTTGAGCAGATAGCGCGAGAGCTTGAATTTCGGCCCCATCGCAACGGTGCCTTCGAACTTCAGCCCCAGTTCGCCGCCATAGAACTGGTGCATCGCATCGGGATTGTTGGTGAACATTCCGAAATCCAGGCAATCCTTTTCCAGCTCCATTGAGACACCTCCTGCAATTGTGGCCCATTCGCGACTTTAACGCGGCCGCCACACTTCATCTACCTGAATGCGGGCAAAACTTCCTTGCAGAACATCCGCATCGTATCCATCACCATCGCATGCGGCATCAGACCGATTCTGAACTGGCACATGACGCGGTCAACTCCGTACTGCTCGAAAGTCCGGAGTTGCTCGATCACCTGACCCGGCGTCCCGGTCACGACCATGCCGTGCTTTTTGAAATCGCTGTACGACGGCTCGCCGAAATAGTATCCCGGAATCGGCTCGGGCGTCCCCGGTTTGGGATTGGGAAAATAGAATTCGCGGAAGCGTTGGATCAGCCACTTGTGATAGGGGATCAGCGGCTCGTCAGCCTCGCGCTCGGTGCGGGCGCAGCGGACGAAAGCCAATTCGGAAAATTCCCCGGGCTGGGCGGCGCGGGGCGAATGCCTCCAGGCCTGGCGAAATTCCTCGACTTCGCGTGCGACCTCGATTAGCGGCTTGAGCGTCGAAAACCCCAGCAGGTTCCATCCTTTCTCGGCGTAGAGCCGGTACGAATCGGGACTGCCGCCGGCCACGTGAATGCGCGGATGCGGCTTCTGCAACGGCTTTGGAATGACGTTGATCGGCTCTTTGATCGAAAAAAATTTTCCCTGGTAGGTAAAGCGCTCCAGCGTCCAGCATTTCTGGATCAGATCCATCGCCTCGTACATCAGCGGCCGGCTTTCCATCGCGGGCTCGCCAAACAGACCGGGCCGGAACGTGTTCCATTCCAGCGCGCTGACGCCGCGGCCGATGCCGAATTCGACGCGGCCGTGGGAGAGCTGATCCAGCATCGCGTAGCGTTCGGCAATCGTAATCGGATTGTGGAAGGGCAGCAGGCAGACCGCCGACCCCAGTCGCATCGTAGTGGTGATACGCGAGAGCGAACCGAGCAGGACTTCAGGTGCCGAACACCATGAATAGCGGTCGGTGAAATGATGTTCGACGATCCAGCAGGAGTCGAAGCCCTGCTCTTCAGCGTAACAGATCTGCGCGATGATGTCGTCGTAGAGTTGGGTGACTTTATCGTACCCGCCCTGTTCGACTTCGAACTCGAAGAACAGACCGAATTTCATCGGCAACTCCCCGGTTTGCGGCTTTTGTAGTAGCACAACGCGGCGGGCGCGAAAATGAACGGTCCGGGAAGAGAAACGAGAAAAAGAGACGCACAAAGAAACGGCAAATGAGTTAGACAGGACTGGCCGCCGGCGGGCGAAACGTCGATAGACGCCCCTCATCTGCGCCTCTCTCTTTCTCAATTTCGTTTCTCTTTTCTCATCAAACCCGATCCTGCTGTATGATTCCCCGCCTTACCGTTGCTCGACGCGGGACGGGGCGGTTGTGCTAAGGTGCGGTTATCGCTAGCGCATATGGCTTTGCAGGCTAAGTTCTGGCTCGAAGTGACAGCAAGTTGCTAGCCTTTATCTCCAGGTTGATCTTGCGTCCTCAGATGGGCCCGAGTGCGGTTACGACGTCGACGTCCGCAATAGCGGCCAACGGGGCGGCTGCCTTTAACCTGGGTGGCGCGCCGCTGGGCGGGGCGATGATGCTCCACCAGTTGATGGCATTGGCGGTGGCGATCATGGTGGTGCGGCTGCTGGGACTGGCGTTGCGCCGCCTGCGACAGCCGCTGGTGGTTGGCGAGATGCTCGCCGGGATTATGCTCGGCCCCTCCGTTCTGGGCTGGATATCGCCGCGGGTGTTCAGCTTCGTTTTTCCGCCCGAAGCAATCGCGTTTGTCAACGTCTTTGCGCGGGTCGCGGTCGTGCTTTACATGTTTTTGGCCGGACTCGACCTCGAGCCCAAGCTGCTACGGCGGCAGACGCCAGCGACAGGGGCGATCGCGCAATTGGGAATCCTTGTCCCCTTTGCGGCGGGCCTGCTGCCGGCATTCGTTTTCTTCCCCGGCATGCCGCCGGAGCCCGCTTATTTTGGATGCTTTCTGGGACTTGCGATGGCGGTGACGGCGTTTCCGCTGCTGGCGCGCACGCTTACCGACCGCCGCGTTCACAACACCCCGATCGGCTCGGTCGCGCTCAGCTCGGCGGCCCTGACTGATCTTGAATCATGGTGCCTGCTGGCCGTGCTGCTGGCAGTGATCGAAGCACGCGCGTTGGGCGTGGTCGCGACGGTGCTGATGTTCGCGGTGTTCGCGGTCCTGCTGTTTTTCGCGGTACGGCCCCTGATGCTTCGCTTGTCCGTACTTTACGGCAACCGCAGCGGGAGGCTGACACAGGGTCTGCTGGCCACGATCTTTGTCGCGCTGCTGTTCGGTTCGCTTATTGGCCAGATGATTGGGTTGGGCGCGATATTGGCCGCGTTCGCGCTGGGCGCCGTAATGCCGCATGAAAGCGGCATGACGCTGGAGCTCACCGATCGATTTGAGGATTTGGTGCTGGTGGTGCTGCTCCCAACTTTTTTTGTGGCCATTGGGTTGCGCACCGATTTGACCGCTTTGGGCGTCGCGCAATGGCTGTTATGCGCCGCGCTTCTGGCGCTTGGATGGGCCGCGAAATTCGGCGCTGGCGCTCTGGCCGCGCGCCTGGGAGGCTTTCAATGGCGTGAGGCGTCGGCCCTGGGCGCGCTGATGAACGCCCGCGGTCTCAACGCCCTGATCGTGCTCGATATCGGCTTTGGACTGGGCGTCATCTCGCCGGCGCTGTTCACCGTCCTCGTTCTGATGACGCTGGCCAGCACCTGTGCGGCGATCCCGATTTTCGATTGGCTGGTTCCGGCCGGGAGCGAAGAGAAGGATCCCGCGCCCGCTCGGATAAGTCCGGCGCTGGGCCCGGTACGGCGCGCCGCCATCGTGGTTGCGATCTCCAATCCCGAAGGCGCGGCCAACCTGCTCGACATCGCCCTGGAGGCCAACCGGCCCGACGATCCGCCGCCTCACGTGGTCGCGTTGGCGCGCCGTCCCGCCGAAGGGATGCGTTCGGGTCTGCGCGAGGTCGAGCAAAGAGTGGCGCCCCAGAGCGCGGGTCTGGCCGCCGCGCTCGATCACGTCCAGGCGCGAGGGACCGCCGTGACGTCGCAGGCGGTCTGGACCGATGATCCCGCCCTCGACATTCTGCGGGCGGCCCGCGAGGCGCAAAGTGAATGGCTGCTGCTGGGCGCGCACCATTCGGTATTCGGCTCCGACCTGCGGGGCGGGGTGGTGCGCAGTATCGCCGACCGCGCCGAAAGCATTCCGGTCAAAGTCGCGGTGCTGACGCCGGGACTGGAACAGCCGCTGAACCGCGTCTTCACCGTGGTCGATAACAGCCCGCATGGACGCGCAGCGCTGGAACTCGGAATCCGTCTGGTAAAGCGAACCAGACGCAGCCTCCACGTAATCCTGGTGCCGCGCAGCAACGTCAAACCCGACCTTGCACTACTGGAGATGGTCAGATCGATCGGGAGAGCCGAGGGTCTGAGACTGCACACCGACGTATTGGCCGAGCGCAGCGCGGCGCAATTGGCGCGCCAGGCGCCCGGTCCGCTGACTATCATCGGCACTAATCTGCTTGACGAATTCAAGCTGCCGGCCGGCGGTTTGATCAAGAGCGGCCATTCGATGATAGTGGTCCAGGGAACAGCGCAAATGTCAGGGGTCAGCGCCCGTCAGGACCGCGCGCGGCGGGAGGGTTGAAGACCGTAGGGTAAGCGAGAGGGGCTTTTCCGGGCCATCATCGAAAATAAACGATGCTCAAAGCGAGAGGCCCCCTGCAGAATTCGCGGGGCTTCCTCGATCAAGCAAAAATATCTGGCGCGTTGCGCTTTGACTCGGACCACGGTACCCAAAGCGAAAGGGAATCACTCAGCCCAAGGCGGCGAGATCGACGAAAAAGTGCGGATAGGTTTTCGAAACGCAGCCGGGGTCCTTGATGCGGATGCCGGGAATTCGCAGGCCCATCACGGCGAAGCTCATCGCGATTCGATGGTCATCGTAGGTTTCGATCGTTCCCGGCCGAGGTTGGCCCGGGTTGATTTCCAGCCCGTCCTCGTGCTCGATCACGCTGACGCCGAGACGGCCGAGTTCCGTCGCCAGGGCGTGGATACGGTCGCTTTCATGATGGCGGATAAACTGCACGTTGCGTATGCGCGTGGGTGTCTGCGCAAACGGCGCCAGCACCGCCAGCGTCGGCACCATGTCGGGCATCGCATGCATGTCGATATCCAGGCCGCTAAACTCTCCGGTGCCCTCGACCACCACGGCGTGGCGCCGCCAGTTAACCTTCGCACCCATGCGTCTGAGCACCGACAGGAACTGGATGTCTCCCTGCACTGAATCGCGGCTGAGATTGCTGAGTTCGACTTTGCCATTGCATAAAAGCGCGGCAGCGGCGAAATAGCTGGCGCTCGAAGCGTCGGCTTCAACCAGGAAGCATCCCGGCTGATACGCCTGCCCGCCCGGCACGCTGATAAAGTTGTCATCGGTGAAAATGCCCCGGATACCCGCCCGTTCCATCAGTTTGATGGTCATCGTGATGAACGGGATTGCGGCCGAACCAACAAATTTGAGCTGCAAACCTTTGCGCCAAATCGGTGACGGGATCAGCAGCGCCGACACGAACTGCGAAGACAGGCTGGCGTCAACTACCGTCTGGCCGCCTTCGAATTTGTCGCTGCCGTGGATTACCACCGGCGGACATCCGTTGTTCGCCTCGCAGTGCGTGGCCAGCCCCAGTTTGCGCAGCGCTTCGATTAGATCGCCGATCGGTCGCTGACGCATCCGCGCATTGCCGTCCAGGCGGAAGTTTCCCTTACCCAGGGTGAGGAATCCGGCCAGAAACCGCATCGCGGTCCCCGAGCCGCCGACGAACAGGTCGGCGGATTTGACGGGAATGGCGCCGCCGTGCCCCTCCATGACGATTTTGCTGTTCTGCTCGTCCAGCGCGATGGAATAGCCCAGATGCTGGAGCGCGGCGATCATGTAACGCGTATCATCGCTGACCAGCGCCGACTCGATTACCGAACGCCCTTCGGCCAGCGCGGTCATCAAGAGCATCCGGTTGGTGATGCTTTTGGAGCCGGGAACCTGAATGGTTGCCGCAAGCGGGCCTAGCAGAGGCTTAATCTCGATCTGATCCATGACGAGCCAACCGGTGCGATGCAATCCGCACGCCGATACTACATCCTAAGTTAAGATCACGGTCAATTCTCATGTTCATACAGCGGCGGCGCCCTGCGAGGGCTGCCGCTCGCCCATGTTGCGCCGGAGCGGAGCACCGCCGTTTGCGCCTTTTGTGACGATCGTTACGGATCACCGGTGCGGATCATCTGGGTTGAATGGCCACCGGATTTGCCGGTAGCCTCCCGGTACCCGAACCATGGCAGCTCGATTTCAGCATTACGTTCCATGCCCAGGCGGCGATTAATTGTTGTGCAACCGTTCGCGCCTGCAGCCGCGATGCGCGACGACGATCGGGAAACCGCCGGCGCCGCGACGCTGGCCAGAATCCGCAGGCGCCTGCTGCCGTTTACCTTTTTACTTTACATCGCCGCCTACCTCGATCGCATCAACGTCGGTTTCGCCGCGCTGCAGATGAACCATGATTTGCGGCTGGGCGACGCGGCCTTCGGCCTGGGGGCCGGCCTGTTCTTTGTCGGGTACTTCATCTTCGAAATCCCCAGCAACCTGATTCTGCATCGGGTGGGAGCGCGGCCGTGGCTTGCGCGCATCATGATCACCTGGGGCGCGGTGGCGATCTCAATGGCGGCGGTGCGCGGCGCACCCAGTTTTTACCTGCTTCGATTCATGCTCGGAGCGGCGGAAGCAGGCTTTTTTCCGGGAATCATTCTGTACCTGACATACTGGTTTCCCACCCGCGAGCAGGCCCGTTCGATCGCCCTGTTCATGACCGCCAGCGCCCTGGCCGGCGTAATCGGCGGACCATTATCGGGTGCGATACTCAAGACCCGGATCATGATGGGATTATCGGCGTGGCAATGGCTGTTCATTCTGGAAGGCCTGCCGTCGGTGATCCTGGGCGTGAGCGTTTTGTTCTACCTGCCCAACGGACCGCAGGACGCGTCGTGGCTGGCCGAGAATGAAAAAAGCTGGCTGGCCGAAAAACTGACGCGCGAAGCCGCCGGCGCACGCGAGCATACGCCAGGCGGCGCATTGACCAGCCGCACAATCTGGATGCTTGGGATGCTTTACTTCATGGTGGTCACCGCTCTGTATGGCGTCGGGATGTGGTTGCCGCAGATCGTCAAAGGACTGGGCGCGTTGAGCGATCTGCAAGCCGGCATCGTTTCCGCGATCCCGTTTTTCGCCGCCGCGGTGGCGATGGTGTTAATCGCGCGGTCTTCGGACCGGCGCGCGGAGCGGCGAAAGCATCTGGCCGTTTGCACCTTTGCGGGCGCCGCGGGGCTGACGGCATCGGCATTGGCGCACAATCCGCCGATGGCTTTGGCCGCGCTCTCGATTGGCGCGGCGGGTATCTGGGGCGTGATGGGTCCGTTCTGGTCGATGGCGGCGGAAAATCTATCGGGCGCGGGCGCCGCCGCCGGGATCGCGCTGATCAATTCAGTCGGCAATCTGGGCGGCTTCATCGGCCCCTACCTGGTCGGGATCGTCAAGCAGGTGTCGCACAGCTTCAGCGGGGGACTGGCGGCGATGGCGCTGGTGCTGATGATCGCGGGACTTTTTGCCCTGACCATTCCCGGGCCGAGAAGCGGCGCGAAATAATCTCACTGCGGCTTTGACGCCGCCGGCCCCGCAGTCGTATTCAATAGACATTACCTGGTAGTTGAAACGGCCGCGACGAGAGGGCGCGCATCGAGGAGTAAGATGAAAGCAATCGCCAAAACCCGGCCCGCGTTCGGAGCCGAACTCGTCGATATTCCCGTGCCCCGTCCTGGACGCGGCGAACTGCTGGTCAAGATCGCCGCCTGCGGAATCTGCGGTTCCGATCTCCATATTTACGAATGGGAATTGGGCGCGGAGCGGTTCGCGCCGCGCCTGCCGATGGTGCTGGGCCATGAGCCGGCGGGCGAGGTGGTCGAGGCCGGTCCCGATGTTACTGGCTTCAAAAAAGGCGACCATGTCGCGCTGGACCCGTTCGGCCATTGCGGGCGATGCTCAAGCTGCCTGGCCGGGCGGTTCAACCTGTGCGCGTCGCCCACCACGCTGAGCGGCGCGTTCGCCGAATATACCGTCGCGCCGATGGCCAATGCTCATCTGGTTCCGCCGGCGATGGACCTCGAGCAGGCCGCGTTGCTCGAACCGTTTGCCACCGGATTGCACGGCGTTGAGCAATCGAGCGTCAAGGCGGGAGATCGGGTAGTGATCGAAGGGCCGGGACCTATCGGAATCAGCACGGCGCTGGCGGCGCGGGCGATGGGCGCCACCTCGATCGTGGTTACGGGATTGCCCGCCGATGGCGAACGTCTGGAACTGGCGCGGCGTTTTGGTTTTCAAACGGTGTGCGCCGAGGACCAGGACTGGATCGCGCAGGTCAAAAGATGGATCGG
Organism: Pseudomonadota bacterium; assembly: GCA_021324885.1. Taxonomy (GTDB): domain Bacteria; phylum Desulfobacterota; class Binatia; order Binatales; family Binataceae; genus JAJPJA01. The sequence continues at coordinate 158,851 of JAJPIF010000006.1, forward strand.
TGAGGACGGTGCCGACGTGGTATTTGACGCCGCCGGGATGATGCAAAGCGTGCGTCACCTGATCAAGCGCGGCGGCCAGTTGGTGCTGCTGGGATGGCCGGCGCGGGACGTTGGATCGGCGGAAATGCGCTCGCTGTTTTTTCACGGCGTCAACATCATCAGTTCCAGGGTGAGATCGCCGCAGACATGGCGGCGCGCGATCGCGCTGGTCGCCAACCGGGCCGTGGACCTGGCGCCGATGGTCACTCATCGCGTGGACCTGGTCAATGGCCTGGAAGCTTTCGAATTGTTGCGCAAAAAACAAGGCGTCAAGGTGCTGGTCAATCCGACGCTTTGACTGGCCGCACAGAGGCCCAGGTCATTGACCACGGCGGAGGTATCACGATGCGAAATGGAATGAAGGTCGTCGACACCGATACCCATCATATGGAACCCACCCGGATGTGGGAGCAGTACATCGACAGCCGCTTCAAGAGCGCCGCGCCCCGCCTGGGCCGTACCCAAAGCGGCCGTTCCACGATGATGGTCGAAGGCGAGTCGCTCACCGCCGAGGAAGGCAAATATCCGATGGACTCGCCGGAGTTCCTGGCCGCCGGCGAGCGCGCGATGAAGCGCTTCGAGCGCACCAAAAAGGCTGGCTACAGCGCCCAGGCGCGGTTGACCGATATGGACGAAGAGGGAGTTGACGTCCAGATCATTTATCCCACCGTCGGCGGCCAGCTTCTGGGCCGCGAGTTTCACGATACCGAACTGCTGGCGGCCTGCTGCCGCGCCTACAACGACTGGAGCGCGCAGTATTGCAGCGCCGCCCCCGACCGTTTGCGATGGGCCGCGATGCTGCCGCTGCAGGACATCGATAAAGCTATCGAAGAGGCGCGCCGCGCGGTGAGCAACGGCGCCGTATGCATCTACCTGCGGCCCAATCCGGTCAAGGGCCGCAACCTGCACCATCGCGACTACTGGCCGCTATTTCGCGAAATCGAGCGGATGGACAAGCCGATCGCAATCCACGACTCCGGCTCGCCGCGTATCCCGTCTTATGGCGACCGGATGGAGACGCATACCAGCGGCCATATCCTCGCTCATCCCTTCGAGGCGATGTCCGCGATGGCCGGCCTGATCTGGTTCGGCGTTTTCGAGCATTTCCCGCGGCTCAATGTGGTGCACGTTGAAGCCGACGCCGGGTGGGCGCCCTACTGGGTGCAACGGATGGAGCAGCATTGGGAATTCAGCGGCAACGCCGAACATCCGGACATGAAGATGCGCCCGACAGAGTATTTCAAACGCAACGTATTCGTGGCCTGCCGCGCCGACGAGATGACGTTGAAGTCAGCGATCGACTTGCTGGGCGACGATAATTTTGTGTGGAATTCCGATTACCCGCATCCCGACGGCACCTGGCCGTGGGCGCTGGGCAAGTTGGATCAGCAACCGATCGCGCAAAGCAGCAAGCGCAAGATCCTGTGGGATAACGCCGCCCGCGCCTTCCGCCTGGATTGATTTTTCGCACCCGGGCGAAAGCACACGGTCGTCCGCCCGCAAAGCCCGAAAGAAGACCGTGTCAACGCCGCGTGCGCGAGGCGGTGCTGGGCACGTCTTTATGCTACCGGCACGCGATTCCTGAAATTATCAGGGCCGGCGGCGCAGCGATCGCCGACATGTTGTCCAGCGCCTTGGCCGGGACTCACGGTGACTGAACCGGTCGTCTTCCCTCACTTCTCGATCTTCTCGACCGGATCGAACAGCACTCCGGGATTCAGGATCGCGTTCGGATCAAGCGCGCGCTTGGCTGCCTGGAGCGCGCGTCTGAAGCCTTGCGGAGTTTCACGCTCGTACCATGGCCGATGATCGCGGCCGACCGCATGATGGTGCGTAATAGTCCCGCCGAGCCTGATCAGCGTGTCGGATGCCGCCTGTTTGATTTCGTCCCACTGTTCAAGTTCGCTGCCGATACGGCCGGGCACCGTGATGGTGTAGTAGGGAGCGGGGCCGTCGGGATAGACGTGCGTGATGCGACAGGTAACGGAACCCGGATGGCCGCACACCCTGAGCACAGCCTCGCGCACCGCGGCCATTAGCTGATCGTGGAACGACTCAAAGCGCTCCCAGGTGATCGCCGTCTCCAAGGTCTCGGCGATAATGCCCATTCGGACCAGCACTTCCCTCAGGTAGGGCGCGTTGAGAAAACTGCGGCGCCATTGACCGGCCGCTCCCTCGCGCGCACCGCTGGATCCGGTTCTGGTCTGCCCGGCATCCGATGGAAAGCGACCCTGGTGATCGGCGCAGCACTCGAGCGCCCGGCGCATCGACGCGGCGGGATCATGGTCCGCCGACTCAAACGCCAGCACCATGACGGCTTCGCGGCCGTCGCCTGCGCCGGAAATCAACGCTTCGCCCGGGTCGAGCACGCGGCAATTGGCCGGATACAGTCCCGCCTGTCCAAGCTGGCGCAGCGCGCGCATCGCGGCGAGAAAACTGTCGAAGCTGACCGAGGCGTCGGCGCGAAAACGCGGACGATCCTGCAAGCGCATCCAGGCTTCCGTGATGATTCCCAGAGTACCTTCCGATCCAATAAACATCCGCTCCGGGTTCGGTCCCGCTCCCGACCCCGGCAGGCGGCGTGTTTCGATTACGCCGGTCGGGGTGATAACGCGCAGCGATTCGACAAAGTCATCGATATGAGTGTACAGAGTGGCGAAATGGCCGCCTGAGCGCGTCGCGATCCATCCGCCCAGCGATGAGAATTCAAACGACTGCGGAAAATGCCGCAGGGTGAAATTGCTGCGGTGAAGCTGCTCCTCGAGCGAGGGCCCGAAGACGCCGGCCTGGATGCGGGCTGCGCGCGACACCGGGTCGATTTCGAGCACGCGATCCAGACGGCGCAGGTCGATCGATACGGCGCCTGCGCACCGCTCGGCACCAGGCGCCTCGACACCGCCGACGACACTGGAACCGCCGCCATAAGGAATCGCGGCAAGGCGCGCGCTGTCACACCACTCCAGGACCGCGATCAGCTCCGGTTCATTGCGCGGATATGCCACCAGGTCGGGCGGATTGGGATAATGACGGCGAAACCCGCGCACCAGGTCGCGAAATGATTTACCGTAGTGATGCGCGGCGCGATTGTAGGCGTCAGCAGCACAGATCTGTTGGAGCGCGGCAGGCGGTTTGACACGCACCGGCCGCAGCGCAATCTCCTCGAGCTTCGGCGCCGGTGCCAGCGACAGCGCGCGATTGAACCGCGCGGCCGTGCGTTCGCACAAACGCCGCTGCGCGTCTTCGCTGGGGCCGTCGCCCTCGTAGCCCCATCCCCAGAATTTCAAACGCCGCTCGTTCATGCCGCTCACCTCGATTCGGGTCGTATGTTAACTTTATAGCTTAAGCAGCTTTCCAACCCGCAATCGCAACCAGCTCGAAAACTTATGAAGGATCGGAGCGATGAAGTACGTCAAACTGGGCCGAACCGGACTCACGGTTTCAAGAATCTGTCTGGGATGTATGAGCTACGGCACCAGACAGTGGCGCGACTGGGTGCTGAGCGAAGATGAGGCGCGAGCGCATTTCGCCCGCGCAATCGAGGCCGGAATCAATTTTTTCGACACCGCCAACGTGTACTCGATGGGGGTCAGCGAGCAGATCACCGGCAAATGGCTGGGCGAGATGGGCCGGCGCGACGAACTGGTGATTGCCACCAAGGTACACGGCCGGATGGCGCCGGGACCCAACGGCGCCGGACTCAGCCGCAAGCACATAATGGCGCAATGCGACGCTTCATTGCGCAGACTTAACACCGACTATATCGACCTCTACCAAATCCATCGATGGGACTACACCACTCCAATCGAGGAAACGCTCGACGCGCTGGATTGCCTGGTCCGCGCCGGCAAGGTCAGATATATCGGCGCCAGCAGCATGGCTGCCTGGCAATTCTCCAAGGCGCTGTTCACCGCGCGCGAAAACGGATGGCATCAGTTCGTCTCGATGCAGAACCATTACAACCTGGTCTATCGCGAGGAAGAACGCGAGATGATTCCGCTGTGCGTGGATCAGGGCGTCGGCGTGATTCCGTGGAGTCCACTGGCCCGTGGCTTCCTGTGCGGCAATCGTACGCGCGAGGGCAAGGCGATAACCACGCGCGCCGCCAGCGATCCATTTGCCGGGCCCTATTACACCGAGGATGGCTACGCGATCGTCGAGGCGGTCTCCAACGTGGCCCGGGCGCGCGGCGTGACTGCGGGCGAAGTCGCGCTGGCGTGGATTCTTCAGGCACCGGGCGTAACCGCTCCGATCGTCGGAACCACCCGGCTGAACCATCTGGAGGAGGCAATCAGAGCCCTGGATTTGCAACTGTCGCCGGAAGAAATCGCTGCGCTCGAGGCGCCTTACCGACCCAAACCGATTGCCGGTCACGAACAGCCCAAAGCGGCCATTATGCTCAAGCAGCGCGGATAAATCTCAGCGTTAGTTGCATGACACTATTGTGGCGGAGGGCCTTGGTTCCGTCTCCTTTCAGGAGAGGGTTAGGAAGAGGTTTTACGCCCCGGCCTCGATACGCCCTGCACCTCGGGGCCATATGTGTTTCGCGGTCATTAGCTGACGACAAAATTCTCGCTTTGGTGCTAGGATAGGCGGACCGCGCCCGGCGCTTGCGGCAAGGGCCGCAGCCCCAGGCCGCAAGGAGCAGGACCATGGAATTCGATCTGACCGATCCCGAATGCTTCGCCAAACACGACCCGCATCCGGTGTTCAAGCGTCTGCGCACCGAGGATCCTATCCATTGGACCACTGGCGGCCGAATCCAGCGCGGCTTCTGGTCGATCACGCGCTACGAAGACGCACTCACGGTCTATCGCGATCCCATCCGGTTCAGTTCGCAGCGCTATTCGGTGGGGCTGCCCTCCAATTCGGAAGCGGAAACGATGCTGAGCCCCGAGATGCGCGGCTGCGGCCAGATGCTGATCGGCACTGACCCGCCCCGCCACAATGCGATGCGCAAGCGGTTTAACGGCGCCTTCCTGCCGCGCGCAGTCGCGCAGTTGGAATCCTCCGGCCGGCAAATCGTTGCGGAAATAATCGACGCGGTCGCGGCGCGCGGCGAATGCGACTTCGTGGTCGAGGTGGCGGCGCGGCTGCCCATGGCGGTCATTTGCGAGATGATGGGGATTGCGCGCGCCGACTGGGGCTTTATGTTCAAGTGTGCCAACATGGTCATCGGCGGCGAAGATCCCGAATACCAGGTTGGCGGCTCGGCGATGCAGACCGCGATGATGGGCGGGATGCAGCTCTTCAACTACTGCCTGGATTTGGCCAAAAAGCGGCGCGCGAATCCCGGCCGCGACCTGCTCAGCGTGATCGGCAACGCCCGCCTTGACGGCGAACCGCTCAACGACATGGAAATCGGCCACAACGCCGTCATGTTCGTGCTCGGCGGGCTGGAGACCACGCGCAACGCGATCTCGGGCGGCGTGCTCGAATTGATGCGCAATCCGGATCAATGGCAGCGGCTTGCGCACGAGCCGGCCCTGATGCCTACGGCGATCGAGGAAATCCTGCGCTGGACCAGTCCCATCACACACATCATGCGCACCGCCACCTGCGACTTCCAATGGCGCGGCCGGCAGATCCGTGACGACGACTGGATCGTGATCTGGAATCCGTCGGCCAATCGCGATGAGGATGTTTTCCCCGACCCCTATCGATTCGATATAACACGCAATCCCAATTACCATCTAGCCTTCGGACAAGGTGAGCACTTCTGTATCGGATCACATCTGGCCCGCCTGGAACTGCGCCTGATGCTGGAGGAGGTAATGCGCCGATTGCCAGATCTGAGGCTGGCGGGAGAAGTCGAACGCCTGACCTCGATCCAGGTCGCCGGGATCAAGCATATGCAGGTCAAATTCACGCCCAAGCGGGCTGCCGCCTGAACCGCACCCCGAGATCATGGAGTCTGTTCATCGAAACCTGAGTACCGCCGGCATCGCCGGCGTGGGGCAGGGCGGACACGATGTTCGCTGCGCTAATCAGGCTGTCAAACCGTCTTAGCGGCGCCGTACCGCCCCCTCAGCGCGATTTTCAAACCAGGCATGTAGAAAATTCCCACTACAAACATGGTGGCGTAAAACCGCTGCCCGCTCTTCCTCAGGATTGGCACGAGTTTCGCTGCGTTGGGAAATAACTCAATTGGCCAAGAGGAAGGAGGTCAGAAATGCGAAGATTCTTCTGTGTTCTCGCGGCGGGAACGATGGCGGTGGCGATGGCCGTCCCGGTTATCGCCCAGGCCGGTCCGGCCGATACCAATAGTCAGCCCATGCAGATGGCATCGGTAAAGTCCGGCAACGTGATTATCGAAGGAGGAGGAGGGTCCACCGCCGACCTCAACGTCGCGCGCTATAAGGCCTGGGACGAATTCCGCAGCAATCATCCGGAAATAGTTCGTGAAATACGGCGCAATCCAAGGCTCGTGGGCAGCCAGAGTTTCCTCCGCCGCCACCCTGCCCTGGCACGGCTGTTCGATTCCAACCCGGGTATGCAGCAGAGTATGATGCGGTATCCGGGTAATTACGTTGTCCCGGCGATGACGCATCGCTACCGGATGGCTAAAGCTACCCGGTGATCGCCACGCGTGAAAGGGGGTTCTACGCTCGCACGCAGAGCCCCCAATCCCAGATTCGCCGCTGCCAGCTTGCCTCATTTACCGGTGAATTTGGGCTGGCGCTTCTCGGCGAACGCCGCGGTGGCTTCCTTGTGATCCTGCGTATACATGGTCAGAGTTTCGTAGGCGAGCGCGGCGTCGTCGTTCATTAGCGCCAGGTTCTTGATGGTCTTGTTGACCGCCAGCTTGGTCCAGCGGATAGCCCAGGTCGGGCCGTCGGCCAATTGTCGCGCAAGTTCTCGCGCCTTGGGCAGCACCTGATCCTTGGGTAGGGCGTAATTGACCAGGCCGATCTTGGCCGCTTCCGCCCCGCTGATGAAATTGCCGGTCATGAGGTATTCCTTGGCGCGTGAGGGGCCCACCAAAAGCGGCCACATGATCGCGCCGCCGTCGCCCGCCACCAATCCCACCTTGACGTGCGTATCCGCCAGCTTGGCGCTTTCGTCGCACACCGTGATGTCGCACAGCAGCGCCAAACTGCATCCGAGGCCGACCGCCGCGCCGTTGATCGCCGCCACGATGGGCTGCTCGACGTCGAGCATGTTGTGGATGATGCGGCGCGCTTCGGTGGCGTTCATCGGAAACGGACCTTTGCGATGAGTCCGGCCGTCAGGACCCTCGTGACCGAAGCCTTTGACGTCGGCTCCGGCGCAAAACGCCTTGCCGGCCCCGGTCAACAGGATGGCATTGACTTCGGGATCTTCGGAGACGTCCACCCAGATCGTTTCCAGTTCGTGGTGCATCGTAGGAATGATGGCGTTAAGCGACTCGGGCCGGTTGAGGGTCAAGGTAATCAACCCGTGGTCCTTCTCGATCTTGATGTATTTGTAACCGCTGTAATCTACTGACATGACGGTCCTCCTCTGGCTCCGGTTTATACCGCGTTTGCCGGTCTGGCGAAAATGCCGGCTCAACTGCGGGCCCGATCTGGTCTGGCTTGTTCGATTCTGATCTGGCTTGACCTGGAGGCAAATATTGCTATCTTTGACTCGCTTATCCAAGCCTCCCGGGGGGACGCGAATGAAAACTGGGGAAAACACGCGTTGGCAGCGTGTTCACGGCAGCCGTACTGTCTGGGCCGTCAGCGGAAACCCACGTTCGGCATGGCACGCTCGTCGCCAGTGGGGATCGGCGCCCATCCGATTTTGCGCCGCGGTGGCTTTAAGGCTGCGCTCGCCTTTATTGAGCTTTTTGCGCTTGCGGCTGGTACGCCGGGCGCACACGCGATCTCGCTAGCCCAAACCATCGCCATGATTACTTGAAGATAAACATAAGGGGGGATCCCACAACAATGCAAAGCTTGATCGGGGGCGTTCGATGGCGTGTTGGCCTCGCCTGCGCCATTGTGCTCTTCGCGGCCTCGGCGATGGCATTTGTGAATCCTGACGCCAGAAACGTATCCAATACCGCGTCAGTCAGGATTCAGGGCTATCCGTTGGACTGGAGTTTCAAACACCTGATCTTCTCGCACCCAGCTTCGGCATCGATCGCGCAGCGAATGGAACGGGACCCGCGCTACCGCCTTCAGCAAGCGTGGCGAACTCGCCAATCTCAAACCGCAACGGTTGAGCAGTATATGCGATCGCTGGACGCCATAGCTCAGCAGCTTGCGTTCGCGTCGACGAGGAGCGGCAACAAAAAAAAGAGCAAACAAACCAGGCTGACGGGCGACTGGAGCGTCAATCTGGGGAGCGGCGCCAAGGTGGGAGCCGGCAGGTTTCCGGCGAAATTCTCGTTCAATCCGGATGCCACGCCGAACTGTTCCAGCGATTTCGTGGTCTTCAACACCAGTCTTACCGGCAGCCCCAGCCAGGCCAGTGTGATCGCCTTTAATCAGCTCTATGCCACCACCTGCGGCACCGCTCCGGCAGTGTATTGGGCATACAATACCGGGGGCATGGTCAATAACTCAGTGGTGCTCTCGGCTGATGGCTCGCAGGTCGCCTTCATACACTCCGGAACCCCTCCTAGCCTGGTAATCCTGAAGTGGAAGGCGGGACAGGGAACAAGCGCCTCTTCGCCAATGAGTTCCAATGGAACGACCTTCATCAGTACATCAACCGCCTCAACCTACGTGAGTTGCAAGACGACTTCCAACGCATGCCAGTTGACTCTGCCTTTTTTTTCCTACACCTTCGCCAACGATTCCCTGTCATCTCCTTTCTATGACTATACCAACGACATACTCTATGTGGGCGACGACGGCGGTGCGCTTCATAAATTTACCGGCGTATTCAATGGCACACCCGCGGAAGTGGGCTCCGGATCTCCCTGGCAAACCATTGAAAATGGCACGGCGTTGACGTCGCCGGTTGTTGACTATGGCGCGGCGACTCCAACGATATACATCGGTGAATATAAAACGGGGTATGTCGATTATGTCACTACCTCAGGAACGAACCACACCAGATCGGGACACATAGGTTTCAATACCAACGTCGATATCAAAGACGCTCCCGTTGTGGACGCCACGGCCGGAAAAATTTATGTGGCGGTGGCGGCGGATTCAGCAGGCAACAACGCCATATACATGTTTAATCGCGGTTTCGCCGGCGGAAATACCGGCAGCGAAGCAATAGTTGGAACTGGCTCTTTGACCAATTCAGTTCCGCTCCTGGACGGCGATTTCGATCAGGTTTATTATGCCTCCTCCAACGCCACAGGTAATCTTTATGTCTGCGGTGATACCGGCGGTAGTGCAAAACTCTATCAGGTGCCGATAAACGCGGGAATCTTCGGCAGCGCGCTCACAGGGCCAACGCTGAGCAGCGCGAGCATCACTTGTTCTCCCGTTACGGAAATATACAACACGGCGGCATCTGACGGACCGTTCGACTGGATTTTTTTGAGCGTGCAGGGCAGCGGCGCTCTTGCGAATTGCGCGGGCGGCGGTTGTGTGATGAGCTTTACCGTCACACAATGGCAGGCCAACACAGCCTACTCGTTGAACCAGGAGGTTCTCGACACCAACCTGAACATCGAGAAAGTCACCACCGCGGGAACTTCGGGAGCCAGCCCCCCATCCTGGAACATCAGTTCGGGTGGTGTAACCGCGGACGGCAGCGGCACGCTGGTCTGGACCAACCAGGGTTCGATGGCAACCAACGCGGCCTCGCGCGCCGAAGCCGGCGGCACCAGCGGTATCATTATCGATAACGTATCCACTACAACAGGAGCTTCCCAGGTCTATTTTTCCACGTTGAGCAACGGAAGTTGCGGCGGGGGCTGCGCGGTGCAGGCGTCACAATCGGGTCTGAATTGAAGCGCCCCCGGGACCGGTAGCCGGCCCCTTGGCTGGCGGGACAAGGCCAGGCGGCGCGGCGTTTCGGCGGACGGTAGATCGTGTTATACGACGCGAAAAGGCCGCAGGAGGCACCAACATGCGCGGAGTATCACACGTTGCTGTCGGCGTTGCCGATATGGAGAAGTCGCTGCACTTCTATCGCGATCTGCTGGGACTGCGCGTCGTAATCGACGAAGTCCAGGACATCGGCGGGATCCAGGCGATGAAGGAGGGCACCGCGCGCCCGTCCCGCCGCGCCGTCCATCTGGTATGGGACGATGAACCCTGGGCGACTTTTATCGTCCTGTCGCAGTTTCCCGGCGTGCAGTCCAATCCGCCGCCGAAACTGAACCAGGTCGGGATCAACCATTTCGCCTTGTGGGTCGACGATCTCAGGGAGCGTGCGGCCAAGCTGGAGCAGGCCGGAGTAAAATTCCAGCTCAAGCCGTCCGAGGTTCCCGCGCCGACTTACGGCGGCGGCAAGACTCAGAAAGTTCTGACCTGTATCTTTGAAGATCCGGATGGAACGCTGATCCAGCTGGATCAGCAGCTTTGACGAATGGATTTGAACTACAGTCCCGCGCAGGAGGAATTCCGCCAGCGCGTGCGCGCTTTCATGCGCGACAACCTGCCGCCAGGATGGGGCTCGCCGGGCCATGTGCCGCCCAAGGGCGAAGCCTTTTTGGAATTTCAGCGCGACTGGCAGCGCCGCCTTTACGAGCACGGCTTTCTCGGCCTGGAATGGCCCAAAGAGTATGGCGGGCAGGGCGCCAGCCTGGTCGAGAGCGCGATCTTCGGAGAAGAACAGGCGCATGCTCACGCGCCCCAACCGCTCAACCTTGTCGGCTTGTTCCTGACCGGTCCGACTCTGCTGGCGCACGGGACCCGGGAGCAGAAGCACCGCTATCTGCGCAACATCCTGTCCGGCCAGGAAATCTGGTGCCAGGGATTTTCCGAACCCGGTTCCGGATCTGACCTCGCCGCCCTGCGCACCCGCGCCGAGCTTGACGGCGATCACTTGGTGGTCAACGGACAGAAAGTCTGGACCTCCCTGGCGCATATCGCACATTGGTGCATGCTGCTGGTGCGCACCGATCCCGCCGCCCCCAAGCACCGGGGTCTGAGCTTCCTGCTGGTCGATATGAAAACACCGGGAATCCGGGTCAAGCCGCTGCGTCAAATGACCGGCGACGCCGAGTTCAACGAAGTGTTCTTCGACAATGTGCGGGTGCCGCGAGCCAACCTGCTGGGTGGATTGAACAACGGGTGGCAGGTAGCGATGACCACGCTCATGAACGAGCGCGGCGCGCCGGTAATAACCGTCGGCGCACAATATTACGTGCTGTTCACCGAAATCGTGGAGCTGTGCCGCCGCATGCGCGGCGTGTCGGCGACCCGCGCTCCGCTGATCCGCCAGCGCATGGCGCAGTTGTACGTCGAATTGCAGGGGATGCGCCTGACCTCCTACCGCGCCTTTTCCACCATCCTCAAAGGCGGTACGCCCGGACCCGAGGGCTCGATCCTGAAACTGATGTGGTCGGAAACTAACCAGCGCATGCAGGACTTCGCGATGGAACTGGAGGGGCCGTCCAGCCAATTGCTGGAGGGCCCATACGCGGTGGACGGCGGCCGATGGCAGTTCGAGTTCCTCTACTCGCGCGCCAATACCATCCAGGGCGGCACCTCCGAGATTCAACGCAACACCCTGGCCGAACGCGTGCTGGGCCTGCCCCGCGCGCGTTAAGCTCTATAGCAATCCGCCGAAGGCCATGGACCTGAGTTTCACCCCCGAGCAACAGCGCTACCGCCGCACGCTGCGGCAATGGCTCGCCGCCAATCTTCCCGAACATCCCGAAGAGCAGGACACTGCCAGACCGGGATGGCTCGAAGCGGCCAAAGCCTGGCAGCGCAAGCTGCTGGAGGCGGGCTACCTGGCGGTTGCGTGGCCGAGGCAATACGGCGGTCAGGGACTGGCGCCTATTTACCAGGTGATCGTCAACGAGGAGATGGCGCAGGCGGGCGCGCCGCGCCTGGCCGGTGAGGAGGGCCTGCTGACGCTGGGGCCGACGCTACTGGCGTGCGGCAGCGAGGAGCAAAAGCGCCGCTATATTCCGGGGATTATCAGCGCCGAAACCATTTGGACGCAGGGCTACTCCGAACCGCAGGCCGGGTCGGACCTGGCTTCGCTGACCACGCGCGCCGAGCTGGCCGGCGATCATTTCATCGTCAACGGCCGCAAGCTTTGGGCCTCGCACGCGCAAATTGCCGATCGCATGTTTGCGCTGGTCCGCACCGACCCCAATCGCCCGAAGCACCAGGGAATTTCGTATCTACTAATTGACATGCGTGCGCCCGGAGTTACGGTCCGCCCGTTGGTACAAATCGACGGCAAGCGGGATTTCAGCGAGGTAACCTTTCGCGACGTGCGCGTGGACAAGGAAGATCTGGTGGGCGGCCTCAACAACGGATGGAAAGTCGCGAACAGCACGCTGGCCAATGAGCGCGGCAACATGGGGCTTAACTCCGCGCCCTTGATGGCGTTTGCCCAGTTGGTGCAGACCGCGCGCAACATTAAACGCCAAAACCGCGCGCTGATCGAAAATCCGTACTTCAGGCATCGTATCGCCCAACTCCAGATTGAGCTCGAAGCGCTGCGCCTGCATTCATACCGCCAGCTCACTAACTCGATCCGTGGCCGAACTGCGGGCGTCGATTCGATGGTGACCAAGCTGGTCGGCAGCCAACTTGCCTACGAACTGGCGTCGGCCGCGATGGAAATGTTCGGGGATTACGCGATGGCGGAGCGGGACGAACACGACATACATCTGCGCGGCCAATGGGCGCAACATTTGATGACATCGATCGCATTCCAGATCGCGGGCGGCACTTCGCAGATCCAGAAAAACATCATCGCTCAGCGCGGCCTAAGAATGCCGCGGGAACGGTAAGAACTGACAGCGGACTTAAAGCCTTGACGCGGACTGGCGCCATCCATATCGTCAGGTTACGGATGCTTTGGTTGGCTGCGCGACGTTGGCCCGTTCAAGGCGGAGCGCGATGTGCGCAGCCGGCGTTCGGCCGAAATTGTAACGGCACGCCTGCGCCGTGCGCCTGTGCTCGCTGTTTCAACCCGACCACGCCGGGATTGAAGGACGGGCGCCTTTGATTTGGGCGCGCTGGGCTCCCTTTGGACGGCGAGGTGGGCCGCTAACACGAAGAGGAGAGACGAAAAATGGCCTTTGAATTGCCCAAACTACCCTATGCCAAGAACGCACTCGCTCCGCATATTTCCGAGGAGACGCTGGAGTTCCATCACGGCAAACATCACGCGGCCTATGTCGCCAAGCTCAACGAGCTGGTGGCCAACACCAAATTCGCCACCATGCCGCTGGAGGAAGTGGTACGGACATCCGAGGGAGCTATCTTCAACAATGCCGCCCAGCATTGGAACCACAGCTTTTACTGGAACTGCATGGCTCCGAAGGCGGGTGGATCGCCCAGCGGTGCGATCGCGGCTGCAATCGACAAGTACTGCAAGGGCTTCGAGCAGTTTAAAAAGGACTTCACCGAGGCCGCCGTCGGACAGTTCGGCAGCGGATGGGCGTGGCTGGTGCAGAAGAACGACGGCTCATTGGCGATCGAGAAGACTTCGAACGCCGAAAATCCACTAACTCGCGGTCTGCGCCCGCTGCTGACCTGCGACGTATGGGAGCACGCCTACTATATCGACTACCGCAACGCCCGCGCTAAATACGTCGAGGCGTGGTGGAATGTCGTCAACTGGCAATTCGTGGCTTCCAACATGAAATGACGCCCGCGCCGGCGGGGCAGAAAAATGGGGCTGCGCGCCGGACAGCCCCATCGTAATGCCCGGGCTGGGGAACGTTACTCGCGTTCCACGAAGCCTTCAAGATTGCGCGAACGCGCCGTGGTGCGCAGCTTGCGCAGCGCCTTGGCCTCGATCTGGCGGATACGCTCGCGCGTGACGGCGAACTGTTTGCCGACCTCCTCCAGCGTATAGTCGGTCTTCTGGCCGATTCCGAAGCGCATGCGCAGGATTTGCTCCTCGCGCGGCGTGAGCGTCGCCAGCACCTTGCGGGTCTGCTCGCCGAGATTGGTATGGATCGCGGCCTCCACCGGCGAGGGAGCCAGCTCGTCCTCGACGAAATCGCCCAGGGAACTTTCCTCCTCGTCGCCAATTGGAGTCTCCAGCGAAATCGGCTCTTTAACGATTTTGAGCACTTTCTGGACCTTGTCCAAGGGCATCTCCATCTGGCCGGCGATTTCGTCCGGAGTCGGCTCGCGGCCCAGGCGCTGCACCAGCAGACGCGTAACGCGCAGCAGCTTGTTGATGGTTTCGACCATGTGCACGGGGATGCGGATGGTGCGGCCCTGGTCCGCGATCGCCCGCGACATCGACTGGCGGATCCACCAGGTGGCGTAGGTCGAGAACTTATAACCGCGCTGGTATTCGAACTTGTCGACCGCGCGCATCAGACCGATATTCCCCTCCTGGATCAGATCCAGGAAGCCCAATCCGCGGTTGGTGTAGCGCTTGCCCAGACTCACGACCAGGCGCAGGTTGGCTTCGGTCAGCTCTTTTTTGGCCTGGCGACTCTTGGCCTGGCCGGCCTCGATGGTTTGCAGTGAGCGCGCCAGTTCGTCGCCCGAAGCTTTGACCCGATGTTCGATATCCTTGATGGCGCGCTGCGCTTCACGGATCCGGGCAGCGATGTCGCCCAGAGACTGGCGTGTACCGTTGACCTTGATCGAATGGCGGCCCTCGGATTCGGCCGCCTCGCGCAGCAGCGCATTCTTGCTTTTGCCGGTGGCAGCTTCATAGGCCGCAATCACGCTTTGATTGCGGCGATGCTCCTGCAATAACCGGCGCATCTCATCAATCACCGCTTCCTCGACCCGCGGCGAAAGCTGCATCTCCTTGAGTTTTTCCTTGACCAGTTGGCGCAGCCGGGAAAGCTGCTTTTCCAGCTTGGGCTTGCGCCGGGGACCCGGTTTGGCGCGCAGCTCCTTTTCGGTCTCCTCGATCCGCTCCCGCAGCTTGGTCAGCTTGCGTGTGAAACCCAGCAGTTTTTCGCGTTGGGCTTCGTCGGCCTCAGGACCCTTTTCCTCATCCGAGTCGGTTTCCTCAGCTTCCTCGAAGATGTCGCGAAGATCGGCCTCCCCCGCCTCGACCCGCTCGCCGATATGGATGATATGCTCGAGCATGATCGGGCTCTTGAGCACTTCCTCTTCAACTTCCTGCTCGCCGGCTTCAATGCGCTTGGCGATTTCCACTTCCTGTTCCCGCGTCAGGAGCTGGAAATTGCCCATCTCCTTGAGATAAAGACGAACAGGGTCGGAAGACTCGCTCAGATTATCAACGGCCTCTTCTTCGGGTTCTTCCTTGGCGTCGGCTTCGGTTTCGACTTCGGCATTGTCGCTGGGAACCTCGTCGAGGACCTTGATATCCATGTCCTCAAAGCTCTCCAGCGCCGCGCGCAGGTCGCCGGGTGAAGAAACGTCCTGGGGCAGAAAGTCGTTGACCTGGTCGAAGGTGAGATAGCCCTGCTCTCGCCCCAGATCGACGAGACCTTGAAGATCCTTGCCTTCGTATTTATGTTTCATTCTGATTCCAGACATGCCGTGCTGATTGACCCCGCATCGTACCTCGACCGGACTCAAGTGCAGTTTTCAACATGCAAAACGCCCAAGAACCCACGAGTGTAAGCCAGTGCGACGCGTGAAGTCAAACGCTTTGCTTACATTGTAACCACGATTGGGGAGGTTCACAGGGCAGCCGCCACTTTTTTGGGCATCAGCACCGCTCTCCTTCCCAATCCCGGTAATGATTAGATTCAACTTGTGGCTTTTTTACCCAATCAAGCTGGTACAGACGCCTCCATTTGCCGGCTTTTTTAGTCTTCTTCTAAGACCGGATTCGATTATCGCAATTCGGATACCTCACGCTTTCCAGGTCTCGTTCAACGGTCCATAATTTTGTCTCGGGCGCCCAATTAAATAGACGAAGCCAGCCGCGAAAATGAATGACTTGTCAGGAGAACTTTATGGAGAGAGTTGAATTGAGCCGCGATTGCGACGCGATCCAGGTGCCATCCGGAGATGTCGTGCGGCTCAGACAGGGTACCGAAGCGATCATCACTCAATCGTTAGGCGGAACGTTCACGGTCCAGGTACCATCTTACGGCGGATTGTTCCAAATTGCCGGCAAAGATGCCGACGCCTTGGGGAAGGAACCTGGCGGCACGGTGGTGCAATCGGGCAGCGGCGACCTGGAGTCCATGGTCTGGGAGCAACTGAAAACCTGCTACGACCCCGAGATTCCGGTAAATATCGTCGATCTCGGGCTGGTTTACGGGATGACCGTGGCACCCCGTCCCGAGGGCGGCCATGTGGTCGAGGTCAAGATGACCCTTACCGCCCAGGGATGTGGCATGGGAGCATCTATCGCCTACGACGCCAAGCAGAAGATCAGCGCCTTACCGGGGGTGGCCGAAGCCAATGTTGATCTGGTGTGGGATCCCCCCTGGAATCCGCAAATGATCTCGCCGCAAGGACGTGAACGTCTGGGGTTGGACTGAGCGGCCCGCTGTTGCTTTTTCAGGCCCCGGTTCACTGGACCCGGACCGGGAGTTGGAAACGATGCCCGCTGCGTACGATCGCCATATACACCGTGTCGCCGGGCCTGAGGTCGGCTACGCTCTGCATCAGGTCCATGGTGTTGCGCACCCGGTAACCGTCGACCCCGACGATGAGGTCAGATGATCGCCCGAGGTTGCTGTGAGCAATCATGGCAACCACGACGATGGCGGGCGGGAACAGCACCGCCGAGGCTACTCCCGCCCCGATTAAGGCGCCGTTGACCAACACATGGGAAACCTCATGGGTACCCAAGGCTTTGGCCGCCGGACTATGCGGCGCAATGTCCACCACCTCCGCTCCGGACATCGATTCCCCTCCGTCCAGGGTGGCGGTTCCGTCGCGGACCATGATGCCGAGCGATGGGACTTCGACCGGCTCCTCGCTGGTATCAAGGTAATCCTTGATCCCGGGTAAGTTAGAGGTTGCCCCGGGGGTGTCGTTGACAAGTGTGGCTGGCGGCGTAGCCGCCGACTGCTGAGCGCCCAGACGGCCCGCAAATGAAAACATACCAAGGCAGCACACTGCGATTGCTGCCCACAAAAGCGGCGCACTGAGCGAATGCGGGAATAAACACCGCGGCAATCGGGCGCGAACCAGCCGCTGGCAGTTGCGATGAACTGAGCTTTCAATTGGCAGCCGGTCACGCATCACAGCGTCTGCCCATCAGAGATAAGTGAGAGTACAAAAGTTACCTATACTATTGTGCTATCTCGCTTAGCAAACGCCAATCTGCTCGATCGAAAGGAAGCTCGAATTTTCGCCAAACAAGCCAGGCCGTGCGACACTGGGGACGCCCGTCTTATATTCCTCCCCCGGCCGGAAACCAATCAGGGAAGGAAATCAGGATTGATCGCCCAGCCGGGGTGGGTCTGAATCTTAAGTGGCGTTCAGGAGCTGAAGCTTTGAAACTCTGGCGGGCCGCGGCTCAGACTCCGGCAATGATACCGCTATTGCAAATCTGCGAAATTGGAGCGCGGAACGAAGCCCATCGGCGCCATGTATCCCTGTACCGGCCATCCCTGATAATCATGGCGGAGGTCCCAACGCTGCGCGTGAAGAGCCATGTAGTCGCGGCGCAAATCATTGCGCTGGGCCTGCGCGGCCCACCAGTTGCCGGTCGCGATGTCCCGGCGCAACTCGAAACGGTCATGGCGGATGTCCCGGATCTGCCGACGTAAGTTGTGCCGGTCCCAAGCGATATCACGATGGCGCAGACTGCATCCATAACCCGGCGCACCCCACTCCTGCGCCTGCGCGCCAAACGGAATCACCACCATCAGCCCCAATACCGCCGCCGCTACAATCGTGAGTGTTTTCATTTCCAAGCCTCCTTCTGCATTCACCATCTCAGACGGAGGCCAACTCACGGGTGTTTACCTGATCCGATAGCTAATGGTGAGCCTAATGGCTTCCCGGCTTGTCCTGCGCCTGCAGTTTGCCACCTGCGGCGGCCGCAGTTTTGTGGCATTCGCACGAGCATTCATGCCTTAGGACACCGCGGGGGTTATCGGGACTGCGGGGACGGGCACCCGGCACCTCGAACACACCCTCGCAGGTCGAATGCTCGCCACCTCTGCACATTTCGAACAGCCTGACTTTGGTTTCCATGCGTCCTCCTGATCAAAACGAGGCGCGACCGGAGGTGTCAACGCGGTAAAGCCGCCGCGCTTCAGCTCTTACTGGAAGCTTGTATCACTTAATTTCCGGGGCGAAAACAGCAGCGGCGCCGGCAAGCGTACCGGCGCAACGGCTGCGGGATTCATTTGAGATAGTCGCGGATAACCTTGCCGCCCCATTCTTCGCCGCCAACCGGACGGCGGTAACGATATTTCAGATACCAGCGATCGCCATGCTTTTCGAAGTCCCAATGGTTGAATCCGCAGGTAAACGGTTCATAGCTATCGCCCTTCTTCAGGTACACGACGGAGTAACCCTCGGCCCACGCCGTATTGCCGTTTACCCGGATGAAATAGTTCATCGAGGTGTGCTGGCACCGGCCTTCGATCGCTTTGTGACCGCCCTTGGGATTGGCGATAAAATCCATCAACTCCTCTCTGCCCGTCCACTTGGTGGTGGGGGCGAGGTCGATGGTGCCGTCGGGCGTGTAATTGTTGACGTATTCCTCGGAGCGTCCCAGGTCGGCATTGAAGGAATACCGCGACAGGCATTCACGAATCTTTTCCTGGTCCTCGAGCACCTGCAGGCGAGCTTCCAGTTCCTTGACCCGCGCTTCCAAATCCATAGCAGTGCCTCCTTGTGTTATGCAGCTCAGCTCTAATGAACCACCATCCAGGCTGCAAGCGGTCCCTCGCTTGCGCCACATTTTGGGTCGGTTTTTGGCGCATAATTGCGTTCAGGGGGCAGGGCGATGACTCCTGGGAAAGAACTGATTCATCGGTACATCGAGGCCTTCGATCGCCGTGGTACGGTGGGTGAGGGCATGCTTCACAGCGATGGCGCCATCGTGGGCGCCGACCGCCGGCCTCAGCGGCGATTTCTCAATGCCCGGGAGCGGCGGTGCGGCGAGAGCGTTTCGTCGGCCCCGATTCTTTTTGCCAGCCCTAGCCGCTGTCTCCCAGAAGCGCGCGGTCGGATGGCCGCAAACTTCCGGGTCCGGCAATTGTGGGAACCCGCCGTACCCGCTCAGCCAGCATTTGCGCCAAATCTCCGACCAGCCTGCTGAGCGCCGCCGCGCGCACATCCGCGGAAGCATCGGGCGGAATGCCTTGTACGCGGACAAACTGCCCCCGCGCCTCCAGGCTTCCGGTGCGCGCATTCAGCACGCTCCAGTTGGCCCGGATCTCGGCCGAGTTGGTCGCATTGTTGAAAGCGAAGTCGATCAGATCAACCGTGATCTGGCGATCGACAACGGTCGTTCTATACCAAGGATAATCGATAATCTGATCCTGATTGAGTTCCTGTGCCAGGTCCTGCTTGAGAACCTGGTTAAAGCCGTCGCGCAGCGGCTCACCCCATTGATCGTGCGCTGACACGTACAGCCGATTGCCCGCGCCGCGTGAGACTATCCATTGCTGGTCGAGATAATCGGGCAGGCTGACCGGACCCAAACCGATCCTCATGGTTGAATTGGCATTATGGACTACAGATTGGGCCGGTCCCGCGATCGGCGTGAGGACGTAAAATCGCGTTGGGTCGGGCTGCGGAGCCAGCGGATTGCATCCCGCCAGGATTGGCAGGGCCAGCGCTGAAGCGGCGAAAATTCGCAACCGTCGCGGCTTCACTTGCCGTCCTCGGTTGAAATGTAGCGGCCGCGGATCAGCACGCTCGGATTGCGATTGAGCATGCGGCTGAGATCGGCCAGATTGGCCGCCGCCTCCCGCACCTCGACCAGGGTGCGATTAAGCTCCACGATCGGCGGGGCAGTTGGATTGACGACGCTGCCCACGCCTTCGAGCGTAATGTTGGCGGTACTGAGTGTCTGGTTTGCATGATCGAGCGTCTGCGAGATCTTTTGCTCTATCGGTCCAAAATCAGCGTCCACGCGCGCAATCAGCTTGCGCATATCGCCCAGCGTCAATTGTGCGGTGTTTATTGCCGAGCGCGCCTGCGCCATCGTCAATTGCGCTTCGACCAGCGTCTGGTGAAGCGCGGCTATGGTCGTGGGCAGGTTCGGATCGGAACTGAGCAGGGCCAGCGAATTCATCGCGCGGGTGGCCGAATCGACCAGTGCGCCGATATCGACCTTCTGAATGTCCTGAACCGTTTGCATCAATTTTTTCTGAAACAGTTCGAGGTCCGTGGGGCGGGATGGAATTTCGGGAATTTCCGAATCGCGCGGTTGGTAAAGCGTGTAAGGCGTTCCCGGATAGAAGTCCAGGTCAACGTAAAGCAGCCCGGTCAGCAGACTTTCCATCGACAGTTGCGCCCTCAGTCCCTCCTTGATGGCCTCGCGAAGATTGGCGCGATTGCCAAAATCAACCGAGCCGCCCTTGCGCAGCAACTGGCGCTGCTCCAGTTCGATTATCACCGGCAGCGCAATGTTGTTGGGGTTGATCTTCCAGGCCGGGGTGCGGTACTCGTCCGGCCGCTTAAGCGACAACCTGACGGCTACTACCCGGCCCAGTTCCACCCCTTTGAATTTCACCGGCGCGCCGACCTTAAGTCCGTTCACGCTGCCAGTGAAATAACAAACGTACCGAGTCGAATGAGAGAAAAGGCGGCCGGAAGCCACATAGGCGATCGCGACCAGCGTTATGATCAGGCCGCCGAAGACAAAGACGCCGATCGCGGCCGGGCTGAATCTACGCATGGCGTTGGGTCCGCTCCTGTCCCCGGTTGAGAAATTCGATGACCTTGGGATCCTTCGATGTCGCCGCGAGCACCTTGGGGTCGCCCTGCGCAATCATGGTGCGAGTCTCGGCGTCGAGCATGATGCCGTTGTTGGCGATTGCGAAGATGCTGGGCAGTTCGTGGGTGACGATCATGACAGTGGCCTGAAGGCTATGGCGCAATTCCAGGATCAGACGATCCAGCCGATACGAGCTGATCGGATCCAGACCTGCGGAGGGCTCGTCAAAAAACAGGATTTCCGGATCCAGCGCCATCGCACGGGCCAGCGCCGCCCGCTTCTGCATCCCGCCGCTGATCTGGCTGGGGTAGTAATCCTCGAATCCGCGCAGTCCGACCAGCGCCAGTTTCAGGCTGACCTGGCGACGAATCTCCGCGGCCGAATAGCCGCTGAATTCGGTCAGCGGCAGGGCTACGTTCTCGGCCAGCGTCATCGAACTCCACAGCGCCCCGCCCTGATAGGAGATGCCGCAGGAACGCCGCAGGAAGGCTCCCCGCTGCTCCTCGGTGGCGGCAGTGAAATTGAAGTCGCCGTAATAGATGTCGCCTTTGGCGGGCTCCTTAAGCCCGACCATGGTGCGCAGCAGCGTGCTCTTGCCGCATCCACTGCCGCCCATGATCACGAAAATGTCCCCCCGGTGCACATCGAAGCTGACATCGTGCATCAAGACGTAGCTGCCAAATGCTATGGTCAGATTTCTGACTCGGATGTGGGAGTCGCGCTCGCGCGGCGCCGGCGTTTGTTCAGCCACGATTCAGATTCCAACCAGGTTGAGAATGAAGGCGGAGATACCGCAGGCCACCACGATCATCACGATCGAGGTAACCACCGCCGAGGTAGTGGCGTAGCCGACTGCCGAGGAACTGTTGCCGCATTCAAACCCGCGCAGGCATCCGGCGAAGCCCACCAGCACGCCGTAAATCGCGGCCTTGACCACGCCGATGGTGAAGTCCGACATGGTGAACGCGCTCATGGTTTCGTGGAAATAGGCGCGCGGCGCGACGTGCAGCATGACGCTGCCGATAAAAGCACCGCCGGCAATTCCCAGCAAATCAGAATAGATGCACAGAATCGGCATCATCAGGCACAGCGCGAGGACCCGCGGCAAACAGAGAAACTCCACCGGCGAGATTCCCATCGTGCTCAGCGCGTCGATTTCCTGCGCCACCTTCATCGAACCCAGTTGCGCCGCGAACGACGCCCCGGTGCGTCCGGCCATGATAATCGCCGTCATCATTGCGCCCATCTCGCGCAGCATCCCGATCGCAACCAGGTCGGCGACGTAGATCGAGGCGCCGAAGCGCTCCAGTTCAACCGCGCCCATGAACGCGAGGATCACGCCGACCAAAAAACTGATCAGGCTGACGATCGGCAGCGCGTCGGCGCCGCACGCCTGCATCTGCTCGAAGACATCCGCGATTCGGGTGCGAGCGCGCCCGCTCACAAAGCGGCCAAAGGCGATACTGAGCAGGCCCAGGAAATCGAAAAGCATGGCGGCCGCATCGACCGCGGCAATGGTTTTCTTTCCCAGGCCCGCAAAAAAGCCGTCGCGCGCGTGGCTCACCCGCGCATCGGTTTTTTCCGGCACCGCATCGGCCAGCGCGATCAGCCTGGCGACCCCGTCAGGAAGCAGATTGCGCTCTACCGCTACCTGGAATTCGGTGCAATGGGTCTGGAGGTCAAAAATGTAGCCGACAAACGAGCTATTCCATGCTCCAACCCCACGCGCATCGAGTACGACCTTGCTGGGACGCGGAGGTCGGCTGATCTCTTCAAGCAGCGATCCAAGTTGAGGCAGCGGAAATTTGCCGGTCCAGTCGCCGCTCAGGCTAATTGCATAGGCCCCCCCGGTGGTCCGTTGACCTGCAGCGCGAGGCTCTTGCGGCACGGCTTGCGCTTCACCGTTAGCCATCAAACAAACACTCAAATCCTCCGGCCGCTGATAGCATCGCCAAAGTCGCAAAAAACTCGCGGCCTGCTAAGCCCATTGAGCAGAAAACTTCCACCGTTATGTTGCTTTGGTCCCAGTCTCGCGCAAATCCCACGCTTTCAGCCACGCCAGACTAACACTTGCCACAAATGATGCCAAGGAGAGTAAGCGCAAGTAATGGCGGGATGGGGTGGGCGGTTAATTGGCCAACTGTCGTGAAAATCGAGAACCTCGCCGAAGGCGGCGAGACGAAGCCCAACTCGGGCCGACATACCGCCAGCCATGCTAGTGTTTCAAAATCTGATAGATCGATTCGAGATCCCGGCGGATCTCCATCAGGGCCTGGCGGTCGGCGGCCACAACCTGATGGTTTGCATTATCAATTGCCGATGCCCTGTCCGCCTTCATGGACGTAGCCGACGCTGGTTTCGGTCCGCTGTTGCCGGTAGTCAGTTCCCTTATCCGTTTGCGGGCGCCCTCGATCGTGAAACCCTCTTCGTACAACAGATGCTTAATCAGGCGCAGCGTCTCGAGGTCCTGGGGTTTGTAGAGCCGATGCTTACTGGCGGTATGGTAAGGACGAAGATCGGGGAACTGGGTTTCCCAAAAGCGCAGTACGTAAGCCTCCACTCCCAACAGCCGCGCGGCTTCACCGATTTTCAGCGTTTTCGCCGACGCCGTTGCGGAGTTGCCGGCATCGGCCGATTTGTTCCCTTTCTTTCGGCGTGATTGTAACCGCCATGCCGATTTGCGTACCATTCACACAACCCCGTCATGAGGGTACACGCTCGCGACGGCCAGTTACAAGGTTTGTCTTCGCTGTCTGTTCACCACCGCTTCCCGCCTACTGGCGCATCTGCGCGTTAAGCTTCGGCAGCACCTCTCGAACCAGTTCCTCGTGGGCTCGATTTACCTCCTCGTCGGTCAGGGTTCGTTCCGGGCTGCGATAGCGCAAGGAGAGCGCCACGCTCTTTTTACCCGCAGGAACGCCTTCGCCGGTGTAGACGTCGAAGATCTCGATACTCTCAAGCCACGTCTGGTTCACCTGCTCAACCACGCCGATAATGCGGGCGGCCGGAATATCCTGATCGAGCACAATCGCAAGATCGCGTCGTATGGCCGGGAATCGCGGCGGCGGCTGGATCGATTTGACCGGACGTTGAAAGGCTGCCAAGGCAGCGAAATCCAACTCGAACAGAGCGCAGCTGCGGGCCAATTCCAGCCGCGATGCCTCCATCGGATGCAGTTCGCCCACGACCCCGATTGGCTTGCCAGCCAAACTGATTTCCGCGGCCACCCCCGGATGCAGATAGGGTGCGCGGTCCGGATCGATTGCCGCAAACGAGACCTCGTCGGAGATTCCGAGGGTGCGGAAATAGGTCTCCAGGATTCCTTTGGCGGTAAAGAAGCCGGCTTCCAGCGGTGCCTTTCCGATTGCGGTCCGAACGAAATCCCCGTAGCTGATTGCGCTCAGCCGCTGGTTCTCGGTGGGCACGCCGGCGCGATTCTCAAACGTCGTGGCAATCTCAAAGGCGTGCAGCGCAAGCGCCTGCCGATTGAGGTTAAAACGCAGCGCGGCGATCAGTCCGGGCAGCAAACTGGCGCGCAGTTCGCTCAGCTCGGCCGAGAGCGGATTGCTGACCGCCACGGGCGAGCCGCCGCCGATCGATGGAAAGCGTCGGTTGTCGTCAGGCGCAATGAATGCGATAGTGCGCAGTTCCGTCAGCCCGCATCCCAGCATCGTTGCCCTGCTTGCGGCTGTGAACGCGCGCAGAGGCTCTCGCCGTGTGATCCGCGCGGGATGCTCCGGGAGCCGTTCCGTGACTTCCTCAAAACCACGCAGCCGCCCAATCTCCTCGGCCAAATCCGCAGTCTCATTGAGGTCGGGCCGGAAAGACGGCACCACGACACCGATTCGATTCCCGCCGATGTTGTGGACCTGAGCGCCGATCGAAATCAGCCGCCGCCGCATCTCCTGGCGCGGCAGCGCGACGCCCAACAAATCGGTGACCCGCCGCGGATCAAGAACAACCTCGCGTTGGGGTGCCGCTTCAGGCTCGACGTCGCGCACCGGCGCCAGTTCGCTTCCACCCGCTGTTTGGCGGATCAGCTCCGCCACGCGTCGGGCCGCTTTGACCTGGAGCTGGCGATCGATTCCGCGTTCAAAACGGTAACTGGCCTCGCTGTGCAAACCCAGCCGCCGCGCTGTGCGCGCTATGGCCATCGGCTCGAAATAGGCGCTCTCCAGCAGGATCCGGCTGGTGTTGTCGCTGACTTCGGAATCCAGACCGCCCATCACTCCGGCAATCGCCAGCGGCCGCGACGCATCGGCAATCATCAGGTCGTCAGGATGAAGGACTCGGCGCTGGTTGTCGAGCGTGACAAACTGACGATCATTCTCCGCCCGGCGCACGACGATCCTGCCGCCTTCGATTCGATCCAGGTCGAACGCGTGCAACGGCTGCCCCAGCTCCAGCATCACGTAGTTGGTGGCATCAACCACATTATTGAGGGCGCGCATCCCGCACAGCTCAAGCCGCCGCCGCATCCACATCGGCGAGGCGCCGATTCGGATTCCGCCCATCGGCAGTGCCGCGTAGCGCCGGCACAGGTCGGGCGCATGGATTTCAATATCGGGGCATTCGCCGTTGGCGATTTTGGGGATTGTGATTTTTGGCAGCTTGAGTTTGAGGTCGAACAAGGCCGCCACTTCACGGGCAAGCCCCAGAATCGAAAGGCAATCACCGCGATTGGGAGTGATGGCGATATCGAACACGGTTTCTTCCAGTTCGAGGTACTGCGCCAAATCGCTGCCCAGCGGGGCATTCGGATCAAGTTCGAGGATTCCGCTGTGATCCTCCGAAAGGCCCAGTTCGCGGCCCGAACAGAGCATCCCCTCGGAGCGCACGCCGCGAATCTCGGCGGCTTGAAGCGGCGCCACTTCGTTCAACGATTCGGCGGCATCCTTGCGTTCCCCGCCCAGCCGCGCCCCGACTCGCGCCAACGGCGCGATCATGCCGGGCTTGACGTTGGGCGCCCCGCATACCACCCTGAAATGACCGTACTGGCCCGCATCCACTTCGCACAGGCTGAGTCGGTCCGCATTGGGATGGCGCTCGACGGTCAGAACACGGCCGATGGTGACGCCGTTGAATGACGGATGGCGCCGCTCGATATTTTCGACCTCCAAACCCGCCACGCTGAGCCGATGGCTGATTTCGGCCGGCTCAGCCGTTATCGGAACGAATTCTTTCAACCAGCTAAGAGGCAGCTTCATATATCGTGCACGCTAGAACTGTTCGAGAAAACGTAAATCATTTTCAAAGAACAGCCTCATGTCATCGACGCCGAGCTTGAGCAGGGCGGTGCGTTCGATTCCCACGCCGAAAGCAAAGCCCTGGTATTCGGCGGGGTCGTATCCGACCGCGCGCAGCACGTTGGGATGGATCATCCCCGAGCCGAGGATCTCGACCCATCCGGTTTGCTTGCACACGCGGCATCCTGCGCCACCGCACAGCAAACAACTTATGTCGACTTCGGCGCTGGGTTCGGTGAAGGGAAAAAAACTGGCGCGGAACCTGACCCGGGTTGACGCGCCGAACAGCCCGCGCAGAAATTCCGAGAGCACGCCCTTAAGATGCGCCATCGTGACGACGCCGGCCCGATCCACCATGAAGCCCTCGATTTGCGAGAACATGGGCGAAGCGCGCACGCTCAGTTCGTCGCGGCGATAGCAGTTGCCCGGACAAATCACGGCCAGCGGCGGCTGCCGATGTTGCATCACATGAATTTGGCCGTTGGAAGTATGCGTGCGCAGCAGCAGGCCGCCGGGCAGGAAAAAGGTGTCCTGCATCTCGCGCGCAGGATGGTCGGGGGGAAAGTTCAGTGCGGAGAAATTATGGAAGTCATCGTCCACGTCCTGGGTGGCGGCGGTCTCGAAACCCATCGTTTCGAACAGCCCGATCATTTCCTCGGCGACCTGAGTCAGCGGATGGAGCCGACCGCGATTGATCCGCGTCCCGGGTAGCGTGACGTCGACTTTCTGCTCTGCCAAAGCACGCTGCATCCGCGCGCGTTCCTGCGATTCCTGCAGCGCCTGGATCCGGCTTTCCAACTCGCGCTTGATCTCATTGACCAGTTGGCCGATGGCGGGCCGTTCCTGCGCGGGCACGTCGCGCATCCTGCGCATAATCGCGGTCAATTCGCCCGACCGTCCCAGCACCCCCACGCGCACCTGCTCGATTTGCTCCGCAGTGGCATCGTCAGGGAGTTGCGCCAGGGCACGGCCGCGGATGGCCTCAAGCTGTTCTTTCATGATGCGCCTTCTTTCATTCGGCGAGCACAGAGGAGCGAGGGAAGAAAAGTGAGCGGAAAAGCGGAAAAGAGCGCAGAAAAAATCTGACCTCGAGTGTTAAGCTCGGTCCTCATTCGATTGTGAATCTCTCATTTATCTTTCTCATTTTCCTCTACCCGGCCTCTCACTTCTCGCCGAGTCGATAAACAAAGACCATGTGGCTGTACAACCACATGGTCTTCCTGATGCGCGCGGCTGATTTCTAAAAAATTAAGCGGCTTCCATACCCAGGGCGCTTTTGGCCGTGCGCACCAGCTCGCTAAACAAGCCGTCGCGATCGGTGGCAAGAAGCGCGAGTTGTTTGCGGTCAATGGCCACGCCGGCCTTCTTGAGCCCGTCGATCAGGCGGTTGTAACTAAGCCCGTATTCCCGCGCCAGAGCATTGATGCGCGTGATCCAAAGCGCGCGGAACTGGCGTTTCTTCTGCTTGCGGTCCCGATAGGCGTAGGTCAGTCCCTTTTCGAGGGTGTTGCGAGCCTGGCGGTAAAGCTTGCGACCGCCCACGTAACCCGAAGCAAGTTTCAACTGGCGTTTATGGCGTCGGCGGCTTTTGAATCCGCCCTTTGCACGAGGCATTGAAGTTGGGTCCTTCCCTTACGTTTTCCCGCAACTTACTTGTATGGCACCAAGGCATGCGCCCGCTCGGCGTCGGTCTTGCCTAGCATTCCGGGACGGCGCAGATGGCGCTTGCGGCTGCGGCTTTTGGAGCTGTTCAGATGGCGCAGGTAGGCCTTTTTGTGCTTGACCTTGCCATTTTTGGTGAAGCTGAAGCGCTTGGCCGCGCTGCGATTGGTCTTCAGTTTAGGCATCGGTGTTTCCGTTTCAATTTTCGACCCAAAACTAGCGCGGAGTCAGCAGCACCGACATATTGCGCCCTTCCATCCGCGCCGTTCCCTCGGGCTGGGCGATATCCTGAACCAAGCCCACGATCTGTTCCAGCATCTTCTGGCCCATTTCGGGATGGGTGATCTCCCGGCCGCGAAAGAAGATCGACACTTTAACACGCTGCCCGTCCTCGACAAAGCGCCGGATATGCCTGACCTTGAACTCAAGGTCGTGCTTGTCGGTGCGAGCGCCCATCTTGACTTCCTTGATGCTCGAACCACCCGAACTCTTTTTGGTGTGGGATTTCTTCTTTTGCGTGTAACGATATTTGTCGAAATCCATCACCCGGCAAACCGGCGGTTGGGCGGTAGACGCGACTTCAACCAGATCCAGTCCGCGGCTTTGCGCCAAACCCAGAGCTTCACGCGCGCTCATGATTCCGGCTTGATGGCCGTCGGCGTCGATCACCCGGACTTCGGGCGCTCGAATCATTTCATTAACCCGGACCGATGGCTCGCGCACCGGGGGAAGACGATAATTCCTAGGGATAAAACACCTCCTTGGTCGCGCGCGCAGCGCGCTACCCCATTAAAGACTTTGCAAATAAAGGTTCTACAAAAACAAGGACGTCGCCGCCACGCAGCACTGTACTGCGGCTCAGTATAAAATCCCCAACTTTGATCGCAATATCAGCCCGCAATCCAGACTTGCGGACACCCTCCTTCGACTCGCTATCCATCGCAGCGGAGCGTTTCAGCATGGCAGCGGCTCGGCCTTGAGCAGATCGACAAAGCCCTCGAGGGTCAGGGTCTGGCTTTTTTCGCCGCGCAAGCGACGCAAGGAAACTCCCCGCGACGCCGCTTCGCGTTCTCCGACCACTGCCATATAAGGAATTCTGGCCAATTCTGCCTCGCGCACCTTAAATCCGAGTTTTTCATTACGTAGATCGGCGCGGGCGCGAAATCCAGCGGCCGAGATAACCTGCGCGATTTCAGCCGCATATCCTTCGACTTTTTCGCTCAGCGACAATACCCGCACCTGCTCCGGCGCAAGCCAAAACGGCAGGATGCCGCCGGTATGCTCCAGCAGAACTCCGATGAACCGTTCGAGCGTCCCCAGCACCGCGCGATGAATCATCACGGGCCGGGCTTCGGTGCCGGCGCTGGCCGTATATTCAAGCTCGAAACGTTCGGGCATGTTGAAGTCCAGTTGGATGGTCGCAACCTGCCATTTGCGCTTGAGCGCATCGGGCACATAGATCTCGATCTTCGGACCGTAAAAGGCGCCCTCGCCCGGATTAATCTCGAATTTGAAGCCGTGGCGCCGCATCGCGACGGCCAGCAGCTCTTCGCGCTGGTGCCAATCCTGCTCGAGGCCGAGATGCTTTTCCGGCATCGTGCCCAGCTTCAGCTCGATATCGCCGAATCCCAGGGTCTGGTAAACCTCGCGCACCATCTGCAGGTTAAGGTCGATTTCGCCCGCAATCTGCTCTTCGGTGCAGAAGATATGAGCGTCATCCTGCGACATCGCGCGCACCCGCGTCAGACCATGCAGCGTGCCCGAACGCTCCGCCCGATGGAGCCGGCCGAAATCCGCGAACCTGATCGGCAGGTCCCGATAGGACCGCTTCTCACTGCGATACATCACGCAATGGCTCGGGCAGTTCATCGGCTTGACGCCGTAGTCCAGCTCGCCCGAAGCATTCTCCCCATCAGTGGTCAGGAACATGTTCTCGCGAAACATGTCCCAATGACCCGAAGTGCGCCAAAGCTGATTCTTGAAAATCTGCGGCGTAATCACTTCCTGGAAGCCATAACGGCGGTACAGCCGACGGATGTATTCGATTAACTGGTTGTAGATCAGCGCGCCTTTCGGCAGAAAAAAGGGGGATCCCGGCGCGATTGGATCGAAAAAGAACAGCTCCATCTCGCGGCCGAGCTTGCGATGGTCGCGCGCCCGCGCCATCTCGAGCAGGCGCAGATGCTCCTCCAGCTCCTCTGTGGACGGGAACGCAGTGCCATAAATCCGCGACAGCATCGCATTGCGTTCGTCGCCCCGCCAATATGCGCCCGCCACGCTGGTCAGCTTGAACGCCTTGAGATATCGGGTTGACGGCACATGGGGACCGCGGCACAAATCGATCCAATCGCCCTGACGATAAAGCGAGACCCGGTCCTCGGGAATTCCCCGGATGATCTCGACTTTGTACTTCTCGTTCATCGAATCGAACAGCGCGATCGCCTGGTCGCGGTCCATCTCAATGCGCTCGACCTTGAGATCGGCCCTGGCCAATTCGCGCATCTTGGCCTCGATTTTTGGCAGATCCTCGACCGTAAACGGACGGGGCGGAGCGAAATCGTAGTAAAACCCGTCCTCGATCGTCGGCCCGATCGTCACCTGGGTGCCCGGGTAAAGCGCCTGCACCGCTTGCGCCATCAAATGGGCCGTGGAATGGCGCAGGATATCGACGCCCTCGGGGGAATCGGCCGCAACCGGTTCAACCCGTGCATCAGTCTCGATCCGGCGGCTGAGATCGACGACTTGGCCGTTGACGCGCGCAGCGATCGGCCGCACCCCGTCGCCGTACAATTTGAGCAGTTCGCCGGCAGTAATACCGGCGCGGGCCACATGAACGGATCCGCCAACCGTAACCTGAATTTCCGGACTCATCGAGAGCGCATTGCAGTCAAGGGCAGGGTTGAGCAGGCGGCGATTGCGGACAATCGCACACCGGACAAGCAGGTGGCGCGTTCAGCCATGGTAGGCACGGGCGGGATTGAACCGCCGACCCCTTCCGCGTCAAGGAAGTGCTCTCCCGCTGAGCTACGTGCCTGATGATACAAGTTTGGATACAACGTTCTCACCGGTAACAAAAAATTTGGGTACGGGCAATAACCTCAAACTTCAAGCCTGGCTCAAAGCAGCAAAGGGCGACCGGGCCCTCCCTTTCTGATAGATTCGACCACTGCCGCACAGGCGACGCAAACCATATGGACCGCGAACGAATCGTCCAGATCTTTCTGCTGGGCTCGTTAATCCTGATGGCCTACGAGCTCTACCGCATTTTGCAGCCGTTCCTGGTGCCGGTGGTATGGGCGATGCTGCTCGCCTTCATTTTCCATCCCCTGATGCTTCGGACCGAACATTTCATGAAAAACCGCTCTTTGGCCGCCTTGTCGATCACGCTGCTGGTCGCCTTGGTCGCGATCATCCCCGCGCTATGGCTTACGACCCTACTCGCCGCCGAAGCCCATTCCCTCTACAACGAAGCCTACACGTTGGCTGGACAGGGTGGGTTTGGAAAAGTGCAGGATATCGCGCTGCATTCCCGCGTCGGAATGTCACTTAACAAGCTACTCAACCGCATCCACATCCGCCTGGACGAGGAACTGCCCAAAATCGCGCTGCAAACGGCACAATTCGCCAAGGACACTATGGTCGGTTATGTCACCGGCGCCTTCAAAAATCTGCTGACCGTGGTGGTCGATTTTGGACTAATGCTAGTAATTTTATTTTACCTGCTGCGCGACGGCGAAAGCTACTACCACGCCTTTCGCGACATGACACCGCTGCACGAAGAGGACAAGCACGCCGTTTTCGAATCGCTGCGCGTGACGCTGTCGTCGGTGATACGCGGGCTGCTGGTGACCTCGCTCATTCAAGGCGTGGCGATTGGTGCCGGGCTGGCGGTAAGCGGCGTTCCCTATTGGGCCTTTTTATCCGTTGCCACCGCCGGTGTGGGTCTGCTTCCGATCGGCGGTACCGCTCTAATCTGGGTTCCGGCGGCGGCGTATTTGTTCTATGTCAGCGGATGGGTATGGGCGGCCGGATTCGTAGCCTGGTGCATAATCGTCGTGACGGTGATTGACAATTTCATCAAGCCGCAACTGACCGGGCGCGGCACCGGGCTCCCGACTTTGGCTTTGTTTCTGGGTATAGCAGGGGGGCTGGAAGCTTACGGTGTTCCCGGTTTATTCGTGGGGCCCGCGGTGATTGCGGTTCTGGCGTCGCTGCTGCGCGCGTACAACAAAAGCTACAATCCGGTCCAACGCGAAGCGGCCTGAACGATCTATGCCCTACGCCAGGGTATAAGTTACGAGACTGGTGAGCAAAGAGCAAAAGCAGCGCGATGCGGTTCTAAGCGAGGGCCGCATCGCGCTGGAGAGCTGGTGTGGTCGCCCGGTTACTGAGCCTGGATACTCTCGATGTAGGCGATGATCGTGTCGATTCTGTGCTTAACCTGGGCAGGCGTCCGGACGGGAGCGCCGGGCATGACGCGCTGGGCAAAGACGGTACCCCAAATTGGCATCTCGCGGGTACCGTGACTTGCGATTACTTCCTGACCGCTAATCATGTTGTAGACTTCGTCGTAAGGAAACTTGCCGCCATGGTTTTTGGACAACAAAGTGAGGTTCGCCGGCTTCTTCTTCAGCGTATCAGCCACCGGACCGTTCCCGGTCGCGTCCATGCCATGGCAGGGCGCGCAGTACTGCCTGAACATGAGCTTGCCACTGGTAATCTCGCCGCTGGTAGCGTGCAGAGTCACTTCATGCCCCGGTCCC
The DNA here is from genome assembly GCA_021324885.1 of Pseudomonadota bacterium. GTDB lineage: Bacteria > Desulfobacterota > Binatia > Binatales > Binataceae > JAJPJA01. The sequence goes on from JAJPIF010000006.1 coordinate 191,429, forward strand.
GGGCCCGGCGGTACACTGACTTGGGCTAAAGCTGTCTTCCCAGTCGCGACGACAAACAACACCGCCAACGCCGCAATGATGGACAGGCTAAGGTATTCCAGACTTTTTGCCACCATTATCCTCTTCCCCCGTGCAATGGGTTTAATAGACTAGCGCGACCTTGTAGCAAATAAGCGGGCACACGTCAAAGCCAAAAGCCCAATTAAGTTTTGCTTAATGTCGGGAACACCACGATATAGCTCCGGGCGGGGCTTATCGTTAAGCTGTGGCTCAATGAAGGAAGCCAAAGAGGCCAAGGCGCTGAGCATAATCCAGCGTCTGCGCGAACATGGTTTTGTCGCGTATCTGGCCGGCGGATGCGTCCGCGATCGTCTCCTGGGCGTTAAAGCGAAGGACTTCGATATCGCCACCGACGCGCGCCCTGAAGCCGTGCAGCAGCTTTTCAGCAATACGATTGCGGTCGGCGCCAAATTCGGAGTCGTGCTGGTGTTGATTGACGGCGACCCATTCGAAGTCGCCACCTTTCGCGCTGATGCGCCCTACTTCGACGGCCGCCGCCCTTCGGCCGTGCGTTTCGGTTCGCTTGAGGCTGACGCCGCGCGGCGCGATTTCACCATCGGCGGAATGTTTTACGATCCCCAATCCGAACGCGTGATCGACCTGGTCGGCGGCCAGCGCGATCTTCGCGCCGGCATCATTCGCGCTATCGGCGACCCGCGCCAGCGCTTCGCCGAGGACCGGCTGCGGATGTTGCGCGCGATTCGCTTCGCGGCCCGCCTCGACTTCGAGATTGAACCCGCCACTATGGAAGCGATTCGCCGCGCCGCACCCGCGATTACCGACATTTCCGCCGAACGAATCGGCGACGAACTGGTGATGATCGTAACCGAGGGGAAGGCAGCGCGCGGAATGGAATTGCTGCGGCAAAGCGGCCTGATGCGCCCGCTGCTACCCGAAGTCGAAGCGCTCATCGGATGCGAACAGCCAGCCAACTACCATCCTGAAGGCGACGTCTATCGCCATACGATGCTGGCGATGTCGATGCTGGATTACGGATGCACGGAAACGCTGGCCTTCGGCGTCCTGTTTCATGACATTGCCAAGCCCCGCACGCGCGAAGTCAAGGGCGACAAGACCACGTTTTACGGCCATACCGAGCAGGGCTCCGAGATGGCAATTCAGATTCTACAGCGGCTGCGGCGTTCACGATTCGTGCAGAACCGGGTAGCTTACCTGGTGCGCTACCATCTGCGCCTGGGGGACGCGCCCAAAATGCGTCCGTCGACGCTGAAACGGATGCTGGCCGAAGACGGGTTCGACGAGCTGTTGTCGCTGGCGCGGATGGACGCCCTTGCTTCCAGCTCCTATCTTGGTTTCTACCACTTTTGCCGCCGCGCGATGCTTGCGCACGAGCCCCAACAGTTGCACCCGCCGCGCCTGCTCAACGGCAACGACTTGATCGCGATGGGATTCACGCCAGGTCCGGATTTCAAAACCATCCTCAAGCAAGTCGAAGATCTCCAACTCGACGGTGAACTGGCCGATCGTGACGCCGCGATTGCCTGGGTGCGCGGCCATTTCCATCCTGCTCCAGAGGCCTGAACGGGCCGTATCTCGGCGCAAGTGCAAAACCTGCTGGAAGCCTGCGCAATTACCAAACACTTCGGCGCGACCGTCGCCCTTGACGCTGTCGATTTCAGCGCCAGAGCGGGAGAAATCCATGCGCTGCTTGGACAAAACGGCGCGGGCAAAACCACCCTGATGAACATACTGGCGGGCCATCTGCGGCCCGATCTCGGCACGGTTACGCTTGACGGCGTTGCGATTAAAACGGCCTCGCCACAAACCGCCTTGCGCGCTGGAATTGCGGCCGTCCATCAAAGCCCGATGCTGTTCGAGCATCTGAGCGCCGTCGAAAATCTGGCGTTAGGCGGCTTTGTGCGGCGCGGATTAGCTTTGAACGAGGTTGCCGAACGGGCAGGGGCGATGGCACGGTCGCTCAGTTTCCCCGTGCAACTGCCGCCAAAGAACCTGACTGGATTGTCGCTCGCACAACGGATGCGCCTTGAAATTCTGCGCGCGCTCAGCTTCCAGCCGCGCGTGCTGATGCTTGACGAACCCACCGGGCTGCTTGCACCCGGCGAGCTCAGCGGCTTTCTTGATTTGCTGCGGGCTTTGCGCAATCGCGGATGCGCGGTCGTGTTCATCACTCACAAGCTGGCCGAGGCGATGGCGGTCGCCGATCGCATCACGATGCTGCGGGCCGGACGCGTGGTCGATCAAACTTCACCGCCGCAGACCACCATCGAGCAACTGGCCGCGCTGATGCTCGGAAATGCGGTGGAACTCGCCCGCCCGAAAAAGTCTCATCGCCGTGGAGCCGAGGTTTTGAGGCTCGAGGGTCTCAGCCTGGAAGTGGACGGCGTGGCGCTTGTGGACGAAGTCTCGCTGCGTCTACATGCGGGCGAAATCCTGGCCATCGCAGGAGTGGACGGCAACGGCCAGCGTGAACTGGCGGAAATACTGGCCTGTTCCCGCCGCCCAACCAGCGGCCAAATCCTGCTTCACGGACAACCCGCCGGCGCTCGCGCGATGGGTCAGATCGCCGTCGTGCCGCAAAACCGCGACCAGGAAGGGCTGATTCCCGGCATGGAGCTATGGGAGAATCTGCTGCTCTCACCGGCGCTGCGCCGTCAAATGCAAACCGCCGGAGTGCAGCGGCGCTCCGCGGCAATCGCGCTGTGTTCGGTGCTGCTCAAGCGCTTCTCCATTCGCGCGCGAAGCCCCCGTCAAAAGGCCGCCGATCTTTCGGGGGGCCATCGCCAGCGCCTGATGATCGCGCGCGCACTGGCCTCGCGTCCCGCGGTACTCGTGGCTCACGACCTCACGCGCGGCCTGGATGTCAGTGCCGCCGCGGAAGTCAGCCGCATCGTGCGCGAGTTTGCCGATCAGGGCGGCGCTGCAATCATGATCTCGACCGATCTCGACGAGGTTTTCGGCCTCGGCGACCGCATAGCCGTAATCAGCCGCGGCCGGCTGTTCGAAGTCCCCACTGCCAACCTCACCATCGAACGGGTCGGCCTGCTGATGGCCGGGGTCGGCCAACACCGGTGACTTGCAAAATTGCTGAGGCGGACCGCCGTGCCTACCATGGCACGCGGCCAAGCCACGCCACCATTGTGGTTAGCCAGGATAGGCGGGTCGCGCGCCGGATTGCTAAAGAGTGCTCGACTGTCAATAGCCGGCAGGAGCGTCTGCCCGACTGGAAAATTTGGATGAATTGGGCTGAATTCGGAGTTGGGATGTTAAAACGAAATCCACGATGTCACCCGTGATTTCCGCAACCGTTAAGCCATTAGCCGCGATGGCTGTTGCGATCGGCCTGCTGGCCATTGGGCTGGCAGCGTTGGGGGCTAATCCCGCCGTCACCCTGACCGCGCTGCTAAGCGGGGCGTTCGGAGATTGGCTGGCCGTCGCTGATACGCTGCTGAAGGCGACGCCGCTGGTGTTTACCGGGTTGAGCGTAAGCCTCGCCTTTTCAGGATCAATATGGAACATCGGCGCCGAAGGCCAGTTGCTGTTCGGCGCGCTGGCTGCGACCGCCTGCGGTATCCATCTGGCGCGTTGGTCCCATGTTGCGGCGATTTCAGCCGTCCTGGGCGCGGGCGCCATCGCCGGTGCCTTGGCAGGCGCGCTTTGCGGATGGCTGCGGACGCGTTTTTCGGTCAACGAAGTAATCAGCACGATCATGCTCAACTTTATCGCGCTGCAAGCCGTCAGTTGGGCCGTTCATGGGCCGCTGATGGAGCCGTCGCATTCCTATCCGATCAGCCAAAAGCTACCTGCCGCCGCCTGTATGCACTGGTTTTTTCCTCCCAGCCGGCTTAATTGTGGGTTGCTGCTCGCGATTGGGTTGGCTCCCGCCTGTTATTTCTGGCTATACCGCACCAATTCGGGCTTTGAACTCCGCGCCGTGGGCAGGAATCCGCGCGCAACCGCGTTTTTTGGAATTGCCGCCGGTCCCATCACAGTGGTGGCGATGGCTCTCAGTGGCGGTCTCGCGGGTCTGGGCGGTGCCGTGCAGGTCTGCGCTATCACCCAGCGCCTGTTCGAGCGTTTTTCTCCCGGATGGGGCTATGAAGCGATCGCGGTAGCGTTGGTGGCGCGGCTTAATCCACTGGCCGTGGTTCCCAGCGCGCTATTCTTCGGTGCGCTGGACAACGGCGCCCAGGTAATCCAGCGCACGCAAGGGGTCTCGCCGGTCCTGGTCCAGGCCGCACAAGGACTGATAATTTTCGTGCTCCTGGCCTTCGATACCCCAATACTGGCGCGAGGGCGCTCCGCCACGCTCCCTCACCACAAGCAACCCGCTGATGCTTGACGCTTTCCTCAGTTCGACCATCAGCATGGCCGCACCACTGCTGCTTGCCGCCCTGGGTGAACTGCTGGTCGAACAAAGCGGCCTCATCAATATTGGGATTGAAGGGGTGATGCTGACCGCAGCGTTCTGCGCGATGGCAGCGGCATACGCCACGGGAAGCATCGCGACCGGACTGGGCTGCGCCATTGCGGGCGCCCTTTTGATGTCGGGTTTGTTTGCTGTCATGGCCGTGAACCTGGCCGTAAATCAGGTCGTGGCGGGCACCGCACTTGATATTTTCGCGCTCGGGGTAACCGGCGTGCTTTACCGTCGTATATTCGGCGAAACCGGTAAGGCCCTGACCGTGCGCACGCTGCGCGGGGTCTTTCGCGGCGCGCTCGCACGCCTGCCGTTGGTCGGTCCCGCTCTGCTCCAGCAAAATGGCCTGGTGTACTTCGCCTTTTTGATGGTGCCGGTCTTGCACTTGGTTCTTTACCGTACCCGCTGGGGCCTCAAACTGCGCGCCGCCGGCGAAAGACCCGAGGCCGCGGACGCCCTGGGCCTGGGCGTTTACTGCTTGCGATGGCAGGCGCTGATGATCTCGGGCGTGATGACCGGATTGAGCGGCGCTTACCTGACGCTCGGATATGCCAACACCTTCGTGGAAGGGATGTCAGCGGGACGCGGATTTATCGCGCTTTCGATCGTTATCCTTGGCGGATGGCGTCCCGTGCGTATCGCAATCGCATCGCTCCTGTTCGGCGCCGCCCTCGCCCTGCAATTCGTCCTACAAGCGGTAAATACCGGCCTCCCCTACCAACTTTTCCTCGCCTTGCCCTATGTCCTGACGCTGGTTGTGCTGACGATACTCGGCGGGCAGGGGCCGGTGCCCAGCGCATTGGGCGAACCTTACGTCCGAGAATAAAAAAGCAAAGGACGCCGCGAAAAGAGCGCGGAAGATCATTTTACGTCGATTTGTCCGACAAGTTGTGAAACAATTCAATCAAACTGATTATTCCGCGCATACCACCTGGGCAATGCGCCGATCCGTTGCAAGCCCGCAGGTGGTAAGTCCAGGACGAAAATCAGACGGCGGATTCAATAATCTGTGTTTCGGCTCGTTGGACCGTTTGGGTAAGGAGGGATTGGATGGAATTTCTGCTGTATTGGGGGACTGCCGCTCAGATGGCCTTTATTATAATCGTCTTTGGCGGCGGCAGTGTCGCGGGCCTGTACATCGTCAGGCGCCTGGTGCCGCTCGATCGCCTGCAGAAAAATCACGAGATCGCGAGCGTCACCTTCGGCGTGCTGGGAGCTTTTTACGGTCTGGTGCTGGCTTTTGTGATCGTCGCCACCTGGGAGCGCTTCAGCGAGGCCAACGCCAACACGCACGACGAAGCGACCGCGCTGGAGTCGCTGTACAAGCTGGGCGCAGCGTTATCGGAGCCGATCAGCAGCCGCATCGATGAGGCGGTTTTGCAATATACGCGCACCGTAATTTACGAGGAGTGGCCTCAAATGGCTCGAAGGCGCTTCCGGCCGGATAAGGCCGGCGCCCAGGAGATGTGGTCCGCAGTGCTCTCCTACCATCCGATAGACGGCCGGGAACAATTGCTGATGGACAAGGCGATCGATCAACTCAACGAGATCAGCCGCACCCGAAGCGAGCGCCTGCTCTTTTATGACGACGACCTTCCCGCAGTTGTCTGGCTGGTGATTTACCTGGGATGTCTGATTACGATCGGCTTCAGCTACTTCTTCGGCGGTGACATCTTCCGCGCCCAGATGACCATGTGCCTGTTCTTTTCGATCCTGCTGGGAATGACAATCCTGGCAATTTTGGAAATGGCGCATCCGCACCAGGGCCGCGTTGCGGTACCCGACCAGCCGTTCCGATACGCGCTTGCGCGCATGCAGGAGCTGGCCAACTACCGGATGGCAAAAATCACGCACTGAAGCGCGAAACTGGAACTTTTCACGAAAAAGGGGCAGGGTAGGGGCGATTTCCCTTCGTTCCCGATTTTCAGGAGGTTTTTATGCAAGGCTTCAAGGAGTTCTTGTTGCGCGGCAACGTGGTGGATATGGCAGTGGGTATCGTGGTCGGAGCCGCTTTCGGCACCGTGGTCTCTTCTTTCGTAAAGGATCTGATGACGCCGTTTATCGCGGCCGTGGTGAAAAAGCCCGATTTCTCGCGGATCGCCTTTGAAATCAACGGCAGCAAGTTTCTGATTGGCGACTTCGCCAACGCCGTGGTCTCGTTTATTTTGATTTCCGCCGCCGTCTATTATGCGGTGGTGCTGCCGGTCAACGCGCTGGTATCGCGCGCGCGCAAACAACCGCCTCCCGATCCCACAACCAAGAAATGCCCGGAATGCGCCAGTGAAATTCCGATCCAGGCCCGGCGATGCGCCTTCTGTACCTCGGCGCTGGTGGCCTGATCGCTGTCGAAAATTTCAAACTCGAAGATAGCCGCTCTCCCAAATCCTTCCCGTCGCGCCACAGTGCCCTCATCCTCCCCTCTCCCTGGGACCGGTCAGGAAGAGGGGAAAGGATGAGAGCTGGCCCAGGAGGACCCTAGGGACGGGGCAGTACCAGCACCTCAGAGCGCGCCATCTGCAGATTAAGCCGCGCAAGGTAAACTGGCAAACCGTTGGAATCTACGGCCACATGCGTGGAGCCGTCGCATTGGCACCAGACGCTGAAGGCGTCGTTGATGCGGGCGAACTTCTCGGGCGCAATCGCTGATTGCTTCAGGTTGTCATCAGGGACCTTCAGTTCAAGCGTATGCCCTGTGATCGCGATCGCCGAAAGCATCGGCACCCCAGCCGCCGAGGTGTCGCGTCCGATCCAGCGCTTGAACGCCCGCTGGTTCATCATGTGCAAGCCGGGATAGTCCTCGTTCAGAACCACCAGAACATGACGGACGTGGCGTTTGCTGTGGCGCAGCGAAATCTGGTCGCGGCGGTCGACCGCGGTCCACAACTGCCGCTCCATCCGGGAAACATTGCCGGTGTCATCTGGAGCGACTCGCAAGTAAGTCTGCAACGCTGAGGAGGCCCGGCCGATATCACCGTTGTGCAAGGCCTGTTGGAAACTCGCCGCTTCCTGACGCTTTAAATCGCTGTCGATTGCGGCCAACCGCGGGCCGCTCGAACTGCCCGGCTCCTGCACCGCTTGTTGGCAGGTCAGGTGCTGACGCCATAACGAATAGGTCGGCGGGCCGATTTGAACCTCGGTGCTGCAAAGGTCGTCCTTTGCCTCGCGACGCTCTTGCGCATTCAACGAGGGATCCTGCAAGGCCGCTTCCAACTCCCGATGGGCCTGTGCATAATTGCCGGAGTCGATGCTGGTGCGGGCCGAGGACAGCATCGCGTTGGTGCACCCGCTCAACGTAGCTAACCAGAGCGAAGCGAGGACCTGCAGCCAGAATAGCAGCGGGTAGCGCTGGAGGGGCAGGTTGGCAAACCGGGCCCCAGCCTCACCGATGCTTGCGACTGGCGCTGACCAGACGGTACCGTTCATGAAAAAAATCGCACCCCGCGAAAAACCCGGCGGATAGCAACGCGTATGCCTGCAAAAACCGCAGCCATTTCCGTTAGAAAAAGCCCTAGCGCGCATGTAAAAACTACACCTTACAAAGGGCCGGCAGACTGGAAAATTAATGGACCCGGACAATCCCTACGCCCGCATCCGTGAAGCGACCGCCGCCGAGCGGGTAAAAATTTACGCTGAAATTTACGATTCCGGTCCGGCCGTTAGGAGCCCAGGGACAGACAAGGTTAGCGCACCTTCAGCGCGCCGGCGCCGGCGGCTGGCCCTTTACTCCAAAATCATCGGCGGAGGCCACCGCGCAATCGTGGAAATCGGCTGCGGCAGCGGCGATCTGACTTGTGCGCTGGCCGAACTGGCGCAACGCGTCGTCGGCATCGATATGGCCGGAGCGGTCCTGGGCCTGGCAAGGGAGCGCATCCGCCAGCTCCCGGCCAATCTGGCACAGCGGGTCCAATTGATCAAAATGAACGCGGTTAGCCTTGAGTTTGCCAAAGAGGTGTTCGACTGCGCCATAAGCACTTCCATGATCGAGCATCTGCACCCCGACGACGTCGATACCCATCTGCGTGAAACCTGGCGCGTCCTCAAACCGGGGGGCCGCTACCTGGTCTGGTGCCCCAACCGCCTCGGCCACCATAAGGATCGCCCGGACCATCTCAGTATGATGTCATACGCCGAATTGGTGGACCGGATGCGTCGCGCGCGTTTTGTGGATTTTGTCTCGCCGTTATTTACCGGGCCACCGATGGTTGATACGCGGCTCAAGATATGCTGGGAACAGGCTCTCAGCCGCGCCCATATCGGCGTGTTCTGGAGCCATCTCGGAATCAGGAACATGCTTGTCGTCGCGCGCAAACCGTAAGTCGCGCCAGCTTCATTTTTCAGCAAGAAGGCTTCGCAGCATCTTGCGCAGACGCGGCGTGGATTTCAAGGCGGCAGCGAGTTCGTCAAGATCAGCCTGATCGACAATCAGCGGCGAGCGCTGAAACCTGCCTCGATGGTCATAGTAGCAGAAGCGGACCTGGCTGGCGCCTGCCGCCGGGCCTGTGCGGAAATCCAGCAGCTGAATAGCGGGACAATGGTAGGGACCGCTGGTTCGGACCTCCTCCGCGATAACTCCGGAGCCCCAATGCACAGAGAATGTTCGGAGTTTCGCCGGAGAATGCCTGTTGCTTCTTAAACGTTGGCGCATGCCTGAGCATTTTCTCGCGCCGATTCGATTTGCAACCGATCCCGTGGTCGAGACTGGACGGGTTCCGGCCGGGGCGAATTTCCAAGCACCCATGGCTGTATCCGAACGGGCCGAGGTGATGCCTTTTTGGAGCCACACGAAACGGGGGTAGGTTGGCGGTCAGCGAAATATGAGCCCAAAGCTGGGCTGTATGGCAGGAAGACGGCGGGAATTGAAAAATCGGCTCGGAATTTGCTTCACCAAAGCGCAGCTCCGGGAAAGCAGAGAAAGCCGAGTGGAATGCCATCTCGATGAAACAAGCGCGTCAGGCTGACCACGCCGTCCCCGCCAAACCCCCCTATTTTCACCTTCTATGGGATCACGACCTGGTGGCGCTCGCTGCCGTGCTCGATGCGATACTGAAGCGGCGAGATGAAGTACTCGACCACTGGTATCGGCTTTACGTGATTCACTTCGGTGATTCGCGTTCGCTGTACGAGCGCGAGTTCATCGATATCTTTTCCAACGATTTGGCCGCGACGATCGGTGATTTGCGCGTGGGTGATATCGATAAGTTCACCGTCGACGTGCGCAGGGTCGGGGAAGCTCTGGCGCAGCGGCGTGTGCCCTTTCCCGAGATAATCGTTTCGATGCATCTGTTCGAGGAAAGCGCGAGCCGGGTCTTTCCCCTGGTTCCACCCGTCACCGGCAAGACTTACCTGGCCTTCGATAAGCTGAGCCATTGCCGGATGATCCTGTTGGCAGACGCGTACTTCCGCTCCACCCAGGCGATTGCAAACGCGCGCATCCGCGATCTGGAGCGCGAGGCCGCCAGACTGCCCGACAACCAGCGCTCTCGTTTTCACGGTCTGGTCGGAGCGAGTGCGCCGATGCGCACTTTGTATGAGCGAATCGAAGCGGCAGGGGCGACCCGCGGTACGATCCTGATCGTGGGAGAAAGCGGCACCGGCAAGGAGCTGGTGGCCCGCGCCATTCATGAATGCTCCTCAGCCCCACAGGCGCCGTTCGTTGCGCTGAACTGCGCGGCGATACCACGGGATCTGATTGAAAGCGAATTGTTCGGCTACAAGCGCGGCGCGTTCAGCGGCGCGATCAGTGAACATCTGGGACTGTTCCGTTCAGCCGAAGGCGGCACCATTTTTCTCGACGAAATAACCGAGATGGACCCGCATACACAGAGCAAGCTGCTGCGCGCGCTGCAGGAACACACGGTGCGGCCGGTCGGTTCCAGCGTCGAAGTGCCGATCGACGTAAAGCTCATCGCCAGCACAAACCGTGAGCCTGAGCAGGCAGTACGCGAGGGGAGTCTGCGCCAGGACCTCTACTACCGCCTGCAGGCCAACATTATTCGTATCCCGCCCCTGCGGGAGCGGCGCGAGGACATTGCGCTTCTGGTCGAACACTTCATCGATCTGTTCAACGAGCAGCTCAAACGTCCAACGCCGATTAGTGGAATAGCCGACGACGTGCTTGCTGCGATGCAGCAATACGAATGGCCAGGCAACGTTCGCGAGCTGTCCAATGCGCTGGAAGGGGCGTTCACCTTTTCACACAATCCGATTATCACTTTGGCTGACCTGCCGGCGACGATTTCAGCTCAGGGCCCGCGGCCGGGCGGCGTGCCATCAGCGCATGAGGCCCGCGGAGCAATACCGACCTTTGCCGACGTGGAGCGCGAGTTGGTTGCGCGTGCGCTGGCCAGCTCCGAAGGCAACAAGGTGAAAGCTGCCAAGCTGCTGAGAATCTCCCGCAAAAAACTGTACGCCACCATCGATAAATACGGCTTGGGCTGAACCTTCGCGGCGTCCGAAGGCCATCAATCGGCGAGATTCAGCCATACGTTGCCAAGAGTGGAGAATTACATGGTCGAGCAAATGCGAGAGGAAATCGTCCACCAAGTACGTGCCGCCCTGGAACACGAGCCGCGCCTTAACCTCCATCGTTTTCCACTCCTTATCCGCCAGGCCTCGGACGGAACCGTGGTGCTGCAAGGCGAAACTCAAAGCGTCGCGGCCAAAAAACTGGCCCTCGAGGTAGCCGCCGCGACGCCCGGCGTAGCCGACATTATTGACCGATTACATGTCGCTCCGGCGCGCCACATGGGCGACGGCGAGATCCGCGACCATGTGCGTGACGCCCTGCTGCAGGAGCCCGTCTTTCAAAACCATATAATCCGCACCGCCTCGGGCGGCCGCGACAAGAATGCGCCCTCGCCGGGGCTATCCCGTTATATAGAGATTGCTGTCGAGGAGGGCGTCGTCGCCCTTGACGGGCAGGTCGGTAGCTTGTCCCACAAGTCCCTGGCGGGGACGTTGGCCTGGTGGGTACCCGGAACCCGCGACGTGATCAATGCGATTGACATTGTGCCGCCGCAGCAGATCAACGACGCCGAGATCAATGATGCCGTGATGCTCATTCTGGAGAAGGACCCATGGGTAAACACGAGCCGAATCCGCGTGCTTACCCGCAATCGCATAGTCGTTTTGGAGGGTTATGTGAGCAGTTCGGATGAACGGGAGATGGCTGATATGGATGCATGGTGCGCTTTCGGCGTCGACCTGGTAATGAACCGTCTGGAAGTCCAACCGTAACACATCTAGGGATGCATATTATATCTAAATTTGCTATATTTATTTATTCATGCCAGCGATAACCGGCGGTTGTTACGCGGTTGCGTGGCGCACAATCGTACGCGCATCCAGCACAGCCAATCTAAGCACGTGATTAGGAATTAAAGCTCCGACCTATTTGCCACGCCAGAATATCGGTGTACCCTCATAATATAGCCCTCCGATGTGAGTCCAAACGGAAGGTGTTTAGGGAAAATACGATGCGATACGAAAGGAGTAGCCCAAAGGGCGGCCGGACCGTCGAAGGAGCGGCGGGCGGCGCAAATGAAATCTGGACTGTGTCGATGCTGGCACGGTATCTGCGGTGCCATCCCAGCACCATTTATCGCTTGCTGAAACGTGGCCAAATACCTGCATTCAAAATCGGCAGCGACTGGCGCTTTCAGAAGTCAGTAATTGATCGCTGGCTGAAAAAATCGACCATCGATTCTCTCGCAGGCTAAACGGGTCTTAAAGATACGTGGCTGATGCGTGGCTATACAAGTATGCGCCTGCAGTCATCGCAGCATAACTCCGGTATTGCGGCCAGGCTTCGCGCTTCGAGGTGAGGCGTTATAGCTGATCCAGAATAAGAGTGCATCGAGCCGCTTCAACCCAGCGGCGATTCGGTCAGGTATCCGTTGATCAGAGTTAGCGGCGTATTTTGATGCCGTGCGTTCGAATTGGCAGTTCGGACGCTCTGCGGCACAAACGTCCTGGCACTCAATTTTGCGCGGTTCTATTTATTGTTGATGCGTGGCCTCAAATACCTGACAAAGTCCTCTATTGTCAGAATCTTGGGGTAGTCGGCTTCGGGAATCTCGACGCCCGTGGCATCATGGATAGCAACCATCAAGTCCAGGACGTTCATTGAATCGAGATCGACCTGATCACGTAAATTGATTGTGGAATCGATTTGCGCAGGGTCGATCTCGGGTGCAATGTTGCATAGCTCGCGCAATACCAACTCTCTGATCTCGCTGTCGGTCATAACTTCTCCGGGTTCTGCAGCAGGCGGTCCAAAGCTGCGAGGAACAAACCACCACGATGGCCGTCGCTGGCGCGATGGTCGCCCGAAAGCGAGGCCATGATTATTGGCCGCGCGCCGATCATGCCACCTTCCGCCCACGGTCGCTCAACGATCTTGCCGAAACCGACCAGTGCGACTTGCGGCGGATAAATCACCCCGAAGACGCTCTCGATTCCCTGCTCGCCGAGGCTCGTCACGGTGATAGTGGCGTCGGCGATTTCGGAACTGCGCAGCACTCCGGCCCGCACGCGCTTAACCAGGCCGCGCAGGCTGACCATAATTTCGCTCAGACTCTTTTTGTCCGCGTCATGAATGGCAGGAGCGACGAGACCGCCCAGGCGCAGCGAAATTGCCACACCCACGTGTATCCCATCGCCGGGCTTGAAAGCGCCGTCCACCCAGAACCCATTAAGTTCAGGAAACTCGCGCAAAGTCAGGGCCACTGACTTGAGCAGCATCGCCGAGTAAAGCAGACGGTCATTGATACTGCGCCTGAGATTTTCCTCCCGCAGCCATGCGATCGCGCGGCTCATGTCGATTTGCGTGCCGAGATAATAATGCGGGATTTCACGCTTGGAGCGCGCCATCGCCGCCGCGATCGCCCGGCGCATCGCCGCTTGCTTGTCTGCCGCCATCATCGCGGGGCGAATCTCTTTGGCTGCAGGCGTGGGAGTCGGCGATGGCGTTGCGATGGGAGGAGGAGGCGGTGGCGCCGCAGCGGCTTTGCCCTTGGCGGCCGCTTCCACATCGAATCGGGTGATGGCGCCGCCCGGACCCGTTCCTTTGACCGTGGCCGGATCGATGCCAAGTTCCAACGCCACGCGCATCGCCAATGGCGAGATGCGCAGATGAGCGGTAGCTGCGGCGGACGCTGGTTTTGCGGCGGGCGCGGCAGGCGGAGCCGCCGGCGCAGGCGCCGTCGGCAATGCGGCAGCCGGACGCAGCGAAGATGGGGCAGGAACGACAGGCACAGGCTCACGCACGGGCGGCGCCGGAGTCTCGCCGTCTGTTGCGATCAGCGCCAGGGTGGCGCCGACTGGAACTTTATCGCCCTCCTGCACCGCAAAGCTTTGCACGGTACCACTTTGGAACACCTCGATTTCGATCGCGCCTTTTTCCGTCTCAACGACGGCGATGATATCGCCACGATTGATGCGGTCGCCGGGCTTGACCAGCCACTGTACCAGCGTGCCCGTTTCGATATCAGCGCCCAGCGATGGCATCCTGAACTCAATCACGTTTGCCCACCAGTGCGCGCGCGGTCTCGACAATCACCGACACCTGGGGAAGCGCCGCTTCCTCCAGGTGCTTGGGATAAGGCATGGGCGCTTCGGCGCTGCACACACGCTGCACCGGCGCGTCGAGCTCGTAGAATGTGCCTTCCATGATTCGGGCGCTGATTTCGGCCGAAATGCTGCCGCTGCGCCATCCTTCATCGATGATCACCGCGCGATGGGTCCGCGTGACGGAATCGACAATGGCGTCGTTGTCGAGCGGGCGCAGCGTGCGCAGGTCCAGCACTTCGGCGTCGATCCCGGCGGCGGCAAGCTCCAGCGCCGCCTGCATCGCTTTGCCCAGGGTGCCGCCGTAGGTGATCAGGCTCAAGTCGGAGCCGGGGCGCCGGATCGCGGCGTGTTCGATATCGACCGCGCCGGCGTCGGCGGCAAGTTCCCCCTCCATGTTGTAAAGGCTGCCGTGCTCGAAAATAAGGACCGGATCGGGATCCTCAAGGGCCGTCCACAGCATCCCGCGAGCATCCTCGAGCGTGGCTGGAGCAAGCACCTTGATACCGGGGATATGCGCATACCAGCCCTCCAGCGAATGCGAATGCTGCGCAGCCAATTGCCGTCCGGCGCCGGTGGTCATACGGATCACCAACGGGATATTGAACTGACCGCCAGACATGTGAAGTATGGTCGCAGCGTTATTCACGATCTGATCAAGCGCCAGCAGGCTGAAGTTGACCGTCATGATTTCCACGATCGGACGCATCCCACCCATCGCCGCGCCGATACCGGCGCCGACGAAGGCCGATTCGGAAAGCGGAGTGTCGCGAATGCGTTCGGGGCCGAACTCCTCCAGCAGTCCCTTGCTGACTGCGAAACATCCGCCATAACGCCCGACGTCCTCGCCCATCAAAAAGACGCGTGGATCGCGGATCAGCGCGTCCCGTATCGCCTCGCGCATCGCTTCCCGATAGGTCGTGTGGATCGTTTGAGGCCTGGTTTGTTCTTGGGCACTCATGTTCGCGTCCTTTCGGAATAGACGAAACGCGTCAGGTCCTCTACCGGTTCCCACGTTCCCGCTTCGGCAAAATCAACCGCTTTCTGTACTTCGGCGGCAACCCCATCCTCGATTCGCTTGAGCCGGTCGTCGTCCAGGAGTCCGGATTCGCGCAGACGGCCGTCGTAAATCAAAATTGGGTCGCGCTTTTTCCATTCGTCAATTTCCTGTTTGGTGCGATAGAGTTGGGGATCGAACATCGAATGCGCCCGGAAGCGATAGGTGCGGAACTCCAGGAACACCGGACCACCCCCGCCGCGCACCTCGGCCGCCGCGCGGCGCGCGGCATCTTCGCAGGCCTCGACATCCATTCCGTCAACGGGCCAGGCGGGAATTTCGTAACTGGAAGCCTTAAGGCACAGATCGGTTTCGGATTCGGAACGCCCCAACGCCGTGCCCATCGCGTAGAGATTGTTTTCGCAGAAAAAAAGCACTGGCAGTTTCCATAATGCGGACAGATTGAGACATTCGTGAAACTCACCTTCCGCCACCGCGCCTTCGCCAAAAAAGCAGGCGGTGACGCGC
Organism: Pseudomonadota bacterium; assembly: GCA_021324885.1. Classification (GTDB taxonomy): domain Bacteria; phylum Desulfobacterota; class Binatia; order Binatales; family Binataceae; genus JAJPJA01. The sequence goes on from JAJPIF010000006.1 coordinate 206,980, forward strand.
GGACGCCTGGCTAATCTGTCAGCCAACGCCAGGCCCACCGCGAGTGGCAGACCACCGCCCACGATCGCGTTGCCACCATAAAAGCGCGTGGCCGCGTCGAACAGATGCATTGAACCACCGCGCCCGCGGCTGCATCCTTCCTGCTTGCCGTACAATTCCGCCATCACTGCGGGGGCAGGAACGCCGCGTACCAGCGCGTGCCCGTGTTCGCGATAGGTCGCAACCACCGCGTCGTCGGGCGCGAGCGCCTGCATGGCGCCGGCGGCAATCGCTTCCTCTCCGATGTACAGGTGCACAAAGCCGTGAATCTTGCCGGCGCGATAGAGTTCCGCGCACTTCTCCTCGAAGCGCCTGATCAGCACCATTTGTCGAAACAAATCGAGGGCGTGTTCCCTTTGCGGTTGCGCCTGCGCGGCGGTGATGGATGTAATCGCAGTCATTGGCTCTCCAGCGTAGAGAGGTCGCCCTCAGCCAGTCCAAGTTCACGTGCCTTGAGCAGACGCCGCATGATTTTGCCACTTCGGGTTTTGGGCACATTGGCGACGCAATCGATCTCGCGCGGCGCCACCACCGCCCCCAGGCGCTGGCGCGCGAAGCCAAGCAGTTCCCGGCGCAACTTGTCGTTCCAGGTGTAAGCGGGCTTGAGTGAAACGAACGCTTTGACCACCTCGCCGGCAACCGGATCGGGTTTTCCGATCACGCCCGCTTCGGCCACCGCCGGATGTTCCAACAACAGGCTTTCGACTTCGAACGGCCCAATCAAATGACCGGAGGATTTGATCACGTCATCGGCGCGGCCGACGAACCAGAAGTAGCCGTCCGCATCGCGCCGCGCCAGGTCGCCTGTCAGATACCATCCGCCGATAAAACACTTGCGATAGCGCTCCTCATCGTTCAGATAGCCGCGGAACATCGAGGGCCATCCGGGACGAAGCGCGAGTTCTCCCTCGACTCCAGGCTGGGTCACCTCCTCGACCGCATTGTCGCCGACGCGGCGCACGATACCCGCCTCGATGCCAGGGAGCGGGCGGCCCATTGAACCTGGGCGGATGTCCAGCGCGAGATAGTTGGCAATCATGATGCCGCCAGTCTCGGTCTGCCACCAGTTATCGTGGATGGGAAGCCCGAACGCCTTCTGGCCCCAAACCACGCCTTCAGGGTTGAGCGGTTCGCCAACGCTCGCGATCAGGCGCAGGCTGCTGAAGTCATACTTGCGAATCACATCAGTTCCAACCTTCATCATCATTCGAACCGCGGTCGGTGCGGTATACCAAACGCTTACCCTCTGTTCCTGGACGATTCGGTACCATTGCTCGGCGTCGAAATCAGCCTCATTAACGATGCTGGTGATGCCGTGAGTCAGGGGCGCGATGATGCCGTACGAAGTGCCGGTGACCCAGCCGGGATCGGCAGTGCACCAGAAAATGTCGCCGGGATGGAAATCGAGGGCGATGCGGCCGGTCATATAGTGGGCGACCACCGCCTCGTGGACATGCATCGCACCTTTGGGGGTCCCAGTGGTCCCACTGGTGAAATGCAGCAGGGCCAAATCTTCGGGCTGGGTCGACGCAATCGCGAAGTCCTCGCCTGCTTGAGCCATTAATAGGCGGAAATCATGAGTGCCGGCTATGGCGTTGATTTCGCCGGGTTCGCCGATCAGCAGAATATGCTTCAATCCCGGTAGCGACGCGCAAACTTCCGCCACTTTGCGCTTGAACAACGCTGCGGTGGTGACGAGCACGCGGCCATCGGCCAGGCTGATGCGCTGGCGAATCGGCTCGGGGCCGAATGCCGAAAAAAGAGGGCAGAAGACATGACCGCCCTTAAGCGCGCCGAGCGCACTGATGTAGAGTTCCGGAATTCTGCCCGCGAGCAGAAAAACGCGCTCGCCGCGGGCGAGGCCAAGTTTTTTCAGCACATTGGCGAAACGATTGGTCTGTTTGGCTAACTCACCGTAGGTGAAGTCGCGTGTTTCGCCGCTGCGCCCAAGCCATCGCAACGCCAGGTGGTCGCGCCGCGATCCGAGCGCGTGACGATCGACGGCTTCATAGGCAATATTCAGACGCCCGTCAGGCAGTCCGTCCAGCGCACGGCGCGCTTCCTCCCAGGAAAACGTCTCCCGGGTCTTTTCATAATCGAGCAGGTTGGGCGCCAACGTCCATGCGCGCGGCTTCTCTATCGTCTTCCAGGCCATTTGGTCTCCAGCTCAAAATCGCCGCGAGTTGGGGTCAGTGCCTGCGTTCAGCGACGGTTACGGTGCTCGCTTGCGGTCCTTCGTCGCCTTCCTCTTCGACGAAGCGGACCTGGGTCCCGATTTGAAGTCTGTCGAAACCGCCATTCAACACGCTGTTGCGATGAAAATAGATTTCGCGGCCGTCCGCGGTCTCGAGAAAGCCGTAATCAGCCGACAGCCTGGACACGCGACCTTGCGCTGGCGCCTCGTGTGCTTTGACGTCGCCGCGATGCTCGCGGACATAATCTTCCAATTGGCGCCTCATCGCGTCGAAGGCCTCGCGGATGGCCGCGGCCAGGCCCTCCTCGGATTGCCGGTTCACGATCAGTTCCTTGCCCGGAACGGTCAGTCGGACATGTACCTTGAACGGACCGCCTTTGCGATGATGCTCGACCGGAGCTTCGACGGTCACATCGCAGCCCGTGATTCTGGTGAAATAGGTGTCCAGTGACGCGGCCTTTTCCCGTATTTCGGCCTCGAAGGCCTCAGACAGGGCGAAGTCACGAGCGGTAATATTCAGTGCACGTTGCATGCGTAAGCTTTCTCCTGCCAATTCCCTTTTTCCTCCCCCGCAGTCTGACAGTAGCAATTGACGTGCCCTCTGAATTCGCATCGCAGCCAGCCTGGCGCGGCCAAACGGCGGCGTATCATGCTACCGAAGGATTCAGCAGGCTGATCCCGTCGGCACCAGAAGCATGGAGGTGAGGAGAAAGTGGGCCGCGGGGATGCGATTACAGTCTGGTGATAACATCGGCCGGCGTGTAGCCGATGCTTACGGCCAGCAACACGGCGGCGGCGGCGAGCTGCAGCGCGTCGCTTTGCGCTTGGATCAGTGCGCGCAGGGCGATGATGTGGCAGGCAGGCGAGCGGATCCCGTTTTCAGCCAGGCCGGACCACGGATCGGAATCGAAGATGGCGTCGATGAGCGGATTGCAGTCAAAGCCGGATTCCGCCAGCGCTTCGCGGATGGCGACGCGGCGGAATTCGGCCGGTTCGGTTCTTTCGAAATCAACCAGTCGCGCAATACGCTTGCGCATCAATGGGAGCAGCCGGGCATAGTTTGCGACCGCACTCAAATATGGCGTGGCCTCCTGCTGATCGAGAAAATCCCCCACCGTACCTTCCTCAGCATAGACTCCGATCGAACCGAACGCGGGTTCCAGCCTGATGAATCTTTCGGTGCCGGCCGTGCTTTCGATCCCGAGCGGATAGAGGCGGCACGGCAATGGCCTGCCCGAATGGATGCTGCAAAACCCGTTGCGCAGAAAGACGCAGGAGCCGTCGTGGCTGAACCGCAGGAGGGAGCCGCGCCTTAAGCTATAGCGAGAGATCAGCTCGGCTGTTCCCAGACCGGTCACCGACGCCATCCGCATCACGTCATACGGCGAAAGCGTGATGACCTTGTCGCGACAGCACAATCCACAGCATCCACAGCGGTAGGAAAACGCGCTCGATCGATCCATTGATAAGGGTCACAGCCTCGGCTTTAACATAGCATGCGGCGTGCGGACTTCATTTCCACGCCGCTTCGTGCAACAAAGGTACTGAGCCAGTGAGCGACGGCGAATTCACAAGGAGCGCACGGTAATGGACTTCGGCTACACGCCCGAACAGGAAGCCTTTCGCAACGAGGTGAGGTCCTGGCTGGAGGCCAATCAGCCGCCGCCGCTCACGCGCGAGGAGAAGGAAAATCTCACCGACGATTTGCTGTGGGAGCGCGGCAAGGCCTGGCACGCCAAATTGTATGAAGGTGGATGGGCGGGGATAAGCTGGCCCAGGAAATACGGGGGGCGCGGCGCCAGCTTTATCGAGCAGGTGATCTTCGGGCAGGAACTCGCCCGCCTCGGCCTGCCGCCCGGGATCAACTTGCTGGGTATCATCATGACCGGTCCCGCCCTCATGCAATGGGGCACCGAGGAGCAGAAGGTGCGCTACCTCAGCAAGATCCTCAAGGCGGAGGAAATCTGGTGCGAGGGCATGTCGGAGCCGGGCGCCGGATCGGATCTGGCGGCTATACAAACACGCGCCGACCTTCAGGGCGACACTTTTATCGTCAATGGGCAGAAGATCTGGACCACGCACGCCCACCGGGCGCACTTCTGCCAGCTCTTCGTGCGAACCGATTTCCAGGCACCCAAACATAAGGGACTCAGCGCTCTGCTGGTGGACATGAAGTCGCCGGGCGTCACCGTGCGCCCTTTGCGCCAGATTACGGGTGAAGCGGAATTCAACGAGATCTTTTTCGAGGATGTGCGTGTGCCGCGGGAAAACCTGCTGGGACCGCTCAATGGCGGATGGCAGGTGCTGGTTTCCACCCTGATGCATGAGCGGTTCGGAATCGGCGAAACATTGGGCGCAAGCCAGCAAACGTTGACTGAACTGGTGGAACTGGCCAGGGCGATGGAGATTAATGGACGGCCGGCGGCTGAAGATTCCGCAATCCGCCAGCAACTTGCCCAGTTCGCAATCGAGGCGGCCGCCAAGAAGTACAACGGCCTGCGCAGCCTGACCAGCCGGCTCAAAGGTCTGCCGCCGGGGCCCGAAGCTTCAATCAGCAAACTGGTCTCGACCGAACTGGCCCAGCGGATGGTGAAATTTGCCACGAACCTGTTGGGCCATTATGCGCTCCTCGATCCTCGCAGCCCGCTTGCGCCCTCAGGTGCATGGCTGCTGCGAATCCTCGGATGCGAGTCCCTCACGATCGCCGGCGGCACCACGGCGGTGCAGAAGAACATGATCGGCGAGCGCGTGCTGCAACTGCCCAAGGGGTGAGGACAATTCTTCCTGCTTGCATGAAGGCTCCCTTGCCGTGTCATGAATGCCCGCAGGAGAAGCCAGGCGAGGGAACCTTGAACATCGCGTAATTTTTCCAGCGGCGCAGTAAAAAAGTTCCTGACCTGGTGCCAAAAAGGGCGCGTCTGACTCTGAGCATCTCCCGCCCCGCGTTGAAAAAAGCGCCGACGGCCTGTGGGGTGCGGAACTTTGCTCCGGGGCTGCCGCTCTCTGACTCTGTAAAGAATAGCTGGCGACATGCACCCGGGTGCGCATCTTCATGGCAAAGCCGTCGAACCTGCATCTTCCGGAAACATATCGAATCACAAATTTTTGATTCCGGCGGAGTCAGTGGTTATCAAGAATTTAAGGGGCCCTTCCGCCCCTGGTGGATTGGGCCGTTGGCAAGGCATGTGCAGTTGGAAGGCGCTTAAGCTTTTCAGGAGGTAGTGAGATGGCAAATCCAATCCAAATCTGGAATCCGTTTCGCGAGATGGAGCATTTTCGCCGGGACTTCGATGATCTGTTCGATCGATTCCTGGGACGCACCAAACGTGGCGGCAGGGAACCGGGCCTCATCGAACCAGCCATCGAGTCGTATATCGAAGGCGACAAGCTGGTGGTACGGGCCGATCTGCCCGGAATCGATCCCAAGAACGTGGAAATCACTGTAACCGGCGACATTCTGACCATCAAAGGAACCCGCGAGGAGAAGCGCGAAGAGAAGGAGCGCAATTTCGTTTTCAAGGAGGTCAGCTACGGTTCCTTTGAGCGCTCGATTACGCTGCCGGCAGGGGTTAAAGCCGACGACATTAAAGCGTCGTATAAGGACGGGGTACTGGAATTGACGGCGCCGGCGCCCAAGGAACTGGCCGCGCGCAAAGTTCCAATCGAGGTTGGCAACGCGAAACGGTAGCCTTGGGACGGAGATGGGGCGCCTTACAGCAGCCCCATCTCTTTCATCACCCCTTTGAGCTTGTCGGCCGCCACTGATGACATCGGCGTCAGCGGCATGCGGACTTCGGGCGAGCATTTCCCGAGCAGCGACATCGCGTGCTTGATCGGGATTGGATTGGTTTCGATGAACAGCGCGCGCATCAGCGGCAGCATCCGGTAGTGGATTTCGCGGGCGCGCGCGTAGTCCTGCTTGAGCGCTGCCGATGTCATCTCGACCATCTCGCGCGGCATGATGTTGGTGATCACCGAGATCACGCCGCTGGCGCCCAGTGCCATCAACGGCAAGGTCGCCGAGTCGTCGCCGGAGAGAATGGTCCAGCGGTCGCCGCACAGCCGGTGGATGTCCGACACCTGGTCCATCGAGCCCGACGCTTCCTTGACGCCCACGATGTTGCGCACTTCGCACATCCGCGCCATCGTCTCGGGCGCAATATTGGAGCCGGTGCGTCCGGGGATGTTGTAAATGATAATCGGCAGGTCAACGCTCTGCGCGATCATTTTGTAGTGCTTGTAGATGCCTTCCTGGGTGGGTTTGTTGTAATAGGGTGAGATCAGCAGGGCCGCATCGGCGCCCATCTCGCGCGCCGCCGCGGTCAAGCGAATCGCCTCGGCGGTTGAATTAGAGCCGGTCCCGGCGACGACTGGTACGCGTTTGCGGGTCTGCTCGACCGCAATTTTGATCACCTGCTCGTGCTCGGCGTGCGACAGGGTGGCCGATTCGCCGGTGGAACCACAGGGCACGATCCCCTCGATACCCTCGCTGATTTGCCACTCGATCAGATCGCGCAGCGCTTTCTCATCGATGGTCCCGTCGCGAAAAGGCGTCACAATTGCCGACAGCGCGCCTGTGAACATAACCACCTCCAGGTTCTAACAACGCGTCCTGACCGGAACCGGCTTTCAGGCGGCCGTGATAAGTTCGTCGGACCCCACCTCGATTTGGCCGCGAAATACTTCCACCGCCTCACCGGTCATCAGCACATGGTTGTCCTGCCCGGCGCCGTTGCGCCATTGGATCTCGAGGACACCACCGCGCAGTTCGACCGCCACCGACGCTCCAGCGCGTCCGGTCAATGACGCGGCGACCACGGCGGCACAGGCTCCGGTGCCGCAAGCCAGAGTCTCCCCCGATCCGCGCTCCCACACGCGCATACGCAGGCGGCGCTCGGAAAGCGGCAGGATGAATTCCGTATTGACGCCGCGGGGAAAGAATGGATGGCGCTCGAACTGGCGGCCCAGCCGCGCAAACTCGTCATCGGGGAGCTTGAACACCGCATCGTCCTGGACGAATACGACGCAATGCGGATTGCCCATCGAAACCGCGGTAATCCGCTCGATGCGCCCGCCGACGGCGAGCGGATAATCGATGATTGGTCCGTCGGCGCAGGCCGGTATTTCGCGTCCCTCAAGAATTGGCGCCCCCATATCGACGGTGGCGGCGCTCGGGCGGCCGTTTTCGAGCTTCAGCCACACGGTTTTGATTCCGCAATCGGTCTCGATGCGGATCGGGTTGCGGCGCGCCACCCCCGACTCATAGGCGAGCCGGGCCAGGCAGCGGATACCGTTGCCGCACATCTCGGCGCGGCTGCCGTCGGCGTTGTACATCTCCATCCGCGCGTCGGCGCAATCGGAGGGGCTGAGCAGGATCAAACCGTCGCCGCCGATCCCGAAGCGGCGGTCGGACAATTTGACTGACAGGCGTGCGGGGTCAGCCGGCCGCGACTTGATTGCAACCATGTAAACATAGTCGTTGCCGCAACCATGCATTTTGGTGAATTCGAGCAGTGCCATCGTCAATTCCCAATCCGCTTCAGGATTGGAATTCCACCAGTTTTTCCCGCTGCACCTGGTCCTCGAAGCTATCGCGCTCGCGAATCACATGCATGGTCTTCCCTTCCACCAACACCTCAGCCGCACGCGGCCTGCTGTTGTAATTCGACGCCATCACGAAACCGTACGCGCCGGCGCTCATCACCGCCAGCAGCTCGCCGTCGCGCGGATCGGGCAGTTCGCGATCCTGGGCGAAAAAGTCGCCGCTTTCGCAGACCGGTCCGACCACGTCGGCAATCACGCCTGGACGCCCTTCAAACTTCTGAACCGGCCAAATGGCGTGGTAAGCCTCGTACAGGACCGGACGAATCAGATCGTTCATGGCGCCGTCAACCACGATAAAACGCTTGACGTCGGTCTGCTTCACGTACAAAACCCGCGTGACCAGAATTCCCGCATTGCCCACCAGCACTCGTCCGGGTTCGGCGATGATTTTGACGCCCAGTCCCGCCAACGGTTTGAGAATGGCGGCAGCGTATTCAGCGGGTGGCGGCGGTTCTTCCTGGTATGGGATACCCAACCCGCCGCCGATATCGAGATAGCGCAGCGCGATACCATCAGCCTTAAGCCTGCGCACGATCGTGGCTACCTTTTCGCCTGCCTCGATAAACGGTCCGGTGTCCGTGATCTGCGATCCGATATGGGTGCTGAGGCCAACCAGTTCGAGATCGGCAAGACCGCGAGCTTCGGCGTAATAGTCAAAAACCTCGGACAGGGGGATGCCGAATTTGCTGGTGCGATGGCCGGTTGAGATGTGAGGATGAGTACCCGGATCGAGGTCCGGATTGACTCGCAGACTGACGGGCGCCTTGAGTTTGAGGCGGCGCGCCACCTCGGCAATACGATAAAGTTCCGGCCGCGACTCGACATTGAACATCAGGATGCCGGCCTGGAGCGCTGCGGCAATTTCCTCGTCGGTTTTGCCGACACCCGAAAAAACAATCTTTTTCGGATCCGCCCCCGCGCGCAGGCAACGCATCAGCTCGCCCACCGAAACAATATCGAACCCCGAGCCCATCGCGCCGAACAGTTTCAGAATACTGAGGTTCGACAGCGCCTTCATTGCATAGCAGATCAGATGATCGGCGCCGGCGAAGGCTTCATCGAACACGCGGAAATGGCGGCGCAGAGTGCCGGCGCTATAGATATAAACCGGAGTACCGATTTGTGCGGCGATGTCCCTGACAGCCACCTCCTCGGCGTAAAGTTCGTTATTTCGATAGGCAAAATAATGCATTTTCGTAGTTCGACCGGGGAATCCAGCGTACTCGCGAACCTAGCACACGTCCCGGATTCGGCAAAGCCGGTGGCAATCGGCAAGGTCCGGCTCCTGCCCTTTATTTTGCTGATCGGTGGATCGCCCGAGGTCAAACCAGAGTATAAGTGGAAGGGCAATGCAAAGTATCGGAGGAATACGATGGTCGAAAGAAAACAGCGAATCCCCCTGCGCGATCTTTCCACCCTGTCCGCCGAGGATCGGGAGATGGCGGAGAAGAACCGGGTCCAGGGCAAAATCCCCAACATTTTCACCACTCTGGTCAATCATCCGAAGCTCGCGCGCAGTTGGCTGCGCTTCGCTGGCTATATCCTCTCGCGTCAGACCTTGCCCGCCCGTGACCGCGAGCTGGCGATCCTGCGTATCGGATGGCTCAACCAGGCGCCCTACGAATGGGAGCAGCACGTGCTGATCGGCCAGCGTTCAGGGATCTCGCCAGCGGAAATCGAGAACATCAAGCAGGGAGCCGGAGCGGGATGGACCGGACACGAACAGGCAATCATCCA
>JAJPIF010000010.1 GCA_021324885.1 Pseudomonadota bacterium
CAGGTTCAGCGTGGCGTCCGTTGACGCGCTTCGCGCGTTTCAGGCTGTGACACGTCACTCATCCCCCGATGAAGGAGTTTTTGCGGAAAAGGTAGGGAAACACAACGATTTCAGCGAAATCGGCAGAGCGGCAGGAGGAGAGGAAAATGGCTGAAAACAGTGCGAAATCACATGATTTCATGCGCGGCGCCGAAGCGCCCCGCCCGATCACCGTGCGCTTCGCGCCGGAAATCGCCGCGCGGCTGGAAGCGGAGGCGCGCGAACGCGACGCCAGTCCGACCGAAATCGTGCGCGCGATCGTCCGCGAGCACTACAGCGGACAGGCAAGGCAGACGGAATTAATCGGCGAGCTGCGCGAGCTGATCGAGGATCGCTTCCGCCACATCGTCTATGAAATCTCGCGCACGCGCGCGTCGCTCTACCGGATCGCCGAGGAGAGTCCCGGCATCGAGCTCAGCGCCGAGACCCTGCGCGGGATTTTCGAGATCACGCGCGACGACGCGCGCATCTACATCGACACGCTCGACGCCGAAATCTGCCGCCGGCTCAGCGCGCTGCCGGCGCGCGGCGAGGAGCGCGAGGAGTAGCAACGCCATGTGGTCGGGCGGACGGCAGGCGGCGAGCTGGCAGGCCTACGCGACCGGGGCGCGGATGAACGCGCGCTTCGTGCTGCTGTGGCTCAAACTCTCCATCTTCTCGTGGTTGGTCACCACGTTCGGGCTGGTCTGGTACTGGACCGGTCGCTACTTCCCGGACTTCGGCCACCAGCTTTTTATCCCATGGTTCGCGGCCTGGGCGCTGACCAAACTCAACCTGCCGCTGGTTCGTCCGACCCTGCCGTATTACGGCAAGCGCTATCCCTACCAGGTCGTCTATGAATTCCTGAACGGAAAGCATTTCTACCAGCACTCGTTCGGCGAATGGGTCATCCATTACTCCCGTTGTGGCCTCGCCGGGCCGGCGCTGGCGACGCTGGCGGCGATCCTGCTGCTGCGGCGCAAAGGTTCAGACGCCCGTCATATCCGCGGCCTTCAGTTGATCGAGAGCCGGGAGCTGGCGGGAGCGATCGAAAGCGCGGGCGCCCACGGACTCTCGCGCGTTCCGGTCGTGCGCGCACTTGTAAAGCGCAATCGCGACGCCATCCGGATCGCAGACGTGGCGATCCCGCCGGAGCTGGAGCCGCAGCACTTCCTGGTCACCGGCAAGACCGGCTCGGGCAAGTCCAACTTCATCCGCCAGCTGCTGCGCCAGATCGAGGCGCGCGACGGCGTCGCCGTCGTGCTCGATCCCGACGCCGAGTACGTCTCGGAGTTCTACCGGCCCGCGCGCGGCGACGTGATTCTGAATCCGCTGGATGAGCGCTGTCCCGCGTGGTCGCCGTGGGCGGAACTCAGACCTGAAAGTTGCCGCATGGACGCCGAGGCGCTGGCGCAGTCGCTGATTCCCGACACCCCCAACAGCTTCGCCCAGAGCGGCGCTGACAGGTTCTTTCGGCGTTCGGGCCGCACCACGCTGGTCAGCATCTTCGAGACCGCGAAGCCGCAGAGCGCCGAGACCATCGCCGAGCTGCTGACGCTGCCGCGCGACCGTTTGAAGCAGGCGCTGGCGGGCACAGCGGCCGAGCCGCTGATCGATCCGGGGGCGCACGACCAAGGCGCAGGGATCGTCGCGATGGTCACCAACGCCACCAACCCGTTGCGCTATCTGCCGCCCGAGGACGGAGGCCGTCCGGCTTGGAGCGCGGTTGAGTGGGCCAGACACCGGCGCGGCTGGCTCTTCCTGACCTCGACCGAGGACTCGCGCGCGGCGGCGCTGCCGCTGCAGAACGTCTGGCTCGACTGTCTCGTTCGCCAGTTGCTGACGAGCGAATTAGGCGGAACCAACGAACAGGTCTGGATCGTGATCGACGAACTCGGCGCGCTCGACTATCAGGGCCAGCTCGAAAACCTGGTCGTGCGCGGGCGCAAGCGCGGGCTTTGCGTCGCGCTCGGCTTTCAGGCGGTCTCGCAGCTGCACTCGATCTACGGGCGCGACCGCACGGTGACCCTGCTCTCGGCGCCGGCGACCAAACTGATCCTGCGTTCGGACGAGGCCGAGACCGCCGAGTGGGCGAGCCGCACGCTCGGGCAGCGTGAGGTGGTGCGGCTGCAGATGACCACGCTGACCGGGCCATCGCTCTATCGCGACGGCTTCAACCTGCAGCCGCATCAAACATTGGAGCGGGTGGTGCTGCCGTCGGAGATCCAGAAGCTGCCGCCGCTGGAGGGTTATCTCTGCATCGCCGGCTACGACCGGGCGCGCGTCAAGCTGCAGTGGGCCGAGCCCCGGCGCAACGCGCCGGCGTTCATCCTGCGGCGGGCGAGCGGCGCTGACGGCGGTCCATCAACCGCGCAAGCGCGGACGCCAAGAAAAGCGCTCGCTGCTTCGCCGGCGACGAATCATCAGTGCAATGGCCGAGCGCGAAGCTCCGGAGCGTGGGGGTAAGCGGCGATGCTGGTGATGTCGAAAGGGGCGCTCACGGCCGACCAGGCGGAAACGTACTACGAAGAGAAGTACAGCCGCGACGACTACTACACCGAAAAACAGCGCGTGGTCGGCCGCTGGTTCGGCAAGGGCGCGGCGGAGCTGGGGCTCGTAGGGGAAGTCGACACCAGCGACTTCCGCGCCGTGCTGGGCGGCCTCGATCCAGGGAGCGGCGAGGTTCTGGTTCATGCTGTGCAGCGCGAGGGTGAACCAAAGCGCGCCGGCTGGGACGCCACCTTCAACGCCCCCAAGTCGGTCAGCGTGCAGGCGCTGGTGGGCGACGATACCAGGCTTATCGCCGCGCATCGGCGCGCCGTCGAACGGGCGCTGGCGGAGCTGGAGCGCTTCGCGCAGGCGCGCATCCGGCGCGGCCAGGAATGGGTCACCACCGCCAACATCGTCGCCGCCCGCTTCGACCACATCGCCGCGCGGCCGACCGACGCCGCCGCCAACGACGGCTACGGTCCCGACCCGCACCTCCATACCCACGTGGTCGTGATGAACATGACGCGCCGTCCCGACGGCAAGTGGCGGGGCCTCGATCCGGTCGAGATCTACCGGTCTCAGGCTTTTGCTACCGCGGTCTATCGCGCCGAGCTGGCGCGCGAGGTCCAGCGGCTCGGCTACGCGATCGCTATCACCGGCAGCGACGGTCGCTGGGAGCTGGAGGGCTACGGGCGCGAACAGGTGCTGGCCTTCTCGCTGCGCCGGCAGGAGATCGGGCGCGAACTTGAAAAGCTCGGCGTCAGCGGCGCGGGCGCCGCGCAGATCGCGGCCCATCGCTCGCGGCTCGCCAAAGACCATCGCGGCGAGCAGGCGCTCAAGGCGGAATGGCGCGAGCGCGCCGCGGCCTACGGAATCCCGGTTCAAGAGATCGGACGGTTGGCGCTGAATCGCGCCGCGATCCCGCCGGAAATCGGCGACGACAAATTGCGCGAGGCGGTGCGCCACGCCGCGGCGCACGCGACCGAGCGCAACGCCGCGCCCGACCGGCGCGAGCTCGAGACGTTCGCGCTTCAACATGCGATGGGCAGGAGCGTGCTGGATCGCGTCCGCGGCGCGATCGACGCTTACCGAGCCGAAGGCGAATTGCTCGATCTGGCGCAGAACCATCGCCATCCGCTCGGCGCCTTCACCACGCCCGAGATGGCGGCGCTGGAGCGCGACAACCTCGCGCTGATGCGCCAGGGCCGCGGCAAAGCCGAACCGATTGCGCCCGCCGACGCGGTGAAGCGTTGGGCGGCGATACGTGGCCTTGCCGCCGATCAGTCGCTCGCCGCCGAAACCACGCTCGCGACGCGCGACTGGCTGAGCGCCATCGAGGGGCGCGCCGGCGCCGCCAAGACCACCACCGTCGGCGCGATCCGCGGGCTGGCCCAGGAACGGGGCTGGTTCGTGCACGGCTTCGGACCCACCAGCGGCAGCGTCAAGGCGCTCGCCGAGGCGGGCGTGATGGCGCGCACCGTGGCGAGCCTGCTCGAAAATCCGCCCGTCGAAAAACAGGGCCGCGAACTCTGGATCGTCGATGAGTCGAGCCTGCTCGCAACCCGCCAAGTCAACCGCCTGCTCCATCTCGCGAAACAGACCGGCGTCGAGCGAATCGTGTTCGTCGGCGACGAGCGGCAGCATCACGCCATCGAGGCGGGACGCCCGCTCTATCAGATGCGGCAGGCCAGCATGACCACCGCGTCGCTGACCGTAATTCGCCGCCAACGCGACCCCGAGCTCAGACAGGCGGTCGAATTCGCAGGCGCCGGCAAGCTGGCCGAAACCATCGCGGCGCTCTCCGCGCAGCGGCGCATCGCCGAGGTCGCCGCGCCCGCCGAGCGCTATCGCGCGATCGCCGAGGACTATCTGCGCTCGCATCAGGCCGGCCAGACGACGCTGGTTGTGAGTCCCGCGATCGAGGAGCGCGCCGAGCTCAACCGGGTCATCCGCGAGCTGCTAATCGAGCACGGCCAGGTCGCGCGCGAAGGCGTTGAACTGCCGACGCTGACCAACCTCGATCTGACCCGCGCGCAGCGCGCGCACGCGCGCCATTACGCGATCGGCGACGTGATTCGCTTCCGGCGCGCCAGCGCGAAGCTCGGCGTCGCCGCGGGCGGCTACGCCACTGTCGAGGCGTCGGATGCGCGGCGCAACCTGCTCCGCATCAGAACCGAAAGCGGGGCAGTCGCTGAGTACCAGCCCGGACGGTTGCGCGGCGTCGAGGTCTTCCGCGTCGAGTGGCGTACGTTGGCTGCGGGCGACCGCATCCAGTTCCGCGCCCCCGACCGATTACTGGGCGTCGCCAACGGCGAGTTCGCCACGGTCGTCGCGATTGACGGAAGCCAGACCCGGCTGCGCACGGACAAGGGCCGAGAAATCGCAGTCTCGAACGCGCGGCTCCGCCAAATCGACTACGGCTACGCCTCGACCTCCCACGCGAGCCAGGGCGCGACCGTCGATCGGGTTATCGTCAATGTTGACACCGAGCGCAGCGCGCGGCTGGTAAACCGCCGCCAGTTTTACGTCTCGCTCAGCCGCGCGCGCCACGACGCGCGCATCTATGCCGACAACGCCGAGGCGCTGGCGCGCGCCGTCGCCCGCGAGCAGCTCAAGCCGACCGCGCTCGAAAATCTCTCGCCCGCTCAGCGGCACGCGCTGCCGAAGTTCAGGCCGATCGAGATCGACGAGCCGTTCGCCAGGCGCGTCAGGCAGGGCATCGGTCGGGAGCAGAAGCTGCGGCGAAGCCAGGGAATCAGATGGTGACAGTAAGGAGGGGCCGCCATGAAGTTTTGCACGCGTTGCGGTTCGAGAATAGTCGATCAAGGAATCTGCGGCGTCTGCGGAAGGCCCCCATACAGAGCCTGGCGTCAGGCGCCCACTGCGGAGTACGCACCCGCCGGCAATCTGCCGCCGTTTAACTACATCTACAGCGTTCCGCTCCTTGGCCTGCTCGAACGCGAGCGACGCGTTGTCGTTCCTTTCAGCTACATCAACGGAATCCTGCTGGAGGTCCGCAGCTACGAAGACGCGGCGCATCCGATCCATTTCAAGTTGTGGTCGCAGCGCGACGATCCCTGTTCCGGTCCGCGCGGCCCCATCGTCGGCGCGGAATCGCAGCCCTACCTCAGAACGATTGTACGGCTCCGGCTGGCGGACGGCGCCAAGCGCTCATTCGTTCTTAGCCAGGCGAAACTGCGGAGCAGGCCGGGAAGCCAGATCACGCTGATCTTTCCGGCGCCAATCGAGCGCGCCGCCCATCCGCTCTACGACTACGCCGCCATCGCGGCCGTCGATTATGCGACACACGACTTTGCCTGGAGCACCGCGCATCCGGAGATTGATGCGCTCCGCTCGCGGCTACCCGAAGATCAGATCGAGCCGTTCGGCAATTCGCTGGCCAACCACCTCAACGGACTCTGCCGGCGTTGCCTGCGGCAGTTCGCTCAATATCGCAGACCGGAGCGGCGATACCGTCTCGCCGCCGCGAACCAGGAGGCGAGCCGATGAATCCCTCCCAACTCCGCCTTGCGCCGGCTGCGCGCAATGCCGTCGCGCCCGTCTCAGGGGAGCGCTGCGCTCGGTCACGCCGGCCTTGCACTGCTTCGCCGCCGCTCGTGGGTGGCGGCGCAGCGCGCCGCATCGAGTCCCTTTCCGCCGCCGCCCTTCCAGAGATTTGCGAGAAGGGCGGCGGGGAAAGATGGCGCTGGGTTTACAAGCCCAAGCCATATGAGCCCTGGCCGATGGCAAGCGGGCGCGGAAGGAGAGATGCCAATGCGTCGTTACAAATGCGATCCGCGCTGGATCAACGTCAGGTTCAAGGGCGAATGCATTCGTTGCAAGCGGCTGATTCGTCCGGGCGAGCGCGCTTTCTACTATCCCGAGGATCGTTCGCTCTATTGCGCGGGCGAAGGGTGCGGCAAGGCGGCGAGCCGGGAGTTCTCGGCGCAGGTGTTCGACGAAGACAACAACACTTCGATGTAGGGAGTCAAGGACGATGCTGTATCAGGGCTACTGCGCCCGCTGCGGGCGCAGGGTGAGAACCGAAGAGAACTGGTTCAAAGGGAAAATCTGGGCTAGCACGGCGGTGTTTCATTGGGCCTGCCTGATCGCGCTGATGAAAGAGCACGGCGAGGCGGCGGCCGAGGACGCCGCCTGGAAGGCGAGCAGGGTTACGCGAGAACAGTAAACGAAAGCTCCGTGTCGGGGCCGCTACCCCCGGCACGGAGCGCAACAGGAGGTAAAGTCATGTCGCTCAACAAGGTTATGCTGCTGGGAAATCTTGGACAAGACCCGGAGATCCGCTACACGCCCGCCGGCATGCCGGTCGTCAACTTCTCGGTCGCGACCGACGAGGGCTACGTAGACAAGGATGGCAAGCGCCAGGAACGCACCGAATGGCATAGGGTGGTCGTCGTCGGCAAACTCGCGCTGGTCTGCCACGAGTATCTGAAGCGCGGCCGGCAGGTGTTCGTCGAGGGGCGATTGCGGACCCGCGAATGGGAGAGCAACGGAACCATCGCCCGGCGCACCGAGATCGTCGCCAGCCGCGTCCGGTTCCTCGGCGCCCCGCCCGCCGACGCCAAAACGGACGAGGCTTCGGCGGATGCCGGCTCCGCGGCCGAAGCGGAGATCCCGTTCTGAATGCGAGCGTCGAGCGAGCACTTGCTCGCCCCCCCCGGCGATGAGGTGGCTCACTGAAGGGAGCAGTAAACAGTGGAACGCCCAAACGATGATCAAATAATGACGGGTACAAACGCGGATGACTCTGCGCCGATAGATGCGATAACGCCCACGCGTCCGAAGCCTTATCTCTCAATTCGCGAACTGGCGGCGCTGACGCCGTGGACGGAACAGGCAATCCGGACAATGATGGCGAAAGGGGTGCTCAAGGAGGGCGAGCATTTCTTTCACGTAGGTAGACGAACGGTCCTGAAGTGGGATGCTATCGTTGGCTTCATTGAGCGCCGCCAATGGGAGGAACCGTTGAGGATACCGCTTAGGCGCGGAGGTTTTGTGGGTGGCCAGTCGAAGGCATAAAGCACCCAGGCAGGGCTGCTGGGTGGAGCCAACGCGAGGCGGGCTGCTTCGATTCAGATTCCGATGGCGGCTCCCTGGGGAGTTGAATCCTCGGAAGTTCTCGGAAACCACCGAACTTCAAGACACGCCCGAAAATCGCTCCTTGCTTGGCAAGCAGGCGGCAATTATCGGTGCGGAAATCCGTGCCGGGACATTTGATTACCCTCGCTGGTTTCCGGGAAGCAAGGGAGTAGGGGCAACTGAATCCCGTGAACTTCTGGCAGCAGAGAAGAAGGCTAAAAAAGTCACGATCGGCGAATATTACCGATCTTGGATCGAGCGAAAGGTTCCGCCAGTGGTGCGGCCTTCACGTGCACGGGATTATCGCAACCACTTCCGAACCTACATTCTTCCCTCGCTGGCCGATGTTGAACTAACGGCCTTCTCGCTCGAACATCTGGAAGACCTGCGATTATCCCTTCAGACAAAACGAAGGCTCGGACTGAAAACCGTACGGAACGTCATCGACGGCTCGCTTCGCGCAATGTTTCGTGATGCACGAAAGGCTGGTATCGAAGCGACGTTTCCGTTTGGGGACTTGGAGTGGCCGCGAAGGGTGGTACCCGGACCCGACCCATTCACTGAGGAGGAACGGGATCGTTTGCTTGAGTATTTCTTTCATAAAGGCTGGCGAGTTGGTCGCCACCATGGCCGATATCAGACGAGGCCACACTTCCCGTACTACGCGTTTCTCTTCACTCTCTTTTACACGGGCATGCGGCCCTCAGAAGCGGTCGCGCTCAGGCTGAGAGCGCTGGACCTTGCGAACGGTACCCTCTTCGTCGAGCGCTCGCGGTCGCTCGGTGCAGAGGCGGCGCCGAAGACCGCCGCTGCAGCGCGAGTGGTCAGATTGACTCCGCGAAATGTCGAAGTGCTGCGTGCGCTGGTTGAGCTTCGGGCCGAGCCGAGGGACTACGTGTTCAAAAACACGCTCGGCCAACCGATCGACCAGCGGAGTTTTTACAAACTCTTCTGCTCAGCCCAGAGGGCGCTGGGCATCCGTATGCGAGACCTCTACGCGACAAAGGACACGTACGTTTCAACGGCGCTCACGCGCGGCGTTAACCTCGCGTGGCTTTCCGAGCAGACCGGAGTGGCCGACGCCACTCTCCGGCGGCACTACGGGAGGTTCATTCACGCCGACGCGGCCGACGCCTTGGAGCTGTCGAAAATCGACTCGGACGGCTCCGAGTCGGTACAGTTTGCCCCTCCGTTGCCCCTTCGAGAGGCGGGCGGTCGAAAAAATCCTTTGATTTACAAGGGAATTTTGGTGGAGCAGAAGGGATTTGAACCCTCGACCCCTACGTTGCGAACGTAGTGCTCTCCCAGCTGAGCTACTGCCCCGACCGGTTGGATCACTCAGGAAAGAATTGACGCCAGATAAGAGCGCAACTTATCAGCGGTTTGCGGATGGCGCAACCCATAGGCGATTTGCGCGGTCAGGAAGCCGAGCCGATCGCCCATGTCGTGGCGGGTGCCCTCAAACTGGTAGCCGTAGAGATGGCGACGGCGGCCCAATTCCAACAAAGCGTCGGTAAGCTGGAACTCGCCCGCATGCCCGGGCCGCGCGTCTGCGAGGATGTCGAAAATCTCCGGCGGCAGAAGATAGCGTCCGATGATCGCCATCCGGCTTGGGGACTTGTCGGGCGGCGGCTTCTCGACCATCCCGGTCAACCGGTAGAGCCTCCTGGCTATTTGCGTACCCGCCACGATTCCGTACTTGGAGACCTCCGCGGCCGCCACTTCCATCAGTGCCACCACGGGACCGTCACGCTCCTCCGCCACGTCCATCAGCTGGCGCAGGCAGGGCCGCGCACAATCGCAGATATCGTCGGGCAGCAGGACAGCGAACGGCTCATCGCCGACGGCGTCCTTGGCCTGAAGCACAGCGTGACCGATTCCCAGAGGTCGGCTCTGCTCGACCGCTGAGATGCGCGCCATCGTGGAAGTCTTGCGTACGGTCTGGAGCAGATCGTGTTTGCCGCGCTCGGACAGAAACTGCTCCAGTTCATGATGTGGCGCGAAATGGTCCAGCAAGGCGCCCTTGCCGGGGCTGGTCACGATTGTGATGTCGGTGATTCCGGAAGCGACCACCTCCTCGACCACGATCTGGATCGCCGGAGTATCAAGCACCGGCAGCAGCTCCTTGGGTACCACCTTGGACGCAGGGAGCATCCGCGTACCGTAGCCCGCGGCAAGAATTACAGCTTTTTTTACTTTCACTTGACTATAGGAACCGCGATTATGGGAAGATGACGCAGCATGGCAGCCTAGCGGCCTTTTTCGCGCGCCTCCTGCGATTCTTTGCATTCGATACACAAAGTGGTCACCGGACGGGCTTTGAGCCGCTCGCTTCCAATTTGACCGCCGCATTCCTCGCAGCGCCCGTAACTGCCGTCCTCGATGCGCGCCAGAGCTTCATCGATTTTGCCTAACAGCTTGCGGTCGCGATCGCGCAGACGCAACAAAAAGTTCCGATCGGACTCCAGGGCCGCCCGATCCGCGGGGTCCGCATAGTTGATGCGCTCGTTGCCGTTCATCGTTCCAACCGCACGGTCTGTTTCGTCGAGAATTTCCTGCCTGCGCGCCTGTAGCAGGCTTCGAAAGAAATCGAGATCGCGCTGCTTCATGTTTCCTGGCTGTTCGAGAGCGGATAATCTTTTGATCATAATGAGGCTTTGCGGTTAAGTAAAGCTATGCTTTGCGCTTACCTTGATGCTTTTTCCGGACTTAGCGGCGACATGCTGGTGGGCGCGCTGCTTGACCTCGGGTTGGACTTTGATGTCTTCAAATCAGCTATGACCTCGCTTGATTTGCACGGATATGAACTGCGAATCACGCGGCGCGAGCTGTCGGGAATTTCAGCGGCCAAATTCGACGTTTTGGTCACCGATCCCCAACCCGAGCGCCATCTGAGCGAAATCCGCGATATCATCGAACGCGGCCGATTTGCCGACCGCGTAAAGACTAAAGCGCTGGGAATTTTCCGCGTGCTGGCGGAGGCCGAAGCGAAAATACATAACACCACTGCGCAAGAGGTTCATTTTCACGAGGTCGGCGCGGTTGATTCGATTATCGATATTGTCGGCGTGGCGTGGTGCCTGGACACGCTGGGAATCGGCGAACTGCTGGTCTCGCCGCTGCCGGCAGGCAATGGGTTCGCCAACACCCGCCATGGCCGGATTCCGATTCCGGCGCCGGCCACCGTCGAATTGCTGCGGGATTTTACCGTGAAGCTGGGCGACGGCGAAGGCGAGATGGTCACCCCGACCGGCGCTGCCGTGCTGAAATCGCTGGCGACGCCCGCCTCGCTGCCGCTTCCCTTCGAGGTCCAGCGCGTCGGTTATGGCGCCGGCACGAAAACCTTCAGCGATCGGCCCAACGTGCTGCGGATTGTGTTGGGTCAAAGAGCCGCGGCGCCGGCTACAGACCAATTGCTCGAGATCCAGACCAACATAGATGATCTGAATCCGCAGATTTACGATCATCTGTGCCAGCGCCTGTTCGCCGCCGGCGCGCGCGACGTAACCCTTACGCCGGTTATAATGAAAAAGGGGCGCCCGGCGATCACCGTCTCCGTCCTGGCCGAGCCCGCCCTACGCGAAGCAATCGCGGGGGTCCTGTTCGAGGAGACCACCACGATCGGCCTGCGGTTCCATTCGGTGTCGCGGCTTAAGCTGGAGCGGGAGGTCAGGGAAGTCGGCACGCGATGGGGCACGATCCGGGTCAAGGTGTCGCGTCACGACGGCCGCGCGATTACCATTTCACCCGAGTACGACGACTGCCAGCGGGCCGCGCTCGAGCACAACGTTGCGCTGCGT
This sequence comes from Pseudomonadota bacterium, assembly GCA_021324885.1. GTDB lineage: Bacteria > Desulfobacterota > Binatia > Binatales > Binataceae > JAJPJA01. The sequence goes on from JAJPIF010000010.1 coordinate 11,409, forward strand.
GTCGTGATGCAGGAAGCGCAGGATGCCGCCCGGGCGCAGTTGCAATGATGGATGAGCAGACCGACAGCCTGGTTGTCAACGAGATTTTCCACAGCGTGCAGGGTGAATCGACGCATGCTGGGCGTCCCTGCGCGTTTGTGCGGCTGACCGCCTGCAATCTGCGCTGCAATTACTGCGATACCGAATATGCATTCCATGAAGGACGCCGCATGACGGTGGCGCAGATTGTCGCGCAGGTCGAGGATTATGGTTGTCCGCTGGTCGAGATCACGGGCGGCGAACCGCTGCTGCAAGCGGGCGTTTATCCGTTGTGCGCAGCACTGCTCGAAGCGGGCAAGCAGGTGATGATCGAAACCTCCGGCGCAATCGATATAAGCCGCCTGGATCCGCGCGTAATCAAAATCATGGATCTCAAATGTCCGGGCAGCGGAGAGGCGCAGCGCAATCTATGGAGCAACCTGCGCCATCTGAGCGCGCACGACGAAGTGAAATTCGTGATCAGCGATCGCGCGGATTACGAATGGACCCGCGCGGTAATCGCCGAGCATGCTCTGGAGCGGCGGGTCAACGCGGTGCTGCTCAGCCCCGCCTTCGGCAGAATCGACGCTGCCAGTTTGGCGTCATGGATGCTGGAGGACCGGCTCCCCGCCCGCCTCCAATTGCAAATCCACAAATACATCTGGTCACCCAGCGCCCGCGGCGTCTGAGTCACCTGGGGAAGAAGTCGATGGATCGGGTCAGCGAAATGCCGGCAGGATTTCTTCGGCGATCAGTTTCAGGTTGCCGTCCAGATCCTCGCGCGGGCAGGCGTTGGCTATCACCACCGTGCGGGCGCCGGCGGCGACGTACTCATTGAGCCGCTTGACGCAGTCTTCGGGCGTTCCGAACAGCAGGTAGCGTCCGGCTTTTTGCGAGAAGTCCTGCGCGTAATTGCGGCCCACCTGACGGGCCGCCACCTCGCGCGCCTTGTCGCGATCCTTGTACACCGACGTAAAAATAAACAGTCCGTGGCGAAACCCGCTGAGATCACGTCCGTTCTGCCGACCGAACTGGTTGATCTTTTCGATACTGGCCGCCAGTTGCTCGGGTGTGTACATGTACGGCAGCCATCCCTGCGCGTATTTCGCCGCCCGTTTCATCGCCGATTCCTGCCGTCCGGCCACCCAGATTGGCGGATGGGGCTTTTGCACCGGCGGCGGATCAATCGTCACCTCATTGAAGTTGTTGAATCTGCCGCTGAATGTGACCTTCTTTTCGGTCCACAGCCGCGTGATTACTTCGAGCGCCTCGTTGGTGCGCGGACCGCGTTCCTTGACCGGCACGCCGGCGGCCTCGAACTCGCGCGGAAACTCGCCGCCCACGCCGATTCCGAAATGGTAGCGGCCGCCCGAGACCACATCGAGCACCGCCGTCATCTTGGCCAGCATCGCGGCGCCGTAAAGCGGCACCAGTACGATGGTGCTCATCAGTTTGATTTTCTGCGTGGCGGTGGCGGCAGCGGCCAGCGCGATCAGCGAGTTGCCGATGGGTCCGTGGAACATCAGATGCTCGCCGCAGGTCAGATACTCGAAACCTATCGCTTCGGCGTTGCGCGCAAAGGACGCGACCGTGGTCATCGCGCTGAGACTCAGGCCGAAATCAACGCGCGCCATCTTTACTCCTCCCTCGATGCGAGTCGTTTACTGCCGCGTCAGCCGTTGAACTGTTGGATGATTTGCCGCCACCGATCGGCGTCTTCGGGGCGCGCCGGGATATAGAAAGCGAAGCGATCCAGCAAACCCTGGTAGCGTTCCTTGATGCGCGCGGCGATATTGTCGAACGTTCCGGTCACCGTGTACACGTCCATCATGTCTTCGGTGACCTCGCGCGCCATCTCGTCCCATTTCCCTTTGGCGGCTTTTTCGCCCAGGCGCGCGCACAGATCGCTCCATCCATGGGCGGCGAGCACCGGTTCATAGCTGCGGGTCGAGCCGTAAAACGCGATCTGATTGCGCAGCATCTCACGCGCCTTATGGATCTGCTCGTCGTTGCGGCCGACGGCGGCGAAGATCGAAGTGAAGATCGTGAAGTCGTCGCGCCGCCGCCCCGCTTTGTGCAATCCGGCCTCGATATTGGGCAGCACGCTTTCACGCAGGTACTTGGCGCTGTGAAACGGATGGGCATGAAAGCCGTTGCACAACTCCCCAGCCATCCGGCAGATTTGCCGGTTGACGCCCGCGACATAAATCGGGATGTCGGGCCATTGGTGAGGGGGCGGGGTGAAGAACGGCGTCATCAACGAAAAGTTATAGAATTTGCCCTCAAAGTTCAGGCGTTTGCCGCCTTCCGACCAGCACTTGAAAATCGCGCGCAGCGCTTCGATATACTCGCGCAGACGCGGCACGGGCGCGTCCCATTTGACGCTGAAGCGCCGCTCGTTGTGGCCTTTGACCTGCGTGCCCAATCCGAGGACAAACCTGCCCTTCGACAACCCGGCCAAATCCCACGCGATGTAGGCCATGGTCATCGGACTGCGCGGGAAGGCTACGGCAATCGCGGTGCCGAGTTTCATTTTTTCCGAATGCTCAGCCGCGAGCACCAGCGGCAGCAAGCCGTCGTTACCGGTTTCCTGCGACCATAATCCCGCATATCCGGCGGATTCAGCGGACCGCGCGGCGGCGGGAACCTCGCGCAGAACCGGCGTATGCAGCACCGTGTCGAGTTTCATCGTCGATTCCCTATTTCACCGGGGCAGACCGTAGATGCGCTCGGCGACCAGGTTGCGATGGATATCCTGGGTACCGCCGTAGATCGTGCAGGCGCGCGAGTAGAAGTAGTCGGCCGTCCAATGTCCACTGCAGATCGCGCGTGGCGCCCCGAGCATCGCCAGCGCCGACGGCCCCCCCAGCGCCATCGCGAGATCGTACAAACCCTGGTCCGTCATCGCCCAATGCAGCTTCATCAACGAGGACTCCTCGCCGGGCGCGATACCGCGCAGGTAGCGGCTGATGTAGCGCAGGTTGGTAAGGCGCATCATCTGGATATTGGCGTAAGCCTGCGCCAGCCGCTCGCGGACTGTGGGATCGTCGATCAGCAGCCGGCCGTTGCGGCGCGCGCTTTTGCAGTAATCAACTTCCTGACGCCAGGCCTTCTCGAATCTCGGAATCTCGACCAGCGTGTAAAGGCCGCGCTCGTAGGTGAGCATCCGCATCGTCACATTCCAGCCGGTGCCAAGCTCGCCGATCAGAGAATCGCGCGGCACGCGGACGTTATCGAAGAAGATTTCGGCGAATTCCTCGCGCGTGTTGATCTGCTTAATCGGCCGCACCGTGATTCCCGGACTGCTCATCGGCACCGCCAGCATGCTCAGGCCTTTATGCTTCGGGGCCTCGGGATTGGTGCGCGCCAGCAGCGTGCACCAATCGGCCCACGGCGCGTCAGAACTCCAGATCTTCTGGCCATTGATCACCCATTCGTCGCCTTCGAGCACCGCCCTGGTCTGGACGCTGGCAAGGTCGGAGCCGGCGTTGGGCTCGGAAAATCCCTGGCACCACAGCATCTGGCCGCGCAGAATTTTGCCCAGGAATCTTTCCTTTTGCTGCGGGCTGCCGATTTCGCACAGGGCGGGACCAACCAGGTTAAGGCCAATCTTGTCAGCCGGCATCGGCGCCCGCGCGGCGATCGCCTCCATGATGTAGATGGCCTGTTCCATCAGGGTGGCGCCGCGCCCGCCATATTCCCTGGGCCACGCCAACCCCAGCCATCCGGCCGCGCCGAGCCGCTCCTGCCATTTGCGGGAGCAGGCCACCGCTTGCCGCTGGGGCAATGCTTCGAGCCGATCGACTGTCCATTCGGGCGGTAGATTTTGCCCGATCCAGTTTCTCACCTCGTCGCGAAAAGCCTGCTCGCTGGGCGAAAGGTTCAGATCCAAGGTCGAGTTCCTCCTGCGCGCGCAAAGGAGTGCCGCGACCAAGTTAGCCGCCGCAAAGGAGTTAAACAATCGTCTCGAAAGCTCAGCTTGCTTCGATCCTTTGGCATCCTTCCCTCGCCCTCGGCTATAAAAGTGCGCGCGTGGTTGCACCCCTTGTAATCACTCGTCCCAGTCTTCTCCATTTGATCCGACGTTCGTTAAACCAGCCGGTCACGGCCTTAGCCGCTATATCCGAGCGCAGAAGAAGGCGGCCAAAAAAGGCCGAGTGCTCATGGCTGTTCTGATTGCTGTTCGGATTGGGGTGCCGATTGCACTGGAGAGGTGGGTTGCGCGTTGATTATTTGCGGCAGCTCCTGCAGGCCGCCGCCTCCCACGTCGGGCGCCTTCACGGTGATTTGCTTGGGGATTTGGTCAGGAGGCATCTGGCTCAACATCCTGGCCACTTCTTTGGGTGGCACAGCGGGTTTGATGCCTTGGCCGAGATTGAATTTCATGCGGTCCTTGGGGCTCATTTGCTGCCAGATGTTGACGGCCTCGGCGCCGTTGCCACGGTTAAGTGCGTCCATCATTTTTTGCTGAGGAGTCTCGCGATGAAACAGCGAACAGGCGCCTGCGCTGGCGGCAAGCAAAAGAATGAGCAGACCGCGCCTGAACATCGATGTCGCTGTCGGCCTAAAAGGGAATGTCCTCGTCTTCGGGCGGGGCAGGCATGTCGGGCATGGGCACCTCGCGCTGATCATCCATCATATCGATGCCGGCACCGCCGCGCGCCCCCAGAAATTGAATGCGTTGGGCCACGATTTCGGTGCGGTAGCGCTTGCCACTGCCATCTTTCGCCTCATATTGACGGTTGGAGATGCGCCCTTCGATATAAACCTGACGGCCCTTTTTGAGATACTGACCGCACAATTCCGCCAGCTTGCCCCAGGCTACGATGTTATGCCAATCGGTGCGTTCCTGGCGGGCGCCGTTGCGGTCGTTGAAAGTCTCGGTCGTCGCGATCGAGAAGCTGGCCACCGGCTGACCCGAAGGCAGGTAGCGGATCTCGGGATCCCTGCCGAGGTTGCCGATCAGAATCGCCTTATTGACTGAAGCCATCTCCGGGCCGTCCTCTTGGGGCCAGTCAAAAACTAGCGTTTGCAGGCGGTACAGCGCAAGCGCCATGTCTTTGCGCTTCAACAGGCCCCGGACTGATTCGGTGTTTGTCGAGCGCCGCACAGGCATGGTATGCGGTGGCCGGGGTCGATATAGTGGATAAAAAGGGGCTGAGGTCAGGTTTATGGAGTCGGCGGCGGGCCGCAATCGGGCGAGGGGCTCAGTAAAACTGGTGGCGCTGGGCGGGTTGGGCGAAATCGGTCTCAACCTGATGGTGCTGGAAGCGGGCGGCGAAGCTATCGTTATCGACGCCGGCGTGATGTTTCCCGAACAGCGCTCGCTCGGCGTTGACCTGCTCATCCCTGACATGACGTACCTGGACCGCCGGCCCATTGCCGGCGTCGTCCTCACCCACGCCCATGACGATCACATTGGCGCCCTGCCGTTTCTGCTCCAGCGTTATCCGGTCCCCGTCTACGGCACCGAACTAACGCTGGCAATGGCGCGCCAGCGGCTGCTCGAGCGCGCCCCCGGGCGCGAATGGGAGTTGCGCACGATTCGCCCGCGCGAAGCTTTCGACCTCGGCCCGTTCCATATCGAACCGCTCCGCGTGACCCATTCCACACCCGACTCGCTGATGCTGGCGATCGACACTCCGGCGGGTCTGATCGTCCATACCGGTGACTTCAAGATCGATGATGCTCCGGTGGACGGCGAACGCTGCGATCTTGCCCGTCTGGGCGACCTGGCTGAGAACGGAGTCCGGCTGCTGCTTTCCGATTCCACCAATGTCGAGCGTGGCGGGCGGACGGAATCGGAAAGTTCGTTGAAACCGGTGTTGCGCGAACTGCTGCGCAAGACCAGCGGAAAGTTCCTGCTCTCCGGCTTTTCCTCGCATCTACATCGATTCCGCCAGTTCACCGAGGTCTGCCACGAGCAGGGTCGGCGCGTGGCAGTGCTGGGACGCCGTATCTCGGAGACGACCCGGCTGGGGATCGCCACCGGCCATCTGCAGTTTCCGGCTGGCACCTTTATCGACGACCGCGAGCTGGCCGATTATCCAGACCACCGCCTTGGACTTCTGACCGGGGGCAGCCAGGCCGAACCGCTGTCGGCGATGGTGCGGATTGCGGCCGGAGTGCATCCGCGCGTCCGCCTGGGGAAAGGCGACGTGGTCGTGCTTTCCTCCCGCTTCATTCCCGGCAACGAGCGCCTCATCCATAGGCTGATCAATAACCTCTACCGGCTGGGAGCCGAGGTTTATTACGAAGGCGTCGCGCCGGTGCACGTTTCCGGACATGCCAGCCGCGAAGAACTGGCCGAAATGATTCGTATCGTGCGTCCGGAGTTCTTCGTGCCAATCCATGGCGAATACCGCCATCTGAAACGTCACATCGACGTTGCCGTTGAGTGCGGCGTGCGGTCAAATAATTGCTTCCTGCTGCAAGACGGCGAGCCGCTGACGATCGACGGCAACGGCGCTTTTCGCGACGCCAGGGTGGAAAGCGGGCGAACGCTGTGGGACGGCCAGGCGCTGGAACCCGAAGAACTGCTGTACGAGCGTCAGGCTCTGGCGCGAAGCGGCGCGGTGGCGGTGATGCTGGTGGTCGACCATCGCAGCGGCGAAGTGCTGGCCGGACCGGATCTGATTTCGCGCGGCTTCGTGACTGGCGACGGATCATCCACTCATATGGTCCGGGCGCGCGATGAATTGCGCCGAAGCCTGGCGGGCGGACTCGCCTACCGGCGGCCGGAGCGGGAGTTGAAGGAGGAAGTCGTGCGCGCCCTGCGCGCCTACTTCGCCGAGGAAGTGGGGCGGACGCCGGTGATCCTACCGTGGGTGGCAGAGCTGTAGGCGGCAACTCGCGCAAAGCTGCTTCCAACGCCGAGCGCAAAGACGAAGTCGTGCTGCTGACCGCGCCCGTTGCGGGCCAGCGGCTGGGACGGGAACTCTTCGCGCTCGCCATCCTGGCGGTCACGGCGTTCGCGGTCCTCAGTCTGACTTTTGCCCTGCTGCCGTTTCCCTCGAACCCGTGCGGACCTTTAGGACGCATTCTGTCGGAAAATCTCGAAGGTTATTTCGGATACGGTGCGTTCCTGGCGCTCACGCTGTTGGCCGCAGCCGCCTCCGCGGTCTGGTTGGAGGCGGGATGGCACGCGCTCTTGCGACTGGGTGCCGGTGGCGCCCTTCTGTTGGTCAGCGCCTGCCTGCTGGCGGCGATGTTTGGCGGAGCTCAGGCCGGCGGAAATTTCGGCCTCGCGATCGCCAACGCGGCGCAGCTTTGGATCGGAACCGTCGGTGCTTATCTCGCCGTCGCCATGGGACTGATCTGCGCAATCGCGCTGCTGGCCCATCGCGCGCCGACCGAATTGGCAAAAGGTTTGATCGATTCAGCGAGACGGCCAAGCGGCACAAGCCAAAGCACCCCCGAACCTGCAAAGGACGCAGGCGCTTTCGAACTGGGCCCGCACGCGTCGATCGATCCAGAGGAACCCGGGCGGGTCGTTCAGGGCAATGGCGGTCGCGGCCTTTCGTTTTCAATCCTCGCCCGGCCCAAGCCCGAGCGCGCGTCCGTTCCGATCGTGCGCGAAAGGGGCGACTATCAACTGCCGTCGCTCACCTTGCTGGATACGCCGCCGGTCGAACATGCCAAAGTCGACGAAGCCGAGGTCAAACGCAGCGCCAGTCTGCTGGAACAGAAACTTGCCGACTTCGGCGTCCAGGGCAAAGTCGTCGAAGTGCAGCCGGGCCCGGTCGTAACGATGTACAAGTTCGAGCCCGCCTCCGGCGTCAAGGTTAGCCAGATCGTTAATCTGGCTGACGATCTTTCGATGGCGCTGAAGGCGTTGGCGATTCGCATCCAGGCGCCCGTGCCGGGCGAGGCGGTGGTAGGGATCGAAGTACCCAACCGGCGTCGCGAGAAGGTCTATCTGCGCGAAATCCTGGAATCGGAGCAGTTTGCTGCCGCGCAAAGCCATCTGACAATTGCCCTGGGCAAGGACATCAGCGGCCAGCCGGTGGTCGCCGACCTGGCGCGGATGCCGCACCTGCTCATCGCAGGCGCCACCGGCAGCGGCAAATCGGTTTCGATTCACACAATGATCGCGTCGATCCTGTTCAATGCAACCGCTGACGACGTGCGCTTCATCCTGATCGACCCCAAGATGCTGGAGCTTTCGGTTTACGACAATATTCCGCATCTGCTGGTCCCGGTCGTGGTCGAACCCGACAAGGCCGCCGCCGCGCTGTTGTGGGCCACGCAGGAGATGGAGAATCGCTATCGCATGATGCGCGACATGGGAGTGCGCAACATCGACGGCTACAACCGCGCGATCGAGGCCGGCCGCCGCCCGCCAATCGTCACTGGGGCTGCTTCGAAGGACGAGGGCGATGAGAATGCGGCCGAGGAATCAGACCGCCGTAAGCCGCACAAGCTGCATAAGATGGTGATCGTGATCGATGAACTGGCGGACCTGCTGCTCAGCGAAGGCAAAGCCGTCGAGCGCGATATCACGCGGATTGCGCAAAAGGCGCGGGCGGCGGGGATCCATTTGATTCTGGCGACACAGCGCCCCTCGGTTGATGTTATCACCGGCCTGATCAAAGCCAACCTGCCGGCGCGTATTTCCTTGCAGGTTACGTCGCGCGTCGATTCGCGCACGATCCTGGATTCGATCGGCGCAGAGCGGCTGTTGGGCGAAGGCGATATGTTGTTCATGCCGCCGGGGACGGCCAAGCTGCGGCGCCTTCACGGCCCCTTCGTTTCCGAAGATGAAATCCGCAAGGTGACGGATTTTCTGCGCAGCCAGGGTGCGCCCGATTACCGGATGGAGATTCTCGAAACCACGCGCGGCGAGCCCGGCGAAGGCGGTGAAAGTTTCGAGCGCGACGAGATGTACGACGAGGCGGTGCGAATCGTACTGGAGACCAATCAGGCGTCGATTTCGATGCTGCAACGCCGACTTAGGGTCGGCTATAATCGCGCCGCGCGGATGGTGGAACAGATGGAACGCGAAGGACTGGTCGCGCCTGCCGACGGCGCCCGTCCCCGCGAAGTCCGCGCCAGCGCCTTCGGCAAGTCCGAATCGTAGCTGGTCGAAGCGCGGCTAAGCAGCCGCCCATTGGGGACGCATTTGCAGCCGCGCCAGAGTGTCCATGACGCGGGCGGGCTCTCCCAGGTCGCTCCATTCAACTCCGCGTACCGGCAGGACCGCGAGATTGACCGGCACCCGGGAGAGGATCTCGGAAGAAAAATCCACGGGAGCCAGCCGTGCGTACGTCGACTTTATTTTCGCCTCCTCCAGCGCCGTTCCCAGGTAAGCGCGGAGCGCGGCCAACGATGAATAAAGCCCGGGGCGCGCCATAATCACCAGACCCAGCAGAGTCGAGATGCGTCCCACCATGACAAAGCTGTTCCACAGGCATCCGCGCTGCAGCAGTTTCTCAGCAGTGGCCTGCGGCGGTTTTTCCCAGAAACGGCGGACCTCGAAAATCCGGGCGCGATCCAAAGCCAACGATTGGGCCGGCTCGATCCATCCGTAGCCCGGTTCGGCCCGCTCCGGCCTGATGCCCAACAGCACCGTGATTTCCGGCCGCTGCTCGACCGCATCGAACGCGGTGTCGACGTGACGCATGAAGCTCGCGTCATTGTCGACGTAGTGGTCGGAAGGAAAGATCGCCACCGACGCCGCCGGTGCAGTCCGCGCCGCACGCAGCAGCGCGTAAACGATCGCCGCCGCTGTACCCCGTGCCTCGGGTTGCACGATGATCTGCGTTTTATCCACCTGAGCCAGAGAAGCTCGATAGAAGGGCTCATGAGCGCGATTGACGACGGTGAAGGTATCTTGCTCCTCGATCGCAATCGCGACGCGACGCCGTGTTTGTTCCAGCAGCGAAGTATTGCCGATCACAGGACAGAACTGCTTGGGCATCGGCCGGCCAACAATTTTTGCCGTCAACTGCTGCAGCCTCGAACCTTCGCCGCCCGCCAAAATGATGGCGCAGCGCCTTGGTAGTTGTGTTTGACGGTTCATCGCGGCTCCTTTCCGCCAACTTCGGCGTTGGTCCTTTCGAAGGTGGAACGAGTCGATCGCGGTTTGATGCCCAGTCGTGCCCGCAGGCGGTCAGGTTGTATGCCCAACACCTCGCATAAGTTCTCGTAGGCAAAGATATCGCGTACCCCCTTGTGGGCCGGTTCCTCGAACCATCGCCGGGTTTCCTCGAATCGAATCCGGCGTTCCCTGGTGTTGGGCTTGCGGTCGGACAGATAAATGCGCACTGCATCCATCAGCACCGCAAGCATGAGACTTTTTTCCGCCTCGGCGCCGTAACAGGCGCGCCTGGTTAATGCATTGTATTGGGCCGGCAGTACATAACCCTCAAAAGCTTCCTTATTATCCCCAGTGATCATTAGCGTCTCTCGTCATCGAATCCCGCAGGCGCGGCGGGAGAGTTATGGAACGATGCTGTGTGAGCCAGGCATAAACGTCGAGCCATATCGCAAAAGACGTGCCCGCGCAGAAACCCCGATTTCGTCGAAAAGCCTGTCCAATGTGTCCGAGCGAGCCATGGAGCAGCTTCCAAAAAGCTCGCTGACCTGTGTCACAAGGCGACAGCGCGAGAGCTGGTTACACACGCCACTTCTTCGCCCCGCCGGTTTTCTCATCCGGACTGAACACTCGCCGCTCGCCGGAAAAAAATGGGTTCGCCGATCGGCGGGGGCAGATTTTCAAGGCCGATTAACGCCGAATCGGTGAAAATACAGGCTTCCTCAACCGTTGCGGCAAGTTCGCGCTCGTTGCCCGGCCATGAGTATCGCATCATCGCACGGATCGCGTCGTGGCTGATGCCCACAACGGCCCGGTCGAATCTCCGGTTGAAAAAAGCGATGAAATGATCGACCAGCGAAGGGATGTCGTCGCTGCGATCGCGCAGCGGCGGTATCTCCAGGGTGGAAGCACTCAGGCACTCCAATAGCTTTGGATTGAGCCGATGCGAAATGACTGCCTGGACCGGGTCACGGCTGGTCGCAGCGATTATTCGCGCGTCCAGCGGATGCTCGCGCTGGGATCCCACCGGGCGCAGTGTTCCGCATCTGATCGCGCGCAGCAGCCGACTTTGCGTTTCCAGTCCGATTTCCGTGATCTCATTGAGAAAAACCGTGCCACCGTGCGCTGCCCGCAGAATGCCGAGATACTCGCCGCCGCGATCGGGCCATCCGAACAGCTCCCCTTCGATTAAGTCCCGCGGCAACATACCGCAGTTAAGCAGGACAAAAGGCTCGCGCGCCCGCGCGCTGCATTGGTGGACCGCGCGCGCGATGATACTTTTGCGGGTTCCCGTTTCACCGCGGATCAGGACCGTACCGCGGCTCTGACCGACGACTTCGATGTTGCGGTAAAGCTCGCGCATCGACGGATTCGATCCGACCAGCCCATGGAAGCATCTACGCCCACTGGCCGGAAGACGCGATTGCACGCGATCCTCCGCCGCAAGCCGTTCGCCGGCAACCGCGGCGTGGGAGCTGAAATAAGCGGCCATTATCAACGACGCCAGCTCCAGATTGAGATGCTCCAAAGCGCCATGGATGGCGTATAGGGGCGGATTGACCGGAAACACGAACCGGGCGCTTTCCTGAAATAAAGCCAGGCAGGCAAACGCTTCGGCTGACGGCATCCGCCTCTGTATCAGCAGTTCCCCAAGCCTGATCGTCTGGTGGGCGAACTGTTCCCGGTTGCCTTCCATCAATGGATCCAGGATGCGGTAGAGGGCGGATACGAAAAGATCGACGAATTCCGAATTGGACAATGAGCGCGAGTCACCAAAATAGCGCGCATAGCGCTGATACCATTGAGAGACAACTTCCTGCCGCCGCCGCACCACGGCTTCCAGCACCGGCCGCAGTCGAGCGGCCTCGCCTTCGTCAAGCAGGTTCGGGTAAGCGGGTTGCTGTCTGCCCGCGGTAGCGTCGAGGTCTCTGGCGACTCTGGGCTCCATTGTGGACCTGCTCCCTCCCCTTGAAGCTAGTCCCGCGCAGGTTCAGCCAGCTACTAGGAAAATTACCAGTACCACAAAAAGTTGCGGCCGGCACCCGAAGCAACCGCAGCTTGCCATTCAGGTTGCAGCTGTCTGAATTATGTCGGCGGACCGACTTTGGCCGCCCTTTTTGTCGCAACCAGTTGCGCCTCCACGCACAGCGGCGTCAGCCGGCGCGGCTATGCAAAGAAAACGGCGATGCGATAGCGGGTGCGGTTTTCAAGGGAAAAGTTAGCGCGAAACTGAACTGGGTCGATTCAGGAACCGTGCAGGTTATGGGCTGGATTTACCCCGACAACGGTTCTTCCTTGTTTAAGCGCTATTCGACGATGCCGATTTTGACTGCGTAGCGGACGAGTTCAGCCATCGTACCGACCCCCAATGCTTCCATCAATCTGTACTTGTGAAACTCGACGGTCTTTGGCGAGAGCTTAAGCGTAGCGGCGATTTCCTTGGCCTGCTTTCCTTCGGCCAGCAAACGGAGGACTTCGCGCTGGCGGCGCGTCAGCCCGTCTACCGGGCTTGTGTCATTATGCCGGCCTTCGAGAGAGTCGTTCACGGCCCGGGCGATTGATTTGGTCACATAACCGCGGCCGCCAAGCGCCTCGTTTATTGCCGTGAGCAGTTCGTTGCCGGCCGAACTTTTCAACACATATGCGCAAGCCCCGGCCCGTATAGCCTGCCGCGCATAAATCACCTCGGGATGCATGGTAAGGAAGATGATCCTGGTATCCGGGTTCTGTTCATGGATCTGGCGGGCCGCTTCAATGCCGTTGAGCAGCGGCATCGCCACGTCGGTGATAACGATATCAGGTTTCAGTTCAGCGGCGCTCTGCACCAGCGCGCGGCCGTCGGCGACTACACCCACGATTTCGAACTTCCGCCGGTTCAGGATTCGCCGCAGTCCCTCGATCACCACGGCGTGATCGTCCGCCAGTAAAACCCTGGTGCGTTTCATCGGTGTTTTGCCAGCGGTATGAATACTTCAACCACCGTACCGGTTCCGGGTTGGGAACGGATGGAGAATCGGCCGTTGACCAGACGGACCCGCTCCTCCATGCTGATCAAGCCCAACCCGCCGCGTTTGCGCGCCTGCTCCACGTCGAAACCGTCGCCGGAATCCATGACCTGAAGGAAAACACCATCGGGACTGCCGGTAAGCTTTACCTCTACCTCTGTCGCGCCGCTGTGCTTGCGGATATTGTGAAGACTTTCCTGGCCGATCCGGTACAAACATAACGAGACTTCCTGCGGCAGCGCCGCCGGCATTTGCGTCGAGGTAAACTGCACGCGCATAGCGGAATACTGCGACAGTTTTTCGCATTCCTCACGCAATGCCGCCTCCAGTCCAAGCTCATCGAGGATCGAAGGATGGAGCTGGCGGGAGGTATGATGAATTTCTTCGGCGAGACGGCTAACCTTCCTGCCGAGTTCCGCCAGGCGCGGCGCCAGACGGCTGCGCGCCGGGACGGAATTCATTAGCGACGAAACCTCCATCCCCACAGCCGCCAGTTCCTGGCTGAAAACATCGTGTAGTTCGCGCGCCAGATCCCGGTTCTCGTTTTCCTGGTCCGAAATCAGGCTGGCCGCCAGCCGCTGCAGTTGTTTGTGGTAATTAAGGACTATCTCCTCATTTTTTTTGCGTTCGGTGATGTCGGAAATGAAGGCGACACCGAGTGCTCCGTGGCGGCTGCTGTGCAGATAGCTCAAACTGACCTCGATTGGAAAATCGGTGCCATCGCGCCGCAGTCCCATCAGTTGCAGACCGGAGCCCATCGGGCGGCTGGCCGGATGTAAGAACCATCGGGCGCGATGGACCGCGTGAGCCTGGCGCAAGCGTTTTGGAATCAACTCCTCGATTGATTGCCCGATCAGTTCCTGGCGATTGTAGCCAAACATCTTTTCCGTAGCCGCATTGGCGAGGACAATCCGGCCCTGCTCGGTTACCGCGACTATTGCCTGTGCCGCGGTTTCAAGGAGCGCATGGATGGTCTGAGCGCTTTCCTGGGCGGTTGCTTGCGCTTGAGCACGCATCGTCTGATCAGTTCCGGTCCCGATTACGTATTCGATGCGCCCGTCAGCGCTCTTTACGATGCTGTTCTTCCAGCTAATCAGGCACCGGTCGCCCGTTTTGGTCAGCCAGTAGTTCTCGTGATTTGGCGGGCTTCCGGAAACCGCCTCTTTGAAAACCGCCTTGACCGATTCAACCTCTTCGGGAACCACCAGAAAGTCCCATACGCGCCGCCCCTTCACCTCTTCCAGAGCATAGCCGGTGAGATTCTGGCAGGTGCGGTTGAACTGAATGATACGTCCTTCAGGATCGAGTACTACGACCAGCAAATCCTGGGCGGCATCGAGGATCGCGGAAAGGAGATTTCGCTCATCTTGCAGCGCGTGTTCCTTTTTCGTCAGCTCGTCGATATCGAACAGGGCGATCACCGCACCGTCAACCTTATCGCCGGCGGTACGCAAAGGTTGCACGCGCAGCGAGTACCAATGACCCTTTCTTTGGATTTCGCGGCTGGTTTCACTCCCGGTTTCCATGACGGATGAAACAATCCGCTCGAGGCCCGGAATATCGATTTCCAGCCGGAGATCGGCAAGCGGCTGGCCGACATCGACCGGAACCAAACCGAACAGAGTTTGCGCAGCGGATGTAAACTGGCGGATGGTGCCGCCAGGCTCCAGAATTATCATGGCAACGTTGACCGCGCTGAGGACGTTGGACAGCTCGCCGCACCGGCGGCTCAAATCGCTATTGCGATTTGCCAATTCGCCGCTGAGGGAAATCAATTCCTCGTTGGCGGTGTGGCGTTGTTCCTCGTCTTCTTTCATCATCTGCCGTTGCGCCGATGATCTGAATTGCCCCAAATCAGCACAAGCTCAGGACGCAGTAAACAGTTTTCAACCAAGGAAATAACGCAGGCCGGCGACTCTCAACATGACCCCTGTTGGCTGGTTCCGGACTGTCCGTTGGATCCAGCGGACCGACGCCCACTTTGACTTCTCACCGCCGGAGGTTAAAAGAACCAGCCGGATTCCGATGACGGTCCGAACAGCGCGCCGATAAAGCGCTCCAGCTCGATGTTGAATTTCATGATTACATGATCGGAGCCGCGCGTCAGCCCGAATCCCGGTCCGATGTTGTATTCGATGCCGTGGGGAAGCTGGCCCCAAATCACCGGGAATATGTAATGCTGCTGCGCGGAGAGCGGGTCGCTATCGTCAATCAAACCAGTGCCGCCGTAAAATTCGATGCCAGGCGACAGGTAGCGATTCCAGCGATAATAGGCGCCGGCGGAATAGCCGAATTCGAATCCTTCATGTACGCCAACGCCTTTCAGTACTTTCTCAAAAATTGGATTGGCGATGAGGGAAAAGCGGCCGATATCCTTTTCGATTATCGGACGCAGCTCGAGTTCAAGGTCGGCATCGTCGAACTGCCGCGTGTGATGCCATTCGAGCTCGGCGTACCAACCCAAATCCAGTGGCAGCACGCCCGGGTCGAACAGCCGCCCCCGCAACCTGTATTCTGATCCAGCGTACCAGTAGCCGTGGCCGGCAGGTTGGGCCATCAGCAGATAAGCTCCGGCTTCGATGCGGTCGGTGAGCCCATAGGTGAGTTCATACTGATTGTACCACATCCCCTGGCTGCGAAACGTTCCCGCGGCCGTGCCTTCGCCGCCCTGGCTGTGCCCGTTGGCGATAACGGCATTATCCGTCTCCAACTCCATCGTGCCGCGGCTCTCGGTCGCATAGGGATACACCTCGAACTCCCAGGGATCGACCTGCGCAGCCGCATCGGTTGCGTACAGAAAGGGGATCCAGAGCAGCGCGCCCATCGTTATCAATATCAATCGCGGACGTTTCACTTGTAACTGTTCACTTTCCGGATGGCTGATCGGAGGCCGTTGTGATCGGCGCCGAATCGATCCATTGCTCAAGCCTTGCTCGTTCGGCGTCGGTAAGCGTCGCGCCAGGATGGAGCACCCGGTAATACCACGGCGGCATGTTTTCGCGGCGCAGCACCCGCCCCATCCATTCGAGCTTCCGCTTGCGGGTGGCAGGGTAATAGCTGCCCCATTGCGAGAAGTTCAGCTCCTTGCGGCCGAGGTTGACATCGTGAACCATCAACCATGAAGCAGGGGCAATGTGGCTGTACCAGGGCCATCGCGTCGCGTTGGAATGGCAATCGTAACAGGCGCGGCTGAGCGCGGCTTCGACCTCGGGCGGCGCCGCCAGAGCACCTTTAGTGGGAGGATTGGTGCGTCTGGCCGGCACCAACTGCGCGGCCACAACGACCACGAGAACAGGTATCATCGCCGCAATCGCGGCTGTTCGAGGGGCAGCCACGAGTTACATCCACAGCAAAGAACTGCGCCCGCTATTTCGCGACAATCACGCCCTCAGGCACGTCCTGGTGGAAATCGTCGTAAAAGTCGTAGCTGCCGGGACTCAGCGCGGGCAGGCGAACCCTGATCGTTTCGCCCGGCGTCATCGCGACTTCGCGATTAAGCTTGAAGCTTTCGAACTCGATGGTTTCGTTGCTGGCGTTGACGACCTTAATCGCAAGCGGGCGGCCTGCGGGCACGGTCAAGGTTTGCGGCGTGAAGTGATGGCCGGAGAAGCGGATTGCCGCCACCTCGCCATCCTGCTGCGCGGTATATCCCGTGCCAAGCACGGATACGGTCGCAAGGAGCAGGGTCGCGGCAATTATGAACGGCGTCGAGATGCGAGACATCAGTGTTCCTTTATTGAGAATGATTCTCAGCTTCCGTGAGAATGAATATCAATTTCGAAAACCTTGTCAAGACCTTGCCGACCCGCGAATCCCGGCTCTTTGATGCCAAAGCCTTTATGGGTCAGGAGCTTGATAGGCGGCGCTTTCTCAATTCAAGGAGTGTCCTGATTCGGGAAGCATCCAAAGTGCGAATAGGCTGAAACGTCAATCGGTGCATTCTGATCGAGAGACGTTTTTTGTCGCTGAATCGATCCGCGACACTGGGTGGTTTTGATCGGCACGGTTGCTCCCAGTAAGCCCTTATCGGAATTGAAGACAGGCTCGAAATAGATCAAGGTGTTCTGTGAGTTCCGCGGCGGCTTTCATTTCCAAAGCAGACCGACGAATCCCAGGCAGCGCACCTCAGTGGTATGCCGCGAGGGGTTCGGTGTAGTCTGGCGGAGAGGATGTGAAGTCGGCGCCGCGGCGCGCTTTACCTTGAACCTCAGCCCGTTGACGCATCGCCGACGCACGATATGTCGGGCTTTATAACCACCGCGAATGGGCGCGGCGTTTCAGGCGAATCCAACTCGCAACCGCGGCAGCCGGAAAAAAACAGCCCGGGACGACCTGACCGCAAAGCCAATGGCGGGCCGCACACCGGAAAGATCCTTCTTCAAGGTCTTTTGGTCTACGCGGTTGCGGCCGCCATCATCTGGTATGAGCTAAGATGG
This sequence comes from Pseudomonadota bacterium, assembly GCA_021324885.1. Lineage (GTDB taxonomy): Bacteria > Desulfobacterota > Binatia > Binatales > Binataceae > JAJPJA01. The sequence continues at coordinate 28,904 of JAJPIF010000010.1, forward strand.
GTCAATTTGAAACGCGTCTTGAAGACGCTCGATCACGCGCACCTGAAGCTGTTCGTTGCCACGACGCTGACTTCCTTCCTGGTCTGGTTTTTAGGCGAAAATCTGCTATTCGCGCGGTTGTTCTCCTGTTTCCATCAAAGAACCCGCTATCGCGAGGTCCTGCCTGCGACCGCGGTCTCTTATTTTCTCCAGGCCGTCAATATCCTGGTTTCCAGCGGCGCGCTGGTAGTGTTTCTTCACCGGCGCAAAGGAGCGGACTGGCTGGCTGCCGGGTTTACCATCACTTTCCTCGGCTTCATCGACGGGATCATGTTCTCCGCGTCGATCTCGATGGCCGGGCTTTTTTTGCCGAACTCGCTCAGCGGCGAGTGCGCGCCGTACGCTGGCGCAGCCTTCGCCTGCTTTTCGATAATCGCGGCGTGGTGGATGTGGCGAACGCCGCGCTTTGGATTCGAGCGATGGCTTCGCGAGCGTCCTTCGCTGGTGTGCTTCCGCAAGGCGAATCCGGCCATCTATGGCGAGTTGCTGGCGATTCGGTTCGCAATACTGGCGCCGCAAGGGTTTTTGTTTTGGCTATGCATGCGCGCCTTCGAGATTAACGTGCCGCTGGTGGAGGTCCTGGCGCTTGCTCCGCTCATCTTCAGCGTCGCGGGTGTACCGATCACTCCGGTCGGGCTTGGCTCTCTACAGGCAGTCGCGATGATCGGTTTGGCGCCGTTCGCCGCCAGGTCGGCGGTGTTTGCCATGTCCTTCGCGTTCAGCGTCTTTCAGCTTCTCTATCGCATACCGCTCGGCCTGATTTCGGCGCAGATTTTCATCCGGATGGTGATAGGTTCAGAGGAAGAAGCGGACGCGCCGATCGCCGTATCCAGGGCGTCAGTTTCGGACGCGTCGCGGTTCTAGGAATTCCGGCGTTTCCTGATTATTGCGGTGATTCTGCCGGGAATCGCCCTGTTCTTCCCGAACCGTTGTGATCCGCATGCGGCTATTGCATAGATCGCGTAATGGTCAGCCGAGGAGGACAAGCCCATGCCGATCGATTTCGAAAAACGTAGCGACGGAATCGCGATCATCACGATGAACCGTCCGGAAAAGCTCAACGCGCTCAATAAGGACGACCTCAAGCATCTGACCGAGGCCTTTTACGAATTGCGCACCGATCCGGCGATCCAAGTCGCAATCATCACCGGCGCGGGCAACCGTTCCTTTACCACCGGGATGGACCTGTCGTTGGTGGGCGAACTCGACCCCGACTACTACAAGGATGTGCCCCAGGGACTGCTCCTGAACATGGTGCCTTACATGAAGGGGATCGAGATCTGGAAGCCGATCATCGCGGCCGTCAACGGCCATGCGATCGCGCTGGGCGCCTGCATGCTGCTCGGCACGGATATCCGGATCGCGACGCCTAACGCCACTTACGCCCTGAACGAAGTGCTGTTTGCGGATCTCGCCGACGGCGGCGCGCTGCCCCGCCTGCCGCGACAGATTCCCTACGTCCACGCGATGAAGATCCTGCTCACCGGCGAAACCATCAAGGCCGACGAGATGCTCCGCATCGGGCTCATCAACGAGATCGTGCCGCACGAAAAGCTGATGCCGCGGGCGCTGGAGATTGCCGAACACCTGGTGACCAAATGCGATCGGTACTCGGTTCAAATTACCAAACAGGCCGTGCTGCGCGGGCTGGATGTGGGTCTCAGCCAGGCTTTGCTGGAGGAAGCGCTGTTCAAGGAGATGCTGGAAAACCGCCACGGGCTGAAGAATCCCATGATGGCGAAATACGCCGACAAGTTCAGAAGATGAGGAAGTGCTGGTAAAGTCCGTGCAGACCGAAGCTGCGCGGCTATCCGGCACCGGGGGCGGTCGGAGCGTCCGTTAGAGCCTCAATTGCGTCGGGGCGGGCACACATCTGCCAGAGCTTGGCCAGCCGGGGAAGGTGCAACTCCTGGTACTTAAGCCCAGGCACAAAGAACAAGTGTGGGCTTGCCATCGAGTGCATCAAAGTCCAACACCCTCGCGCGAAGGATTAACGTGGGTGGGTTGAAAGCAAGTGGCTAAGTCCAGCATTCGCGCCGCGGCGCGGGGCGGTTCCCAAACATCAAAATAGTCCGGTCCGACACCGAGCATCTGGTCATCCGACCAGGTGTCCAACATCGGCTTGCGGAACCGCCATTGATTCCCAATCTTCACGGCGGCAAGGACACCATTGGACACCAGTTAAGAACCGTTCGTTGACATTGAGATAGGCAGCAACTTGTTTGACCGTCATTAGCCGGTCCGCATCTCAGGGTTGGCTTACATTATTTTCCGTAAAACGTTTGACATGGGGCTTCCTTTACGTCAATTTCCTTAAAAGGGTAACGAATTACTTTGTTTGATGTGAGATTCTATCCGTTTCCATAATCGTTTCCATGGCAGAAGATAAAGATGGTGAAAGTCCTCAAGATGGACAGGGCGCCTGTAAGTCAGCTTCCACAGGTTGCCGGCCCAGGCTGCTGTCGATCTTCACGACGAGCGAAAAGCAGCGTCTCATCGGCCAGTCGTTTTGCGACTGGGAGTTGGAGTGCGTGGACTTTTCCGGCTCAGATCTTCGTGGCAGCAGGTTCATAAACATGTCCCTGCAAGGGTGTGATTTTTCGAAAGCCGATCTTCGCGGCGCAAACTTCATCGGATGCGACCTGCGGCGGGCTAATTTTGCCCATGCCATCTTCGGCTACAATCGCTTTGAGAAGAGCTCCTTAATCGGCGCAACCGGAATACCGATGCGCTTGCGCGCTTACATCGCGGCCAGAGGCGGCGTTTTTTGGTACTGCTGACGCGATCGGCCAGCCGAGGTTGGGAGCGCTCTATGCGTTCTCACAGACACAGACACACGATGAAGAGAACAGACGGACTACACGGCCGCAGCACAGCTTGGGCGGGTCCTTATCAGATCGGCAGCTATCTCGAGAACGCGGTGCGATTTGCGCACTTGCGACCCCCCGAAGCGCCTGGGGTCTACGTTATCTCAGAGCGGGGGTGGGGCGACTTGCCCGACAGGTCTTGCGGCTTGCTGTACGTCTCCCGCGCGGCATATGTTCGCCTGCGTATCGGCCAACTGCTGTGCGACATGTGCGGCTTCACCAGCGATGGTCCAAAGGATGAGGCTTATCAGCACCGCGGCGGCCACCAGTTGTGGCATTCCTATTGTACGGCGCGTCAGGTAGAGCCGCTGAGCCTGTATATTGGCTGGTCTTGTGGTTGCGCCTGCCTTGATTGCGCAGAGCTAAAACTCGCTGAGATGCTGACGATACGTTTGAACGTGTTGACGGTACGAAGTTGCGCCAGCCACCGACCGCCTCTGGATTTGGCTGAGAACTGCCAAAATAAGACGGGGACGTTCTTTCTCCGCCGGCAATAGAATCTGAAACACAATGACGCAAAAGCTTTAAAAACCATTCTCCAAACGACGACTCCGAAAGCGCCGCGCGCTGCGCAAACAATCTTAAGAAGCCGACAGTCCGGCCGGATTGGCGGACCGGCCCCTCATCGATCATAACCCCGGTGGATTTCCCATCTGAACTGCGCGGACGTTCCCGCGGGACCGTGCCGGTTAGCGCACGGCGTGTTATGATGCGGCTTGTGACTATGCCGCGCCTGTCCGCGGACTTACATGATCGGTGCCAGCAGGAGGAATCGAGATGGCCGTCAAAACCAGCACCAAATCAGCCGCGATTCACGACCGCCTGAGCCATCCGGTGATCGACTCGGACGGCCATTGGATCGAGTACGAGCCGGCGGTGATGGAATATATCCGCGGCGTGGTCGGTCGGGAGTCAGCGGGGCGCTACGAGCGCATCACTCGCGTCCGTCTGGGAGCGATGAATACCACGCTGGCGCAGCGCCAGGCGGCCAAGCTGCCGCAACCGGCATGGTGGCCGTTCCCGACCAAGAATACTCTCGATCGAGCCACCGCGATGCTGCCCAGGTTGCTCTATGAACGCCTGCCGGACATGGGGATGGATTTCTGCGTGCTGTTTCCGACCTCGGTGATGACGATGGTGCCGTTCATGCGCGACGAGGAGCTGCGCCGGGGCGGCACGCGCGCGCTCAACGCGTATGCCGCCGACCTGTTCCGCGACTACGCGGACCGCATGACTCCGGTCGCGGGCGTGCCGATCCATACACCGCAGGAAGCGATCGAGGAGCTGGAGCACATCAAATCGCTGGGATTGAAAGTCGTGATGCTGGCGGGGCTGGTGAACCGTCACGTCCCGGGCGAAGACGGACGCTCGCGGATCTGGCGCGACCCGCTGGGCCTTGACAGCGACTATGACTACGATCCGGTATGGGCCAAGTGCCTGGAGTTGAAGCTGATCCCAACCTTTCACAATTCCACCCAGGGGCTGGGGTTTCGCGTTTCCACTTCCAATTGGGTTTACAATCACATCGGCCATTTCGCGACCGCCGGCGACACGCTGTGCAAGGCGCTGTTTCTCGGGGGCGTGACGCGGCGCTTCCCGCGGCTGAAATTCGCGTTTCTGGAGGGCGGCGCGGGATGGGCCTGCAGCCTGTATAGCGACCTTATCCGCCATTGGAACACCCGCAATCTCGCGGCGCTGGAATGGGTCCATCCGGACAACTTGGATGAGAAGCTGTTTCGGGATTTGGCCGAACGCTACGGCGACCCGCTGATGAGGCAAACGGTCAAGGGCAATCCGATTATCAGGAAAGATATTGAATCTCCGCCGCCGCAGCTCGACGATTTCTGGCGCTGCGAGATCAAGCGCGCCGAGGATATCCGCGATCTGTTCGTGCCCAATTTCTATTTCGGCTGCGAGGCCGAGGATCCGATGAATGCCGCCGCCTTCAACCGCCGAGTCAATCCGTTCGGCGTCCGCCTCAACGCGATTCTCGGGTCGGACATCGGCCACTTCGACGTCAAGGACATGACCCAGGTGCTGGAAGAATGCTGGGAACTGGTCGAGCATGGCGTGCTGAGCGAGGAGGAGCTGCGCGACTTGACCTTCACCAATCCGGTCAACCTGTTTGCCGGAATGAATCCGGACTTTTTCAAGGGCACGGTGGTGGAAAAGCAGGTCGCGGAATTCATGGCATCATAATGTAAACCGGGGCGCGCGGAGCCGGGGCCTTTCACCACTATTGCAGGCACCGCGGGGCCAGCGAACTTCCAACTTGACTGGCCGTTCAGTTCGGCAGTAAACACGCTAACAGGAGGAACCCGGCATGGCTTATGATCTACTGGTCCGTAATGGTACCGTGGTCGACGGTACCGGAGCGCCCCGTTTTGAGGCCGATATCGCAATCAGCAACGGACGGATTGCTGAGATCGGCAAAATCAGGGACGGCGCGCGCAAGGTGATCGATGCCGCTGATTTGATCGTGGCGCCCGGCTTCGTCGATCCGCATACCCATTACGACGCCCAGATCTGCTGGGATCCCCAAATCAGTTGCTCGTCGTGGCACGGTGTTACCAGCGTCGTGATGGGAAATTGCGGCGTCGGGATTGCGCCGTGCAAGCCACAAGCGCGAGAAATCGCCGCGTGGGATTTGGTCAACGTCGAATCGATCCCCTTCGAGGTCCTTTCGCGGGGCGTGACATGGGACTGGGAGAGCTTTCCCAGTTACCTCGACGCTGCGCAAAAGCGCGGCAGCGCGATCAACCTTGGCTTTATCGCGCCGTTGACCCCGTTTCGCCACAGCGTCATGGGTGAGGAATCGATGGAACGGGCGGCGACGGCTGAAGAAACCGCGCGCATCGCCTCGTTGCTGCGCGAGGCGGTCGCCGCCGGAGCTTTGGGATTTTCGACCACGATTGGCAAGCAACATATCGGGTTTCGCGGGCGTCCGCTGGCCTGCCGGCTGGCCAGCCGCGACGAACTCAAGGCGTATTGCAACGTGCTGCGGGATTTGGGCAAAGGCGCAATCGAAATTTCGCTGACCCAGAATCCGCCGTTCATGTCCGAAAGCGAATACGAACTGCTTGACTTCCTGCTGACCGAAAGCCAGCGCAAAGTGACCTGGCTGGCGCTGTTCAACAGCGAAACCCACCCGGATGCCAGCGTCGAGACGCTCAACCGGGTCGAGCCGCTGATCAGGCGCGGCGGTATTCCGCAGGTCACCTGCCGTCCACTGATCTTCCAGCTCAACATGCGCAATCCGTTCCTGTTCGCCGCGATGTCGTGCTGGAACCGGGTGTTCAACCAGCCGTCCGAAACGCAGAAGCAAATCTACCGCGACCCTGAGTTCCGCAGGGCTTTCCGCGCGACCCTAGCCAAGGCGGGCGGTTCCGTCAACATCATGGCCAAGAGTCACATGATCGAGGTGCAGGAAGTCGGCAACCCTGCGCTTAAGCATTTCGAAGGCAAGACCCTCGCCGACGTGGCGCAGGCCCGCGGCACCGACGCCGTGGATGCCCTGCTCGATCTCGCGATCGAGGACGACCTGCAGGTCAACTACGTGCTGCCGCTGCTCAATGCCGACGAGTCCAGGATTCCACAGTTGATTTGCGATCCGCGCACGATGATTGGCCTGTCCGACGGCGGTGCGCATGTCGATATGCTGTGCGATGCCGGTTATTGCACCTACCTGATCGGCACCTGGTCGCGCGACAAGGGCGCGCTTACGCTGGAGCAGGCGGTCAAACGGCTGACCTCGGAACCGGCCGACTTCTTCAATCTGGGCGGGCGCGGCAGAATTGCGGAAGGCAATCCAGCCGATCTGGCGATCTTCGACTACAGCACAATCGGTTCACCCAAACGCGCCGAGATCCGCAACGACCTGCCCGGCGGCGGACGGCGCCTGGTGATGCCGGCCAAAGGCGTCCAGCACACAGTAGTCAACGGCACCATCGTGTACGAGGACGGCAAATACACCGGCGCCACCCCCGGCACCGTGCTGAGATCCTGAGCTGCAATTTCCCATTGCTCTCCCACAATCGGTCGTGGGGGTGCAATGGGCGAGGGCGCCCGATACGCCTCGCGCACCAAAGCCAGGGCGCAGGCGCGGAGATAGTCCAATGTCATACGAGCTGCTAATCAAAAACGGCACGGTGGTGGATGGCACCGGCGCTCCCCGCCGACTCGCCGACGTCGCGGTAGCCGACGGCCGCATCGCCGAAATCGGCAGAATCAATGAAGGCGCTGACAAAGTGATCGACGCTTCGGATCTGATCGTGGCGCCCGGCTTCGTCGATCCGCATACCCATTACGACGCGCAAATCTGCTGGGATCCGCAGGTCACCTGCTCGTCGTGGCACGGGGTTACCAGCGTGGTGATGGGCAACTGCGGCGTGGGGCTGGCCCCGTGCAAACCCGAGGTTCACGAAATCGCCACTCTGGACCTGGTCAATGTTGAAGGGATTCCGGCCCGCGTGCTGAAGTCCGGGATCACCTGGGATTGGGAAAGTTTCCCCAGCTACATGGACGCGGCTGCCCGCCGCGGCTGCTCGCTCAATCTCGCCTTCCTCGCGCCGCTCACCCCGTTTCGCCATTACGTGATGGGCGAAGAGTCGATGGAGCGGGCGGCGACCGAGCGGGAAACCAAGGAGATTGCCGCTCTGCTAGCCGAGGCGATCGAGGCCGGCGCGCGCGGATTTTCCACCACCACCGGCCGCCAGCATGTCGGCTACAAGGGTCGGCCGCTGGCCTGCCGCTTGTCCAGCCGCGAGGAGTTGGCCAGCTACGCGCGCGTCCTCAAGCAACTGGGCAAGGGGGTGATCGAAATCACGCTGACGCAGGATTTCGGCAATATCGCCGATCACGAATACGAACTGCTCGACTTTCTGCTTACGCAAAGCGGCCGTCCGGTCACGTGGCTGGCGGTGTTTGACCGCGACGATCAGCCCGAGGCCAGCCAGCGCACACTGGCGCGCGCCGATCCTCTGATAAAGCGCGGCGGTATTCCGCAGGTGGCCTGCCGCCCGTTCGTTTCCGAGTTCAGCATGCGCCGCGCGATCGCGTTCGTGACTTTCCCGTCATGGAAGCGCGCCTACAACCAGCCGGCCGAGGAGTTGCGCCGGCTCTTTGCTGAACCCGAATTCCGCGCCGCGCTGGCCTCCGATATCCAGCGCGCGGGATGGGATTGGGAAAAGGTCACGGTCACCGAAGTCGCCAACCCGGAGCTGAAAGCCTGCGAGAATCGCAGCATCGGACAACTGGCCCGCGAGCGCGGCAAGGCCGGCCACGAATTGGAGGCGATGATCGAGCTGGCGCTGGAAGACAATCTGGAGATGTGGTTCTCGCGCCCCGCCTTCAATATCAATCCCGAGCGCGTGGGCAAGCTGATCAATGATCCGCGCACGCTCATCGGCCTTTCCGATGGCGGCGCCCACGTCAACATGCTGTGCGACGCGGGCTACTGCACCTTTCTGCTCGGAACCTGGGTGCGGGAGCGGGAAGCGATCACGCTGGAATATGCGATCAAGCGAATCACGTCGGAACCGGCGGACTTTTTCGGCCTCAAGAATCGCGGACGGCTGATTGTTGGCGCCGCCGCCGATATCACGATTTTCGACTACAGCACCGTCGGTTCGCCGCAGCGCGGCGAGATGCGCGCCGACCTGCCCGGCGGTGGCAAGCGGTTGGTCGTGCCCGCCCACGGCGTAATCCATACGATCGTCAACGGCACGCCGATTTACGAGGATTCCAAATACACCGGCGCAACGCCCGGCCAGGTGATTCGGTGGTAATCAAGTTCGTGCTCGGCACGCCACCTCGGATTCCGGGGTAAATCACGCACCGACACTGCGGAGCGCAACCGGCACCTGACCGAACTTCAGCCGATGACCGAAGTCGGCCGAGAATTTATCCCAACGAGCGGCCGACCACCGACACGAAACTGACGCAGCGGCCAGGAGCCCCGCCGAGATTGTGGGTCATCCCCAGTTTCGGATTGTCGATCTGGCGCGGACCGGCTTCGCCGCGCAGTTGCAGCCACATCTCGTACATCATGCGCAGGCCCGAGGCGCCAATCGGATGGCCAAAGGATTTCAGGCCGCCGTCGGGATTGACCGGCAGCTTGCCTTCCAGATCGAAGAACCCGTCCATCACGTCGCGCCATGCCGTGCCGCGCGGGCTGAATCCCATGTCCTCGTACAGCACCAGCTCGGTCGGGGTGAAGCAGTCATGCACCTCCGCCATGCTGATCTCCTGGCGCGGGTTCTTGATTCCGGCCTGCGCGTAGGCGTCTTTGGCCGAAGCAACCACTTCGGGAAAGGTCGTGAAATCGTACTCGGGCGACATCGGACCTTCGCCGGGGCCGGCAATAAACGACAGCGCCTTGATATAGATCGGGTCCTTGCGATACTTGAGCGCGTCTTCGGCGCGGACCACGATTGCCGCCGCCGAACCGTCGGACACTCCCGAGCAGTCCATGATGCCGAGGGGATCGGCGACCTTGGGCGAGTTTTTGATCGATTCGAGCGGCACTTCCTTCTGAAACTGCGCCTTGGGATTGCGCGCGCCGTTGCGATGGTTCTTCCAGGCGATGCGCGAGATGACGTCCTTGCCCTTTTCCGGATCAAGCCCGTACTTCTTGAAGTAGGCCGGCGCCAGCAATGAGAACGACGCCGGCGGCGTGATGTTGCCCAGCGTGCCGTCATTGGGCGCCTGCCCGACGACCAATCCTGAATACCCCGAGTCCTTCAACTTCTCCACCCCGATCGCCATCGCCACGTCGTAGGCTCCGGAAGCGACCGCATAGCAGGCCTGGCGCAGCGATTCCGATCCGGTGGCGCAGAAATTCTCGACGCGCGTGACCGGGCGATAAGGGATCTTGAGCGGAGTGGAAAGTGTAAGCCCGGAGAAAGATCCCATCGTGCCCAGCCAGTAAGCGTCGACATCTTCGGGAGCGATTCCGGCCGATTCGTAAGCCTCGTAGGCGGCGTCAATCAGGAGATCGTCAACGCTCTTGTCCCAGTGCTCGCCGAACCGGGTGCATCCCATCCCGATAATCGCCACGCGATCCTTGATACCGTTGCTCGCCATTATGGTCTCTCCTGGCGCCGGGGGCGCGCTTTCCAGAAATAGTTGTGGACGCCGTCGGCGGTAAAGAGCCGGCGGAAG
>JAJPIF010000023.1 GCA_021324885.1 Pseudomonadota bacterium
CCATGGCGGAGGTGAAACACCCGTTCCCATCCCGAACACGGCAGTTAAGCCCTCCAGCGCCGATGGTACTGCGTGGTCGCCACACGGGAGAGTAGGACGCGGCCGGGAAATCCAGGGCGGAGCATCGCAACGATGCTCCGCCCTTTTTTTTAACTTTGACAGCAGGACAGGCGTCCCTGCCTGTCGTCGATGCGCAAGCATTTTATTCGCTCCTACCTTGAGCGGGATGTGGCGCTATTCGGGCCGGTGTGTCGGCAGAGACGCTGGAGCGGCGGTGGACAATGCTGCCGCACGACCAGGGCGCCCCGCTCACAGGACGCGAAAGAGCCGGCGACAAGGCTTTCTATTTGCCGGCGACGGACTGGGTAACGCTGCCGCCGCGCAGCCTGTTCGAGAGCGCCCGCGAGTTCGACCGCGACCGCATTGTGGATTCGGATCGCGCTCCGGCTGAAAGCCTTGCTTCGAACGATTGCTCAGGACTAATTGAAACTGGAGAACTGTAAACGGGTTGCGACCAACAGAAAGGCTGCGAAGATGACCGTACGATCCGAATTGCTTACAGCGACCGATGAGACCATCGAAGACGCGGTGAGGCACGCCGACCCTATGGTGCTGCGCGGGCTGCTCTACCAGCTCACGGGCGACGAGAGCATCGCCGCCACCGAGTCCGCGACCATCACCGTCAGAAACGTCGAGTTGAACGTGGTCAAGAAACCCTCGGACGTGGCGCTGATTCAGTCCAAGGCGGCGGCATTTTTGAAGTCCTATCGCGACCAGGGCGCCGGCGACATCTCCTACGGACCGCCTGAACGGCTCCATCGCAGCCTCAGCCTGGCCGCCGGAGTTGATATTCCAGCCTCCGAGTTCGACTTGTGGCTGGAGCAATTGGCGCTGGACCCGTGGGTGCGCAAACTCGATTGGCCGCAGAAGCCCTCCGACGAGGATTTGCGCAACTTCAAGGTCGCCGTGATCGGCGCCGGCATGGGAGGCCTGAACGCCGCCGTACAATTGAAGCATGCCGGCATCCCATACTTTGTGATCGAAAAGAACGAGGATGTCGGCGGCACCTGGTTTGAAAACCGTTACCCCGGCGCGCGGGTGGATTCGCCCAGCCGCACCTACACGCATACCTACGGGGTTAATTTCGAGTATCCCAACGCCTACTGCCCGCAGCGTGAAAATTTGAAATATTTCCGGTGGGTTGCCGATCACTTCGATGTCCGCAAGGACATTACGTTTTCAACCGAAGTCAAGTCGCTTATCTGGGACGAGGGCGCGAAGCTGTGGGAAATCAAGGCCGAAGGGTTTGAGGGACCACGGAGTTGGCGCGTCAACGCGGTCATCGCGAGCGTCGGATTCCTGTCGCGTCCCAATCTCCCCGACATCCCGGGCATGGAGACGTTCGCGGGCAGGTCGTTTCATACCGCGCGCTGGCCGCAGGATCTGGAGCTTGCGGGCAAGCGGGTTGCGGTGATTGGGACCGGGGCGACCGGCTATCAGATGATTCCGGAACTGGCGAAAATGGTGGGGCATACATACGTTTTCCAGCGGACGCCGAATTGGTGTTTCGACATGAAGGGGTATCTCGATCCCTTCCCCCCGCAGGTGAACTGGCTGGACCGGAACTTTCCCTACATCACGAACTTCATTCGATTCCGGGTCAGCTATCTTACGGGCCCGGAATTCACGATGAAGACGCTGCGGGCCGATCCTGACTTCAAGGATGAACACGCCAGGAGCGCGCACAACAAGAAAGTGCGGGAAACACAGCTCGCCTTCATTCATCGCAAGCTCGCAGGCCGCCCTGATCTGATCGAGAAGATGACTCCGGTCGCGCCGCCCTACTCCGCGCGGCCGATCGTCGTTGATGGGAGCTACTGTATCTACGACGCCCTGCTGCGCGAGGACGTCACCCTGGTCACTGAGCGGATTCGAAAGATCACACCCGAGGGTATAGAGGTGGAGGGCGGCGTTCAGTACCCGCTCGACATTATTGTCTATGCCACCGGTTTCAAGGCCAACGACTTCCTATGGCCGATGGAAGTCCGCGGGCGCGGCGGCGTGCGGATCGAGGAGCTTTGGGCCAAGGATGGCGCCCGCGCATATCTGGGCACGATGCTGCCGGGGTTTCCCAATTTCTTCATGCTCTACGGGCCCAACACCAACAACTTCGGCGGACTTCAGATTGTCGATTTCGAAGAGATGGTGACGAGATTCGCGCTGCAATGCATCAGCCGCATGATCATCCGCAAAGAACACACGATCGACGTCAAGCCCGAAGCCTACTGGCGCTACAACGACGAGGTGGATCGATACGAGGCGATGATGATCTACAAGGATGAGCGCGCCAATAATTACTACCGCAACGAGAGCGGGCGCTCGGCGTGTAACTGCCCAATTGACGTACGAAAGATCTGGACCTGGCTGCGCAACCCGGCCGATGGCCGAACCGAAGGACGTCCGGGCGATCCGGAAGCGATCGCCAGCAAGTCCGTGAGACCGTACTTCGGGGAGGATCTCGTGGTGGAGTGAGTATTCTCTCCGCTATCCCGAACACAGCAGATGGTTTGCGAGGGCGGGCGCCCCTGCCTGCCTTTGATGCGCGAGCATCTGTTCGCACTGGGTAGCTTTTGCGCACCTATCCGCCGGGGATCGATATGAGCAAATCCGCGATTCGGCCGGCGCTGCAAACGGCCACGCTTGTGCTTCCGGCGGTGCTCACTTTTGTGTGCGCCGGCACGATTTCCTTCTGGCAGGGATGGCTGTTCTGGCTCACGTTCGGCGGGTGCACGATCGCGACCGGGATCTATATGCGCTTGCGCGACCCCGCCCTGCTGGAGCGGCGTATGCGGGTAGGGCCGATTGCGGAATCGCGACCGCTCGAGAAAGCAATCGCATCGGCGATGCTGGCGGTATTTTTTGCGCTTGCAGTTGTGCCCGGCCTCGACCATCGCTGGGGCTGGTCGCAAGTGCCGGCGGCTGTCGTGATCGTCGCGAATCTGCTGGTGATAGGCTGCTTTGGATTGTTCATCCTGGTACTGCGCGAGAACACATTCGCGGCTTCGACCGTTACCGTCGAAACCGGCCAGCGCGTGATAACGACGGGGCCGTACGCCTATGTGCGCCATCCGATGTACTCGGGCGGGGTGGTATTGCTCGTGGCGATGCCGCTGGCGATGGGCTCATGGTGGGGTTTGGTGATTGCCCTGCTCTCAATGCCGCTGCTGATTGCGCGAATAGTTGACGAAGAACGAGTTCTTTGCGCGCAACTCGCTGGCTATGACGATTACCGGCAGGCCGTTCGTTACCGCTTGCTCCCGCGGTTGTGGTGACGGTGTCCCGCCATGAAAATCTGCCGGGGGCGGGTCGCGATGGCGCGGACTCGACGGTCGGGCAGGCCAGGGGGAGTTCGTATCCACGGCGCGGTGCCGGTACCCACCGCGGCCAGGACAGGTTCTGACGCCGGCTGAATCGCAGGCTGGTTAAACGTCGCCGCGCTGCTGTCGGTGTCTATCAGAACCGGTTCTGAGTGCAGCTCATGCGTTTTGGGGTCAACCTCTATAAGGTAAGGCGTCGGCGTCAGGATCAGGACGGGCGCCGTAGCTGGCCGGGCGCTGTGGCCGCTGACATATCGCGCGATCACCCGCTGCACGTATTTATGGGTCTCGGCGTAGGGTGGTATGCCCCCGTATTTTTCCACGGCGCCCGGTCCGGCGTTATACGCGGCCAGCAAAACCGGCAGGCCTTGCAGTTCGAGCTTGCTGGCAAATCGTTTGCGCAGATAGTCGATGAAGTCGGCGGCGCCAATCACGTTGGCGACGGGGTCGAAGGGATCGAGCACCGAGAACTCGGCGGCCGTGGCCGGCATCAACTGCATCAATCCGACGGCGCCGCTGGGCGAAACACTCAGCGGGTTGCCGCCGGATTCGACCTCAGCCATCGCCGCCAGCAGGTCGGCGTCGATTTTGTGCGTGCGGCCGACCACGTCAAACAAGGCCTTCCAATTGGGCGGACCAGGAGCCTTCTGGGTTAGAGCGCCGGTGGGAGTGAGAAGGACCATAAGGATGGCCAGGGACTTTCGCACCCAGCGGGGGCAAGTCTTCCACGCCCAGGAATGCCTGGAGGTTGACCGGCGCGGCATCCGGCTCATGGGTCTGGAGGCAAAACAACCGCCCTCAGCGCGTACGCCAGGCTGCTCGGGCGCTTTCAAGAGTTGGGGCACGAAAAAGCTTCCATCCGCAATTTACCCGAGGTTTGGCGAATTTGCGAGTGCGAAAACGCCGGCACGGCATGGGTGAGCGTGGTTTTGCCGCCTCCAGCCATTTGATTTAAAAGCGCTAGCACATACGCAAAAACGCCTGCGCGTCACCGCGGGAAAAGACGCCCGTCACACTGCTCAAAATCAAAAGGCAGGGGCTCTTCGTCCCTGCCGGATTGCTGGAATCTCGGTGCATCGCGCTTTCATTGGCGTCGATTGTCAGCTTGTGATTTCCATCCGCGAAGCCGAGTTTCCACGTAGTCCGCAAGGATCAGATAAGGACGGGACCGCCAAAACCCGCCTGGATAACTTTGAGCGCAGATTTATGGCATAATCAACTCCATGGCCGACGCCTTGACTTCCACGGAATACCGTCTGTTGGTGGAGCATTCGCCGGTCATGATTTGGCGCTCGGGTCTCGACGCGAACTGCAATTACTTCAACGAAAGATGGCTCTTGTTCACGGGTCGCACGCTCGAGCAGGAAATGGGCGTGGGCTGGTCGGAAGGCGTGCATCCCGACGATTTCGATCGCTGCCTGGCTTGCTACCTCGACCACTTCCAGCGGCGCGAACCGTTCGAGTTGGAGTATCGCTTGCGCCGCCACGATGGTGTGTATCGATGGATCCTGGACCGCGGCGTCCCCTTCACCGACGACGCCGGGACATTCGCAGGCTTCATTGGTAGCTGCGTGGATGTCCACGAGCGCCGCCAGGCTGAGGAAGTTCAGCTCAAGCGCAATCAGGAGCAACTCACGCTCGCCCGTGATTTTGAGAAATGGATTGTCGCAATCGTGAGTCATGATATACGCAATCCGCTGAACACGATTCAGCTCGCAGCGGCCGGGCTCCAGGATTTCGCGGATCCTACCGGTGCGGTGAAGAAAAAGACGGAGGCCATCACGCGCGGAGCAAATCGCATTCAGCACATTGTCCGCGATCTTCTCGATATGTCGCGAGAGCGTGAAGGTGAAGGCATTCCCATCGAGCCTGAACCCACCGACCTGCGCGGCGTGTGCCAACAGATTATCGACGAGCTCGGGGCCATTGCACCGGATCGCAAGATCGCCTTCGATTGCGAAGCCGACGGCTGGGGCACGTGGGACGAAAATCGCATCCTGCAAGCAGTTTCGAACCTGACCTTCAACGCCGTGCAACACAGCACGCCCGGTTCTCCGGTGCGCTTGCGCCTCCTGGGAGACGAGCAACGTGTGATCGTGGAAGTACACAACGAGGGCGCTATCCCTGGCGAACTCCTGCCGCACATCTTCGAACCATTCCGTTCGGGCCGCTACCCCGGAAACCGCAGCGACGGGCTCGGTCTTGGGCTCTTCATTGCTAAAGCAGTCGCGCGCGCGCACGATGGCGCGCTGGATGTGGAGTCTTCAGCCGGCAGGACGATGTTTCGGCTGATTCTGCCGCGACGGACATCGACCGCTATCGCCCGATAAGCGATTCGCACGCAAACTGGCAATGGCAGGTCAAAACGCCAGGGCAGGCCGCTTGCAGCAAGTCCTGTCCTTACTTTAGTTCGATGATCTGCGCCTCGCACGAACCGTTTTTCACGATCAGGCGCGCTAACGCGATCGGCAGCGAGAAACGGCGCGGACCGGCGCTGCCGGGGTTGAGGAACAGCACTCCCTGGCGGCGTTCCATTCGCGGCCGGTGCGAATGGCCTGACAGGACCGCCGCGAAACCTGCGGCAGAAGGTTCGAGATCCAGTTCGGCGAGGTCGTGGATGACGTACAGGCTTCGGGAGCCGCACTGGACCACCCGGTCGCGAGGAAGCTCTTGCGCCCACGGGCCCCTGTCGTTGTTGCCGCGCACCGCGTGGACCGGCGCAATCGACTTCAATGCGTCCAGCACTTCGGGGGAGCCGACGTCGCCGCAATGCACAATCAGGTCCGATCCGCGCAGCCAGCGCAGTGCTTGCGCGCGCACCAGGCCATGCGTGTCCGAAATCACGCCGACCAAGGTCTGCGAGCGCGAGCCTGCGGCAGCCATACTTCAGGATTTATCACAGCGGGCGTCAGCGTGCCGGTTCTGGCAGCCAAACCTTGACACAATGGGGGCCTAATTCTAGTTTGGCGCGGTAACGGCCGTTCCGTCCGGGACGGTCAGTTCAGCCGTTTAGTCGGCAATCAAACCAATGGCGGAGGCGACTGTCGTTTTGGCGGCGGCGCCGACTGGCCGGGGAGCGCAGCATGAGTTTCACCGAGAGTTCACACGATGTGGCCGGAGGCAAAATCCAGTTGCTTAAGGACGGCAGCGGTCCCCCGGTGGTCGTTTTCCATCACGATATCGGCAATCCGGGATGGCTGCCGTATTACATGGAGCTGGCGGAAGACCACACCGTGTATGTCCCCTCCCATCCGGGTTACGGCAAGTCGGAGCGGCCCGAATGGGCCCGCAACGTGCGTGACATCGCCTGCCTCTATCAGCGCCTGCTCAAAGACCTGGGGCTCAACTCGACGGCGGTGGTTGGCCTGGGTTTCGGCGGCTGGATCGCGGCTGAGATGGCGACGATGTGCCATCATGAGTTCACCCATATGGTGCTGGTCAACGCTATGGGTATCCAGCCTACGCGCGGCGAGATTATCGACCAGTTTCTAATCAGCACGCTCGACTACGTCAGGGCGGGCTTCGCCGATCAGCAGAAGTTTGCCGATTTGTACAAGGAGCGGCCCGACGTCGATCAGTTGGTCCAGTGGGAGATCAACCGCGAGATGACGACCCGCATCGCGTGGAAGCCCTACATGTTCAACCAGGCGATGCCGCATCTGATCAAGACGGTGACGGTGCCGACGCTGGTGGTGTGGGGCAAGCACAATCGCGTGGTGCCGCTGTCGTGCGGCGAGCGCTATCAGCAGTTGATGCCCAGGGCGAAGCTGGAGATCATCGAGGGCAACCATTACCTGGAAGTCGAAAAACATCATGAACTCGCCCGCTTGACCAAGTCCTTCCTCGCGGGCAAGTGACGCAACCCCCGTCGGAAACCTAACCAAGGGAGAAGCGGCCTATGCATCTGATGTATTTTACGGAACAGCCGATGTCGGCCTATCCGAAGGAGGAAGGCGACCGCTACGGCTACACCGCGTTGCTTTTCCCCAACAAGTTCTTTGACGCCGCCGAAGGCAGCCGTCTCTATAATGAACGGCTGGAGGAGTATCGGCTGGTCGAAGAGGTCGGTTACGACGGCATCATGCTCAACGAGCACCATACGGCGCCGTTCTGCATGCAGGCCAAGATCAATATCTGCGCGGCGATTCTCGCGGCGATCACCAAGCGGGTGAAGATCGTGCTGCTGGGCAACCCGTTGCCCATCGCCGACAATCCCGTGCGGCTGGCCGAAGAACTCGCGATGATCGACATGATCTCCAAAGGCCGCCTGGTTTCCGGATTCGTGCGTGGCGGCGGCGTCGAATCGTTGCAGGCCAATGCCAATCCCGCCTTCAACCGTGAACGCTTTGAAGAAGCGCATGATCTGATCGTCAAGACCTGGACGACACCCGGTCCGTGGCGATGGGAGGGCAACCATTACCAGCTTCGCGTCGTCAATCCGTGGGCGCTGCCGCTGCAGAAGCCCCATCCGCGGATCTGGATCCCCGGCGTGTCCAGCCGCGAGACCATCGTCTGGTCCGCGCAGCATCGCTATCCCTATATCGCGCTCAACCTGCCGATCGAAGAGAGTAAGAACGTCTGGAAGATCTACGATCAGGTGGCGAAGGAGAGCGGATACGAAGCGGGGCCGACCGAGCGCGGCTATCTGATTCGCTGCCACGTGGCGGAGACCGAGGAGAAGGCGATTCGCAACGCGCGTGAGTTCATGTGGATGCAGGGCGAGTTCACCGGCCTGACCCATCCGGTATGGGCGGCGCCGTCAGGCTATCTGGGGCCGTGGGCGCGCCGGGCAATGGCCGAGTTGCGGGCAGGTTACACCCACGTCCGCGGCGCTAACGCGTCGCTGGAGCGGCAGATGCAAAACCTGACGTTGATTGCGGGCACGCCGAAGACTGTCGTCGAGAAGCTGCGCATCATCATGGAAGAGACGCGCCCCGGAATTCTCGCCTTGTACGGTAATGACGGCCGCATCAATCACGAGGACTCCAAGACCTGTATCCGGCTGACCGGTCAGGAGGTCCTGCCCGCTCTGCGCGAAATCGGCAAGAGTCTTGGGCTGGACAGCCCCTTTGACGTCAATACGCCCGTCAGCCTGGCGTATTCCGGCGTGCAGCCGCCAAAGCCCTCCGCGAGCGCCGCCGCGGCGAGTTGAGTCCGATATCAATCGGCGTGCGATTGACGCGACGCAATCGCACGCCGGCGTTTGCGCTCGTGTGACGCGAGCGTGAGGGCAGGCGTGTCAGCCGTAACCAACTGAGGCGATAGCAGCGATGAATCTGCGCAGCATCTACCATATCAACATCAATTGCACCAACCTCGAGCGCTCGCTGGAATTCTACAAAATGCTTGGCTTCAGAGAGGTGGTGGATTTCGGCGAGGGCGGCAGTCCTGAGCTGGCGCGCGGATTGAGGATGCCGGATGATTCGCGCTCGCGCGCCCGTCTGTTGCAAATCGGTGATGATCCGTATTGCAGTCATATCGACCTGATCGAATGGCTCAATCCGCGCAGCCACAAGCGGCCCTACGACCGGCTCGACAATCTGGGTATCGCGCGGGTGTGCTTTTACAGCAAGGACCTGGAAAAGGACGTTGAGGAACTCAAAGCCAAAGGCGTCAAGTTTTTTTCCGATCCGATCACGATCAAATACAAGGGCGGGCAATCCACCGTGGTTTGCTTCGAGGATCCCGACGGCACCGTTTTGGAGCTGGTGCAGTACAAGAAGCGCGCCGCGAAGGTTTAGCGCACACGGCGGCGCCCTGGTCCCACCCCGCGAAGATCTATCGCCTGCCGATTTTCTGCCGAACAGGCGGGCAAAGGCCGGTCAATGTAATGGACGCGGCCGAATCGGCCATGCAATTATTGCATCTGCCAAACTCGGTTAGCGCAATTGCCGACAGAAATCAAAAAATGGTGGTCTCGCGTCCTGCGCTCCGCGCCGGTTCCGGCACCGGCACCGCCGGCGCAGGCGCAGCCTGAGAGCCGCGAACAGTTGGCCGATTCCATCTATGGCGTGAGCGTCAACTGCACCAACCTGGAGCGTTCGCTGGAGTTTTACCGGGCCATCGGATTCAAGGAGATCGGTGATATCGCGGAAAGCGGCGGTGGCGCGCTGGAAAAGGCCCTGCGCATCCCCAACCCGCGCGCCCGCGGCCGACTGCTCAAGTTGGGCGATGATCCGCGTGCGATCAATCTCAATCTGATCGAATGGATAAGCCCGCGTACCGAGGGACGCGCCTACCCGCGGCTCAATCACGCCGGCATCAGCCGTATTGCGCTGCACACGTCCAACCTGCAAAAGACCTACGAGGAACTCAAAAGCAAAGGTATCGAGTTTTATTCCGAGCCGCAGGTGATGCAGTTTCCCAACGGCAGTTCGCTGTTCGTTTGTTTCGAGGACCCTGACGGGACGGTGCTGGAGTTGCTCGAATTCCGTCCGGTTGAGGCGAGCCGAACCTAAGAGGCGGCTGTTGGCGCATTGGCAATCGTACGGGCACACTTGGACAAGGGAGGCTAAAGATGGCGGAAAGCAAGGTGGCAATCGTGACCGGGGCCGCGCGTCCCTGGGGAATCGGTTTCAGCGTGGCGCAGCAATTGGCGGAAAAAGGACTGGACGTCGCCATCGCCGATGTGCGGGAGGATTGGGGCACGGAATCCGCAAAAAAAATCAGCTCCGATACCGGGCGGCGCGCGATTTTCGTAAACATGGACGTGACCAGCCGCTCCAGCGTCAGCGCCGCCGTTGAACAAGTCGCCAGAGAGCTCGGACGGATCGACGCGTTGGCCAATGTTGCCGGGATAATTATTCAGGAGCCGCTGGAAAAGATGACCGACGAGGCGTTCGACCGCCAGATCAACGTCAACCTGCGCGGCACCGCTCTGACCTGTCAGGCCGTAATCCCGCATATGCGCAAGGCCGGCGGCGGCAGAATCGTCAATATCGCGTCGGGCGCCGCTTATCAGGCCTTGTACAATCAGGCCATATACGCGGCGACCAAGGCCGGCGTGGTTGCATTGAGCAGAGTGCTGGCCCGCGAGGTGACCCGCGACAGGATTGTCGTGACGGTCGTCGCGCCGGGTGCGACCGCCACCGCCATGGGCAAGGAGGGCGCGCCCGAACCGCAGGATCTCGCGCGGATGGTGCCGCATATGCCGTGGGGCCGAGTACTGGAACCCAGCGAAATCGCCGGCGTGGTCGTTTATGCGCTGACCAACCCCAGTCATATCCTGACCGGACAGGTGCTGCATTGCTACGGCGGGGCCTATATGGTGTGACCGACCCGGCGCTTCCAGGGAAGGGACGCGGAGTTGGTAGCGTTATTTTTTTAATTGAGAGATATGCAAGTGAACCCACCAGATCGGGGAGCCGAGCCCCGGATGAAGTCGTATGAGGCGGAGCGCGCCAGTTATCGTGTCGAGGTGCCGACCCGCTTCAACGCCGTCCTCGATATTGTCGAAAGCTGGAGCGTTCAGGAGCCCGACGCGCCCGCGCTGGTTTCAATTGGCGCCGGCGGCGAGCTGGTGGCTGAACAAAGCGCCGCCGACCTCGCACGGGAATCGCGGCGGATGGCGCGCGCACTGATCGACCTCGGAATTGGGAAGGGCGATCGCATTGTGGTGATGCTGCCGCGCGTGCCCGCCTGGTACACGGCGATGCTCGGCGCGATCCGGATCGGCGCCGTGCCTATCCCCACGCCGAATCTGTCCACGGGCAGGGACATCACCTACAGGGCGAAGGCATCGGGCGCGATCGCGATCGTGACTGACGCGGCGGGCGCCGCCAAAGTTGACGAGGTCGCGGGCGAACTCCTTACCATCCGCCATTTCGTGCGCTGGTCTGCGGAACGTTCCGCGAGCGGACGATGGCATGACCTCGAACATCTGTTGGATCGCGCCGGCGACGGCGAAACTCCGTCAGATCCGACCGGGCGCGACGATCCGATGCTGATCTTCTTCACCAGCGGCACGGTGTCTTATCCCAAGATGGTGCTGCATACGCAGTCATACGCTCTGGGGCACGTCGCCACGGCGCGTTTCTGGCATGATCTGCGCGCTGGCGACCGCCATTGGACAATTTCTGATACCGGATGGGCGAAAGCGGCGTGGGGCGGCCTGTTCGGTCAATGGCACGAGCGCGCCTGCGTGGTGCAGGTTGCGCTGGGAAAACCCGACGCCGACACGATTTTGGAAATCATCCGCAAGCACCAAGTCACGTCCTTTTGCGCGCCCCCAACCTTGTACCGGATGCTGGTGCAGGCCGATCTCAAGGCCCACGACCTGTCATGCCTGCGCCATTGCACCAGCGCCGGCGAGCCGCTCAATCCGGAAGTGATCAGGGCCTGGCGCGAAGGCACCGGCGGTCTGACTGTTTATGACGGTTACGGCCAGAGCGAAACGACGGCGCTGGTCGCGAATTACCGCGCGATGGAGGTGCGGCCGGGCTCGATGGGCAAGCCGGTGCCGGGCTACGAAGTCGCAATCGTCGATGACGACGGCAGGCGCGTCGAAGTCGGAGAGGTCGCCAACATCGCGGTGCGCACCGAACCGCGTCCGATCGGGTTGTTTTCGGGTTACCTCGGCGACGAAGACGCCACCCGCCGCGCCTTTCGTCAGGGATGGTATTACACCGGCGACAAGGGCTGGATGGACGAGGACGGCTACTTCTGGTTCGAGGGACGCGCCGACGATGTCATCACCTCGGCGGCCTATCGAATCGGCCCGTTTGAAGTCGAGTCCGCGCTGGTCGAGCATCCGGCCGTGATGGAAGCGGCGGTGGTCGGCAAACCCGATCCTGAACGGACCGAGATTGTGTGCGCGTTCTGTATCCTGGCGCCGGGATGGACGCCGTCAGACGATCTGACCCGCGAACTGCAGGATCATGTCAAGCACGTCACCGCACCATACAAGTATCCGCGCGAGATCCATTACGTGACGGAGTTGCCCAAAACCATCAGCGGCAAAATCCGCCGCAGCGAACTGCGCCGCGGCCTGCGTGAAGGACGACGCTGAAGGGTCAATCGTACTGTAGTTCGATGGCCGCGGCGTGTTCGAACGGGCAGGCTGCTGCGCGTTTTTCAAAACCCCGCCTCCGATGTTACTTCTAATACCGCCAGGAGGTCAGCCCTATGTCTCTACAGCAACTCGAATCACTGATACAGAAGCTCAAGGCGGTGCCGGTCGATCCGACGGCCAGTTTCCAGCGTCGGCGCGCCGCGATGGAGAAGGCGGCATTCAGGCTGGATGCCGACATCAAGGCCGAGCCGGTCAGCGCCAACGGCGTGCCGGCCGAATGGATCACCGCGCCCGGTGCCGATATCAGCCGCAACGTGCTTTACCTTCACGGTGGCGGTTACACGATCGGATCGATCAAGACCCATCGATGCCTCGCCGGATGGGTTTCGCGTGCGGCCCGCGCGCGGGTGTTGATTATCGATTACCGGCTTGCCCCGGAGCATCCGTTCCCGGCCGCGATCGACGATTCGGTTGCCGCCTACCGCTTTATGCTGGATTCGGGGCTGACCGCGTCGCGCCTCACCGTGGCGGGTGATTCCGCCGGCGGCGGTCTCACCGTCGCGACCTTGCTGGCTATCCGCGACGCCAAACTGCCGATGCCTGCCGCCGCCGTCTGCCTTTCGCCCTGGGTCGATCTGGAGGGGACCGGCGAATCGATGAAGACCAAGGCCAACGTAGATCCGATGGTGGCAAGCGGCAATCTCGGCGACATGGCTGCGGCTTACCTCGGCGGCAAGGATCCGAAAACGCCGCTGGCCTCACCGTTGTACGCTGATCTGCGTGGGCTGCCGCCGATGCTGATCCAGGTCGGCACCGCCGAGGTACTGCTCGATGATTCCAGTCGGCTGGCCGAACGGGCGCGCGCCGCGGGCGTCGAGGTAGTCTATGAGCCGTGGGAGAACATGATCCACGTCTGGCAGATATTCGTTCCGATGCTGGACGAGGCGAAGCAGGCGGTAGAGCGGATCGGACAATACATCCGCGAAAAAACCCCCTGAGCAAACCCGGCCTCAGCGCCCGTTGGGCTCGCGCCTTAGTGCGCTCTGGGGTTTCGACATCGGGCATTCGGACGTGGGACATGCGTCGGGTAACTCGCAGGCTCTGCGGTGACCATCGTTAGCGCACAGATGGTGTTCGATCATGGCAGACATACCGGCGAGCTAGCGGGCCAGGTGCTGCGCTCCGGCGCTTTCTAACGGGCGCATCAGGTTTATCTTTCACCTGGTTGGGGGGTCCGCGGTTTGCGGCCTCAATGATTCGGTGGACGGTAGTCGGCCCGGCGCCGACAGGTCCATCGAGGCGGCCAACACCTTGAACGCCTGATTGGAAACCACGACCGCCCCCTGATAGGGCGTGGCCAGTTCGCTGATCGCCAGAATGGTTAGCCCGATCAGCGCTGCGAATGTCCCGCACATCAGCGCCTGCTGGCGAAAGCGGCGCGTGACAAAGAAATAGCTGAACCCCAGCGTGATCACGCAGCCGACGTAAATCACCACCCAGATGACCGACGGCAGGTCCTGGGAGTAGTAAACGTAACGCAGGCGGCGCAGATCGGTCAGTTGAGTCAACTGGTCGATACTTTTATCGAGGAAAACCTGCTCCTGAGGACTGGTGGGCTTGCTCCTGATAATTATGTCCCAAAGATCCTGGATCGGCTTCTGGTCCGCGGAAAACCGTCCATGCGCCATCTCCTGCCATTCAGAATTCAGCACGGTGGCGGTATAGGCGCGCAAAGCCTCGCGCATCTGTTTGTGCGCGGGACCGCTAAGCCCCTGCGCGAGGTTATAAAGGTTGGAAACGGCCAGACTCTCCGCCTGCACCTGGTCGTTGGCGCGCTCGAATCGCTGCCAGGCCGCGACGGTCACAAATGCCAGCACCACCCCGTAAAACGCGCCAATCACGCCGAAGGTGAATCCGGCCACATCATGATCGGTCCGCAGCGTTTCCGGTTCGACTCTGTGCCGCACCAGGTAAAGCCCTGCGATGGTCATGCCGGCAAAGAAAACGCTTACCAGCAGGGCTTGGATGTAGGTTGGCAGGAAATCGATTCCGTTCATCGCTTAACCTCGGAAGATAGCGTTGGTCAGCACAAACAGCGCAATAATTTTCCAAGAAATCAGGAATTCATCCATTTTGCGAGTCCCCGACCCCGCCCGCCGGTTGCCGGATTGTTGCGCGGGCCCGCCTGGGTGTGGGAATTTCGGTTAGAGGTTACAGCGATGACGCGGCATCCCGTGCGTTTCGGAATCCAGACTCCCCAGCAGCAGGCGCGATGGTCCGACCTGCGCGGCCTGTGGCAGAAAGCCGATCTATGGGGTTACGACTCGCTTTGGGTCTTCGACCACTTCTATCCGATCATGGGCGCCGATCCCGCCGGTCCGTGCTTGGAGGGCTGGACTGCGTTGGCGGCGCTGAGCCAGCAGACCAGCCGCGTCCGTATCGGCGCGCTGGTCAATGGCAACACCTATCGCAATCCGTGCATCACCGCGAAGATGGCCGCCACGCTCGATCATTTGAGCAACGGCCGTTTCGTGCTGGGGATCGGCGCCGGATGGTACGAGCTGGAGCATCGCAGCTTCGGCGTCGATTTCATGACGGTCGGCGCCCGGCTGCGCGCGCTGGATGAAGCCTGTCAGATCATCAAAGGGATGTTCACGCGCGACAAGTTCACCCTCCACGGCCGCCATTACAACGTGACCGACGCGGTATGCAGTCCCAAGCCGATCCAAAAGCCGCATCCGCCGCTGATGGTGGCGGGGACCGGCGAAAAGGTACTGCTCAGGATCGTGGCGAAGTACGCCGACTTGTGGAATTCGGGCGGCAACGCCGAACGCATGGAGCATCTGATCGGCGTGCTCAAGCGCCATTGCGAGGCGATCGGACGGGACGATTCGGAGATCGAAAAGACCGTGATCACTTCGCTCGGTTACCGCGCGGGCGCCGAGCGCGAACGTGAGATCGTCGCCCGCGGCGCCGCGATGAGCCGCGGGACGCCGGAAGAAGCGCGCCGCAGCGTTTTCGTCGGCAGCGCCGACGAATGCCTGGAGCGGGTTGCGCGTTATCGCAAGGCCGGCGTCACCCACTTCATTTTCTCGATGACTCCGCCGTACCTGGAAGAAAGCATCCAGGCGTTCGCGGAAGAGGTCATCCCCAAGGCGCGGGATTAACAAGGTTTGGCGGGCGCTCAGCTATTGGCGCTGCAGCAAATATGCGGTACGTGTTAAGAAAGAGCGGCGGGACGCCGTACAGCCCGCACGCGAAACGAAGCCGGTAGTTGCAAGAGAGCAAGATGGCACAGGAAACCAAAGTAGCTACTTTCGGAGCCGGATGCTTTTGGCATGTGGAAGCGGCGTTCGCCGCGCTGGACGGGGTCGTCTCGACACAGGTCGGTTACATGGGCGGAAACGTCGCCGATCCCACCTATGAAATGGTGTGCACCGACCACACCGGACACGCCGAGGTTGTTCGCGTTGAGTACGATCCCGCAATGATTTCGTACGAACATTTGCTCGAAGTGTTCTGGGATGTCCACGATCCGACCTCGCTGAACCGCCAGGGACCTGACGTGGGAACGCAGTACCGCTCGGTGATTTTCTTCCACGATGCTGAACAGGAGCGGGCGGCCCGCCGCGCGGTGCGTGAGTTGGAAGCCTCGGGCAATTACCATCGTCCAATCGTGACGGAGATTACAGCAGCGGGGCCGTTCTACCGCGCCGAGGAATACCATCAGCAGTACTTCGCGCGCCATTTCGGATTGTCGCCTCAGCAGGCTGCGCTGGCCTGTGGAGTCGGCAGTCCGGTCATGCGCCACGCCAAAAAGGGCTCCTAGGCGGCCATCCGCCGTCCGCGACCGTCGGCGACCCCCTTCAGTCGAATGCGGACAAGCCGGTGAGGTCACGGCCCAAAATCAAGGTGTGGACGTCGAAGGTGCCCTCGTAAGTGTTGACTGTCTCCAGGTTGAGCATGTGACGGATCACCGGATATTCGTTGACGATGCCGTTGGCGCCTAGCATGTCACGGGCCATCCGCGCGATTTCCAGCGCCCATCCGACATTGTTGCGCTTGGCGAAGGAGACCTGCTCCTGGCGCATTTTGCCCTGATCCTTCAGATGGGCCAGTCGCAGGCAAACCATCTGCGCCTTGGTGATTTCGGTAAGCATCGTGACCAGTTTGTTCTGCACCAATTGATAGCCGGCCAGCGGTCGCGAGAACTGCTTGCGCGATTTAACGTATTCCAGCGCGGTCCGATAGCATGAGCGTGCGGCGCCGATCGCGCCCCACGCGATTCCGTAGCGAGCCTGGGTCAGACACGCCAACGCCGCCCGCAAGCCGCGCGCTTCGGGCAGGCGGTCGGAATCGGTGAGCCGCACGTCCTCGAATGTCAGTTCGGATGTAATCGACGCGCGCATCGAAAACTTCCCGTTGATGTTGCGCGAAGTGAACCCGGGCTTGTCCTTTTCAACCAGAAATCCCGCGATGCCCTCATCGACCCTGGCCCATACAACTGCGACGCCGGCGATCGTGCCGTTGGTGATCCATCGCTTGGTGCCGTTGAGCACCCATCCGTTGCCGTCACGCCGCGCGCGTGTTTCCATCCCGGCCGGATCCGATCCGTGATCGGGTTCGGTCAGACCGAAACAGCCGATAAGCTTGCCCTGCGCCATTTGGGGCAAGTAGCGGCGTTTTTGCTCTTCGGAACCGAAGGCGTAGATCGCGTACATCGAGAGGGCGCTTTGCACCGACGCGAAAGAGCGCAGTCCGGAATCTCCGGCCTCCAGTTCCTGCATGATCAATCCATAAGCTACGTTGTTCATGCCGGCACATCCGTAGCCCTTCATGTTGGCGCCGAAGAAGCCCAGTTCGGCCATCCGGGGGATTAGCTGCAGCGGGAAGGTTTCCGCCGCGAAATGGGTTTCGATCTCGGGCAACACTTCGCGCTCGACGAACTGTTTGACCGTCTCGCGGGTCATCCGTTCTTCAGATGTCAGCAGATCGTCGAGGCTGAAATAGTCAAGGTCTTCAAGTATTTGCGCCATCTTTGCACCTGAGCTTCGTGGTCATCAGAGGAAACCAATTCAGCGCGACCGCCGGCCGGGCGATCGCGTTCAACGCGCATGCACGGATGTTTTTATCAGGCCGGTTAACACGAAACGAGGTCCGGCGGGTGTCTGCGGGTCTGCCAAAAGGCTACTTGCGGACTCGGCACAGTATCAGCTAAGCTTATACAAAATCACACCCATGCATATCGAGACACTCAAGGTCTTTTGCGACATCATCGAAAGTGGAAGCTTTTCGTTTGCCGCGTCGCAAAATTTTGTGACCCAGTCCGCGGTCAGCCAGCAGGTGCGCAGCCTTGAGGAAAAATATGATTGCCGTCTTATAGAGCGTGGGCGGACCGGGGTCAAGCCGACTGACGCGGGCCAGATTCTGTACAGCGCGGGCAAAGAGATCGTGCGCCGTTTCCTGGAGCTGGAAAATCGCCTGCGCGAAATCGGCTCGGTGGTGGGCGGATCGATTCGGGTCGGCACCGTTTACAGCGTCGGCCTGCACGAACTGCCCGCCTACTTAACCGAATTCCTGCGGACCTATCCGGCCGTCAACGTGCATCTGGAATACCTGCGCGCCAACAAAATTTACGAGGACCTGATCGAAGGCAAAATCGACCTGGGCGTGGTCGCGTACCCGGCCAAGCGCAGCCAAATAGTTTCGGTGGCGTTTCGCCATGACGAACTGGTGCTGGTGGTTCCACCCGACAGTCCATTGGCGAAGCAGAACAAGGTCAGCTTTGCCCAGCTCGAGGGCCAGCGCTTCGTCGGCTATGAACGCGACATTTCAACCCGCAAGGCGGTTGACCGGATCCTGCGCGATCACGGTGTGAAGCCCCATTACACGATGGAGTTCGACAACGTCGAGACCATCAAACGCGCGGTCGAGATCGGACTGGGGGTGGCAATCGTGCCGCGGCTTACGGTCGATCATGAAACCGCGCGCGGGTCGCTCAAGATGCTCGAGTTTCAGGAGGGCGTATTCACCCGTCCCCTGGCCATCATCTATAAGCGCGGGCGGGAACTCTCGCCCGCGGTGCGCAAGTTTATCGAGGTGCTCACCACCCATCAGCTTTTGCCCAAGCCGTCGGAAAAGGCGGCAACCGAGCGCGGGACAGTGGAGAATCTCCGGCCCGAGCGCGACAAGGTCGAAAAGGCCGTCTCCTGAGCGGTGCGCGCCCTGGCGGCCTCAGCGCCCGAATGTTCCCGTCGTTTCCGCGCTTTCCACAACATGGCCCTGCATCGCGCGCTGGATCTCCCGAGCATCCGGCGAGGCCGGCGTGATCGTGCTGCTCAACGCGAACAGCCAGAACCGGTAATGGTGCGCCGCTCCCGGTGGAGGACACGGACCACCATAGCCGAGACGGCCGAAGTCGTTGCGTCCCTGCTGCCCGCCTCCGGGCATCGTCGCCCCCGGTGCGACACCGGCCGGGATTAGCGTGGTGTTTGGGGGCATGTTGTAAACCACCCAATGCTCAAAGGTGCCTGAGGGGGCGTCTGGATCGTCAACCACCAGGACGAGCGATTTGGCGGCGGGCGGGATGCCGTCAATCTCAAGCGGCGGCGAAATATCCTTCCCGGAGCACGTGTATTGTTCGGGAATCGGAGCTCCGGCGGCGAAGGCGGGACTCCTCAGCCGCATCCGGGGATGGGCCGAGACATTTGCGGCCAGCACAATCGCGGCGGCGCAGGCGGCAAGGTTGATTGCGTGGTTTGCGATTCGGCCCATGAACTGGATCTCCGGGTCGGCGTTCTGAATTCCGGCTGAACAATCTTAACCCGCTTTGTGCCCGGCCGTACATCGAAACAAGGGCTGCGCGTCGGGTTGGACCGGCGATTTGCGGACCGCGCGTCGCTCCAGCATCAGGACGCCCAGAACCAGCAGCATACAAATGGTCTGAGCATGGAAATCGAGCAGAATCTCGAAGCGCGCCTTGCCGATCACTCCGCGATTGAGAATCAGGGCAAAGATGATGTAGAGCAGCAGCGCGGCTTTGGATGCCAGACTGAAATCCTGGCCGGCCAGCCAGTCCGCGACGATCAGGTACAGCGCCGGAATGGCGACGACCAGATGTTGCACCCAGGCGATCGGCGCAAGCAGCACGGCCAGGATCAGCGCTCCGCTTGATTCCCTCACCCATCGGGTGTCGAGGCGGCCGCCGTACGGCCGCGCGGTGATCCAGCAGAAAATCGCCGTCAAAGTCAGACCAGCTAAAAGCGCGGCGGCGCGGCTGCTGGTCAGATATATCACGGCGGGCCTGAGCGCCTGGTTGCCGCTGTTGCCCGCGCCATAGTAATGCGCGGCGGCCTGATTGAATCCGGCGGCGAACCCGATTGCCGATATGATCCACTCCCGCTGATGCATCCACCAGTTCGCCGGTCCCATCCGCGCTATCGGCAAAGCCAACCACAACAAGGTCGCGATGGTTGTATAGATCGCCAGCCGCCAGCACCGCTTCCAAATCAGAAACGGAATGAAGAGTGCGGCGGTCGCCTTCAATGCGGTGGCCGCGCCCAGCAATCCGGCGGCGCGAACCTCCCGTCCCCTCCAGGCCCAGTAGATCCCGCCCATCGCAATCGCGAGCAGAATCAGATTGGGACCGCCGTCATCGAGGTCGCGGATTATATAGTGCGCGGCGAGGATCAACGTGAGCGCCGCGATTTGACCGCTGCGCTCGCGAAGGCCCGGTTGTGTCCCGCATACGATCGTCGAAAGCATCCGCAGCACCAGTCCCAAGCACAGGATTGCGGTGGCGTAAAACAGCAGGAATGCCAACGGCGTCGGCAGCAGGGAGAAAACCGCGAAAAACATCGCGGCGGTGGGAAGGTAGGGAAAATGCAAGCCGCCCTGGTACAAATGCTGGCCCCTTAGAAATCGGCGGCCAAATTCCATCGAGATATCGAAGTCGCCCGCATAACGGCGGCGCCTGAGTTCAACCGCAATCAAATCGGCCGCGATGAACAGCGCGGCGGCGGCGATCCCGGCCCGCCGATTGAGCCGGCGCAACGGGAAGCGGTGAGCCGCTATGTCAAATCGTGGGCGCAAAATCCTCAATAACCTGAATTCGCCGCGTTCGCGGGCCGGATCATTGCATATTTCCATGGCCGCGCGCGTCCAGCCAACTCGCCGATCGATGCGCTCTTGCGTCTTGAGCGAGGCATCGACATTTGCCACAACTTTTGCCCAAGGTTTTACCAATGACTCCAATCATGGCGAGATTTCGATCCGGACGCTCCATTGTGCTGCCCGCTGCAGGGTTTGCGGCCGCCCTAACTTTAGTTGCGCGCAATGTTTTTGCCGCTACGCTGCCCAAGGCTTACGCGATGCCGGTTCCTCCGGCCGACCGGATCAACAGCGGCGACACGGCCTGGGTCCTGGTTGCCGCTGCGCTGGTTCTGCTGATGACGGCGCCCGGTCTCGCCCTTTTTTACGGCGGGATGGTGCGGCGCAAAAACGTTTTGGCCACCTTGATGCAGAGCTTCATCCTGGCCGCGGTTATCACGGTGCAATGGGTGCTGTTCGGCTACAGCCTTGCGTTTTCGCCCGACCATCATGGGCTGATCGGCGGGCTTTCCTGGATCGGCCTGAATTCGGTCGGCGCCGCCCCCGATCCGGTGTATGCCGCCACCATTCCGCATTCGGTGTACATGCTGTTCCAATGCATGTTCGCGATCATCACCCCGGCGCTGATCACGGGCGCAATCGCGGAGCGGGTGACTTTCCGCGGTTTCCTCCTGTTCAGCCTGCTGTGGGCCACGCTGATCTACGATCCACTTGCGCATTGGGTCTGGGGCGCTGGCGGATGGCTCCATCAGATGGGCGCGCTGGATTTCGCCGGCGGCACCGTGGTTCATATCTCGTCGGGAATCTCGGCGCTGGCCGCCGCGATTTTGCTGGGCCGGCGGATGGGTTATCCGCACGAGCCGATCACGCCGCACAATCTGACCATGACGCTGACCGGCGCCGGCCTGTTGTGGTTCGGATGGTTCGGGTTCAATGCCGGCAGCGCGCTGGCGGCCAACGGCCTGGCGGCCTCCGCGATGGTTGCCACGCATGTGGCGGCGGCCTCGGCCTCGCTGTCCTGGATGGTGACGGAGTGGATGGTGCGCGGGAAGCCGACGGTGCTGGGTGCGGCCAGCGGCGCTGTCGCCGGCCTGGTCGCGATTACCCCGGCGTCGGGTTATGTTGGGCCGATGGCGGCGCTGGTGATCGGGATTATCGCCGGCGCAATCTGTTTTTACGCGGTCAGCATCAAATACCACTTTGGCTACGACGACGCGCTGGACGTGGTCGGCGTCCATTGCGTGGGCGGGGTCACCGGTGCCCTTCTGACCGGCGTGTTTGCGAGCAAACTGATCAACCCGGCCGGCGCCGATGGGTTGCTCAACGGCAATCCCAGCCAGCTCCTCATCCAATTCATAGCGGTCGTCGCCAGTATGGTGTTCGCGTTCGCCGGCAGCTATATCCTGCTCAAGCTGGTTGACGGTCTGGTCGGACTGCGGGTTGATTCAGAGGAGGAGCACATCGGTCTGGATCTGACCCAGCACAGCGAAGTCGGTTACGCGTTGGAGGATTGAGGCCGAAACGATCCTATCCTTGCATGACCTGGAAAAGGATCGGGCCGGCTTCAGCCATCATCTCGCGGGCGATTTCCGAAAGCGGCTTGCCGGGGACTGCGAGTTTCTCGGTCAGGGACTTCATCACCGTGACATAATTGGCCCTGGTCTGTTCCTCGACCATACTCAGGCGCTCCTCCATCAAGGTGACGAAGCGGCGATGGATTTCGAAAATCGCCCGCGCCTGCGGGTCGGTAGGTTTTCGTTCACGAGGCATACGCTGTTGTGTCTCCCGAAACCCGGGCCGCTTTCGAGCGGCCATGGATGCAGCGGCCATTATAGCAAGCGTCCCAGGGGCAGGGGATTCGCGCACAGTTCAATCCGCCGGAATCAGCAGGGCCACCGGCAGATGGGCGAAGATGTCGGCAAGGCACAGTTGGCGGCGGTCGCGATCGAGGTCGGCGGCAATCCGGGCTCCGGTAAAAAGCTCGACGTAGCGTCCATGCAGGAATCCGGCCGGGGCCGAAAGATAGGTATCGCGCCAGGTTTCCTCGCCCGCGGCGGAGGCGGGCAGTTTACCCAGGGAGGTGAAGAAGCGGCCGGCCGCCACGATCACGTGTTGATCGTCTGTGCGGCGCGCAAACGAAATTACGTTGCGGCCGTGCGCTCCGGATCCTTCCAGCGCGACATAATCGCCCTTTATGAAAAGAGCGGGGTTGCTGCGGCGGAAATTCAGCGCTTCCCTTATGACGTACGCCTTGATGATGCCATCGCCGGGCTTGGTGAAAATCTTTTGCGCGAACCCCAGGCGGTTGCCTTCGACCGACCGCTTGATTTCCTCCATGATCGCGATGCGCGCGCCGTAATCGACCGGACGGCGATTGTCCGGATCGACCAGGCTCAGGTCCCACAACTCCGTTCCCTGGTAAAAATCAGGCACGCCAGGCGACGCGATCTTGAGCAGGGTCTGCGACAGCGAATTTAGCATGCCGGCGTCCGCCACACGCGTGGCAAACGCGCCGATATCGGCGATGAAGGAATTGTCGCCTCCCGTCCGCATCACCGCCGCGATGAACTCGGCCAGCTTGACGTCATGCCGATCGTTGGCCCGCATCCAACTGGTCCTGACCTTTGCCTCCTTGGCCGCCTTGTCCATGTAGGCCTGAATTCGCCGGATGTATTCGTCGAATTCATCGGGATGAAGATCGATTGGCCAGGTTCCGATCAGGGTCTGATAAAAAAGGTATTCCTCGTTGGGATCGGGCACCGGCACGCCGTCGATCTCGCCGCGGGCGGATTCGGTCAGATGGTGCCAGCGCCAGATCGCGCGCTCCCACTGGTCGGGAATTTCCGACAGCACGTTGATGCGGGCGCGCACGTCTTCGCTGCGTTTGGTGTCGTGGGTAGAGGTGGCGGAAAATCCGTGCGGCCATTGTTCGGCGCGCTGCGCGTTGCGCGAATGGAACTCCTGCGCGCTGACACCGAAACGGGTCGGATCGCCTCCCACTTCATTGAGCGAGGCCAGCGGCACATATCGATACAGGGCGGTGTCTTCGAATCCCTTGGCCATCACCGGGCTGGTCAATTGTTGAAAGCGCAGGGTGAAGTCCAGGCGCTGGGCGCACGCGGCCTCCTCCAGACCCTCGGGATGCTCCAGTAAAAGCACCGCGGCAAGAAAATCGAAGGTGGATTCGCTCAGTGCCGGGTTGCGCCGTTTGGCGATATGAATCGCGCGGCCGATCTGCTCGCGATCCTCGTCGGTCACGCGACCGGCGGATGTCACGTAGGAGCGATAAACCGGGAAGCATGCGATCACCTCGGCCAGGACCCGGCCCAGACTGTTGAGCGTGAAATCGCGCGACCATCGATGCTGCTCGGAGATCTGATCGAGCCGGCGCGCGAGCACGTTCTGCTCGCCGGACATTGACGCCCGCAGCATCAGCTTCTTGCAATCGTAAACCAGGTCGCGAAACGCCTGCTGCCATCCCGCAAAACGCGCGTAGAGGTCTTCGAATCGATGCTGACTTGAAGTGTCCACGAAAACGCCGTTAAGCAGATTGGCGAATTCATATCCGGTGGTTCCGTGAACCGGCCAGTCGCCGCGCAGACGCTCATGGCCGGTCAAAATTTTTTCCACCACAACGTAAAAGGGACGCCCATCACCATTGCCCGGCGCCTCGTGCTGAACCGCAGCGCAGCGCTCCTGGAGCATCCGCAAATAAAGCCCGGGGTCGAGCAGGCCGTCGGCATGATCGATCCGCAGCCCGGTGACGATGCCTTGACCGATCAGGCGCAGCGTCAATTCGTGCACGGCCTCGAACACCGCCGGATCTTCGACTCGAATGGCCGCCAGTTCGTTAATATCGAAAAACCGGCGGTAATTGATCTCGTCGGCCGCGACGTGCCAGAAACTGAGCCGATAGGCCTGATCTTCGAGCAGCTTTTCCAGCCGATCAAAGCTGTGCGGGTCGCCCTTGACGCCGTTGATATCCTTCAAAGAAGCGTCAATTGCCGACCTGATCGCGGCCGATTTTTCGAGCAGCGTCGAAAGGCGCCGCTTGATCACTTCCTTCTCCCGCATGCGTTCCCGGATGCGCTCGGGATCGGTCTCGCTGCGCTCGGGCAGATGCTCCATCGCGGTGATGATGCTCTCCAGTTCCATCAGGTCCCGGTCGGATTCCTCGAAAAGACCGCGCACCTGTTCAAGGGCCGGATGCAGAATATGGGTCCAGGTGCGCGGCGCCAGCGGCAGCGACCATTCATAGTAGCGCACCTGCAAGGCGCCATTTTCAAAAGCGATCCTGATCTCGCCGTTTTCCAGCACCTTGCCGAACTGGTCGCCGAGCATCGGCAACAGCACTTTGTTGGTCAGGTCGGCCTTGGGCGGCTTCCAATCGATATCGAAGAAACTGGCGAAGGGAGAACTCGGCCCGTTCTCCAGAATATCCCACCACATCTGATTGGACGGATGCGCGATGCACATATGGTTGGGAACCGTATCCAGAATCAGGCCCATCCCGTTGGCCCGCAGCCCTTGCGCAAAATGCGCCAGCTGGGCCTCGTCGCCGATTTCAGGATTGAGCATCCCGTGACTGGTCACGTCGTAGCCGTGCGAACTTCCCGGACGGGCCATCGTCAGCGGCGAGGCATAGCACGCGCCGATACCCAGGTCATGCAGATAATCGACCAGCGCCGTTGCCTGTTCCAAAGTAAAGCGATGGCTGAACTGAATACGGTAGGTGCTCGTTGGAATTTGCGCGGACATGAGAATCGTGGGGGCCCGGCCGATGCTGACGGTCGGGCCCTGCTCCAGGGCTGCGTGCGCTTATCTTATCCGTCTTCGAATCAGTCCTCAAAGACTTAGTCGATCGAGTTCCGTGCGCCGCTATCAGGTGACGGCGGGGATTCGAAGATATAAGCTGGATGCGGACCCTAGATGGCCGGCCGGCGAGAAGCTCGCCGATTGGTTTGAGTTGCGGCTAAACAGCGTTGGGCGCGGTCCTGTGGCAGGCGTGCTCGATTTCGCGGCGAGGTAACCCGATGGCGTCCGAACATCCACAAAGCTTGCCTGCACCATTTTCTGACCGCGACGCTCCTGCGATCCGCGCCGTGGGTCTCGCATTTCCGCCCAACTATGTCGAACAGCAGGTTCTGACTGACGCTTTGCGCACTTACTGGAAGGGCAGACATGGAAACCCCCGCCGACTGGAGGAGTTCCATCGCGCAGTGCAGGTCCGCGGCCGCTATTTCGCCCTGCCCCTGGAGGAGTACCCCGCGCTGGACAGCTTTGCCAAAACCAATCAGGCCTGGAACACCGCCGCCCTGCAGGTTGGTGAAGCCGCGGTGCGCGCCGCGCTCAAGCAGGCCGGTCTTGAAGCGGCGGACATCGATCATTTTTTTTTCGTCACAGTGACTGGAATCTCTACTCCAAGTATGGACGCCAGGATCATCAACCGTCTGGGGATGCGCTCCGGCATCAAGCGTACCCCGATTTTCGGCCTCGGATGTGTCGGCGGGGCGGCGGGTCTGGCGCGCGCCTCAGAATATACGCGGGCCTTTCCCGACCACATTGCCCTGTTCCTGTCGGTCGAGTTGTGCTCCCTGACCTTGCAGCGCGACGATCTGTCGCTGGCCAATTTGATCGCGTCGGGCCTGTTCGGGGACGGCGCCGCCGCGGTGATAATCGCCGGCGCGGCACGGCGGACTGACCGCGGCCCACGCGTTGTCGGGACCCAGTCCACGCTCTACCACGACACCGAACGCCTGATGGGATGGGACATCGTCGACAGCGGTTTCAAAATCGTCCTGTCGCCGAAAGTGCCCGACGCGGTCAGGGAAAACCTTGGCGCTGACGTGGATCGGCTGCTGGCCGCGCACGGACTTAATCGCGGCGCAATCCGCCATTGGATCGCGCATACCGGCGGACCCAAGGTGCTGCGCGCAATCGAGACGGCGCTCGACCTTCCCTGCGATGCGCTGGAACGATCGTGGCGGTCCTTGACCGAGATCGGCAATCTCTCATCGGCATCCGTCCTGTTCGTGTTGGGCGATCTCCTGTCCGACGGGCAGGCGCAAGCCGGCGACTATGGGATGATGATGGCGGTCGGACCGGGATTCTGCTCGGAACTGGTGCTGCTGCGATGGTGATCTCGCTTGGCGCTTACCTGGCGACGTTGGCGGCGGTGGGCGCGGAGCGGATCGTGGAATTGCTGATCTCGGCGCGCCATACGCGCGCGGCGCTGGCGCGAGGCGCGGTCGAGGCGGGCGCCGGACATTATCCCGCAATCGCCGCATTTCATGTCCTGTTTATTGCCTGCTGCGGCGGCGAGGCGATTGTTTTCGGCCGGGAATTTCCGCCGTCACTGGGATGGATAGCACTTTTCGGTGCGGCTTGCGCGCAAGCGCTGCGTTACTGGGCCGTAACGACTCTGGGCGAACGCTGGAACACGCGAATCATTGTGTGGCCGGGCGCCGCGCCGCTCACCTCAGGCCCTTACCGCCTGATACGCCATCCGAACTACCTGGCGGTGACGGTTGAAATGATCTGTGTTCCGATGATCTACGGATGCTGGCGCAGCGCAATCGTATTCTCAGCCGGCAACGCGATCCTGTTGCGAATCAGGATCGGCGCCGAGGAAGCAGCACTCGGCGCACAATACCAGCAAGCATTCAGCGCAGTGCCCCGGCTATTGCCGCGCTTGCGCCGGCGGGTTGGCGACGGGGGCCAGGTTTTTCCAGGCCGCAACGATCTTCGTCTTTTCAAACCCCATAAATAAGCGCACCGGGCCGGTGCCAGCATCGGAAGTTGCCAAACGCGCAGGTTTAACCGGCGTTCGCGTCCGCCGCCAAGCGAGTGGAGATGGAGAACACAACAGGGTCAGGACTCGCAGCTTCCGAACGTCATGGATGAGCCTACCGCCACCCGCGGCGGATTGCATTTACATCGGCAGGTCGATGCAGCCAAAATGGCGAACCGTGCAGGATTTGCTTACTGCCCCCCGGAGGACATTGGCATGAGAGGCTTGAAGGACAAAGTGGCGCTGGTCACGGCCGCGGCAGGAGCCGGGATGGGCAAGGTCACCGCCCATCGGCTCGCCCAGGAGGGAGCAATCGTGGTGGTCACCGATTCTCACGCGCGGCGCACGCAGGAGACGGTGGAAGAACTGGACAGGGAATTTCCCGGGCGCGTAATCGGCTTTCCCCTCGACGTCGCGAATCGAAACAACATCGATGAGGTTGTGGGGGCTGTGGACGCACGTTTGGGCCGCGTCGATATCCTGGTGAACAACGCCGGGATCAATGCCTTT
This sequence comes from Pseudomonadota bacterium, assembly GCA_021324885.1. Lineage (GTDB taxonomy): Bacteria > Desulfobacterota > Binatia > Binatales > Binataceae > JAJPJA01. The sequence goes on from JAJPIF010000023.1 coordinate 27,797, forward strand.
GGCGCTGTCAGTGAACTCGATCCGCAGGATTGGCAGCGGGTGCTTGACGTCGATTTGACCGGCTGCTTCAACATGATTCGCGTGATCCTGCCCGGCATGAAGACTCGCCGTCAAGGCGCGATCATTAACATTGCGTCGGTAGCGGCATGGACCACCAATTCGTCGGCGCCCTATAACGCCGCCAAGGCCGGAGTGCTGGCGCTGACGCGTACGGTGGCGGCCGAGGCCGGCCCCTACGGTGTGCGCTGCAATGCGATCGCTCCGGGCATGATACTGACCAAGTGGGTCGAAACCCATTGGAAAGAGATCGGCGGAGATCGCATGGCCCGGGATTGCCCGCTGGGTAGAGCCGGCAAGCCCGAGGAAGTCGCCGCGGTGACATGTTTCCTCGCCTCCGACGACGCCTCCTACATTACCGGAGAAGCGGTGACCGTCAGCGGCGGCTGGTACATGCACGCATGACCGCGCTTAAAGGCTTTGGCTGCGCGTGGACGGGCTTTCCAAGGTGTCGTTTGCAAACCGACAAAAATCTGGCAGGCCTGTTCCAGGCAGCCGTCAGGCGGCCGATCAAGCTGCGGTGGCGCGGGCCAGTTGCCTGATGGCCGCCTCCAGTGGGCGCTGCGAGTCGCGGTAATCCCGCCATGCCGTGCTCCTGGCGATTAGCGCAGGAGCTGTGCGCATCGTAAACCGACGGGGGTCAAGGCCGGCGCGGACCTGGTCCCACAAAAGCGGCATCGAAACCGTCGCTTCCGGACGTATCCGCGGCGACAGCGGCGCGACCGCCGACGCCGCGCGGTCATTACGCAGATAATCCAGGTAGATGCGGCCGGAGCGCTCGCGTTTGGTCATCCTGACCAGATACCGACTGGGGCTGTCCGCCGCCATCCGAATGCAAACTTCACGGGCGAATTCCCTGGCTTCAGGCCAGGTCAAAGGACGGTCGCGGCGCGGCGCCAGTGGTGTAACGACGTGTAAGCCTTTGCCGCCAGTGGTTTTGCAGAACGCCACCAGCCCCAAATCCTCCAAACGCTCGCGCATTTCGCGCGCGGCCTCGACCACCGTGCTGAATTCGACGTCGGGGGCGGGATCGAGATCGAACACCAGGCGTCCGGGAACATCGGGATTTCCCGGCTCGCAATTCCATGGATGCAGTTCGACGGCTGCCGCCTGCGCCATGGCGGCCAGTCCCTCGACGCGATCGATTTGCAGATAGGGCTGCCGATCTCCCCCAACCTTCACCAAATCGATCAGAGTGGAGGTTCCCGGTTTGCCGTGGCGTTGAAATATGTGCTGGCCGTTGATGCCGTCGGGCGCCCGGATGATCGAGCAGGGGCGTCCCTTGAGATGTTCGATCATCCAGGCGCCGACTGCTTCATAATAGCGCGCCAAATCCAGCTTCGTGATTGGTCCGCCGTCCGGATTCGGCCACAGAGGCTTGTCGGGATTTGAAATCGCCACGCCCATCACCACCGGCTTCGGCTGTGTGGAGGGCCATTTTTTCGGCCCGGGTTTTTCTGATTCGACGGTCTGCGCCGGCGCGGGTTCTTCGGCTCTCACCTCCGCAGCCGGTTTGTCTTCGCGCAGCCCCTTGAAAGAAGCCTGACGCACAAGTCCGTCACTGGTCCATCCGGCGAATTCGATCTCGGCGACCAGATCCGGCTTGAGCCAGTGGACGTTCGAGGCCGCACGCGGCGCATTTTCGCCGCTGAACGGATTGTGGCGGCTGGCCGCCGACTTCAATCGCGGCATCAGGCGATCCAGCGTGGCGCTGCCGAAGCCGGTGCCGACGCGGCCCAGGTAGATCAGCCGATCGCCGCGATACGCGCCAACCAGCAGCGATCGGAAACGTCCGTTGGTGTCGGTCCAGCCGCCGATTACCACTTCAAGACCGCCGCGGCATTTGGTTTTCGTCCAGGTGCCGGTGCGTCCCGATTCGTAGGGAGCGTCGGCCCGCTTGGATACAATTCCCTCAAGCGACATGCGGCAGGCGGATTTCAGCACCGCGTCGCCGCTGGTTTGGAAATGCTCGACGTAACGAATCAGGGGCTCAGTTCCGGCGGCTTGCAGGATTTCCCGCAACTTTTGCTTGCGCCGGAGCAGAGGCAGGCGGCGCAGATCCTTGCCCTCCGCAAACAGCAGGTCGAAGGCGAAAAAGATCAGGTGATCGGTCCGGTTTTCTGCCAGCGCGGTTTGAAGCGCGGAGAAACTGGAGATTCCATTTCGATCCAGCGCAACAACTTCGCCGTCGATGATCACGTCGGGCAAACGGCGCGCGGCGGCGGCGATCGCGCCAAACTTGTGCGTCCAGTCCAATCCCTTGCGCGTCCTCAACGTCACCTGTCCATTGACAACGCGCAGTTGGAGACGGTAGCCGTCGAATTTGATTTCGTGAACCCACTGCCTGCCTTGCGGCGGACGATGAAGCGGCTGGCAAAGCTGCGGCGCGATAAAGGCTGGGATGGTGGCTCGCCCGCTGCGAGCGATGGAAACGGTTCTCGTCAGCGCCTCCCCAGACCGGCTGACCGGCGTGGCGATGGCCGCATCTGAAGCCGCATTCTTCGCCATGATATGACTCTCCATGCGGTTGCAGAGGCCGCCGCACCTTGTTTCCATGATACTCAAAATCCGGGTGGCGGCGCACAAATCAGGCCGCAGACGCCATCGCTTTCCCGTTGCGGTCGAGGCGGACAGGGAGGGCCGGGATCGGCTATGCTCCAGGTGTAAAGCCGTGAAGACCATTATCGAACCTTTTCGTATCAAGAGCGTCGAGCCCTTGCGCCAGACCACGCGCGAGGAACGCGAGGAATTGGTAAAAAACGCGGGTTACAACCTGTTTTTGCTGCGCGCAAAGGACGTCCTCATCGACCTGCTCACTGATTCCGGCACGTCGGCGATGTCCACCGGGCAATGGGCGGCCGTGATGCGCGGCGACGAATCGTACGCCGGCAGCGAGAGCTTCTTCCGGATGAAGCGAACGGTGCAGGACCTGATGGGCTTTCGCCACGTCATTCCGACCCATCAGGGACGGGCGGCCGAGCGGATCCTGTTCAGTGTCATGTGCCGGAGCGGTCAGGTGGTTCCCAACAACACGCACTTCGATACCACGCGCGCCAACATTGAATTCTCCGGTGCGCGCGCCGTTGACCTGCCGGTCCCCGAGGCGGCGGACACGCAGGCGCGGCTGCCCTTTAAGGGCAATATGGACGTGGCCGCGTTGGAGCGGTTGATTGAAGCGGAGGGCAGGGAGCGGATTCCCCTGATTATGGTGACGATCACCAACAATTCAGGCGGCGGTCAGCCGGTTTCGATGCAGAATCTGGAAGCGGTGCGCGCCGTCGCGACGCGCCATCGTATTCCGCTTTATCTCGACGCCTGCCGCTTTGCCGAAAATGCATGGTTAATTCGCGAGCGCGAGCCGCAATATCGCGACTGGCCGCCGCGGGAAATCGCGCGCAGGATGTTCTCGCTGGCCGACGGCTGTACGTTTTCCGCCAAGAAGGACGCCTTCGCCAATATCGGCGGGATGCTTTGCACCAACGACGATCGGCTGGCCGCGCAGGAAACCAACCTGCTGATACTCACCGAAGGATTTCCGACGTACGGCGGCCTGGCCGGGCGCGACCTCGACGCGATAGCGGTGGGGCTGGAGGAGGTTCTCGATCCAGACTATCTGCGCTACCGGATCGCGTCGACCGCGTATCTGGGCCGCCATCTCGCCGACCAAGGCGTGCCGATCGTGGAACCGCCGGGCGGACACGCGATCTATATCGACGCCGCGCGGATGCTGCCGCACATCCCGCGCGCGCACTTTCCCGCTCAGGCGCTTGCCGTCGAGTTGTACCGTCACGCCGGCATTCGATCAGTGGAGATCGGATCGGTGATGTTTGGAGAAGCGGCGCGCCACGAACTGTTGCGCTTGGCGATCCCGCGGCGCGTCTACACGCAAAGTCATATCGATTACGTGGTCGAGGCAATCCTTGAGGTCAATGAGTATCGCGATCGCATCCGCGGTATGCGCATCGTCGAGCAGCCGCCGTTCCTGCGCCATTTCAGCGCCCGTTTCGCGTGGATCGATTGATTATGGAATGGAGTTGGCTTGCCGATGCGGTCCTGCTCTTCCACGCCGCGTATGTCGGCTTCGTGGTGTTCGGGTTTGCCGCGATTGTGGCGGGAAGCGCTCTGGGATGGCGATGGGTGAGGAATTTCTGGCTGCGCGCCGCCCATCTGGCTGCGATCCTTTTGGTGGCGGCGGAAGCGATCGCCGGGGCGGCCTGTCCTCTGACCCTGCTGGAGGAGCGGCTGCGAATCGCGGCGGGCCAAAGCGGTTACCACGGCGGATTCATTGCTCATTGGATCCACCCGCTGATTTTTTTCGATTTTCCGCAGTGGATCTTTACTCTCGCCTATATCGTTTTTGCAGCGGCCGTCGTCGCCGCCTTTGTGCTGGCCCCGCCCGTCCTGAAACGCCCTAATATAGTGCGCAGCGCACAGCCGCAACATCATTGAGCATCCACGCAGGTTGTGAGCGCAGTCATCGGCCACGGCATTAGGCGCATCGTCGAGTTGTTGTCCGCCCTCGTTTCTTGATACTTGTCTGTCACACCACGACTTGCACACAGCGGAGGTTAGCTCAATGGCAGAGAAGGCCGATCAGATAAACATGGAGCCGCTAGACACCACCGAGACCGACAAATGGGTCGGCGTGCCACTGGGCGGCGGCCAGTTGAAGGAACCGATCACGGTCACCGACATCCGGCGCTGGGCGCAGGGGATGCAAAATCCCAATCCGCTTTACTACGACGAGAAATACGCGGCCGAAAGCGCGGTCGGCGAGATCCTTGCCCCGCAATCATTCACCGTCAACTGCACCGTCGGGCACGGCGCCGTCCCCGCGATCCAGGGGTATATTCCCGGCACGCATATGCTGTTTGGCGGCGATGAATGGTGGTTTTACGGCCCGCGAATCCGACCCGGCGACAAGATCCGGTCCGACCGCATGCTGTTCGATTACCGCGTCACGCATACCAAGTTTGCCGGACCGACCATGTTCTCGCGCGGCGATACCACCTATATCAACCAGCATGGCGAAGTGATTGCCAAGGGGCGGTCCACTTCGATCCGCTACCGCGCCGAGAACGCCCGCGCGATGGACTCGTTTGCCGAACAGCGCAAGCCGCCCCAGTGGACGATTGAAGACCTTGACAACATCGAGGCCCAGAAGTTCGAGTACTACAGGACCTTCCAGAACCACATGATCCGTTACTTCAACGACGTGAGGGAAGGCGAGGAACTGCCGGTCCGGCCGATCGGTCCGCACACGCTGCAGACTTTCACCAGCGAATGGCGCGCCTACATTTTCACCGTCTGGGGCACCGATGAACCCGACAATCTGCCCAACACCTCGATGGAAGCCGGATGGCTGCCGGAGATGTCGCGCGATTTCGAGCGCGCAAAAATCGATCCCACCTACGCCGACGGCCTTTACTATGGTCCGTCGCGCGGGCATGTGCATGAACGGTATGCGCAACTGATCGGGGTGCCGCGCGGCTACGGCTATGGCGCTACAATGGGGGCCTGGATACTCGACTATCTGACCAACTGGGGCGGTGAACTCGGCTTCGTGGTCCATTGCAACGCCCGCTATATCGGTCCCGCTTTCGTCGGCGACGCCACCTTCATGACCGGCCGCGTGACCAAAAAACAGGAAAACGCGCGGGCCAAAACCGGCATCATCACCGTCGATTTTGAAATGAAGAACCAAAACGGGATGCTGATGGCCAAGGGGCCGGCCGAGATCAGGCTGCCGTCAAGGTAAAATGGGCAATCCTCCGGCCATCGACCTGCTCAGCGCCGCATCTTTTTCAAACGGGCAGCCGCATGACCAGTTCCGCTGGCTGCGGCGCAACGCCCCGGTCTATCGCCATCCGGAACCGCATGGGCCCGGCTTCTGGGCCATCACGCGCTATAACGACGTGCGCGCGGTCGGCCGCGATCCCGGGCTGTTTTCATCCTGCATGGGAGGAGTGCAGATCGCCGACATCGCCGAGTCATTCCAGTTTGCTCCGCCTCCAATGGGGGACGTCGCGAGAGCGCTCAGCGCGCGGACATGCTCAGTCAAGTCCCTTTCTGCCCAGATACTCCGAAAGCAGATCGGCTATTTGCAAATTGTTCAGATCCGCGAATGGGAAGTGAGTGTTGCCATGGATGCCGGCTGACGGCAGATCCAAAATGCCGGCGTCGCCGGCTTTGTGGTTGATTAGCTCAACGAAACTGCGCGAGGCCATCGCTGACAGCCGCCACACATCCAATGCCGGCACGGGATGCGGCTCTTTTGGGATGTTGTCTCCCCATACGATCTGGATCGGAATCCTGGTCAGGCGCTCGAATTCCTGCGCCGATACCGTTTCGATCGAGGGCGCTGACGACCCGTCGGACAAGGGCGGCAGCGTCGGCACTTCTGCGCGTGGGAAGCACGATACGAACGGCTCGTACGCCACAATCGCCTTGACGTTCGCGCTTTTGATCGCCGCCCGCCATCCCATCAGTCCGCCCTGCGAATGAGTCACCAGAATAGCGGGACCGATTCGATCCAACAGCGCGGCGATCGCGTTGGAGATGATGCCGGCGTCATCCGCGATACCGGCGACGCCCTGCTGATAGAACTGCTGGAGCGCGTCTTTGGGGAACTGCGTGTTCGGATAAAACTCGAAGGGCCGGGGCCCCAGACGCCCGGCCAGAAACGACAGTTCGTGGCCGAAGTTGACGGTCACCGGCGGGATGATCTGCGTGCCGGCCAGGTTTCCCAGCGGTCCACTGAAAGACGGAATACCGGAGCGGCCCCGTCCGGGAAAGTCGATCACGTAAACCGCAAAGCGCCGGCGCACAAAGATATTCTGGAATCCCTCGCGTCCATCGGGGGTGCTTTCCCAGGTCTTTCCGGTCTGGCAGCCGCCATGCACCATCACCAGCGGCAGGCGGCGGGCGGCGGGCGGGATTTGATATTGCGCGTACAGGTGCTCGACGCTGTAAGTCTGTCCGGCGCTGTTAAACGGAAGGAAAAAGCGGGAGGGATCGAACGTGCCCGCGCCCCGCACCGTCCGCCCGCCCACAAAGAAACTACCCTGCTCGGCGATCGTCAGCGGTTCCTTTTTTGCGGCCTGCTCGTTGGACATCGCGCAATGACTCTCCTGTCCACGTGATCTGACTTCTTCTCGCAGAAAAATGGATGCGGGGCTAGACTTCGCAGGTCCGCCGGATGACTCACGCAACCGCCGGACTCCGATGGAGGATTAACATGAATCTGCAAGACAAAGTCGTTCTGGTGACCGGAGGAGCTTCGGGTATCGGACGCGCCACTTCGATCGCGTTCGCGCGCAGCGGCGCCAAAGTCGCACTGGCCGATATCGACGGGCGCGGCGGTGAAACCACCCTGGGAATAATTCAACAAGCTGGTGGAGATGCGTTGTTCGTCGGATGTGACGTTTCCTCGGCCCACGATGTCAAATCGCTGATCGAGCGCGTCGTGGCCCGATACGGACGCCTGGACTGTGCCGCCAATATTGCCGCGATCGAAGGCTCGCCCCGCCGCATCGATCAGGTGCCGGAGGAGGAATTCGATCGCGTCATCCAGGTCAATCTGCGCGGCGTGTGGCTGTGCATGAAGTACGAGGTCACGCAGATGCTCAAGCAGGAAAGCGGCGGCGCGATCGTCAATCTGTCCTCCGCTGCCGGACTGGTGGGCAGCGTGCGCTCACCCGCCTACGGCGCCTCCAAGCATGGCGTGGTCGGTCTGACCAAATCCGTCGCGCTGCAGGTCGCCAAACAGAACATCAGAATCAACGCGGTCTGCCCGGGCGGCGTCATTACTCCGATGACCGAGCGTATCGCCGCGGCCAGCGGGGGCACGCAGGCGCAATTGGGCAGCGCCCATCCGCTTGGCCGAATGTGCCAGCCCGAAGAGATCGCCGCCGCCGTGCTGTGGCTGTGCTCGGATGAAGCGTCGTTCGTAACCGGTATCGCCGTTCCGGTCGACGGCGGGCTGACTGCGATGTGATCGGGCTGCAGCCTCCGGTGGCTGTTTCTTAGCTTGGCCAGAGATCAGAATTTTAATGCGCGGCGCTCAAAAACAGCGCCGCGCAGGGTCCCTCATCTTAATTCTCCCCCGGTCGGGGGAGGAGATCAGGACTGACGTGCGGCGGCCCCTTTTCTGAGTTCGACTGTCTCTCCTGACTTCTCAATCTCAATCCTGGTGCTTGCGCAGGAAGGTTGGCACATCCAGGTCGTCGTTGTTGTCCACCTGGTTGCCGGGCTCCAGCTTGATTTCCTTCTGACCGGCCTCCTGCGAGCGGCGCTTGAAGGTCGGGATATCGAGGCTGTCGTCCACCAGCAGCCCCAGCCGGCGCACCGGCTTGTTGGGGAACATCTTAACCTGCGCTGGCGCGACGGGCTCCGCGCTCGGCTCCATCGGACGAGTGGCGGCGGACTGCACTGGCGCCGTGACTCCCGACCGCGTCGGAATCGGCGGCGGCGCGGGGGGCAGCGCCGTGGTCATCGGGCTGCTGCTGACCACGGTGCGGGGGGCGTAGCGGGTTTCGAGGTCGCCGAATCCGGTCGCGATCACGGTGACGCGAATCTCGTCGGAGAGTTGATCGTCGATCACGGCGCCGAAGATGATGTTGGCGTCCTCGTGCGCCTCTTCCTGGATCAGGCTGGCCGCCTCGTTTACCTCGTACAGCGACAGGTCGGCGCCGCCGGTCACGTTGATCAGAAGGCCGCGCGCGCCCTTGATCGACAGGTCTTCCAGCAGCGGGCTGGAGATCGCGCGCTGCGCCGCCTCCACCGCCCGGTTCTCCCCCGAAGCGGTCGCCGCACCCATCATCGCCAGTCCCATCTCGGCCATGATCGAGCGCACGTCGGCGAAATCAAGATTGATCAGGCCGTGTACGGTGACCAGCTCGGAGATTCCGCGCACCGCCTGGAGCAGCACTTCGTCGGCGCGCTGGAACGCTTCGCGCAGCGGGGTGTTGCGGCTGGCGACCGACAGCAGGCGCTGATTGGGAATCGTGATGAGCGTATCGACGGCGGCCTTGAGTTCGCGCATGCCGTCCTCGGCCTGCGTCATGCGTTTGCGGCCCTCGAACTGGAACGGTTTGGTGACGACCCCCACCGTCAGCGCGCCGGATTCGCGGGCCAGCCGTGCGATTACCGGTGCGGAGCCGGTGCCGGTGCCGCCGCCCATCCCGGCGGTCACGAACACCATCTCGGCGTCGGAGAGCACCTCGCGCAGCCGCTCCTCATCCTCGAGCGCGGCCTTGCGCCCGATCTCGGGATTGCCTCCGGTGCCGCGTCCCCGCGTAAGCTGCTGGCCGATTTGCAACCTGACGGGGGCGATATTGTTTTGCAGCGCCTGGATATCGGTATTGACGGAGATGAACTCGACGTTGCGCAAACCGGCCGAAATCATGTGATTGACCGCGTTGCCGCCGCATCCACCCGCGCCGATAACTTTGATCCGAGCGCCCGGATCGGGCGTTTCAACCAATTCGATCATTGCTGGATCCTCCTCAACCACTCCACTTGGGCGACCGGCACACAGGCGCGCGGTGCGCCGGAATTTAAAAGAAATCTCGTACCCATTCGCTCACGCGCGAGCGCAATTTGTTCCATCGCCGCTGCCGCGAGCCGGCCGGGCGCCCGTTGGTGCGCGCCATCAGCAACAGTCCCGCGACGGTGGCGAACATCGGTTTCATCAAATCCTCGGGCATGCCCGCGAGGTTGACCGGCAGACCGCGCCGCACGGGTAGATTGAACACCCGCTCGGCCAGCTCCTGGGTTCCTTCGAGCAGCGAACTGCCGCCGACCAGCACCAGTCCGGACGCGAGTGCTTCGGCCACCCCGGAACGGATCAGTTCGCGCTGGACCATGGCAAAAATCTCTTCCATCCGCGGCTCGAGGATTTCGCCCAGCAGCCGGCGCGCGATAATCCGCGGCTCGCGCCCGCCAACTCCGGGGACGCTGACCATCTCGTCGCGTCCCACCACGATATTGGTGGCGACGCCGTAGGCGGTTTTAAGGCGCTCCGCGTCGGCCAGCGCGGTGCGCAGTCCGGCCGCCAGGTCGCCGGTCAGATGGTTGCCGCCCAGCGGCAGCACCGCGGTATGCATCACCGCGCCGCCGTGAAAGACGATGATATCGGTGGTGCCGCCGCCGATATCGACCAGCGCCACTCCCAGTTCGCGCTCCTCGGCGAACAGCGCCGCTTCCGCCGACGCCAGCGGCTCCAGCACCATCACGGTGGCGTCGACGCCGGCGCGCTCGCAGCATTTCACCAGGTTCTGCGCGTAGCTTTGCGCGGCGGTCACGATATGGATGCGCGCTTCCAGCCGCACCCCGGCCATCCCGACCGGATCGTGAACGCCTTCCTGTTCGTCGACCGCGAACTGCTGCGGCAGCACGTGCAGCACCTGGCGGTCGAGCGGAATGGCCACCGCTCGCGCCGCGTCGATCACGCGATCGACATCGCGCGCTCCGACCTCGCCGCCACGCACGGCAACGATTCCATGACTGTTGAAGCCGCGGATATGAGAGCCGGCAATCCCGACGGTGGCGGCGGCAATCTTCACCCCCGCGCTTTTCTCGGCTTCGACCACCGCGTGGCGAATCGATTCGACGGTGGCGTCAATGTTGACGACCACGCCTTTGCGCAGTCCTGCGCAGGGCACCACGCCGTAACCGAGCACGGCCATCGCGCCGCTGTTACCGTTGCCCTCGGCGACTTCCGCGACCAGCGCGCAGGTTTTGCTGGTGCCGATATCCAATGCGCTCAGGATGTTCCTCATCGTAGCGCAGACTCCCTGCCGGGCGCGGGACGGCGCGGCTGCAGCCCGATTTCCGCCAGCGCGACATTGACCGGCTCGCGCAAACGCACGACCCCTTCGCCTGCCGTTGTCATATCCAGCGCGGTCACCAGATCGAGATGGTCGCGCCAGCGGTTCATAATTGCGGCGGCATGCGCCAATTCGTCGGATGCGCGCGCGCGGTCCAGGACCACGATGGTGTGAGTGTGTTGAAGATAAAGGGTCGCGATGCCGTCGTCTGCCACTCTTACCTCGGAAATCAGTTCGTTTAACGCCGCCTCCGCGCGAACCACGAGTTCGGCGCAGTCAACCATCTCGGCGCCGGTCATCGAATCGAGGGCGGGACCGCTGATAATCGGAAGGTCGCTGACGTTTTGCGCGGAAACCGGCCCGCGTAATTCGCCGCTGGCCAGCAAGTTGTAAAATCCGTCGGTCCTTTCGACTACGGCTACGGCGCCGTCGCTCTCGCGTCGGGGCAGGTCGGGGCGGGTCCGCAGATGGAAACGGGCGAGGATTCGCGACAGACTGGATGAGGAATTCAGCGTGCGGGCGCGATTGGCCACACTCAGGCCCGCGTACATGCCCAACGCGAAGAACGCGCACAGCGCGACGCCAAGCAATCGCCAGCCCCATTCGGACTTCTGCTTTTTTTTCCTCCGCTGCGCCACCACACCACCTGCCAACCGCAATCCGCGATCGGGCTGAAATTCGCCTTTCAGTTGGTCCGAAAGAGGCTTACCATTCGCCGACCAGTTTCACTTCGGGCTCCAGTCTTATCCCAGTCTGTTGCTCAACCTTCTGACACGCCAAATCCATCAAGGCACGCACGTCGGCCGCGCGCGCGCCGCCCAGATTGACGATAAAATTCGCATGCTGCCGAGAAAAAGCGGCGCCGCCGATACACTCGCCCTTGAGCCCGCACGCTTCCAGCAGGCGTCCGGCAAAGTTGCCCGGCGGATTTCTGAAAATCGAACCGGCGTTGGGCACTCCCTGAGGCTGGCGCGCGGCGCGTTTAGCCTTGAGTTCCGACACTTTCGCGCGCAGCGCCTCGCGGTCGGCGGGTCTCAAGTTGAATTCAACCGCAGCGACGACAAATCCTGGCGGCAAAGCAGTTTGGCGGTAGGAGAAGTGGATTTCCCTACCGTCCAACGTGACCAGACGGCCGTCGTGATGGGCGCCGCGCACGGACGAAACCACCGGCGCCAATTCGCCGCCAAAAGCGCCCGCATTCATAATCAACGCGCCGCCGACACTGCCCGGGATGCCTTCGCCATACTCCAGGCCCGCCAAACCATGCGCTACCGCCAGCGCAACCACTTCGCCGAACGGCGCCGCCGCCCCCGCCTTCAGCCGGCAACCGTTAACCTGAATTTCCTTAAAGCCGGAGCCCAGCCGCAGCACCAGTCCGCGCACGCCGCGGTCGCTGATCAGGATGTTGGTTCCGGTGCCCAGGCAAAGGGCGGGAACCTGATGGCGGCTGGCGATTGCCAGCGCATCGGCAAGTTCGCGTTCATCTTCCACTTCGATCGCGAAATCGGCCGGCCCCCCAATCCGAAATGACGTCAGCTCGGCCAGCGGCTGTCCGCGCCTGACGCGCGCACCGAATCGCGCGGTGAGACTGGCTTCAAACGCGCTCATCGGATTGCGCCTCCGCATTGAGCGCGGCGAGAATACTTTCGCCGATCCGGTAAACGTCGCCTGCGCCCAGGGTCGCGATCAGATCGCCGGGGACGGAATCGGCGGCCACGCGCAGCGCCGGGTTGGGTTCGTCGCCCAGGTAATGCACGTCAACGTGGCCGCGCGCGCGCATCGCTTCGTAAAGCCGCCGCGACGTAACCCCGGCAATCGGCTCTTCTCCGGCGGAATAAACTTCGGCCAGATAAAGCACATCAGCGTCATCGAAAGCACCGATAAATTCGTCAAAAAGATCGCGCAGACGGGTAAAGCGATGGGGCTGAAAGACGGCGACGATACGGCGGTGGAAGCAGGCGCGAGCGGCGGCCAGCGTGGCGCGCACTTCCTGCGGATGATGGGCGTAATCGTCAAGCACGATCCGTCCAGCGCCTTCGCCCTTGATTTCGAAGCGGCGCGAGATACCGCCAAATTTGCGCAGCGCCGCCGCCGCGGTTGCAAACGGAATGCGAAGCTCCAACCCAACCGCAATCGCCGCCAGCGAATTAAGCGCCACATGACGTCCCGGCATTGGCACCGTAATCCGGCCAAGCGGTTCGCCCTTGTGCACGACCTTGAAGGAAGTGGAAAGACCGTCGATTTCGATGTCTTGCGCGCGCAGATCGGCGTCGGGCGCCTCGCCGTAGGTAAGGACCAGTTTGCGCGCCTGCGGCAGCAAGCCGCGCACGCTGGGACTGTCGATCCCGAGGATAGCCACGCCGTAAAACGGAACGCGGTTGATGAAGCTGAGATAAGCCTCGCGCACCCGATCCATCGTGCCGTAGTAATCCAGATGCTCGGGATCGATATTGGTGACCACCGCGATGGTTGGGAGCAGGAGCAGAAAGGAGGCGTCGCTCTCGTCGGCTTCGGCCACCATGAAATCACCGCGGCCCAGGCGGACGTTGGTGCCTCGCGAGCGCATATTGCCGCCAATCGCGACGGTCGGATCCAGCCCCGCTTCCTCCAGGACCAATGCCACCAGCGAAGTGGTAGTGGTCTTGCCGTGGGTTCCCGCAACCGCCACTCCCAACCGCGCCAAACGCAGAAGTTCACCAAGCATCTCGGCGCGCGGAATAACCGGAATACCCAACTCGCGGGCCCGCTGCACTTCGGGATTTGAAAATTTCACCGCCGAGGAAATTACCAACGCGTCGAGGTCGGGACGGATGTGGTCGGGATGGTGTCCGGCGGTGATGCTGGCCCCCAGCCCGATCAGTCGATCGGTGACGCGGGTCGGCTGCAGATCGCATCCGCTGACCGTAAAGTTCAGGCGCAGACACAATTCCGCGATTCCGCTCATGCCGGCGCCGCCGATTCCCACGAAATGGAGCCGGCGTGGGCCCGTCAGGAGGCCTTTCGGTATAGCCGTGCTCATGCCGCCTCCTGAACGATTTCCAGACATGCCCTGGCGATGGCGGATGCGGCGTCGGGTTTGGCTGCACGCCGGGCCGCCTGCGCCATGCTTTCGAGCCGCGAGCGGTCGTTGATCAATTCGCGGATTACCCGCGCAAGATTATCCCCAAGTTGGTCATCGTCGGTCACGATTATGGCCGCGCCCTGACGCTCCAGGGTGCGCGCGTTGTGTTCCTGCTGGCGGTCTCGATGGAAAGGGTAGGGCACCAAAACGCTGGGTTTTCCAGCCAAAGCGACTTCAGAGACGGTCATGGCGCCGGCGCGCGCCACAACCAGATCGGCCTGCGCAAACGCCTCCGCCATCGCATAGATGAAGGGTACCACTTCCGCCTCAATCGCCGCCTGTTGATAACCGCTTCGGACCAACCCTTCGTCAGCCGTCCCGGTCTGATGAACGATTTTAAGATTTATAACAGCTTTATTCAAAATTTCAAAGGCTTTAAGGGCACCAATATTCAGACGATGCGCACCGCTCGATCCACCTAAAACAAGGATTGAAAATCGATCCGCCTGTGGACGGAGCTTGTGGACGGGGGCAAAGCGGACGGGATTGCCGGTGACTTGCACCTTGAACTGGGGCAGCAGCGGCAGCGAATCCTCAAAGGCGACGCAAATCCGTCGCGCAAATCGCGCCAGCACCCGATTGGTCAGGCCCGGACGCGTATTTTGTTCCATCAGCAGCAACGGAATACGCAAACTCAAGGCGCCGACCGCAGCCGGCATCGACGCGTAGCCGCCCACGCCCACCACCAACTCAGGCCCCCAGCTCTTGAGCAGCGCGCGCGCGCGGATTATCGCCTTCGCCATCTTGAGCAAAGCGATCGGCACTTCGCGCGCGCCGTGCCCTGCGACGCCGCCGACATCGAGCAATTCGTATGCAAAACCGCTGCGCGACAGGAATTGCTGGTCCAGACCCGCTTTAGTCCCGACGAACAACAGCTCGGTGTCCGGACGCATCCGCTTTAGTTCCTCACCCACCGCCAGGGCAGGTGAGAGATGGCCGCCGGTGCCGCCGCCTGAAATCACCACTCTCATCGCGTCATCACCGAACGGCGCGCCAGGGCCATCAGCATGCCCACGGCGGTCAGCGAAACCACCATCGAAGTCCCGCCATAGCTGAGGAACGGGAGCGGCAATCCCTTGGTGGGAACCAGTCCGGTGACCACCGCCATGTTGACGAAAGCCTGCAACGAGATGAGCGCGGTTAACCCGACCGCAAGCAGGCTGCCGAAACCATCCGCTTCGTTGCGCGCAATCCGCATGCCGCGAATCAGGATGGTGATAAACAAGGCGATTACGACCAGCGCGCCGGCCACGCCGAATTCCTCGCCAATAACCGCAAACACAAAGTCGTTGTGGGCCTGCGGCAGATAGAACATTTTCTGGCGGCTGGCGCCCAATCCGACGCCCCATCCGCCGCCCGAGCCGAAAGCGATAAACGACTGAATCAGTTGAAAGCCGGAGCCGCGTGCGGTCCGCCATGGATCAAGAAATGCGGACAGGCGGCGCATCCGGTACGCCTTGTGTCCGGCCTGAATTGCCAATGCCAGAAGGGCGAAGCCGCCGGCTGCGGCCAGATGTCTGGCCTCCGCGCCCGCCGCGAACAGCATCGTGAACAGCAGCAGGGTCAGCATTACGGCGGCGCCGAAGTCCGGCTGCTTGAGCATGATCAGCGCCAGCACGCCGGTTATGGCGAGGGCGGGCAACAGGAATTTGGGAATTCCGAGCTTTTCCTGGTAATGGCTGAGATAGCGGGCGAGAAAGAACACAGTGGCCAGTTTCAGCATTTCCGAGGGTTCGAGCAGAATCGGCCCCAGCCGCACCCATCGCCGCGCGCCGCCGCGCACGATTCCCAAACCCGGAATCCAGACCGCCAGGGACATGAGCAACGCCATCAGCATCAGGGGTAAAGCGATCGCGCGCAGCCCGCGCAAGGAAAGCTGCGCCGCCACCGTCATCATCACCAGACCAACACCGAGATTAAAAAGCTGGCGCTCGAAAAAATAAAAGGGATTCCCGGTTTTATCCAGTCCCAGAAAATACGTGGTGTTGAGCACCATCATGAGGCCGAGCAGAATCAGCGCGGCCGCGGCGCTCCACAACCACGGATCGGCCCTTAAAGGCACGCCAATCTCAAAGCGCTCGAACCATTGCCTCGGATCGAAAGACGGCTCGCGCGGCGTGAGCAGCAGGATTTGATTTGGACGCGCCGCCGATGGCATCTGGTCCCGCCTCCATGCTCACCGAAGTTTAAGCGTGCTGAGGGCGACCAGCGCGCAGACGATTGAGATGATCCAAAACCGCGTGACCACCACCGTTTCCGGCCATCCGGCAAGTTCGAAATGATGGTGCAGCGGCGCCATGCGAAAGACCCGCCGATGGGTCGCCTTGTAGTAATAGCGCTGGATAATCACCGACACCGCTTCGATCACGAAGACGCCGCCAGCGATTACCAGCACCAATTCCTGTTTGCACAGGACCGCGACCGTGCCCAGCGCCGCCCCCAGTCCCAGGGCGCCGACGTCGCCCATCATCATCGAGGCGGGATAGGCGTTGTACCACAGGAACCCGAGCGAGGCGGCAATCAAGGCGCCGCAGAAGATCGCGATTTCGCCGACCCCAGGCACCGGAGGAATCGCCAGGTAGGCGGAAAACCTGGCGTTACCTGCAACATAGCAAAACACCCAATAGCAGAACGCGACCGTCATCACCGGGCCGATCGCCAATCCGTCCAGGCCGTCGGTCAGATTGACGGCGTTGGCGGAACCGACGATTACAACAGCGGCGAAGGGGATGAAGAGCAAGCCCAGATCGGGGTTGAGGTTCTTGAGAAACGGCACGGTCAGATTGGTGCTGAAACGCAGACGCGGATCATGATGGGCGAGTTCGAACAACACCGTTGCCGCCACCAGAGCGAACACGAACTGCCAGGTCAGCTTTTGCGGACCGCTCAAGCCCATGCCGCGGCCGCGGCGCAATTTCAGCATGTCATCGACCAGCCCGATCCCGCCAAAGGCCAGCGTCACCAGGACCGCGATCCAGACGTAAGGGTTGCGCACGTCGGCCAGCAGCAGGGTGGTGAGAGCGGTCGCGGCAAGAATCAGGACCCCGCCCATGGTCGGCGTGCCGGCCTTTTTCTGGTGGCTGGTAGGAACTTCATCGCGGATAGTCTGTCCGATATGGGCCTGGCGAAAGCGCTCGATCAGGACGGGACCGGTGGTCAGGGAAAAAGCGAGCGCGCCCAGCCCCGCCAGGACCGAGCGGAAGGTCACATAGCGCAGGACATTGAGCCCCGTGTAATGGCCGTGCAGAGTAAAGAGCACCAAATAAAGCATCAGTTCCGATCCGTCCACCCGACTTACCCCACCGCACTTTCAAACCACACTGGGATCTGACGGCATTATCAGGCAAGCCTCCGACCGCGTCCACCTCCGCCCGCAGCCATCCTCATCCATCGTCCGCCGCACCGCGCATCCGCCACTACCGGCCGAAGGCTTCCCCGACAATGCCGCCTTAAAAACAACTTCCGTATCGCCGCCTGTCCGCGATTGTTCGGGATCAGGCTTTGGTGTCCTCCTGTCGATTGCGCAAAAAATCCCGCACCACTTCGCGATCGTCGAAATGGAATTTGCGTTTGCCAATAATCTGGTAATCCTCGTGGCCTTTGCCCGCGATCAGGATCATGTCGCCGGCCTGGGCCATCGAAAGCGCCAAACCGATCGCCGCCCGCCGGTCGGGTTCGACCAGATAGCCCGCGGTTCGCGCGCCGCGCCTGAGTCCCGCTGCAATCAGGCCCGATTCAACCTCCGCGATGATCTTGAGCGGGTCCTCGGTTCGCGGATTGTCAGAGGTGAGCAGAGGAACATCCGCCATCCGCGCGGCGATTTCGCCCATGATCGGCCGTTTGCCGCGATCGCGGTCGCCGCCGCATCCGAAGACGCAGATGATGCGCGCGGGATCGAGCTGGCGCAACGCTTCGAGCACGGCCTTGAGGGCGTCGGGCTTGTGCGCGTAATCGACCATCACGATTGCGCCGCGCGGACGCGCGACCACCTCAAGTCTGCCGGGGGCCCCTGGGCATCGCCGCACACCCTCAACCACGGCATCCTCATCGATGCCCAGGGCCACCGACACAGCCACTGCTCCCAGAATGTTGAGCAGATTAAACCTGCCGAGCAGTGGAGACTCCAATTTGATCACCCGCCCCGGAGTCCTGACCGCGGCACGAATTCCATGCAGGCCGAGTTCGTAATCCAGCGCAAACACATCGGCATTGCGGCCCAGCCCGAAACTCACCTTGCGGTAACCGGCACAATCCAACACGCGCCGCGCGTAGGGGTCATCGGCCAGCGCGATTGCCACCGGGTCGGGATGGCGGCTGGCGCGCAATAGTTCCTCGAACAGCCGCATTTTGGCGGCGGCGTAGTTCTCGGTCGAGCCGTGATAATCGAGATGATCGCGCCCGAGATTGGTAAACAGGCAGGCGCGAAAATTCAGCTCGTCCACGCGTCCTTCGGCCAGGCCGATCGAGGAAATCTCGGCGGCGACGCGGCGCACGCCGGCGCGCACCATCTCGGCCAGCGCCGCTTCAAAGTCAACCGACTCCGGCGTGGTCAACTCGGTTGGAATGTGGCGATTGCCGACGCGGATGCCGAGCGTGCCAATGATGCCTGCGGGCTCGCCGAGCGCCTCGAAGATCGAGGCCAGCAAATAAGTCGATGTGGTCTTGCCGCTGGTTCCGGTGATTCCGATCAATTCCACGCGCCGGCTGGGGAATTGAAAGAAGCGGGCCGCCGCCTGCGCCATCAGGTGGCGCGGTTGTGCGCATTCAATCAGGGTTGCCGCGGGACGCGCTGTGCCACTCCACTTCCGCACCACGACCACGCGCGCCCCGCGGCTCAAGGCCTGGTTTATGTTGCTCTGGTTTTGTTCCGGATCCCTGGCCAAAGCAAAGAAGATGTTTCCCGGCTCAACGCGCCGGGAATCATAAGCAATTCCGGTAATATCCGCGTCCAGGCTTCCATTGACCCGAAGGTCAACTCCGCCAGAGATGAGCGCATCCAAGTTCATGCACCCCCTCGGCGTCTGCCATGGACACGGCCCGCAGCGGGCTGCATTGCGGCAGTCTGCTGGGCAATCCCAAGCGACAATTTGATCGGCGTGCCATCAAGCGGCTGACCGGCGGCCGGCCGCTGCGCGGTCACGTATCCGTTGCCCTCGACCTGGATGTTCAGTTCGTGCTCGGCCGCCATGTGCAGCGCATCGCGCAGCGACAGTCCGCGGAAATCCGGCACCAGGCGCGAGTCGCGGACGCGGTCGCGTTGCGGTTGCGTCGAACCGATCGCGTTGACCACCGCCGTGATACTTTCGGTCTCGGCGGACGAAACCGGCAGCAGGCTGGCTGCGTCATAGGCCCGTCGCGCCGACGCGACGTTAAGCCGATTGAGCGCTTCGGAGGCGATTTCATTAAAGACCGGCGCAGCAATCAGGCCACCCATGTGGCCATGGCCGACGTCCTCGAGCACCACCAGAATGACCAGGCGCGGATTATCGGCGGGCACGAAGCCGACGAAGGATCCGACCAAGCGGTTTTGATAATAGGAGCCGGTTGCGCGGTTGATCATCTGCGCGGTTCCGGTCTTGCCGGCGACCAGAAAATCTTCCATCGCGGCTTTGTGCCCGGTGCCGTCCTCGCCGTTGACCACGGAGCGCAAAATGACGTTGGCGCTGTGCGCTACGGTGGGCGAGATGATGCGGCCGAGCGCCTGCGGAGTATGAATGAAAATCGTATTGCCGTCCGCGTCATAGGCGGCCTTGACCACGAACGGACGCATCCAGACTCCGCCGTTGGCAATCGCGCCGTAAGCCGACGCCAGCTGGATCGCCGTCACCGCTATGCCTTGGCCGAAGCCATGATTGGCCAGGTCGATTTGCTGCCAGGTGCGCGCCGGCCGCACGATTCCGGCAGCCTCGCCCGGCAAGTCGATTCCGGTGGGCCGACCAAAACCAAAGGCGCGCAGCCCGCGATAATAGCGCTGCGCGCCCAGCGTCAAGGCGATTTTTGCCGCGCCGATATTGGAGGAGACCTCAACGATTTGCTGGAGATCGAGCCATTGATGGCTGCCGTGGTCATGAATCTCCCGGCCGCCGACATCCCATTGACCGTTCTCGCAAAAGATCTTCTGGCTCTCGGTGATCACGCGGTCCTCCAGGGCGATCGCGGCGAGGACCCCTTTGATGGTCGAACCGGGTTCGAAGACATCCTGGACGGCGGGATTGTGCAGACGATCGGAGGCGCCGTTGGCCTCCACCGACGCCATCGCCATCACCTCGCCCGTAAACGGATCGAGCACCACGGCGATTCCGCGCCGGGCGCCCGAGCGCTTGACTTCGGCGGCCAGTTCGGTTTCGGCGCGGGCCTGGATCTGCGCATCGAGGGTCAGCTCCAGACGCGCGCCGGGCGCCGCGTTGCGCAGCGCCAGCGGGGAATCAAGGATCGCATGACCGAGCGCGTCGCGATCCTCGCGCAATTCCACCGGCCCACCGCGCATCAGGCGGTCGTACTGCAACTCCAACCCGGAGAGCCCCTGGTCGTCCGCACCCGCCATCCCAACCACCGCCGCGGCCAGGTTGCTCTCCGGGTAATACCGTTTGTACTCGCTCAGCACGCCAATGCCTTCCAGTCCCAGGGCCTCGACCTGATCCGCGCGGGCTTGGGAGATACGCCGGGCGAGCCATACAAAATGCGCCGGACGATTAAGCCGCGCCGTCAATTCGGCGGGACTGAGTCCAAGTGTTTGCGCGAGCCGGATCCGATCGGCGTCGCTGGCGGTGCGCAACAGCCGGGCCGGCCGCGCGTACACCGAGAACGCCTGGGCCGACAGGGCGATCGCTTCGCCATGACGGTCGACAATGGAACCGCGCGGCGCTCGCAGCGTCACCTGCTCGCTATGCTCGCCGCGCGCCAGCGAACTCAGGCGCGATCCGTCAAGCGCCAGCAGCACGGCGATCCGGATCACAATCAGAGCGAACAGACCCGCCAGCACGAGGGTCAACACCCCAACCCGCAAACGCCGCTTTTCAATCGCTGCGTTCACGGGACCACCACCACCTGCCCTCGTGCCGGCGGTGCCATCCGAAACTTTGCCGCCAACGCTCGCAGCCGGTCATGCGAGGTCAGCTCGGCGACCCTCAAGCGCAAGGTGCGATTGTTTTCCTGCAGTTGGTCGATTTGCGCGCGCAAGGCGGAAAGCCGGTAACCTTCGCGCATCACGCCCAGCCTCACCATCAGGATGGCGAATATGGCGGCGACCAGCGCGACTCCGAGCAGCACCTGCAAAAGGCGGTGCGGCGCCTGCGCCGGTTTGACCTTGCGCCTTATGGATTTCGCTGCAGGCATCGAAGCCGCGCGCTCCGTGATCGTGGATTGTGTTCAATTTCCGCCGGCTGCGGGCGCAGCGCCCGGCGCGTCAGCAAAGTGAAGCCGCCCTGCTGGGCCAGCTCGCGCATCCGCGTTTTCACCATGCGGTCTTCCAGCGAATGGTACGCAATCACCGCCATCCGCCCGCCCGGAGCCAGGCACTGCGGTCCCTGTTCCAACAGCGCCTGCAAACTTTCCAACTCGCCGTTGACGGCGATTCTAAGGGCCTGGAACGTCCGGGTTGCGGGATGCACTCCGCCGGTGCGACGATGGCCGATCGCGCGCTCGATCAGCGCGCGCAATTCAAAGGTGGTTTCAATTGGACGGCGCCGGCGTGCCTGCACAATCATTCGGGCAATCCGCCGCGAGCCGCGCTCCTCGCCATACTCGTAGATGATGCGCGCCAGGTCGGCTTCGGTCTCTTCGTTGATCAAATCGTAGGCGCGCAACCCGCAACCGGCGTCCATCCGCATATCGAGCGGTCCGTCGCGCATGAAACTGAAGCCGCGCGAAGGGTCATCGAGGGCGAAGCTGCTCATTCCCAAATCGGCCACAATCGCATCGACGGCGCTGAATCCGGCTTCGCCCGCGAGCAGCGCAAGCGCGTCAAAATTGGCATGACGTAAAATTACGCGGCCGCCGAATTTTCCCAGCCGCATCGCCGCGATTTGCAACACTTGCGCGTCGCGGTCCAGACCCAGCAGGCGCGCCGACCGCGGTGCGGCGTCCAGCAAAATCGCGGCATGGCCGCCCGTACCCAAAGTCGCATCCACGATACGCAAAGGACGAGGTTCGCCGAGCAGCGCCCGCACCTCAGCCGCCATCACCGGCTCATGGATGTTCGCGGCGGGTGGGCTTAGCGTCTGCGCAACGGCGTCATGCATCTGCGTTATATCCCCAGGCTCTGCATGAAGGCGGGATCGGCGAAGTTCTTTTCCGCCTCGCCCAGGACCCGCTTCAGCGTGTCCTTGTCCCACAATTGAAAATGGTCGGTCATTGCCGAGAACGTCACATCCTTATCAAGATGCGCATACTCGCGCAGCTTGGGAGGAATCAGGATGCGCCCCTGCTTGTCGACTTCGATCTCGTGCGCCCCTCCGATATAAAAGGTCTGAAACAACTGCATCTTCGGATCCAGGCTGGGCTTCTGCTGGATCTTTCCCAGCATCCCCATCCATTTGTCGTAGGGAAACAATTGCAGGCAGTTTTCGCCATTAACTTTAAAATTTGTTATAAAAAGGGTGTTATGCTCGGCTTTTTGCAAGGCTTCGCGGAAGCGGGAAGGGATGCTGACCCGCCCTTTATTGTCGATCGCATGGTCGAAGCGACCGCTAAACACCGCATTGCACCTCGTTGCCCCACAAATTCCCACTTTTCCCCACCCGCTGTCAAGCAAAGGCGAGTAGAAGATTAACAAATTTGAACAGCGGATACTGGTTTCGCCTTTCCTACGTCTATAGAACGAGACTTGGCCGCCCCGTGTCCCTTTGGATTCGCTTCGAGCAAATTCGAAAAGCCCGCTTGAAAATGCCGGAGAACCAAGGCCCTTGAACGATCGGTCGCCGCTGTCTAAGGTCTACGTCAATGGCTGAAATTGCGGACTCCAGCAACGGTCCTGCGGTCGAAATCGAACAACTTACCCGCAAGGACATGTGCTTTCAGATTCTGTGCGGAACGGGAATCGCCTCGGGACTGCTACTGTTGTGGATCCTGGAAACGATGCGCAACGTGTTGTTCCGCGGTCTCAACGCTTTGCATGTACGCCCGCGCCGTCGGCGGCGGGGAGCGGCTTTTCCGGCAGGCAAGCCGCGCGTTTGAGCGGATGGCAGATCGATTCGCCTGCCGGTTCTTAGCGTCCGCTTCCTCTGGTCGGATTGGTATCCTCGGGCTGCTGTAGAAGGCGCGCGATATAGGCTGTCAGGTCGTCGTCGAGGACGCGCGCAAGCGTTTGGGTCTGCGCCGCCTGAGTGATTTTCAGGAACCCGTCGAGCCGGTGGGAATGGTCGTATTTTCTGATCAGACGGGCAATGGCGTCGCGCGACAGAGCCGTGAGCTTCTCGTTCAAGGCGCGGGTAATCTTGTCGAGCAGTTGCGTCAGGTCGGGAGCCGGGGAGTTGGTAGCAAGTACGTATCCGCATTCAGGACAGATCGGGATGGCGTGAGCGCTGAAAGTTCCCTCCAGGCGGCAAACTTTGATTTGCTCGCGCGCCTGGGCCGCGCGCGTGGTAAAGGGTGCTCCGGCGGGGGCTCCGAGCGCGGGGATCGTATCCAGCCTCAGCAAAGCGTCCAACGATCGTTGGATATCAATTGCCAATTCTGAGACTTTTTCCATCTCGGCGCGCCAGTTCTCGTGTGCGGACCGGTACTGCTCGATGTAGTTCCACTTGAATCGCTCGAAGCGCGCCTGAAGCGACTCGCGCGCCTTCGAATAGGGTGCTTGCGGTCCAAATTCAGCTTCGAGCAGGCGGCGCTCGGCGGCGAGATTGCCGGCCTCGGGAAAATGACGAAAATCCACCCGTTCCGGATCCAGCCTGGTCCGCTCCAGGTATTCCTTCATCGCGATCAGCGAGGGAACAAAGGCGCCGGCGGCCGCAAGTTCGCGATAGGCGGCGAGGCTCTGTAAAATTGCCGCGGTCTCCTTGCGAGCGCTGCGCTCCAGCAATCCTCTGGCTCCGCCGCCCAGAAGTTCGAGCAGCGTGTCGAGAACGCGCCGGACACCGTCGTCGAGCCGCGCACCGCAGGCGATCGCGAAGCTCTCCAGCGTATCGGCGGTGGCGTTAACCTCTTCGCTCAGATTGGCGAGCGAACGATTCAGATGGGCAAGGGCGTCGTTGAAATCCGGTTGCCGGCTGAGTGGCCCAAGGGCGGGATCGAACATCCGCAACAGCGGCAGCGCGGAATTGAACTGCTCCACGTCGGCGCTGGTCGGTTGTGCGGGAACGAAGGCCGCGCCGACGGGCGAGGCTGCGATCGCGCCGCAACTGCGCGCTGCCAGCGTATGCAGAATCGGCCGCAGCGCCTCCTCGTCGATTCGATCCGCAGCGGCGGGCAGCAGATCCAGCAACTGGCGGATTTCCAGAGCGGGCGCTTTGCCGCACAAGTAGGCGAGCGCCAACGTTTGAACGATCTGCCGGGCGATATGGCGGTTTGGACGGGCAATCGCTCCAACGGCAGCATCGGCGCGACGAATTGCTTCGCGGCCCTCCGGACCCAGGCGTTCGTCGATGATTTCCCGCACTTGCGGCGCTTCGAACAATTCGCAGGGATAGATCAGCGCAGCGTGATTTTTATGCGCGGCCAGGACGTCGCGCGCGGCCCGCGCAAGTGAAGGCACGCTTGAGGGATGGACCAGCGCGGCAAGTTGGCGCAATGTTTCCGGATGGAAGGGGAAAATCTCCGCGGCCGCAAACGGCTCGATGGTAATCCCCTGGTACAGCCGCGCCATCGAGGCCCATCGCGTTTCAAGCTGACGGACGCGGCCGATCGCGATCACCGTTCGCTCCGCCGCATCCTCCGGTCCGACCAGTGCAATCGTGGCATCGGCAGGCTCATCGCCGATGCCGGCGGCGATTACCGTCAGGGCGGGTTTTTTTGAGTTTCGCGCTATCTGGACCAGGTTGGATAAGAAGGGTGGCGGGTCATTGGATCCGAAATCGATGGCTACGGTGATAGCGAGGACTCCGGTTCGCCGCGCCTCGCTCAGCGCGATCTCGATGCCCGCATCAGCGCCGATCTTGCGCCACAGCGGGGCGGCGTGGCGCTGAGAACCGCGCAGGCCGTTGGCAAGCGCCGCCAGCAGTTCGTTTTCCAGCCGCGCACAGGAACCGGCTGCGGAGCAGTCCAAGGCGACAACCAGTTCCCGTCCGTCGTCGTGTGCCGCGGCCAGTTGTCGGCGCAGCGCGATGAAATAGTTGAGGAAATGGGTCTTGCCGCTGCCGCTCGGATCGCCCAACCAGAAGAAATCGCCCGCGCCGGAGTCGATACGCTCGGTCACCAACGACAAAGTGCGCTGGGCGGCGCGCGTTACCGAGTAGCTCTGGATTAGGGGAGCGGGCGGCAACTGCTCGAGCGTAACGCGCTCGGCTACCGCTTCTTTAAGCTTGTAAAGAAAAACCGCCGGATGCGCGTGTCCCCCCGCCATGCCTCCTTGTAGCAGGCTTGGATAGGAACTATCCAGCTCCGTCGACTTTTTTCCCGTCAACCGCACGCGCCACGCCACGCTCAGAGCGTATTCAGGTAGCTGATCAGGGCGGCCTGGTCGGCGGGGCTCAGAGCATTGAACTGTTGGGCTGAATCGCGGCCCTGGCCGTCGTGCAGCGTGATGGCCTCGCGCAGGTTGTCGGCGCGTCCGTCATGCAGCAAGCGGACCTTGCTGCGCACGCCCCAAAGCGGAGCTGTGCGCATCATGTCCGGTCCCGCCGTGCCCGAGCTGATGCCGTCGCCGAGGGAGCCCATATTGTGGAGGAGGAAGTCGGAAAATGGATGGAAAGTCTGATGCGCGAGGGCGTGGTTGAGCGTCGTGCTGATGGGCACGCCGCCCGTGGTCGGCGGAATGAACTGGCTCGGGTTGGCAGCAGTTTCAAGGGTAGGCACGTGGCAACCTGCGCAACCTATTTGGCCGAAAAGCTGCTCACCGCGCCTGGCGGTATCGTTTAATTTCAACTGCGGGGGCGGCGCCAGCTCGCGCATGAAATCGACGATCCGGTCGACCATCGCACGGCCGCTGGCGTCGGGCCTGTCCTCGGGTTCCTCGCCTGTGTCCAGCACCACGCCGAATTGGGTCAGGCCGTCAGCGCAGGTGGTATTTTCCTGGGGTAAATCAGGGGTTGTAAGTCCAAGTTCGTTGGCGGTGGCCAAATCCGCGAATGCACGCAGCGTGGCGCCGTCATCCTTCCAGCCAAAACGCGCCACGCGGCGGCGGCCGAATTCGTCCAGCAGACGCGGCGTCCCGCGTATCGCGGACGGCTGGTTGGCGGCTAAATCAGTCAGTGTTTTATCGTCCGTGGCCTCCACCAGGCCCAGGCCGAACAGGTTGGTGGACTGGCGTTGCGCGCTGCAATTCCGGCCGGCCGCGAAACTGGCGCTGGTGGGATCGCAAATCGGCAGGTCGGGGCTGAAGTTCTTCAGCCGCGCCTCCGCCTCCTGGCAGGGTGACAGAGTGCAATCAGGGTCGCTGATTTCACATCCCAGCGGCACCGCAGCCAGACCGTGGCTGAAGATCGTCGCGCCGGCCTGGCTCTGCGGACCCGCTCGCAGCATGTTGTCCACGGCGAAAGTGTGAACCGGCAACCCGGTCGTATCCGCGCGGGTGTGTATTTCGGAGATGAATTCGCCCGAACCGCCCATTGTGGGCTGAAAGTGGCAAGCCACACAGGTGCGGTTGTTGAAAAGGGGGCCGAGCACCGGAATGCTCAGCGGCGTTGCGAATAACCGCTGGCCCGCCTGAAAAACCGCGCGGTCACCGGGATTTGCGGCCACCGCGGGCAAGGGCTGGCCAAAACCGCTGATGTCCGCGCTTAAAACGGCGATGGGCTCGGATTGGGCGAAGGCCCGGCCGGTGCTGGCGGTTAACGCAAGCAAAAACACGCAGCGAATCAGCCCCGGTCGATTTGAGCGGTCAGCTTTCCCGTCACGCCGTTTTCTTGTGAAGTGTCCGGTAAAGTTGGAGGCCATGCTTTTCTGCTTTGGCTTTTTTTAGGCAGGAGCTATCTTATCGTCGGAATAGCCTTTATCGACCGACATCTGTTTAAAAATTGAGGAATAGCTTAAGCTATGGGATGCTTGAACCGCAACCTTCGGAGACGCGTTTGAACACGGTTCACCGGCGAATCGTGGCAGACAGCAAGGGGCGATAGTCAAAGCAATGGTCGAAATCTCAGTCCAGCGCGATGTGCTGGAGGTCAGGATTGTCGGCTGGAGCAAATTGTGGTGCCTCAAAAGCCGCCTCGAGGCGCCGCTGCGATGCGTTCGCGGCATCAGGCAGGACGGTGAACTGCCGCAAGGCTATTGGCTCCGATGGCCCGGCACTTCCATCCCGGGCCTTGTCAAAGCGGGAAGCTTCTGGAACGGCCCGCATGGCGCGTTCTGGGACGTGCGCCGCCGGCGCGACCAGGTCGTCGTGATCGAGCTTTGCGGATGGAAGTACGACAAACTCGTGGTCGAAGTGGAAAACCCCACCGCGACAATCGAGCAGGTGCGCGCCGCGATCGAAGGTTCAAGGTGATCCGGGCGGCTTTTGCTTTGACGCCAAATTGAGGACCTGAATCTCAAATATCGTACTCGATGGGCGGGTTTTGCAGGCGGGCGCGCATGTTTTCCAGCCACACCGAATGGAACCGTTCGAGGTCGAAGGCGCCCCAGGTGCCTTTCAGATCGATATGTATTTCACGCATATTGCGCAGTGCGTTGCGCATTTTCTCCAAAGCCGCGCTGCCGCGCGCCAGCGGTTGATTGCCGGCTCGCGCTTCGAGGTATTCGCCGATTGCACCCAGCGTTTCCATCCCGTAACGCCATAGCCTGCGCTCGGCCTCGAGCAGGGGGTCGGCGCCGCGGGCGAGCAGGTTGTCGGCCGCGTCGATGGCGATCCTCAACTGCTCGACCGCGGCTTCCAGCTCGATTCGTTTCCTTTTGGCCCGCTCCGGTTCCATGAACGGACGCAGCACCTCGCCATAGGTCAGCGCCAGCATCGACGCCTGCTGCACGGCGCGATATGCCGACGCCATCTCCGCGCAACATCCCGGATGGCGCTGGGCAGCGGCTTCCACAATCAGGGCGTCGGGGTTTTCATCGGGATCGATCGCGAGACGGGCAAATGCGACCAGGTTTACAGGATAGGCAAAAACGCTGAAGGCGCCGAAGGTTAAACACGATACGCCGGTAATACCCAACGCGCGGTAGGCGCGCAGGTCCCGCGCAATCACCGAAGGCATCGCACAGCTCAACCCGCCAAACAGGATGGCGTCCGCGTAATACTCGAACACATGACCGCGCCCCTCGAACAGCTCGACGTAGCGTTTGAGCGCGGCGAAGTAGCGCGGATTGGTATCACATTGCGGATCGTCGATAGCATGGCGGTAACAGCGCTCGCGCGGTGCCCATTCGAAGCAGACATTCGCCCGCGGCCGCAGACCGTCGACCGGCTCGAGGGTGTCGTGATATGCCAGGTACGCAATGGTGGGAGCAATCGCGCCGGGCGCGCTGCCGTCCGCCGCTGCCTGCGCAATCGCGTTGACGAGCTGGAGGTATTGAAGTTGAGGAGGAATCGGGCGGCATTGATTACACATGCACCATGCACCCTTTTTGACGTCGGCGCCCCAGACGTGAAGCAGGCGGGTTTGCGGATGGTTGGCGAGATAGGCCAGCGCGCCATTGCGCACCGTGGCCAGCGCACCGGCGCTGGACACGCACAAATTGCCCATCTGCATCCGGGCGCCGCTGGCAGCCGCCGGAAAGTATTCGGGATGCTGCGCGAAGTGCTCGCGCGGCAGCAATTGCTGAATCACGTGACCGCCGTACTCGAGATCAATGCCGCGCTCGGCCGCCAGCTCCTCCAGTTCCGCAATTCGATAACGGGTGTCCATCGGATGGCGGATGTAAGAGAAGGCGTTAAGCCCGCAGCGCGCCATCCAGGGGATAAAGTCGCGATCATGCTGGAGATGAAGCGCGAACCTTGCCGGGTCGTCGTAGTGCCACGTCATGATGTCCGATACCAGGCATCGGCGGCTGAAGGCGGGACAAACCTGCAGCGGCTTGAGCTCGCGCAGCCGCGTGCGGTCCAGGCCGGGGAAAGCCGCGGGCGCGCCCAGGGGAAACCGCGCGCCACATTCCCGCAACAGGTGATAAACCGCGTCGAGCACTGAGCGCTCGTCCGCGCCGCACAGTTCGATTCCGCGGCGGCCCGGAAGGATGGCGTAACCGGGTCCGAACCAGCTCGGGGTGCTTGCCGCCGGGGGGCCGTAGCTCACGACGATTGCCGGCCGGTCCGCGCCTTCGATGGTTTGGATCGCGATCGGCTCGGCAAGCATCCGGCCCAAACCATCGGCCAGCTCGCGCGCGGCGAACTCCAGAACCGGACCACCGCCCGTCCGGGATATATGCAGCTTGCCTATCGGACCTTCGAGCTCATCGACATTGCCGAGCTTTTTCATGGGTTCGTTTTCTACCCGCTGCGCTGATGATAGCATGGTTGCGTCGCTACCAGAGCAATGCCAAGCCCCAACGAAATCCTCAATGAGCTGAAGAAGGTCAAGTACCCGGGCTTCACTCGTGATATCGTCTCCTTCGGTCTGGTCAAGGACATCGAAGTCGGCCATTCGGGAGTCACGGTTTTTTTGGGGGCAGTTTCGGCCAACCCCGACGTCGCCCGGGCGGTCGCCGAAAACGTCAAGCAAACCGTGGCCGCGATGGCAGGGGTGGGTGCGGTCCGGGTCGAGGTGCAGAGCGCGCCGCCCACGCGTCAGGCTACCGTCCAGAGCGGCCGCCGACCGGTTCCCGGAGTAAAGCACGTGATTGCGGTTGCCAGCGGCAAGGGCGGGGTCGGCAAATCGACAGTGGCGGTCAATCTGGCGCTGGCGATGCAAGCGTCAGGGCGCCGCGTCGGCCTGATGGACGCCGACGTGTACGGGCCCAGCGTCGCCATGATGATGGGCGTCGAGGACAGCGTCAGGGTCAGCGCTGACAAACGCATCATCCCGATGCAACGTTACGGCGTCCGGTACGTCTCGATGGCGCTGTTCGTCAATGACCAGACACCGGTCATCTGGCGCGGTCCGATGGTGACGAAGCTGGAGACCGAGTTTCTCTTTAATGTCGATTGGGGCGAGCTTGATTGCCTGGTTCTGGATTTGCCGCCCGGCACCGGCGACGCTCAACTCACAATCACTCAGCGCGTGGTCCTGGCAGGCGGCGTAATCGTAACTACGCCGCAGGAGGTGGCGCTGCTCGACGTCAAGCGCGGGGTCGCCATGTTCAAGCAGGTTGATACCCCGGTGCTGGGTGTGATCGAGAACATGAGTTATTACACTTGCAAACGGTGCGCGCATCGGCACGAAATCTTCGGTCATGGCGGCGGCGCCCGGATGGCCGAAGAACTTGGGCTGGAAATGCTCGGCGAACTGCCGATTACGCCCGAGATGCGCGCCGGCGCAGACCATGCGCGGCCGCTGGTTGCGGTCAGCCCCCGGCACCCGGCCAGCCAGGAGTTCATGAGAATCGCCGGACGCATCCTGGAGCGGCTCGACCGCATGCCCAAGCCGCTCAACGCTGAAGCAGCCCAATGAACATTCAGCGCCGCAAAGCCTCTGATGCGGTTTGCAATCCTTGATATCGAAACCCGGGTGGACAAACGCCTGCTGCGCGACGCCCTTTACCGGGGTCAGCAGATGGACGAGGAGCAGGCTTATCTGCGCCTGCGCGAGGAACTGGGCGGCGCCTTTTTCCCGACTTCATTGCACGTGCCGATTTCGATCGCCGTGGGCAGCGTCAACGAAGATTACGTGCTCGAAGCCGTTGAAAATCTGGCCGCACAAAATTCCGAGCTTGAAATGATGCGGGAATTCTGGCGCCGCGCGGAGCAATTCACCGGATGCCTGGTCACATTCAACGGCCGGGCCTTTGACCTGCCGGTGCTGGAACTGCAGGCGCTGCGCCACGGCATCGCCGCCCCCGCGCATTTCGCGCGCCGTCAGCGCTGGTCTGTTGAACATCATCTTGACCTGCAGGATTTTCTCACCAACCATGGCGACTTCCGAATCCGCGGCGGTCTGGACCTGTTGCTCAAAAGTATCGGACTGCCGGGCAAAGGCGACGTGGACGGCGCCCGCGTCCAGGAGCTTTACGAAGCGGGACGGATGGATGAAATCCATGCTTACTGCCGCAGCGACGTGATCCAGACCTATTTTCTGTTTTTGCGGGTGCAACTGATGCGCGGAAAAATCAACCGCGAGCGCTATCACGAGGTGGTGGAGGCGGCTTCTGGCTTCCTGGCGGAAATCGGCGCGTCCGCCGGAGCGGGAAGGCTACCCTGATGGCGCAGGGGCCCACGCTTGCGCTGATTGCCATCACGCTCAACGAGGAAGCGCTGATCGGCCAATGTCTGCGCAGCGCCTCGATTTGCGATGAGCTGATAGTGGTGGATTCGTTGTCCAGCGATCGGACGGTCGAAGTCGCCCGCGCTCTCGGCGCCAGGGTCTATCAGCGGGAATTCACCGGCTACATCGCGCAGAAACAGTTCGCGCTGGAGCAGGCCACCGCACCATGGGTGTTGAGCCTGGACGCCGACGAACAGTTGACTCATGGACTGCGCGAGGAAATCCGCTCCGTGGTCAGTTCGCCCGATTCCGCCGACGGCTACGAGATCCGGCGCATCCTCTATCATCTTGATCACTATTATACGCGGGGCCTTTACCCCGATTATCATCTGCGCCTGTTTCGGCGCGAGGCCGCTCATTTCGGCGGCACGGAACCCCATGCCAGGGCGATCGTCAACGGCACCGTGCGCAGACTGCGCGCGCCGATCCTCCATTTCAGCTACGCCGACATCGCCGACCACGTCGCGACGATGAACCGCCTGACGACTCAATCGGCGGCGCAGGCGCAGTATGGAGCGATGACACCGCTTAAGATGTTCGCCAATCCGCTATGGCGCTTCTTCAATTTTTACATCCTGCGCGGCGGTTTCCTGGAAGGCGCCAGCGGTCTGTACGCGTCAATGGCCGCCGCGTTTTACGTGTTTCTGAAGTACGCAAAACTCTACGAGCGCAAACTCAAGGATCGCCGCGCGACGTCCGCGTGACGGCAGGGTGCGGTTCGCCGGTGAACTGGTTGTCGTTTCCACACCGTCGACACCCGTAACATGCGCTTCCCTAACCTTCCAAACCTGATAACTTAGCCTGCGAGCATGAGGCGTTTGTTGGGTTACATGCGCGGCGTCGGGTGGCGCTACGCGTTCGGCATTATCTGCACGTTTGCAACTGCCACGCTGGCGATGCTCGTGCCCTATCTGCTCAAGTCGGGAATCGACGCGATCCAGGCCGGGCATTACGAGCGGCTGTCGCGGGTTGCCGGGGAAATTGCGGCGGCCGCGGTCACGATGGGAGTCGCCCGCTGGTGCTCCCGTTTCACGATCTTCAACTGCGGCCGCGATATCGAATATGAAATCCGCAAAGACCTGTTCGAACGGCTGATGCTGCTGGGCGGCGACTTTTACGAACGGCTGCGCACCGGCGACCTGATGTCGCGCATGATCAACGATCTGTCCGCCGTGCGCATGATGCTGGGGATGGGCGTGCTGTCCATCGCGGACACCCCGCTGCGCTACGTTTTCGCGCTGAGCTTCATGTTCTCCATGAATGCGCGGCTCACCCTGGCCACGCTGGTACCCTATGTCGTCCTGTTCGCGGTGATGAAGCGGCTCACCCGTTCGCTGATGGAACGCAGCCTGCGCGTTCAGGAGGGGCTGGCGGACATCGGCTCCAAGGTGCAGGAAAGCCTTACCGGTATCCACGTGATCAAGGCTTACACGGTTGAGGAGCACGACGCGCAGATCTTTCGCAGGCTCAACGATGACTTCAACCGGCAGGGACTCGGGCTGGCGCGGGTGCGCGGCTCGATGTTTCCGATGGTGCGTTCGACCGTGGCGACCGCGGTCATGATCGTTCTGATCTACGGCGGTTCGCTGGTCCAGCGTGGGGTGATGACACTGGGCGAGCTGATTGCATTCATCGGCTATCTGGGGCAGCTCGCGTGGCCGACCACCTCGCTCGGATGGATGCTCAGCATCTACCAGCGGGGCCGCGCCGCGATGCGCCGGCTCGATGCCATCTACGACGCCCCGCTGCCCCTTTCGGTTCCCGCCGATGGCAGGATCGAGATTGTCGGCGGAATCGAATGGCAGAATGTCTCGTTCAGTTATTTTTCGTGGCTCGGCGGCGCCATCAACGGGCAGCCTTACGCGCTGCGCGATATCAACGTCAAGGTCGAGCCGGGCAGCAAACTGGCGATCGTCGGACGCACCGGCGCGGGCAAGACCACCATGATCAAGCTGTTGACGCGGCTGCTGGAGCCCACCGCCGGCCGCGTTTTGATCGACGGCCGCGATGTCCGCGAAATCCCGCTGGGCGAGTTGCGGCGCGCGGTTGGCGTCGTGCCCCAGGAAGCCAACCTGTTCTCCCAGACTATCGCCTACAACGTCGCCTTCGGACGGATCGGCGCCAGCCGCGAGGAAATCGCCAATGCGGTCACCGTCGCCGGCCTTGACGGCGACGTGGCAGTCATGCCGCGCGGGCTGGATACGATGGTCGGGGAGCGCGGGATGGCGCTGTCGGGCGGACAGAAGCAGCGCGTTACCATCGCGCGCGCCCTGGTTTACGACGCCCCGATCCTGGTGCTCGACGACGCCCTGGCCAGCGTCGATACTGAAACCGAGCGGGACGTTTTGCAAAACCTGACCGAAGGCGCCCGCGGCCGCACCACGATCGTGGTTTCGCATCGCGCCTCCACCGTACGCGACGCGGACCAGATTATCGTGCTGGACGCCGGGCGGATCGTGGAACGCGGCACCCACGAGGAGTTGATGGCGGAGGGCGGGATTTACGCCGAGCTTTTCAGACGCCAATTGCTGGAAGAGGAGCTGGCGGCCTATTGACCATGGAGGAAGTGGAAAAAAGCGCGCGCGCACCCGCCGCCTACGACTGGGGTCTGGTCCGATGGATCTGGACCTTTGTGCGCCCTTATCGAGGGTTGTTTATCACCTCGATCGTGCTGATGCCGCTGAACACCTGCTTCTCGCTGGCGCAGCCGTACATGATCAAATTGACCGTGGACCTGTTTCTCTCGCCGCGCCCCTCGCACCGCCCGCCCGCCTGGCTGGCGCCAATCCTGCGCGCCGCCGGCTCCCATGGACTGGCCGCGATGGGCGTGGTTTACGCGCTGTTGTTGATCGGCGAGTTCACCACTTTTTTCGGACAGTTCTACCTGACCAACATGGTGGCGCAGTACAGCCTTTCGGATTTGCGAATGGCGTTGTTCGAACGGGTCGAACGGCTGCCCATGGCGTTTTTCGATCGCAACCCGGTGGGTCGGCTGGTCAGCCGCATGACCACCGATATCGACGCGATCAACGAGATGTTCGGCGCCGGCTCGCTCACTTTGCTGATCGACATGCTGACCCTCAGCGGCATCATCATAATCATGTTGACGCTGAGCTTTCGGCTCGCGCTGTGGGCGCTGATATCGATTCCGCCGTTGCTGATGATCATCCGCTTCTTCCAGGTCAGGGCGCGCGTGGTTTACGGCCAGATCCGCGACCGCCTTGCCGCGCTCAACTCGTACCTGTCCGAAGCGATCGGCGGTGTTTCAATCGTCCAACTGTTCACCCGTCAGGTCGAAACGGCGCGCGAATTCGACGTGCTCAACCAGCGCAGCCGCGACTCCCAGATGATGGCGAACGTGTACGAGGCGGGGCTGTTTTCCACCATTGAAACGATCAGCACGATCACGATCGGCATAATCCTGTGGATCGGCGGCGGGGAAGCGATGCATCGCCTGATCGGCCTCGGCACGCTGTTCGCCTTCATCGAATATGCCCAGAAATTCTTCCTGCCTTTGCGTGACGTTTCTTCCAAGTACACCGTTCTGCAATCGGCGCTGGCCTCCGCCGAACGGCTGGAAGCGCTGATGCGCGAGCCGATTACGATTCAGACTCCCCAGCGCCCGCGCACGCCGGCGTTGAGGTCCGGCCATATCGTGTTCGATAATGTGAGCTTCTCCTACCGCCGCGGCGATCCCGTGCTGAAAGGGCTCAGCTTTGAAATCGAGCCCGGACGCAAGGTCGCAATCGTCGGCGCCACCGGCTCCGGCAAGTCGACCATCATCAAGCTGCTCAACCGCTTTTACGATGTCGAGGGGGGACGGATTTTAGTGGACGGCGTCGACGTCAGGAATTGGGATCTGCGCGAACTGCGGCGCACAATCGGATTGGTGCAGCAGGACGTGCAGATTTTTACCGGCAGCATCCTTGATAATGTCCGCCTGGGCCGCCTTGATCTGGACGAGAGCAGCATCCTGAAGGCGCTGGAGCGCGCGCAGGCGCTGAGTTTCGTGCAGCGGCTGCCCGCGCGTTTGCACGAAGACCTGCGCGAGCGCGGCTCCAATCTGTCGGCCGGCCAGCGCCAGCTCCTGTCGTTTGCGCGCGCGCTGGCCTACGATCCCAGGATACTGGTCATGGACGAGGCCACCTCCAGCGTCGACAGCGAAACCGAACGGCTGATCCAAATCGCGCTGACGGAACTGCTTACCGGGCGCACAGCGCTGATCGTGGCCCATCGTCTGTCCACGATCGAGAAAGCCGACCGGATCATGGTCCTGAGCCACGGCGAGTTGCGCGAAAGCGGCACTCACGAACAACTGCTGGCATCTCGCGGGCTTTACTATCGCCTGTTCGAGCTTCAGTACGCGCGCTTTCGGGCTGGCAGCGCCGCCACCGGCCTCGAAGGTCCCAACGGCCGGTGAAACGCGTGGCCGCCCCAAACCAGGTGCGCGGTAAACTGACCCTCAAGCTCCTCCTTGGCCTGTGCGCGATTTCATTTTGCGGATGCGAAATCGGCTATATCGCCCATGGCGCTTATGCCGAGGCTCGCCTGTTGTGGAACCGCCGTCCAATCGAACAGGTTTTGGAAAAGAGGGATCTCAAGCCGGAGATCCGCGACAAGCTCCAGATGGTCCTGCAGGTGCGCCGTTTTGCCGAAGATCGGTTGGGAGAAAACGTGGGCGGCTCTTACACAACCGTCACCCCGGTCGAGCAATGGGCGGTCACGTGGGTCCTGATGGCGGCGCAGCCCGATCAGTTAAAACCCTACACCTGGTGTTTTCCGATCGTCGGTTCGGTGCCTTACAAGGGTTACTTCAGCAAGTCCGCGGCGCTGGCAGCCGCCAAATCGATGGAAGACCAGGGCTACGATACCTTCGTTCGTCCGGCAGTGGCGTTCTCCAGTCTGGGGTATTTCAACGATCCGCTGTTGTCCAATTTGCTGGAGTTGAATCACGTGGTCCTGGCCGGCGTGATAATCCACGAGCTTTTCCATCGTACCTATTTTCTGGCCAGTAACGTGATGTTCGACGAGTCCTCCGCCAATTATGTCGGCGGCCGTGGCGCGATGGAATTCTTCAAGTACCTGGAAGGCCCCGATTCGCAGGACGTGGCGGTGGCGCGCGCGGTGGTACAAAGCGACATGCTGTTCGGCGAGTTTCTGAAAAACCAGGAAGCCAAACTCCAGGCGCTGTACCATAGCGGCAAACCCAGGGCGGAGATTCTCAAGCAACGGGTTGGCGTCTTTCATGAAATCCAAAGCGACTACGCCAAACTCAAGCCGCGGCTTTCAGGACTGGATCGCTTCGATCTGGACCAAATCAAGCTGAACAACGCGGTCCTGATTAATTATCAGCTCTACTTTCACCACCTTGAAGATTTCGCCGCACTCGACGCGCTGCATGGGTGCGATCTGAGGCAGACCATTTCCACGATTATCAATCTTGCCAAGGGCAATCCCGACGATCCGTTCGGTGCCATACATCGCGCGGTACGGGCCGTGCCGCTCCAGAGCCTGACCCCATGCGCGGGGACCACAATGCCGGTAGAAGCTGAACGCGCCCGGCGTTGACCCTCAGCGGATCGAGGGGCGGCGCGAGGGACACCCAACCGGGCGGGATTCGGGATGAGACTCGGCGTCAGGATGCGCCACATCCATCGATTTCACGTCCGGGGCCAGAGAGTGGACCTGAGCTTTTGGGGTTCGATTGGCGCCGAGCAATTGGAAAATCATTTCGGTGATGATCTCGATCAATTCATCGAGCAGCAAGAGCTTTCTGGGGTAGTACCATCGCGCCGGCCCGCTGAGAATGTCGCCGACCGCCAGGGCCGCTACCGTAAGATTTCTGACCTGGAATTTCCCTTCGTTTACGCCCTTGCGCAAAATCTCTTCGATCCGTCTGCGGAAGTCCGAACTCAGGGCGTCGATCACGCTGTAATTCTCGGCGCTCAGGCTTCGGACTTCGCTGATTATAATGTAGGACTCCTCCTTTTTTTCCCATTGATTGGTGACGAAGAAGCAGATCAGCGCGCGCATCTGGCTTTCCGCGTCCTCCAGGCCCGCCAATCTCTGATCGAGTTCGGCGATATTGGCTTCAATGATTTCCTTGAGCAGGCGGAAAAGGAAGTCCTGCTTGTCTTTGATATGGTAATAGAGCGAGCCGCTTTCCAATCCGACGCTGCGCGCCAGCATCCGCAGCGTCATCGCTTCGTAGCCGTGTTCATAAATGAGCCTGATACCGGCGGCTTTAATCGCGCTAAACGTGCCCGCTCGATGCGAGCCTCGTTGCCTCATCGGACCAAGACCTCCCGGACCGTTTTCGTTCAGTTGATATCCAGGTTATAGAGGTGGGCGGCATTGTCGTGCACGATCTTGCGCGTGACACTTTCGGGAATCGACCCGAACGTCTGCTTGATCACCTCGCGTGAATGCGGCCAGGTTGAATCCAGATGCGGGAAATCCGACGCCCACATGAAATTGTCTTCGCCAAACATCTTATATAGCGCCACGCCGCAGGGATCGTCCTGGAACGTGGCCCAAAGCTGGCGCCTGGCGTACTCACTCGGCTTCAAAGGCGGCAGATTGGGCTGGACGCCAAGGTCGTAGTTGTGGTCGAGCCGATACAGGAAATGCGGCAGCCATCCGATATCGTTTTCGGTCGAGACCAGTTTCAGCCGGGGAAAACGCTCCAGCACCCCGCCCATCAGGAACGCTGCCAGCGATCCCTGTGTCTCATGCACCCAGTCGAACAGGATCATGAACGGATTGCCGCTGCCCTTGGCAAAATCCGTCACGCTCTGTTTCCTGCTGGTGGTGATGATATGCAGGGAAAGCGGCATATCAAGCTCCGATGCGGCCTGCCAGAACGGATTGTACATCGACCGATGATAGGGCTGGTTGGGACCGTTGGAGATCATGGCGCCGCGCAGGCCCATCTTCGCGCATCGCTCCAATTCCTTGACCGCCTCCGGAATATCCAACAGCGAAATCAGCGCGACACCCACCAGCCGCTTGGGGTTGACGGCGCAATATTCCGCCAGCCAGTCGTTGTAAACCTTGAAGCACGCGCGCTGCAATTCGGCGTCCTGAATGGAATAGAGCGCCAGGCCGTTGCTGGTATAGAGCACCTCGGCTTTGACGCCGTCTGCCTCCTGGTCGGCGATGCGCAGGGTCGGATCCCATCCGCTGGGCCGCCCCGCCTCATAACCTTTGCCCAGATGCTCGCGCAGTTCCTCTCCGCGCTTGCCGGCGGCGAACTGACCGGCGACGGGAAAGGCTACTCCGCCGGGAGCCACGATCAGCCATTTGCCTTCATGTTGCACCACTCTGGGTGCGGACTCGCGATACTTGCGATCAATGCGCTCCACCCACAAGTCGGCGGGTTCTACCACGTGGGAATCGGCTGATACAATGCTGATATTGTCCATGGTCTGCTCCTGCGGCGAAATGGTGCGGCCTTTGCCGCCCCGCGACTCCGCTGCTCTTTAATAGCGCCACGGCTCAGGATGTCAAATGCTTCAGCGGCCAGGGTTGAGCTTTGAGCACATGGCGGGCTATACGTGGCGTGAGGCAAGCGCTATGGCAGCGGACGTTTTGACGGTCAAGGACAAGGCGGCAATCGTCGGACTTGGTGAAACCAAATACTACAAGCGCGGCGGCGCGCCGGTCAGCGAGTTCCGCCTGGCCTGCGAAGCGATCATGAAAGCCGCGCAGGACGCCGGTATCCCCGTCAGCCAGATCGACGGTCTGGCCTCTTATGCCGACGATCGCAATGAACCGATCCGGATGGCGTCGGCGCTGGGGCTTTCCGAGCTGCACCTTTCCAATATCTTCTGGAGCGGAGGCGGCGGCGGAGTCGCCGGCGCGGTCGGCAATGCCGCCGCCGCGGTGGCGGCCGGCTACGCCAGGTACGTGTGCGTCTATCGCGCTCTGGCCCAGGGCCAATTCTATCGCTTCGGAGCCGCCCCGGCGCCCAAATCCGTGACCGGCAACGCGATGTACACGCTGCCCTTCGGAATGGGCACCGCGGCCCAGATGATCGCGTTGCGCACACGCCGCTTCATGCACGAACACAACGTCCGTCAGGACGCGCTGGCCGCGGTGGCGATGGCCTCGTATCACCACGCCCAGTTCAATCCGCGCGCCGTAATGTACGGGCGTCCGCTGACGCGCGAGCAGTACGATAACTCGCGATGGATTGTCGAGCCGTTCCATCTCTATGATTGCTGCATGGAAAACGACGGCGCCGCCGCCGTGATCGTCACCAGCGCTGAACGCGCCCGCGATATGCCGCACAAGCCGGCATATATAATGGCGTCGGCGCAGGGTTCGGGCTTTCGCCAGGGGGCGTCCGTGCACAACGCGCCCGATTACGGCACCGCCAATTTCGGCACGCTGGCGCCGCGGCTGTACGAGATGGCCGGAATCAAGCCCGCCGATGTCGACGTTGTGCAGTCCTACGAAAATTTCACCGGCGCCGTGGTGATGTCGCTGGTCGAACACGGTTTTTGCGCGCCCGAGGAAACCAACGATTTCTGTTGCTTCGAAAATCTGACCTGGCCCGGCGGCAAGCTGCCGATCAACACCAGCGGCGGCAATCTTGCCGAATGCTACGTGCACGGAATGGAACTGGTGGTCGAGGCGGCCCGCCAGGTGCGCGGCACGTCCACCTGCCAGGTGCGCGACTGCGAAATCTCGATGGTCATCGCCGGGCCTGCCGTGCCGCTGGTCAGCGACTTGCTCCTGCACGCATAACTATGGAGGGATAAAGATGGCGTCCGAGAATCGTTACTGCCTGCCCGCGGGAATGCCGATGCCGGACCCGGCCCGCTCCGCCTCCTTCCATCATGGCTTTTGGGAAGCTGCGCGCCGCCATGAACTGGCGGTGCAGCGCTGCCGTTCCTGCGCCACCTTCCAGTTCGGACCCGAAGAGATCTGCTATAAGTGTCACGGCTTCGATCTGGGGTGGGAACAGGTCGCACCGCGTGGCAAAATTTATAGTTGGGAGCGGATCTGGCATCCTTCATTCCCAGCCCTGAAGGAAGCCTGTCCATACCTGGTAGTGCTGGTCGAATTGCCCCATGCCGGCGGAGTCAGGATGATCGGGAATCTGATCGGCGATCAAAGGCGCGATCCGCCGATTGACGGCGCCGTCGAAGCGGTATTCGAAGATCATGACGAGGGCTTTACGCTGGTGCAGTGGCGCCTGGAAAAATGACGGGAGCGGATTGAGAAGTAAGAGGCGGACAAAGAAAGAGCAATCTTACCTCACTCGTCTTTCCTTTTGTTCCAGGGATTCGGCGCAATCCTACAATAATGGTTGAGGAGACAGATCGTGGAAACGGATGAAACGACGGTGGATCAGGCCAATCGATGGCGGCTGGAAACTCCCGGGTGCATCGGCTGGGAGCATACGGCGCGCGCCGGCGATCCCAACAAGTACCTGATGATCTCGGTGGATTGCCACGCCAATGAGCCGCGCGGTTTCATCAGCCAGCGGATCGACCGCAAGTACCGCGAGCGCATGCCGCGCGTCGTGGTGGATGAAAAGGGGGTCAAGTTTACCGTCACTGACAGCGGCGATAAATCGCGCCTGCTGCTGAACAAGGATCTCGAAGGGGAGGACTTCATCCGCGGCAAAGCCGGGTACACGCCCGAGGGCCGACTCAAGGATCACGCGCGCGACGGCGTCGACGCCGAAATTATCTTTCCCAACAAGGGCCTGCTGGTGT
Organism: Pseudomonadota bacterium; assembly: GCA_021324885.1. Taxonomy (GTDB): domain Bacteria; phylum Desulfobacterota; class Binatia; order Binatales; family Binataceae; genus JAJPJA01. The sequence continues at coordinate 68,976 of JAJPIF010000023.1, forward strand.
GGGCGACGCAGGACGGGGAATTCGCGATGGCGCAGTGCCGCGCCTACAATGACTGGGCGTGGGAATTTTTCGGTCCTTACAATGATCGGATGTCGCCGATGGCGGCGATTGCGCCGGCAGATTTGGCGGGCGCAATCGCGGAAATCAAGCGTGTGGCGAAGATGGGCTTTCGCGGCCTGGCGCTGCCATGCAAACCGATCTACGGCCCGCCCGATTCGCGCCAGCCCAATTACAACCTGCCCCTGTACGATCCGCTATGGGCGGCCATCCAGGATACCGGCCTGCCGATTACCTTTCACATCTCGACCGGACGCGATCCGCGCACCGCGCGCAAAGACGGCGGCGCGGTCATCAATTATGTCTGTCATTCGCTGTCGCCGACCATCGAGCCGATCGCCAACCTATGCGCCTCCGGGGTGCTGGAGCGTTTCCCGAAACTGAAGTTCGCCGCGATCGAATGCGGTATCGGATGGGTGCCGTGGGCGCTGCAGGCGATGGATGAGGCCTATCACAAACATCATATGTGGGTGCAGCCTAAGCTCAAGATGCTGCCCAGCGAATATTTCAGGCAGCACGGTTCTGTATCGTTCCAGGAAGATCCGGTCGGGCTGGACCTCGCCGTCAAATACGATCTGGTGGATAACTTCCTGTGGGCCAACGATTATCCGCATCACGAGGGCTCATGGCCGCATTCGGCCCAGGCCATCGAGCGCCAGATGGGCCATCTGAGCGACGATCAGCGCGCCAGGATATTGGGACTGAATGCGGCCCGCCTGTTCAATTTTGATGTGACCGCGCTGCGCAAGCCGATCGATGCGGCTGTGCACTGAGCACGCGGCGCCCGTTTTTTAATTGCGCAGCAACCGCATGCGCCTTCACGCCTTCCGGGTCACCGCGGCGAAGGTCCGCGCCCGAGACCGGGGATTTGATTGAGAAATATGGTTAGCCGATGGTGGCTGCTGTTTCGCAGCCTTGCGGTTCTGACCATCCTGGTTCTGACTCCATTAATGGCGCTCCAGGAGCTGCTCCCATGGTCATATTTTCTTTCGACCATGGGGGCGGTTGCCGAACTGGCGCTGGAAATCTCGATTTTTCTATTGCTTGAAGCGGTCGGCGCCGCTGTCCTCGCGGCAATTCTAACGGCCGGCCGCGTATTCCGATTGTGGGCCGCCGGTGCCGAGGCAAACTGCGCCGGTGTTCTGGGGCTGCTAATCGCCGCGGTCTGCCTCTTGGTTTTCCTCAGCCCCCTGGACACGATCGCCGGGCCGGTTGCGAGCGCGGCCGTGCAAGCGGCACTGCTCCTGGCGCTGATCGTTGTGTTCACGCTGGTCGGTTGGCGGCGGGTAGGCGGATTTTTTAATCGCCTCAACCAGTCCGCGCAGATAGTGCTGGCGATCTGCCCATTGCTGCTGGTTGCGGTGATCGCCGGCGGTTTTGGCTGGCGCAGTTTCAATGCAATTGCGCCGGTCAGCCCGGACCCCAACTTGTCCACCGCACCCAACGTGGTGCTGATCAGCTTTGATGCTCTGACGGCCCAGGACATGTCGTTGTACGGGTACGGGCTGCCGACCACGCCTCAATTCCAGCGGCTGGCGCGGCGCAGCTACAACTTCGTCAATTTCTTTTCCACTTCGGATTTCACCACACCGGCGGCCGCTTCGCTGTTGACCGGGCAGTATCCGCTTGAGCACCGGGTTTTTCAGCTTTATGGACATATCCCGCGCGGCGCGCGGACGCACAATATCGCCTGGATCCTGCGCCATCACGGATATACCACTGCGGCAATCGTCACCAATCCCGGCGCCCATCCGATGACGCTGCGGATCGGCGATTCGTTTTCCGCTCTGCCGTGGCCGCCGATATCGCCCTGGTTTTTTCCAGGAACGTTGCTGCTGCAATTAAGCAACGGGATCGCCTTCAATACCGCCAACGGGCTCGCGCTCTACGCGCTTAAGGACTTCGGCTGCCTGTTCGATCGATTCAACCGCATGCGTTGGGTCCGGCCCGAGGCTGTGTTTTCAGCCGCCCGCGACTTCATGCGGGCCGCGCGGCGGCCCTATTTCCTGTGGATTCATCTGTACCCGCCCCATGCTCCTTATGTGACGGATGCGCGCTTTCGCGGACGGTTTCTGGCGGGTTCCGAATTCAGCAGCCAGGCCTATTACCTGTGGCGAATGCCGGCGCCGTCCTATCCAGCCGCGGCGCAACGGGAAATCAACTGTCTGAGGCTGCGTTATGACGAGAGCATCGCCGAATGCGATCGCGCGCTCGGTGATTTTCTGGATTGGATGGGGGCCAACGGCCAGTCCGCGCACACGCTTTTGATTATCACTTCCGATCACGGCGAGAATTTTTCCGCTGGATGGTTCGGACATGCGTCGCCGGATTTGCATTACAGCGAAACTCATATCCCGCTGCTGATTTCATTGCCGGGCCAGGACCGCGCTTATACCATCGGCGACGCCGAAGATCTGACCGATGTGGCTCCCACGATTCTCGCGGTGCTGGGGATCCAAAAGCCGTCGTGGATGGAAGGTCATTCTCTGATCGGCCCCATCCGTCCGGCTCCGCAGCCGGCATTTTCGATGTATCTGGCCAGATCGAGCCCCTTCGGCCGCCTGGACAGCGGGGCCATCGCCGCCGATGCCGGTTCCTATCACGTAGTCTGGTATTTTCCGTCCGGGTTCGTTGCGCTTTTCGACGTCGCCCAAGACCCGGAAGCACTCCACAATGCCGTCGCGCTGCATCCCGAGGCCGCGACGGCGCTGGTGGCGGACATAGAGAAGCGCTTCGGAAATGCGCTGCAGGGCAATGCCGCCGGCGTTTATCGGCGATAGATGGGTCATCGCCGATCGCTTCTTCCGGTTCCCCGGTAAACTGGTCAACGAGCGAGGTTATGTTGACGTCAGCAGTTTGAGCTTGGGCGCCGCGATGGGTAAGCTGTGCTTATGAGCATACGCATTCTCTATTGCAAGGCTTGAGGCTACAAGGAGCGCGCGGTCGGTCTGGCCGCGTCATTGCAATCCCGCTTCGGCGAAACAGTCACCATCACGGAGGGAAGCCGCGGCCAGTTCGATGTGTTGTCCGGCGACACCCTGCTCTTTTCCAAAAAGGACTTCGGACGTTTCCCGAATTCCGGCGAGGTTGAAGAGCGCCTCTCGCTGCTGAAAAAGGGCGAGCCGTTAGCGCCACCCCAGCCTCGGCAGCAATGGTTCGTTTCGCGATTGCTTTCGAGGCTCACCGGCTGAGGTCCACTTTCGCCGTACTCAAAGCCGCTCCTCAGTTCTGAATCGCCGCCTCGCCGGATGCGGAAAAAAAGAGGAGTTACGCCTTTATTAGGATGCTGCATTCCGCACCGTGGATAAAAGATGGCTGCTTTCCTTTACTTCTCTCCCTCCGGGAGAGACTGGAGTGAGGGGAGCAGGTTGCGGAAAAATTCTTTTTCCGCAATCCGCTGCGGGCGCGAATCCGCCGCGCAAGTCTTTACCAATCCTTTCTCGCTGCCGTAGTAATGTACTTGATGAGCGGCGATCGCAAAAAACCTCCACACCGTCTCGCTGTGGCGTTCCGGTAAGGTCTGAGCCGGCATGTACGACCTGCTGCTCAAAGGCGCTACCGTCGTCGATCCCTCGATCGGCGTGCATGGGCCGAAGGATGTCGCGATTACTCAAGGCACAATTGCCGCCGTTGCTCCCGCAATTGCGCCAGAAGAGGCCCGCCGCGTTATCGAACTGCCCGGCACCATCCTGACGCCGGGGCTGATCGACCTGCATGTCCATGTGTTCGAAGGTTTCACCCGTTTCGGGGTTCATCCTGATGAAGCCGGGGTCTACGCCGGAGTTACTACGGTGGTGGATGCGGGCAGCGCTGGATGCGCCACGTTCGAGGGCTTCACCCGGCATATCATCCCGCACTGCCACACCGAGATTATTCCGTTCCTGCACATCTGTCAGACGGGGCTGGCGACGATTCCGGACATAATCGCCGAAGGCAGCATCAATCTCGACGCCACTTTGCGCGTCGCCGAGCGCCACAAAGGGCTGATTTGCGGGATCAAGGCGCGGATGGTTTCTCCCGCTTTGGAAATATTCGGGATGGAGATGCCGCGGCTTGCCCGGCGCGCCGCACGCGACAGTGGTATCAAGCTGATGGTCCATATCGGCGATACCGAACGGCGCTACGATCCCACCGTGATCCGCCGCCTCTTGCCGATGCTCGAAGCGGGCGACATCCTCACTCACTATTTCACCGCCAATCCCGGCGGGGTGCTGGACGGCAACGGGCGGCTGGTGCCGGAAGCCTGGGAGGCGGCCAAAACCGGCGTATGGTTCGACACCGCTCACGGACGGGCGAATTTCAGTTTCGATGTGGGCCGGCGCATCATCGATCAGGGTTTGCTCCCCCACTGTATCAGCACCGATATTACCGTGCCCGGACGTTTGCGCAGCGTGCATAGCATGACTGAAATGATGACGCGGTTCCTGGGTTTGGGTTTCACTCTGGATCAGGTGGTGACCATGTGCACCGCCAATCCGGCCAGGGCAATCGGCGCGGAGGACCGGCTGGGAAGCCTGGCGGTGGGCAAACAGGCCGATGTTTCAGTGATCCGGATCCGCGACGGCCAATGGGTCGTGTATGACACCGTGGGCGGGAGCATGCGCGTCACCCAAGCGGTCGTGCCCGTGATGGCGGTCAAGCGCGGGGAAGTATTTACCGCACATTGGGGTCCGAGACCCTGGGGATGGGAGCCCGACCCCGGACCGTCGGGGGCCGCGAGCTGCTGCTAAACGGCAAGCGATTTAACATGAAGCAGATAAGTCTGGGAAAGATCGTACTTCAATGGCGCGGGCCGATTGCGGCGATATTGTTGGTGATAACCGCGTTCATGGCTTATGAGGCGACCCATATAACGATCGCCACCCGTTTTATCGACCTGTTCCCAGCCAACCATCCGTTCACCAAACTCACTGAAAAATACGAGCGGTACGGCAACGCCGATACGACCATCTTCATGATCGAGGTCAAACACGGCGACATTTTCAACATCCCCACGCTGCAGAAAATCCAGGACATCCAGTTCGATGCCAACATGCTGCCGCTGGTCAACCATAACGAGGTCTTCTCCCTCGCTTCCTACCAGACCCAGTATGTGAAGGCCTCGCCCGGCACGGTCGAGTACCACTGCTACATGTATCCGTGGGTGCCCAAGAACCGCAAGGAAGTCGAGGCGCTGCGCGAAGTGGTGGACGCGCACAAGGACGAGCTGCGCGATCTGGTCGCGCCCGACTTCAAAGCCGCGGCGGTGGTCGCGTCGTTCAACGATACCGGCCCCGCCCAGAACTACAGCGCGCTGTTCAACGACATCCAGGCGATCGTCCACAAGTACCAGGACGCCAACACCAACATCTACGTGACGGGACAGCCCGTCGTGCGCGGTTACGGCTATTACTACTTCCCGGTTATCCTCGCGATTTTGCTGATCTCGATCTCGATGATGGTGCTGATGTTGTACCTGAGCCTGGGCAGCTTCACCTCATGGTGGGTGCCGATAGTGACGGGTTCATTTTCCGCCTTGTGGGGACTGGGACTGGTCGGTCTGCGCCATTACGACTTCGATCCGCTGCTGCTGGTCGTGCCGATGATTCTCACCGCGCGCGACATGAGCCACGGCGTGCAATGGCAAAAACGCTATTACTACGTGCTCGACCAGGTCGGAGACCGGCTCCAGGCCTGTATCGAGACTACGGATTACATGTTTCCCGCCGGGCTGCTGGCGATCGCCGCCGACGTTTCCGGAATCATCTTCATCTCGTTTTCCGGCATCACGGTGCTCGATCATATGGCCCGCGCCGGTACGGTTTGGCTGCTGGCCAGCCTGCTAATGGTGTTCGTGTTCCAGCCGATCCTGATGAGCTATCTGCCTAAACCGACGCGCAAGCAGCGGCCGGTCATCGAGCGCAACGCCGCCCTGTCGCGCCTGCGAGAGTTCGGGGTAAAACTGGCCGGCGTCGGCGTGGAGGCGGGCGCGGCGCGAGGGGCCTTGATGATCGGCGCGGCGCTGTTTTTGGCGGCGGGAATCTTCAGCGGGATGCGGGCGCAGGTCGGCTATCTCCATCCGGGGACGCCGCTTTACCGCCCCAACGCCAAAGTCAACCGCGACATTCGCAAGATCGTCAAGGATTTCCCCATCGACGAAGGCTGGATCATCGTGGACACGCCGATGACCGCCACCCAGAACCCTTACAGCTATCCCGTCCTGCACATGGAGGACGACCTGCGCAATTACATCTTTCAAAGCCCCGGCGTGCAGGATGTGGTCACGTTCGCGGATGACGGCATCAAACCGTTCACCCGGGTGATCCACAGCGGAAATCCGAAATTCTGGGCTCTTCCACACACGATCAAACTGGTCTTCGCTTCGGTCCTGTTCTTCATGCACAGCAAGGCTCCCGGCGACATGGAGAAGTTCAACCTGTTCAATACTTCGTGCGTCAGGGTCCTGTTGAAAGACCATACGGCGCGCACGCTCAACCTGCTGCGCCAACGTATCGCGCAATTTCAGAAGGTTTACTTCCCTCATCATCCGGCCGTCGCCCAGACCAAACTGCTTTACCTGGGCGGTATCGCGGGGCTTTATGCGGCCGCCAACGACGTGCTGTTCGATCTCGATCTGAAAAACATCACCTTCGTCCTGTTCGCCATCTTCGTCTTCAGCGCTTTCACCTTCCGCTCGATCGTGGCGGGTATTCTCTTCGTGCTGGTCTGCGTGACCGCGAATTTCGGCGCGTTCATCTATATGCATCTGCGCGGGATCGGGCTGACAATCGACACGGTGCCGGTGATCTCACTGGGCATCGGTCTGGGCGTCGATTACGGAATCTACACGGTCTCGCGCATCCGCGACGAAGTAATCGGCGGGATGGCGCTGAAGGACGCTGTCGTCCTGGCGCGCAGGGATACCGGAGGCGCCGTCGCGATCGTGCTGGCGATCATGCTCGGCGGGCTGATCCCGTGGATGTTCTCGCCCGCACTCTTTCACTTCAACATGAGCCTGATGCTGGCGCTGCTGATGGGCCTCAACGCGATCGCGGGCGTGATGGTGCTGCCCGCCTTCATCGCGTGGTCCGGGTCAAAATTCATTACCCGGTACGCGCCCGCGAAAATTCCACCTCAGCCGGCGCAGGCCTCGGGTGCCTCTTGAGCGATTATGCGGCCATCGTATTAAAGTAAACGAGGCCGATTGCGCGGCCCAACAGAATTGAGCACAGTTTGATGAAAGACGAACAGATGGGCCGTAGTCACGATCTCAAGTCAATTCCACCCGAGCCGCTGACGCTGGAGGGCGCTTACATCCTCCATCAGATGGTTCGCCTGCGATGGCGCGAGTTGAAGGCCTGCGAGGCGAACCGGCGGAGCCGCGAAATCGCCGCTGCCAGTGAACTGCTGGCGCAACACGAAGCGCGACCCGGCGGACAGAGCGCTTTGTTCGCACTTCTGGGCCACAAGGGCGATGCCATGCTGATTCATTTCCGGCGCTCGCTCGGTGAACTGCGCGAAGCCCAGATGCAATGGACCAGGCTGGGATTGTGGGACTTCTGCGAGTACACCTCTTCATACCTGTCGGTGGTGGAAATCGGCTTGTATGAGGCGTCGCTGCGTCTGTATGCCGAGTTGGCCGCCGAAGGGATTGCGCCGGGGAGCGAGCCGTGGAAAGAGCGCGTCACGGCGGAGACCGCGCGTCAGCGCGAGGCGATGGCCAGCCGTTTATGGCCCGAAATCCCGGCGCGGCCCTACGTGTGCTTCTATCCGATGGACAAGCGGCGCGGAGAGTCGCGCAACTGGTACCAGGTGCCGATCGAGCAGCGCCAGGCGATGATGCGCGAACACGGAATCATCGGACGCAAATACGCCGGGTTGGTCACTCAGATCATCTCCGGCTCGATCGGCTTGGATAATTTCGAATGGGGCGTGGATCTGTTCGCCGACGATCCGCTGGTGTTCAAGAAGCTGGTCTACGAGATGCGCTTCGACGAAGCCAGCGCCGTTTACGGCGCCTTCGGCGAATTCTACACCGGCATCCGCATGCGCCCGGCCGAACTGGCGCAGTTGCTCTAAGCCGAGGAACTTACACAATCTTCTGCTTGCTGGCGCGCCAGTCGGCGAGGAACTTCTCCAGGCCGATGTCGGTCAGCGGATGGCACAGAATCTGGCGCAGCACGTTGAAAGGTAGCGTGGCGACATGGGCGCCAACTTCGGCCGCCTTCAGCACGTGCAGCGGATTGCGCAGCGATGCGACCAGCACCTCGGTCGCGTAGTTGTAGTTGCGCAGGATGCGCATGATCTGATCGACGGTGCCGATACCGTCATGGCCGATATCGTCCAGCCGGCCCACGAACGGCGACACGTAGGCGGCGCCGCATTTGGCCGCGGCCAGCGCCTGCAGCGGCTGGAAAACCAGCGTCACGTTGACCTTGATACCGCGTTTGGCCAGCGCGGCGGTGGCCTTGAGCCCTTCCAGGGTAACCGGGCATTTGACCACAATGTTGGGATGCAGCCGGGCCAGCTTTTCGCCCTCTTCCAGCATCTGCGGCGCCATCGTCGAGACCACCTCGGCGCTGACCGGACCGTCGATCATTGAGCAGATTTCGCGCAGAACTTCGGCATAAGGCCGGCCGGTTTTGGCCAACAGACTTGGATTGGTGGTGACACCGTCGATCAAACCCCAGGTCAGCGCTTCCTTGAGCTCGCCGGTATCCGCGCCATCCAGAAAAATCTTCATCGTGTCACAACCTCCCGGCGCGGCGACGGCGGTCTGAGCAAATCGGCGCGCATCAACACCACCCTTTGGGGGGATTTCAGTCCGGCCAGCAACTCTGAAATACTGGCATTGAGGCGGGGATGAATCAAAGCGGGCGCCAGTTCGCTCATCGGCACCAGGACGAAGCGCCGTTCCTGGATTCGGGGATGAGGCACCGTGAGTTTGGGCGTGTCGATCATCTCGTTATCGAAAAACAGCAAATCCAGGTCGATGATGCGCGGCTTGTACCTGGCCCGCGCCGCCCCCTTCGGCATCCGCACCCGCTTGCGGCCCATCGCGCGTTCGATGGAAAGCAACTGCTGCATCAAAGCTTCCGCTGAATATTCGGTTTCGACCTCGATCGCGCCGTTGAGGAACGGACCGATAACCTCGCCCACCGGATCCGTCTCATAGATAGACGACTGGCGGACGATGCGGGTCTGCCGCAGCTTGCCTATGCGTTCGAGTGCCTCGCGGTAATTGGCAATCCGATCGCCAAGGTTGGTACCTATTCCGATGAAAGCCCTATGGGGCATCCTCGATTACAGCTTAAGCGCTTTAATTCGTTCTGCCGCCTCTTTCAGCCGTTCGGTCGCCAATGTGATTGACAATCGAACGTACCCCTCACCGCTATTCCCAAAGCCGGAGCCTGGTGTAATCACCACTCCCGCTTCCTTAAGCACGCGCTCGCTGAATGACGCCGAAGTGTATCCTTTGGGCACTTCCGCCCAGATATAAAACGTGGCCTTGGGGGCCTCACACGCCAGCCCCAGGTCACGCAAAGCGGCCACCATCACGTCGCGCCGCTCCTTGTAAATCCTGCAATATTCGCGCAGGGTCTCCTCCCCGCCCTCCAATGCCGTGATGGCCGCTTCCTGGATTCCCTGGAAAACTCCCGAATCCATGTTGGTCTTGACTTTCCCCAAGCCCGCAACGAGAGTCGCGTTACCCACTACGAATCCCACCCGCCATCCGGTCATCGAAAAGGTCTTTGACAGCGAATGGAACTCGACGGCGCATTCGCGGGCGCCTTCGACCTGAAACACACTCGGCGCCCGATATCCATCATATGCAATCTCAGAATAGGCCAGGTCGTGAGCCAGAATTATGTTGTTGCTGAGACAAAAATCTACCGCCGTTTTGAAGAAAGAAAGATCGGCGACTGCTCCGGTGGGATTGTTCGGGTAGTTTATCCACAACAGTTTGGCGCGCCTGGCGATTTCAGAGGGAACCGCCGAAAACTCAGGTAAAAAACCGTTTTGCTTTTTCAGCGGAAGAAAGTACGCCTCGCCCCCGTTAAACGTGCACCCGGAGAAATACACCGGATAACCCGGATCCGGGATCAACACGATATCGCCCGGATCCACCACCGCCGTGGAGAAATTGCCGATACCTTCCTTCGATCCGATCAAAGCGCAGACTTCGGCGCGCGCATCGAAGTTCACGCCGAAACGGCGCTTGTACCATTGTGCGGCGGCCGCTCGGAACGATTCCATCCCTTCATAGTCGGGATAGCGATGGTTCACTGGCTTTTCCGCTGCCCGCCGGAGCGCAGTAACAATATAATGGGGCGTTGGAAGGTCGGGGTCGCCGATTCCCAGGCTGATGACGTCAACGCCTTTGGCTTGGACCTCTTTTTTCAGGCGATCCAGCTCGGCGAACAAATAGGGAGGTAGTTTTCCAAGCCGCTTTGCGAGATTGATTTGCACCAGAAATAAGCTCCGCCTATTTTGCCTAACACAATTCCGCAGATTGGGAAACTCGCACCGGCTATGACCAAACAGGTTTTGAGAGTGAAGTTCTGGAACATTGTTTGACTAGGTAAGACACCCCGTGTACCTCGACCCGGATTTGCCTTGAGTTCTTCAGCATGTCAGAAATGACCGTGCCATCCTCCGGGAGCACCAATGGCCAAGGAAAGAGCACAGCAACAAACTCTCACCGAACTGGGAATAGATGCTTTGGTCCCGGAGCAGGCGGTCGAAAAACTGCGTTCCCTGCGGTTGTCGGGGGGCGCGGACGACGCCAAAATCGCCGCTGCCGCCGGGCTAATCGCCAGCCCCTCAGCCGCCCAGCTTCTGACCGAAATGGAATCAGGCGCGTCCGGCGCCTTGCGGCGTGAGATTCGTCGGGCCCTGTTCAGACTTAGGCAGCATGGAGTCGAGGCCGAGCCGGCGCAACCACAGGTTGCGGCGGCTGGCGAACCCGAAACCAACCTCAGCGGGTTAATCTCGCCGGTCGATCCCGAAGGTTCCCGTATCGCCTGGCTGATAAAATCGCGGCCACAGGGCGGACTTACCTGGCTGCAGGGATTTTACTCCGAGACCGAGGGACTGGTCGGAGTCGGTCTGTACCACGTCAGTCGGCGCGAATTGCGCGAAGAACGCCGGGGCTTCGAGCAACGCGCCAGAATCAAACTGGTTGACGCGGACTATCGCCTGGCCGACTTCATCCTGTATGACGCCTTTCGCCGCACACCGCAGGACCATCTCGGCCGGGTCGGTAATTTCCTGACCCTCAGAGCGGAAATTCTTGATACGCCGCTGCCGGTCGATTTTCATCATCCCATTTACAGCGAATTTGCGGCCACGCTTTCCCAGGAGCCGTCGCCCAACCTGTTGCAGGAACCCGAGCTCGAGGGCTGGATCATCCCGCAGTCCGTACTCGAGCCCTACCTCAAGGAAGTCGAGGAAATTCGTCAGAGTCCGCTGGTCTTGAACCAGTTTCAACAGCAGGAGCGCGTCAACACGGTGGTCGGACGCGCAGTTGATGAACTTTTCGCCGGCGATCGGGGAACCTTGATGCGCCGGCGCCTCGAAGATATTGCCTATTACCTGGCCCGGTCCGGACGCGCCAACGCGGCGCGATGGGCGGCCTCGGCCGCCGCCCGGATTCGCGACGGCGAGACCCTGTCGCGGGTGCCCTTCTTCGTTCAATACGTGATGCGGAGCATGGATTTGGTGCTGTCACGGGAACAATCCCACACGCAGCGCGAGCCGCGCCTGATCATGACGCCGGCGGAAGCGATGCGGGCGCAAGCCGCCGCCCGCGCGCGCCAGCAGCGCCGCTGAGCGGCCAGCCTCAAGATGCTCGAACAGAAACCGCTTCAGGCAATCCGAGTCCTCGACGTAAGCCGTGTGCTCGCCGGTCCTTACTGCACGATGAACCTGGCGGACCTGGGCGCGGAAGTAATCAAAGTGGAATTGCCCGGCAATGGCGACGACGCCCGCCGCTTTCCGCCGATCATCCCGAATTCCACCGATTCGGCCTACTTTTATGGCGTAAATCGCGGAAAACTGAGCGTCACGCTGGATTTGCGCAAGCCCGAAGGCGCCGCGATCTTTCTCGATCTCGCCGGCCTATCGGACGTCGTGGTTGAAAATTTCTCGCCCGGCACGATGGCGCGCTTCGGCCTGGACTATGACCGTCTGCGCGCGCGCAATCCCAAACTGATCCTGTGCTCGGTTTCCGGCTTCGGCCAGTCGGGTCCGATGGCCTCGGAGCCGGCCTACGATATCGTCGCGCAGGCGCTGGGCGGCACCATGAGCGTGACCGGCGCGGCTGGAGGCGAGCCCACCCGGTGCGGAGTTTCGATTGGCGATATGGTCGCCGCGCTCTATGCCACGGTCGCGATCATGGCGGCTTTGCGCGTGCGCGACCGGACCGGGACGGGGCAGCATCTGGATATCGCGATGCTTGACTGCCAGGTCGCGATGCTGGAGGGGGCGCTGGGTCAATACTCCGCGACTGGCACGATTCCGGGCCGGATCGGCAGCCGCCATCCATCCATCACGCCCTTCCAGCAATTTCCCGCCGCCGACGACTACTTCGTGGTCGGCGTCGGCAATGAGTCATTGTGGCAGCGGTTTTGCGTGGCATTGGGATTGGAAAAACTCAAAGACGACCCTCGCTTCGCGGATAACCACAGCCGCACGCGCAATCATTCCCAACTGGATCCGCTGCTGCGCGCGCATTTTGCCACGCGTCCGCGGGCTCACTGGCTGGCCCTGCTGGGGAAGGCGGGAGTGCCGTGTGCGCCGGTGTCCAACGTCGCCGAGGTGGCGCAAAATCCGCAGTTGCTCGAGCGCAACATGATTCTCCGGGCCGACCATCCCACCTTCGCCGGACTGCTGGTCCCCGGCTCGCCGCTCAAATCGCCCGGAGATCAGGCGACGCCGCCGACTCGCGCTCCAGCCCTGGGCGAGCATACTGAAACGGTGCTACGCGACCTGTTGGGATTCGATCAGGCCAGGATAGCGGACTTGCGCGCCCGCGGTATCATTTAATCAGCACGCGCAGGAGGATTGGAGATGACCCAGGCAGTAATCGTCGACGGTGTCCGCACGCCGATCGCCCGCGCCGGCAAGGACCGGAGCTATTACAAAGACATCCGCGCCGACGATTTGGGCGCAATTTGCGTGCGCGAACTGCTGCGCCGCAATCCCCAAATCAATCCGGCCGAGATCGAGGATGTTATCTGGGGATGCGCCAACCAATCGGCCGAGCAAAGCTTCAACCTGGGCCGGATGATTGCGCTTTTGGCCGAATTGCCGGTCGAAGTGGCGGGAACCACCGTCGATCGCCAATGCGGCTCCAGTTTGCAGGCGCTCAACTTCGCCGCGCAGGCGATTATGACCGGCGCCGGAGATATCGCGATTGCCGGCGGTGTCGAGCACATGACGCATATCCCGATGGGCGCTGGACTGTCGCCCAACAACCGTCTGTTGACCATGTTTCCCCGCGACATGCTTTTCATGGGGCTGACGGCGGAGCGGTTGGCCGCGATGTACCACATTACGCGCCAGCAGTCTGACGCCTTCGCCCTGCGCTCCAATCAGCGCGCAATCGCGGCCCGCGATCGCTTCGCGGAGGAAATCGTCAAGGTTCCGATCGGCGAAGGCGCGACTGCCGATGTCGATCAGGGACCGCGTGCGGATACCAGTATCGAAAAGCTGGCCGCGCTTGCCCCTTCCTTCAAACCTGACGGCCAGGTCACGGCGGGCAACTCGTCGCAAATCAGCGACGGCGCCGCCGCCGTGCTGGTAATGAGCGCCGACCGCGCCAGGTCACTCGGCGTGAAACCCATGGTGAAGATTCGCGCCACCGCGGTCGCCGGCGTACGTCCGGAGATCATGGGATGGGGCCCGGTGCCGGCTACCGCTAAGGCGCTTGCGCGCGCCGGAGTGAAAATCGCCGACATCGACCTGTTCGAGATCAACGAAGCCTTCGCCGCGCAGGTGCTGGCCTGCAACACCGAAATGAAGATCGACGAGGACAAGCTCAACGTCAACGGCGGCGCGATCGCGCTGGGCCATCCGCTGGGCTGTTCCGGCGCGCGCCTGATGACCACGCTGATCCACGAGATGCGCCGGCGCGGCTCACGTCTGGGCGTCGCCACCATGTGCATCGGGATGGGCCAGGGGGTCGCGACCGTGGTCGAGCAGGTCTGAGCGCGAACCGGTTTTGGCGATCGATGGACTCAAGCGCGAGATCCCAATCCTCCGATCTTTCTAACCAAAAAGAGGGGAGGATGAGGGTCGACGCGGTAGCAAGTATGCAATTGGACGTGAAATGAGAAGCGGATTGTGGGGTTGGCGGATAGGTCTGATAGCTCTGTTGACAGTCGGGGCTTTTACTTCACCATCGTTGGCCAGCAGCAGGAAAAAAACTGTGGTCCCGGCCGGCGTCCAGACCCCATCGCTGGATGCGCCCAAGCCCAAACGCAAGCCGCTGAGCTTCACGCTCTCGGACCTCGACGGCCATCGTGTAAAGCTGGCCAAATGGCGCGGCCATCCTGTAATCCTGGATTTCTGGGCGACCTGGTGTCCGCCCTGCCGCAAGGAAGTTCCTGAACTCAATGCGATCTACAATCGGTATCGCAAGCGAGGTCTGATCGTGGTCGGCGTATCGGTGGACAAGGTGCAGGGCGACGGCGTCAAATCGGTGCGGCCTTTCGTCCGGGAATTCAAGATCGCCTATCCAATCCTGATGGCGGATGACGCGATGCTTGAAGCGCTGGATTTGGACGCCCTTCCAACCGTCCTGTTCATCAATCGCAAGGGCGAGACCATCTCGCGCCTGGAAGGCCGCGGCCGCTCAGGCGAACTCTCCGAAGCCGCAAAAACCTTGTTGCGCGACTGACACCATGGGACATCAACGGCGGTGACTCACAGATTCTGGCCGCGGACGGTGGTGTCGTCCTGGGTCGCCTTGCGATTAAGGCGGCCATAGACCAGTTTCGTACCATCGTCGAAATCAAGCGTCAGCACGTAGCTGAAGGTCCAGGTCTCGTTGCCGACCGGCTCGATCTCGATCATGTGGTAGCCGCCCTTGATGTCATCTTTGGCCTTGGAGGTGTCCACCACCAGCGCGATCGGCCCGTTGACGCTGTAATGCGGGAACTCGCCGTAAGTTTCGACCGGATCGTTTTTGGCCGCGACCGATCCGTCATTGCAGTAAACCTGGATTACCAGGCGAGTATCCGCCCGCTTGCGCCTGGCCCCGGTCTTGAACTCGATGTGCGCTTCCTTGAGTTTCGCGGTCGCATGGGCCGCAGCGATGCCGGAGCTCATCGACATCAGGATGATTGCTGCGGCCAAACCGGTACGAATCAGCGTCGTCATTTGTAATGCGGCAATACTTGTTCGCCGAAAATGCGGATCTGCTCTTTGACCACTTCCAGGGGCAGGAAGCCCTGGTCACCGCCGATGTTGATATATTCGGGGTTGGCCGTTTCCACCAGGTGGTCCATCTTGCGCCGGACGTCGGCGACGGTGCCCGCGTACATGTATTCGCACCGGTCCAGCCGCTCGACCGTCCATTCGCTGGGCGGCAGCATCGTCTTTGCGCGCGGATACTTCTCCTCGTCCTCCGGCACGCGAAAAGCTTCCCAGAAGCCAAAGACTCCTCCGAATTGCTTGTAATATGACTCGTTGATCCCGGCCGCGGCCAGCTTGAATGCCTCGTTCCTGTCGCGGGCGATAGCCACCGAATGGGCGGACGCGATTCCCTGGCCCAGCTCGGTTTTGCGTCCAGCTGCGGCGGCTTCCTTGCGATACAGTTCGGCCAGGCGGCGGACATCGACGGCGCGCGGCATCAGCAGCACGGCGGTGATACCCTCGCGCCCGCACCACGCCACGGTGGCGTCGCTGATCGAAAAGGCCTGGAACACCGGCGGATGGGGCTTCTGATAGGGCTTGGGAACGACGGCGATTTTCTTGACGCGGTCGCCCTCGACTTCGCCGGGGGCGCCATAAGTCCGCGTCCATTCAGCCGCCTTCCAGGGAGTGCCTTCCTCGTACGGATACGGGAATTCCCAGAATTCGCCCTTGAAGGAAAAGGGTTCGTCTTTCCAGGCCAGCTTCAGCACCTGAAAACATTCCTCGAACGCTTTGCGATTCATCAGATCGACTTCGGACTGGTCGCTCGGCGCCGCCTGAACGTGCAGCTTCTGCGCCATCGAGTTGAGCCATCGCGTCTGGTACCCGCGCGCCATCCCGACGATCGAGCGCCCCTTGGTCAACTGGTCGAGCCACCCGATTTCCACCGCCAGGCGCAACGGATTCCATCCGGGAAGCACGTACCCGATCGGCCCCACCTTGATGTGCCTGGTGTTCATCGCGGTATAGAGCGACAGCGACGGCACGCTGCCAACCTCAAGCCCTTCGGTGTGCAGATGATGCTCGGTGAAGGTCACGATATCAAAGCCGACGTCTTCGGCCAGCCGCGCGATTTCGACGATCTGGTCGAACATCCGCTGCCAATATTCGGTGCGGTAGGCGACCGGACGTTCGCGCAGCCGCTGCTCCTGGGTGACGGGAAGGGTGGGAAGGAAACCGAGAATGAACTTCATTGACCAACCTCTAAACTGAACTGCGGGCGGGCCGCAGCTTCAACAATCGTGCAACATGGTATGGGGCCAGGCGTCCCTGCCCTTGCGCTCATGACGGCACCGTCTGGCAAAGCCGCCCAACGAATCAGCGGCGAGATCACTGGGCTGACGCCTGCGCGGCCGACGCCTCGCGTTTTTTGAAGTGCGGCAGCACGTGACGCCCCATCAGCTCAAAGGATCGCATGATATTGGCGTGAGGAATGTGGCCGGCCTGCTTGAAGCAGATTACCTGGTCGACCCCGGCTCGCTGCAGCTCTTCAAGTTTGCCGATGACTTCCTCCACCGTGCCGACCACGACCAGCGGATGCTCTTTGAGCGCCTCGTCGGGCAAATCGCCGGGATCGACGTCGGTGTTGAACAGGTTGCGCGTGTATTCGTAGGAATAGAGCTGATTCTTCACCATCATGGGCCTGAACAACAGACCCACGTGATGCAGGAACCAGCGCGCGCCGTCGATTCCAATGGCGATGTCAGCCTTGGTTTGCGCCACATGGCAGACCACCATGTTGGCGAAACCCTGGTTGGGGAACCTGGGAATCTGGTCGCAACGCGCATCGAAGGCGCGGCGATACTTCGCCAGCGCCTTTTTCACCTGGTCGAAGTTGAAGGTGAAGCTGAGCACGCCCAGCCCGCGGTTGCCCGCGAGTTCATAGCTGTCGGGGGCCACGCATGCCATCCACATCGGCGGATGGGGCTTCTGAATTGGTTTGGGGATCACGCGGCGCGGTGGAATTTTGAGCAGCTTGCCGTCGAATTCAAGAACCTCCTCGGTCCACGCTTTGACGATTACTTCCGCCGCTTCGCGCACCTCTTCGCGGGTCCGCGCGTAGTCGATGCCGAATCCGTCGAGCTCCTGCACCGTGGTCGAGCGGCCGATGCCGAATTCGACGCGTCCGTTGCTCATTATATCGAGCACGGCGGCCTGTTCGGCCAGTTTGATCGGATGATTGAAGTTAAAGGGCAGCAGCCGCACGCCATGGCCGATGCGGATGTTTTTGGTCCGCTGGCTGACCGCGCCGAAAAAGACCTCGGGCGCCGAGCTGTGCGAATACTCCTCGAGGAAATGATGCTCGACCTCCCATACGCAGTCGAATCCAACCTGATCGGCCAGCTCGATCTGCTCCAGCGCCTGCCAATAGATGTTGTATTCGCTGCGCTCGTTCCAGGGCCGCGGGGTTTCCATTTCATAGAGCAGACCGAACTTCATACTTTTCCTCCGTCGTCGCTGGTGATGTCTTTATACTAATCGTCCTCAGCAATGTCACCAACGGCGCTCCCGATGCCAGCAGCGCGCCAACCGCGTCCCGGTCACAGTTTGTTTCCCTGCGGCGCGTTTGTCCAAAAATGAACTCTGGTGCATCCCCTTTGGAACCACTGGCGCGACGCGAGGAGCGCAGCGCCAGTCCAGGGCCGCTAAAACCAGTGGCAGTTTTCCAATCCGAGCCGGCCTCAGCGATGGCATAGCTCTTGCGGCCGTCCATCAAACGTAAGCGATCACGCAGGAGATAAGAGTCGTGCCCGAATGGTATGAAGATAGCTTTCGAACCGACGGAGTCGAGGTGGCGATGGTCAAGGGCGGCGGCGGCAAACCGCTGCTGATCTTCCATGACGAACTTGGCTACACCGGCTGGATGACATGGAACGAGCGCCTCGCCGAAGAGCGGACGCTCGTGATTCCGTTGCAGCCGGGTTTCGGCAGGACCCCGCGTCTGGACTGGATGCGGGATTTCCGCGATCTGGCCAGCTTCTATGCCCGGATGATCCGCGACCTGCGTCTGGACCCGGTCGACGTAATGGGGTTTTCCGCTGGCGGCTGGATCGCCGCGGAAATCGCCGCCGCCGACCCCCATCTGATCCGCCGCATGGTACTGGTGGCGCCGCTGGGAATCAGGCCTCGCGAAGGCGAGATCGCCAACTTTATCGGGATGACGATTCGCTCCCATCTGCGCGCGACCGTTGCCGATACGGTGAATACGCCGGAGTTCGGCAAAATCTATGGCGGCGAGATGACGCCCGAGGTGTTCGAAGCGTTCGAGGATGCGCGAGCCGAGACCACGCGCCTGGGATGGGAGCCGTTCATGCACAGCCCAAGCCTGCCGTATCGGCTGCGCGGAATCCGCCTGCCGGTGCTGCTGGTTTGGGGTAATCGGGACGCGGTGGTGCCGCGCGGCGCAATCGACGGCTATCGCGAGGCGCTGGAGGGGGCGACAGTCGCGCAAATCGACGGCGTCGGCCATCGCCCGGAAATCGAAAATTCGGCCGAGTTCGTCCGCGCCGTCAAGCAGTTTTTGGCTGCCTGAGGAGAAAAGGAGATCGCCGTGCAAATCGGATATTTCACCGAAAGACCCTACCGCTACATCCCCGAGGAGGAGGCGTTCCGCAACCAGGCGTTCTTCGGCATTTCCAACCGCTTCTTTGATCCGCACAAGGGCGCGGAAGACTACAACTACTATCTGGACGAGAATTGCTACGCGGAGGAACTGGGCTTCGACGCGGTGGCGCTCAACGAGCATCACGGCACGCCCTTTTGCATGGGCGGCGTGATGAACGTCGAGGCTGCGATCCTGGCGCGCATCACTTCCAAAGTGCGCATCGTGCTGGTTGGCAATCCGCTGCCCGTGATCAAGAATCCGCTGCGGATGGCGGAGGAGTTAGCCGAGATCGACATGATCTCGCGCGGGCGCCTGGTCGCCGGATGGGTGCGCGGGGCAGGCAGCGAGCAGTTCTTCAATCACGCCAATCCCGCCTACAACCGCGAACTGTTCGAGGAGGCTCACGATTTCATTGTCCAGGCGTGGACGCGTCCCGGACCATGGCGCTACGAGGGTAAACACTTCAATTATCTGTTCGTCAATCCGTGGGCGTTGCCGCTGCAAAAACCGCATCCGCCGATGTGGATACCCGGCGTGCTGAGCTGGGAGACGGTCAAATGGTGCGCGGAGCATCGTTATCCGTACATCGGGCTGGGTACCGCCCTGGGCCCGACCTGCGATCTGTGGGACTACTACGCCGACGAAGCGGCCAAGGTTGGATACGAAGCAGGACCGGAGAACTTCGGCTACATCATTCCCGTGTTCCTGGCGGAGACCGAGGCCCGCGCCCAGGAACTGGGCAAAGGCTACGCGTTCGGTGCCGGCCAGACGGCATTCTCGCGCCCCGAGCACACCCTGCCGCCCGGCTATAACACCAAGGACGCGATCCGCAGACTGGCCCGTCAGCCTGGCGGCAGTTGGCTGGGCGTCAGCGCCGACAAACTGCGCAAGCAAAGGGAGGGGATCGAAACCGCCGACCCTTTTGAAGACGCCCGCAAAAAGGCGCTGGCTGCCTATAAATCGTCGCAGGAACAGTACCGTCTGATCATCGGCACGCCCAGGACCGTTCTGCCGAAGATGAAGACCCTGATGCAGGTGCTGCGGCCGGGTGTGTTGGTGGTGTTTAACGTCCAGGGTCCGGTCAGCAATCAGGACCGGATGACCAGTATGAGACTTTTCGCCAGGGAGGTGATGCCGCAGCTACGTGAATATTCGAGGCAATTGGGGCTGGTGGATCCGATCCAGCGTACGCCTGGATCGGTCAAGCTTGCCGCCGGCGCCGCGCGCGCGCCGGTGGCGGACCGCAGCCCCTTAGGTGCACTGGGACTGCAATAATCAGAGGCAGCCCGGAAGCCGCCCGCGCTCCGGGGGCTCCGTCGAGGGTTTCCCGGAGCGCGACCCGCAACCATAGCGATCGCGGGGCATGGACAGCGCATGCCAACCGATTGTGAATAAACGGATCATTCGCAAACCGCGGATTGCGATGGAATCCCGGATTCCGCGATGCGGCGGCGTGCCGTCAGTTCAATTAGTCGCTCCACGGCGGACGCTGCGCCAATGCCGCCGGATCAGGGCCGCGGCGCCCTGGACTTCCTGGCGAGCGCCTTTGATGACTGCGAGAGCGATCGCATACCAGGGCGCAATCTCGCAGAACGCCTGGCCGAGCGCGTAGAGCGTACTGACCGAAAACCGGCGTTCATTTGAAATCGCGTAGATTGGCTCCCAGGCTTGCGGGGCCATCTTCTCGCGGAAATGCTCGATGCCGCGAAAGTTGTAAAAGCGGTTGGCGTGGGTGCGCGCAGCCAGCATCATAATCCGCAGCCACCACGGGTTTTGCGCGATCTCAGGACCGGCTTTGCTGGTCAGCGCCACCAATCCCAAAGTTGCGAACCGCTCGCCCTGCAAGGCGAATTTGCGCATCGCGGCGTCGATCAGCAGTTCAGAGGTGCCGTTGGGAGCGCGCCTGGATCGCACCACCTGTTCGATCAAATAACCGCGCCGCACCGGAATCGGAGACGCGACCAGGAAACCCACCGGATCGCCGCCCAGCCACGCGACCAGCAGGATACGATCGGTGACCACTCCCCGCAGGGTTCGCGGTTCGGTCAGAAAATGCAGCGGCGGCAGCGCGCGCATCGCCAACCATTGTTCGAGCACGCCTTTTAATGCTGGATGTTCGCGCCCCGTTTCAGGCGCCATCTCCCGTATTCTCACGCCCTTGTTGGCCGCGCGATGGAGTTGCGCGCGCAGCGAAGCATGGGACTTCACGATGGCCGCCCATTGCGCAGGAATCCAGATTGGCTGCGCGCCCACGGTGACCGCCGAGTGAACCGGCGAAGAATCCAGCAGGTCGCGCAACCCGGTTTCGGCGCATACGTAGCACACCCGGCATCCCTGTCGGCGGGCATAATGCTCGAATCTTTCAATCGCGTCCGGCAATGAGGCGGGCGGACAGATGGGTGAGCCGGCGGCCAGGATCACGTGCCGCTCTCTTTTATAGCCGGCCACCGCCGGTATTTCCGGCGCAAACCAATGCTCGATTCCGGGATTCAGAATCTGGTAGGCCGTCGAGGTGGCGCCGAAGGCCATCACCAACTCGCGGGCATCCGGACCGGATCGGCGCACGGCTATGCCAGGCGCCATCAATTCAGTGCGGGAACCCGAATAACTCAAATTATACATCGCGCGGCCGTGCCGTCGCCGTGTAAAAGGCTAGCGTGAATTCATGCGCGGGGCGACATTCTGCTCCCACGTGATATTCAAGGTGTATTCCCGCACCTTCCATCCCGCAGCCGTGCGCGCCAGGTGATACTCATAGTATCCGCCCATGTCCCACGGCGGATGCGCGCCTTCGGACTCATCAATGAAATGACGCGCCTGCATATACACCAGCGCGCGCGCCTGCTCGCCGTTGATATCGACCGAATAGACGCTGAAAAAATGTTGTGTGACCGGGAAACGACTCAGGTTGTCGATCACCTGCCGCGCGAATTTCGTGTTGGAAAGCGTGCGCCTGCGGCCCTCGCCGAACGATCCGCCTCTGAGCAGCACCGTCAGTTCGTCGGTGAAGACCGCAGCGAACATGGCGGCGTCGCGGCGATCGGCCCCGATTGCGTAGCGGTAGATGACCTCGGCAATTTCCTCGCGCTCCGTCAAGATTGCCCCTCCCAATCCAATCAGGCCGCGGCGGCCCGGGCCGGCGTGAACTTGACCGGCATGTGCTTGATTCCGGCGACGAAATTGGACCGCAGCCGTTCAGGCTTGCCGGCGAGTTGCATGTCGGGCAAACGCGTGAGCAGCTCCTCCAGCATCACACGCAACTCCAGCCGCGCCAGATTGGCGCCGACGCAGAAATGCTCGCCGTGCGCGAAAGCCAGGTGATCGTTGGGACTGCGGCTGATGTCGAATTTGAACGGATCGGGGAAAGCCGCGTCGTCGCGGTTGGCCGACACGTTCCACACCACTACCTTGTCGCCTTTGCGAATCTGTCGGCCGTGCAGTTGCGCATCCGCGGTCGCCGTGCGCATCAAATGGGTGATCGGCGAGGTCCAGCGCAGGAACTCCTCGATCGTGCTCCTGATCAGCGATCGATCCGCCATCAGGCGCGCCTTCTGCTCCGGCTCCTGCATCAGCTGCATCATGCCCCCCGACATCGCGTTGCGCGTGGTCTCCTGTCCTCCCAGGATCAGGAGCAGGCAGTTGGCCAGTACGTCCATATCGGACATTTTCTCGCCGCCCATGTCGCCATGGACGAGCGCGCTGACCAGATCGTCGCCGGGGTTCTTGCGGCGCTGCGCGATCAGCTTCATGTAATAGTTGTAAACGGCGACGCGCCCGCGCTCCGCCGTCTGGCGGGCATTTTCGCCCGCGTTACGGTATTCGGGGTCCTGGCTGCCGATCAGCAGGTTGCCCCAGTGGAACATGTCCTCCCAATCCTCGCGCGGCACGCCCATCATTTCGCAGATTACCGCAGTGGGCATCCGGGCTGCGATGTCGGTGACGAAATCGCACTCGCCGCGCGGCGCCACCTGATCGATAATCGACGAGACGATTGCGCGGATATGCGGTTCGTGCGGCAGCACCTGGAGCGGGGTCAGACGCATGCTGATCAGCCGCCGCTGCTTGTTGTGAAATGGCGGGTCCGCCGCGATCATGCTGGTGCCGTATTGATTCTCCTCGATATCGTGATTGGTCAGCGCCAGCCCGTGATGCGAGCTGAACAGCTCGGGCGCGCGATATACGGTCAGCGCGTCCTCGAACCGGGTCACCGACCAGAAACTGTAAGGATAATCCCGATGCGTTCTGTGGACCGGGTCCTCCCGCCGCAGTATCGCAAACGCCTCGTGCGGGATGTCGTGCTGCTGGAAGTAATCGAGGTCGGTAAGGATTGAATCGATCTCGGCAAGCGTCATTGGAGTTGCTCCTGCCTTAATGAGTTTGCGATCCGTACTGTAAATTAGACTATTTCGGGCGCCGCGGCGAGCCCGGCGGACCGTCCGCGACCGCAGTCAGGCATGCTATGCTTGGTGCCGCATGGAGAAAGATGAAGCGGAAGACCAGCCCCGGCGGGTTGAGATGATCGAGGGCGGCACCCGCATCGAGCAATGGCGGCGCGACGGCAAGCTGCATCGAATCGACGCTCCCGCTTATGTCGAGGTGCGCGCGGACGGCGGCCAAAGCATGGGATGGTATCGGGACGGCAAACTGCATCGGGTGGACGGCCCCGCGTGGATCGATATCCATGCCGACGGCAGCCGCAGCGAGCGCTGGTACCTGGACGATGCGCCGCATCGCGCCGACGGTCCCGCCTGCGTGATCGTTCGTCCCGATGGATCGCGGGTCGAGGAATGGTGGATCGCGGGGCATCAGGTTAAGGAAAGATCCTTTCTTCCCACTTCCACCGCTTCGGCCTCCGACTCGCCGCGCCGCCGCCCGCAATCGTGATCGCACGGCGTCCCTTAACCTCTCGAAACCCGGCGAAAAGCTGCTATACAAAGTCAGGAAGTTTTGCGTTGGCGGCGTCATGCGCCCGCGGCGCAGTCAAAGCGCTGGGAGGTAAATCATGGCTTCAAGACCGGATCCGCGCGAAGGGCTTCGCGCCGTTGCGCCCAAGCTGATGGAAGTCACGGAGAAGGTGCTGTTCGGCGACGTCTGGGAGCGCCCCGGACTCTCCAAACGCGATCGCAGCCTGATCACCTGCGCGGTCCTGACCGCGCTGTACCGTCCCGAACAACTGCGCGGCCATGTGCAGCGCGCCCTGGCCAACGGCGTGACCAGGGAGGAACTGGGCGAACTGATAACTCATGTCGCCTTCTATTCGGGATGGCCCACCGCGGTCACCGCCGCGACGGTGGCCAAAAGCGTGTTCGACGAGCAGCAGAAATAAGGGCAGGCGCCACACGTGCCGATTCCATTCACGGGGATGACGATCGATGGAATACCAACTGATTTCGGCTGATTCTCATGTTAATCCGCCGCCGACAATCTGGCGGGAGTATCTAGGCGCCGAGTTTCGCGACCGGGCGCCACGGCTGGAAAGCACCGACGAAGGCGACTTCCAGGTCTTCGAGGGCCGCCGCACCCCGCTGCTCGGGATCAACGCGATGGCGGGGCGCAGGTTCGAGGACTACAGCCTCAACGTGCGCCGGTTGAGCGAGCAGCGGCCCGGCGGATGGGATCCCGCCGAACGCCTCAAGGATCAGGACCTCGACGGCGTTCAGGCCGAGGTGCTGTACGGCGGCGGACCGCTGCCCTCGCAGGATCCGGCGCTGCGGCACGCCAGCTTCCTGGCCTACAACGACTGGCTGGCGGACTTCTGCTCCGCCGCTCCCAGACGGCTGCTGGGGATGGCCTATATTCCATGCGAGAGCGCCGAGGTTGCAATCGCGGAAGTCCGGCGCGCGGCGCGCAAGGGACTGGCTGGCGCCGTGATTCCGCGCTTCCCTCATGGCGGCGGCAACTGGTTCGACCCGCAATGGGAGCCGCTGTGGGACACCCTGGTCGAAGTCGGATGGCCGGCGGGCGTCCACGTCGGCGGACGCGGCCGCGAAGCCGCGATGCCCTCGACCGATTCAACCGGCTTCCTCGCCGACCTTTTGATGAGCAAATTCGCGATGGGCGAGGCGATCTCGATCCTGGTGCTTTCCGGAATCCTGGAGCGCCATCCCCAACTGCGCGTGATTTCGGTCGAAGGGCAGATCGGATGGCTGTCGTTCGCGCACTACTACCTCGACCATCTGTGGGAACGCCATCGGTACTGGACCAGGAACAATCTCAAGGAGCGTCCGAGTTACTATTTCAAGCGCCAGGTCTACGCGACCTTTATGGAAGACCCGGTGGGGCTGCGCGAATGCCATCACATCGGCGTTGACAGGATCATGTGGTCCAGCGACTATCCGCATTCCGAAACCACATGGCCGCGCAGCAAGGAACTGACCGAGAGCTGGTTCAAGGAATTCGACGCGCAGGACCGGTTGCGGATCTGCGCCGGTAACGCGCAGCAACTTTACAATTTGTAGCAGACGGTTTTCCCGGGAGGGACAAAGATGGCATCGACACCAAACCCCCAGGCGGCAGTCAAATCATCGTGGGCAATCGACGCCGACGGACACGTGCTCGAGCCGCCGTGGGCGTTGCCCGATTATATCGATCCCAAATTCAGGGACCGCGCGCCCCGCATCGTCGAGCGCGGCGGACAGGAATTCTGGGAGGGCGACGCCTGGACGAAATATACCGCGACCGCCGCCTCCTCCGCCGCCGCGCCCGCGACGGCGCTGCCCGGATGCGCCGGAATCATGCGCTGGAATCAGTCCGAGTACAGCGGCCGCACCATGCCGCCGTACTCCAAGGCCAATCCCGCCGCCTTCAATCCCGGACCGCGGCTCCAGGTGATGGACCAGGAGCGCTTCCAGGCGGCATTTCTTTACCCGACCCTCGGCCTTACCTATATCCCTGACGTCGAATATGCCCGCGCGCTTAACCGCGCCTACAACGATTGGCTGGCGGACTATTGCAAAGCCGACCCGCGCCGCCTCTATGGAATCGCCGCGGTGACGCTGGCCGATGTGGATTGCGCCGTCGCCGAACTGCGCCGCTGCGTCAAAACCCACGGCTTCAAAGGCGTCTTCCTGCGTCCATGCCTGTACGTCGCGGGCACGAACTGGTGGGACGCGATCTACGATCCTTTCTGGAGCGCTTGCGAGGAATTGGACGTGCCGATCGGCTTCCATCCGTTCTCGGTGGACCGGATGCCCGGCGCCGGCGCCTACTTCGGGCTGGATCAGAACCGTCCGGTGCAGTCGTTTCTGCGCGCGCCCTTTGTCCATCCGGTGGATTCGATGTTCGTGCTTGGTTCGATGATTTGCGGCGGCGTTCTGGAGCGCCATCCGGCGCTGCGCGTGGGAATCCTGGAGGCCAGCGGCGGATGGATCGTGCCCTACCTTGAGCGCCTGGACCATCGTTTCGAACATCTGGGACACACCCTGCCCGATAACATGAAAATGAAACCCTCGGATTACTTCCGCCGTCAGTGTTGGATCAGCTTCGACCCCGAGGAAGTCACGCTGGAGCTGACCGCTAAAGTAGTGGGCGCCGATCGTATCCTGATCGGATCCGACTTTCCCCATCCCGACGCCTTTTATCCCAATTTCGTCGACCTGTTGCTGCAGGTCGTGCGCAACCTGGACGCGCGCGAACAGGAGCAGATCCTGAGCGGATCGGCGCGCGCTTTTTACAAAGTATAGTCCGCTCAGGAATCAGTCCGATGACTTGCTGGGGAAAGGATCGAGATGGAAAAATCGACTGCGACGCTGGATGACCAGGGCAATCTGTGTCTGGGACCGCGCATCATTGCGCCGCCGAGATCGATCAGCGAGCAGGCGCGGAAGTTCCTGGCCACGCCTAACACCCTGCCCACCAATGATGAACCGCCCGCGCACCTCAAGGACGCGTGGCGCAAACGCATCGCGCGCTTCAATGCGATGCTCGAGCCGATGGCGGATCAGATGCTGGCGTCCGCGCCGGCAACGGTGGAGACCAGAACGATTGCCGGAGTAACGGTTCACGTCGGCACGCCCCATTGGATGCCCGAGCGCAATCGCGGCCGGGCGCGAATCGACCTGCATGGCGGCGGGATGGTGATGCTGGCGGGGAAATTCGCGATGGCCGGAGCGGCGATGGCGGCGGTGCGCACCGGATGCGTCGCCTATTCGGTCGATTACCGCGTTCCCCCGGACCATCCTTATCCCGCCGCGCTGGATGACTGCGTCGCCGTGTACCGCGAGTTATTGAAAACCTACAAACCGGGCGACGTCGTCATCTCGGGCGCGTCGGGCGGGGGCAATCTGGCCGCCGCTGCCGCGCTTAAAATCCGCGACCTCGGAATCCCTCTCCCCGCCGCGCTGGTGCTGCTTACGCCGGAAGTTGACCTGACGGAATCAGGCGACACCTTCCAGACCAACCGTCATATCGACATCGTGCTCAAGAACGGTCTGCCGGAAATGATCAAGCTGTACGCGGACGGCGCCGATCTGAAGGATCCATACCTGTCGCCGCTGTTCGGCGATTTCAGCAAAGGCTATCCGCCGACCTTCATCCAGACCGGCACGCGCGACATCTTCCTCTCCAACAGCGTGCGGATGCATCGGGCGCTGCTGCGCGCCGGAATTGAGGTCGAGCTTCACGTATGGGAAGCGATGCCGCACGGCGGCTTCGGCGGCATCACTCCCGAGGACGCGGAAGTGCAGGCCGAGGTCAGGCGTTTCATCGAACAGCACTGGGCGCCAGCCTGACCATCGTCCTCATGACCGCATGGGACGGGTCTGCCATCGGTTTCACGCGCCGGCTTCCCAATCCAAGGCCTGGCCTGTCTCGGCGACCTCTGACAGCGTCGTGGCTGGTCCTGCGATCCTGAAGACAACCGTTGTCGCGCGATGATGCCAGCTTGTCTGTGGAGGACGCTCCATTGAAGAGAAAACAAGTGCTCGATTCGATCAACTCACCCCTGCGCATCGACAGCGTCGAATCGCCCGGCGGCGGGCTTATCGGCATGACGATTTGTCCGGGCAAAAAGTTCCGGCGGGGGCAAACCGGCGATTGGTACCGCGA
The DNA here is from genome assembly GCA_021324885.1 of Pseudomonadota bacterium. Lineage (GTDB taxonomy): Bacteria > Desulfobacterota > Binatia > Binatales > Binataceae > JAJPJA01. Next base: position 97,081 of record JAJPIF010000023.1, read on the forward strand.
CCTCGACCTCGATATCAACGCGATTTCCCAATGGCGCGCCGATGCGGTTGTCACCCTGATTGAGCGGCACGAGTTCACCCTTCTGCGTGTTCCTGGATTAGGCGAAGCGGTGGAAGCGGCCGGCATCCAATGGCATCACCTGCCGATCAGGGATGGTTCCGTTCCGGATGATCTGTTCGAAACCCTATGGGTCTATTCGGGCCATCGCCTGCGCAGCATGCTCGCCGCGGGCGGCAGGGTGCTGGTCCATTGCCAGGGCGGATTGGGGCGCAGCGGGATGATCGCGGCGCGCTTGTTGGTCGAGATGGGGATAAAGGCGGACGACGCAATCCGCCGCGTGCGAAATGCGCGGCCGGGCACGATTGAAACTTCGGCGCAGGAGGAATACGTGCGCGCGGTCCGGCGCCCACACATGCAACCGATTCTGACGGATCGAATCCTCGGAACTCTGCTGGGGGGCGCCGTCGGCGACGCGATGGGATACGCGGTCGAGTTCGATTCATGGAACGCGATCAGAGATCGCTTCGGCGACGATGGAATCGTCGAGCCAATGGCGAATGACGGCGAAATCAGCGTCAGCGACGACACCCAGATGACGCTGTTCACGCTCGAAGGACTGCTGCGTTCCAAAAAAGAACTGGCGGCGCGTAACTTCGACAGCGTCATCGCAAGTATCAGACGGGCGTACCTGGATTGGCTCGACACTCAAGAGGGGGGCCGATCCAGGCACGACCTGTCCGGCACCATCGCGGCCGATCCGCGGCTGCGCCGCGCGATGGCGCCGGGCACGACCTGCCTGAGCGCGCTGCGCGCCGGCGGGCGCGGAACAATGCAACGGCCCGCCAACGACAGCAAGGGATGCGGCGGGGTGATGCGCGTGGCGCCGATCGGACTGCTCGCGTCGAGTCCGGAAGACGCCGCTGAACTGGCCGCCCGCGCCGCCGCCCTGACCCATGGGCATCCCAGCGGCTATTGGAGCGCGGCAGCGATGGCCGCCATGGTTCGGATGTCACTGGACGGGAGCGAACCGGCCGAAGCCGCGCGGCGGGCAACCGCGATCATATCCGGCAAAAAAGGCGCAAAGGAAACCGTCGAAATGATCGATGCCGCGCTGAACGTCGCCAGTGCCGCGGCGCCCAATCATCGCCAGGCGATCGCGTTATTAGGCGATGGCGGCTGGTGCGGCCAGGACGCCCTGGCCATCGGCCTCTACAGCGCGCTGCGCGCGGAATCATTCCCCCAGGCATTATCAATCGCGGCCAACCACGACGGCGACAGCGACTCGACGGCGTCAATTGCGGGCCAACTGTACGGCGCATCGCACGGCCTCGCCGACTTACCCAACCAATGGATTCGCCGCCTCGACGTGCTGGAAATTTTATTGGGCCTGGTGAGGAAGGTTTTTAACTTCTAATCCCACTCGGCCAATGCCTTGAGCAACTCGGCGGTTGCCCTGGCGGGGTCTTTGGCGCCCATAACCGCGCCGATTACGGCCACGCCGGCGGCGCCGGTGTCGTTCAGATCGGCGATTCGGGCCGGGGTGATGCCGCCCAGCGCGAAAACCGGAATTGACGCGGCGGCGCAGGCCGAGGCCAGCCCTTGCGTCCCGCTGGGGGCGGCGTAGGCGCCCTTGGAGATGGGTTCGAAGACCGGACCAAAGACCGCGAAATCCGCGCCGAGCCCCTCCGCCCGCGTGATCTCGCCGGCGTTGTGGGTTGAGGCGCCAATCAGTTTTGAAGGACCCAGCAATTTGCGCGCATCATCGGGACCGATTCCGTCGGCGGGCAGATGGACGCCGTCGGTGCCCGCGGCGAGCGCCACGTCGATGCGCCCGTTGACCAGCAGCGGGACCCTGTACCGCCGGCAGATCGGACCCAGTTCGCCGGCCAGTTGAATCAGGGCGCGCCCGTCAAGGTCCTTCTCGCGCAACTGAACCGCGATCGGCGCAGGGCTTTCGATTTCGGCGGCGGCTTGCAGCGCGGTCTCGATCGTGTCGGCCAGCCCGCGCGCCGCGGCCAGCTTGCGGTCGGTGATCAGGTAGAGTTTGAAGTCAACTTTGGGCATTGCGGATCTACTTCACAGACGCATTTCCCCCGTTACATCGCAGAGACGGAGCTTGCGCGTGCCACGCTGCATCAGGACAGGCTGGAAAGCCTGTTGCGCACGACCAAATGAATCCTGGCCAAGGGCGCGGCCTACTCGATCAACCCCGACAGCGGGCTGGAAGCGGTCGCGTAGAGCTTGCGCTCGATACGGCCGGCCAGGTAAGCGATGCGTCCGGCCTCCACCGCCATCCGCATCGCGTGGGCCATCGCGATCGGCTCGCGCGCGCCGGCTATTGCCGTGTTCATCAGCACCGCGTCGCATCCCAGTTCCATCGCCTGCGCCGCGTCCGAAGCGGTGCCGACGCCGGCGTCAACCACCACCGGCACCTTGGCCTGCTCCAGGATGATGCGCAGGTTGTAGGGATTGCGGATTCCGAGACCGCTGCCGATCGGCGCCGCCAGCGGCATTACCGCGACGCATCCAAGTTCCGCCAGGCGCAGGCAGGTGACCGGATCGTCGGTGATGTAAGGCATCACCTTGAACCCTTCCCTGACCAGCACGCGGGCGGCTTCGATAGTGGCGGGAATGTCGGGGAAGAGCGTTTGCTGATCGCCGATTACTTCGAGTTTGACGAAATCGCTCACGCCGGTTTCGCGGGCCAGCCGCGCGGTGCGGATCGCTTCCTCGGCGCTGTAGCATCCGGCCGTGTTGGGCAGGATCATCCATCGCTGGGGGTCGAGAAAATCGAGCAGGTTTTCGCGGTTGCGATCGGTGATATTGACGCGGCGCACCGCCACCGTGACAATTTCGGCGCCGCTGGCTTCAACCGCTTGGCGGGTCTCGGCGAAATCGCGGTACTTGCCGGTTCCGACGATCAGCCGTGAGCGGAAAACGCGTCCCCCAAGTTCAAACTTGTCGTCCTGCATGTCGATAATTATCTCCTCGCCGGGCAACGGCCGCGCCAATCAGCCGCCGCCAACGAAATTGATTACCTCGACGTGATCGCCGGGGTTAATGATCGTGCGTTCGTACTCGGCCTTCGGTATCACCGTGCGGTTGATTTCCACCGCCACCCGGTTGGGCTTGAGTTTGAGCTCCGTCAACAGGCGCGAGACCGGGATGGATGCCTCCAGGGAATAAGCTTCGCCGTTCAGTTCGATCTCTATCATCAGCAGCGTTAATCAGCAGCGTTTATCGCCGGAACCCTGAAATTCAGCCCACGGCGTGGCCGGAGAAACCTGATCCGATGTGCGGGCCGCGGGAGACTTCAGGAAAATGGAGGGCAACTCGCGGCTTCCCTACGCCGGCATGACCCGGATCAGGTTCGAGGGGTTCACTCTCAGCGCGCCGGGCGCGCACCCCCAGCCTCTGATGTTGATATATCAGGCGGTTTGGGGAGAGTCAAAATTGGAGTTTCATTGACACGCGCCATCGGCGATGAATTACTGAAAGCGCCTGCCATAATGCGGAGCAGCAAGGGTGATGGCGGAAAGAGAAGCCGCAAAACAGCAAAAGATCCTAAGTTTTTCCTGCGCGCGCCCAACCGTTGCCGAAATCGACCTGCATGCGCTGGTGGCCAACTACCATGCGTTGCGCGCCGTGGCCCGCGATGCCGAGTTCATGGCCGTGGTCAAGGCCGATGCCTACGGGCATGGCGCGGTCGAGGTCTCTCATGCGCTGGCGCGCCAGGGATGCCGCCATTTCGGCGTTGCCACCCTGGGCGAGGCCAAGGAGTTGCGCGCCGCCGGATTGGAGGAACGCATCTACCTGATGGGCGGTTTTTTTGCCCAGGAAGCGCCGGAACTGGTCGATTTGGATATCGTTCCTTTCGTCGCTGATGCGGCGGCGCTGCCGGTGCTCGATTCCGCGGCAGCGGCGAACGCCGACCCCTTTCCGATCCATCTCAAGCTCGACACCGGCGCGACCCGTCTGGGCATCACCAGCGAGGACCTGCCCGGGGCGATCGAAGTGCTCAAGCATTGCCGCAATCTCGAAGTGGAGGGCGTCTGCACCCTGCTGGCCAGCGCCGCCGATCCGTCCAGTCCCGTAACCGAGCGGCAGCTTGAAGCTTTTGTCCGGGGAGTTGCGATGCTGCGTGGGGCGGGCTTCAACCCCCGCTATCAACATGTGGCGAACTCCGCTGCGACGGTTTTGCGCGCCGACACTCATTTCAACATGATTCGGGTGGGTCTTGCGCTCTATGGTCTTCCTCCAGTCCCTGCCGTAATCAATACTGTAAGCCTGACGCCGGTGATGACATTCAAAACCCGCCTGTTGCAGGTCAAGCGGGTGGCCGCGGGAACCGGGGTAAGCTACGGCCACACTTTTGTGACCGCGCGCCCCAGCGTGATCGGAGTGTTGCCGGTCGGCTACGCCGATGGCTACCGTCGCGGATTGCAAAACGGCGGCGAGGTGCTGATTCGGGGCCTGAGGGCGCCGGTAGTGGGTGCGGTCTGTATGGACCTGACGATGGTGGACCTGACCGACGTGCCCGGTGCGGCGGCGGGCGATCCGGTGGTTTTATGGGGCGGCAGCGGCGCCGACTCAATCAGCGCGATCGATGTCGCCCATCAGGTGTCGACCATATCCTACGAACTGCTGTGCACGGTCGGGCGCCGGGTTCCGCGAGTTTATCGAGATTGATCGGGCCTGAGCCGGCACTGATTGGTTATGAGCGATATTAAAGTTTCGCGCGCCTTATTGGGTGTTGCCGACAAAACCGGACTGGCGCCGTTGGCCGCGGCCCTGCTTCGCCATGGCGCCGAACTGCTTTCCACCGGCGGCACCAAGGCCGCGCTGGAACAGGCCGGATTCAAAATAACCGCCGTGGGCGACTTCACCGGCTTTCCCGAAGTATTCGGCGGGCGCGTCAAAACCCTTCATCCGCGAATCCACGGCGGAATCCTCGCGCGCCGCGACATGTCTGCCGATCGGCGCGAGATGGCCGAACATCATATTCAGCCAATCGATCTGGTCGTCGTGAACTTCTACCCGTTCGAGCAGGTCGTCGCCCAGCCCGGCGTCAGCCTGGAGAGCGCGATCGAAAACGTCGATATCGGCGGTCCTGCGATGGTGCGGGCGGCGGCCAAAAATTACGCCCACGTCGCGGTCGTGGTTGACGCCGATGATTACGCCGGCCTGATCGAGGAGATGGATCGCACGGGCGGGATGATTTCGGCCGCCACGCGCTGGCGCCTGGCGCGCAAGGCCTTCGATCGCGTTGCCGCTTATGATTGTGCGATTGCCAACTACCTCGACGCGGTTGACGGCGGCAACCGCGAAGCGCTGGGGGAAAACTTCAGTATCTCGCTGCGGCGCGCGCAAAGCCTGCGCTACGGCGAGAATCCTCATCAGCAGGCGGCGCTTTACGGTGATTTCCTCAAGATTGCCGAGCAGCTCCACGGCCGTGAGCTGTCATTCAACAACGTCGTCGATATCAACTGGGCGATTAATCTGATCCTGGACTTCGCCGATTACCGCGACGCGGTGGTGGCGATCCTCAAGCATAACACGCCCTGCGGCGTGGGTGTCGGCAGCACGCTCAAAGCGGCGTGGGACAAGGCGTTTGCGACCGACCCCGACTCTCCCTTCGGCGGAATCATCATCGCCAATCGTCCCTGGGATTTGGAGTTCGCGCGGGCGGTTGACGAGTTGTTCACCGAAGTGCTGATCGGACCCGATTTCAGTCCCGAGACCCTGAGCTTTTTGCGCAAGAAGAAAAATCGCCGAGTCATGCGCTTTCATTCCGATCGCGTCAATCGCGCACAACCCGACATCAAGCGGGTGTTGAACGGGCTGCTGGTGCAGACGCCCGATTTGACCTACGAAGACGCTCATCAGGCCAGGGTGGTGACGCGGCGGGCGCCGACTGAAGACGAATTGCGCGCGCTGAACCTGGGGATACGCGTGTGCAAGCACGTCAAGTCCAACGCGATCGCATTCGTCAAGGAGGATCGGACACTGGCGATCGGCGGCGGCGCGACTTCCCGAATCGATCCCGTCTATGCAGCGCGCGAGAAGGCTGCTCGACTGGGCATCTCGCTGGCGGGCAGCGTGCTGGCCTCGGAGGCGCTATTTCCCTTCCCTGACGGACCAACCCTGGCGGCCGAAGCGGGAGCGACCGCGATCGCGCAGCCGGGCGGCGCCGTGCGCGATGAGGAAGTAATCGCGGCGGCGGACCGCTTTAACCTTGCGATGGTGTTCACCGGTGTTCGCCATTTCCGCCATTGATTTGGACGCGGAATAAATGCGGGTTTTGGTAATCGGCAAGGGTGGACGCGAGCACGCCTTATGCTGGCGGCTCAACCAGAGTCCCAGCGTCTGGAAGCTGTTTTGCACCATCGGCAACCCCGGCATCAACAGCCTCGCCACGCCGGTCCCAATCGAGCCCAACGATATCCACAAGCTGGCGGAATTCGCGCGGCAGGAGAAGATTGACCTGACCGTGGTTGGTCCCGAAGAGCCGCTGACTTTGGGCATCGCCGACGAGTTCGCCGCCCGCGGCCTGACCCTGATCGGTCCGAGCAAAGCCGCTGCGCAACTGGAGGCGAGCAAATCCTTCGCCAAACAAATCATGTGCGAGGCGGGCGTGCCGACCGCTGCTTTCGCCGTATTCGACGATATCGAGCAGGCGCGCGGCTATGTTCGCGATCTGAACCGTCCGCTGGTGGTCAAGGCCGACGGCCTGGCGGCGGGCAAGGGCGTCAGCGTGTGCGACGGACCCGCGGCGGCGCTGGCGGCGATCGACGCCGCGATGGAGCGGCAGGTTTTTGGCGCCGCCGGCAAACGCGTTGTGATCGAGGAGCGTTTGTCGGGCCAGGAGCTGTCGTTTTTTGCGCTATGCGATGGTAAAAACGCGTTGGCTTTGGGGATGGCGCAGGATCACAAGCCGATTTTCGACGGCGACCGCGGCCCCAATACCGGCGGAATGGGCGCCTATTCTCCGGTGCCCCAGTTCGACGCAGGTCTGGAAGAGCGGATCATGGGCGAGGTTGTGAGGCCCACGCTCGACGTGATGGCGTCGCGTGGATGCCCGTTTCGCGGCGTGCTCTTCGTCGGCCTGATGGTCGATGGCGCGCGCCTTAACGTGCTCGAGTTCAATGTGCGTTTGGGCGATCCCGAGTGCGAGGCGCTGATGATGCGGCTGGAGGGCGATCTGGCCGCGGCGCTGCTGGCCGCCGCGCGCGGAGATCTTTCCGCCGAACATCTGAGCCTGTCTGCCAGGAGCGCGGTGGCGGTGGTGCTGGCCTCGGGCGGTTATCCCGGCAATTACGAGAAGGGCCTGCCGATCACGGGATTGGAAAGCATCGAAGGCGGCGCGCCCAGTGACGTCAAGGTCAGATGGGCGATGGAGCAGGTGCGGGTCAAGGTATTTCACGCTGGCACCGCCAGCCGTAGCGGGCGCCTGGTTACCGATGGCGGCCGAGTGTTGGTCGCCAGCGCGCTTGCGCCTAAACTCAAAGATGCGGCCGCGGCTGCCTACCAGGCCGCTGATATGATCGAATTTTCGGGCAAGCATCTACGCCGCGATATCGCCGGCAAGGCGCTCGGTGCCCTTCAGACCTGAACGTGATGCGAAGCGGGAACCATCAACATCAGTTCGCCGATGCTGTGCGCAAGGCGAATATCGAGACGGCGCTTTCGGCGCTGCGGGCGGGCGAGGCGATCGTCTTCCCCACCGAAACCTTCTACGCGGTTGGCGTCGACGCGTTGAATCAGCGCGCGCTCCAGCGGCTGTTCGAGCTTAAAGGGCGCGACCCGGACAAACCCGTGGCGCTGATCGCGGCGGACCTTGAAATGGTTGCCCGCATCGTCACTGAAATTGGGCCGCCGGCGCGCCGGCTCGCCGATCGATTCTGGCCGGGCCCGCTCACCATGGTGCTGCCGGCGCGCCATGAAGTGGCGCCGGAGCTGACCAACCGGGAAGGCGGCGTCGGAATTCGGGTGTCGCCGCATCCGATCGCGCTGGAGTTAACCCGGCGTCTGGGCTCGCCCCTGACCGCCACCAGCGCAAACCTGGCCGGCCGCCCGCCCGCGCGCACGCTAGATGACGCGTGGGCATCGTTCGGCGATGCGATCGCGGGTTATATAGATGGCGGCACGCTCAACGGCGATTTGCCTTCCACCGTGATATCCTTTGAAGGCGCCGGCATTCGCATAATCCGCGCGGGAGCGGTGCCGGAGGCCAAACTAGTCGAGGCGTTGCGCGAGTGAGTTGCGAGTGCGGCTCGGATTACTTCATATGGACGCGCGCCCCGTGCAAGTCTAAAGCTCATGTCTGAACGCCAGGAACGCGTCGAGCCGTTTCGCGGCCTGTTCTTCGATCCGCAACGCGTCGGCGATCTGGCCAGCGTTGTGGCTCCGCCCTATGACCTGATCGATCCACAGCGCCAGCGCCAACTCTACGAGCGCAGCGCGTACAACATCGTACGAATCGAACTGGGGCGCGAAGCCGACCGTTACGGCGCGGCGGCAGCGGCCCTGGAGCAATGGATCCGGCAGGGAATCCTCAGGCGCGGCTGCGTTGCGGCGATCCATCTTTACACGCAGAACTTCATTTTCGAGGGACGCGAATACAGCCGCAACGGCCTTATCGTTGCGCTGCGCCTGGAGGAGTTCACTCCCGGAAGGATTTTGCCGCACGAGCGCACCTTCGCCGCCGCCAAGCAGGATCGGCTGCAACTGCTTATTGCCACTCAACTCAATATCAGTTCGATCTTCGGCCTGTATCCGGGCCGCCATCCGGAACTGGAGCGGCTCAAGCACGAAGCCGCGCAACGCGAGCCCGATTATGCCGTTCGCGACGACCTGGGCATCGTCAATGAATTGCGCGTAATCAGCGCCGGCGAGGCGATCCGAACGGTGCAGCAGGAATTGGCCGATGTGCGCCTGTTGATTGCCGACGGGCACCATCGTTACGAGACCGCGCTGAACTATCGCCGGCTGCGGCGCGAGCAGGAACATAACCCGCCCGGTCTCAAGCCCTACGATTACGTGATGATCACGCTGACCTCGTGCGATGATCCGGGACTGCTGATTCTGCCGACACATCGCGTGGTGCGGCGTATCGATGCGGACGCGGCGCGCGCCTTCGATCGGCATGCGGCGGAGTTTTTCTCAATCGAGGAATTTTCGGATGGCGATTTGCTTCTTTCCCGATTGAAACAGCACGGGAGCGGCGCGCTTGGCGTCGCATTAGGCAATGCGAAGCCGCGCCTGCTGAAACTCAAGGACCCGGCAATAATGGCGTCAGCCGCCGCGCAGATGCCGTCCGAGGTGCGCCGCCTCGACGTATCCGTCCTGCACGCGCTCATCTTCGATCGCCTGCTCGGTATCGATGACGCCGCAGTCAAATCCGGATCGCTGATCGAATACACGGTCGATTCCCGCGCGGCCCTGGCCCAGGTGCGCGAAGGCAAAGCGGCAGGCGCCTTTTTGATGAATCCGCCATCGATCGCCGACGTCGAGCGGGTAAGCGATTGCGGCGCCACGATGCCCGAGAAGTCCACCTACTTTTACCCCAAACTGCTGACCGGCCTGGTAATGAACCCACTGAGCGACTGATGCGAACCCTGCCGAAGCGCAAGCAGCCCAACGCTTAGCCTTGCAAGTACCTTTTTCTGAAATGCTTCGATGAGTCAGGAGCCGCGATCCCGTTCTGCCCGGCCAGATGTCAGCGATGGAACCGGGACTTTGATCCTGGTCCGGCATGGGGAGACCGAGGGGCAGTCCAGTATCCGCTATCATGGGCGCAGCGATGTGGCTTTGGATGAGCGGGGGCGGGCGCAGATGCGGGCGGCGGCGCGGATGCTTCAGGGCGAGCACTTCACCAGGGTCTTCGCCAGCCCGCTGGCCCGCGCCAGTGAGGGCGCCAGGATTATCGCGGGTGCCGGCGCCAGGATCATTGCAATAGCCGAATTCGTCGAAATCGATTTCGGTGATTTCGAAGGACTCACTCTCGATGAAATCCGCCTGCGCTTTCCCCACGAGTTTGAACGCTGGCGCGCGCACCGGTTGGAGGCGACCTATCAGTATCCCGGCGGCGAAAGCGGCTCAGCTTTCCGCGATCGGGTCAACGTCGGGATGGAGCGGATGTTTGAATTGTGGCGCGATGGCCGTGATGAATTCAGCGGCACCGCGCTGCTGGTGGCTCATCGCGGGGTCATCCGCCTCATGGTCCGGCGCCTGGTGGGTATCACGCCGGCCATCGAACTCGGTTCGATTCACATTCTGGATTGCGACCACGGCTGGCGCGCCCGCGCACTGGATCTTATAGGGAAGACGGGCTGACGCTCCGATGCCCCGCTTCATTCACTCAGGTTTCTGACCCGAAAGAAAGTCGTATGCCACCATGCGCGAAACCATGGCTGGGCCTCGCGCTCGCCGTACACCAGCCCTGAGGCATGCATCCCATCGGGCTCGATAGTGCATTGCAGATCGGTCACTTCATCGACCGCAAAGGTCGGACTGCCAAAGCCGAACATGGCGGGGCGCCGGAACTCGTCGAAATGCAAATAGGCGCGCATCTTGGCGTAATTGCGGCCGTCGGTCGATATCAGTTGCAGCCGTCCGGTCGTATTTACAATTCTGGTGCCCTCCACGCCCGCCGCAGTGAAGGTCAGTTGATAGGGCCCGTTGCCGACGCGCCGGTAACACACCATGTAGGTCTTGGGCATCCATAGGCCCAGACGGGGAGCGCCGGGCAGCCGCTGCATGCCGTCGACATAGTCCACAACGCCGCGCCAGCAGCCGCGAAAAACCGCAGGAAGTACAACTTCAGGCTGACGCGCCATTGGGGCGGGCGGCGGTGCGGGCGGTGGTTGCTCAGCCTGCGGTGCGATAGGCGGGGACGGCGGCGGGGGTACAGCCGGAATCGTCTGGACGTTGTTGGTGGGCGGCTGGAGCGGCCTGGCTTTCCTGGGTACAGGTGCCACGGGTTGAGTGGCCTGGCTTTGTGGGACTGGCAGTTCCATCGTTTGCTGGGCTGCCGCGGGTGCCGCCCACACCATAACGGCAACCGCCAGCACCAATAACGACACCCGGCGCCGCCTCGCGCGGGAACTTTCAGAAATCCTCAACGAATTACTCATCCAGCTTCACAATCGACGCAGGATCGATGCCATTTTACCGGGGCTGCCGCACTAATCGACGAACCGCAAACCCGCGATTCAAAGCCGCCGCAGCACCCCCCACCATCGCCGCTCGCAGCGCTCCAGCGGAGTTTTAAAGGACAAATCGCTGTAGACGGCGATCAGCCGGAACACGCCTGACGCCCGCGCCGCCAAATCCAGCAGCTTGGGAACAGTATATCGTACCGGAACGAGGTCACGCGTCATCACCGTCCTGTCGGGAAAATGGATGGTGCATTCGAGTTCAAAAATCCAGGCCGCGGCGTGCCAGGCGATGGGCCGCAGAAATTCGCGGACGTCAATGACAATGCCTTTGTGGCGGACCCGGCGCTTTCGCCATATTCGGCGCCCTCCGACCGCCTCGATATTGTCATGCCGATCTATGTCCACGCAGTAAAGGCCGCCTTTTCGCAACACCGCTGCTACCGACTTCAGGTGGCTCAGCAGGTCGGCATTTTCGACCATCACGGGAAAGGTCTCGGACATGAAAAAGGCGCTGTCGAAGTTGCCGCGCGGCAAGGTAAACCGTTCGATCCGGCGCCGCAGGAGCGACAGGTTCCTGAGCCCGGCCCCTTCCTGGCGTCCCGCCGCCATCATAGTCGGCGAACGGTCGATGCCGGTTACGGCGATACCTTCAGCCGCAAGAATCTGGCCATGGGGAGAGTTGCCGCAGGCGATGTCCAGAACCCGGCGAATCGGGAATCGCGAATGGCGTTGCCAGACGCGCTTGAGGAAGTCGGTTTCCTCTTCGATTTCTCCGGGTTCCTCCATGTGGACGGCGCGAAACAGGTCCGGGAATTCGTAGATGCTATGCTCTTTCATCCGCCTGCACCGGTGCGTCTGCGGAGAGTTTAACGCGAATGGAATAAGCTGACAGCAGATGCCATAATATTTGTGGTTTAACGTTCGAGAATGGCGTTTGGACAGGCTAAAGCTTAAGGTACTTGTCGTGTGCCAGCGAGGTAAGTCCGAAACGTGGAAGAGATTTGTTCGAGCGACTACGTCATACGGCGGCTGACGCCGGCGGATGCGCTGCAGATCCCGGAATTGGCTAACACGGTTAACGGACCCGGCTACATTCACGCCGAGGTTTATCATCCGCAGAAGCTGCTTCAATTGAACCGCGATGGCCATCTCGTTTCCGTAGTGGCGGTCCATCGCGAGCATGGAGTGGTGGGTCACAGTGCGCTGGAGCGGCCTGACATGGGCCCGATCGCGGAAACCGGCGAGGCGATGGTTCTGCCCGACCATCGTCATCACCATCTGCTGGACCGCATGAAACTGGCGCTGGAGGAGGAAGCGCGCAAGCTGGGATTGGCGGGGATTTATGGCAACGCCGTAACCCATCACGTCTTCAGCCAAAGGACCGAGGAGCGTTACAAGGCTCATCCGACGGGTTTTCTGCTCGCGGCGTCGCCAGCCAGCGCCCATCGGATCGAAGGTTCGCCGCCTCAGCGGGTTAGTCTGCTCAGCTATTTCAAGTTTCTGGGCGAACCCGGTGTCACGATTGCTCATCTGCCCCAGCATCATCGGGAGACAGTCAACCAGATTTACAATTTGTTAGGCCGGAGGGTGGAGTTTGGGAGGCCGAAAACATCGGCGGGTCCCACCGCAATTTCGAGTTCCTACGATCCGCCCACGCAACAGGGACGCGTCAAGGTGGCGGAGCCCGGCTCCGACGCCGCCGAAAAGATCGATTCCGCCCGCCATGGTCTGATCAACAATTTCGGCGCGGAGGTGATTTACCTTGAACTGCCGCTGCGCCATCCGGGAAGCGCCGAAGTGTGCGCCCAGGCCGAAGCCCTGGGGTTCTTCTTCAGCGGTATTTCGCCCCAGGCCCCCGGCAGCGGCGATTGGCTGCGCCTGCAGTATTTGAAAGCGCCGCTGGATCTCAGTCTGCTGCAGATCGAAAGCGAATTCGCGCGCGGGTTGCTTTCCTATATCGCGGGCGAGCGCGAGCGGGTGCGGCGATCATGAACGCGGCGATCAAGCGCCGGTGATCGGTTTGTCGGGTTCGCCCACGCAATACGCGCATCGGCAAAGCGCCCGCAATTGCGCCAGCGTGTAGATGGTCTCGTGGCCGTCGCGCCAATTGAGGAACACCGCAGCCTCGCCCAGACGTATCAATTGATGCAGACGGCGGCTGTCCTCGGCCAATTGCTGTGCGGCCTCGCCCCCGCAGGCGAGGCAAGGACAATGGCGGCGGAGACTGTCCAGGGGCAGGATGCTTTCGTGGCCGTCGCTCCAGTGCATCCCGATCGCGTAGCGCCCGACTTCGTTAAGGTCGCGTATCTGCAATGGGTGTGATGTCTGGGGCATAGTCTCAGACTAAGACATGTGCGCGACGGCCTCAACGGGGTTTGCGCGCCGACTCAGTAAAATCTTTTTTCCCCCGCGGGGCGGGTCTTCCAGCGGCGATGGATCCAGTTCCAATGGTCGGGGTACTGCCGGATGATGTCCTCGACCACGCGGGTGGCGCGCTGCGTGGTTTCGCGGACCGCTTCCTCGCGGTTGCCTTCGCGTACGACGTCCAGCGGGGGCAGCGCCAGGATTCGATGATGCAGGCTTTGGCCTTCCCTGACGATGAAGCCGGGGACCGCGGGCCGCTCCGTCGCGATAGCCAAGCGCGCCAGGCTGGTGGTGGTGCAGGCTTTGAGGGAGAAGAAGTCGACGAAAACGCCGCGCCTGACATCGAGGTCGATGGGAATGGCCACCACGCCGGCGCGCTGCACAACCCCTCTTATTTGCGCGGCGGCGCCCTTGCGCGGAATCATCCGATTGCCAGCCCGCGTCCTCACCGCGCAAACCTGCGCGTCGATCAGGGGGTTGCGCAGCGGGCGATGTACCAGCGCGATTGGATTGCCAAGCAACGCGTGGGCGACCATCAGCAACTCGAAGTTGCCGAAATGACCGGTGAAGATGAAACCGCCGCGTCCGCCCGACAGTTCCAATGCGCGTTGCCAGTTTTCTCGTCCCTCGTAATGGACGAAGCGGGCGACGTTGGCGGCCGTAACTTCTGCGATATGGCACCATTCCGCCGCCATCCGCCCCCAGTTCCGATACATCGACTTGAGCGTTTCAAGCCTTTGCCGAGGGGTCCAATGCGGAAACGCAATCTCGAGATTACGCATCGCAACCGGCCGATTGAAACGGTCTACCGATGCTGTAATCGCGCCAAGGCAGGCCCCGAATGCCGCCGATTGAGGCAGGGGCAACGCCCTTAGTGCCCGGCGACCAGCCGCGAAGAGCGCAAATTCAAAGTAGGCGGAAGCGCCGGACGTCTGCCTTGCCATTGACGAGCCGAGTGTTCGAGCAGGCTCAAAGTCTGCTCACGGCGTTGACCGACCTGTGACTCAGCGCAGCTCGAAAAGCCCTTTGACAGAATCCAGAGTACCGCCCCGTCTGTGATCGGATGCTTGCGCTTGCACGCTCGACGCCGATGAGGTCGCGGAGGCCGCGTTGTTGCTGCCCGACACCGGTGCGGATGGCATCCCCGACAACGGTCCGGCTGGAGCGATGGCGGTCATCCCAGCAGCAGCCGCGCCCGGCTCCGAGGAAGGGGCGGTGCGCCGTGCGCTCGGGCCAACCTCGTAGGTGTTGGGTGGCGCCGGCGTAGTGTCGTAACCTGAAGCGCCCATCGAACCGCCTTGGGCACCATAAGGTTGCGGGTTGGGCGGCCCGAATTCGGCGCCCGGCGGCACGGAGACGCTGAAGCTGGGTTTGAAGATCTCGCGGACCTCATCCAGCGGCATCTCATGAACTTCCTTGCGCCCCAGACTTTGCAGAAACCGCTGCCGTTCATCGAGCGACAACTCGCGCAGGTCCTCGCGATTGAGAATCACGTGCGGGGTCAGGAACACGAGCAGGTCGGTCTTCTGCCCAGCGCGTTGGCGGTCAGAGAAAAAATTGCCAAGGACCGGGATATTGGAAAGAAACGGTACGCCATTATTGGTGATATCGACCTCGTCTGACAACAGACCGCCGATCACGGTGGTCCGATGGTTCTGGACCATTACCGTGGTGGACGCTGAACGGATTGTCGTCGTCGGTCCCAGCGGATTGTTCTCCGTGCTGGGCACCACCGCCGAGACCTCTTCGTAAACGTCAAGCTTGATATAACCGCCATCGGTGATCTGAGGCACGATATCCAGCGTGATACCGACATTCTGCCGATCCACTGACTGGAAGATCTGACCGGTCAGCGCCGCGGTCGCGGTTGCCGAAGAGATGAATGGCACGTTCTGGCCGACCACGATCGTGGCTTCCTCATTGTCGGTCGTCAGCAGCGTCGGCGCCGATAGGACGTTGGAGTGGGTATCGGTCTCAATTGCGGTAATCAGCGCAATATCGCAGGGGACCGTGACAGAAGTTGAAGTCGGCGTGGTGCTGCCCGTAAGCGCGTTGGAGGCCGCGTTCAACGCGCTGTTAACCGTGCACATGCTGCCCGAAGCCAGTCCGAAGGTCAGCCCGGTGGCGCCCAAAGGATTGGTCAAGGCGTTGGCCAGATTGCCGTAATCCAGATGGCCAACACCCAGGGTGTTGCCTCCGAGATTGGTGCTGCCCTGGAAGCTGACGCCCAATTCGCGCATCCGCTGGGCGCTGACCTCGACAATAACGGCCTGCACGTAAACCTGACGGCGCGGAATGTCAAGTTGTGAAATTATCGTTTGCAAAGTGCTGTAATCCTGTGGAGAGGCGTTGACCACGAGGGAGTTGGTCGCCGGGTCGGCGGTCACGCGCACTTCCTGCTCGAATTCGGTCCCCGGACCGCCTTTGGCCATGGCGGAGGCTGGTTCGCCGCCGCCCAGGGTTCCGCCTGCGGCATTTCGGCCTCCCATTCCCATTCCGCCCATGCCCATACCCATGCCGCCCATGCCCATTCCACCCATGCCCATCCCCATTCCACCCATACCCATACCCATGCTGCCCATACCCATCCCCATGCCACCCATGCCACCGAATCCGCCCGCGAGCGAACCGTAACTGCCATAGCCGCCCAGCGAGCCCATGCCACCGAAGCCGCCCAACGCTCCGCCGCCCATTGCGTCAAAA
This sequence comes from Pseudomonadota bacterium, assembly GCA_021324885.1. Classification (GTDB taxonomy): domain Bacteria; phylum Desulfobacterota; class Binatia; order Binatales; family Binataceae; genus JAJPJA01. Next base: position 113,307 of record JAJPIF010000023.1, read on the forward strand.
CCCAGACCGCTGCTGCGTCCCAGCGAACCGCGGCCAGTCTGGGGCGAAAGCTGGCCGGGACCCTCGCCGCCGCCGCCCAGGAGCCCGTTGAGAACGGCGACCATTTCGAGCGCCTGCGCGTATTTGAGGTAATAAACGTGGACCCGTGAGGTCGCGGTGGGGCTGTGGATATCAAGCTTCGCCACGAGATCCTTGATTTGCTTCATTTGAAGAGGGCCAGCCAGCACGACGAGCGAGTTGGTGCGTTCATCGGGAACGATCTTGAAGATGCGGGAGGGAGCCTGCGCCGATGGCGCCACCACTCCCATTGCCGGACGGCCATAACCGGAAGAAGCCCGGTTGGCGCGTTCGCTCATGATCTGCTCGATTTTCGGGGCGAGGTCGTCGGCGTACGCCAGCTTCAGCGGAATCACGGCGACCGATTGCTGAATCCCTTGCGCATCGAGGCTTCCGATGATGCCGAGCAGGCGCTGCACATTCCACGCATCGTCGGTGATAATCAAGGTGTTGGTTTCCGGAAACGCGGCGACCAGACCGTCGCGCGAGATCATTGGCTGGATCACATTCACCAGTGAGGAGGAGTCGATGTTGCGCAGCTTGATCATGCGCGTGACGTAGGCGTCGCTCGAGGAGATTGCGGGCTGCTGTGAAGTGGTCAAAGGCGCGGAGCCCCGCGAATCCCGCGAAGGAACGATTTTGATCACCGGTCCTGCGCCGACGGTGGTAAAGCCCTTGAGCTGCAATACCGACTTGAAGATCGAATAGGCCTGTTCGGGCGTCACTTTAGTGGGCGACACGATGCTCACTTTGCCCCTGACGCTGTCGTCAAGCACAAAGTTCTTGCCGGTAATCTGGCTGATGAACTTGGCCAGGACGGAAATGTCGACGTCCTGGAAGTTCATCGTAATCAGGTTTTCGCCGGTGCCGGATTGCAGGTCCTCGGCCGATGCCGCCGAACAAACACAAAAAACCAGGGCGGCAATCAATACCGCGCGAAAAAACTGCTTCATAAACAACTCCAAGCAGCTTGTTTAGTCCTGACACCTTATACAGAACGGCGCTGCCGCCGCAACCCATCTGTCGGCGGGTTCCAGCCGCCGCTGTTGCGCAATCCCCAGGCGTTCGGGATGATGAGAAACGATTTGATTATGGTGAAACAATTTTCGGCTGCCAAACCCAATCCGCGGCCCACTCTCCCTGGACGGTGAACCCGGCAAAGTGCGCTTCGAGTTCCTAATCGGCATGCGCTACCTGCGCGCGCGGCGGCGGGAACGGTTCGTCTCGCTGATTGCCGTCATTTCGCTGGCCGGCGTGATGCTGGGTACCTTTGCCCTGACGGTGGATCTCGCGGTGATGAGCGGGTTCGAGGAGGACCTCCATCAACGGCTGCTCGCCTTCACGCCCCATCTTACGATTCAGACCCCCCAGGGACAGACGCCGGCTCCCGGCCTGGTCGATCGCATTATGTCGCTTCCCGGTGTTGTGGGAGTAGCGCCTTATATTTCGGGTCAGGTGCTGCTGGCTTCTTCCGAAACCGCCACGTCGGCAGGCTATGTCAAGTCGGGCGCCGTGATGAGAGGAGTGCAAGCGCCCAAAAACCCGGTCCTCGCTGACCTGACGAAAGCCCTGACGCCGGGCGCGTTGGCTCAGCTCGGTGTGCTGCACCCGATTACCGAGGGAAGCGGGCCGAATCGGCGAGTGGTTGATCTGCCGGGCGTAATCCTGGGGAAAAGCCTGGCGGCGGATTTGGACGCGGAGCTTGGCCGGGTGATAACGATTATTTCGCCCAGCAGCTTCGGAGCGGCGGACATTCCGCGGCTTAAACGCTTTATTGTGGTGGGCTTTCTCCATTCCGGGATGGCCGAATACGACGCCAGCCTGCTGTTCGTGAATATCACTCAGGCCAGCGGGCTGGCCGGCGACAGTCCCCAATTTGAGCGCGGGCTGGAGGTGCGATTGTCCAATATTCTGGATGCTCCTTTGATGCGCCGGCGCATCGCGCGGATGTTGGGACCCGGTTACACGGTCAGCGACTGGACGCAGACCAATATCGGTTTGTTTTCGGGGCTGAAGCTGGAGACTTTCACCCATTTCCTGGTGCTGTTGCTGATCGTATTGGTAGCCGCTTTCAATATAGTGGCAACCCTGGTGATGGTGGTGATGGAGCGGCGCAAAGAGGTGGCGATCCTGCAGGCGATGGGCGCTCCGGCCAACTCGGTGGCGGCCATCTTTCTGTTCGAAGGCGCACTGCTGGGCGTGCTCGGAACCATCGGCGGAGTGGGCGCCGGATTCATCGCGTCACTGCTGATTGGCAAATATCACCTGATCCGTCTGCCGCCCGACGTGTTCATGGTGAGCGCGGTTCCGGCGCGGCTTTATCCCGCCAATTTTCTGCTGGTGGCGGCGGCGGCAATCGCGCTTTGCATCTGTGCCGCCCTTTATCCGGCGTGGCAGGCCCGCTCGCTCTCTCCGGTCGAGGTCCTGCGTTATGAATGAGCGCGCGCCGCGAGCGCGTCGCGGTCATGGCGCTTTGCTCATCGAAGCACAGGGGTTGTGCAAGAGCTTTTACGACGCCGGGCGCGAAGTCCGGGTCCTGCGCGGGCTCAACTTCAAGGCCTGCCAATCCGAACGCATCGCGATCATCGGCCAGTCTGGAGTGGGGAAATCCACCTTGCTGCACGTGCTGGGCAGCCTTGAACGTCCCACCGCCGGGCGGGTGCTGTTCGAAAATCAGGACCTGTTCGCGCTGTCGGCGCGCCAGCTTGCGGAGTTTCGCAATTTGAACCTGGGTTTCGTCTTTCAGTTCCATTATCTGCTGGCCGATTTCACCGCTTTGGAGAATGTGATGATGCCGGCGCTGATAGCGCGTCTTTCGGATGCGGAGGCGAGAAGCAGGGCGGCGGAGATGCTCACGCTGGTGGGATTGGGCGACAAGCTCCATCGCCGGCCGGCGGAACTCTCGGGCGGGGAACAACAGCGCGTGGCGGTCGCTCGCGCGGTGGCATTGCGGCCGCGGCTGGTGCTGGCTGACGAGCCCACCGGCAATCTTGATCCGAAGACGGCCGAAGAGGTGCATGGGCTGTTCGAAAGGCTCAGCGATCTTGGTATAACCTTCGTGGTCGCAACCCACAACGAGCGGCTGGCGCGCAGGATGGACCGCACGATGGTGTTGCGCGACGGACAACTGCATGAGCCGTCGGGCTAGCCGCGCAATGGCGAGGACCGATTTTGCCGCAGGCTGTCTGAAGGCCTGGCTCAGGGTTTGTGGATGACGGGCTTGGCTGAAAATCGGTTAAACGAAGAATCCTGCTTTACTTGAAAGCAGCGATTGGTTAGTTTGGCCGCCTTGGTGGATACGGAGTGGCTGTGGTAAGGAGCACCCGAGTTGAATCCCACGCGCTGGCGATATGGGTGACGTGTCTGTTCCTGGCCGGTCTGCTGCTCGCCGGATCGCCGGGTTTCGCACAAGCGCCTTCGGGTTCGATCAGTGCGATCGAAATTGAAGGAAATGTGCGGGTCGAAACCCAGGCCATTCGCGCGCACATTTCCTCCCGAGTTGGCGAGCCGCTGGTCGAATCGGTGGTGGATGAAGACGTCAAGTCAATCTACCGGATGGGGTTCTTCGACCAGGTTAACGCCGAGGTCACTCGACGGGCGGGTCAGTTGGTCTTGATTTTCCACGTCCGGGAGCGTCCCTATATCACCGACGTGAAGCTCCAGGGTTTGAAGCACTTCAAGCTCACCGACGACGAGGTTCAGGAGGCGCTCAAGCTGCATCCGGGGGCAATCCTGGATCCGCAGCTGGTCGAACAGACGGAAAAAGGACTGCGCAAGATCTACCAGGATAAAGGCTATCTGGACGCGGCGATCGATTTCCACACCAATCCCGGACCCAACAACACCGCGGTGGGAGTATTCGCAATCACGGAGGGGCCGCTGGTGCGGATCGGCAAAATCGAGTTTCACGGCAACAAAGTACTCTCTTCGCGCCAGCTCAGGTCGGTGATGGAAACGCGGCCCTTCAATCTTCTGAGCTACGTTTTCGATACCGGCATACTGGACCCCAAGAAGCTTGAGGACGACCGCGAGCGCATCACCGCCCTTTACTATCAGCATGGTTACCTCGACGCTCATGTCTCCGAACCGGTCATCACACGGCACGACGGCAAGCTCACGATCAGCATGGATGTGGATGAGGGCGAACAGTATAAAACCGGCGCGCTCAACGTGACCGGCGACCTGAAGGTGCCCAAGAAAGACCTGATCACCAAATTAACCCTGAAAACCGGCGAGGTGTTCAAACCCTCCACCATGCAGCACGACGTACTGACGCTGTCGGACTTTTACTCCGATCGCGGCTATGCGTTCGTCAACGTGGAGCCGCGCACCCAGGTGGAACCGGACAAACACCTGGTCAACGTCACTTTCGATGTGAACCCGGGTCAGCAGGTGCTGGTGGACCGGATCAAGATTACCGGCAACACCAAGACTTCGGACAAAGTGATCCGCCGTGAACTCAAGATCCAGGAGCAGGAACCCTATTCAGCGTCGGCGATTCGGATTTCCAAGGCGCGGCTGGATGCGCTGGGCATTTTCCAGAGCGTCAATATCGGAACCTCGCCGGGCCGTACCCCCGATCGCATCGACCTGGACGTGGCGGTACGCGAGGGACAAACTGGCTCATTCTCGCTGGCGGGCGGTTTCGACACCGCATCGTCGCTGTTCGGCAATTTTCATATCGGCGAAAACAACCTGTTCGGCGGCGGGCAGAGCATTGCCTTTGACGCGATGGTCGGTTTTCTGTTCCGCAACTACGATCTTAGCTACACCGAGCCGTGGTTTCTGGACATGCCCTTGTCGGCGGGCATCGACCTCTATAGCTGGGAGGAGTTTCTGCCCAGCTTCACCCGAAGCTCGCTGGGTTTCGCTTTGCGCAGCAGTTATCCGTTAACCGAATTGGGACTGAAACGGTTGGGGCCGTTTTCGTTGGAAAATGTGAGCGCGGGCCTGACCTATCGCTTCGAAAGCGTTGGAATCACGGGATTGCAGCCCTTCACCACCGAGCAGATCCTGAAATACAAGGGCTACTCGCAGACTTCCGAATTCGTGCCGATGGTCCGCCGGTTCACGGTTGACAACACGGTCGATCCGCATAGCGGATCGGTGGAAAGTCTGACCCTCCAGTTGGCCGGAGTGGGCGGTACCAACAGGTTTATAAAAGGGGCATTGCACTTGCGCTTCTTCTTCCCGGTTTACAAAAGTCCCTTGTTAGGCGAGTTCGTCTACAGTATCGGCGCCGATTACGGGGTCGGCGCCAATCTGGTTAGCGGCACCGGCGGAGAGTTGCCGCTGGTGGAGCGCTACTTTCCCGGCGGTCCGTTCGGTCCTGACGCGGTTCCCGGCTATCCGTTCTACAGCCTTGGTCCCGAGGTGCAGGTGTTCGATCTTCTCGGGCGCTCACTGGGCTTCGAAGCGGTGGGCGGCAGCGAGGAGTTGATTCTTTACCATCAGCTGGAGTTCCCGATTCTCGATTCTTTCGGCCTGCGCGGCTATTTCTTCATGGATGCGGGCAATGCTTACCTGCTGAGCCAGACTGATAAGCTGTACCAACTTCAGGGTGCATGGGGTCCGGGGTTGTTCTGGAAATCGCCGTTCGGGCCATTGCGCGTGGCGTTGGGTCTGCCCATCAATCCGCGTCCGCAGGACGGAAAAGTGGACTTCATCTTCGGCACCGGCGCCAATCTGTAGCTGGCGAAAGTATGGAAAAGCCGCATAACGCGGGAAAGGTTCTCCTGCGAATCTATCAAAAAAGGTGAACTGGATTGATGAACGGAGATTCAGCTATAAGAATTCAGAGCAATCGGCGCCGAAGCTTTACTGGCATGATTGGGCGCTGCAAGAGGATTATGGTTCAGTCAATGCATCGATTGTGGTGGGTATCTGCGGTGGTGCTGATTCTGGCTCTGGTTTCCACCGCCGCAGCTTCGTCGGAAATCAAGGTCGCCTACGTCGATATGCAGCGCGCTCTCAACGAGTCGAACGCCGGCAAAAAAGCCAAAGGCGAGTTCCGCTCGGAAATCAGCCGTCTGCAAAGCAAGCTTCAACGCCAGCAGCAGGAAGTCCAGGCGCTCAAAGACGAGTTGGACCGCAAAGGTCCACTTATGCGCGATGAAGAGCGACGCAATCTTGAGGACGACTACACCGCCAAGCTGCGCGATTTCGAACGCGCCTACAAGGACTCCAAGGACGAGTTGCAGCAGAAGGACAACGAAGTTACGGGGGCGATCGTCCGGGATCTCGCTTACATCGTGCGCAACGTGGGCGAGCGCGACGGCTATACGCTGATTCTCGAGAAAGGCAGCTTGTTATGGGCCGCCTCGTCCATCGACATCACTGACGAAGTCATCCGTGAATACAACGCCAGCGGCGCCAAGATCGGTTCGCTGGGCGACCGGCTGACAGAGCAGGCGCCTGCGTCTTATGCGGGAGCCAGTGAAGGCGGCGGATACAGCGCGCCGGCGCGGTCCACCAGACGATCCAGCATCTCCAGGTAACGGGCGGTTACGGTAACTGAGAAAATGGCGGACGGTTCGCAACTGCTCAAGCTGCTGCCCCATCGCTACCCGTTTCTGCTGGTCGACCGGGTGATGGAAATTTCGGACAGCCGCGCGATTATCCTGAAAAACGTCACGCACAACGAGCCGTTCTTTAATGGGCACTTTCCGGGCATGCCGGTGATGCCGGGGGTGCTTATCCTGGAGGCGCTGGCGCAATCCTCGGCCCTGCTGGCCATCCACATCCTGGACCTCCAGGAAATCCCGTTTTTCATGTTGACCGGCTTTGACAAAGTACGTTTCCGCCGCCGCGTGGTCCCAGGCGATCAACTGCGTATGGAAGTGCGTGTGCTCCGCCAGCATCGGCCTTTGTGGCGGATGCACGGCGAAGCGCGGGTAGACGGAGAGTTGGCCGCCGAAGCCGAGGTTTCGGCGATGGAAGTGCAGGAGAAAATCCGATAGGCGGACGAATTCATCCAACTGCCATTATCGATCCCCGTGCCGAGCTGGATTGCCGGGTGCAGATTGGGCCGGGGGTCGTAATTGGTCCCAATGTCCGAATCGGGCCCGACACCACCATAGGTCCGTACGCGGTTATCGAGGGTCCCACCACGATTGGGGCGCGTAACCAGATTTTTCAGTTTGCTTCATTGGGCGCCGCCCCGCAGGACCTGAAATATCGGGGTGAGCCCTCGCGCCTGGAAATCGGCGATGACAACAAAATCCGGGAGTTCGCCACAATCCATCGCGGGACGGAGGGTGGCGGGATGCTGACGCGGATCGGCAACGGCGTGCTGGTGATGAACTACGTCCACATCGCCCACGACTGCATCATCGGCGACCATTGCATTATGGCGAACTCCACCGAACTGGCCGGCCACTGCGTGCTCGAAGACTGGGTATTTGCCGCCGGCTTGTGCGGTGTCCATCAGTTCACCCGCATCGGCCAGCACGCGATGCTGGCGGCGGGCAGCAAAGTTGCCCAGGACGTTCCGCCGTTTGCGATGGTGCAGGGGGACCGCGCCCGGCTGGTCGGAATCAACACCCTGGGGCTGCAGCGGCGCAACTTCGATCCTGCAACCACCGCCGCAATCAAACGCGCTTTCCGCACCTTGTTTTTTTCCCGTCTGCTGCGCGAACAGGCTATCGCCAAGGTGATGGAACGCGACGGCGAGGTTGCGGAAGTTCGCCAAATAGTCGATTTTCTGCAGCGCTCCGAACGAGGAGTCGTCAGCCGCAGCCGTGACTAAGCTGGGCCTAATCGCAGGCAATGGCAGCTTTCCGCTGCTGGTGGCGCAGGCCGCCGCCCGCCATCAAATCGAGATCATCGCGGTCGCGCATCTCAATGAAACCGACCGCGCCCTGGAGCGGTGGTGCGCTCGGATCACCTGGATCAAAGTTGGTGAACTGCAACGAATGATCGAGGCCTTCAGGAGCGCCGGCATCACCCGCGTCGCGATGGCGGGCGGGATCTCCAGAGCGCGTTTGCAGGATTCGTTTGCTCCCGACCAGCGCGCGCTCAAGATGCTTGCCGCACTGGGCAAGTTCAGCGATGACGCGGTGCTGCGCGGCGTCGCTGGCGAACTGGAAGCGGACGGTATCGCCGTGATCGATCCAATCTACCTGCTCGAAGGGGCCCTGGCGGACCAGGGTACGATGGCCGGGCCGCCACCCACCGATGCGCAGCTCAAGGATCTCGCGCTCGCTTTCGCGGTTACGCGATCGCTGGGGCCGTATGACATCGGGCAGGCGGTTGCGGTGCGCGACGGCGTGGTGGCAGCGGTTGAGGCGGTGGAAGGGACGGACGCCGCAATCCGGCGCGCCGCCTCCCTGTGCGGCCGTGGCCTGATCGTGGTCAAAGCCGCCAAAGCGGGCCAGGACCTCCGCTTCGACCGTCCCGCGATCGGTCCCGGCACGATCAAATTGCTCGCCGAGACCGGTGCGGCCGTGCTCGGTGTCGAGGCGGGGCGCACGATGATCCTCGAGCGCCAACACACCCTCGAATTGGCCAACGCCCATGCCATTACGGTTCATGGCCATGCGTGAACTGCGAGCGGCGGTGGTTGGTGCGGGGCGGCTGGGCGCTCTGCACGCCGCGAAATATGCGGCGCTTGCGGGCGTGCGGCTCACGCATGTCGTCGATATCGAGAAGTCGCGCGCCGAAAACGTGGCGCGATTGACCGGAGCGGCAGCGCTCACCGATTATCGCGATCTTCCCGGACAGGTGGACCTCGTCAGTATCGCAACTCCGACCGTAACCCATCTGGAAATCACCTCGTCCTTGTTGGGGGAAGGAATTGACGTGCTGGTGGAAAAGCCGATGGCTGCGACGCTTGAAGAGGCGCGGCAACTGGCCGCACTGGCGCGCAATTCGGATCGTGTCCTGCAAGTCGGTCACCTGGAACGCTTCAATCCCGCCGTGGTGCGGTCGCGCCCGTTCATCAAGGGTCCGAAATTCATCGAATGCCATCGTCTGGCCCCGTTTACCGAACGGGGGACCGATGTTGACGTGATTCTCGATCTCATGGTTCATGACCTCGACGTGATCCTCAGCATCACCGAGGCTGAAGTGGTCGCGGTTGAATCGGTCGGCGTGGCGGTGCTGACCGAACGCGTGGACATCGCCAACGCCAGGCTGCGCTTCGCTGATGGGATGATTGCAAACCTGGTCACCAGCCGTGTATCTCAGCGCCGAGAGCGTAAAATTCGCTTTTTTCAACCTGACGCTTATATTTCTCTGGATTATGAAGGCCGACGGTTGCAAATTTATCGCAAAAGCCCGCCGCCGCCCGGTCAGACCTATCCGACCATTTCGGCCGAGAGCATCGACGTGGGTGAAGGCGACCCGCTCGCCGACGAGATCGCCGAGTTTGTCGGCTGCGTGCGGCAGCGGCGGCGGCCGCAAGTGGGTGTGCAAGAGGGTTTGAGCGTGATCGAGCTATGCGAGCAGATCAGCAAGGCGATCGAAGGCAATGCAGTTTGAGACGGGCGCGCCGATGGTTGACGCCGCGTTTGCGGCGGGCGGCGCGCGCCAAGATAATAAGGCATAGCTGACGATGCTTTCGGTACAGGATTCGGTGGTCCTGAAGCAGGAGGACCGGCACACGGCCGCGCCGCACCGGCGGATCATGATTGTCGCCGGTGAAGCGTCGGGAGACATGCATGGCGCCGACCTCGTGCGCGAAATGCTGGCCGGAAATCCCGCGTGCGAATTCTTCGGCATCGCCGGGCAGCAGATGCGCGCCGCGGGCGTCCGCGCCCTGTTTCGCGCCGAAGATGTGGCTGGGCTAGGGCTTACGGAACTGGCCTCGACCATCCAGCGCACGCTGGGCGCGATGCTCAACCTGCGCGCGATCCTGCGCCGCGAAAAGCCCGACCTGCTGATCCTGATCGATTTCGCCGAGTTCAACATGATCCTGGCGCGGGCGGGAAAGGCGGCCGGCGTGCCGGTCCTTTACTACATCACGCCCCAGGTATGGGCCTGGCGGCGCGGACGCGTGCGCAAGTTACTGGCGCGTGCCGACCGCCTGGCGGTGGTCTTGCCCTTTGAGGAGCAGCTTTTTACTCCGGCAGGAGAGCGTGCAGCCTTCGTCGGCCATCCCTTGCTGGACAAGGTGAAGGTGGGCCAGGGACGGGCCGAAACCTTGCAGCGTCATGGTCTGCCCCCCGACGCGCGCCTGCTGGCGCTGCTGCCCGGCAGCCGCCGGCGCGAGATCGGATATTTGTTGCCGCCCATGCTCGAGGCGGCTCGAATCTTAAGCCGCGAGCATCAACTGACGCCCTGCCTGGCGCTGGCGCATACGCTTGATCGCGAGGATCTGGGCCGGCTGAGCGGCGTTGACCTTAGCACCGTGAGGATTATCCAGAACGACACCTATAGCATCGTCGGCGCCGCCGACGTCGCGCTGGTGGCTTCGGGCACGGCCACGCTGGAAACCGCACTGCTGGGCTGTCCGATGGTGATCGCCTACAAGATGTCGCCGGCGACCTATTGGGTGGCCAGGATGCTGGTCACCGGCGTGGACTTTATCGGCATGCCCAATATACTGGCCGGAGCGGAGATCGTTCCCGAATTGATCCAGGGCGAGGTCACTGGCACGCAATTGGCCGCGGCCGCTGCAAGCCTGCTCGGTCAGCCGCTGCGCACCCGCACCATCGAGGCACTTAACCGCATCCGCGGCCAGTTGGGCGCGCCCGGAGCTGCGGCGCGCGTCGCCCGGATGGCCTTGGCTATGATGGCATGAGCTGGGTATTGAGCCCCACTTACCTGCGGCTGCTCAAGTATCTGCGCCGCTACCTGTTCCCTTACGTGGCGCTGGCCGTGCTCTCGATGCTGGTGCTGAGCGCGACCCAGGGCGCTATCCCGTTTCTGGCCAAGGACCTGGTCAACCAGATTTCGAGCCTCAGGAATCCCGCCGGATTACATCTGCTGCTGATCGCGATCCTGGCGCTGTTCACGGTGCGGGCGCTGGCCAGCTTCGGCAACAATTATCTCGACGACTATGTGGGCCAGAAAGTAACGCTGGATCTGCGCTCCGAATTGAACGAGCATCTGCAGTCACTGCCGCTGTCGTTCTTCAATCAGACCTCGACCGGGGCGATGACGGCGCGTGTGATCGTCGACGTAACGCTGATCGCGTCGGCCACCACCGACGGGATTTTTTCCCTGATCGGCGACAGCATTTCTTTGGTGACGGTGCTGGCCGCCGCGTTTTATATCGACTGGTCGCTGACGCTGATCGCCGCCGTGGTATTCCCGGCCGCCGTGCTGCCGTTGATCCAGTTCTCCAAGCAGATGCGGCGGATGACCCGGCGCACGCAGAAGCAACTGGGCGGACTGGCCACGCTGCTCCAGGAGACCATCCAGGGCAATCGCGTGGTCAAGGCCTTCGGCATGGAGAGCTACGAGCGCCATCGCTTCAACGCCGAATTGCGCCGGCTGTTTCGCCTGTACATGAAGGTTTCGGCGATCAAATCCTTCACCACGCCGATGATCGAATTGATGGCGGCGTGGGCGGTGGTGGGTGCCGCCTGGTATGGAGCGTCGTCGGTGCTTTCGGGCCAGCGCACGCCCGGCGTTTTCGCGGCCTTTTTCGCCGCCCTGCTGCTGGTTTACGAACCGTTCAAGCGGCTGTCGCGCACCAACAACTCGATTCAGCAGGGATTGGCCGCCGCCGAGCGCGTTTTCGAGGTGCTCGACCTGCGCACCGACGTGCCGGAACCCGCCGATCCTCATCCGATGGTGGCGGGAAATCACAGTATCAGCTTTGTCGGCGTCAGTTTCCGTTACGGCGAGCAATGGGCGCTGCGCAACATCAACCTCGAGATCCGCGCCGGTGAGGTGGTGGCGCTGGTCGGGATGAGCGGCGGCGGCAAATCGACGCTGGCGGACCTGATTGCGCGTTTCTATGATCCGCAGGAGGGGCAAATCCTGATCGACGGCATCGATATCCGGCGCTTCTCGCTTCACGATTTGCGCTCGCAGATAGGACTGGTCACCCAGCACACGTTCCTGTTCAACGATACCGTGCGCGCCAACATCGCCTACGGCAGCATCGAAAAAAGCCTCGACGAAATAGTCACCGCAGCTCAGCAGGCCAACGCGCACAACTTCATTACCCGCCTGCCCAATGGATACGATACGGTCGTCGGTGAAATGGGCGTCCGGCTTTCCGGCGGCGAGCGCCAGCGCCTGGCCATCGCGCGCGCCCTGCTCAAGAACGCGCCCATCTTGCTCCTGGACGAGGCGACCTCGGCGCTGGATTCGGAGGGTGAGCGGCTGGTCCAGGAGGCGCTGGAGCGGCTGATGGAGAACCGGACCACGCTGGTGATCGCGCATCGCCTGTCGACCATCCGCCACGCCGATAAAATCGCCGTGATGGTGCGCGGGCGTATCGTCGAAGAAGGCACACACGAGGAGTTGCTCGCGCTTGGGCGCGAATATCGCAAACTTTACGACCTCCAGTTCCATGACGCCGACCCTCCCTCCGGCGCGGTCCGGAAAGCTGCCGGCCAGGTCGCCTGATCCGCGGCCGGCGGCCGGATGGATCTGCAGGCGGCTGTATAATCTGGCGTGGTATCCAGCCCTTCCATTAGCCCTGGCGGTCACTGACAGCGGCGCACCGTGCCTGGCGGAGCGGCTGGGCAAAGCCGATTGCCGCATGCCGTCGGAGGCTTCGCCCCGCATCTGGCTGCATGCCTCTTCGGTCGGAGAGATCGAAGCGGCGCGGCCAATCGCGATCGGCCTGCTGGAGCAATATCCCGGGGCGGCGCTGATGGTCACCACGATGACCGCCAGCGGCCGCGACGCGGCGACGCGGCGAATCCCGGCTGCAGTCTGCCGGCTTGCTCCCCTGGATCATCCGCTGGCCGTGCGCAGATTCCTGAAGTCGGCCGCACCTGATGTTGTGCTGATTACGGAAGCCGAACTATGGCCCAACTATTTCATTGAATCGCGCCGGCGCGGAGCGCGGCTTGCCATCGTCAACGGCAGACTGTCCGCTCGCTCGCTCAAGCGCTACAAGCTGCTTGGACCGTTGTGGCGCGCCGTCGTGAATTGCGCCGACCTGGTGATGGTGCAAAGCGGGGCTGACGCGGAACACTACCAGGCGCTGGGCGCTGGCGCGGATCGGATCGTCGTCACCGGCAACACCAAGTTCACTTCGTCGGCTATGGAAGCGGAGTTGCATGGCGCGCTGGCGAAGTTCGCGGCCGACGGCCCAACCTTAATCGCCGGTTCGACCGCTCCCGGCGAGGAAGTGCAGATTCTGACCGCCTATACGCAGCTTCGTGCGGAATTTCCGGCCTTGCGCCTGGTGCTGGCGCCGCGTCACCTGGAACGGACGCTTGAAATCCAGCAACTGCTCAACCGCCAGGGTCTGGATTATCTTCAGGCCAGCGAGTTGAAACGGGGCGCCAACACCGGTCAGGGCAGCGTCCTGCTGCTGGATACTTTGGGCGACCTGGGTCCGCTCTATCGCTGCGGCACGCTCGCTTTTGTCGGCGGAAGTTTGTTCGAGGGGCGCGGTGGCCAGAATCTGGGTGAGCCCGCCGCGGCCGGCGTTGCGGTGTTCTTCGGTCCGTTCCATCAAAAACAGCAGGAAACCGCCCAGGCGCTGTTGGCGCATGGAGGGGGCGCGATCGTGCGCGATGCGCAGGAGCTGGTTTGTGCTGCCGCCCGCCTCCTGCGCGATCCAGTGGCGAGGCGCGAACAGGCGGCCCGCGCGCGCCAAGCCTATGAAGGTCTTGCCGGGGGAGCGGCGCGTACCTTGACCGGGTTGCGCGCGCTAATCGGCTGAAATGAAGCCGCGCACAATCGGCCGTCGTCCGCGCCTGGAACGCTACTGGCGTTCGGATTTGTCCGCCATCGAAAAACTGGTCTGGTCCGCGATGGTTCCGGCCGCCGTCGCCTACAAGACTGCGATGGCATTGCGGGCGGGCTTCTGGCGGCTGCCGGGATTGCGCCAGACCGCGGACGTGCGCGTGATCAGCGTCGGCAATCTGACGGTCGGCGGCAATGCGAAGACCCCCTTTTGTTTGTACCTTGCCCGCAAACTGGTCGAGCGCGGTGTCCGGACCGCGATTGTGAGCCGTGGCTATGGCGGCAGCCGCGGCAGCGGCGCGCCCGTCATCGTGTCCGACGGGCGCACCGTCCGCCTGTCAGTGGAAGAGGCCGGGGACGAAGCCGTGATGACGGCGCGGGCGTTCGCCGGGCCGGTGGCAATCGCACGCCATCGCCTCGACGCGATCAACCTGCTCAAAGAGCAGCTTGGAGAGTTGGACGTCGTGATTCTTGATGACGGCTTTCAGCATCTGCGGCTGGCCCGCGACCTCGATTTGCTGCTGATTGGCGCCGAGCGCGGTTTTGGCAACGGATGGGCGTTGCCCGCCGGTCCGATGCGTGAGGGCATCGGTGCCGCTGCACGCGCCAGCGCCGTCGTGACGTTGGCGTCGGGAGCGGAGATGGAGCCGCGGCTCAGCGCCGCGCAAAAACGGTTTGAGCGAAGCGCCACCATGCTGCGCGGGGTGATCCAGCCGAGCCTGCTGGTGTTTCCGGAAACCGGGCGATGGCGTGAAGCTCCGGCCCAGAGCCTGGGCGGAAAGCGCGTTTTGGCAGTCAGCGGACTGGCCGACCCAGGCTCGTTTTATGCGATGCTTCGCGCCCTTGAAGCGGATCTGGTGGGCGTGCTTGAGTATCCCGACCATTATCGATACACGGCATCGGATTGGCAGAATATCCGGCGCGCGGCGGCGGCCGCGGAATTGGTCGTGACCACGGAAAAAGACCTGGTCAAGCTCGAACGCTTTCCATTTTCGCGTGACTCGATCGCAGCCTTGCGCCTGAAGATCTCGATGGGTGCGGATGAAGAGCGTCTGCTGCGGATGGCAATTGGCGGGCGGCCGCCCTGTCGGGAAACATTAAAAGAGGTGCGTTAAATGGCAGTTAGTCAGGATTTGCTCGATATCCTTGCCTGTCCCAAGTGCAAAGGGCCGATCAGACTGACCCAAGCGCGGGACGGCCTGGTTTGTGAAACATGCAAGCTGCTCTATCCGATCAAGGATGACATACCGATCATGCTGATCGACGAGGCTAAGCCGATCGGATGATCTCACAATATTGGCCGCGAGTGGCTGACCCCCCGCTTCAGAGGAGGGAAGCGGAAAATAATTCCATTCGGGGGGACGACGATGCCGTTGTAGCCAATGGCATTGCTCAGTGGGCCGCACTCCTGTGACGATTAAGGCGCTGCGCGCCGAACTCGAGAGTCTGGGATTTGCACCAACGAGCATCGGCCGCAACACCATGTACCTGCATCGATCGATCTCCAATCACGCTGAAGCGATCAGCCGCCATCCGCTCTTAACTGGCCGCGCCAAGGGAACCGGGAATCGGCGCAGCGCGGTCCGTCTCGATATTGCCGGACTGCCGCCGATGTTCGCCCGGCGCTCGCGCCGCGGCGGGCTTATGCGCTTCGTGGTTTCCGACCTTTATGCCGGTGTGATGCCGCGTCCGTTCAATGAACTCATGGTTACGGCTGGCGCCCATCAGCAGGGACTTCCGGTGGTCGAGCCGATGGGAGCGAGCGTGGAAAAGGCTGGTCCGATGCTTTATCGCGGATGGTTTCTGACCCGCGCCATGGAGGGGAGGACCTTGTGGAATCTGCTGCTGTCCAGCGGCGCACAGCGGATTCGCCGCAGCGCGCTTGAGCAAGCTCGCGCCGCAATCGACCGTATGCACGACGGCGGGCTTTATCATGCCGATCTTAATTTTCATAATCTGTTTTTGTGCGAGGGCGAGCAGCCGCCCCGGGTGATTGTGCTCGATCTCGACCGGGCGCGTCTTTACCCGGCGGCGTTGACTGCGTCACTGAGGCGCGCGAATTTCCGCCGGCTGGCGCGTTCGGCGCGAAGACTGGCGCGAGCGGGCGCTGCGTTGACGCCGGCAGAGTGCGCAATTTTGGGACTGTCCTGACGCGTTTTGCTGGAGAGGGAAATTGGGTATAACCGTTTAAGATCTGGACGATTCGTACAATATCAGTGGCACCTTACCGCGCAGTTTCAGACATCGATATTATCGCGGGCGAGTTGCGCGCAAGTCTCCGCAGATGGCGAATTGCGGGCAGCCGGACGGCGCGCGCAACGGTCCTGACAGATGCCGATGGTGAGGGCTCGATCGAGTCCGATCTGATCCTGCTGCGCTCAAATTATGACGTCGCGCGGGCGCCTTTCAGCTCCCACCGAAGGCGGATCGGCCGCCTGATCATCCTGATTAAAAACGCCGCGCGCGAGCTGCTGGTGCAGTTGTTGGATCGTCAGACTTCCTACAATGCCGCCGCGGCGCGCGTCTTAAGCCATCTCGATCGCAAGCTCGACGCCATCGTCCAGGAACAGCGGCGAATTGAACGCCGCCTGGAAGCGCTCGAATCCCGGGTTGCCGAAATCGCTCCGTCTCAAACGGGGCTTGCGCCCGCGCACAGCGCGATTGAGTCTCCCGACGCGATGGATTCGCGCCGGCTCAACCGCCGCGTTGATGCGATCGAGAAGGCCATCGACGGCGCCCCGCGTGGTCTTCACCAGCGCGCCTGAACCGCCGTGCGTATCCTGATCTGCACGACCCAGGTGCCATTTACCAGCGGCGGCGCCGAAGCGCACGTGGCCAATCTCAGGGCCGCGCTAATCGAGCATGGACATGAGGCGGAGATAGTTGCGATGCCGTTTCAATGGAATCCGCCCGCCCAGATCGTCACCAGCATGCTGGCATGGCGGATGCTCGACTTCACGCAGTGCAACGGCCGTACTATCGATCTGGTTGTGGGAATGAAGTTCCCGGCCTACCTGGTCAGACACCCGAACAAGGTGCTTTGGGTGCTGCATCAGCATAAGCAGGCATATGAGCTGCTGGGGACGGAGTTCGGCGATCTGCGCGATGACGAGGAGTCGCAACGGGTGAAAGACATCATCGTGGACGCGGACACCCGGCTGATTCCCGAAGCCAGGCGCGTTTTTGCGAACTCGCGGACGGTGGCCGAGCGGATGTACAAATACAACGGCATCCGCGCCGAACCGCTCTACCATCCGCCTCCCCGCGCCGCCTCCTTGCGCTGCGACGGTTATGGCGATTATATCCTTTACCCGAGCCGCTTGGATCGGCTTAAGCGCCAGGAAATCCTGATCCAGGCGATGGCGCAGGTCAAAAGCGCGGCCCAATGCGTGCTGGCGGGCACCGGTCCGGAAGAGGACAGGCTGCGCGGTCTGGTGGCGCGGCTGGGTTTGCAGGAGCGGGTCAAAATCCTCGGTTTCGTCAGCGACCGGCAGCTGGAGCAGCTTTACGCCGGCGCGCTCGCGGTCTATTTCGGCCCCTTCGCCGAAGACTACGGATACGTGACCCTGGAGGCGTTCCAGGCCAAAAAGCCGGTATTGACGCTTGAGGATAGCGGCGGTCCGACCGAGTTCGTGCACGGGGACGACAACGGATTCATTCTGAGCGCGGATCCGGCGGCGATTGCGGACAGGATCGACCTGCTGTTCGCCAACCGCAAGCTGGCCGCCAGGATGGGTGAGCGCGGTTTCGAAACAATCGCGAGCCTGAAACTGAGTTGGGACAACGTGGTCAGCAAGCTGCTGTCATGAGAGTTGCTTACTTCAGCCCGTTGCCGCCGCAGCGCACCGGCGTCGCCGATTACAGCCGCGAACTGCTGCCCGAGCTGAATCGGCTCGCTGAGGTGGATATCTGGGCCGATGGGCCGGTCGCAAGCCAGACGCTGCCTGCCTCCAGAATCGTCAATTACACTGGCAGCCCGGACCTGCGCGAGACGCTGCTCGGCTACGACGCCGCCATCTATCATATGGGCAACTCCTCTGCCCATCGTAACATTTACGAGATGATGCTGAGGGTGCCCGGGATTGTGGTGATGCACGATTTCGTGCTGCACCATTTTTTTGCCAGCTATTATCTCGAAGCGAAATCGTCGCCCGAGTCGTATATAGAGGAGATGGCCTATAATTACGGCGAGCGCGGCGGGGAGCTGGCGCGCGAAGCGCTGCGGCGGCGGCGCCAGATTTGGGAGGATGACCCGCTGCGCTATCCGCTCAATTACCGCGTTCTCGACGCGGCGCGCGGCGTGATTGTGCATTCAGATTTCGCGCGCAAGCTGATCGTGCGATCTCATCCGCAACTGCCGGTGGCCAAAATCAATCTCGCCGTGACCGTTGCCGATCCGCCGCCGGATCCGGCCGTTTTGAGGCGGCGCTACGGAATTCCGGCTGACCGCTTCGTGGTCGGATCGCTGGGCTTTGGCAGTCCGGCAAAACGTCTGGAGATGGTGCTGGAGGCGATCCGCGCCGTCGGCCGCGACGATATCATTTACCTCGTGGTCGGTGAGATGGGCGAAAGGTTGCGCCAGCAAATTCGCGGCAGCGGGCTGGAAAACGTCGTGCGCACGACCGGCTACGTTGATTTCGAAGTGTTTTGCGATTATTGCAACCTGATCGATTTGGGTGTGGATCTGCGTTATCCGACAATGGGCGAAAGCTCCGCGAGTATCTGCCGGATAATGGGCGCCGGCAAACCATGCGTGGTCTCAAATGTGGGATGGTTTGCGGAAATACCCGACGGCTGCGCGGTGAAGCTCCCGCCCGCGCCGGAGCAGAGCCTGGCCCGATGCTTGTCGGATCTGATCGCGAATGAATCCCGGCGGCGCAGCATCGGAGAGAACGCGCGAAAATATATCCGCGAAAATCACAGCCCGCAGCAGTCCGCCGCCGCCTATATTCGATTTGTGCAAGACGTTCGAACCGCCGAGCGCAGGTCAGGCATCAGGCGCACGATCATTGATGGTTTAGGCAAAGCGATGGCGGAAATCGGCATCGAAGCCGGAGATGAGCATCTGGTTGCGGGCGTATCCGAGCAAATAGCGGTATTACTCAGACACCTCAATTAGCCACAGGCTTGTTTGGTATCTACATATCGTTGCGTTTGCGCGCTGAAATACGATTCGGAGCAGACGCCGCGACTGCCTGTTCGAGACCCTTCCGATCAAACGTCATGACCAATTGGCCAGTCGGATTTGTGGTAATTGAACCGCCTAGCTTGTCGGGATACGGAAAGAAAACCTCCTTCGCCGCTGGCCGGTAGCGCCGGATCAACTTGCTCAAAGCGCGATAATCGCCAATGATTCCGACGGCGACCGTCGGTCCGTACTTGCCCAGCCACAGGTCCCCGCACCATTGAGGATTGTTTGGATCGAACCGGCCACATTTTGCAGGCAGCGGTAAAAGGCCCAGCCGCGAGGCTTCCCATGGGTTCAATTCAGCCAGGGGCAAACCGCGGGCCCAATAAGCATTGGCGGCCTTCACCATCGCGGTGAAGTCCTCCATCGCTATAGCGGCACTTGCGTCATCAGCAGTAATTCCCGCGTATTTCTCAAGCACCGCGGGTGGGACTTGGTAAAGCGTCACATCCTCAACCGCCAGGCCGGTCAGGTTCAAACCGGAAAGCAACGCAGGCCAGATGCGCCGCGCCTGATGAGCGAGGATAATCGTCTTGACATGATGGGCAGCAAGAAAATATTCGAGTTGAAGCGGGGAGTCCTTCGTCCATAGCTGTTCGTCATACAGGGTCTTGAGGACGGGCCAGCGCTCAAATTCGGGGGGATTTACACCTACATATCCACCAGCCATCCTGAAATACATACCGCTTTGCGCCTGCCACAGCATGCTGTAATCGAGCCTGCCGTAAGGGAGGATCAATGTAATTTCGCCTTTACTCAGATACTTCCTGAATATGCCATTGGCAAAGAATCGTGGAGTCCGGAGGCGTGCGAACCACCATCCAGTGGGCAGATCCGGGATCAGCGAGACCACTACCAAAAATGCGAGTAGCCATTTCAACAGCCGCTGTGGCGCCGTGGTGAGGTACAGCGCGACGATCAGCCCGGCAGCAAGAAATGCAAACATCATAAAACGGCCGGGCATCGCCTTGTCGAGCAGCGGCAATTTTGTAGCAATTATCCAGGGCAGGGGAATTGTGGCAGTCTCGCGGATTTTAAGGCGAGGGCCAAGCGATGCGACTGCAATCAGACCGAGCATGATAAGCAGGATTTTCCCCTGGACGGTGCGCCATTTTACCCGGCCGTAATCGGCAATTATGATTAGAAGTGGAATTCCGATATAGGCGGTGTCCTCCGCCCATCCGCTGCCACTGGGATGGGCAATGGATGCGATCGTCGACGACCATCCAATCAGCAGAACGGGCGACGGTATCAAAAATGATAGAAGGCTGGATTCGTAGTTCAGCGGCGGATACGGCGGCTGGCGGGGGAACCCGCGAAAAAACTCGTAAAACAAAAAAGGACTGAGCATTATTCCCGTCGCAACGAGGGCAATCGCCGTCAAAGCGCATACTTCCACGATTTTGTGTCGATCGGCAGAGTGCTCTAAAAGCGTAGCGAGCGCCATCGCACACGCTCCGAACACGACCGTCATCGCGAATACTTCCTCGGAGCAAAGAAAAAGAGTTGTACCTGCAAGCGCCAGCCAGATCACGAACCAAATTCGGCTTATTCGCCGTTCCATCCGAAGAAGAACCAGGTATACAGCCAATGGAACGGGGAAAACGAGAATAAGACAGAGGTGTCCCATCAGCTGAGCGAGCATGTACGGCGAGAACCCGAACACGTATCCGCCAATAATCGCAGGCAGCGACGACTTGCACACATGGCGGATCAGGATGAAGGCGCACCATGCCGCAAGCGCCGGTGCCAGCAGCGTAAGAACGTTCAAAGAGACGACAAGCCCCCATACTCGCGTGATCGGATAAGCAACTAAAGCAGGTAAGGGGATAGACGTCGCCCAGGTGAGATTGTATCCCGACGGCGCCCAGACCATTTTGGTTATGAATGGATTAATATGATGAGAAAGCGCATACGGCCACCACGACAGGAACCACATATGGGCACCAGGGTCCGGAGTTTCCGGTTGGCCGATGTATGTATGAGAGAAATCGGAGACCAGCGGAAGGCCGAACCATGCAATCGCCAGCGCTTGATAAAGCGCAAACACCAGAGCCGTTGCGACCCATGATTGGGCCGCGCCTGATTGGCAACTCGTGGCAGAACCTGTCGAGGATCCTGATGAGCCCGACTCAACCATTTACTGGCGCCCCCGGACGGGTTTCATTCTTCGCATGCTTTGAAGTGTTCTGCTGGAATTTTCAGTGTATGGCAAGATTTCTGATCGCATCGGGAGCCGACCAGCCGTGAGGACGCGGCTCGATCTCGAACTGGCGCGACGGGGGCTGGCGCAAAGCCGGGAGCGCGCGCAGCGCCTGATTCTGGCCGGACATGTGCGCGTCGATTCGCGGCCGGCTGACAAGCCCGACCTCAAGGTCGATGAAAGCTCGCGAATCGAGCTGGTCGGCATTAAAGATCATTACGCCAGCCGCGGCGCGTATAAGCTTGGCGCCGCGCTTGATGCTTTCCCGATTGAAGTGGAGGGAAAACTCGCGCTGGACGTCGGCGCGTCAACCGGCGGCTTCACCGACGTATTGTTGCAAAGGGGCGCGGCGAAGGTGGTCGCGCTGGACGTGGGGTATGGGCAATTGGTCCTGCGTCTGCGCGACGATCCCCGCGTCATCGTGATGGACCGCACAAATATACGGCATGTCGGTCCCAACGATCTTCCTTATCGCCCGGAACTGGTCGTGATCGACGTCAGCTTCATCTCGCTCAAGCTGGTGCTACCGGCGGTAATCGCGCTGGCCGCCGATTGTTGCGACATAATCGCGCTGATCAAGCCGCAGTTCGAGGTGGGCAGGGGTAAACTGGGAAAAGGCGGGGTGGTCCGCGACCCTGCACAACGCGATCAGGCGGTGCGCGACATTGCGCAATTCGCCGCGGGTCTGGGCCTCTCCGTCCGGGGCGTC
Organism: Pseudomonadota bacterium; assembly: GCA_021324885.1. Classification (GTDB taxonomy): domain Bacteria; phylum Desulfobacterota; class Binatia; order Binatales; family Binataceae; genus JAJPJA01. Next base: position 135,282 of record JAJPIF010000023.1, read on the forward strand.
ATTACGTCACCGGTTGCCGGTCCGGCGGGAAACCGGGAATATCTGGCCTGGCTGGTCAAAGCCTAGCAGCAAAAGGATCGCCGTATTTTTCAAACGTCGTACTAGAATAATGCAGCGAATGGAGTCAATGGTCGTTCCGACTGACTGTGGCCGGCTTAGCGGCAGAAATTTCTCGACGCAGTCACCGCAGCTTTGCATCCCGACCCCAATCTATTTAGGCTATAGCGCATGGGCTTTACTATCGGCCCCGCGAGTGCTCGAAGTCTGACCTCAGCGATACTGGCCTTGGCCGCGGTAGTCGTCGTTGGTGCCCTGTCCTTTGCGGCCCCCGCGGATTTCAGCGAACGCGACCTTTCCGCGCCGCAAAGCGCCCGCACCGCGGCTCACCTGAAACCGGTGCAACCGGCCGCCTACTCCGCCGAGGAGACCAGGGCCGCCCAGCAGGACACGCAGGATACCGACGAGGACACCAGCGACGAGGGCCAGAGCGACGAAGGCGTGCCGCAGGCCGCGGCCTCGAGCATCGCCGCGGCGCAGAATGCGGCGGCAGCCAACGGCGACCTTTCCTACATTGTTCACGAAGGCGATTCGGTCGGCGCGGTCGCGTCGATGTTTCATATTCCAGCGGAGGAGATTCTTCGCCACAATCATCTGAGCGAGCAATCCACCCTTCATATTGGGCAGATTTTGCGCATCCCCAATCCTTATGCCGCACAGGTGCGCGATTTACAGCACCAGATCACGGTGCTGACCACGCGCAACCAGCAGCAGGAGCAACAGCTTGCGGCGAGCAGTTCCAGGGAGCGGGCCTTCATCGCGCGCATCGACGAACTGCGCGGGCTGAACCGCTCGCTGGAGCATGACTTGACGATGCTGCCGTGGTGGCGGCGCGCGACCACCGGGGCGGTGACGCTGGCGCTGGTGATGTTGGGTATCGCGCTGGTTTCGCTGATCCAGTGGCTGCTGATTCGATGGCGCTTCGTGGCCGTCGCCCAGGCCAATGAGAAGCTGACCCGGCTCGATCGCCACTATCGGATTATGCTGGCCCGGGCCGAGTTGCGCCTGCAGCAGCTTTACGGCAGGCGGCGCGCGGTTACACAAACATCGCCGGCGGCCAGAACTCCAGAGGAATTTGAACTCGAACGCCTGGGACGGGAACTCAAGGAAGTGCTCGAACAGGAACTCGCCAAACTGGGCGTCCAGCCCCAGCCTCCCGCCCGCCGATCGCGGTTTCGCGAATGGCTGACCAGTGGCAGCTCGCCTGTGCCCGTACGTTCGGATCGGCGCTGACAGCGGCGGTGCAAGAACTCGAAAGATCTGCAAAGTGCCGCCGATTCCCGCTTTCTCTTCCGCCTCTGGCGGCGTGGGCGAAACGCCTGCCGAAATCGATGCTCCGGTGACCAGCCGCACGTCTATCAAATGGTTCACAGCGTTGCCCCGCCGATGGTGGGCGATTGCGGCCTTGGCTGTGGCGCTGTTTTTGTTCTCCGGATGCTGGTTGCGCAAGCAGGCCAATGAGAAAAATGCCGCGGCCCAGACCAAAAGCGCTCAACACGCGGCCGACGACGACCAGACGGCGCAGGAGCCGTCTGCTGAGCCGACTCCCACCCCGCCCTCGGTCACCGTGCATCTGGCTTACGCCCACCGCGACGATTACCTGCAGTCAATTTCGGTCGCCAAGTTCGCCTCCGCGACATTGTTGCCGGCGCAGGGTGAAGAGGCCGGGACGACCATCGTGCGCTTTGAGGGTGGCGAACCGGTGTGGGCGATTTCCGCCGACCGCGGCGTAAGCGGCTCCCTGTTGGGGCACATGCCTGGAGTGGAGGAGAACAAAAAGTACGCGGTGACCGCCGTCACCTATGGTGTCGTGCCCAAACATTTCATCCGGGAGGAACCGGAGAACAGCGATCCGGAGCCGCTTGAGGTTGGCAAATATTATATTTTCACGGTCACGCGCGGGTCCGGCCTGGTAGATTATCAGGCCGTCCACATCAGCGATGACGGGACTGTCGAAGCTTACGACGCTCAGCCCCGGGTCGGCACCAGCTATCAACTGTGTTGCAACATCGCCCCCGATTTTGCCAGCTCCGCTCCGCAGGGAAATGATCAAGGTGAAGGGGGAAGCAATCCGTGAGCGCCAGGCCGGGGAAAACGACCTGACCTGCCAGGATCGGTTGTCTGTCCTCGCTTTATTCCGTGCGCCGTTGAATCATTTTGCTGCCGTCGACAGCTAACTAACGTGACTGCTGCTGCCCAGTCCGCATAAATGAAAAGTGCCGTCACGCTGGATTGATGGCGAAAAACTGTAGAAGGGCCGCAGTACAGGTGGTCAACAATCGGGCTGGCGCCTGCCAGTTACAGCTCTTGCCGTCAGGTCAATGCGGACAGAAACTGGGGCGCGATTTCTATGCCCGCCCGGTGCTGGCGGTTGCGCGCGATTGTATCGGCAAGGTGCTGGTTCACGTCACGCCCGAAGGCGAAACCGCCGGTCGCATCGTCGAAGCCGAAGCCTACCGCGGTCCGCTCGATTTGGCCGCGCACAGCGCGCGCGGGCTGACCAGGCGCACCGCCGCGATGTTCGGTCCGCCCGGACATGCCTACGTCTTCCGTCTGTACGGTACGAGTTGGGCGATGAACCTGGTGACGACCGCGGAGGGCGAACCCCACGCCGTACTCATCAGGGCGCTGGAGCCGTTGCGAGGGCTCGATTTGATGGCTGCGCGGCGCCATAAATCGCCCGCTTCGCGCGAACTTACCAACGGGCCCGGTAAGCTGACGCAGGCGATGGGGATCACGGGCGAGGATTACGGCCGCGACCTCTGCGGCGGCGAACTCTACCTGGAAGACGGTGGTCCGCGGCGGGGAAAAATCGGCCGCTCCCCTCGAATCAACGTGGAATACGCCGGGTCATGGGCCGCTCGGAAGTGGCGGTTTTATGAACGAGGCAATAGATACGTGTCGGTCCCGCCGAGGTTGTAATCCACTTCTCTGCGCAGCTTGCCTTTTTGAGAAGCCAGGCAAGAGAAGTAGTGAGAGCAGGAAGAATCAACAGTGAGGGAGGAGTAGTTACGCCAGCGCCGCCGGCCTTGCCCTCTCTGCTATCGGATGGGGCGACCATCGGTCTTCGTATTCGCCCCACAGGCCGCGAACATGCGGGATTACTTCGCGGGCGAAGAGGTCGGTGCTCCTGCGCACCAAATCCGGCGGCATCGAACCGATCTGCAGCAGGCACATCAGATGACCGCAGCGCAGCGTCTGGACCGCTTCGATTAGACGTTCGCGGACGGTTTTGGGCGACCCGGCGATGATATAGCCCTGATCGACCAGATCCTTCCAGCTCTTTTTCGCGCCGGCGTCGAAGCCGGCGGACTGATTTCCGATCTGGCCCAGAAAACCCGATTTGATACTGTCGAGCGTGCGATAACCGGGCGCTTCGGCAAACCCTGGATAGACGTGGAGGCAGCGGTTGAAGAAATAGTCGACATGCGGGCCGTACACGCGCTCCGCCTCGTCGTCGGTATCGGCAACCGCAAGGATCTGCGCGAAGCCCAGACTGTAGGGATTGGGTTCCTTACCCAGCCGATCCAGTGCGCGCCAGTAGCCGTCGGTGACTCGGCGTCCGTGCCGATATCCAAAAAATGACAGGTACGAGTACTGGTATCCGTTGCGGCCGCAGAAGTCCCAGGTTTCGATCGATCCGCCGCCGGGAATCCAGATCGGTGGATGGGGCTGTTGCAGCGGTCTGGGCCACAGGTTCACATAACGCAGCTTCGTGTACTTGCCGTTGAAGGAGAAGATTTCGTTGGCCGTCCACGCTTTGACGATCAGGTCGTGGGCCTCGTAGTAGCGTTCGCGCAAAGTGGCTGGCGGCTCGCCATAGCAGAAGTTCGTATCCATCGAGGTGCCCACCGGAAACCCGGCGACCAGCCGCCCGCCGCTGAGCACGTCGAGCATCGCGAATTCCTCCGCCACCCGAATCGGCGGATTGTACAGCGCGATCGAATTACCCAGCACCACCAGATTGGCCCTGCTCGTGCGCCGCGCCAGCGCCGCCGCCATGATGTTGGGCGACGGCATCATCCCGTAGGCGTTCTGATGGTGTTCGTTGACGCCGAGGCCGTCGAAGCCGGCGCGGTCGGCAAATTCCAACGCGTCGAGGTATTCGTTGTAGAGCTGATGGCCGAGCTTCGGATCGTAGAGTTGGCGCGGGATGTCCACCCATACGCTGCGGTACCTGCGCTTGAAGTCGTCGGGCAGGAATCGATACGGCATCAAATGGAACCAGGTGAACTTCATCGGCTTACCTCGATTTGCGTGGCGTCGCGCTCGCAAGCTGCCAGCCAAGTATGGCCCAGCCGTCCGCGTCCGTCCATTGCTGGGCGCGGCGCTTTTGCCTGGAGGCGGGGAAGCGGTATCGTTAGGAACATGAAGGCGCAACTGCAAAACGACCTCAAGACCGCGATGAAGGCCCATGACACGGCCCGCGTGATGACCATCCGCGGTGTGTTGACCGAAATCACGCGGCTGGAAAAGGATGTTCGCCGCGACGCCGACGAAGCCGAAATCGTGCAGATCCTCAAGCGCGAACGCGCGCGCCGCGACGAGGCCCTCGGATTTGCCCGTCAGGCCAACCGATCGGATTTGGTTGCGCAGGCTGAAGCCGAGGCGCGCGTGCTCGACGCCTATATCCCGGCGGGCGTCGGCGCCGACGATATTCGCGCTGCGATCGATTCCAAAATAGCGGCCGGCATGACCCAGATCGGTCCGCTGATGAAGGCGCTCAAAGAGGAGTTCGGCGCTCGTCTGGACGGCAAACTGGCCAGCGAATTGGTCAAGCAAGCGCTTGCGCATAAAGGATAGGGGAGTGAGCCAGGAGAAGTGAGAGCAGAAACAACAGAGCATGATGCGGCTTTGCGTTCTCCCTCTCACCACTGACTTCTTCTCGATCTTCGCGACTCCACGCCCGGCACAAAAAAGGAGATGCACCATGGCACACGGCCCGGCAGAGAAATTCACCATCGCGGTTCCTGATGAGGTGCTGGCGGATCTGCGCGAGCGCCTGGCGCGCACCCGGCTGCCAGGCGAGGTGCGGGACTGCGGATGGGATTACGGCACCAACCTGGCCTATCTCAAGGAACTGATCGAGTACTGGCGCACGAGTTATGACTGGCGCAAACACGAGCGCGAGCTCAACGCGTTGAGCCATTACAAGGTGCGGATCAACGATTGCGCGATCCACTTTATCCATCAGCCAGGTGCCGGTCCCAATCCGACGCCGCTGCTGCTGCTCCACGGATGGCCGGGATCGATCGCCGAATTCCAGCGGATTATCCCGATGCTGACCGATCCGGCGCGCCACGGCGGCAACGCGCGCGACTCGTTTACCGTGGTCGCGCCTTCGCTGCCCGGTTATGGCTTTTCCGACGATCCGCAGGTGCGCGGGATGAAGGTTGAGCCAATCGCGGACCTCTTCCACGAGCTGATGGTCCAGGTGCTGGGCTACCGGCGCTTCGGCGTGCAAGGCGGCGATTGGGGAGCAATCATCGCGTCACGCATCGGCCATGCTCATACCCGCGACGTGATCGGCGTCCATCTGAACATGGTTGCGCTGGGACCGGCCGAGGGTCGCAAAGCGCTGGGCAACGATGCGGAATCCAGGAGATTCCTTGAGGAGATGGCCAGGTTTCGCGCCGAAGAAACCGGCTATCAGCAGATCCAGGGCACCAAGCCCCAGACCCTGGCTTACGGCCTTAATGACTCACCGGCGGGCCTGGCGGCATGGATCGTGGAAAAGTTCCGGACCTGGAGCGATTGCGGTGGCGATGTCGAGAGCCGCTTCACCAAAGATCAACTGCTGACCAACATCACCATCTACTGGGTAACCCAGAGTATCAACTCCTCGATGCGCCTGTATTACGAAGTCAGGCACAGTCCGTATCGCCTGGGCCCGGGGGAACGGGTCGAAGCGCCTACCGGTATCGCGTTGTTCCCCAGGGAACTGATAAAACCTCCGCGCGCATACGCGGAGAAGGCCTACAACATCAGGCGCTGGACCGAGATGCCGCGCGGCGGCCATTTCGCGGCAATGGAAGAACCGGCGCTGCTGGCCGACGAAATCCGCGCCTTCTTCAGGGAAGTCAGGCCGGATTGAAATCTATCGATCTGAACTTCCCTGGCTGAAGATACGGATTCCCGGCGCGGATCAGCCGCAAGCCGCTGACGTTTTGATTTTCGCCGACCGGCGCCCTTATTTCTTGAAGCCGTGCCTGTTGCCGGGGCCCCAGTAGGCGCGCATCTCGAGCACCTTACCCTGATCGTCGAAGCGGAAAATATCGATAACCTCGATCCTTTTTTCGCCGGCCGGATCGAAGCAGGCCGAAAACGCGAACGCCGCGTAGTTGGCGGCCGAGCGGATCTCGCCTTGCAGCCGCAGCTTCGCTCCCGTCCTCATCACCTGCGTATAGAAGTCCCGGATCGCCGCGCTTCCCCTGATCGGCGGTGTTCCCACCGGATCCTCCACGGTGGCGTTGTCGGCGTAAAGCGCAACGGCCAATTCCGGATCCCTTTTGTCGAATGCGGCGATGTAATCGTGAACCGCACGAACCATTTGTTCCTCGCTCGCCATCGCGATCACCTCAACCAACCAGGGAATTGTTTCAGGACGCCCGGCCTACGATGGGGCGCGAAGGCATCGCCTGCGGTCCCGAGGGGCGCACTTCGACCACCTGTCCCGCCAGCCGATCGTCGTGAATGAAATTGAGCACCACGTCCGCGATCCTCTCCGGCGAAATAAGGCTCCCCGGCTTTACCGACTTGAGCTCCGCCCTTTTGCGGCCCTCGATCATCCGCGACACCATGGGCGTGTCCGTGATGCCGGGGCACACGGAATTAACGCGGATCCCGTCCTTGTGCCAGTTCACCAGCGAGTAGGTCAGGTGGACGACGCCGGCCTTGGCGGCCGCATACACCGGGTCCAGCGGCATTGGATAAAGCCCGGCCATCGAAGCGGTGTTGACGATTACCCCGCCGCCGCGCTGCTTCATCAGGGGATACGCCAGGTGGCATCCGAGGATTACCGCCTGGAGATCGACGTCGAGCACGCGGCGCCAGACCTCCAGCGCGACTTTGGGGAAACCCGGCGGCGGCAGGGCGATGCCGGCGTTGTTGTACAAAATGTCGAAGCGGCCGAGGCGGGAAATCGTGGCCTCCATCGCCGCGCCCATCTGTTCAGCATTGGTAACGTCGGCCCGCGTGAATGCCGCGCGCACGCCCTTGTGTTCAATCAATCTGACGCTTTCCTCACCCATCGGGACGTCGAGATCGACTACCATGATCGAGGCGCCCTCCGCCGCCAGCCGCAGCGCCGTGGTGCGTCCGATCCCCGAACCGCCCCCGGTGATGAGTGCAACTTTACCTGCTGGATCCATATTCCTGCTCCTGCCCTTTGTTCCGATCGTTATATTCCATCGTCAGCACCCAACACCGTCGCTGGCGGTGCCGCGGCCCATCATGTCCGATCGGTGCGGATTCATTCCAGCGTTCGCGACCCCGCTTTTGATATGTAGAAGCAGAAATATGTATGGATAATCGGTGCCGGCGTTTACCAAGGCGGCCTGTACGCCGCCGAGGCAGGCTTCATTGAGGGTTGTCGAGCTTCAAAAGATCGTTGTACAGCGCCTCGATTTCGCGGCCGAGGGATTCGTAGCGGGCGATCAGTTGGTTGGCGTCTTTGCGGGCGAGGTAGAAGTTGGGGTCATTCATTTCCTGGCCCAGGGTGGCGCGCTGCGTCTCCATCGCTTCGATACGCTCTTCCAAATCACGCCGGCGCTTTTTGTTGCGATCGGCGCGGCGCCGGGCTTCGCGGTCGATTGATGGGCGGCCTTTGCCGTTGAGGTTTTGGGCGGGCGGCTGCCAATCGCGCCTGGGCGGGGGCGGCAGCGGGCGCGCTGTCGTTTCGGCGGCGGCCTGTTCCTGCTCTTTTTTGGCCAGGTAGTCGTCATAATTACCCAGATAAAGCGTCGCGTGGCCGTGGCCCACTTCATAGACCTGGGTGACCAGTTCGTTGAGTACGTGGCGATCGTGGCTGACGATCACGACGGTGCCCTCGTAGCGTTGCAGGGCGTCGAGCAGGCTGTCCTTGGCGACGATATCGAGGTTGTTGGTTGGCTCGTCCAACAGCAGGAGGTTGCTGCGCCGGGCCAGGACTTTGGCCAGGGCCAGACGCGATCGCTCGCCGCCCGATAGCACCCCGGTGCGTTTGTTGACATCGTCGCCGGAAAACAGCATTGCGGCGAGCAGATTGCGTATCTCCAGCGTGTTCATCCCCTGGCAATTGTCGTAGAGTTCGTCGAATACGCTTTTGCTGTAATCCAGCGATTCGCTCAAATCCTGTGCGAAATAGGACAGACTGACGTTATGCCCCAGGATGCGCTCGCCCGCGGTCAGCGGCTCGATCCCCGCCATCAGCTTCATCAGGGTGGATTTGCCGGCGCCGTTGGGTCCGACCAGCGCGATTTTGGCGCCGCGCTCGATCGCCAGGTCGATACCGTCATACACCGTCAGACTGCCGTAGCGTTTGACCGCGCCGCGCAATTCGATCACGCGGCGGCCGCTGCGCGGGGCGGTGGGGAAATTGATCGCGGGCGGCTTTTCGGCCCCGGCCGGCGGCTCCAGCCGTTCGATCTTTTCGAGCTGTTTGATGCGGCTTTGGACCAGCTTGGCCTTGCTGGCCTGATAGCGGAAGCGGCTGATGAACGCCTCCATGTGCTCGATTTCTTCGCGCTGGTTCTGGTATGCGGCCATCTCCGCCGCGAAGCGCTCTTCGCGCTTGACCAGGTAAGCCGAATAATTGCCGGCGTACTCGATCAGTTTGCCGCGCGCGACTTCGAGCGTGCGGCGCGTCACCCGATCCAGGAAATAACGGTCGTGTGAGACCACGATCAGACCGCCGGGATAAGCGCTGAGGTAATCCTCCAGCCAGTTGCGGGCTTCGATATCCAGGTGGTTGGTGGGCTCGTCGAGCATCATGAATTCGGGCTTTTGCAGCAGCAGCTTGGCCAGCGCGATACGCATCCGGATACCGCCGGAGAACTCCGCGACGTCGCGGGTCAGGTCGGCGGGTCGGAAGCCCAGGCCGAACAGCACCGCTTCGGCGCGGCTTTCGGCGGTGTAAAAGTCGTGGCGTTCTAGCTCGCTTAGAATTTCGCCCAATTCGGCCAAGGCAGCGTCATGGCGGGGACCGCAACTATCTTCGGCCAGGACATGCTCGAGTTCGATGCGGCGCTGGTTGGCCGCGCTGATTTCGCTCAAGGCCGACAGGGTTTCGTCAATCAGCGAACGCCCGCCGATTTCCGGCGAGTCCTGCGCAAGGTAACCGACTCGGGTGCGCTGGGGGCGGCTGATCCGGCCCGAATCCGGCTCGATCACGCCGGCGATCATGCGCAGTAGCGTGGTCTTGCCGGCGCCGTTGAGACCGACGAGTCCAACCCGGCCGTCGTCAGGCATCGACCAGCTCACGTGATCGAATACCGCCCGATCGCCGTAATATTTGCAGACCTCTTCGAGACTAAGCACTTGGAATTGTTCTTTCGCGCCTGCCTCATCCGGGTCGCTGGACGAGAACAACCAGCCTCAGTCCGGCGCGCGCGGATGCGGGCAGTGGCTTCAATTGTAGCGGGAGCGTACCGCCGGTGAAAGTTGTGGCGCCAACCCGAATCCGCCAGGTTCGAACTGATGACGCTTATCGCGCCGCACCGATTTATGGCAAACTAAAAGAATTGCGGAGAGGCTAAGATGGCGGCGGTTCATTGCAACGATCGGGTGCTGGTGATTGACCGGAAGCACTTCCGCGACGACGTGACCAACATGTTCGTCGGTGTGGTTGAGGATTACGAAGAAGGGTTTCTGCGCGTGCGCGGCTACGCCTACCATATTCATCCTTATGAGATGGGCACTGAGCGGCGCGCCGAGGAGCGGGTGCGGCTGGTGACCCTGTACTCCGGCGATGTTGTTTACGTGCTGCCCGGCGAGCTCAATGTTTCTCAAATCCAGATTCGGCGCTCTCCCAAGTCACTGGTTTTGACCGACGGCCAGACCTTTACCATGGACCTCACCGATTGCCTCGCGCGCGTGTGATTGAGTCTGCCTTGTGCCGTTGGCGAGGAGCGAACAGCCCCTGATCCGGCCCGCTTCCTGGTCAGGAAGAGCGTGGGCAAGGCGCTTTGCATCTCGCCGCACTCGGGGGACAGCGCTGGAAACCTGTCCGATATTCAATTCGACGAAGGGTCGGCGGCCGGCAGGGATTCGATGAACCGCAGGATCGCGCGGGCGGTGTCCTGAGGATTGTCCAGCGGCACGTGATGGTAGGCGCGGGGAATTTCTTCGAGCACCGAGCCCTTGATCTTCCATCGCAGCCATCTTGCGCGCCAGCGGCTCAGCAACTTGCTTTGAGCGCCGCGCAGGATCAGCGTTGGCGTCCTGACCTTGCCGATCGCGGGCAGGTTGGCGCGCGCGCTGCGGCGCCATCCGCGGGTCTGCGGATCGAAACAGAACGCCCATCGCCCGTTGGGCAATTGGACGGCGCTCTTCAGCGCGAGGTCAGCCAGGCCCTGCTCGGTGAGATAAGTGCCTTCGGGATGGAGTCGGAATTTGCGGATGATGTCCTGGGCAGAGGGCAGTTCGGGCCGCGGTCGTCCCTGCGCGCGATGGCGCCATCGCCACTGCAGCCGGCGCCATAACGGCGGTGGACCACCGTGGCTGTCCACCACGACCAACCCCTTGAGCAGTCCGGGATGCAGCGCCGCGACCCACATGGCCACCGAACCGCCCATCGAATGCGCGACCAGTAAGACTGGTGAGCCGATAAATCTGAGAAAGGATTCAACGTCCTTTATATAGCCGGCCGGTCCGTATTGCGGTGGCGAGACCCATTCGCTCATTCCATGGCCGCGAAAGTCCAGCGCCAGGACGCGTCCGCCCGAAGTGAGCAGCGGAGCGGCAAGATCCCACCAGTGGACATTGGCGGAGCCGCCGTGCAGGAGAACGATGGTTCCTTTGGAGTCGTCGCCGCCCCAATCCAGGTAATGCAGCCTGATTCCGTTGAGGGTTACGAATTTGCTAGTCGGCTCTGATAGTGCAGTCGCCGCTACATGTGATGCCATCGGGGAAATTTTAACCGGGCATCTCAAACGAGACTACCGGTGCCTTGGCTTCGCTGAAGAGCGGATCCCTGAAAGCTGCGGTTCACGCATGAGCGGCGTTGTCTGAACCTCCTGCGCCGCTATATTTGGATATGAGGTGTGAGCAAAAAGATGGTTTTTGGCCGAAGCCGACCGCTCTGCCCTAGCTTCAAAGGCTGCGCGCCGCCTCTGATGGTGCCGCTGGCGGCGATGCTGATGTTATTGATGATGCCTGCGCATTTGTCCGCACAGGACAATATGTCCGCGACGCCGATGAGCACTCCGGAGGCGATGCTCCTGCCGGCCGTCGCCCTTTTTCCTTATCCGTCCTATGGCACGGCTCCGATGACGGTGGGATTTGTTCCGGAGATCCACGATCCGTCAGGTCAGGAGGTCGTCTCCTACAAGTGGAATTTCGGCGACGGCAATGTCGCCACCACTCCGCCGTTGGTTACCTACAACACCTACAAAACCCCGGGCGTGTACGTCGCCTCGCTGACGATCGAGACCGCCGACGGCCGTTCCGCCACCGGTTTTGCCAGCGTGACGGTCAAGGCACCGGAAGGCGGCGGGGGCGAAGGCGGTTAGCGGTTGCCTGGCCAAACCATCGCGCGACGTACGATGGGTATCAATTGCGTACTGCTGATTTTATTGCTGATAGCGCCGCTTGCCGGATGTATGACCTCCGAGCTTCAGGAGATGCGCCAGCAGGTCGGACAGCAGGAGTTGCAGATTCAGCGTCAACAGCGTGAACTTGATGAACTGCGCGCGCAGCAACAACAGCAGGTGGTCAACGCGACTCTGCCGCCCCCAGGCAGCTGCGATCCGGCGGTGATGAGCGAGGCGCTGCGCCTGGGCGATGCGCAGTACGCTCGCGGTAAATACCAACTGGCGCTCGGCTATTATCAGGACGCGGCCAAGGCGTGCCCGGGCAAGACGCAGGTTGAACTGAGTCTGGCGCGGGATTACGAAGCGTTGGGTCGCAGCGGCGATGCTTTGCACCACTATGAACTTGCGCTTGACGCGGCGGAGACGGACAGCGCGGCGGCTCGTCAGGCGCGGGCAGGGATGGCGCGGCTCGGACACCAATAGCCGGACGCGCCGGCGCGGCTTGTCCAAAATGCGTTGCGCGTGCTAATCCGAACAACACAGTTCCAAGCCTCTAGAGGAAGGTCAGGCAGATGGATTTTGGTTTCAGCAAAGAGCAGGAGATGCTGCGTGAAAGCGCGCGATCCCTGCTGGAAAAGGAATGCCCGTCAACGGTGGTGCGCAGGTTGATGGAGGACGAAACCGGCTATTCACCCGAGTTCTGGAAAAAAATGGCGGAACTCGGCTGGATAGGGCTGATCGTTCCCGAGGCTTACGGCGGCGCCGGACTGAATTACATCGACCTGGTCGTGATTCTCGAGGAGATGGGCAAGGTGGTGCTGCCCTCGCCCTTCGTATGGACCGTTTTGTTCGGCGAAGCCATCAATCGCGCCGGCAGCGAAGCGCTCAAGCAGAAGCTCCTGCCCAAACTCGCGGCCGGTGATTTGATTGGCACGCTGGCTTACCTGGAACCGTCAGGCGACTGGGATTTGGGCGCGATCTCGATGCCGGCGAGGAAAAACGGCAAGGATTTCGTGCTCGACGGCACCAAGCTTTACGTCAACGACGGCCATGTCGCCGATTGGATGCTGGTCGCCGCGCGCACCGGCGGCCAGGGACTCGACGGTATCACGCTGTTCGCAATCGATCGCGCGCGTGCCGGGATTACCGTCAACAAGCTGAAAACGATGGACCAGACGCGCAAACTGGCCGAGGTCGTGTTTTCCAACGTAAAAGCGGGCGCCGACGACGTAGTGGGAGAAGTCGGACAGGGCGCCAAACCGCTGGGCGAGGTGATCGATCGCGGCAAGGTTGCGCTCTCGGCGGAGATGGTCGGCGGAGCGCAGAAAGTACTGGACATGTCGGTCGATTACGCTAAGGTACGCGAGCAGTTCGGACGTCCGATCGGCAGTTTCCAGGCGATCCAGCATAAATGCGCCAACATGCTGATCGACGTGGAGAATGCCCGCTCGGTCGCCTATTACGCAGCTTGGGCGGTCAGCAACGAAGTCCCCGACGCGTCGTTGGCCGCGGCGACCGCCAAGGCGGCCGCCTCTGACAGCTATCGGCGTGTGGCTGGCGAAGGAATCCAGGTGCATGGCGGAATCGGGTTCACCTGGGAGCACGACATGCATCTGTATTTCAAGCGAGCGAAATCGACTGAATTCACTTTTGGTGACGCGACTTACAATCGGGAACTCGTAGCCCAGCTCTTCGGACTATAAGAATGCGGACTTCCACAGGTGGTCAACCGAAGCTTTATCGCGCGGGTGGTGATTCAAAACGACTGAGATGACAGGAGAGAACAAGCGTTACGTTATAATTCACGGTCATTTCTACCAGCCGCCAAGGGAGAGTCCATGGACCGGACTGGTGGCGCCAGAACCCAGTGCCGCCCCTTTCCCCAACTGGAATGAACGCATCCTCAGCGAATGTTACGGGGCCAATGCGCGTGCCCACACGATGGATGGGCCGCTGGTCCGGATCACCAACAACTATCAATGGCTCAGTTTTGATTTCGGACCCACCTTGATGGCCTGGCTGTCGCGTCACGGTCAGGCGGCCTACAGGTCGGTGATTCGCGCGGACGCCGCCAGTATCGAGCGCACCGGACACGGCAATGCGATTGCGCAGTCCTATAACCATTCGATCCTCCCTTTATTATCTGCCGCCGACAAGGACATCCAGATTTCCTGGGGAATCGAGGATTTCAAATTCCGTTTCGCCAGACCTCCCGAAGCAATCTGGCTGCCCGAATGCGCCGCCGACGCCAGCACGCTGGAAGAGGTCGCACGGGCCGGGCTCAAGAGCGTTATCCTCGCGCCCTGGCAAGGCGAGTTCCGAGCAGCCGACAACCCCAATTCGTCGGGGCCGTTTATCTGGCGCCGCGGCGACCTGAGCCTTAATGTGTTTCGCTTCGATTCCGAGCTGGGCGGCTTCGTTTCATTCGGCGACGGGCTCAGTGATGGCGCCCGGCTGGCCGCGAGGATCGCGGAGCGCGCGCTTTCGCAGCCGCCCGGCTCGGTGGTATTGCTCGCCACCGACGGCGAAACCTTCGGCCATCATAAAAAGGCCGGCGCGGCTGAACTGGCGCGAGCGCTGATGATCCTGTCGGAAAACCGGGAGCTGGAAATCACCAACTGCGCGCGGGTGCTCAGCCTTGGCCTGCAGGCCGGCAGCTTTGAAATCAACGCGGCCAGCGCGTGGAGCTGCCAGCATGGTGTGGAGCGCTGGCGTTCGGATTGCGGATGCCGCTTGACCCACGGCACCAGCCAGCATTGGCGCTATCCCCTGCGGGAAGCCGTCGATTTCGTCAAACGGCACGCCGATACGTTGTACGATTCGATCGCAGGAGAGTTGCTGGCCGATCCGCGCCAGGCTCTGCGAGAATCGATCCGGCTGGCGATTGACCGCGACCCCGCCGCCGGCGAGGAGATGTTCAAGCGTCACGCGGTGAGCGAAGAGAAGGATCGCAACCGCCTGATGACCTTGTTTGAGATGCAGCGCGCTGCGCATGCGGCTTTGACCAGTTGTGGATGGTTCTTCGACGACTTTGCCGGGTTGGAAGGCCGCATCGTGCTGCGCTGGGCGGCGCGCGCAGTCGAGCTGGCGGCGTGGTATGCTCCCAGTATCGAGCCGGAACTGCTCGACCGGTTGCGATCGATTACGTCCAACCGGCGCGAGATTGCCGATGCCGCAACACTTTATCTGAGCCTCAAGACGCGCGAGGCGCGCGGAAGGATCTAGCAATGCCTGACCATCCAGCAATCGATATCGAATCGGTGCTCAAGGAAGACCGCAAGTTTCCACCCGCCGCGGAGTTCAGCCGCCGCGCTTTGATCAAGAGCATGGCGGAGCTTGAGGCGCTGTCCCGGCGCGCGGCCGAAGATCCTGAGGGCTTCTGGAAGGAGTGTGCCGGCGAACTGTTCTGGTTCAAGCCCTTCACCAAGGTCCTGGATTGGAACTTTCCGTGGGTGAAATGGTTTGTCGGCGGCGAACTCAACGCCTCCTACAACTGCATCGATCGCCATCTGGCCGGTCCGCGGCGAAACAAGGCCGCTTTGATCTGGGAGGGGGAGCCCGGCGATTCGCGGATATTGACCTACCAGATGCTGGCCAGCGAAGTTGCGCGATGCGCCAACGGCTTGCGCTCACTGGGCGTTAAGGCCGGCGATCTGGTTGCCATTTACATGCCGATGGTGCCCGAGGCGGTAATTGCGATGCTGGCGTGCGCGCGCATCGGCGCCACCCATTCAGTGGTGTTCGGCGGATTTTCGGCCGACGCCCTGCGCGATCGGATCAATGACGCCGAAGCCAAGGTCTGCATCACGGCGGACGGCGGATGGCGCCGCGGTCAAATCGTCGAACTCAAGCGCAATGTCGACGAAGCGCTCAAGGAGGCTCCCTCCGTGCACAAGTGCGTGGTCCTCAAACGCTGCGGCAATCACGTCGAGATGCGCGCCGGCCGCGACGTCTGGTGGGACGAGTTGATGGATGCGCAAAAGGCCGTCTGCGAGCCGGTCTCAGTCGATTCCGAGCATCCGCTCTACACCCTGTACACGTCGGGCACGACTGGGAAACCCAAGGGCGTCGTCCATTCGACCGCCGGCTACCTGCTCCACGTTCTGATGACGATGAAGTGGGTCTTCGATATCAAGGACGAAGACATCTTCTGGTGCACTGCCGATATTGGCTGGGTCACCGGACATAGCTATACCGTGTACGGTCCGTTGGCGGCGGGGGCGACGGTGGTGATGTACGAAGGGGCGCCCAATGCTCCCGCCAACGACCGCTTCTGGCAGATAATCGAAAAGTACCGGGTAAACATTTTTTACACCGCGCCCACCGCGATTCGAACCTTTATCAAATGGGGCGACGAGTGGGTCCACAAGCATGATCTTTCCAGCCTGCGACTGCTGGGTACCGTGGGTGAGCCGATCAACCCGGAAGCATGGATGTGGTACCACAAGGTGATCGGGCGGGAGAAATGTCCGATCGTCGATACCTGGTGGCAAACCGAAACCGGCGCAATTCTAATCAGCCCGGTCCCCGGCGCGACGCCGACCAAACCCGGATCGGCCACGCGTCCGCTGCCCGGTATCGCCGCCGATGTCGTAACCCGGGAGGGCACCTCGGTCGGGCCCAATCAGGGCGGCTTTTTGGTGATTAAGCGTCCCTGGCCCGGAATGCTGCGTACGATCTTCCACGACCCCGATCGCTACAAGAAACAATACTTCGAGCAAATCCCGGGCGTTTACACCACCGGCGATGGCGCCCGCTGCGACGAGGACGGCTACTTCTGGATCATGGGCCGCGTTGACGACGTGATTAACGTCTCCGGCCACCGGCTGGGAACGATGGAGGTCGAGAGCGCGTTGGTGTCCCATCCGGCGGTGGCAGAAGCGGCCGCGGTCGGCCGGCCCGACGATCTCAAAGGCCAGGCCCTGGTGTGCTTTGTGACCCTGGAGGGACGGCGTAAAGGCGATGATCGCCTGCGCGAGGAACTGCGCAATCACGTGGGCAAGGAGATTGGCGCTTTTGCCAGGCCCGACACGATCCGTTTCACCGACGCGCTGCCCAAGACCCGCAGCGGCAAGATCATGCGCCGCCTGCTGCGTCAAATCGCGGCCGGCGATCAAGCCCTGGGCGATACCACGACGCTGGAGGATCTGTCGGTTCTGGCGCGGCTGCGCGAAGACGAAGAATAAATCAGACTGCGTGGCAGGCGGCAACCCGTCCTGCTCCGAGCGCAGGCTGATTCAGTCGTCCTGGTCCCAGGGTTCGCCTATCGCACCCGGCTGCCCGGAGACGAAGGCGCGTCGTCATCGCCGGATGCCGGCTGGTGGTTCGGGATCAGATGGTGCGGTCCGGAGGACTTGCTCAGCGACAACGCGAGGACCTGCTGCTCTTGCGATAGTTTCCAATAAACAATGCCGTTGATCAGGGCCGAGACAATGAGGAACAGGACTGCCGCGCCAACCCCGGCAATCCACCATATTCTCTCGGTCCGTTCGTCTCGCGCGTGAGGGTCGTGATGGCGCGGTGCAACTCCGTTCAGTCGTGCTGTCATTTGTTCCAAAGCCCCGTTTGCTGCTCCGAAAGGACCAGGACACTCTGACCACAAAGACCGTCACCAGGGGAAGACGACGAGGGTTGTGGGCCGGTTGACATTTTACGTTGCAACTCACCATCGCCTCAATCGCGAACGCGGACTAACCGTTATAGTCGTCACTCACGATGCTGACGCAGCCTCATATACGGACCCCATTCTTACTTTTCGCCACGGCGAAAATCCGATCGGAAAAGACAGTCAGAGTTAACACCCCGCTGCGCCTGGGCGCCAGCAATCCCCGCCACCCGTCGGATGGTATCCGGCGCGCCAGGCCGCCCGACTGGACTCGATCGAAGCCCTGCGCTACGAATAAGCCCTCTCGCTCGTCAGCTCCAAAAACTTCCCACCGCCTTGAGGCAGGTTGCCCGAAGTGTTATGTTGACTGATGTGGAAGTGGGCTCGTGGCCCACTTTTTTATTGGCGTGCGCCTGAACGGGGGCGCCGTTCGGGTCTCTGATATGGTCGTACAGCTTCATCCGGTAGCCAGCAAAGTGATGGAATTGCTGGAACCGCATATCGAACGGCAGGGGTTCGAATTGGTTTCGGTGGAGTACAAGGGCGGCGCGCGCGGCGGATTGTTGCGGCTGTTCATTGATCGGCCCCAGGGCGGCATCGGTCTGGATGAGCTTGAAGGTTTAAGCCGCGTCATCGGCGATTTGCTCGACGTGTACGATCCGGTGGCGGGACGCTATACGCTGGAAGTTTCGTCGCCAGGGATAAACCGCCCGCTGACCAAGCTGACTCATTTCGAGCAGTATCGTGGACGCCGGGTGCGGGTCCGTACCCATCATGCCCATGAGGGGCAGAAGTCGTTCGTTGGCGTGCTCGCCGGGGTCAGCGAGTCGGGGATCGAACTGGACGATGAGATAAGCCGGCGCCGATGGTCGCTGGGCTTTGAGGAAATAAAGGAGGCCAACTACGAGCATCAGTTTTGAGCTCCGCCGTTTGTGTCAAGCCAACTCGGCGTGAGCCGAAACTCCCTGGCAGGCTGCGATAATCCGGACAGCCTGAAGGAAGTTACAGTTAAGACGTGAGGCGCTGAAGCGGAATCACCGCTGAAGTTTGGGCGTGGGCAATCAGCGCCTTGCGCGACGCGTCAATTGCCGCGCACCAGGAGGCCAAATGCAGCTCGATCTTAACCGGGTCATTGAGCAGGTATCCAAAGAAAAAGGGATTGATAAAAGTATCGTCATCAAAGCGGTCGAGGAGATGATGCACTCGGCCGCCAAGCGGACCTTTGGACCTGATCGCAGAATTGAATCGCGCTTTAACCAGGAAATCGGCGAAATCGAGCTGTTTGAAATCAAAACCGTGGTCGAAAATCCCGCCAACATGGGCGAAGTGTCGCTGTCGGAGGCGCACTCCAAGTACGACCCGGACGCCGAGATTGGCGATGAGATCCTGCTCAAACTCGATACGGCCACGATGGGCCGGATTGCCGCACAGGCCGCCAAGCAGAACCTGATCCAGCATATCCGCGACGCCGAACGCAAACAGATTTACAGCGAGTTCAAGGATCGCAAAAACGAGATCGTCTCGGGTATCGTGCAGCGCTTCGAGCGCAAAAATATGATCGTCAACCTGGGACGCACCGAGGCGATCCTGCCGGAAAAGGAGCAGATCCCCCACGAGCGCTATCGCCAGGGCGACCGTATCCGCGCCCTGATTGCCGAAGTGGACCTCTCGGACAAGGGCCTTGCGATCATACTGTCGCGCACCTCCAACGATTTTCTGCGCAAACTGTTCGAGCAGGAGGTCCCCGAAATCTACGAGGGCATCGTTGAAATTCGCCAATGCGCGCGCGAACCCGGCGGCCGCGCCAAAGTGGCGGTTTATTCCAACGATTCCGACGTCGATCCGGTCGGCGCCTGTGTCGGCATGAAGGGAACGCGCGTGCAGTCGGTGGTCCAGGAACTGCGCGGTGAAAAAATCGACATCGTCCCCTGGACCGAAGATCAGGCCGAGTTGGTGTGCCGCGCGCTGGCCCCGGCCAAGGTGTCCAAGGTAATCATCGACGAGGATGAGCATTCCATGGAGGTGATCGTCCCCGACGATCAGCTCTCGCTTGCGATCGGCAAACGCGGCCAGAACGTGCGTCTGGCCCATCGCCTGACCGGATGGAAACTTGACGTGCGCAGCGAAGCCGAGGCCGAGGAAGAGGCCAGAGCGGCGCGGGCTTCGCTCAATGCTATTCCGGGGGTCGGTGACATCAATGCCGAACTGCTCTATCAATGGGGTTTTCGCTCCGCCGAGCAGCTGGCCGAAACTGAGGAGGGCGCGCTGGAGATTGACGGGATCAGTCCGGAACGGGCGCGCCAGTTGATCGCGGCGGCCCAGGCTCATGTGGCAAACAAAAAACGCCTTGCCCAGGAGGCGGCTGCGGCGGCGCAGTCAGTCGTCGCCGAAGACCAGACGGAAAAGCGCGATACGGTGGCGAGCCAAAGTGGGGAAGCAGAAAAAGGGCGCCCGGCCCAATCATAAGCCGCGGCGCACGTGTCTTGGATGCCGAGAAGTGGACTGGCAGCAGGCGCTGGTCAGGTTGGCAGCGCTGCCTGAAGGCGTGGTCGTTGACCCAACCGGGAAATTGGGTGGCCGCGGTGCCTATTTGCATCCGCGCCGCCAATGCCTGCAGCGGTTTGTACGGACGAAAATCAATCGGTTCCAGTCTTTGCGACGCTCCCTGGATCGCTCGGAACGCGTCAATCTGGTAAACATGGTGGCAGGACTGCTGGCTCCAAACTCTGGCCTTTTATAAAATACTACGGATGCCTCGTAAACGCATAAAAACATTGGCTCATGAATGGAACGTCCCGGTTGAGGACGTGATCCACAGCGCTGAGCGCCTGAAATTGTCTCACGCGCGGCTGGATTCGAGCCTTTTGACCACCGAGGAAGCCGACCGCGTCAAGGCCGACCTCGATGAACAGGCCAATCGCGCGGCAATGCTGCGCCACGAGGTGGTTCTGGAGACCACCGCGGGCAAAGTGGTCGAGAAGCGCCTCAATGAAGGCATAATGCGCCGCCGGCATGCCGAACCCGAGCCGACGGCTGCGATTGAACCCACCCAGAGTCCGGCTGGCGAGCCATTCGTATTTGAAGCCGAACCCGAGCGGCAGGACGATTTCATAGCTCCTTTTCTGGAAGCGCAGCCCGCTCCTGAGCCCGAGGTTCCTATAATCCTTGAGACTGAAAGATTTGAGCCAGAGCCCCAACCACAACCTGAACCGAAACCTTCAATCGAGTCCGTCCCGCAAGCTGAAGCGGAGCCGCATTTGGCCGACGGCCACGATCGGGCATCCGCTGTGAGTGCGTCCGTGTCGGCCGTTGCCACGCCTCAAGCGCCAACCGAGCCGCCGGGTGAAGTTTCGCCCGCACCAACGCCGCCATCTCTATCGGTGCAGGAGCCGCCACCGTTCCCTGCGACGACGACCTCTTCGAACGAGGTAAAGACCCGACCGGTGTACGAGCCAAGGCGTCATGTGGCGCCGGGCCTTTCGCGGGAGTCCAAAACGACTGTGGTCGAGCGTCCACAGGGTGCGGCTTCGGTGGCTGCGAAGGAAGCGGCAAGACCGACGAGGCCTGCGGGTGCTCCTGGCGTGATCAACCTGGCGCGGGGACATGCGTCTGCTCCCTCGCTCGACGACCAGCAGCAGGGTCCCAAGGTCCTGGGCAAAATAGATTTGCGCAAGTCGGCGGCGCGCCCGACGTCCGCAACGCCTGCCCGGCCCACCGGCGCGCTGGCGCGTCCCGGCTCAGCCGCGGTGCGGCCCGGTCAACCGCTGCGTGCGGGCAGACCCGCGCCGACCCCGATAGAAGCGCCGCCCATGCCGCCGCCGGGTGGGCAGGTGCCGGGCAAGCCGGGTGCCCGCCCGATCAAGAAAAAGCGTGTCGTCAAAAAGGAAGGCGGCGACCTGCTGACCGAGCGCGAGATGCGCGGTGCGCGTTTCCCCAAGAAGCGCCGCGCGTTGCCCGGCAAAGAGCAGCGCAAGACCGAGATCACCACGCCCAAGGCTTCCAAGCGCGTCGTCCGCATTTCCGAAGGCGTTACCGTGGCGGACCTCGCCCGCAACATGGGCGTGAAAGCCGCCGAAGTAATCAAGAAGCTGATGGCGCTGGGCGTCATGTCTACCGTCAACCAGGTTCTCGACGTTGATACGGCGACACTGGTCGCCAGCGAGTTCGGATATAACGTCGAGAACGTCGCTTTCGACGTCGAAGCGGCAATCGAGGCCAGCGGCGAGGAGGCCGCCAACGGCGAGCTGGTGCCGCGTCCGCCGGTGGTCACCGTCATGGGTCACGTCGATCACGGCAAGACCTCGTTGCTGGACGCGATTCGCCACAGCAAGGTCACTGAAGAGGAATTCGGCGGGATTACCCAGCACATCGGCGCGTACATGGTCGATACGGACGACGGACGGCGAATCACCTTCGTCGATACTCCCGGCCATGAGGCGTTTACCGCGATGCGCGCGCGCGGCGCCAAGGTTACGGATATCGTAATCCTGGTGGTTGCCGCGGACGAGGGCGTGATGCCGCAGACGGTGGAGGCGCTCAACCATGCGCGGGCCGCCAACGTTCCCATAATCGTGGCGATCAACAAGATCGACAAGCCCGAGGCGAACGTCGAACGGGTCAAGCAGCAGCTTTCGGAGCAGGGCCTGATTCCCGAAGATTACGGCGGCGACACGATTACAGTGGGCGTGTCGGCGCGCACGCGTGAAGGCATCGATCGGTTGCTCGAGATGGTCCTGTTGCAGGCCGAGCTTCTCGATCTCAAGGCCAATCCCAAGCGGCTGGCGCGCGGTACCGTTATTGAATCGCAACTGGATCGCGGGCGCGGCGCCGTAGCGACGGTTCTGGTCCAGGACGGCACCCTGCATCAGGGCGACGCGTTTGTCGCCGGTACCGTGTACGGTCGTGTGCGCGCGATGCTCAACCATCTGGGACAGCGTGTTACCGAAGCCGGTCCCGCGACGCCGGTGGAAATCTTTGGCCTTTCTGGAGTTCCCGATCCCGGAACGATGCTGGTGGCTGTTGCCGATGAGGCCAAAGGACGTCAGGTGGCAGAGTTCCGCCAGGCCAAAGAGCGCGAAGGCGAGTTGCAGAAGACCAGCCGCGTGTCGCTTGAGGATCTCAGTGAGCGGATGAAGGCCGGCGAGGTCAAGGAACTTAAAGTGATCGTCAAGGGCGACGTACAGGGCTCGGTCGAAGCTTTGTCCGCGTATTTGCGCCGCCTGTCCACCGCCGAGGTCAAAGTCGATGTGATTCATGCGTCGGCGGGCGGAATTTCAGAAACTGACGTGTCACTGGCTGCGGCCTCGGGCGCGATTATCATCGGATTCAACGTGCGCCCCGAACCCAAGGCAGCGGCCCTCGCCGAGGCTGAGAGCGTCGATATCCGCCTCTACACCGTGATTTATGACGCGATCAACGAGATGCGCGAGGCGATGGAGGGGATGCTCGCGCCGACCTACCGCGAAAAGACCATCGGCCGGGCCGAAGTGCGCCAGGTCTTCAACGTTTCGGGCGGGACCATCGCCGGTTCGATGGTGCTCGAAGGTAAAATCAGCCGTGGGTCGCGCGTGCGCCTGGTGCGCGACAGCCGCGTCGTCTGGGAAGGCAAGGTCGGCTCTTTGCGCCGTTTCAAGGACGATGTGCGCGAAGTAGTCTCAGGCTATGAATGCGGTATCGGGCTGGAGAATTACGGCGACGTTAAGCCCGGCGACATCATCGAAGCCTTCGAACTGGAAGCGATCTCGCGCAAACTCGGCATGCCCAGACCGGAGCCGATGCAGACCCCGATCGCTGCGGAGAAGCAGCTTTAACGCCGACTTGGAAAACAAACGCGCAGCCGTGCGCCGCGCCCGCGTGCGGCCCCTGGCTGCGCCTGTTGTATCGTTATGGTCGTTGGTGTGCTGAGGCTTACGCTTTACCTGCCGGACAACCACTCGCTTAAGGGGAAAAGGCAGGTTTTGCGCGCAATCAAGGATCGCGTGCGCAACAAGTTCAACGTCTCGATCGCCGAATCCGACGCCCATGATCTGTGGCAGCGGGCGGAGCTGGGAATCTGCCAGGTGGGCAGCGACCGCGCCTTTGTCGACCGCGCCCTGCGCGAGGTTGTGAACTTCATTGAAGCGTTGGGACTGGCTCCACTGGGTGAGGAGAATCTGGAAATCCTGCATTACTGACATGGGGATGAGCGCTGTCCCGCTTCAAGCATCGGTAACGGCGGGTTAACATGAAAGACATGCAAAGCGACGGCCGACGGCCCGAGCGGGTGGCCGAAGCGCTGCTGCGCGAACTTTCGGCACTGCTCTACCGCGATTTGAAAGATCCCCGGCTGCGGGGAGTGACGCTGACGGACGTGAGACTGACCCCGGACCTGCGCCATGCGCGCGTGTACTTCTCCCATCTGCAAGGCGCCCAGCGCGGCCAGGAAGCAGTGGAGGGATTTCACAGCGCAACGGGTTTTATCCGGCAAAAAATCGGTCGCGGGCTCGGCCTGCGTTACGCGCCCGCGCTGCATTTCGAGTACGACCCGGGTATCGAACGCGCCGCCCGGATCGATGCCCTGCTGCGCAAGGACCATTTCAAGGATTGACCGGCATTCGGAGTCTGTACCATCCCTTCCACCGTGAACGGAGTGCTGCTGATCGACAAGCCCGCCGGCTTGGGGTCCGCTGAGGTCGTGCGCCGGGTCAAGAGATTGCTCAAACCGGCCAAGGTCGGGCATCTCGGCAC
Organism: Pseudomonadota bacterium; assembly: GCA_021324885.1. Taxonomy (GTDB): domain Bacteria; phylum Desulfobacterota; class Binatia; order Binatales; family Binataceae; genus JAJPJA01. The sequence goes on from JAJPIF010000023.1 coordinate 159,399, forward strand.
ACTCGATCCGTTTGCGACCGGACTGCTGCCGATCCTGATTGGAGAGGCGACCAAGATCGCGCAATTCCTGGAGCATCGCGACAAGCGTTATGAGGGCGTGATCGCACTGGGAACGCAGACCGACACGCTGGATCCAACCGGCGAGATAATCGATACGGCGGCGCTACCGCCGTTGGACGGGGGTATCCTGGATGAAATTGCGCAGCGCTTCACCGGCGAGTTCGAGCAAGTCCCGCCCGTCTATTCCGCGATCAAGCGGGCAGGAGTGCCGCTCTACAAACTGGCGCGCCAAGGGATGGAACCTCCGCCGCCGGCGCCCCGCAAGGTCGTGGTGCACCGCCTTCAACTGCTTCCGCAATGCGCCAGCCGCGTCCGCTTCTGGCTTGAGTGCGCCACCGGAATGTATGTACGCGCGCTGGCGCGCGATATCGGTACCGCGTTGGGGACGGTAGCGCATCTGGCGCAACTGCGGCGCGTCGGCACCGGCGGTTTTTCGATCGAGCAGGCCGTCGCCCTGGATGCGGCGCTGGCTGGTTTGGAAAAGGGATTACCGCCGGCGCTGGTCGATCTCAACCGGGCTTTGGCGGATATGAGCCCGGTGGAGGTGGATCAAACGGTGGCCCGCCGCGTCCGCAACGGCGACGCGTCGGCGCTGCTGTCAATGGTCAAGCTCGGCCGCGGACCGTTCAAGGTGCTGTGCCGCGGTGGCCTGGTGGCAATCGCCCAATTCAGCCCCGAAGGCAGACTGAGCCTGGCGCGAGTCTTTGGCGAATGAATCACCGGCGAAACAGGGCGGCGGCTTGTGGGAACGGCGCGGCTATGGTACGTTATCCGCTTAAGGAAAGGATAAAGGGAAAGTAAGAGTCTTCTGATGCCCCTCGTTGCGGCCCGTAAGCGGGAAATCATTGGTTCCTATGCTCGCAGCAAAAACGACAGCGGCTCGCCCGAAGTGCAAATCGCGCTTTTGACAGCCCGCATCGAGAGCCTCAGCGAGCATTTCAAATCGCATGTCAAAGATCATCATTCCCGGGTCGGTCTGTTGCGCCTGGTGGGCAAGCGCCGCCGCCTGCTCGACTACTTGCGGGGATGCGATTTTGGCCGCTACCGCGCGCTGATCGAGAAACTGGGTATCCGAAGATAAGGCTGGTCGCCTGAAAACCGGCTCTGTACAAGCCGCATCGCCTGTAGTGCGGCCCAGCCAATGGAGCCGCTGACAGACTGACCCCGCGCTCTGTCTTGTTGGGGCAGCCGCCTCGACCTCCCTGAGGTACAACTCTATCTATGTTTAGGAAGCTTGAAATCGACTTCCATGGCCGCAAACTCTCGCTTGAAACCGGGCGTCTGGCCAGGCAGGCGCATGGCGCGGTGCTCGCCCAGTACGGTGAAACGGTTGTATTGGCCACCGTTGTTTCCGCCTATGACAGTCGTGAGAAGGTGGATTTTCTGCCGCTGACGGTCGATTATCTGGAGAAGACTTTCGCTGCGGGAAAAATCCCCGGTGGATTTTTCAAACGGGAGGGCCGCCCCTCCGAAAAGGAAATCCTCACCTCGCGCCTGATCGACCGCGCGATGCGGCCGCTGTTCCCCAAGGGCTACGACAAGGAAACCCAGCTGATTGTAACCGTGCTCTCGGTCGATCGTGAGAACGATCCCGATGTGTTGTCCTTGATCGCCGCCTCGACCGCCCTGGAAATTTCGGACATACCGCATGACGGTCCCGTGGCTGCGGTCAGGATGGGGCGGATCGACGGCAAATTGGTGGTCAATCCGTTGCGCAGCCAGATGGACCGCACGGACATCTCGATGGTGGTGGCGGCGAAGCCGGACTCGATTGTGATGCTGGAGGGCGGCGCCAATATCGTTGATGAGGAAAGCGTGCTGGAGGCGCTGTTTACCGCCCACGAGGAACTCCATTCGATTTTCGAGATTCAGCGTGAACTGCGCCGGATGGTTGGCAAACCCAAACGCGAGTTCAAGCGCAAGGAACTTGACCAGGCGATGGTCGAGGCAATGCGCCAGCGTATCGGCGACGGCCTCGATGTGGCCCTGAGCACGCCCGGCAAGAAGGAGCGCTCGGCCGCGGTGAACGACCTCGAAGAGCGCGTCGTTGCGGAGCTCTCCCAACGGTTTCCTGATGCCGGAAACGAACTGGCTGCGGTCTTCGAGTATTTGATGCGCCAGCGGGTCCGTCAGGTCATTCTCGACGAAGATCGCCGGATCGATGATCGACGCTCGACCGATATCCGCCCGCTCAGCGCCACGGTTCAAGCTCTGCCCAGAACTCATGGTTCGGCGCTTTTCACTCGCGGCGAGACCCAGGTACTGGCGACCGTCACGCTGGGCACCTCCTCCGATGAGCAGAAGATCGACGCGCTGCTGGGCGAGCATTACAAGAAGTTCATGCTTCACTATAATTTCCCGCCGTTTTCCACCGGCGAGGTGAAGTTCCTGCGTGGTCCCTCGCGCCGCGAAATTGGCCATGGCGCGCTGGCCGAACGCGCGTTGCAGGCGGTCCTGCCTCCCGAAGATCAGTTCCCCTACACGATCCGGGTTGTATCCGAAGTGCTCGAATCCAACGGCAGTTCCTCGATGGCCACGGTATGCGGCGGCAGCCTGGCTCTGATGGATGCGGGAGTGCCAGTCAAGGCGGCGGTGGCCGGAATCGCGATGGGTCTGGTCAAGGAGGGCGACAAGGTCCGCGTCCTGACCGATATCCTGGGCGACGAAGACCATCTGGGCGACATGGATTTCAAGGTTGCCGGAACTTCGCAGGGGGTGACCGCGATCCAGATGGACAACAAGGTCGGCGGCATCACCCGTGATGTGATGCGGCAGGCGCTGCATCAGGCCCGCGACGCGCGGTTGTTCGTGCTGGACGTGATGCAGCGGGCGCTGGAGGCGCCGCGCAAGGAGGTCTCGCTTTACGCCCCGCGGATCACCACGCTGCATATCAAACCCGACAAGATTCGCGACGTAATCGGTCCGGGCGGCAAGGTAATTCGTGGCATCGTGGAAGACACCGGATGCAAGATTGATATAGAAGACGACGGCACGGTGCGGATTGCTTCCGCGGACAGCGCGGCGATGGAAAAAGCGATCAACACTATCCAGTCGATTACAGAGGAGCCGGAAATCGGGAAAATCTATAAGGGCAAAGTTCGCAAGGTGGTGGATTTTGGCGCCTTTGTCGAAATCCTGCCGGGGACTGATGGTCTGGTCCACATCTCGCAACTGTCGGATAAACGAGTCAGGCGCGTTGAAGACGTTCTTAACGAGGGCGACGAAGTAATGGTGAAGGTGCTCGACATCGACCGCAGTGGAAAAATCCGCCTTTCGGTCCGCGAAGCCCAGCAGGAATCGCAATCGGCAGGAGCGGAGGCAAAACCCCTGGCATGACCCAGAAATCCCTGTTGTCCAACGGCGTGCGGGTCCTCACCGAGGCGATGCCGCATTCTTTATCGGCCACGATCGGAATTTGGGTGGAAAATGGATCGCGCTACGAGCAGCCGCATGAAAACGGCGTCTCCCACCTGATCGAGCATCTGCTGTTCAAGGGCACCCGCAAGCGCACCGCAGCGCAGATCGCCGAGGAAATCGACGCGGTCGGCGGCGTGCTCAACGCGTTTACGGGCAAGGAATACACCTGCTACTACGCCAAGGTGCTCGGCACCGATCTCGAAATGGCGACCGATCTTCTCGCCGACCTGTTCCTCAATTCGCTGTTTGATGCCGAGGAGATCAAGCGCGAACAGCAGGTCGTGCTGCAGGAGATTTCCCAGGCCGAAGATACGCCCGATGACTTTATTCATGATCTGTTCAACCTGAAATTCTGGTCGGGCCATCCGCTGGCTCTGCCGATCGCTGGCACCGTTGCCACCGTGACCTCGCTAGATCGAGATTTGATGACCTCCTTCATGGACCAGCGCTATCGCGCCGAGCGGGTGTTTATCGCCGCGGCCGGGAAGGTCGATCACGATGCGCTGGTGGCCCAATGCGAGCGGCTCTTCAGCGGCATTGCCGGTGACGGCAGGGTCGACCAGCTCAGACCGCCCAAAGTCCATTCGGTGGTCCTCAATCACGAAAAGCAGCTTGAACAGGCGCACCTCTGTCTGGGCGGTCCGGGCATCAGCCAGACCCATCAATCACGCTATGCCGGCTACGTGCTGAACACCGCGCTGGGCGGCGGGATGTCCTCGCGGCTGTTTCAGGAAGTGCGGGAGAAGCGCGGCAAGGTTTACAGCATCTATTCCTTCCTCTCTTCGCATCTGGATTGCGGCTATTTCGCGATTTATGCCGGCACCAACCCCGAGTGGGTGGACGAGGTTCTCGACATCACGCTGGCCGAACTCAGGCAGGTCGCCAGGGAAGGGCTGAGGCCGGCCGAGCTGGAGCGCGCCAAGAGCCAGCTTAAGGGCAATCTGCTCCTGGGACTGGAATCCACCGACGCCCGCATGAACCGGCTGGCCCGCAACGAGATCTATTTCCGCCGCGACATCCCGGTCGAAGAACTGGCCCGCGACATCGAAGCGGTCACCCGCGACCAGGTTGTCGAACTGGCCAACACGTTTTTCGATCCCCACCAGATGGCGCTGGTTGTGCTCGGCGATCTAAAGGGCCGCGAGCTGCCCGCCAATATCTTTTCGGCGTTGTAATCGCTCGCCTTCTCTAGTGAACGCGATGGCTTCCAACGTGCGTGAGTTTGAGCCCGTTGGCAGCCTTACAATCGAGAACTGGCGTCATTAATCATGGTGACCACGGTTGTAAAAATAAAGCGTCTGCGGAGCGGCCGTTTGCCATTACCCCAGTACCATAGCGACGGGGCGGCAGGAATCGATCTGCGGGCAGCTCTCGAGCAGGCGCTGACGCTGGGTCCACTGGAGCGATGCGCGGTGCCTGCTGGAGTTGCAATCGAGATTCCGCCCGGATTCGAGGGGCAGGTGCGCCCGCGCAGCGGACGGGCATTGCGCGAGGGACTTACCCTGGTCAACACCCCGGGGACGATTGATTCGGATTACCGGGGCGAAATCGAGGTAATTGTGGTCAATCTGGGCCGCGATCCGGTCACGATTGAACCTGGCGACCGTATCGCCCAACTGATAATAGCACCCGTCGCGCGCGCCACGGTAGTCGAAGTCGAGGAACTGACCGATACCCCTCGAGGCGGCGGCGGGTTCGGCCACACCGGTCGCTGAGCCGGCGAAGCTGCCGGTAAGGCGCGCCGCCGGGATTGGATGCTCAGCTATCGATCAACAAACTCACAAGATGAACGGGCTGACCCTCGTGCGCTAAAAGTCGAACGGCGGCCTGCCCCCTGCTTGGGAACGGGAAGAAAATCGCATGACGCAAGAGGTTCGCGACAACGATGCGGCGTTGCTTGAGGTGAGCCCGATTGATGGGCGCTACAGGGCGCGAACGCGGGTTCTCGAAGCCTATTTCAGCGAATTTGCCCTGATTCGCTATCGTGTGCGCGCGATGGTCGAATGGTACCTTTCGCTCGCCGCCAATCCCGCAATCGATGCGCTGCCCACACTCGAACTCGCGATCATAAAACGTCTTCGTGACATCTACCAGCGCTTCTCGATGGAGGACGCCCGCAAGGTCAAGCAACTCGAGCGTTCGCTCAACCATGACGTCAAGGCAGTGGAGTATTTCCTCAAGCAGCGGATCGTTGAGATCGCACCCGGCCTGCCGCCGGAGATGGTGCACTTCGCCTGCACCTCGGAGGACGTCAACAGTATCGCTTACGCGCTGATCCTGAAGGAGTTTGTTGGCGCTGAGCTCCAGCCGCGCTTGGACAAGGTTACGGCCACGCTTGGCGCGATGGCCCATCAGCTGCGCGACGTGGCGATGCTCAGTCTCACCCACGGTCAGGCCGCCACTCCAACCACTGCCGGCAAGGAGCTGGCGATCTTCGCCGCGCGCCTTAAGCGTCAATTATGTCAGTTGCAGAAGCAGGAATACCTGGCCAAGGCCAGCGGCGCAGTGGGCAACTTCAACGCGCATCAGTTCGCCTGCCCCGAAGTGGACTGGATCGAACATTCGAAGAAATTCGTGGAATCGCTCGGACTGACCTGGAATCCGCTCACCACGCAAATCGAACCCCATGATTACATGGCCGAGTTGTTCGATACCGTGGTGCGCATCGACACTATCCTGATCGACCTGGCGCGCGACATGTGGGGCTACATCTCGCGCCATTACTTCACCCAGCATCCGGTAGCAGGCGAGGTCGGTTCCTCGACGATGCCGCATAAAATCAACCCGATCGATTTTGAAAACTGCGAGGGCAATCTCGGAGTTGCCACTGCCCTGTTTCAACATCTGGCAATCAAGCTGCCAATTTCCCGCTTCCAGCGTGATTTGAGCGACAGCACCGCGTTGCGCAGCATCGGTTCGGCTTTCGGCCATGTGGTGATTGCCCTCGCCGCACTGGATCGCGGTCTCGGGCTGGTGGAAATCAACCGCGCGCGAATCGCCGAGGAGCTCGGCGAGGAGCAATCGTGGGAGGTGGTAAGCGAGGCGATTCAGACCTTGATGCGCCGCTACGGCCTGTCCAATCCATACGAAACGCTCAAGGAACTGACGCGCGGACGTGCGATGTCGCGCCAGGTAATCGAGGACTTCATCGCGGGTTTGCCGCTCGACGAGGCGGCCAAAGAACGCCTGCGCCAGCTCACTCCCGAAACTTACCTGGGACTTGCCTCCCAACTGGTTGACCGCTTTACGCCTGGCGGCAAGCCGAGCTGACCTCGCCGGCGGGCGGGAGTTGCCGAGAAACGAAATTGGTCTGCTCAAGGCGATCCATCGGGTGCGGGCGAGCGGACGCTTGCAGCCGACCCGGTTCCCAATGAATTGATTGCCCGGATTGTGGATGCCGCGATTCAAGCGCCGTTGGCCGAAACAATTTGACAGACGTCGCCCCCGCTGACCGCTTCGGCAATCCCGGGTCGGGATCAGGTCCGGATCGACGGTATCGTTTGAAGCTTCGGCGGACGCTACAATCAGGGCGACGGTTTCTGTTGATAATCGGCTGATGCGCGGAGCGCTGGTTGTTTATCCGTCCGCGGCAGTCGATTATCTAAATTCTATGCCGCCCCTGACGAGATCCAGCGGCTGCCATGCAGGGTGCGCTAAGCCCGGTGCGGCAACGGAGTATATCATGGAGCAAACACCAACCAAGCTCGAAATGTTTTACGAGGGTAAGGCGAAAAAGCTGTACTCGACCCCGGACCCCGATCTGGTGATCGCCTATTTCAAGGACGACGCCACGGCCTTTAATGCCAAGAAGCGCGGGACTATCGAGCACAAAGGCGTCATCAACAACCAGATGTCCGAGCTTTTTTTCACCCTGCTCGAAAGAAGCGGTATTCCCACCCATTTCGTGCGCCGCCTTAACGACCGCGACATGCTCTGCAAGCGGCTGCAAATAGTTCCGGTCGAAACTGTCGTGCGCAACGTGGTGGCGGGCTCGATGGCCAAGCGGCTGGGGCGCGAGGAAGGCGAGAATCTGCCCTTCCCGATAGTCGAGTATTATTACAAATCCGACCCTCTGGACGACCCGCTGATACTGCCTGAGCACGCGCTGGCTTTCGGATGGGCCACGCAGGAGGAGTTGGACCAGATCAAGTCGATGGCGCTGCGGGTCAACGAAGTCCTGAGCCGGTTCCTGGATGAGCGCGGCGTGCTGCTGGTCGATTTCAAGCTCGAATTCGGGCGCCATCATGGAAAGATTCTGCTGGGCGACGAGATCTGTCCCGACACCTGCCGATTCTGGGACAAGGCCACGCGTCAGAAACTGGACAAGGATCGTTTCCGCCGCGACCTGGGCGGGGTCGAGGAAGCTTACCAGGAGATGCTGCGGCGGGTCTCGAATTAGAGGAAACTTTGCTGGTCAAAGTTTTCATTACCCCAAAACGGGGAGTGCTGGATCCCCAGGGTCGCGCGATCGAACATTCGCTTAAAAGCCTCGGCTTCAACAACGTCGGCCAGGTTCGGATGGGCAAGTACATCGAGCTTGAAGTCGCTGCGGCTTCCTCTGAAGAAGCCGCCAGCGAGGTCAAACGCATGTGCGACCAGTTGCTGGCCAACAGTGTGATCGAGGATTACCGGCTCGAGGTGGAACGCGCGTGAAATGGGGAGTCGTCACTTTTCCAGGCTCGCTTGACGACCGCGACGCACTCTTCGCCTTGCGCGATGTTCTGGAACAGGACGCCGAGCTGCTCTGGCACAAGGACCGCGACCTCAGAAATGCCGACTGCGTGGTGCTGCCGGGCGGATTCAGCTACGGCGATTACCTGCGATGCGGCGCGATGGCGCGGTTCTCGCCCGTGATGGAAAGCGTGGTCGACTTCGCCCGGCGCGGCGGCCTGGTGCTGGGCATCTGCAATGGTTTTCAGATCCTTTGCGAGGCCCATCTACTGCCGGGCGCGCTCACGCGCAATCGTTCGCTGTCATTTATCTGCGAGCGGATCATTGTGAAGGTTGAAAACTCGCAAACGCCTTTTACCTGTGCAGCTGATTCAGGCGAGCTGCTGCGCTTGCCGATCAAGCATGGCGAGGGGCGGTACGTTGCGCCCGCGGACGAATTGCGCCGGATGGAGGATCGCGGGCAAATTCTGCTGCGCTACGTTGACCAGAATGGCGAGGCGACCGACTCCGCGAATCCCAACGGATCGACCCATTGCATTGCCGGCGTGGCCAATGACACCTTCAACGTCTTCGGCCTGATGCCCCATCCCGAGCACGCCGTCGAACCGATGCTTGGCGGGGACGACGGTATCCGAATTTTTCGCTCGATTATTCAGAGTCTGGGATGAATGTTAATCCGGTTGCACTGCCCGGCGAGCCCAGGGTTGACCTGGAGCAGGCCCTCGCGCACGGATTAAGCGAGCAGGAATTCCGCCTGATTGAGCGCCGGCTCGGCCGTACGCCGACGTTTACCGAGCTTGGCGTGTTCTCGGTGATGTGGTCCGAGCATTGCTCCTATAAGTCTTCGCGCCGCCATCTGGCGAAGCTTCCGAACAAAGGCCCGATGGTGGTGAGCGCGGCGGGTGAAAACGCCGGCGCGCTTGATATCGGCGACGGATGGCTCGCTGTGTTCAAAATCGAAAGCCACAACCATCCCTCCTTCGTCGAACCCTATCAGGGCGCGGCGACCGGCGTCGGCGGCATCCTGCGCGACATCTTTGCGATGGGCGCGCGGCCGGTCGCGAGCCTTAATTCACTGAAATTCGGATCCTTCGCCAATGCGCGTACGCGCTACCTGCTGGGCGGCGTGGTCGGGGGTATCGGCGGCTACGGCAACTGTGTCGGCGTTCCCACTGTCGGCGGCGAGGTGATGTTCGACGACGCCTACAACGACAATATCCTGGTCAACGCGTTCTGCCTGGGGTTGGCGCGCCAGGGCGATTTGCAGAGCGCTCGCGCCAAGGGGGTCGGCAATCCAGTACTCTACGTCGGTTCCGCGACCGGCCGCGACGGTATCCACGGCGCCAGCCTGCTGGCGTCGGCGGAATTTGATGAAAGTAGTGAGAGCAAGCGGCCGACCGTGCAGGTTGGCGACCCGTTTACGCAAAAGCTGCTGATCGAGGCCTGCCTGGAGGCGATAAAGACTGGCGCGGTGGTGGCGCTACAGGATATGGGCGCGGCCGGGCTGACCTCGTCGTCCGCCGAAATGGCGGCGCGCGGCAAACTTGGAATCGAGCTCGACCTCGATCGGATTCCGCTGCGTGAGCCCAATCTCACTCCCTATGAGATGCTCCTGTCCGAATCGCAGGAGCGTATGCTAATCGTCGCAGAGAAAGGACGCGAGCGCGAACTCATCGAGCTGTTCGAGAAGTGGGACCTTCAGGCGGTTGCGGTCGGCCAGCTTACCGATGACGGCCATTGGCGGGTTTCATGGCGCGGGCACCTCGTCGCGGACATTCCCGTGGCGGCGCTGGCCGACGAGGCCCCGGCCTACGAGCGGCCGTTCGCGCCGCCAGCCAACCCCGCGCCAGATTGCGGTGCGCCGCCCCGGCATCCTGCGCCAGCCCAGGCATTGCGCTGCCTGATGGATTCACCCAACGTCGGCTCCAAGCGATGGGTCTATCGCCAGTACGATTCGATCGTCCAGAGCAACACCGTGATCGAGCCCGGCAGCGACAGCGCTGTGCTGCGAATCAAGGGAACGCGCCGCGCCCTGGCGCTCGCGGTTGATTCCAATCCGCGCACCTGCGCCCTGGATCCATATCTGGGCGCGATCGCAACGACTTTGGAAGCGGCGCGCAATCTTGCCTGTGCCGGCGCCAGGCCAATCGGGATCACCGATTGTCTCAATTATGGCAATCCCGAACGCCCCGAGGTCATGTGGCAGTTTGTGCGCGGCGTGGATGGTATCCGCGACGCGGCGCAGGCCCTGGATACCCCAGTGGTAAGCGGGAACGTCAGTTTCTATAATGAGACGCGGGGCAGGGCGATCCCGCCTACGCCAACTATCGCGATGGTCGGGTTGCTGGAGGACGTCGAATGCCGCCGCACGCAGTTCTTCCAACGTCCCGGCGACGTGATTGTGCTGCTTCGCACCTCAATTCCGGCGCTGGCGGCGAGCGAATATGACGCCTTATTCGGCGGCGGCGGCAGGCTTAACGCGATCGATTTGAAAAAGGAGCGTGCGCTCATCGAGGTCTTGCTTACCCTTGCCGCCCAAAAGCTCATAGGCTCGGCGCATGACGTCGCCGACGGCGGTCTTGCAGTGGCGCTGGCGGAATGCTGCTTCGGTCCCATGGGCAATCTGGGGGCGGCGGTTGAGGTTGACGTGAACGGAATCGATCGACCGGCCAATTTGTTTGGAGAAGGCGCCTCCAGCGTGATCCTTTCGGTCCCGCCCGAGGCGGTTGCGAAGGTCGAACAGATCGTCGCCGGACGCGGGCTTGAATACCGCAGGATTGGCACGGTATTGAAAGAACCGTGGTTGCGCATTGACTCCGACATTCAGCTTGAGGTGGCCGAACTGAGAACGATTTACGAACAGGCGCTGCCCAGGAGGATCCAGGGGCATGGCTAGTTTGCCGCCAGAGCAACCTTCGGCCGAGATCGAGATTGAAGAATCCAACCTCGATCAATTCCATGAGGAGTGTGGGGTCTTCGGCGTTTATGGCCATCCCGAGGCCGCCAACCTCGTTTACCTGGGACTGTACGGCCTGCAGCATCGCGGGCAGGAATCCGCCGGGATCGTCTCCTCCAACGGCAAGACCCTGATCAGTCATCGCGGGATGGGTCTGGTCGCGGACATCTTCAACAGCGAAGTGATCCAGCGCCTGGAAGGGACGCTTGCGATCGGCCATAACCGTTATTCCACCACGGGCTCGACCACGCTGAAGAATTGCCAGCCCCTGGTGGTCGAGTACGCTCGGGGTGGTCTGGCCGTGGCCCACAACGGCAACCTGGTTAACTTTGCCGAACTGCGGCAGCGGCTGGAGCGGGGCGGCGCGATTTTCCAATCATCTTCGGACAGCGAGGTAATTATCCATCTGGTCGCAGCCTCCGGTGCGGCAACGCTGTTGGAGGGGGTGGTTGATGCGTTGTCGCAAATTCGTGGAGCCTACTCTTTGCTGTTCCTGACCGAGCGCCAGATGATTGCGGCGCGCGATCCGTATGGCTTTCGACCACTGGTGATCGGCAAATTGAAAAACGCCTCGATTTTGGCCTCCGAGACCTGCGCGCTGGATTTGGTGCGCGCCGAGTATATCCGCGAGGTCGATCCCGGCGAGGTTGTGATCATCGACGAAGACGGCATCCGATCAATACGGCCGTTCCCGGCGATGCCGGCGAGGCGCTGTATTTTCGAATACGTATATTTTTCCCGTCCTGATTCCACCGTGTTCGGGCGCAACGTTTACCAGGTGCGCAAACAGCAGGGGCGCGCGCTGGCCCGCGAATGTCCAGCCGACGCGGACGTGGTCGTGCCGGTGCCCGACTCGGGCGTCCCCGCCGCCCTGGGTTACGCGGAAGAGGCCGGGCTGCCCTTCGAATTCGGACTTATCCGCAGCCACTACGTGGGCCGCACGTTTATCGAGCCGGCGCAGGCGATCCGCCATTTCGGCGTCAAGATCAAGTTCAACCCGGTGCCTGCGGTGCTGGACGGCAAGCGTATCGTGCTGGTCGAGGACTCGTTGGTGCGCGGCACCACGCTCAAGAAGGTAATTCCGATGTTGCGGCAGGCGGGGGCGCGCCAGATCCATATGCGGATCGCGGCGCCGCCGACGACTCATTCATGTTTTTACGGGATCGACACGCCCACCCGCGAGGAACTGCTCGCGTCCCATCAATCGGTCGAGGAAATCCGCCGCTTCATCGGCGCCGATTCGCTGGGCTATCTGAGTTGGGAAGGTTTGTACTCGTTCGACGGTCGGCCCACTGAAGGTTTTTGCGACGCCTGCTTCACCGGCAAGTACCCGGTGGATGTAACCGGCACACGGCAGCCGCGGCAGTTGCCGCTGCCGCTGTTCGACGGCGCCGAAACCCGCGACTGAAGACGATCAAATATCTGCTGTGGACTGATTTCCGCCCTCCGTCTTCGCCGTATCCGGAAGGCCATGCTAGATTGGCCCCCAATCAATTCAGCATTGGTGATGGTCCGATGAGCGCTCGTATCGAAACCAACCCCGCTTTGATCGAATGGCTGCGCGACTATGAGGAGCAACCGTGGCGGCGCTTCGTGCGCGGTCTGCAGGAGCGCGGCGAACTGGTCGATGTGGCCGGGGTGATGGTCGATGCGCGGGCGCTGTTTGCCACGCGCTTTCGCTGCGACAGCAAGACCTGCGCGATGGTCGATCGGCCCGACGGCGTCGAATCATGCTGCGAGGAATACTACGTCGAAGTGACTGTGGCCGAACGCGATCGTATCGCCCGGCGCGGCGCCGAGGTGGTCGAGTTCCTCAGTCGCAAAGATCCGGCCCGCGTGAAGCCCGACCGCGACATCGCAACCTTCTTCGACGACCGCAACACTATCGAGCTGCGCAAGGAGGATAACCGCTGCGTGTTCTCCTACCGCGACGAGGCCGGCCAGCTCTGGTGCGGGCTCCATTCCTTGGCGCTGGAAAAAGGATGGCCGATCGAATCGATCAAGCCGACCACCTGTATTCTGTTTCCGCTGGTGGTTTTCCGCTTCGAGAACGGCGACCTCCTGCTGACCGCGACTTCGGAAGAAGTCGAACGGATGTTCGCCAATCCGAAGGAATCGCTCAAGCTGCCCTGCCTGTTGAAGCAGGCCGGAGATCCAATGTACGTCGAATGCCGCGGCGCAATCGAAACCGCGTTCGGCAAACCTTTTTACGCCCGCCTGGCAGAAGCTGCTTCGGAATTCAGGAAAAACGGCTCGGGCACATAGCTCCGCTCTGCCATCGTTCTTCTGCGCGAGCGTTGCGCCGGGATTTACTCGTCACAATCGGCTAATCAGGCGTGAGATAATTCCGCCCTGAGGGATATCTGCTGGTGCGACCAGCGGCGCGCTGCCGGCCGGTTGACCGTCCACGCTAACCACGCCCTTGCCGATGTTCTGTCCGGCTTTGATCGGCGCCTGAACTTTGGCGGGGAGCTCGAAGGCGATCTTCACCGCCTTCTTTTCCTCGCCATGTTTCATGAAGACGGAGAGATCGGCGCCCCACACCGGTTTGAAGCGGGATGATGCTCCTCCGCTGACGGAGACTTCCTGGTCGATTGGCGCACCTTGTTTGGCCACCCGGTCGAGGTAGTAATCCATGAATCCTTGCGACATCAGGGTGGCGGCAGCGGCGAAATTTTCCTGTTTGTGCGGCGATCCCATTACCACGGCAATCAGGCGCATCCCGTTGCGATGCGCCGTGGCGGCGACGTTGAAACCGGCCTGCGCGTAGAACCCGGTTTTCAATCCGTCGCAGCCTCTGTAGGTCCTCACCAGGTGATTGGTGTTGCGCAATTCGAAGGTGTTGTTGCGAAAGCCGGTGGTGTCGATCGACGACCAGCGCAGAACGTCGGGATACTTGATCAGTTCGCGCGCGAGAATCGCGGTGTCGTACGCGCTGCTGATGTCGGGCTGTTGGCCGGGCGCTGGAGGCAGTCCGTGCGGCGAGTAGTAATGCGTGTCCTTCATGCCCAATTCCCGCGCGCGCTGGTTCATCACGACGAAGGCGGGACCCGAACCGGCGACAAATTCGGCCACGGCCAATGAGGCGTCATTGGCTGAATGGACCACGACCGCCTTCATCATGTCGTCCAGCGAAAAGGTCTCGCCCTCCTTCAGATAGACCTGCGAGCCGCCCATCTTCGAGGCCAGCGCCGAGGTTGTCACCTGGTCGCTCAGCTTGAGACTGCCGTCGTGCAGTTTTTCCGCGACAATCAGCATCAGCATCATCTTGGTCATCGACGCCAACGGCCACGGTTTGTGCATGTCCTTCTCAAAAATGATCTGGCCGCTGACAGGTTCCATCACGCAGGCGCTGACATAAGGGGTGGCGGGTCCGGTGTGGGATACGGCTTCGACGCCCCCTTCGGAGGCCGCCTTGCGCACGCGAGTGCGGCGGCGGGCCATCACCGTCGCGGGAATTGTGAGCACGGCTGCCACCGCCACTAAACAAACGATCCAGACAATGCCCGATTGCCGACTCCGCGGGCTCATCTCTTCCACCTCCGCGCCATTTGATCCGGGCAGGTTGGCGTAGCTGAATTATCAACGCGATTTCGGCGGTGCTGCAATAGAAGCTGCACGATTTAAATCAACAAAGTCCGAAGATGGTTGTGGAAATCCGTTACGCGGAAACTGCGGCGTTTATTGGATACTGTAATTGAGCTCCACCGGGCTCCCACCGCGCATAACCGTGATGGACAGAGAGCTGGCATTGCGCAGGCTGTTGAGTAAGGTGATCGCCTGCGTCGGGTCATTGATCTGTTGACCCCCAACCGAGGTGACCACGTCGCCGTCCTGCAGGCCCATCTGTGAGAAAAGAGAGCCCGGCACAATTTCGGAAAGCCTGAAACCGTCGGTTTTACCGTTCTGCACGTCCGGTATGGCGCGCATCTCCGTGAACAACTGGCCCATGTTCTGGAGATTGCGATCCACTGAGCTGCGTTGAACCACGAATTGATTGGGCCCAACTTTTTCAACGTCGCGGCGGAAAGCGGCCGATTGCGGCGGCATCGCTGCCACGATCGGCGCCGCCGTGGGCATTGCCGGCCCCGGTCCGGATTCAGCCTGGTCGGTCGGCATCTCCAGCGTGATCAGAGTGCCGTTGTGATTGATAACGGCCTTGGTCTTTGCCACCGAAACCAGCTCCCCCGCATCGGGAATCTGATCTCCCTGCCGGTAGATCGACTGCTCGTGGCTGTTATTGTCTTCAAACACCGCGAACGGTGTCGTCCAGCTCAAAAGTGTGGTCCCGATCAGCTTGATATGCAGATCGGCGGGAGTTGGCTGCGGCGGCGGTGGCACGACGGCGGCCTGCGGCTTGACGGCGTTGAAGATGTCGCGTTGAACGATGATGTCGTAGGCGGCGCGTGAAAGTTCCTGCCGCGGAGGGCCGATGCTGGTGATTTCCGGAGCCGGCGGGATGACGGTCAGGCGCCGCGCGATCAGATCGTTGAAAGAGCGCGCGGCGAAATAGGCGCATCCCGCGATCAACAGGAAATTGAGAGCCACCACGTACCGCTCAGAAAAAGTCAGCCGCATTCAGACCATGCCCTCGGCTTCGTATGAGAGACCCGCGACCAGCCGGCTCATGTCGTAGTTCCATGGGCCTTTCCATCGCGCTACCACGATATTGGCATGATTGTAACCGCTGCGGACCTGGTCGAACAGACGGTACAGATAAATCGTTTCATCCTCGCCCCGGGAGTTGACCGCCTTGTTGCGCGCCAACCCGGTGAACGCGATCTGAAACAGCTCGACCGCCAAATCCTTGAGTTTGAAACGCCCTACCGGCGTCTCCAGGCCCATCCTGCTGGCCATCTCGCCCAGCTTCAAACGCTCCTTGTAGTTCCATTGCTTGACCAGATCCCATGCGGCCAGCGTGCAATCGTCATCATACAGGATGCCTTTGCACAGCGCGGGGAAGGCCAGAATCGTGGAGGGTGGCTGGCTGTCGGCCGAACGAATCTCGACGTATTTCTTGAGCCGGACCTCGGTGAAGATGGTGGTGAGATGGTTCCCCCAATCCTCCAGGATGGCGCGTTCCTTCTGGTATCCGCGCTCGAGGTATTGGCGGAAAGTAAGGCCTGGGGGACGCGTTAGATCGATGTAATGATGGCCGCGAATCAGAAAATACATCGGCACGTCGAGCGCGTACTCAACGTAGTCCTCGAATCCGGCCCCATCGTTGAAGACGAATGCCGGAATGCCGCAACGGTCGGGGTCGGTGTCGGTCCAGACGTGTGCGCGATAGCTCAGGTAGCCGTTGAGGTCGCCGTCAGTCAGCGGTGAGTTGCCGAAAATCGCATAAAACAGCGGGGTCAGCCCGAAACTCACCCTTAGCTTGCGCATCGCGTCCGCCTCGTCGCCGTAATCGATATTGGCCTGGACGCCCGCCGTCTGCTTCATCATCCGCTGGCCCAGCCGACCCTTGCGCGCCATGTACGGAAACATGATTCGATAACGCGCCTTGGGCAGCAGTTCGATCTGGTCCAGCGGGCTCGCCGGCTGCATCCCAAGACCGAGGATTGCAATTCCCATCTCGCGCGTCACTTCGACCAATTCCGAGACGTGGCGCGTAAATTCGCTGTATGCGCAGTGGATGTCAGCGCACTGCTCCCCGGACAGTTCGATTTGGCCGCCCGGTTCCAGCGTGATGGATGAGGCCTGGCCCTTGAGCGCGATGATGCGTCCCTCTTCGTCCTCCGGTTCGTAGCCGTAGCGATCGGCCAGCGACCGCAAAATAGCCTCGACGCCGCGCGGACCGGAGAAAGGGATTGCGCGGCCGCTGTGGGCGTCCACCGCGATCTTTTCGTATTCGGTTCCGATCCGCCATCTGTCGCGGGGCTTGGAGCCGCTTCGAAAGTACTCGAGCAGTTCCTCTTTGCTCCGGATTTCTTCGCTCATCGCGTCACTACTCTTATCGGGACCGTCCGATGCGGCCTATCATGGCCATGGCCGAAGCTCAAGGCAAGCTGATGCGCTGCGCGCAACCGGCTGTTGCCCGCTGCCGCGCCGTTCGTCTAAGACAGGGCAATGGCTCAGCTCGTCCTCACCATCGATCAGGGTACCACCGGCACGACGGTCCTGATAATCGACCCGGAAGGGCGCATCCGTGGCCGGGCTTACGGCGAGATACGTCAATTTTTTCCGCGTCCGGGATGGGTCGAGCATGATGCGGAGGAGATTTTCAGCACGACTGTCGCTTTGAGCAGGCGCGCGATGCGTGCGGCGCGTGTGCGCGACGGTGAAATCGCAGCCATCGGGATAGCCAATCAGCGCGAGACCTTTGTCGTGTGGGAGCGCGCCAGCGGACGGCCGGTGGGCAGGGCGATCGTCTGGCAATGCCGGCGCAGCGCCGCAATCTGCGCCGGGCTGCGCGCGCGCGAACCTGAAATCGCCAAACGCACCGGGCTGATCGTGGACCCGTATTTTTCCGCGTCCAAACTCAAATGGATGCTTGACCGCGACCCGCGGCTCCGCCGCCGCGCCGGCCGCGGCGAGTTATGCTTCGGCACCGTCGATAGTTGGTTGATTTTTCGCCTGACGCGCGGCCAGTCGCACGTGACGGATTTCACCAACGCCTCGCGTACAATGCTGTTCAATCTGCGCACGCGCAAATGGGATCCCGCGATGCTCGAGTTGTTCGGCGTGCCGCCGGAGATGCTACCCGAGCCGGTCGCTTCGCGCGGCCCGATTGCCGAAGCCGCCAGAGGCACCATTGCCTCGCGTGCGATTGCGATCGGCGCCGTGGTCGGCGATCAACAGTCAGCACTATTCGGCCAGGGTGCCGTAAGGCCGGGTCAGGCCAAAGTTACCTACGGAACCGGCGCGTTTCTCTTGATGCACACTGGCGGCAAGTTCGTGCGCTCGCGCAACCGGCTGCTGAGCACCGCGGCTTTGGACTCGGACGGCGAGCCGGCCTTTGCCCTGGAGGGCGCGATTTTCGTGGCCGGCGCGGTCGTGCAATGGCTGCGCGACGGGCTCGGGCTCGTTCGCGAGGCCGCGGATACCGCCCGATTGGCGCTCGCTGCAGGCGAGCGCGGCGAGACCTATGTCGTGCCTGCGATGGTCGGGTTGGGAGCGCCATGGTGGGACGCGAACGCGCGCGGCGCAATCGTCGGGATCACCCGCTCCACTTCCGCGGCCGACCTGGTTCGCGCGGCGCTGGATAGTATCGCTTACCAGGTCTGGGACGTCTGCCATGCGATGGAGCGCGATGGCGGCCAGCCGATCGGCGATCTCCGAGCCGACGGCGGCGCTGCCGCCAACGATTACCTGATGCAGTTCCAGGCCGATATTCTCTCCCGCCCGGTACGGCGCGCCGCGATGCTCGAGGTTACGGCCTTGGGCGCGGCGATGCTGGCGGGTCTGGCCTGCGGTGTATGGCGCTCAGCCGCGGAACTGGAGCAGCTTCGCGCGGCGGGAACCTTGTTCAGGCCCCGTATGCGAGCCGCCGAGCGGCAAAGGCTGCTCCAGGGATGGCACGAGGCCGTAAGCCGCGTCCTTACTGCCCCTGCCCGCCGCAAAAACCTCCGGCCATGAAAACGTGCCGAACATGCGTCACTCACCTTTTCTCGGGTCTAACGAGGGGGGGAGAAAGCGCGTCCATTTTCGTGCCGGCGCCGTCGCAGGCTGGGGCTGAATGCTACAGCGGCTTGATCTTGGTGGCGACCAGCCCCTTTGAGCTCCAGCCGACGTCGAAACCGACCCGCGCGCCCACGTGCAACAGGTCGATACCGGGCGCGCGTCCACCCAAAGGCGCGCCGACCACGCTGACGAACGGGAATTGAAAAGGTATTTCGCGGCCGCTGTCGGAGCGGAGCCGGCCTTTGAGCGTCGCTCGGTTCAGGCTGACGATAATGCCGCGATAGAAATTGTCCGGGAAGCGTTGGTCGAAAACATCGTCACTCATTGCAGCATTCGCGATGGGACCTCGATATTGCGGGGCAGAGCGAGGCCGGAAAAAACGGCCAATCCTTGCCTCAAGTAATCTTAACGGCAGCGGTGGGCGCCCGCCAACTGCCCTGTCGTTTGGTTTGCGGTTTTCAATCGCGAAAATGGCCCGGCGAACCTTGACCGCTCGCCGGGCCGCAATCCGTAAGAATCCGCAATCCGACCTGGAAGCGCTCAGCCCCCTCTCTGACTGGCTTTGAACACGTCGACCTTGCCCGCGAAATCGTCGGGTTCGACCTCCGTTGTTTCAAGCAGCCGCGCCAGGCCGGTATAAAAACCGCAGACCATTATGAGCTCGACCAGGGTTGACGGTCCCAGCTTCTTGTTCAGGGCCAGCACGGCTTCGCGGCTTCCCTTCACGTTTTTGGCCATCTCACCCGCCAGCCGCACGACCAAACCTTCGGTTTCATCGAAGCATTTGGCGCCGGGATTCTCGATATTGTCGATCTGCTCCTGCGTGACGCCGACGCCCTTGCCGACCACCACATGATGCAGCCATTCGTAATTGGAGCCGCACGCCTTGGCGGTCCGCAGGATTGCCAGTTCGCGCAGCTTGGGGTCGAGGTCGCCCCTCATGATCATGTCGCCGAATCCGGCCAGCGCTTTTTGCGCCTTGTGCGAATTGGCAATCATTCGGGTCACGTTCAGCGTGATCGGGGCCCGTTTAAGCGCGTCGAGCAGCGCCTGCGAGGGGTTGTTCTGGTCAGCAAAGGGAATCAGAGCCATCGTTGTTCCTCCTGTTCAGCGGCTTTGAGATGGACGCCGGCCAGCCGGTTGCGCCGCGGCGCTTATTCGTGGTGCGCCATGCCCCAGTTCCAGGCGTCATGGCCGGGTTCGTAGTGCATGATGTTCTGATTGGGGTTGCGGTTGACCAGCGGCCGCATGAACATCGGCGAGGTCATGCTGCGCACCTCGTGTTCGATCGTAAAGAGCGGCTGATTGCTTTGCGGGTCGACGATTTCCTTGAAGCGATATTGCCAGCGGTTGCTTTCCTCGAAGATCAATCCGCGCTGGAGCAGGCGCTGGTAGGGCCCCGAGAAATCCGCGATATAGATTGCGATATGATGGCCGTCGTACTCGGGCAACGGCCGGTCGGTTTCGCGAAACAGCAGGTGCTGGCCGACGCCTGAGTTCACCCGCGCGCATCGCCCGGTCCGATCCTCGATTACCTCGGCGCGCGTCCCCATGATTTCGGTGTAAAAGCGGGCGATACCCTCCGCCGTTTTCTGCGGCACCTCGAATTCCACATAAGGCATCCCGAGCGAGACGGGACCGAAACGCGGGGCCGGTTCGTGGCATCGGATCCGGTTGCCCCACGGACAGACGGCTTCGACAAAGGTCTCGTCTTCGTGAAAGTCGAAGGCGGTGTTATCCAGATTTTTGCGCACCTTGTTCAGCCGCTTCAACAGTGCGGCGCGGTCGGGGATGACCAGTCCGGTAATCCCGCGCAGCACCTGGGGCTTGTTGGTCGGCAGATGGAATTGGCAGCGCCCGACGTTGACCCACATGTTGCGCGGCCCGGTCATCAGGTAGGGATCACGCGTCAAACCCAGACCACTGACGTAAAACACGGTGGCGAGTTGCGGATCAGGAACGGTTACATTGACGTGCTCCAGCGCAACGATGTTGCCAACGTCTTCAGCGCGGCGATCATAGGAAGTATCCATAGCGACCTCCCTGCTTAATCCTGCACATTTCGGTTGCGTCCGACTGTAAGCTGCAACCTAGCAGGGTCGGGCGAAGGAAAACAACGCCGTCGCGCCTGCGCGGCGCGGTGTTCGCGCTCAACTGCGCCGCGCAGGCGCACCAACGGCTGCCATCGTGACCGCTTCGGTTAACTCACCTGAGATCAAAGCGATCGGCGTTCATCACCTTGTTCCACGCCAACACAAAGTCGGCCACGAACTTCGACTGCGCGTCGGCGCAGCCATAGACTTCGGCCAGGGCTCGCAGTTGCGAGTTGGAACCGAAGATCAGGTCGACGCGGGTGGCGGTCCACTTCAATTCGCCGCTCTTACGATCGTATCCCTCAAACACATTTTCATCCGAGGTCGCCTTCCACTCGGTGCTCATGTCGAGGAGGTTGACGAAGAAGTCGTTGGTCAGCGTCTGCGGCCGCGGCGTGAAGACGCCGTGGCGCGAGCCGGCGTGGTTCGCGCCCAGCACGCGCAGGCCGCCAATCAGGACCGTCATCTCAGGCGCGGTCAGCGTCAGCAATTGCGCTTTGTCCACCAGAAGCTCCTCGGCAGGCACGGCGGTTTTCGCCTTGAGGTAATTGCGGAAGCCGTCCGCAACCGGCTCGAGATAGGCAAAGGACTCCACCTCGGTTTGCTCCTGCGACGCGTCCGTGCGGCCGGGCGCGAAGGGAACCTGCACCTCGTGTCCGGCGTTGCGGGCAGCCTGTTCGATGGCCGCGCAACCGCCAAGGACTATGAGGTCGGCAAGTGACACCTTCTTGCCGTCGGACGCCGAGTTGTTGAATTCCTGTTGGATCTCCTGGAGCTTGGCCAAAACTCTGGCCAGTTCGGCAGGCTGGTTGACTTCCCAATCCTTTTGCGGCGCCAGCCGGATGCGCGACCCGTTCGCTCCGCCGCGCTTGTCGGAGCCGCGGAACGTGGACGCCGACGCCCACGCCGTGGATACCAGTTGCGAGATCGACAGGCCCGAAGCCAGGATTCGGGCTTTCAAACCCGCGATGTCGTCAGCGTCGATCAGCTTGTGATCGACCGGCGGAACGGGGTCCTGCCAGATCAGTTCTTCCGCCGGGACCTCGGGACCGAGATAGTGTGAGCGCGGACCCATGTCGCGATGGGTCAGCTTGAACCAGGCCCGCGCGAAGGCATCCGCGAACTCATCCGGATGCTCATAGAAGCGCCGCGAGATCTTTTCGTAAACCGGATCGACGCGTAAAGCGAGGTCCGTCACCAGCATGGTTGGCGCGTGGCGTATGGAGGGATCGAAGGCATCGGGAATCGGAGCCGCATCGGTCTTCGCCCTGAACTGGTACGCGCCGGCCGGACTTTTGGTCAGTTCCCATTCATAGCCGAACAGGTTTTCGAAGAAGTTGTTGCTCCACTTCGTGGGCGTTTTGGTCCAGGTGACTTCCGGGCCGCCGGTGATGGTGTCCCTGCCTTTGCCGGTGCCGAACCTGCTCTTCCAGCCCAGACCCATTTCCTCAATGGGCGCTGCTTCAGGCTCCGGACCGACCAGCTTCGGATCGCCGGCGCCATGGGCCTTGCCGAAGGTGTGGCCGCCAGCGATTAGGGCTACGGTTTCCTCGTCGTTCATCGCCATGCGCTTGAAGGTCTCGCGAATGTCCCTGGCCGCGGCCAGCGGATCCGGTTTGCCGTTGGGCCCTTCCGGATTCACGTAAATCAGACCCATCTGCACGGCGGCCAGAGGCTTCTCGAGTTCCCGCTCGCCGCTGTAGCGCCGGTCGGCCAGCCAGGTGTCTTCGCTTCCCCAGTAGATGTCCTCCGGCGGTTCCCACACATCCTCGCGTCCGCCGCCGAAGCCGAAGGTCTTGAAGCCCATCGACTCGAGCGCGACGTTGCCGGCCAGAATAATCAGGTCGGCCCACGAGATCCTGCTGCCGTATTTGCGCTTGATCGGCCAGAGCAGGCGGCGCGCTTTGTCGAGGTTGGCATTGTCGGGCCAACTGTTGAGCGGTGCAAAACGTTGCGCGCCCGTGGCAGCGCCACCGCGGCCGTCGCCGATTCGATAGGTCCCCGCGCTGTGCCACGCCATCCGGATGAACAGCGGCCCGTAATGGCCGAAATCTGCCGGCCACCACTCCTGGCTGTCCGTCATGAGCGCGCGGAGGTCCCGCTTGAGCGCGTTGAAGTCAAGTTTCCTGAACTCTTCGGCGTAGTTGAATGCCCTGTCCATGGGGTTGGACAGCGGCGAATTCTGGTGGAGAATCTTGAGGTTCAACAGCTTCGGCCACCAGTCACGATTCGACCTGGCCCCAATGGACGTGTGCCTCACCGGACAGCCTGATGCGCCTGCTTCAGTTCTTTCTTCCATTTTTTTCCTCCGAGTGTTTTCCCGCCTTTCATTCCAGGTTCTGTTCCGTCTCCAAATTTAGATTTGCCCTTTGTTTAGACTTAATTAAAAGAAAGACGGCTTTAAGTCAAGTGCCGATTCTGCTATGGTTGATTGGAGCAGGCGATTGGCGGTGCCAACACCGTGAGAAGGGCGCGAAGACAAATTGCAGCAACCGGTACTGCGCCGTTATTGGAGCGGTTGCGCCGGCGCGGTTTGCGTTTGACGGCCCAGCGCCGGGTGATCGCCGAGGCTCTGGACGGAGCGCATGTGCACATTACTGCCGACGAAGTGTTCGAGCGGGCGTCCGCGCGCCTGCCCGAGATCAGCCGGGCCACCGTCTACAATACGCTCAACCAGTTCCACGCGCTCGGCGAGTTGCGTGAAATCACGCTCGATGCCGGTCCGAAGCGCTATGACCCCAACGCCGCAGCTCGCCATCAGCATCTGGTCTGCGATCGATGCGGGACCATCCGCGACGTGGTGCCGCAGGGCGATGTCAGGCTTCCCGACGACCAGCTCTACGGTTTTGCGATCAACGATATCGAGATGATCTTTCGCGGCCTGTGTCCGGCCTGTGCGGGGCCGCGCTCGGGGTCGGCGGCGAGTCCGAAGCGACCGCGCTGACGGGGCGCTTTATTGCGCTATCGCTGGAGCGGCGGCAACTCGAACAGCAAACCTGGACCGAGATTTCCTGGGATGATTCGGGGCCGGTCAAATCTGAATCGGGCTCGCCGACCCCAAAGTGGGACGGTCAATCAGGTTCGTCCGGGACCAATTTCAGCCGGCCCTGGCGATTGGCAGTTCGCGCGGCCTGGCGCTCTTTGCCTTTGACACCCCTGGCGCCGGCCCGGGTTTGGCCGCGCGCGGACCTGGAGCGGGTCGCGGAAGCGCCGTTGGCGGGCGGTCGCGCTGCACCGTTGCTGTCCGTTTCGATGCCCAGCGCGCGCATCTCCAGGCGCTTGATCTGATCGCGCAACTGGGCGGCCCGTTCGTACTCCAGTTCGTCCGCCGCCGCTCTCATCTCGCGGCGCAGTTCGCTGATGCGTTGCGACAGTTCGTGGGGCGGCGCGTACTCCAGGGCGTCCTCCGCTGACGGGTTCACATCCGGGACCACTTCCCATTCCGGCGAGTACATCTCCACCAGCGAGGCGTCGATTGCCTTGATGATGGTTTGCGGCGTGATGCCGTTTTCACGGTTGAATTGCAATTGCCTGGCGCGGCGCCGGTTGGTTTCATCGATCGCCTTGCGCATCGACTCGGTGACGTGGTCGGCGTACATCAGCACCCGGCCGTTGACGTTGCGCGCGGCCCGCCCGATGGTCTGAATCAGCGAGCGCTCCGATCGCAGGTAGCCTTCCTTGTCGGCGTCCAGAATCGCCACCAGCGAGACTTCCGGCAGGTCCAGTCCCTCGCGCAGCAGGTTGATTCCGACCAGCACGTCGAAGTCGCCCTTGCGCAGGCTGCGGATGATCTCGACGCGTTCGATGGTGTCGATGTCCGAATGCAGATAGCGCACGCGCACGCCGAGTTCCTGGTAATAGTCGGTCAAATCCTCGGCCATCTTTTTGGTCAGACAGGTGACCAATACGCGCTCGTTGCGTTCGACCCGGCGGCGAATTTCCTCGAGTAAATCATCGACCTGGGTGCCGGCTTTGCGCACCTCGATTTCGGGATCGACCAGACCGGTGGGGCGGATCAGCTGCTCCACGATCAGGCCTTGGGAGCGGCGCAATTCATAATCGCCCGGGGTGGCCGAAACATAGATCGCCTGGTTGATGAAGGATTCGAATTCCTCGAAATTCAGGGGGCGGTTGTCCAGCGCCGAGGGCAGCCGGAAACCGTAATCGACCAGCGTTTGTTTGCGCGATCGATCGCCGCGGTACATTCCGCCGATTTGCGGCACCGTAACATGGCTTTCGTCGATGAACAGCAGATAATTTTTGGGAAAGTAATCCAGCAGCACCGGCGGCGGCTGTCCGGGACGGCGGCCGGTCAGATGGCGCGAGTAGTTCTCGATTCCCGGACAGATGCCCATTTCGGAGAGCAGTTCGAGGTCGTACATCGTGCGCTGCTCCAGGCGCTGCGCTTCGAGCAGTTTGTTCTGTTGACGCAACTCCTCCAGGCGCTCGCGCAGCTCCTGGCGGATATTTCGTACCGCCACCTCCAGCCGGTCCGAGGTCGTTACGTAATGCGACGCCGGATAGATTGCGACGCTGGCCAGGCGCCGAATCACCTGTCCGCGCAGGGGATCGATTTCATACAGCCCTTCCACTTCGTCGCCGAAGAACTCGATGCGCACGGCGCGGCTTTCCTCGTATGCCGGAAAGACCTCGACGGTGTCGCCGCGCACCCGGAAAGTGCCGCGATGGAAGTCGTAGTCGTTGCGTTGGTACTGGATATCCACAAGCTTGCGCAGTACGCGGTCGCGCTCGACCCGCTGTCCCTCCTCGAGGAACACCAGCATCTCGAAGTAAACTTCGGGTTCGCCCAGGCCGTAGATGCAGGAAACGGAGGCGACGATCAGGACGTCATTGCGCTCCAGCAGGGCTTTGGTCGCGGAATGGCGCAGCTTGTCGATTTCGTCATTTATGCTGGAATCCTTCTCGATGTACGTATCAGTGGAGGGGACGTAGGCTTCGGGCTGATAGTAATCATAATAGGAGACGAAGTAGCGGACTGCGTTTTCGGGAAACAGGCTTTTGAATTCATTATAAAGCTGCGCCGCCAGGGTTTTATTGGGCGCCATGACCAGCGTGGGCCGGTTAACCCGCGCGATCACATTGGCCATCGTGAAGGTTTTGCCCGAGCCGGTGACGCCCAGCAGCACCTGGCTGGGAACCCCATCGAGCAGGTTGCGGGTCAACGCTTCGATTGCCGCGGGTTGATCGCCCTGCGGCTGGTAATTGGATACCAGCTTGAAGGAACCTTCCTTGCCACGCGCCAAAGACAACATCGCACCGCAAATCGTAGCACTGACGGGGTGAGCGGATAAATCGGGGCGAAAGCGCGAGGAGAAATTGTCCACAGCCCCGTTTCGTGAAAATTCAGCTCATGTTAAAAGCTCTTGGCATCGCGATGAAGGTTCAGCTATTTATTGAGGCCGAATGCGACTTGGTGATGGGTGTGGCGCTGTTGGACCGCGCCTGGGGAAAGGCGAGCCAGCGCTCTGGCGGGCATGGCAGTCTTCGCAGAGATTGGGTGGGTCTCTTTTTTTTTATGCCAGTAGGACTTGAAAAATCCGCAAATTTTTGTATTTAGGATGCGGCGGTTTCGTTGAAGCCGAATGAACTATCAGTAAAATTGCCCGCAAGCATTGAGGGCACTTGGGTGGAAGCCTGGCTAATAGGAACCAGATGGAGGAGGTTAATGGGCACTAAACACCGATTGTTCGTCAAAACCGCAGCGCTGGCCGGCGTGATGTTTCTGATGGCTGGGTGCGCACAAATCTCGTCGTGGCAAAGCTCGCTGCAGGAGCCACGCGAATGGGACGGTTGCGCTCTGGGAGGCGCTCTGGCTGGCGCCGCCGCCGGTGGCATCGGCTCCTATTTCGTGGCTCATTACACCGGCCACGGAACTGACCGCAGCAATGTCGAAGCCGTATATGTGCCGATCTTCACGATTATTGGCGGCGGTCTCGGCACTATCGCTGGACACTACCTGTGCGATCCAATAATTCCGCCGCCGCCGCCCGCTCCGGTTACGGCCGAAGCTCCGCCGCCGCCCCCGCCTCCTCCGCCGGCTCCAGCCCCGCAGGAGCGTATCGTTTTGCGCGGCGTGCACTTCGATTTCAACCGCTACAACATCCGGCCTGACGCACGGCCCATCCTGGATGAAGCGGCTGAGATTCTCAGCAAACATCCCGATGTTACGGTGGACGTCAACGGATACTGCGATGCGATCGGCAGCTATCGCTACAACCTGAAGCTGTCGCAGCGTCGCGCCGCCGCAGTCGCCCGTTACCTCGAAGCTCACGGGATTGCCGCCAGCCGCCTGGTTACTCACGGATACGGCAAGACCCATTTCGTGGCGACCAACCGGACGGCTGAAGGACGTGCGCAAAACCGGCGCGTTGAACTGGTGCCGGTCGGCTCGTGAGGGACTGACGCTTAAGGCCGCAGCTCCGATGGGGCTGCGGCCTCTCGCGCGTCCGACTTTCTGCTTGCATCCAAACCGTCCTACGGGTGATATTTCGGACTTGGGTCAGCCAAATTTTTACGTGGAGGAGTTGGTGGAACGATGGCCACCTTGTCTGGAATGGCGTTGCGTATCGCAGCCAGTGGGTTTTTGGTTTTAGCTCTCGCCGGGCCGGGAGTTACGACTGGGGCCGCCCAAACCACGCAGTCGGCTTCGGCGCAGCATCCTGAGGTCGTTGGGGCATCGGCCAGCGCGACTGGTACCGGGTCAGTAAATGCGGTCAGCGCAAATCCGGCCAGCCACAATTCCGCGTCGACGGCGGTTTCCGATTCCGCGTCAAGCCAGACCGCTTCATCCGGATCAGGCGCCTATGAGATCCATGCCGCGTTGAAGAGTTTCAACACGCCGCCGCGCAGCGGTGACATGGTTTTCGACCGCGCCTCCGAACTGTTCCCCGCTTTCTGCAAGGATTGGGAGCGCAGGCTCCATGATCGCGAACTGAACAATCTGGAGAATATAACCTGGAAAGACCAGAACGGTTGGAAGACCGGTACTTACCTGGCCTACAGTCCTGTCAAGACCTGCACCTGCAAGCGCTCCACCGGCGGCGTTCCCATCGGTGAACTGACCTATCAGGAGACCGAGGAATACCTTGCCGGCAGGACGGTGGAAGAGGCCCGTCATGCGCAGCCCAAAGCGGTGGGCATAACCAACACCACGGAAATTTTCCGTTGGGACCGGACCAAGTGGGACGACGGCCGCTAGCCCGCGCCGGCGACTTCTTCGTGGCAGATTTTTAGTTGGCACCTCGGACGGGCTGCGAACCTTTTTGTCCAGCCCACCGAGAGTGCCGGGGTTCTCTCCGCGTTTTCTTTCCTCGCCTGATCCCTCGACACAATGCCGCCAGCCGTGCCAGCCTCACCTCAGAGGAGACCCGACGATGCAGGCGCCCGAAGGAGAATTCCGCTTCACTCAACTCGAAACGGTCGTCTATGGACCCGGCAAACTCAATGCGATTGGGCACGAGTTGGAGCGCCACGGGCTCAAACGCGCGCTGGTTATTACGGGTAGGACGCTTGGCTCATCGCCGTTGATCGAGCGAGTCAAGGCGGCGCTCGAAGGGCGGCTGGTGGGAGTCTATTCGGGTATCAGCCAGCATGTTCCGTCCAAAACGCTGACGGGTGCGATCGAAGAAGCCAAACGGACGCAGGCTGATTGCCTGATCGGGTTTGGCGGCGGCAGTCCGATTGATGCGGCGAAGCTGGTTGCGATGGCGCTGATGACCGGCGATGCGGCTGCGCGGCCGCTCGATTTCCGCCGCGCTGAAACCGTGGTGGTGGGGCCGGTGCTGGCCAATTTCGCGATTCCCACCACGCTCTCCGCCGCTGAATTTACCGCCGGCGCGGGGATGACGGACGAAGCCACGCGGCGCAAGGGCGGACGCTTCGACGAACGGCTGCAGCCGCGGGCGGTGATCATGGATCCGGCGCTGACGCTGCAAACTCCCGACTGGTTGTGGGCGTCAACCGGCGTCAAAGCGCTCGACCACGCGGTGGAATGCGCCTATTCGTTGCGCCACCAGTTAATCTGCGACACGCTTGCCGCGCGCGCGATCAAAGTGCTCCGCCGCCATCTGCCGGCGTCCTTCAAGGGACCCGGTTATGACCAGGTGGCCCATCGCGGGATGTGCCAGCTCGCCGCCTGGATGTCGATCTTCGGCATGATCAACACGCGGCTGGGCATTTCGCACGCCCTCGGCCATCAGATCGGATCGCGCTGGAACGTTCCGCACGGCGTCACCTCATGTATTACCGTTCCTCATGTGATGCGCCTGATGGCGCAGCGGGCGCCGCAGCGCTTCGAGGCGATCGCGGAAGGCTTTGAAGTGCCGTTTGATTCCGCCAAACCGGGGCCCGCGGCCATGCAATGCGCGGAGCGCGCCGCGCAGTTTATCCGCGAACTGGGCGTGCCCACCCGCCTCAGTCAGGCCGGCGTGCCACGATCTGAAATCGAGGAGATCATCGAGCCGGCGCTGGCTGAGATCAACGGCGCGCGGACGCTGGAGCAGCCGGTAACGGCGCAAGACATGGTAGCGCTGCTGGAAGCGGCATATTGAACGATTGCCGCATCAATTGGTCAGGACCTTCGTACGCGCAGCGGGAAATTGCGAATTGCTTCAGTCCGTAACGCCGCGGGCCAGCAACGCGCGGGCCTCTTCGGAGCCGTTGAGCAGGCGGTTGGTTCTGCGCTTGATCCGCCAGCCGCCCGGCTCGCGCACGAAGTCCCATCGATTGGATGACATCCGCCAGAACTTGTAATTGCCGTCCTCGTGTCTGACCACGAACGAATAGCAGGTCGCCACCGCGGTATCGCCGTTGATCTTCACCACCGGCGACGCGGTAAGGTGCGATGAGCCTTTCCTGATCAGCGCCTGATGGGTCTCGCCCTCATACATTTTCTGCAGTTCGGCGTGACCCTTCATCATCGAGACATCGCCGACGTCGTATACGCCGTCAGCCGTCCACAGATGGGCCGCGGCTTCGCTCGAACCGCTGTCGGCGGCGGGTCCGTAGCTGAACATCAGGTTGTAAATCGCGAGTTGGTCTTCCAGTTGCGCCACGCGTTTTTCCAATGATCGCACTGCCGCTTCCAGATCCATCGTAGTTTCTCCTTTGCCGTCGCGATGTTCCGCTATTAGAAAAAACCGCGCGTCTATGCAATAAAAGGTCAGGTTAAGATCGGGGAGGTCGGCCAATGCAATACAATTTTGTCTCCGGCGACGATCACATGGATCTCAGCTATATCCCGGCGCGTTTGTGGGTGGATCGCGTGCCTGCGAAGTTCCGCGAAATGGCGCCCCGGATCGAGGAAATCGAGGGCAGGCGCCGATGGGTCAGCGAGGGCAAGCCCTGGGACATGGGCGGCTACGGCACCATGGACAATCCGCTGCTGCGCGGCGCGATTCCGCGCGCGGGGGTGAAGGAGGAACCCGAGCCCGGCAGCTTTCGCCCTTCCACCGCGAAATACCGGCTTGAAGACATGGACCGCGACGGTATCGACGCCCAGGTGATCTACGGTCCGCCGCTGCCCCTTCTGTTCAAGGACCCCGAACTGCAGCGCGTCTGCCTGGGCGCGTACAACTCATGGCTGGCCGAGTTTTGCGGGGAAGCGCCGCAGCGCCTGATCGGCGTCGCGATGCTGCCGATGAACGACCCGGGCGAAACCGTCGCCGAACTGGAGCGGGTCGCCAAACTGGGCCTGCGCGGCGCGCTGTTCGGAGTCTTCGAGGCATGCAAACCCGTTTTCGACGAAGCCTGGGACCCGTTGTGGGCGACCGCCGCCGAAACCGGTGTAGTGCTGAGCTTCCATCTGAGCGGCGGCGTGCGCAACGCGCGTTTTGACCCCCGCCGCGGCCAGGTCGCGGCCCTCGTCTCAGCGCTCCCGATGCAACTGGACGAGCCGCTGTGCGAAATAATTTTCTGCGGCGCGCTCGATCGAAATCCCAATCTGCGCCTGATCCTCGCGGAATCGGGATTGGGATGGGTTCCCTATCTGCTCGGCCGCATGGATCACGAATACGAAAAGCTGTTCCGCAACACGGTCAAGCTTTCCGCAAAGCCCAGCGAACTGTTCCGCCAGCACGTCTGCGTCAGCTTCGAGGAGGACGACGTCGGCCTCAAGCTGATTTCAGAAATCGGCGAGGACAACGTGATTTGGGCGTCCGACTATCCCCATCCCGACAGCACCTGGCCCCATTCGCGCAAATACGTCGATGAGCACATGAAAGGGCTCTCACCGGCGGTGATCAAAAAGATCACCTGCGACAATACCGTGCGGCTTTACAATCTTGGCTGATCGGCGTCGCGCCGATAGCATAGCGCGGCGGGCTCGGTTACCATCGCATACAATCATGGGCGCGGTCCTGGAAGACTGAATCGGGACCGCGCCATTTGTTTGGGAGCGGCATGATGGTCATCAATGGGAAAACGGCGCTGATCACCGGTGGCGTTTCAGGAATCGGTAAAACCACGGCAAAGATGCTGGCGGCCAAGGGCGCCAATCTGATGCTGCTTGACGTCAACCAGCAACTGGGTGACGAAGCGGTCAAGTCATTTCAAAGCGCCGGCACGCGCGCCGCCTTCATCCGCGCTGACGTCCGCGACGAGGCCGAGATGCGGCGGGCGTTCGAGGAGACGCTGGCGCGCTTCGGCCGCCTCGATATCCTGTTCAATAATGCCGGTATCTCCACACCACAGCCCGGCTTTACGCGAATCGCGGTCGAGCAATGGAAGCGGGTGCTGGATGTCGATCTTTTAGGCGTCGTGCTCGGATGCTACCTGGCGTTTCCCCTGATGCGAGAAAATGGTGGCGTGATCGTCAACACCGCCTCGATGGCGGGCGTGTATCCAATTCCCGGCGACCCGGTTTATGCCGCGGCCAAGGCCGGCGTGATCCATCTGACTCATTCGCTGGCGTACTGGTCAGGCAAACGCATCCGGGTCAATTGCGTTTGTCCGGGCCAGACCGATACACCGCTGGCGCGCCAGCAGTTCCGCGATGAAAAGGCCGCCGGACGCATCGCGCCGCCGGTGCGCAAGTTGATCTCACCCGAAGCAATTGCCGAAGTGGTGCTGCAATTCATCGAGGACGACAGCTTGGCGGGCCAGGTGGTCGAAGTGCGCCCCAGCGGCGCATTCACGGTGGAAGCTCGCCGCGCCCCAAAAAAACGCGAGTAATTTTACGCTGATGGGACGGGCAGGGGCGCCTGTCCTACTGGCGACGTTCCGCCTGTTCCTGAGCCAGGGGGTAGACGCTGACCTGGCGCTTTTCGCCGCGCGGCTCGTAGCTGACGATGCCGTCAATCAGCGCATAGATCGTATAGTCACGGCCCAGACCGACGTTGCGTCCCGGATGGATCCGGGTGCCGCATTGACGGACCAGGATGTTGCCGGCTTTGACCTGCTGTCCGGCGTAAATCTTGATTCCCCGCCGCTGGCCCGGACTGTCCCGACCGTTGCGCGTCGAACCTTGTCCCTTCTTGTGTGCCACGGCGCTTACTCCTCTGCTGTAGCGGCGTTATCGCCGCCAGTTAAAATGGCTCGGTCGTGCCGCGATGTTATGCCGGGTTTTCCGCCGGACTCGGCTCCGCCGGCGGCTCCTCGACGGACGGCGGCGGCGTGGACTCCGAACCCGCTGCCATGCCAGTGTTGATCGCCTGGATATTGAGGACGGTCAATTCCTGCCGATGGCCGCGTTTGCGCCGGTAGTTCTTGCGCCGCTTCTTCTTGAAAACGATCACCTTGCTGCCGCGCGGCTGCTGCACAATACGCGCTGTCACCGCTGCTCCGCTGACCAGCGGCGTGCCGAGCATGGGTGCGCCATTCCCCCCGATTGCGAGGACTTCTGACAGGGAGATCTGCGCGCCGATATCGCCGGGAATCCGCTCGACCACGATCTGGTCGCCCGGAGCGACGCGGTACTGTTTGCCGCCGGTTTTTATAATCGCGAACATGACTGAACCAGAATCAAATTAATTATCGGAGCCCCCGCAACGTGTCAACGCGGGTCGGACCCCGTGCGTCGCCATCAGGACTGCGCCAACGGACCGCGCAGCAGGCGGCCGGGCAGCGCGCCGGTGTGCTGATTGTTGCGCAGCACCACTTCGCCGTTGACGATCGTCGCCATGATGCCGCTGGCCTTCTGGCGCAGCCGCCGCGCGCCGGCCGGCAGATCATGCACCAGTTCCGGCAATTCGGGCGTGATCCGGTCGGGGTCGAAGATCATGATATCGGCGGCCCAGCCTTTGCGCAGGAGCCCTCTTCCCTCCAGTCCCCAATACGAGGCCGGGACAAAGGTAAGCATCCGCACCGCCTCTTCCAGCGTCAGCGCCTGCTTCTCACGCACCCAGTAACTCAGCACGTGGCTTTGCAGCGAGGAGTCCATCAGTTGTGAAACGTGCGCGCCGGAATCGGAGAAGGTCACCACGCAGCGCGGATGGCGCATCATCTCCAGCACATGATCCTGGTTTTCGTTGGCCACAGTCTGAAGGAACAACTGCTTGAGATTGGTCTTGAGTGCGAGGTCAATAATCACGTCCACCGGATCCTGATTGGTTTCCTGCGCGATTTCGGCCACCGATCGGTAGGGCGGCAGCCCTTTGTCCTGCACCCACATCCAGTTGAAGTCGGGACCCATCGCGAACAACTGTCCGTGTCTGGGCTGGTTGCCGCGCCGGTGCTCGCGCGCCACCTCGACCAGCTTGCGCCGGGTTTCGGGATTGCGCAGCGCCGCTTCCTGCTCGGCCAGCGGCAGCTTGCGCAGCTCGCGCCATAGCGGCAGTCCGTCAAACGGCATCGTGGTCTGAAACGAATTGACACCGTTGACCGAACGGCTGTGCACCTGGATGAACATGCGGCCGCCTTCGCGCGCGGTCTGCTCGGCGGCGGCGATATAATGGCGCCAGTCGTCGGGATAGCGCCGATGGGCGAACTGGCCGAAGGTGACCGGCACCCCGGTCTCCAGCGCCAGCGCCTTGAGCCGTCCCAGGTAGTCGCGCGTGTGCTCGGGGTCCGCGCCGGTCTGCTCTCCGGCGATTTCGAACAGGCCCGCGTTGAGCTCGCCCATCACGCCGACCAGTTGACGGACTTCGTCCCAACTGGCGATGCGGCTGGCGACCGGTCTGCGATCGGCGGTTTCATGGGTTGAGCTGCGCGAAGTGGTAAAGCCGATCGCGCCGGCGCGGATCGCGTCGCGCACCTCGCGCTTCATCGCGGCGATATCGGCCTCGGTCGCCTCTTCGGTGAACGCGCGCTCGCCCATCACGTACGTGCGCAGGGCGGAATGTCCCATGTAGGCGGCGTAATTGATTCCCTTGGGCGCGCGATCGACGGCGTCGAGATACTGCGCGAAGGTTTCCCACGACCAGGTGATGCCGGCCTCCATCGCCTCGCGCGCGATGTCTTCGGCACGTTCCAGGTTGCGCATCACCAGGTGTTTGTCGCGCTCGCCGCACGGCGCCAGCG
Organism: Pseudomonadota bacterium; assembly: GCA_021324885.1. Lineage (GTDB taxonomy): Bacteria > Desulfobacterota > Binatia > Binatales > Binataceae > JAJPJA01. Next base: position 193,698 of record JAJPIF010000023.1, read on the forward strand.
AAAATCCGCAATTGCCCATCACGACCGAGGTCACGCCATGCCAGCACGACGACGTTCCCAGGGCGTCCCAGAACACCTGCGCGTCCATGTGCGTATGGCCGTCGATAATCCCGGGCGCAACCACATGGCCGTCGGCGTCGATAATCTCGCGGGCGCTGGCGCGTATCCGGCCGATCTCCGCGATCTTGCCGCCGGCAATACCAACATCGGCGCGATACCGCGCCATCCCGGAACCGTCAATCACAGTGCCGTTGCGAATGACCAGGTCGTATTCCATGTTCGTGTCTCCCCGAGTCAAGTGCGGAGGCCTTTATCGCTGGCATTCGCAATCCTATCAGCCTGCTTTCGCCATCATCAAGCGCAGGCGCGGCGGCCGTGGTGAGCCTCACTTAAACTTCGGCGCGCGTTTTTCCTTGATTCCCGCCAGTCCTTCCCTGGCGTCGGTGGAGAAGAACCCCAGCATCTCCAGCGCCAGCGACGTGTCGAAGGACGGGCCGGCCATCCGCAGCCAGTTGTTCAACGACCGCTTGGTCCATCGCAGGGCCTGCTGCGGACCGGTGCCGAGTTTGCGCGCCACCTCCATCGCCTTTTCCATCAGCTTGTCGGCGGGGACGCACAGGCTGACGAGGCCGATGCGCTCGGCTTCCTTGCCGTCGATGAAGTCTGAGGTGAGCAGATAGTACTTGGCCTTGGCCATCCCGCACAGCAGCGGCCAGGCGATGACGGCATGATCGCCCGCGGCGACCCCGATGCGCAGATGGCCGTCGGTGAAGCGTATATTGTCGGCCGCGATACTGATGTCGGCGAGCAGCGCCACCGCCAGGCCGGCGCCGACCGCGACCCCGTTGATCGCCGAGATGATGGGCTTGTCGAGATTGATCATGTTGTAAACGATGTCACCGGCTTCACGCCAACTCTGCGCGACCGCCTCCGGACTGCGCGTCATCTCCTCGATCATCTCCATGTCGCCGCCGGCGGAAAACGCCCGTCCCGCTCCGGTTATCAGGATCACGTTGGCCTGCGGGTCGGGATCGACGTCCTTCCATACCTGGGTCAGCTCCCAATGCAGCCGCCGATTGGTGGCGTTGAGGACGTCGGGCCGGTTGATCGTCACCAGCAGCACGCCGTCGCCTTTATGCTCGAAAAGCAGATGCTGATATTCGCTGTATTTCATGCAGAGGTCCTTCCGCTGGCGGCCCTGTCCGCGTTGCTCGGGCCGCGATTGCCGGCCGCGCTTTTACCGATGTAACCGTAAAGCGGCGCTGGGGTAAAGCGGCCGGACGCGCTGGTCACGCAAGCCCTTAATCGGTAGGTTTAAATTCTTGCAGACGGCTTCGTGCCCTTGAGGAGGAGCAGATGGCGACCGCAGCTAAGAGCAAATCCGCGGCGATTCGCGCCCGCTTGAATCATCCGATAATCGACTCCGACGGCCATTGGATCGACTACGCTCCGGCCTTCATGGAGTATCTGCGCGAAACTGCGGGGCCGGCAGTCATCGAGCGGTTCAAAAAGTCCGTCCCGTTCGGCGACACTTCGCTGATGGCGCGCGAGGTCCGGCTCGATCGCCGCTATCCGCAGCCGCCGTGGTGGGGACTTACGACCAGCACCCCTGACCGCGCCACTGCGATGCTCCCGAGGATGCTTTATGAGCGGATGCCGGAGTTGGGCCTGGACTTCGCGGTGCTCTATCCCAGCGGACCGGGGCTGTTCGCTGCTTATTTCGGCGACGAGGAAGTGCGGCGCGCGTCCTGCCATGCCTTCAACGCTTTTATCGCCGACACGTTCAAAGGCCTGGAGGACCGGCTTACGCCCGCCGCTGCGATCCCGATGCATACCCCGGCCGAAGCGATCGCCGAACTGGAACATGTGAAAAGCTTGGGGCTCAAGGCCGTGATGGTCGCCAGCCTGGTGCGGCGGCGGGTGCCGTACGTGATGCGCGAGATGCCGCAAGCGGCGCGGCTGGCGACCTGGTTCGACATGCTCGGGATGGACAGCGAATACGACTACGATCCGTTCTGGTCCAAGTGCCTGGAACTCGGGTTCTCGCCCACCTTCCATACCGGCAGCCAGGGGCTGGGGCTGCGCGCTTCGGTCAGCAACTGGGTTTACAATCATATCGGGCATTTCGCGGAAGCCAACGACGCGATGTGCAAGGCGCTGTTTTTGGGCGGAGTGACGCGTCGTTTTCCCCGACTGCGGTTCGCTTTTCTGGAAGGCGGCGTCGGCTACGGCTTCAAGCTGCTCAACGACCTGATTGGCCATTTCAAAACCCGCAATCCGCAGGCGCTCAAATACTGCAATCCGGCCAACCTCGACGTCGAATTCCTCGTCAGCATGTTCGAAAAATACGGCACCGATACGATGAAGCGCACGCTCGACGTGGAAACGCTGCGGGTCGGGCTGGAGCGCGTCGGGCCGCCCGAGCAACCCAATGAATTCGCCGCCAGCGGCGTACAAAGTCCCGACGATATCTGCAAGCTGTTCGTGCCGAATTTTTACTTTGGCTGCGAGGCCGAAGACCACGCCAATGCGTGGGCGTTCAACACCAGGGTGACGCCCGGGCACCATCGCCTGAACGCGATCCTCGGCACCGACATCGGCCATTTCGACGTAACTGACATGTCCACCGTGATTGCTGAGGCCTGGGAACTGGTCGAGGACGGCCTAATCACGGAGGCGGATTTCCGCGACTTCACCTTCGCCAATCCGGTCGGGCTGTGGGCCGCCAACAATCCGGACTTTTTCAAAGGCACGGCCGTCGAGCGCGCAGCCGCCGGGCTCGCGCATTGATTTAAGATGACGGATTATTCAGCCGGCAAGTCGAAACCGGGCCTGTTGCTCAGGGTCGCGCATTGGGCAGCGATGCTCTGGATCCAGGTTGGCATCGCGCTAGCCGCATTCGCGGTGCTCAGCTTCGCGGCGGGAACGATCGTCAAAACAGTACGCGATCTGCGTCGGCGCCGTATCCCGGACCAGACGCGCGCCTATCCGGACAGCGCGTCGTGGGTGCCGGCTTATTTCCAGGCGATGAACAGCGTGCGGATGCGCTGGTATCCCTATGTCTATTGGAAAACCGCCCCGATGCGCAGCCCGTACCTCAACATCGATCCGCATTCCAATCGCGTCAATTGGAACGCGCCGCACCCCCACAATGACGGCAAGCCGCTGCTGCGCGTCTTCGTTATGGGCGGTTCGACCACCTGGGGCGCGGGCGCGCGCGACGATTACACGATACCGTCGTTATTGGCCAAAGACCTGGCGGGGAATCCGCTATACGACGTCGAGGTGCGCAATTACGGCCAGATGGGATGGGTCACGAGCCAGGAGCTTATTTATCTCTACGAATTGTTAAGGCGGGGCGAGCGTCCCGACCTGGTGATTTTCTACGACGGCATCAATGATACGTTTCTGGGTTACCAGGACGGGATCGCGGGGCTGACGCAAAACGAATTTCTCCGCGCCCAGGAGTTCGGGATCCTGGCGTCATCGTCGGGCCGCAAGCGCCTGTACGCGACGGCGCTGCGCACGTTCCTGATGAACACCGGGATGGCCGACCTGATCAAGCTGCTCTACGGCAGGGATGAAGCTACAACAGAGCGGACCGAAATCGGCCCGATTGCATCGATCGCCTACCTGGCGCCGCCCAGCGATTTCGAAGGCGCCGGCGCGATCCAACAGGACATCGTCAATATCTACCTGTTCAATAACCAGATGGTGCGCGCGATGGGAGATCGCTTCGGCTTCCGCTCGCTCTTTTACTGGCAGCCAGTCATCTTCAGCAAGCATCCGCTGACTGCCTACGAGCAGTCGTTCGTGGGCGCGCGCAGCCGCCGGGAATTCTTCGACGCCACCTACCAGCGCATCGCCGCCGTCGCGCCGAGCAATGGCGTCAACGACATCAGCGGCATTTTGAACGGGGGCGGGAAAACCTACTTCGTCGATCCGTGGCATATCACGGAGGCGGGCAACGCCGTAGTCGCGCAACGGATGGCGTCGGACGCCGCGCCGCTGCTGGCCGCGGCTGCGCGCGACCGCCGATTAGAGGGCAGGCATGTTCCGCAACGTAACGTTGGGTCGGAAAATTAGGAGCTGCTCGACATCGAGCAGAGCAGAAGGGCAGGGCGCGGTCCTGAGAACCGGACCACCACCAGCTTCTTCGACCCCAGCCGTGCAATGCGCCGCGCCCTTTTCGCAACCGGGAGAAGTCAAATGCGTCTGGCAGGTAAAGGTGCGATCGTAATCGGCGCAAGCCGCGGGATGGGCAAGCAGATGGCGCTGCGGCTGGCGCGGGGGGGTGCCGACGTGGCCGTCGCCGCGCGCACCGAGCGTCCCGGGCAGTCAGCAGAACCCGGTACAATCCATCAGACGGCGGAGGAAATCCGCGCGATGGGCCGTCGCGCAATCCCGATTCGCGTCGATTTGGCCGACGGCAAGGATGTCGATGCGATGTGCCGTCAGGCAATCAGGGAACTGGGCCGCGTCGATATCCTGATCCACAGCATCCAGTATCGCGGCCCCGGCTACCTGAGCATGTTCGAGGACACCACGGTCGAGCAACTGGACACACAAGTCGCCGTCAACCTGATGTCCGCCGTGCGCGCGTGCAAAATCATCGTACCGCAAATGAAAGCGCAGGGGGGCGGGATCATCATCCTGGTAACTTCAGCGGCGGGCGAATTCGAAATGCCTGGGATGCCGGGTCATGCCTCGACCGGGTTGGGCTATCCGATGACGAAGGCCGCCTTGACCAGGTTCATGAGATCTCTGGACAAAGAAGTCAGACAACACAACATCGCGGTGATTGGACTCGATCCCGGGTTCATCTTCAGCGAACACGTGGAAGTCGGACGGGTCGGCAACGATTACCACGGATGGGACAGCCGCCTGGCGCTGCCGATGGACGTTCCGGCTGAGACGGCTCGTTACCTGTGCACCTGCCCCGATCCGATGTGGTATTCGGGCAAAAATATCCGCGCCGCCGACTTCGTCCAAGAGCATTGCCTGTGGCCGCTGCGCTGAATGGCAGCGCGCTCCGCCGTGCCGTGTTTTTCCGATCCGGTCATTGCGGCTCTTTCAGCTCCGCAAACTCCGCTTGTAATGACGGATCGGTTGTCTCCGGCATTGAGGTACACGCCGGGAGATCGCCGATACAACTTTAGCCGGCTGTGCCTTTGGTCATCTCCTTCATGACCTGGACGGCGCGTTCGCGCAGCAGCGTGCGGTCGGCGCCCAGCGTCAGGAGACGGAAACCGGCGCTGGCCGAGCGCGCGGCGTCGGCCGCCGACGCGGCTGGCTTTCCGGCGATGATTCCGGCCGCCTTGGTTGCCTTCACCACCTTGTCAATCGCCTCGGTCAGGGCGGCGGGAGGCTTGTCACTGAAAGCTGCGTTGGGCGGCAGGCCCATGTCCACCGACAGATCGGCCGGGCCAATGAATACTCCCGCGACCCCTTTGACGCCGCAGATTTCCGCCGCGTTCTCCACTCCCTTGCGGGTTTCGATCATGACGAAACAACTGACCCGCTCTTCCAGTGCTTTTACATCGAAACCCAGACCTGCCCTGAACGGGCCGAAACTGCGCACGCCCGCGGGCGAGTAATGGCATGCAGCGACCGCGGCGGCGGCTTCATTCGCGTCATTGACCAGCGGAACGATCACGGCGTCGGCGCCGGCGTCCAGTACGCGGCCAATGCGGCCCGGTTCATTTCTGGAGACGCGCACGATACCGGCGGCGGGCGCGTTGGCGAGTCCTTTGAGCAGGCGTCCCGCGCTGACCTCGTCGAGCAGGCTGTGCTGGCAATCGATGACCACGAAATCGAAGCCGCAATGGGCCAGGGTTTCGATCGACCATTCCGAATCAGTCGTGATCCAGGGTCCGATGGCCGCTCGGTTGGCGCCCCATGCTTTGGAAAGTGCGCTGTGACTCATGCTCAACTTCCTCCGTGAACGTGTTATCGCTTACCCATTGGAATTTTTCAAACCGCACCGTCGCTTGCCTTCAACGGTACGGTGTGCGAAAGCGTAGAGCACAGATGAAATGGCACGATTTCCCCTTTCCTCCCGGGGAAGGGGCCTGAGGTTAGGTTTCTTCAAGGAATACCGCAATGGCCGAGCGCAAAATAATTTTCGTCCCTTCCAACTTTCTCCATCCCGACGGCGCCGCGGTGTTCGCGGGCTGCCCGGATATAGAGATAGTCTATGCGCTTAGCGAGCAGGAACGCGCCGAGATGCGCCGCTCGCCCGAATCGCGCCGCAAGCTCCAGGCCAAGGCGCAGGAGCAACTTGATCAGGCACTGCCCAGGATTCACGGGCTGTTCGCGATGGGCCTGATGGGGCATCTGCCGGTCACGGCGGAGATGATGGATCGCGCCCCCAACCTGGAGGTCATCTTTATCCCGGCGGCCGGCACGGACCGTATCGACACTGCTGCGGCGACCGAGCGCGGAATCGTCGTCCTCAACGCGCCCAACGGCAATGCCAACTCCGTTGCCGAGCACACCGTCGGCCTGATGCTGGGGCTGTGCCGCCGGATCGCCGAGCGCGACCGCGCGATCCATCGCGACAAAAAGATGGACATGATGGCGGTGATGCAGCGCGGCACGCCGCTGTCCAACCTCAACGGCAAGACCCTGGGGATCGTCGGTTACGGCTTCGTCGGGCGCACGATTGCGGATATGTGCCGGCGCGCCTTCGCGATGAAGGTGATCGCATTCGATCCCTTCTTCGATCCGATCGAGGCCGAACGCCAGGGCACGACTCTGATCGATGATTTGGGCGAGATGCTGGCGGCCAGCGATTTTGTCTCAATCAACACGCCGCTGATGGCGCAGACGCGCGGGCTTATTGGCAGGGAACAACTGGCGCGGATGAAGAAGACCGCCTTCCTGATCAACACCGCGCGCGGACCGGTGGTCAGTACCGACGCATTGGTGGCCGCGCTGCGCGAAGGCGTCATTGCCGGCGCCGGGCTCGACGTCACCGATCCCGAGCCGCTGCCCGACAACCATCCGCTGTTCGATTTCGACAACGTGATAATCACGCCGCATCTGGGCGGCAATTCACCGGAGACCTTCCGCCCCTGTTCGGTCATCTCTTCGCGTCTCGCGCTCGACGTGCTGCGCGGCAAGCGTCCGTCGAACATGACCAATCCGGCGGCCTGGGAGCGGCTGACGGCTCGCCTGGCCAGGCAAGCTTCGGCGCGTTGATTATTGTACGATAAAGTATCATGGCAAGCGCGGCTGTCAGCAGTCTGGATCCGAAAGCTTTTGTCTACGATCCGTTCGCGCCCGATGTGATGCGGGACCCGTTTCCGTACTACAAAATCCTGCGCGATCGCTATCCGATCTACCGCATCGAAAAATACGACGCGTGGGCGATCTCGCGCTACGAGGATATCCTCAAACTGCTCACCGATCCGCACGCGCATCTGACCACGACCGAGGGCACGCTGATCAGCCCTGCGCTTTTCCGCCGCTCTAATGCGGGCAAGGTACCGCCGCCGCGGCTTGATCCGATGGACATATTCCCCAACCTGCCCAGTCCCTATTACGAGCAGGTGCGCCAGTCCGCGATCGGTCCGTTGCGGCCGCATGCGGTGGCGCAACTGGAACCATTCATCCGCGAGCGCGTCCGCGAACGTTTGGCTGAGCTGATTGGACGGGGGCGATTCAACGCGACAGTCGATTTCGGCGGTTATGTTTCGTCGGGCACCGCGTGTCAACTGATCGGACTGCCGCTGGCGCAGGCGCCGCTTTTGCTGGAACTGGTGAATCGATCGACGACGCGCGATCCCGAATACGGCGGTCCCTCCGATGCGTTTGAGGAAACGTCACGAAGGCTCATGCAGATGCTGGCTGAGCTGGTGCGCAGCCGCCGCAAGGCCAGTGCCGACGGCAGTAATCGGATGGTTGACGGACTGATCAACCTGGAAATCGCCGGCCGCCATCTGACCGACGAGGAGATCGCATGGCATCTGATGGTGATTGCCGTTGGAGCGACCGAAACGCTGCCCAAGGTGGTGGCGGCGGGGCTGCTTGAACTTTGGCGCCATCGGGATCAGCGCGCGCAGGTGCTTGCCGATCTGGAAACCAATGTGCCGATTGCGTTCGAGGAAATGCTGCGCTACGGCGCACCCGCGCAATGGTTCAGCCGCACCGTCGTTGACCATCCCTATACGATTCGCGGGCACACCCTGATGCCGGGCCATCGAGTGATCATCCTGTTTGCCTCGGCCAACCGCGACGAGCGCATGTTCGAAAACGCGGATCGATTCATCTGGAATCGCGCGATGGACGGTCATCTCGCCTTCGGTTACGGGATGCACTTTTGCGTCGGCGTGCACGTCGCGCGCCTGGAAGGGCGCATCATGGTCGAGGAACTGCTGCGCGCAATTCCAGACTACGAAATCGACGAAGCCAACGCACGCCGCGTCATTTCCGATTTTCAATTGGGCTGGATGCAGGTGCCGCTGATCGTGCGCTAAATCCCGGCGTTTCTTTCGCGAGCAGCGCTAAATCATGGCGGTTGTAGTCTGCTGTTCTGAGCGAAGAATGGCCAGCTTGCCTGGACACTGCCATTTTGAATCCGAGTTTATTTTATGCTACTGCAAGTAAGTCAGCGCGGCCAGCATGGCGCGCTAGCCTCCGTCACACAGTTGCGGGCCTGACGGGCGCGGCTGACGCTATTTCGGTCCGGTAGTAGAACCGAGGCCGGATACTCGGAGGGCTGATAGTGATAACGAGTCTTGCGCCGACCGCCGTGGAGACGGCATCGTCTTCGCTGCCGGAACTGGACTCCGTCAATCGGGAAGCGATAGTTCGGTTGCGCATGGCGGCGCTGGTCAGCTTGATCGCAGAGCTGATCCTTCCCTTTTATGAAATTGCTTTTTCGGGCCATCCGGACTGGATGGCAATTCTCATACAGACGATCTGGTTTGCCTTGACGGTCGCTCTGCTGGCGTCGACCTGGCATCCTCGCTTTAGCGCGCTGTGGAAGCCCATCGTCCTGCTGTTTGCCAGCGCCCTGGCCATCAGTTCGGGCTTTTTATCGATGAAAGGCGCCTCGCTCGGCCCTTTCCTGTTCCTGCTGGTCCTGCTTCCGGTTGGCGGCGCCTGCCTCCCCTGGGAAGCGGGCTGGCAGGTAGGCATGAGCGCGATCTGCGTGTTTTTCGGCTTTGCTTTTGCCTGCGTGCTGGGTTGGCATGGCGGTTTGGTGATTTCGGGCCTCTCCGCGATGGTCGCGTCAATCCTCGGTTCGCTCCTGATAAACGAGGCGCTTACCCGCCAGCGCTTGCGTATCGACAGGTCGCTGCGCGCATTGTCCCGCAGCGAAAACATATTCCGTAGAATTTTCGAGATCAGCCCTTCGATTCTGATGATCTTTTCCGTCCCTGACGGCTTGATGGTCGATTGTAATCCGTCCTTTGAAGCGACTTTCGGATTAAAACGCTCCCAGGCGGTGGGCAAGACCGCGCTGGAACTGGGCCTCGTAACCGATAGCGAGGCCGCCCGCGGCTGGCTGAACTCGCTAAAACTCGGCGACCGCGGGGCCTCGCGGGATGCCGCGATTTTCTGGGGGCCGGATAAACAGCCGATACATTGTGTCTATTCCTGGAGCACTTTCGAACTCGATGACCATTTATGCGTGCTGGTCGCGGGCCAGGATACCACCGACCGGGTGCGTGCCGAAGAGGAGTTGCGGCGCAACCGTGAAACGATGGCGAGCCGGGAGCGGCTCACCGCGGTGGGCGAACTGGCTTCGGGTATCGCTCACGATCTGAACAACAGCCTCAACGCTCTGTCCCTCAACCTGGAATTGCTGCGCATGGAGCGGGATGTTCCCGGCCACTATCGCGAACGCCTGGAACTGCTTACGCGGATCGTCGGTGACGCGAACGCAACCATCGGCAGATTGCAGGATTTCGCCCGCCGTCGCCACGACCACCCGGTTAAGCCGGTCAACTTGGCGGAGATCATCCGCGAATCGCTGGAAATGGTGCACAGCACGCTGCAGGAGAGCAGTTCCGTCTCCGGCCCCTCGATCAGCGTGGAGACCGACGTGCCCCAGCTGCCCTTGATCCTGGGCGAACCCGCGGAATTGCGCCAGATCTTTCTCAACCTGTTGTTGAATGCTCGCGACGCGATGCCGGCGGGCGGCGTTATCCATATCGGCGGCAAGATTGATCGGGGTGAGGTGGTGGTCACGGTCGCGGACGAAGGCAACGGAATTCCGGCCGAGTACCTGGACCGCGTATTCGATCCTTTCTTCACCACCAAGGGTGAACGCGGCACCGGGCTGGGGCTGTCAGTGGCATACGGTGCGATGGCGCGGCTGGGCGGCAGCATCAGCGCCGCCAACGCGCCGTCGGGCGGAGCTGTTTTCACCCTGCGCTTTCCGCTTGCGCCTGTCGCGAATGTCGAACTTGCTCCCCAGCGTGAATCAGGGCGCGTTCAACCGCGCCGCGTGATGGTAATCGACGACGACGCCGAGAACCTCAATGCTCTGAGCGCCCTGTTTCAGTCGCGCGGGCACAGCGTCGTGACCAATACTTCCGGCGATGGCGCGCTGGAAGAACTGATGCGCGAGGACTGTCCTATCGACGTGGTTTTCTGCGACCTTGGGATGCCGGGAGTCAACGGATGGGAAGTCGCCAGGAAGGTGAAATCGAAACCCGCGCCGCCTGCTTTTTATCTGTTCACCGGATGGGCCCAGGAGATTCCCACCGACGACCCGCGCCGGCGCTGGGTCGATGCGGTGGTGCCCAAGCCGGTCGAACCGTGCCTGCTGGATCGGTTGCTGGCGGACGCCGAGGCGTCGAGCGACGGTGCGAAGCCCTGGAGCTAGTCAGAACTGCGTAGTGAATAGATAGTGAAGACCGGTGAGTGAGAAAATAAGAAAATAAAGGCGAGATCAGAGCCGCAATTCCTGGGTATCACTCAAGGTCCGGCCCGAGGAAATCACCCATCTGCTCCCGAAGGACTGTTACTGCATAACTTGTTCCATCCCGGCTGGAGTTCCCCAACGCGCTGAGTCCCGGTACTCAGCCGGCACCTGCGCATCGATTTTCGTATTGTACATTATAGCCAGGGTAATGTGATTGTTCTGAAAATCCCACAGTTCTGAGCATATATTGCCAGGGCCACCAAGGGCGGTGACATAGTCGCCAGGCGAGCCCGGCATGGGCGTCGGATAATAGATATTCAGAATCCCTTTCCAGAATTTCGAACTCGAGTCATAAAGATCGAGGTCGATCGGCTCAAAAGTTTCTTTATCCAGAAAAGCCACCCGATCGGAGTAGCAGTATCCCCGCTGAAGCGACGGGACTCGCCGAATATCCACGACGTATGCGTCGCGGAGCTCCCATTTGCCAACCGCGGGCTTGGGAAACGACATGGGATTGAAGTAGTTATTATAGTTCTGATAAGCGGCCGGGTCGGCATGTGCGATCTCGAGCACTCGCTTGATGCCGAGTAGCTTCCCTTGGAAGATGGGCGGCTGGATATTGATCCCTTCCCGCGAATCGTCGGCCACGTAGTCCGAGCCAAGCAGCGGCGCACAGCGCGCGGCGGAAGACAGCCGGAGCGAGCGGCGCAGCGCCGGCACGAACACGTACACCTCCGGATCGCGCGCGGGATCATCGTAGAAAATCAAGAGGTCGTTGGTGTACTTGCTTTGTTCCGGTTCCCAAACCACGTTGTTTTGGGCCAGGAATGTGTCGCCCTGCTGGTCGGGTGGCGTTATGGGTATTCCTGGATCGCTGACATGTTTCAGCTTGAAATAAATCTCGAATACATAGCTCCAGGTTTTATCTCCGTAGCGATCGACGCCGGTCCAGCCGCTGCCATTTTTCGGTCCAGCTTCGCTGAACACGTTGTATGGAATGTAATTGTAATAATTGTCATAAATCAGCTTGACACCGGCCAGCGGGTCTTTGGGATCGATCTCCGGGAAGGGGAGGCCGGCGACGTAACCCGAGATACTGTAACCCTCGCCGTGGGGGACCAGTTTGACCTGATCGTGATATTTCTCAGTGTCTTCGCGGTATTTGCGCGGCAATCCGATCTTGATTGTAGGACCCACCTCCAGCACGGCGTCGGCAGGAACTTTCCAGAAATATTTTTGGCTCATCAGTGAGCGCAGTCCGACCGACATGAAGCGCTGATAATTCTGCCAGTTCCCGGTCGTGATTTTGGTGCCCACCGGGATGGATTCCTCCGGTCCGCCCATCGAGGTATAGACCGACGGATCGTAGGCCTGTTGCGAATTGGCTGTGCCGGCAAGGAAGAGAAGCACCGACAAAATAAAGACCGCGGCGATTGCTGGAGTCTTCATAAGCCACCTCCGCTGAAGTGAACCGAAACGCGAAGCCTGATCCTGATGTAACCGGAGTAGCAGAAGGCGGCTTCGATTCGCAAGCTTCAATTTACAAAATGAAGGATTTCGCCGGGCTCAATGTCGATCGCGGCTCACGTCTGCAGAGCATGGATTATGAAGCGAACGTCTTTGCTCGAGGTGCCAATCCGGGAAAAAACTAACGGGTAGTGGCTCCCCGGACAAAAAGGGGACCAAACTTTATTTTGGCTTCAAAGCTAACCGACCTTCTGCACCAGCTTCACGCCGAACTGCTCGGCGGCGTTGGCTCCCATCATCCGCGCGATCGTCGATTCGGCGACTCGCGACTCGGTCAGCATCCGGATCGCGTCCCACGCGCTGGTGGTGTCCTGATTGGGATAGCGCGATCCCCACACGACCTTGTCGGCGTAGCGATGGGGCAGGCGCTGAATGCCGCGTTCATCGGCGTCAAAACCCAGCATCACGTGGCCTTCCTTCCACATCTGCTCGGGATCGGTCCGCACGGGGTAGAAATGCAGCGGCGGAATCGTGCGGGTGGAAGCTTCCATCTTCTCCAGCACTTCCTCCATCCAGGTGGCCTTGCCGTGCGCCACCACCATCTTCATCTTCGGATAGCGCTGCATAACGGAAAACCCCAGCAACGTCGAACCCACGAACATGTAATTGTCCAGCCACTGCGCCAGTATCGGAGCCATTGGATGGCCCAGCGGGATGCCATGAACCTGGAATAGCGTGCTGCCGCCGCCTGCGCCCGGACCGCCGCCCGCGCCGAAAAAGCCGCCGCTTTGGGCAAGCCGATGCTTAATCTTCTCGATAAACTGCCCGTGCGAGGTCCATTCGGGATTCCATAATCCCGCCGTCGAATGCACAGCCGCTGTCACGCCGGACGCTTCGAGTTCGGCCCACAACGGTTCGTAGTAGGGATGATTCAAATAGCGGTCCTCGATGAATGCCGGGCGGATGAACACCCCGCGAAAGCAGGAGATCTTCGCTATGCGATGCAATTCCTCGAGCGCGAAGTCCATGTTTTGCAGCGGAATCATCGCGGCGGCGAACAACCGATCGGGCGCCGCCTTGCAGAAATCCGCGATCCAGTTGTTATAGGCGCGCGCCAAAGCGTAAGCGACGTCGGGGTCCTTGATCAGGGGGAACCCTTCTGCGAACCAGGTCGGATAAAGCAATGCCTGATCTACGCCCATCGCGTCCATGTCGTGCAGACGCGCGCGCGGATCGTAGGCGCCCTCGTTCACCGGATGGCGAACGCTCGGATCCAGATTGCCCACCGCCTCCCAGGTCATGCCAGGACGCCAGACGCCGTGACTGGGGATGTTGCCGTTGTCTTCGTCGCGGAACACCTCGCCGTTGATTTTCAGATAGGAACCAAGCTTGCCTTCCTCACGCCACAGGGCGAGCCTGCCCGGCACGCGATATTCCGGTTCGAGATACTTCTCCCAAATTTCGCGCGGTTCGACCACGTGCGAATCGCCATCGAAGACGGCAAAGCTCTTGCTCGAAGCCATGGTTAGAACTCCTATTTCGCACTCTGAGCGGTTTGGAGATGGCGGAAAATCATCCCGGCGTCGGGCTTGAGCGCCTCCTTGATTTCCTCCGGCGTGGGCCACCATTCGGGCCGCTCGATTTCGGTGACGCGCTCGCGGATGAAGGTCGCGGGCTCCTTGATGTTGTAAAGCCGACGCGCGTTGCCGCCCAGCATCTTGGCCTGATCCGCGACCGGCAGTTCGCACTTGCGCATCGTCTCGATCGCGCGCCAGGCGTCGTCGCCGTCATGATGATACACGTCGGA
>JAJPIF010000012.1 GCA_021324885.1 Pseudomonadota bacterium
GATCCCAATGATTTGCTCCTCGTTGAACCGGCTGCCCTTCATCCGTCCGTCTCCTTTTCGTGACGGACTCTACCTCAAACCTGTCGGGCTGGCGGGGAGCAGGCCAGTTTACGGTTGCTCCCCGACGGCGGCTGATGCCTGCGAACGTCCGCGGCTGCCCGAAGTAATTGAGGTCGCGGCTTACGGATCTCCGCTGGCCGCGTGCGCGACGTCTCCACCCTCATCGCGGGCAATCTCGGCCAGCGTCCGATTGGACAACGCGGAGCGCGGCTGCTCGACGGTGATATCCCGATCGGTGGCGTAAGCGTCGCGATGTTTGATCAACAGCCACGCGGGACGCGGACTTCTGCCCAGGCCGCGGGTGCGCACCAGCACCCACGACCCTTTGAGCTTTTTGCCGTGGAGCGCGAACTTCAACTCGCCCTTGCGCAAGGCCTCATCCACGTCAGGCACTGCGGGCGTCCAGGTTCCGATATCCCAGACCATCACCGTTCCGCCGCCGTATTCGCCTTGCGGTATCACGCCCTCGAAGCGGGCGTATTCCAGCGGATGATCCTCGACCTGGGTGGCAAAGCGCTTGACCGAAGGATTAAGCGAAGGTCCCTTGGGCACGGCCCATGACAGCAGCACATCATTCCATTGCAAGCGGAAGTCATAATGGAGATGGGAGGCGCGATGCTTGTGAACGACGAACGTGAGACCTTTTTTGCGTGGATGCGCCGTACTGTCGGCGGCGGGCTCCGGGGTAATGTCGAAGCGCCGCTTTTTACGATACTCCTCCAGCGCCATAAAGCACCTGCTTAAGACCTCGGCCGATCCCAGGTCCAGGAGCAATTGTCGCACATGACGGGGCAAGGATCGATCGGCTTGTTCGCGCCTGCATTGCCATCACGACCTTGAGCCTGAGATAATCCGCGCCGTGAATGAAATGCCGTCCACTGCCGAAGAGATTCTCGCCGCCGTGCGGGCGATGGAGCCGGCGATTAGACAAGCACGCGATCGCATCGAAGAGCAGCGCCGGCTTCCTGCGGAGCTGCTGCGAATGATGATGGAAGCCGGGGTGTTCCGGATGGCGGTGCCGCGCGTTTACGGCGGCGGTGAGTTCGATCCGATGACGCAGGTGCGCGTGGTCGAAGAACTCTCCCGGATGGAAGGGTCGGTCGGATGGCTGGCGATGATCGGGGCCGCCGGCGGTCCGGTGGCGGCGTTCCTCGAACCGGCAGTGGCGCAGCGGTTTTACGGCAGCGTGGACAGCGTCTTCGCCGGACAAATCCGTCCGCCCCAACGCGCCGAAATCGTCGCAGGCGGATTCCGGGTGAGCGGACGATACCGGTTCGCCAGCGGATGCCAGCATGCGTCGGCGATGACCTGCGGATGCACGCTGTATGAAAACGGCAAACCGCTGCTGCACGCCAACGGCCAGCCCAAAGGACGCGTCATGCTCATCCCGGCGTCCAAAGTGAGGATCATCGACACCTGGGACACCACCGGGATGCGCGGGACCGGCAGCCATGACTTCGTGGTGGACAACGTGTTCGTGCCCGCCGAGGAAAGCGTGAGCGTGCTCGAGCCGCCCCGCGTTGCGGGTCCGTTATACCGGTTCCCGCCGATTTACCTGGTTTGTCACACCGGGGTGCCGCTGGGAATCGCGCGCGGGGCGCTGGATTGCGCGCTCGAACTATGCGGGCGCAAGGAATTGATGCCGAGCCGCCAGTTGCTGCGCGACGATACCCAGACGCAGGAAACGATTGCCTGGGCCGAGGCAACCATCGCGGCGGCGCGCCATTACGCCTACGGCACGCTGAAAGAGCTGTGGGATACTCTATGCAGGGGCGATAAAGTCTCCGTCAACCAGCGCGCGCACTATCGCCTGATGATGGTCTATTGCCATCAGACCGCCAAACAGGTGATTTCGGTGCTTTATGATCTGGCCGCGACCAGCGCGATTTTCCGCAGCCATCCGCTGGAGCGCTTCATGCGCGACATCATGACCGCCTGCCAGCATCGAGTCGTGCATCCCAGGATGTACCGTCCGGGCGGGCGGATGCTGCTGGGACTGGAACCGGACGAACCGTTTTTTTAAGGCGCCGACTCGCCATCCGGAAAGTCCTCTGATCGTCCCGCTCCGCAGGTTGGAGCATCCGGTCAGAATTCGTGGCTGGGCTGATGCTGGCCGAATACCGCCCGCATCGCGTCGGCGATCTCGCCCAGCGTGGCATAGCGGCGCACGGCCTCGATTATCGGCGGCATCAGATTGGAGCCGTCGGCCGCGGCCTGGGTGACGCGCTTGACGGCCTGCGCTGCGGCCTGCGAGTCGCGCTCGGCGCGCACCCTTGCCACGCGCTGGCGCTGCTTTTCTTCCAGTTCGGGATTTACCTTGAGCAAATCGGGGGTTTCGGTTTCGGCGCTGATGAACTGGTTAACGCCTACGATGATGCGGCGTTTGGTTTCAATCTCGCGCTGATAGCTGTAAGCGGCATTCTGAATCTCGCGCTGCATGAAGCCGCGCTCGATCGCCGCCACCGCGCCGCCCAGATCGTCGATTCGCGCCAGGTACTCGCGCGCCTTCTCTTCCAATTCCCGGGTCAGGCTTTCGACATAATACGAGCCCGCTAACGGATCGATGGTGTCGGCAACCTCGGACTCATAGGCAATGATCTGCTGGGTGCGCAGGGCGGTGCGCGCCGACGCCTCGGTGGGCAGCGCGAGCGCTTCGTCCTTGGAGTTGGTGTGCAGCGATTGGGCGCCGCCCAACACGGCGGCCAGCGCCTGCACCGACACGCGCACCACGTTGTTTTCGACCTGCTGCGCGGTCAGGGTCATGCCCGCGGTCTGGGCGTGGAAGCGCAGCATCATCGAGCGCGGATCCTTGGCGCCGAAGCGCTCCTTCATAATCCGCGCCCACAGCCGGCGCGCGGCGCGGAATTTGGCGATCTCCTCGAAGAAGTTGTTATGGACGTTGAAGAAAAACGACAGCCGCGCGGCGAACGCATCAACGTCAAGACCCGATTTCACCGCCGCATCGACGTAGGCGATGCCGTCGGCCAGGGTAAAGGCCAGTTCCTGCGCAGCGGTCGAGCCGGCTTCGCGGATGTGATAGCCGGAGATCGAAATCGTGTTCCAGTTCGGCACTTCGCGCGTGGCGAATTCGAAGATGTCGGTGATGATCCGCATCGAAGGGCGCGGCGGATAGATATAGGTGCCGCGCGCCACGTACTCCTTGAGCACGTCATTCTGGATGGTGCCGTTGAGCTTGTCCCATCCGACGCCCTGCTTTTCGGCCACCACCAGGTAAAGCGCCAGCAGAATCGACGCGGTCGCATTGATCGTCATCGAGGTGGAAATCTTGTCCAGCGGCAGATCCTTAAGCAGGGTTTCCATATCCGGCAGCGAACTGATCGCCACACCGACGCGGCCGACCTCGCCGCGGGCCAGCGGATGGTCGGGGTCGCGGCCCATCTGGGTCGGCAAGTCGAAAGCGACCGACAATCCGGTCTGCCCCTGTTCGAGCAGATAGTGATAGCGGCGGTTGGATTCCTCGGCGGTGCCAAAGCCGGCGTACTGGCGCATCGTCCACAATCGCCCCCGATACATGGTGGGCTGAACGCCGCGCGTGAAGGGATATTCGCCGGGAAAGCCGAGGTCCGACTCGTAGTCCAGTTCGGCGATGTCGGAGGGGTCGTACAGCCGCTTGATTTCGATTCCCGAAGTGGTGGCAAAGCGCTCGCGCCGCTCGCCGCCGCGCTTGAGCGCGCGTTCGACGCTCTGGTTGTATCTGTCGCGCGCGGCTTTGAGGGAATCTTCCTTCTCGGGCATGAACATCAACCTCCCGACGTTAATCGATCACCGCCAGGATCTCGCCTTTTTCCACCGCCTGACCCACCGACACCTTGATTTCGAGCACCTTGCCGGCTTTGGGCGTTTTGAGCTCATTTTCCATCTTCATTGCTTCGACCACCAGAATACCCTGATCGGCCATCACTTCGTCGCCGGGCTTGACCAGCAGATTGACGACGCGCCCCGGCATCATCGCCCTGAGTTCGACGCGGCCGGTGACCTGGCGCTCGCCGCCTGCCTGCAATCGGCGGCGGGCCTTGTCGATCAGCGTGACACGATTGACGCCATGGCGCGAGACCATCAGCAGGTCGTCGCCCTCGGCGCTGATACTGAGATCGAAGGCGCGATTTCCGACCAGGACCAGAAAGGAGGAGCCGTGGGTGCGGCGCAGATCGACTTCGAAACTGCGGGCGCCGATGCTGACGCGATAAAAGTTCGGTTTGACTTCCTCGATTTCGGGCCGATAATCCGCGCCGTCAACGATCGCCTGATACTGCATCGCGCTTCGCTCCTTATCTGCGCAGCGAATCCATCCGGCCCAGCGTCTTCCAGGCCGACAGACGGGTTTCAACGCGCGGCGCGGCCGAAGGCTGGCGATGATTGTTGCGCGACAGCGCGAAGGCCGCGGCGAGCAGCGCCGCCACGACTTCGGGGTCGGCCTGGACGCTGACGGTGGGACGGTATTCCTGGTTGATGAAGCGGGTGTCGTATTCGCCCGCGTTCCAGCGCGGATTGTCCATCAGCCATCGATGGAAGTTCAGATTCGTAATGAGGCTGCCCGAAATCATGTATTCGCTCAGCGCCCGGCGCATCCGCCCGATCGCTTCGGCACGGTCGCGGCCCCAGGTGACCAGCTTGGAGATCATCGGATCGTAAAACGAGGAAACTTCCGAACCTTCGTACACCCCGCAATCATTGCGCACGCCCGGACCCTCAGGCAGACGCAGGGTGTCGATACGGCCGGGGGCGGGCACAAAGCCATGCTCCGGGTCTTCGGCATAGACGCGGCATTCGACCGCCCATCCGTTTTGCCGCAAATCGCTCTGCTTGAACGGAACGCGTCCGCCGGCCGCGATTTCGATTTGCGCCTTGACCAGGTCAACTCCGGTCACCAGTTCGGTGACCGGATGCTCGACCTGGATGCGCGTGTTCATTTCCATGAAGTAAAAGTTGCGTTCGCCGTCGACCAGGAACTCGATGGTGCCGGCGCTGAGATAATCGACCGCCTGCGCCGCGCGCACCGCCACCTCGCCCATCGCCTGGCGCAAAGAGGGGGTCACGAACGGCGAGGGCGACTCCTCGACCACCTTCTGGTTGCGGCGCTGCACCGAGCATTCACGCTCGAACAGATGGACGACGTTGCCGTGGCCGTCCGCCAGCACCTGGATTTCGATATGATGGGGGCTGCTCAGATATTTCTCGACATAAAAGCGTCCGTCGCCGAAGGAGGACTGCGCTTCGCTTGCCACCGCGCGCACCGCCGAGGTGAGATCCTTTTCCTGCTCGACCATGCGCATGCCTTTGCCGCCCCCACCCGCCGCCGCCTTGATCATGATTGGAAATCCGATTTTGGCAACGAGTTCGCGCACTTCGGCTTCAGTCTCCAGGGTTCCCGGCGATCCGGGCACCACCGGGACGCCCGCCGCCGCCATCAGCTTGCGCGCCTCGACCTTGTCGCCCATGCGATGAATCGCGTCGGGCCGCGGGCCGATAAACACCATCCCGGCGTCGGTTACGGCTCGCGCGAAGCCGGCGTTTTCGGAGAAAAAGCCATAACCCGGATGGATGGCTTCGGCGCCAGTCTGGCGGGCCGCCTCGAGGATGCGCGGGATGTTGAGGTAGCTCTCGCGCGCGGGCGGCGGTCCGACCGCAACGGCGTAGTCGGCCTCGCGCACGTGGAGCGCAGCCTTGTCGGCGTCGGAGTAAACCGCAACAGTTTGAATTCCCAACTCCCGGCATGCCCGGATAATTCTGACGGCAATCTCGCCCCGGTTGGCGATCAGGATTCGTTTGAACATTTTGACCGTGGCTAAGTCGCTGGACGCGCTCGACCTCACAAAGGAATATTACCGTGTTTGCGCGGCGGATTCTTGTCGCGCTTGTTCTCCAGCGCCTTGAGCGAAGTAATCAGGCGCGGGCGCGTATCGCGCGGAAAAATGACCTCGTCGATATAGCCGAGTTCCGCGGCTTTGAACGGATTGGCGAAGGTGCGGCGGTATTCCTCGACCAGCCGGGCGCGTTCCGCAACCGCATCGGAGGCGCTCTGCAATTCGCTGCGAAAGATAATGTTGACCGCACCCTCGGGTCCCATCACCGCGATCTCCGCGCTGGGATAGGCAAAATTGAAATCGCCCCGGATGTGCTTGGAGGACATGACGTCGTAGGCGCCGCCATAGGCCTTGCGCGTTATCACCGTGACTTTGGGCACGGTCGCCTCGCAAAAAGCGTAGAGCAGCTTGGCGCCGTGCTTGATGATTCCGCCGAACTCCTGCGCGGTGCCGGGCAGGAAGCCTGGCACATCGACGAAGGTGACCAGCGGGATATTGAAGCAATCGCAAAAACGCACGAACCGCGCCGCCTTCACCGACGCGTCGATATCCAGGCATCCCGCGAGCACCGCCGGCTGGTTGGCCACGATTCCGACCGAATACCCGCCCAGGCGCGCGAACCCGATCAGTATGTTTTGCGCATAGTCCTTCTGGATCTCGAAGAAATGCCCGTCATCGACCACGCGCAGGATGATCTCGCGCATGTCATAGGGCTTGTTGGGATTTTCGGGGACGATCGAATCCAGCGCTTCGTCGCGTCGATTGGGGTCGTCTTTGGGCTCCTGAAACGGCGGATCATCGACGTTGTTGGAAGGCATGTAGGACAGCAGCTCGCGGACCGCGATCAGCGCGCTCTGATCGTCGGGCACGTCGAGATGGCACACGCCGGAGCGGGTGGCATGGGTGTCGGCGCCGCCCAACTCCTGCATCGAGACCTCCTCGTGCGTCGTTGCCTTGATCACGTCGGGGCCGGTGATGAACATGTACGAGCTGTTCTGCACCATCACGATAAAGTCGGTCATCGCGGGCGAGTACACTGCGCCGCCCGCGCATGGACCCATGATCGCGGAAATCTGCGGAATGACGCCCGACGCCATCACGTTGCGCAGGAAGATGTCCGCATAGCCGGCCAATGACACCACGCCTTCATGGATGCGCGCGCCGCCGGAATCGTTGAGCCCGATTACCGGGCATCCGACCTTGGTCGCCAAATCCATGACTTTGCAGACCTTTTCCGCGAACGCGCCCGACAGGCTGCCGCCGAACACGGTGAAGTCCTGGGAAAAGATGCAGACCTGGCGGCCGTCGATCGTGCCGTAGCCGGTGACGACGCCGTCGCCGGCGATACGGCGGCTTTCCATCCCGAAATCGAAGCAGCGATGGGTCTTGAACTTGTCCAGTTCGACGAAGGATCCCGGGTCAAGCAGAAAGTCGATGCGCTCGCGCGCGGTCATCCTGCCGTTCTGGCGTTGCTTTTCCAGGCGCTCCTGGCCCCCGCCCAGTTCGGCCTGGCGCGCCAACTCCTGCATCCGCTCTATGTTTTCTTTAAGTCCCATGATTATTCAGGCCAGCCGCAATATACGGCCCGTCCGCCGCAGCAGGCAAGAACGTCGACGGGCTGAATAACGTTTCAAGTTTATCCGAACAGGCGCAATTATTTGACCACGATCCGATAGGCGATCTGCCCATTGGGCGAGCGGATGGCCCAGATCGGGTCGCGGGGCACGGGCTCCCATCCGGTGAACACGAAGGTCCCGTGCGGCATTTTGTAATAGGCGTATTGCGGGTCGAGGAAATGGTAGCGGTCGAAGCCGAGCACCGGCGCGAACAGTCCCTTTAATCGCAACACTGGCTCTTTTTGGAAACGCGCGGGCGGATACTTCGTGAAAAAGAGCACGTAAATGTAGGGTTGGTTGGTGTTGCCGGTAATCACCACCGGGCCGTTTCCGAGGCTGGCCGCGCGAACCACTGCCGGACCCAGGCCGTATTGAAATTGGTAGGCCGCCAGCGCCGGATAATCGCGAAAATAGAAGCGGACGAATTTCGCCCCCTGATACAGCAAGACCAGCACAATGGCCGCGGCGGCGGCAATCCTGGCGCTTCGGCTGGCTCCCGCCAAATCGAACAGAAACACCATCCCCAGCGCGCACAGCAGGGTCAGCGGCGTAAGCATCAGGATCGCGTGGAGCGGATGGCCGGCGGGCAGAATCAGAACCGCGGTGAAAGCCGCCACGGCGAGCCATCCGAGCAACAGAACCGTCACCCGCCGGAACTGCGGTGCGGCCAGCGCGCACAGCGCCAGAAACAGCATCGCGGCCTGCGCGACCAGCAACTGGCCGTATCCCGCGGGATGGAGTCCGATATCGGAGCTGCCGGCCAGGAACAGCCAGCGCGGGCTGAAATCGTAAAGCAGCGCTTGCCCCATCAGCCGCAGGCGCATCGGCCATGGAAAATTCATCACCGCAACCATCTGGTACCGCGCCATCATCTGCGGATAATGGCGCCAAAGCTCCAGCATCTGCGGAATCGCACTGACCAGGATGACAGCCAAAGCGGCGATCGCAGGTTTGCGCAGCCGCGTCAGTTCCTTCCAGTAAAAGACTGCGATCCAAACCAGGAACGGAGGCACGAAGGCCTTGGTGATCGAGTAGGAATAGAGCGAAAGCCCGAACATCAGCCCGCTGAGCAGCAGCAGGCCGCCGTACCGCAGCCGGATCGCGGCAAAAAAGGCTGCAGCACCAAGCGAAATCGTCGCAGCGGCTGTAATCGCCTCGTGGCCGAAGCGGCTGGCCGGCAAATGCCATGGCGACAGCGCCAGCACGATCACGGCCAGGGCCGCGCCGCGCAGACCGATCAGCATGCAGGCCACGATGGCGACCCCGATGATGTCCGCAATGCCCCATACCGCCGCGCCGAGCCTCACGGAGGCGGGATGCAATCCGAACAGCGCCACCGGCACCGTCAGCGAATAGTCGAACAGCGGCATCCGGTAATCATTGAAGGCCTGAATCGCGACCGGCAGGAAGTTGCCGTGCTGGTCGCGTCCGGTGCGCAGCAGGCTGTAGGCGTCATACCCGTTGCAGGCCTCGTCCTGATTGAGGCCCGGCGGCACGCGATCCAGCGCGGCCGTGCGCAGCGCCACCGCAACGGATAAGGCCGCGACCAGCATCGCCACGCTGACAATCGCGGAGACCAGCCGCGCCAAGCCGGTGGCGCTCATCCGCGGGACGAGCGGTTCGAGATACTCAAGCCAATGCGGGGAGCGGAGGTCCGCATCAGTGCCGTCGCCCAGAACACAAGCTGTACTGGTGGACATTTCAATACCGCGGACAGATCAGTCGGAAGGATCTTCGGTCACATCGAAAAATTCCATGCGGTCACCGGCCTTGATGCCGTGGCGTTTGGCGAATCCCCCATTGACCTCAAGCACATACTTGGAAATTCCCGCGACTTCCAGCGGTGCGTCGGAGTAGGGCTGGGCGTCGGGGATGATGCCGATAATGCGGCGGCCGGGTCCGGCGAAGATCATGTCCAGCGGAATCTGGGTGTTATGCATCCAGAACGAAGCGTGGACGGGGGTTTTGAAGATAAACAGCATACCATTGTCGGCCGGCAATTCCCGTCGATACATCAGCCCACGCTGGCGCTGCGCTTCGGTCTGCGCCAGCTCGACATTGACGGTGGCGCGAACCTGGTTATCCGGGCCGACGATCGTCACGCGCGGCCCGCTGGAGGACTGAGTGCAAGTCGTCAGCGCCAACATGGCCAGGGGTAGTAGCAGGCGTAGCAGTGGTTGGCGGGATAATTGTGCAACCAATTTTACACAGCTTTTCACGCGGGCGCGTTTCACGTTCGGAGGGCCGAACCCTTTTATGGTCGCGCTGAGCAAACAGGGCTCCCTTAACGGCCGGCAAATTTGGGGCGGCGTTTTTCGGCGAACGCCTGGACGCCTTCGCGATAATCCTGGCTGTTGAAGCAGCGCGCGACCATCTCTTCGACCAGCTTCTGATTGCGCTCAGCGGGGTCTTTGAGCGCCTCGCGGATGCAGGCCTTGGCCGCCGCCATCGACAGCGGCGCGTTGAAGGCCATCTGCTCCGCGTAATGACGCACGAAGTCCTCCAGCTCCTCGACCGCAACCAGCTTGTTCACCAGGCCCATCGAGAGTGCCTCCTCAGCGTCGAACAGGCGGGCCGACAGCAGGATTTCACGCGCATTGGCCGGCCCCACGATTTGCGCCAGTGCCAGAACTCCATCCAGTGGATAAGCCAGCCCCAGCCGCGCGGCAGGGATACCGAAGCGCGTGCCCCGCGCTGCGATCCGGATATCGCACGAAAGCGCGACCTGAACCCCGCCGCCAACGCATACCCCGGCGATCATCGCCACCACCGGCTTGGTGCAGTTGAGCAGCGCCGAGATCGCCCGATTTGGCCACTCGCGGTAGGCTTGCGCCTTTTCGGCGTTGGAGCGCAATTCCTTGAATTCAGATATGTCGGCGCCCGAGATGAAGGCCTCATTACCCACGCCGCGCATCAGCACGACGCGGATATCGGGGTCGGCTTCCAACGCCGCGGTGCCTTCGGCGATTGCGCGCCAGGTCTCGAGGTTAAGCGCATTGCGCACCTGGGGACGGTTCAGCACCATCCATCCCAACGGCGGTTGCTTGCGGATCAAAACGGTCTGCTGGTCCATCGTCATTCCATGCCGCAGTTTTTCAACACTGTTATCACGCTGGCGTCAACCCGACGAAACGATCGTCCACAATCCAAGTGGAGTAGAGCCGCAAAGAATGTGTCCGCGGCAAGTTCGCTGAACGCGGTTCCCGGCTTCGCAGGTCTGGCGCTGACCATTTGCCCGCTTCAGCCATAAAACTGCGCGATCGCGTCCACCACCGCAGCCTGGTTGGCGTCGTTGAGTTCGGGATAAATCGGCAGCGCCAGGACTTCGCGGCTGGCCCTTTCGGCATTGGGGAACTGGCCTTCGCGGTAGCCGAGCCCGCCAAACGCGGGCTGCAAATGGAGCGGCGACGGATAATAGATCTGCGTGGGGATCCCGCGGCCGGCCAGGAAATCGCGCAGCTCATCGCGCCGCGAGCAACGGATAGTGAATTGGTTGTAAACGTGATCGCGCCCCGGCGGTTCGATGGGCGGCTGCGCCGAATCTTCAATCCCGCCGCGCGCCAACAGCTCGCGATAACGCTTTGCCTTGCGCCGCCGTTGGTTCGTCCATTGGTCGAGATACCTGAGCTTGACGCGCAAAACGGCGGCCTGGATTTCGTCGAGCCGGCTGTTCAGTCCGATGCTCTCGTAACTGTATTTGCGGCTGCTGCCATGCTCGCGCAAAACGCGCAGGCGCGGCGCGGTCGCGGCCTTCGCCGTGACCATCCCGCCGTCGCCGATACCGCCCAGATTCTTGGAGGGAAAGAAGCTGAAACAACCCAACTCGCCGATCGCGCCAACCTGCCTGCCCCGATAACGCGCGCCGATTGCCTGCGCGGCGTCCTCGATCACCGCAATCGACCGCGCGCTGGCCATCGCCATGATCGGCGCGAGGTCGGCGGCCAGCCCGAACAGATGCACGACGATAATCGCGCGCGTGCGCGGCGTGATCGCCGCTGCGACCGCGTCCGGATCGATATTGAACGTGGCGCAATCAATATCGGCGAAAACCGCGCGCGCGCCCACTCGCGCGATCGCCGACGCGGTCGAGATAAAGGTGAACGGGGTGGTGATAACTTCGTCGCCCGGGCCAATCCCGAGCGCCATCAGCGCAAGCAGCAGGGCGTCGGAACCCGACGCGCATCCCACCGCCGCCTCGGCGCCCACATAGGCCGCCATCTCCCGCTCCAACGCTTCCACCTCGTGTCCGGTAATGAACTGCTGGCGCTCCATCACCGACTCGATCGCGGCCATCACCTCGGACCGGATCGACGCATACTGGGCGCGCAGATCGACAAACGGCATGAGCGGCTGAGGTCCTGCCCGCTCATCCTGACCGGCGAGGGGGTCAGGGCGTTGTTGTACCCTGGGCGGCAAAGCCATGCATCTTCATACCAATGCATCGCGTCTGGCGAAAGCCAGCCTCATCCCGGCGCGGCCAGCCACAGCACGGCGAGCGGCGGCAGGGTGAAGGCCGCCGAATGGGCCGATCCGTGCGATGGGATCGCTTCGGCCTGCACTCCGCCGTTGTTGCCGACGTTGCTGCCGCCGTAAAAGCCGCTGTCCGTATTGAGAATCTCCGCATAGTACCCGGGACCGGGCAGCCCGAGCCGGTGATTGCGGCGCACCACGGGCGAGAAATTGCAGATGCATATGATTTTTCGGCCCGAAGGCGCGCTGCGGATGAACGCGATTACATTATCGTCGGCGTCATCGGCGTCAATCCAGCGAAACCCCGCCGGCTCCACATCGGCCATCCATAACGCAGGCTCGGCGCGGTAAAGCCGGTTGAGATCGCGGACCAGGGTTTGCAGTTGGCGATGGGCGGGTTCATTAAGCAGGTGCCAGTCCAGACTGTGATCGTGGTTCCATTCGTTCCACTGCCCGAATTCGCCGCCCATGAAGAGCAGCTTCTTGCCCGGCCGCGCCCACATGTACGCATACAGCGCGCGCAGATTGGCGAACTGCTGCCAGCGGTCGCCGGGCATTTTGCTCAGCATCGAACGCTTGCCGTGGACGACCTCGTCGTGCGAAAGCGGCAGGATGAAGTTTTCGCTGTAGGCGTAGAGCAGGCCGAAGGTCAGGTCGCGATGGTGGAACCGGCGATGGATCGGATCTTTGGAGAAATACTCCAGCGTGTCATGCATCCATCCCATGTCCCATTTCAAGCCGAAGCCCAACCCGCCGACATAGGTGGGACGGCTGACCGCCGGCCAGTCGGTGGACTCCTCCGCGATCATCATGATTCCCGGATCGTGTCCGTAAGCGCGCTGGTTAAGCGTGCGCAACAAACTGACGGCATCGAGATTCTCCCTGCCCCCGTGCACGTTGGGAACCCATTGGCCGGGATTCTTGCCGTAGTCGAGGTAGAGCATCGAGGCCACCGCGTCCACCCGCAGCCCGTCGGCGTGGTACTCGCCCAGCCATAACAGCGCGCTGCTGATCAGGAATTCGCGCACTTCGTCGCGCCCGTAATTGAAGATGTAAGTTCCCCAATCAGGATGCTCGCCCTGGCGCGGGTCCATATGCTCGTACAGCGCGGTGCCGTCGAAGCGGCCCAGCGAGAATTCATCCTTGGGGAAATGGGCCGGCACCCAATCCAGTATCACTCCGATCCCGCGCTGATGCAGATAATCAACCAGGTAGCGGAAATCATCGGGCGTGCCGTAGCGCGCGGTCGGGGCGAAATAGCTGGTCACCTGGTAGCCCCATGAACCGGCAAACGGATGTTCCATCACCGGCAGGAACTCGACGTGCGTAAATCCCATCTCGTCGACGTAGTCGGCCAGCGCATGCGCTATTTCGCGGTAAGTCAGAGGCCGGTAACCATCCTCGGGCACGCGCCGCCAGGATCCGAGATGAACTTCGTAAATCGCCAGCGGCGAGCGCAGCACGTCGCGCGAGCGGCGCGCCTTGATCCAGTGGTCGTCGCCAAATGCATATCGGGACTGATAGACAACCGAAGCCGACGCCGGCGGCATCTCGGTCGCCTTGGCATAGGGGTCGGCCTTCAGATGGTATCCGTCGTTGGCGCTGCGAATCTCGAATTTGTAGCGTTGACCGGGTCCGAGATCGGGGATGAACAGCTCCCACAGTCCGGAGAGCCCCATCTGGCGCATCATGTGGAGGCGGCCGTCCCAATGGTTGAAATCGCCGACCACGCTGATGCCGCGGGCGTTGGGCGCCCATACCGCGAACGAAACTCCGGCCACGCCCTGCGCCTCGCGAAGATTGGCGCCCAGCCTGGTCCACGGCCGCTCCAGGGTCTGCTCGCGAAAGAGGTAGATGTCCAGGTCGCTGAGCGTGGGCAGGAAGCGGTAAGGATCGTCGAGATTGAGCCGCGCGCCGGTCTTCAGCCACAGGTCAAAGCGGTACGGAAATCCGGGCTGCACCCGCTCAACCACAGCTTCGAACAGGTCGGTGCCTTCCCGCCGCGTCATCCGCAGTGGCGCCCGCTCGCCAACCAGCAGATCGATCTGCTCGGCATCAGGGCGATAGGCGCGCACAATCGTGCCGCGGCTGGTCGGATGCGCTCCCAGAATCGAATGCGGATCAGGATGGACAAGCGCAAACAGCCGCTCCAAATCCTGCGTCGAAGGTTGGTTATCTGGCGTTCTAACTTCTTTGCTCAATATTGCTGTCATGCTTTCCAAATTTCGCGATTGAGCTGGATTAGGGCCGAATCAGCAGCAGCCAGGCGGCTGCAAAAACAACGGACAACGGCTTCGATTCGCTGCTCCGTGCTGCTGAGCTGTATCACGACGAATAATGTATTGTAGTCGCTCGCCGCAACGCGCGCGAGCAAGTTTTGCGATGGTCTTCGGCATCAGCGAATTCGCCTCCAGAAGTTTGCGTAACCCGCGCCGCCGCCACCATCCACACCGAGCGCTTGCACATCGAAAGCCGCGCGTTGTAGGAGTGCGCTGACGAGCTTTTTCGGGAGGATCCGCCATGGCTGGTACGGGCAATCGGATGGAATTCGGGTTCGGGGTTTTTCCTTACAGCTACGTTTCCTTTGCCGAAACGGCGGAGTTGGCGCGTCTGGGCGACCAGCTTGGATATTATGCCTTTACCCTGCCTGAGCATCTGCTCACGCCCAACTGGCCGCAGGCGCCGATTTCGACCAAGTTCTGGTACGACACCTCCGTGATCGGCGCTTATATCGCCGCCGTGACATCCAAAATCAAACTGCTCACCAGCGTCAGCGTGGTGCCGTACCATCCGCCGGTGCAGATGGCCAAAACGCTGGCCACGCTCGACGTCGTGTCAAATGGGCGCGTGCGGTATGGCGTCGGCAGCGGCTGGATGAAGGCGGAGTTCAAGCGGCTTGGAATTCCCTTCAAGGAGCGCGCGGCGATTACCGAGGAATACCTGCGCGCGATGAAGGAGCTGTGGACCGCGGACGCGCCGTCGTTTTCGGGCAAATACGTATCTTTCGACAATGTCGCCGCCTATCCCAAGCCGGTGCAGAAAGGCGGGATTCCGATCTTCATTGGCGGCTTCGGCGATGGACCCTTCCGGCGTGTCGCGACGTTGGGCGACGGATGGATTCCGATGAGCCTCTCGCCCAAGGATGTGGTCAAGGGGTTGGGCCAGATCAGATCGTTGATGGAGAAGAATGGGCGCGATCCGCAATCGTTATGGGTTGGCGTGACCGGCGGGATGGATATCGGCGTGGGTGAGACGCGCCAATGGCAGCATGACGTGCTGGGCGAGCACAGCCCGGTCGAAATACCACCGCCGGTGCAGAATCTGCGTCAGGCGGTGGATGTCGCCGGGGAGTATCAGCGCGCCGGCGCCAACTATATGTCGGTGGGCTTCAAATGGCGCACCGCCAATGAGTTGGCAGACAAGCTCGAAGAGTTTGCCCGCGAGGTGATGCCCAATTTCCGATAAAGACAGCTGACGCAGTTGATCCGCGCGTCGTGGCTGGGCAAGGCGGCCCGCCCGACACTGGCGTTATTTGAGGCCGTCTGGGCTGGGGACGAACTGCTCCAATATTTGGACGCCCTGCGCTGAGATTTGATGCGTTACCAAGGGGGGCGAGTTGCCTATATGGTAGGTGCGGACCAGGTTCTGCACGGCGAGGTCGGCGTTCACTCCACGATAATGCTGACGCAGATGCTCGGCCCAGGTTTCGACCACGAAATATTCCACGAATCGCTGCGGCGCATTGGCATCGAAGAACAACCCCCAGAACACCGCGCCGTCGCGCAGGCGAATGAGGCGCAACTGGCGCATCGCGATCGTGAAATCCCGGGCACGTAGAGGATCGATACGATATTCAACCGTGACCAGTACCGGGCCGGCGTCAGGATCGATTTCGAGACTCGTTTCGGGTTCGGGACGCCTTAGCGGTACCAGGTCGAGTTCGGTCTCCGCGGCCAGCCGAAATCGCCACACGGTCAGGATCCCGGCAGCGACCGCGACGGCGGCATAGAAAATCGCCATCCGCACGCCTTGGCGCTCGGCCACCCATCCCCACAGCACGCTGGCTCCTGCCATCCCGCCCTGCAACACCATCTGGTACACGGACAGCGCGCGTCCCTGGACCCACGCTGGCACAGAAAGCTGCGCGGCGACGTTGAGCACCGTCATGGTCACGGTCCACGCCGCGCCGGCCAGAGTCATCAGGGTCCAGACCACGTAAATGTTGCGGGCCAGGCCAAGTCCAAGCAGCACGGCCGCGAACGATGCCTGGGCGATCGCGGCCAGCAAATTGCGTGAAAGCCGCCATCCAAGCCGCGGCAGTACCGCGCCCGCGACCATCGCGCCGGCGCCGAAGAACGCCAGCAGTCCGCCATAACCGGCCGCGTCCAGATGCAAACTGAACCGTGCCAGGATTGGTAGCACGGCCCAAATCGCGCTGGCGCCGAAGATGAATGCCGCGGTGCGCACCAGCACCGCGTCGAGCGCGGGGGCGTAGCGCGTGTAGCGAATGCCCGCTCGAATCGCGCCCATCACGCGTTCAGCCGGCATCACGTTGGCCGCGTGCGGGCGCCTCCACTCAAACAGTACCGCCATCACGGCCAGAAACGACGCCGCGTTGAGGATGAACGTGATGCCGGCGCCGGCCCACGCCACCACGATGCCGCCCAGGGCGGGTCCGACCGCCCGCGACAGGTTGAAGTTGATGCTTCCTATTGACACCGCCGCCGTCAGTTCCGAGCGCGGCACCAGTTCCGGAACGATCGCCTGCCACGCCGGGGCATTCATCGCGGAACCAATCCCCAGGGCCAGGCTGAGAGTGAGCAGCGACCAGGGCGTCGTTGCCTTCACAATGGTGAGCACACCGAGGACGGCGGCGGCGATCAGCATCCAGCCCTGCGATAACAGCAGCAGACGGCGCCGATCCACGATGTCTGCCAGAGCGCCCGCGGGCAGAGCAAGGAGCAGGATTGGCAAGCTGGCCGAAGTCTGGATCAGCGCAACCATCAGCGGCGATGGGGCCAGGGAGGTCATCAGCCACGCCGCACCGACGTTCTGCATCCAGGTGCCGATGTTCGAGACCAGCGCCGCCAGCGTAAGCCAGAAGAACATCCGATGCTTGAGCGTTCGCCATACCGAACCCGACTCGTGACGCGGAGGCTCCTGTACGGGCCGAGCCCCGCCATATGCGACGAAACCGCTCAATCAGCCAACTCTGCAATGGCAAGGGTGATGGTTTGCGATACGGCTGTCATTTCGATCATTGTGATGATTGGATAGGTTGTGAGCCAACGCCGGGCCTGACTCATCATTGACATTTCGGGCGTTGCATCTTATGCGGGATGCAGGCGCGCTTTCAAGAACGTTGAGGCAGCCCGCCGGCACTGTTCAGAACCCATTAGAGGATTGATGGCATATCCAGAGAGTTGGGGAATCAGGCAGCTTTCCAATTGGGGCCGCTGGGGCAGGGACGATCAGCTCGGCACCGCGAATTTCATCACGCGCGAGGTGGTGGCCAACGCCGCGCGGGAGGCGCGCGAGGGTAAGGTGTTCAGCCTGGCCATTCCGTTCGATCGCGGCGGCCCGGTGCATCCGGCGCGTACGCCGTATCTGCATTTTTTCGCGATGGTCAACGCGCCTGGCGACGCCTGGGGAATCGGAGCCAAAAGCAGCGTGGTGTGGAACGATGACGTCGTCACGATGCCGCTTCAGATCGCCACGCAATGGGACGGGCTGGCGCATCTGGGCTACGACGGGATGTTTTACAATGGCGTGCCTATCGATCGCCTCAACGCCCATCGCGGCGCCACTCGCAACGCGATCTCTGAGCTTTCGCAAACACTGATCACGCGCGGCGTTCTGCTCGATTTGGTCGCATACAAAAAGGCGGACGCGCAGGGCCATCTGCCGGCCGGTTATGCGATCAGTTGCGCCGACATCGACGGCTGCCTGGCCGCGCAGAAGGTGACTGCGCGCAGCGGCGACGCGTTGCTGGTGAGAACCGGATGGGTGCCGCAATGGTACCGGCGTCCGCAGTGGCGCGACGCGTTCTGGAAGTCGTGTCCGGGCCTTTCCTACAAGACAGTGGAATGGATTTACGATCACGAGATTTCGTGCGTGGCGGTCGACAACGTCACGGCCGAGGTCGTGCCGTCGGAACTGCGCGAGGAACCAACACCGTTTCATCGTATCGCGATCCGCGATTTGGGCCTGACCATCGGCGAGATCTTCAATTTCGAGGCATTGGCCGAGGATTGCCGCAACGACGGACGCTACACCTGCTTTTTCGTCGCCCCTCCCCTGCCCTTTGCCGGCGGTGTCGGCAGTCCGATCAACCCGGTCGCGATGAAGTAAAAATGAGAACTGGAGCACTTGTTCAGCTTGCCCGCTCCCACGCTCTCGGAGCAAGATAAACGTACATTCGTTCAGACGCGACGCCTCGAGCGCGCGTCCTGAGCCAGGAGGATTAACCATGGTGCCATCGCGGATCATTTCAGCGGACTCGCACATGATCGAGCCGCCAGACCTGTGGACCACGCGGTTGGATCGCAAGCTCAGAGATCAAGCGCCTCATGTCGAGAAAAACGAAAAGGGCAGCTACTTCGTTGCGCCTGGGCTCAAGCCGTCACCGGTTTCGCTGGGCTTCGGCGCGGGCCGCAGCGGCGAGGAACTGAAACAGCATTTTCGCAAGGGCTACGAGACTGCGCCTGCGGGCGGCTGGGACCCGGTGGAACGGATCAAGGACCAGGACGTGGACGGCGTCATCGCCGAGGTGCTCTACACCACTTATGGGATGCCGCTGTTCAGTCTGCCCGACCCCGAACTCCAGCGGGCCTGCTTCAAGGCCTATAACGACTGGCTGGCCGAGTTCTGCTCGCACAATCCGCGGCGGTTTTACGGCATCGGGCTGGTTTCGTTGGAAGATATCGCGCAAGGCGTCAAAGAACTGGAGCGATGCGCTCAGATTGGCCTGCGGGGCGCGCAGATTTGGGGCGCGCCGCCGCCAGATCGGCCGTACTGGATGCGCGTGTGGGATCCGCTGTGGAGCGCGGCGCAGGAACTGGGAATGCCGCTCTCGCTGCATGTCGGCACCGGCAAGCGCTCGCGCAGCCCGGACAAGGCACCGCTGGTCGATCCCGCGACCGGCAAACGCGGACCGTTTATGACCGGCAACTATTCCAACCTGATTCATGAAATCCAGCGCTCGTTCACCGATATTATTTTCGGCGGCGTGCTGGAGAGGTTCCCGCGCCTGATCCTGATCTCGGCGGAGAACGACACCGGCTGGATTCCCCATTACATGTATCGGGTCGATCACGCGTTCGAGAAATTCAACGTCATGTCGGATCAGCCGCTGGCGCAAAAGCCCAGCTTCTATATCCGGCGCCAGATGATGGCGACGTTTCAGGATGATCCGATCGGGCCGATGACGCACGAATTTTTCGGCGCCGAAAACTACATGTGGGCGTCGGACTTTCCGCATACCGATTGCACCTGGCCCAACTCGCGCAAGGTGATTGAGCGCGATTTCGCCCACATCCCCGATTCGGTTACGCACAAAATCGTGTTCGAGAACGCCGCCCGGGTTTATCGGATGGAAGTGTAAAGGACAGGTCAGGCAGTTCAGAATCCATAACCAAGGCGGGAAGTACAATGGCTGAACTGACGAAATCAGCAAAGGCGCATGCGCGCCTGTCCCATCCCGTGATCGACTCGGACGGGCATTGGATCGAGTATCTGCCCGCGCTCGCCGAATACATCAAGCAGGAGATCGGCGCGCAGGGAGCGGAGCGCTACTGGGCCGCTGTGGCCAGTTATTTCGGCGACCCCAAACTGAGCACGGCACAGCGTCAGGAAAAACGGCTGCCGGCCGCCGGATGGTGGCCGATCCCGACAAAGAACACGCTGGATCGCGCCACCGTGATGCTGCCGAAGCTGCTTCACGATCGGATGGGCGACCTGGGGCTGGATTTCGCGGTGCTCTATCCGACCGCGCCGACTTTGACGATCGGGCCTTATTTGGAAGACGAGGAGATCCGACGCGGCGGATGCCGCGCGCTTAACCGGTACGCGGCGGATATTTTTCGCGGCTATGAAGATCGGCTGACGGCGGTCGGCGTCATTCCCAACCACACGCCCACCGAAGCGATCGAGGAGCTGGAATTCGCAAAATCACTGGGCATCAAGGCGGTCGTGTTCGCCGGCCTGGTAAGCCGCCCCGCTCCGGGCGGCGAGGGCGGGCGCTACTGGGACACGCTGGCGCTGGACAGCGACTACGACTACGACCCGGTGTGGGCGAAGTGCGAGGAGCTGAAAATCGTTCCGACCTTCCATACCTCGACGCTGAATTTCGGCTATCGCACGCAGCGCAGCAACTTTGTTTACAACCATATCGGTCATTTCGCCGCCGGATGCGAGGCGATGTGCAAGGCGATGTTTTTGGGGGGCGTGACGCTGCGCTTCCCAAAACTGAAATTCGCCTTCATGGAAGGCGGCGCGGCGTGGGCCTGCAATCTCTATAACGACCTCGTGCGGCATTGGAAGATCCGCAATCCCAGGGCGCTGGAGAATTTCAATCCCGCCAACCTCGATCGCGAGTACCTGGTCTCGCTGGTTTTGCAGCACGGCAACCAGCTGATGAAGGACCTGGTCAATAATCAGGGATGGGATCGCAAGGGCGAAACGGCCGGTGTTGCGCCGGAGCTTGAACATCTGGACGACTTCTGGCGCTGCAGGATCGAAAAGGGCGAGGACCTGCGCAACCTTTTCGTTGACAATCTGTATTTCGGCTGTGAGTCGGAGGACCCGCTCAACGCGATGGCGTTCAACACCAATGCCAACGCCTTCGGCGCCCGGCTCAACATCCTGCTCGGCTCCGACATCGGCCATTTCGACGTGCTCGAAATGACCGAGGTGATCGAAGAGGCATGGGAACTGGTCGAGCGCGGCGTCCTGAGCGAA
The DNA here is from genome assembly GCA_021324885.1 of Pseudomonadota bacterium. Lineage (GTDB taxonomy): Bacteria > Desulfobacterota > Binatia > Binatales > Binataceae > JAJPJA01. The sequence goes on from JAJPIF010000012.1 coordinate 20,930, forward strand.
GAGCAGTTGATGGAGTTCACTTTCTCAAATCCGGCGCGCTTCTGGACGCATCTGGATCGCGACTTCTTCAAAGGCACGGCAGTCGAGAAACAGGTCAAAGGGTTGTTATCGGGTAATTGAGAGAAACAAAGACTTTGCGATCTTCCCAGGTCAGCCCGAATAGCGGCTTGACCCATCCGATGGTTAGCGAAACACTCTGACGCTGCAAGCTGACCATGGATGACAATTGTTGTTCGACGCGTTTTATCCTTGTCCGTCACGGCGAAAGTGTCGGCAATCGCGACCGCAGATTCACCACCAGCCATCTGAGCCCGTTGACGCAGTTGGGACGCGAGCAGGCGCTTAACGCCGCGCGCTGGATCGCGCAACGCTTCAAACCTGACCTGGTGATCGCAAGTCCTTATCTGCGCACGCGCCAGACCGGCGCAATCATTGCCGAATACCTTGGGCTGGCGGTTGAAATCGAGGAGGATTTGCGCGAGCGCCATATGGGATTGCTGGCCGGGCAGCCGTACCCCAACATAACCAACGATCCGACCTTCGATCGCGAGCGGTTCTGGTTGTGGCGGCCTGCGGGCGGCGAAAATTTCGAGGAGGTCCGCGCGCGTGCGGGGCGGGTGCTCGATCGTCTGGCCCAGACGCATCGCGGGCGCGAATTGGTGGTGGTCAGCCACGGCGGTGTGATGGCGGCATTATGGGCGCACACCAGCGGCGGATGGGGAGCAGCGAAAGTGCCGCGCAACTGCGGCATCATGGTCGCGGAACACGCCGAAGGCCGCTACAAGCCGCCATCCGCGCACGATTAGATCCACTGGTCCTAATCAATCGTGCTCGAATGCCAGCAGGCACAGGTATGCGATGCGCCTGCGGGAGCCCTCGCCTTCGCCCGCGATGACGAGTGCAATGTTCGCAACGAACGCTGGCAGCCATCTGTTCCATGATCGGTTTCAGCACATATCGGCAGCCGCGCCCAAGGTGTCATTGCGAGCGCAGCCGAGGAATTTCCCGAAGGCGCATCGCGGACCGATCTGCTTTGGCATTGGAGCAGGAGAAGAGCGGACCGGGATGTTTTCGCCGGCGGGCGTTTGTGCCATTATATTTAGCGGATGCCAACTATACGGGCGCAAAGCAGAGTCAAGACGGCGCGGCTGGAACGCGGAATCGGGCAGGGGCAGCTTGCGGCCGAAGCCGGAATCTCGCGCCAGGCGCTGGGGGCGATCGAAGCCGGCGCCTACACTCCCAACGTGACAGTGGCGCTGCGGCTGGCGCAGGCCCTGGGCAAAACCGTGGAAAGCCTGTTCGCCGAGCCCGCTTTTGACAATGTCACCGCCGTCGTGCCTGACCCCTCCACCGCTCGCCGATACGCCGCCGGCACGCATGTCGGACTGGCGCGGGTGGGCGGCCGACTGGTGGCGGTTGCGCGTCCCGCTCTCGGGCTCAATCTGCTTCCCGCCGGCGGGATGGTGGAGCAGGTGTCCGCCGAAGGCAAGGTCCGCGTGGCGGCATTTCGCACAGCCGCCGAAATCGACGCAACGCTTTTGATTGCCGGCTGCGATCCGGCGGTCGCTGTCCTGGGCGATTATTTGGCCCATCGGACGCCGTTCATCGAGCTGGTCGGATGCCAGTGTTCGAGTTCTTCGGCGCTGGAATGGGTGGCGAAGGGACGCAGCCACGCCGGTGGAACGCATCTGCGCGACCCCGGCGGCGATCAATACAACCTGGCGGCGGTGCGGCGCAGGTTTGGTCGGCGTTCCGTAATGGTGATCAATTTCGCGCGATGGGAACTGGGGCTGGCGTCGCGGCCTGACGCCCGTCGGATCTCCGCCATAGAGGACCTGGCGCGGTCCGGAATTCGTATTGTGAACCGCCAGCCGGGTTCGGGAGCGAGAATCGCGCTCGACGAAGCGCTGGCTGAATGCGGAATCCATCCGAACAAATTGCAGGGGTATGATTTGGAACTGGCGGGGCATCTCGAAGTCGCCGAGGAAATTGCCGCCGGACGCGCCGACGCGGGACTGACGCTGCGGGTGGCCGCCGACGCCTACGGGCTCAGCTTTGCGCCGCTTCGCGAGGAACGCTACGACCTGGTGATACCGCGGCGCGAAATGGAATCGCCGGCCGTCAAGGCGCTGGTCGACGCGCTGTCCTCAAGCCGCCTTGCCGCCGAAGTAAGCCGGCTGTGCTTTTACGACACCAGCGACATGGGCAAGGTGCTGGCCGAAATTGGCTGAGCACCCCTCCGCGTCGATCAGCCGGCTTCATCACGCGCATAGCGTTCCGCCAGTGCGAGCAGATGGAACAGGAATTGCCGGCGATGCGCGGGCGCTGGCGGTTCGATTTCCAGGCGCTCGCGCAGACTCTCGACGACTTCGACCAGCAGCGCCTCGGCCCGATCCTGCGGGATCGCCGGCAAACGCCGCAGCGTGCCGCGAATCAGCGCCATCTCGCGCGGCCCGATCCGCGCCAGTTGCTCCCGGGTGAGCGGCATGGATTGGGAATCCGTCGAAGCGCTGATTTCGGGCAAGGCCGGGGGACGATCCAGCCGGAGCACGATCGTACCGGCAACGTGATCGCCCAGACGTTGGACGCCGGGCGACAGCAGCATCGAAATGAACCCGATGATGTAATTGGCGGGCAGCAGGTCCACGATTCGAAACACGTTTCGAACCACTGAACCGCTTAAATCCACCGGCAGGCCGTTGGCCTGGACCACGCGCAGGCCCAGCAGAATTTTGCCCGGCGAACGCCCGCCACTGACAATCTCCCAAAAAGTGAAGTAGCCGCTCTCGACCGCGAACTGCATCAGGAGAAATATCGCGATTACCGTCGCGTCGAAACGGACGGGAAGCTGGCGGCCCGGACTTTGCGCAAGGCCCCCAGGGGTCTGGCGCAGCAATGAGAACAGGTATTTCTCCAGCGCCCTTGCCGCGGGCAAACTGGCAAAGAGAGTTACGAACAGGACAACGAGCAACAGGACGATGATCACCAGGTCGGCGCTATAGGCTATAATCCGCGGAGCCGGACCTGCGATCGCCAGATCGAGCCGCACTCCCTCAGGGGAGAAAAGTTGTTGATGAGAGGCGTCAGTGCGGTCAAGCGGCAAGTCCATGGGAGATAGAGTCTAGTGAATCCGAGCGATCAGCAAAACGCCCAGCGGATGGGTGAGTTGCTGGATCGCGCCGAATCGGTGCGATGGCGTCTGTCATTCGACGAACTGCGGGAATTGGCCCGCCTTTACCGCGTCAATTCTGCGCGGCTTGCGATACTGCGGTCGCGCGGCCGCGATCCCGCGGCGATTCACTATCTCAATTCGCTGTGTGTTCGAGCTTATACCCATCTCCAGGTCTCGGCGCCGCGGACGCCGCAGGTCAGGGGCTTTTTCCTCCACGAGCTGCCGCGCACGCTCGCCGCCACCGCGCGGCTGCAAATGCTGGTTGCGCTGTTGATGCTGACCGGCGCGCTGGTAGGGTGGAGCGTCGTGTCGTCGAATCCGGCGGCGCTCGAGGCCCTGATTCCAGCATCGATGTATCCCCCGGTGACGCTGGAGCGGCTGGCCGGTTCGGCCCGGGCAAGGGCCGATTTCCTGGCCCATTCGCGGTTGGATTTAGGATTGAAGTCGGCGTTTTCCGCCAGCCTGTTCGTGCATAATACCAAGGTCGGACTGCTGGCATTCACCACCGGAATCCTGGCAGGAATCCCGACCGTCATCCTGGTCTTTTACAATGGCGCGATTTTGGGCGCCTTCATCTGGATCTTCTCGCGCGACGACAATTGGCTGAAGTTTTGGGCCTGGCTTTTGCCGCACGCGATTCCCGAGCTGCTGGCGGTCATCTTATGTTCCGTGGGCGGGTTGGTGATTGCCAAAGCGGTGGTCGCTCCGGGACGCCAGGGTGTCGCGGCGTCGCTACGCGAGGTCGCCTCGCCCGCGCTGCAGTTGGTTGCCGCCGCAGTCCCGCTTTTCGTTGCCGCCGCCGCACTGGAAAGCTTTTTGCGCGAGTCCCACCTTTCAACAGCCGCAAGGTTGACCGCAGCCGCCTTCTCAGCCGCCGCAATCGCCTGCTATGCCTGGTACGTACACAAGCGCAATCGACGCCCTGCCCGGTTCAAGCTGGACTGGCTGTTCAAAGCAGGTGGGCCTGCCGAATCGCAAAATATCGGTTCAAGACCGGCGCCGTAATTGCCGCGGGGTCGAGATCGAGGGTGTGCGCGCCAAAGCGGCGGATGCGGGCAAGTCCTGCCGCGCGTTCGACGGCCAGATCCTGGAGCGCCAGCCGGCGGTAAAGACGATCGCGCGTGATCGCCGGCTCGCGTTGATCGAGTTCGGCCAGCAGCCGATCGCGCAATGCCACCAGCATCACGCAATGATGGCGGGTGAGCAGCGCCAGGTAGTTTTCGAGTTCGCGCGACGCGCTGCCCTCGACAAAATCTGTCAGCACCACGATCAGCGCCCGTTTCTTTTGATGGCGCGCCAGGGCTTCGACCAAAATTCGATAGTTCGGTTCAAAAGGATGTGGGTCGAGCTTGAGCGTCGCCTCGATTATCTGTCCTACGCCGGATGATCCGGCCCTGGGCTGCACTATCGCACGAAGTTCACGGTCAAACGCGATCAGGCCCACGCGGTCGCCGTACTCCATCGAGGCGCGGGCCAGCGCCGCCGCCGAATTGATTGCATGATCGAGCTTGGAGACCGCGTCAACCCGCGCGGCCATCAGACGGCCGGTATCGATGGCGATGAAAATGGTGTGGCGGCGCTCAGTCTGATACTGGCGGACTATTAGATGGCCCCGGCGCGCGCTGGCGTGCCAGTCCACGTGGCGCGGATCGTCACCTTCGACGTAATCGCGCAGCGACTCGAATTCCGATCCCTCCCCGCGCGCCGGGCGCGGCCGCAGGCCGAGTTCCTCGCTCACCGACTTCTGGATCAGCCCCTTGCGCTTGCCCGCTTTCACCGAGGAAGGCAGGATCGCGACCGCGCTTCCCCCTGGTGTCCTGGCGTGAAAACGCAGCAGGCCCAGGCGCGAACGCCACTGAACGACGGTCGTGCCAATCTCGCGCATGCCGCGCGCCTTTGGCGTCAGGACGCGCGTCAGCTCGAGGCGCTGGCCCGCCTTGACCTCCACGTCCTCGATAATGAGGTCGCCGCCGAGATCGGTTGGCAATTCGTCGAGCAGCGAGAGTGTGACCGGCACCGGAGCTGGATTAAGAAGCCTGTAAACCACCGTGACCATGCGGTCTTTGACCAGCCGATCGGGCAGCAACCGCTCGACTTTCGGGATCGGGTCTTTGCGGCTGATCGCCCAATCGATCAGCACGAAAGCGCACAGAGCACCGGCGAATATCAGCACCGCGACGAGCAGCGCGGGCCAAAAAATAACGAGCAGCCCGGCGATTGCGGCGGCAGCGGCGATTCGAACCAGCCGCGAAGAAGGGCGGATTGCGATCGCGCAGTGCGCCTTCACCCAAGCGCGGTCCATTAATGCGGCACCGCGACTTGCCGGATAACTTCCTCCACCGCCCCGTCGGGCCTCATCCCCTCGACTTCGGCGCTGGGCTCCAGCACGATACGATGGCGCAGGGTGGGCCGGATTACCGCCTGCACGTCCTCGGGCAGAACGAAATTGCGTCCCTCCAACACGGCGATCGCCTTGGCCGCGCGGATCATCAGGAGCGCGGCGCGCGTCGATGCGCCGACGGCGATCGCCGGATGTTCACGGGTGGCGCGCACCAGCGCAACCGCATACTGAAGGATTTCATCGCGCGCAATCGCGGCGTCAACTGCCGCGCGCGCGGCGGCAAGCTCGCGTGGATCGATAATCGCGGTGGCGGTCAGCTGCGGCCTGGCGCTGGCATGATGGGTCGCCAGAACCCGGACTTCTTCCTCGGCGCTGGGATAGCTGATTTCGATTTTGAACAGGAAACGATCGAGTTCCGCTTCCGGCAACGGATACGTGCCTTCCTGCTCGACCGGGTTCTGGGTGGCAAGAACGGTAAACCAGTCGCCCAGCGCGTAACTGACACCGTCCACCGTCACTGCCCGCTCCTGCATCGCTTCCAGCAGCGCCGCCTGGGTCTTGGCTGGAGCGCGGTTGATCTCGTCCACCAGCAACAACTCGGTGAAAACGGGGCCGGGGCGGAAACGAAAATCCTTGCCATCGGGGTTGAGTATCGGCGTGCCCACGATGTCGCTGGGCATCAGGTCCGCCGTACACTGGATACGTCCGAAGCGGATTCCGAGGCTCGCCGCCAGCGCGCGCACGAGCAGGGTCTTGGCCAGTCCGGGAACGCCCTCGTAAAGACTGTGTCCGGCGCACAGAAGAGTAACGAAGGAAAGCCGAACGGCCTCCTCCTGTCCGATTACGGAGGAGGCAACCGCGGAACGAAGCGCCGCGAACAGTTCGGCCACCCTGGCCGGATCCATCGGAGTGCCGCTGTCCATCATCGGATCTTTGGATACGACTCGATCGTTCGAACCGCAACCAGCAGTTCCCGCCCATCGCGCGGCGCCGCGCCGTCAATAAGCCAACGGCGGGTTTCGCTGGACAGCGAGGGATCGCGCGCCAGCCGTTTGATCACGCGCTCTTCGCTGAGGTCCCCCTGTGGCGACATCTCTTTGGCCAGGCGATGAAGAAAGCCGCAGCGATAAGCTCGGAACACCGCCGGCGGATCGTTAGCGCGCGAGTAAAGTTCCGCCAACGATTCCACGAAGGCGCCGATCGACGGCTGCCGGCGCAAATCAGGTTCGGCCAGCGTTCGCCGCGGCCATCGGCGCTGCTCGGCCATCCATAGCAGCGCGGCTACCACGCCCAGCGCCAAAGGCACGATAGCGCGCGAGCCAGTGATCAGCGCGATCAGAGACACGGGGGGCGTCAGTCCGTGACAGCGCTCCTCAAAAGCCGGCACCCCCAACGCACGCGCAAGGTCGAAGACCAGCGGGGCTGAATCGGCTTGCCCGAGGTTGGCGTTAAGCATGAAACGGCCGTCGGCAACCGCGATCAGACGCCCCGAGGCGAGTGGCAACTCCAGCGCAAAAGGCGCGCCCCCGGACCGCAGGACGACCCGCGCGTGAATGCCGCCGGTCGAGAAATGCAACAGGCCAGCGATATCTATGGTGCGCCCCACGCGGAGGAAATCGCCGGTAATCTGCGATGATTGGCCGCCTGGCTGCGTGCCGCCTGCTATCCCGAGCTTTTTCCAGTCGGCGCCGGGCCCACCGAAGACGACCGCCGTGCCTCCCGAGCGGACCCATTTCAGCACATTGAGTTGGTTGACATCCGTATCCACGTCCGCTTGTGCGGGGATCAGAAACGACGGCAGAACCATCCACAGTATCTGCGTCTTTGGCACCTCGCTGATTCGAACATAGGAGCGGCTGACCGGCAGGTCCAGTTCGGAAAGCAGGTCGTACGCCGCCTTGTAACCCTTGCTCCCGACGCCAAAGCTGGTGGTGGAACGCTCAAACGTCGGATTAGGCCACAGCCAAAGATTGATTGCCAGCAAGACGACCAGGGCGGCGATGACCGCCGCCGGATAGCGCCGCGACATTGCATTCACTCCCGCCAGCACACCAGCCGCTGATATAGCGCGGTCCAGTCCCGGTAAATATCGGGTTGGTTGTCGCGATTACCGAACCAGATGCGCTCCGTTCGCTCCACCAAAGCGCCGAGTTCCACCACCAGCGCCTGGGCCAGCGGCGACCCGCGCAGCGCCTCCCGGATCCAGCGATTGGAACGGTCGGGGCGAAGTTCGATTACACAGCGCTCAGCCAGCACGCCAAAGCTGGCGATCATCAGGCGATGCCCAGCTTCAAGAAACTGGCCGCGATCAGCCAGCTCACGCGCCTGTTGCGCGAGGTCGGCGGGGGGCCGGGTAGGAAGCGCCTCAACGGCAGACGCCCGCGTCCTCAATACTCCCCGGATCGACCAGACGATTTGCGCGAACATTGTCGCGACGGCGATTAACAGGGCGCCAACCAGGCTCCAGTAAAGCAGCGGCGACTCTACCCGCAGAATTCCCATCCACTGCAGGAAACGATTGAGCCAATCCTGCACAAGATTGAGCAGCCGATTGAGCCAATCCTGCACAAGACCACGCAGGCTATCGAACCATTGTTGCCAGCGCAGGTCGAGTTTATCGTTGACCAGTCCATACTCGCGCCGGGCCAGGATATTGCGCGCCAGTTCGCGAATGGCAGCATCGGAAGGGTCAGGCAATTGACGTCCTGGCAACCGCGGCCGCTTCGGTTCGAATCTGCCGGGCGAGGATGCGGAGATCGAAGTCCTCGGTGCGGCAGCGCCGATCGAAGTAATAAACCACCACGGCAATCAAGCTGTAGCTGTTGGTGATAGCCTGGGTCGCGCCGTTGAGGATCGGACCCAGAATCGGGATAAAGGACCAGAAGAACTCCAGCGTCATCGCCGGAACAAATTCGATGAGGCCGACCAGCGTCATCAGACCGAACGTTTTCCACCAACTGCCGCGAACCAGCGCCCGGCTGCGCCGCATCGCCCTGAGGCCGAAGGTTTCCTCCACGATCATGACCGGCGCCACCAGCAGCCAGCAGTTCATGAAATAGATCCCCGGCACCACCAGCAGCATCATCAGCGGAATAAATAAAAGATACATCAGCAGATAGGTGCCGATGATCGCCTGAAAGATGTCGCGCGTGGCCAGATAAGATCCTTTGACCGTCGCCGGGGTTCCCAGGTAAACGCAGGAGACAGCGACCGTGGTTGCAGCATGCGCCAGCGGCGCCAGCAGCAGGAGCAGCAGCAAGGCCACCAGATACAGACCGACATGGTGTCCGAATCCGGCCAAGGCTGCAATCATTCCGTACGGCACCCACAAGACCGCCGAAATTCCGGTCAAAAGCCAGAACTGGTCGCGCAGCAGCACAAAGGCGCGGTCGAGAACCTCGGTGAACGACAAGGGTCTAATGTCGTAGTTCACGCGTTTACTCTTGGCCAGCCGATTTATGTTTTTTCATCATACGCGCGGTCTGATTGTCAACTAAGACTAGATTGCGCCGGGCCTTCATCCTTCGGCGTGCAGACGGATCAGTTCGATCGTAACTTCGGTGGTCGAGATCATGTCGTTGATATCGATCCACTCGCGCACGGTGTGAATGTCGCGCATCCCGGTGCCGAGGTTAGCCACCGTCAGTCCGCGCCGATTGAGGACGTTGGCGTCGCACCCGCCGCCCATCGCCTCGGGCTTGACCACGCGACCGGCGCGGCGGGCGGCCTCGACGACCTTGCGCACGATCGGCGTGTCCTCTGCCAGGTTCATCGCCTCGTACTCCAGGCGCGCCGTGTATTGAAGGCTGGCGCTGAATTGGCGGCCCTCCAGCGTGACGGTGGCGCGCGCCACCGCGTCTTCAAAGCATTGAATCATGTGCGCGACCTGGCGCTCCAGTTTGGCCTTGTCGCGCGAGCGCGCCTCGCCGCGGACCACCACGTGATTGGGAATGATATTGAGCGCGCGCCCGCCTTCGATCATGCCCAGATTGGCCGTGGTCTCGCTGTCGATCCGCCCCAGGCGCATCGCAGCGATCGCCTCCGACGCGATCTTGATCGCCGACAAGCCGCGCTCCGGCGCCATCCCGGCGTGCGCCTCCAGACCCTGCACCGTAAATCGCAGCGCCATCGCACCCGGCGCGCGGATAAACAGGTAGCCGGGCGCGTCGCTGTCATAGACCAGTCCTTCGCGCGCGCGCACCAGGTTGAGATCGAGGTTTTTCGCGCCCAGCAGACCGATTTCCTCGCAGACGGTGAACACCGCGTCGATCGGGCCGTGGGGGATTTGCCGTTCCCGCAGTTGATGGAGCGTTTCGCAGATAATCGCGCATCCCGACTTGTCGTCGCCGCCCAGCACCGTGCTCCCGTCGGTGCGGATGATGTCGCCTTCGACCACCGGCTTCACTCCTTCACCGGGGCTCACCGTATCCATGTGGGCGCAGATCAACAGCGGCGCGACATTGGCCACGGTGCCGTCAAAATGAGCGATCAGGTTGCCGACCTCGCCCTTAACCTTCTCCGCCGCATTGTCGAATCGGCAGACGCCGCCAAGCTGTTCCATCTCACGCTTAAGGCGCATCGCACAGGCCCGTTCGCGGCGCGAGAGCGAATCGATCCGGACCAGTTCGAGCAGCAGGTTCTTGATACGGTCGCGGTTAACTGCGGTCATGGCATGCTCCTGAATCGGTCAATGGCAACGGCCCGCGATCCGAGGCCTGGAAATCGCGGGTTTAGGTTTCGTTCAGATCGGTTTCGACAAAATCGCGGCTGGCATCATCCCACACGAATGCCGCCGCACGCTGAAAGCTTCCGTTCCTTATCGACATCACCACGTACGCCGTATCGGGATAGTCGGGATAATCAGGATCGAAGGAGCAGGCCTGACGGCGATCGGTGGGGGAGAAATAGGCGTCGTGATCGGGATGGGAATGGTAGACGATTTTGAGCGCCAGCCCCCGGCGATCGATTTCGTTGAGCACCGCGAGTTGGGCGCGCGGATCCATCAGATACGCGGTGCGGGCGTCACGCGGATGGGCAAGCGGATCGGCGGCGTGTTTTTCGTTCTGGACGTTGCGGATCGGACGAACCTCCTCAATCTCACCCCCGCCGATCACAAACCCGCAGCATTCGTAAGGATACTCGCGCTCCGCCTGTGCCTTAATCGCGGCGAAGTTTTCCCGCCTGATGCTGACCGCTTTCACCGATCCTCCAATGCGTTGCGCCGCCAGCTCCGCTCGCGGGCGCGAATGAGAGCCGTAATCATCCGATTGGCCGGCGCGGCAAGCCCGGCGGCATCGGACATTTCGACGATCCTGCCGTTGAGCGCGCCAATTTCAGTACGGCCGCGACGCTCCAGATCGGCGAGCATCGAGGGATAATGCTCGCGCGTGGCCGGGATCAGCCGGTCGTAAAAGATCGCGCGGTACTCGGCGGCCGTCGCGAACGGAAGTGCAACCTCCGCGCGCCGGGCCAGGACAAAGGCCTCTTCGATGATCTGGTCCATAATCGGCCGCAACTCGGGATCGGCGCCGATCGCACCATAGTTCAATTTGAGCAGCGCGCCCAAAGGATTGAGCGCCGCATTGTAAAACAGCTTGGTCCACAAATATGGACGGACATCAGCAACCGGCTGCGACGGTACACCGGCCGCGCACAGTGCCGCCGCGATTCGCCCGGCCCGCGCAGCCAGGGTCGGCGTCGCGCAACCGCCCGATTGCGGAGCGGGACCAATTGCGACCGGCTCCGCCATCACCGTGACGCGGACGCGACCCGGTTCAGCGATTTCCGCGCCGAAAATCAAGCGCGCGCCCAGGACCGCGTCATCGCCCACTTCGCGGCCCAGGATCTCGATATTGCCCAGTCCGTTCTGCGCGCTGATTGCGATACCATCGTGCTCCAGATGGCGTGCCAGCAAAGGCGCGGCCGTGGCGGTGTCGTAACTCTTGACCGTAACGAAGATCGTCGCGAACCGGCGCCGGCCAAGCTCGCCGGCGTCGCGGTAGAGTTCGAATCCGCTGACCTTGCGACACCCCAACAGCCCTTCGACGGTCAGGCCGCGTCGATCGATGGCGTCCAGATGCGGCGGGCGCCCCAACAAGCTGACGTCGTTACCCGCTGACCTGAGCATGCCGCCGATAACCGAACCAAGCGCGCCCGCCCCGGCGATCAGAATGGGACCGTCTATCGTTTCAAGATCCATCCGCTGTAAAGACCTTAGCCGTCAGCCGTTGATGCGACAATCCGCCCAGTGGTAGCGGGGCGGCCGCCGTACCCGCCATCGATGAGCAGCCCCGCCGCGCCACCTAATTTATGCCCCCCGCCTCACGTCGGGCCCCACGGCGAGCCGCGCAAGGATTCGACTACTGCTGTGATTCTTGTCACTATGGGCATGATTGGAGCGGGCCTAACCAGCCGGCTGCCTCAGGAGAGACCCATGGGACGGACATCGATAACGCTTGGCGGCGTGCCTCTCAACTCGACGGTAACCAACGCGTCTGGGCCGCGTTCCGCCACGCGTGAGGAGCTTTTGGAATTGAGCGCAGCGCACCCTGGCGCGGTCGTTTTCAAATCATGCAACCCCGGCGGGCTTGAAAGTCCCGACAATCTGAAAAATCCCGGCGTGGATTACTACGCGGCCCTGGCGCGCGAGCTGGCGCCGAAAAACACGGTCGTATGGGGCAGCGTGGTGGGTGTCACCGAGGACGAAATCGTCGAGGTGGCGCGCAAACTGGACGAGGCGGGCGCGAAGATCATCGAGTTAAACCTGGCTGACGATTTCGTCGCCAACTCGGTCGGGCCGTTCAAGTCCAAAGATCGTCTGAAAGGGTTGCTCAAACGCGTGCGCGAGAAGGTCAAAGCGGTACTGGCCGTGAAGGTCCCGCCTTCGGTAAAGCGCGAAGACGCAGGCGCGATCGCGGCGATCTTCAAGGAGGCCGGCGTCAAGGTCGCGGTCTGCGCCAACGACCTGCCCAAGGGCCTCGAGTTCGACCTCGCAAAGGGAACAGTGAAGGCGCCGCAGGGCGCGCTGTCTCAGACCCATGCGTTTTATCTGGTCGGCGCCGGAGCGCTCGATGTCGTGGCGGTGGGCGGCGTCGGCAGCGGCAGCGAAGCGTATTTGGCCCATTTGACAGGAGCCAAGGCCGTGCAGGTAGGCTCGGCGCTGATTAAGGAAGGCGTGGGCGCAATCGGCCGCATCGACCGCGAACTCGATCAGCTTCTGGAGCAATACGGCAAGTCGTCGGTAAGCGAAATCATCGGCCAGGTGAAGTTCGCGTAAAGCCAGGGTTGCGCGGCGCGCCTACTTGCTCCATTTCGCGGCGCGATGGTAGCCTTTCATGGTTTTTGCAGGTCGCAAAGCCTGCTGTGCGCGCGCCGTAGGACCGGCTAGCGCCGCGCCTTCTGCAACGTCCCCGTCGTCTAGCCCGGCCTAGGACACCGGCCTTTCACGCCGGTAACACGGGTTCGAATCCCGTCGGGGACGCCAATGAAATCAAGGACTGGCACTACATCGCGCCGGGCAAGCCCCTGCAAAATGCCTTCGTCGAATCCTTCAACAGCCGCTTGCGCGACGAATGCCTTAACGACCATGTATTCCTGAGCCTGGCCGAGGCGCGGGCGACCATCGCAGCCTGGCGCGACGATTACAACCATTGCCGCCCGCATTCGAGCCTCGGCGCGCTGACGCCATTCGA
>JAJPIF010000025.1 GCA_021324885.1 Pseudomonadota bacterium
CGGCTGGTCACCGGATGGGTGCGCGGCGCGGGCAGCGAGCAGTTCTTCAACAACGCCAATCCCGCCTACAATCGCGAGTTGTTCAACGAGGCCCATGATTTTATCCTCCAGGCGTGGACGAAACCGGGCCCATGGCGGTACGAGGGCGAACATTTCCATTACCGTCACGTCAACCCGTGGGCGCTGCCTTATCAAAAGCCGCATCCTCCGATTTGGATTCCCGGCGTCCTGAGCCCTGAAACCGTTCGTTGGTGCGCCGAGCATCGCTATCCATATATCGGACTGGGCACTGAACTGGGTCCGACCTGCGACTTGTGGGACATCTATGCCGAAGAGGCGGCCAAACACGGCTATCAGGCCGGCACCGAGAACTTCGGCTATCTGCTGCCCACGGTCGTCGCCGAGACCGACGAGAAGGCGGAGAAGATCGCCGAGAATTTTATCTTCGGCGGCGGCCAGAACGCATTCGCTCTGCCGGAATACGCCATGCCCTCCGGCTACAACAGCAAAACCGCCATCCGGATGCTGGCCAAGCAGCCGACCGGAAGCTGGCTCGGAATCAGCGGCGACAATCTGCAGCGACTGACCAAAGACGAGCAGCGCGGCGGTGAGGTTGACTACAGCGAAGTGAAGAAGAAACTGGCGGCGGGATTGCGGCGCATCGAAGGCCGGCTCCAGTTGATTGCCGGCAGCCCCAAAACCGTTTTGGAAAAAGTCAAAATCGTGCTCAACGTGCTGCGTCCCGGAGTCTTCATCATGTTCAACGTGCAGGGCGCGGCCAGCAACGAGGAGCGGATGGGCAACATGCGCCTGTTCGCGCAGGAAGTAATGCCTGGGCTGCGCGAGTATGGCAGGGAAATCGGCCTGCTCGACGCATTCCAGAAAACTCCCGGACAGACCAGGCTGGAGGCCGGAACGCCACGCCAACCCGTCAATAATCGCGAGGTGTTGTACGAATTGGGCCTGTACAAGCGCCCCGAACAGCGCGCTCAGGCCTGACTGTCAAGCTCCGTCCGCGCCGAGTCCGCTGGCACAGCGCAGGAGGAAAATCCGATGCTGGTGATTGATCCTTACAGGACCTGGCAGACCCTGGCTGAGCGGCTCAAAACCGAGACCAACGCGCTCCATCGGCGGCAACTGGAGCAGATCATCAAACACATGAAAGGCGAGGCCGCCGGTGATATCGACGAGATTCTCACCACGGTCTCGCCCCAGGCCACATACATCTCCTATGACAATCCGGGCGGGCCGCGCCGCTTTGAAGGGCACGAAGGCATTCGCCAGTTTTACCATCAGATGTTCGAGGTGGTGTCGGTCAATCTCGAGTTCTTTGTCGAACGGCTGGTGGTGGACGACTACTGCGTGGTGACCGAGGGAGCGAACAAAAGCGCGATGAAGGGCTCGGTGCTCGCCGCGATGGGTATAACGGTCGAGGATCCGGATGGCTTTTATCTGACGAGAGGACGAACCCTGGTCGTCTGGCCGTTCGATCGGGACGGGATGATCCTCGGCGAATATATCTATCCCGGTTTTTCGACTGCCCCCGCTGAGGCGGCGCAGCGCCGGCTTCTCCCCGAAGAGATTGGCACGTTCCATAAAGCTCCCCGCTGCGGCTGAGGCTCAAGCCTGCACGCCGGCACCAGCCAATTCGAGAGCACACAGAATCCGCGCGAATGGGGTCGCCCATCTCCTTTTCACGATCGACTGCTGTTTGGAAAAGGCGGGCGCACAGCCGATGGTCAAGTCAAAAAAAGCGCCCAGCGGCCGGAGTTGGCAGGGTTGCCAATCCGAGCCGTTGCAGCCTCGGTTCCCAGCCGCGCCTCGCATCGTGATATAGTTGCGGCAATGACCACAAAGCGGCGGCCTTGAGCACGGGTAGCGATGCATCACGCGTTGGACCCCAATAGCATCGCCCAGGTAATTGAAACCTGGGGTTATGTCGCCATTTTCGTCTTTGTTTTCGCCGGTAATCTGGGGCTTCCGGTGCCCGAGGAATCGGTGGTGCTGGCCGCCGGGTTTGTCGCCGGACGCGCCATCCTGAGTCTCAAGGCGGTGATTTTGGTCGCCTTCCTCAGCGCCGTTGTCGGCGACAATTTCGGCTATATGCTTGGACGGACCGGCGGCCGGCAGGTGCTGCTGCGCGCCGCAGGATCGTCCAATTGGCTACGCTGCCGCTATCTGCGTTTTAAGTCGTTCTTCGAAGCGCACGGCAACAAGACAATTTTTCTCGCCCGTTTCGTTGCGGGCTTGCGCTTCGTCGCCGGCCCGATGGCGGGAGCCATGAGGATGCCGTTCTGGCGGTTCTTCGGATGGAATATCTGCGGAGCTGCGGTCTGGTGCACAGCGGTCGCCTATCTGGGATTTTTCCTGGGCGACGAATGGGAAACCGTTGCGCGTCAGTTCCACGCCGCCGTTCCGTGGGTGATGCTCGGGGCCGCCGTGCTGGTGGCGGCGGTGTACACGCTGCACACCCGCTACCGCGCCGCTTCCCGCATCGAGTCCTGACCCGTACTTCGACTCCATTTGCGCGCACGTGATCGGCGATGGTAGCGTGCCGCCCAACCGTGGTGTTGCATCAAGACGGCTTTCACAGAGGGAATCGGGAGGAGATTCAGATGGCTTTGCTACCTTATGGCGACCAGGGCGCCGCATCGGAGGACACCCTTAAGCTGTTGAACAGCGCACGCGTCAAGCTCAACGTGGCGCGGATGATCGCCAACTCCAACGCCGTCTTCAAACCCTTCAACCTGCTGGGCGGCGCATTAATCGGCAAGGCGAAGCTCGATCCCAGGCTGCGCGAAATCGCGATCCTGCGCACCGCGAAGGTCAGCCGCTCAGTTTACGAATGGACCCAACACGTCCCGATGGCCAAACATGTCGGCGTCACCGACGCGCAGATTGCCGCGATGGACAACTGGCAGGGGGCATCCTGCTTCAACGAACTGGAGCGGACGGTGCTGCGCTTTACCGATGAAGTCGCGGTCAATGTCAAGGGCTCGCGCCAGGCTTTGGAAGCGCTCAGGAAGGATCTGGGGCCCGCCGAGATCGTGGAGCTCATCCTGAGCATCGGGTTCTGGGGATGGTCGCGCGGCTGCTGGAAACGACCGAAGTCGATCTTGAAGATTTCGCGGGCAAGGTCGATCTGCTCGAAGCCAACGGCACCAGTGAGAAGAGGAGATAAACGATGGCTTTGCTGCCGTATGGAAGCGAGGAATCGGTTCGCAACGCACCGGTCAAACTGAACGTGGGCCGCATGATCGGCAGCTCCGAAGCTGCCGCCAAACCATTCGCGCGCATGGCGAACGCGTTGGTAATGAAGACCAGGCTTGATCCCAGGCTGCGCGAAATCGCGATCCTGCGCACCGCGAAAGTCAGCCGCTCAGTTTACGAATGGACCCAACACGTCCCGATGGCCAAACATGTCGGCGTCACCGACGCACAGATTGCCGCGATGGACAACTGGCAGGAGGCATCCTGCTTCAACGATCTGGAGCGGACCGTGCTGCGCTTTACCGATGAAGTCGCGGTCGATGTCAAGGGCTCGCGCGAGACCCTGGAAGCATTGAAAAAGCATCTGGACGCGACCGAAATCGTCGAGCTGATTCTGGCGATCGGCTTTTGGGGAATGGTAGCCCGCGTTCTTGAAACGACGGAAGTCGATCTCGAGGAATTCGCCGGCCGGATAAATCTGCTGGACCCGGTGAAATCCGGGCAGCCTTGAGGCGTGCAGTGCGCGCATAGAAGCGCTGAAAAAGTCAACGAACCTCGCCTGCCGCTTCGTCCCCCAAGCCGAAGTCCTGAGGAAAATACTTCAGCGCGCTGAGCACCGGCAGCGGGGTCAAGCCGCCCAACGCGCACAGCGATGCGTTGGTCATCGTGTCGCATAATTCCCGCAGCAGAAGCAAATTGGCGGCTTGATTCTGGCCGCCCACGATCCGGTCGATAACCTCGACGCCGCGGGTTGAACCGATTCGGCAGGGCGTGCACTTGCCGCACGATTCAAGCGCGCAGAACTCCATCGCATAACGCGCCATCTCGGCCATGTTGACGGTATCGTCGAAGACCACGATTCCGCCATGGCCCAGCAAGCCGTCGCGCGCCGCCAACTCCTCGTAGTCCAACGCGACGTCAAGCATCGATTGGGGGAAGTAAGCGCCCAGGGGACCGCCGACCTGCACGGCGCGCACGGGGCGTCCGCTCGCGGTGCCGCCGCCGTATTCGTAAACCATCTCGCGCAGGGTAACGCCGAAGGCTTTCTCGAACAAGCCCGGACGTTTCACATTGCCGGCCAGTTGAATCGGCTGCGTGCCGCGTGAGCGTCCGACGCCGTAGTTTTTGTAAAAGGCACCGCCGCGAGCCAGGATGATTGGCAGCGTCGCCAGCGTCAGCACATTGTTGATCACGGTAGGCTTGCCGAACAGCCCGCAGACCGCGGGGACCGGCGGCTTGTAGCGAACCATCCCGCGCCTGCCCTCCAGGCTTTCCAGCATCGCGGTCTCCTCGCCGCAGATATAAGAACCGGCGCCGACGCGCACTTCGAGGTCGAACTGCCGGCCGGTGTCGAGGACGTTTTTGCCCAGGTATCCGCGCGCGCGGGCGGCCGCGATCGCCGCCTTAAGCGTGCGCGCGCAATGCGGGTACTCGGAACGCAAATAGATGTACCCGCGCGTGGCGCCCGCGCACAGCGCCGCGATCGTCATCCCTTCGATCAGCACGAAAGGATCGCCCTCCATGATCATGCGATCGGCAAAGGTGCCCGAATCGCCTTCATCCGCGTTGCACACGACGTATTTCTGATCCGCGGCGGTCTGCATCACGGTGCGCAGCTTGATTGCACACGGAAAGCCGGCCCCGCCGCGTCCGCGCAGCCCGGAATCCATTACTTCAGTCACGACCTGTTCGGCGCCCAACCGAGCCGCACGGGCAAGGCCTTCATAACCGCCATGCGCGAGGTAATCGTCCAGCGAGACCGGATCGATTACACCGACGCGCGCGAAGGTGAGCCGTTCCTGTTTTTTGAGCAGTGCGATTTCGTCGGTGGGTCCGAGGCAGAGGTCATGCGGGCGGCCGTCCAGAAAGCCGGCCTCAAACAGTCCTGGCACCGATTCGGCGTCGACGGGGCCATAGGCAATCCGACGGCCATCGGCGACGACCTCGACCATCGGTTCCAGCCAGTACAGTCCGCGCGAACCGTTGCGCACCAGGGTCAAATCAACTCCGCGCCCCGCCCCTTCGCCGGCGATAGCGCGGGCGACATCCTCTGCGCCCAGAGAAAGCGCGCCGCTGTCGCGAGGAACGAAAACGACCGGTTTCATCGATGTCTTCATTCCAGCGACTCCAGCAGCTTGTCGATTTTGGCGGGGCTTACGCGGCCGTAAATGTCGTCGTCCATCGTAATTGCGGGGGAGCAGGCGCAATTGCCCAGACAGTACACGGCGTCCAGCGTGATGCGCCCGTCGGCGGTGGTCTGACCGAAGTCGATTCCCAGCCGATCCTTGACGTGGCGCGCCAGCGCGACGGCGCCCATCGCCTGGCACGATTCCGCACGGCACAGGCGCAAAACATGGCGGCCGGGCGGATGATCGCGAAAATCATGATAGAAGCTGATTACGCCATGGACCTCGGCGCGCGAAAGGTTGAGCGCGTCGGCAATCAACGGCACGCTTGGTTGGGGAATCCAGCCCAATTCATCCTGAATTCGGCGCAGGATCACCATCAGCGCTCCAGGCTGATCTTTCAGCTCCTGCGCGATAGCTGAGATCGAGGCCTTGTCCCAACCGTTGGTGTTCATCGCAAACCTCATCAAGCCTGGCGGAATTGCTTTTCGAGTGTCCTTATGGACGCGCAAAGGCGTCCGCTTCAGGAGCGAACCCCCCGCTCGCTGCCTTCCTGATGGTGTTATACTATCGTGACGGGGTAATCCCAATACTCAACCTGACCGGCTACAACGCCGCAGCGGCAGGAGGAAGGCCCGATGTTTCGCCGCTTTCATTTTGAAGATGATATCTACTGCACGCTGGAATGCGTGCCGATGACGGTGCGGCGCAAACTCGACCGCATCGGACTCAAAGTGCATCTGGCGCAATGGCAGGCGCTCAGCCAGGGCGAGCGGCTGGCAATCTGCCATCTGCCGGCGGGCGAGGCCGAGGAATGCGACGCGCTGCGAACCTTTATCGTCGAGGCGGTGCAGCGTACCAGCGGCGTGCAGCCCCAGGATTTGACCCCCGAGCAGCGGCGTGCCTCGGAGCCGCCTGAACAGGTGCCGCCGTCGCTGGTATCCGAGGCCGCGTCCGCCGGTGCAGTCCTGACACAATCAATGTGGGAGCGGCTGGACGCCGACGAGCGCTACATGCTGACCAAACTGGAAAAACGCGGCGCCAAACTCGCCATAGCCCTGCGCGAGCTGTTCGCCCAACCGCCGCAGGCATCTGCTGGAAGACAGTGAATAATAGTTTAATCAAGCACCGATTTGATCAATCGAGATGCAGGTTAAGCTGATGTGGCAATGATGTGGATAAGTCTGTGGATTGCTGTGGATAACCTTGTGGAGCCGGCCGATAACGCGCTAGGATGTAGCAGAATCCAACCGATGGTTAAAATGCATGCTACAGCGTAAACGGGCCGAGGAACGCATCCAGCGCGAACGCGTTCTCTTCGAGCGCCATCTTGGGGGGGACGTTTCCGCTTGCGTCATCTATCCCAACACTTATCCGCTGGCGATGGCCAACCTGGGTTTTCAGGCCGTCTTTCGCATCTTCGACGGCGAACCCGGCATCGCGGCCGACCGCGCATTTTTGCCGGACCCCGATGAACGCCAGGCGATGGAGGCGCGGGGCGAGAAGCTGCTTTCATTCGAGCAGGGCCGCCCACTGGGCGACTTTGATATCCTCGCCTTCTCGATCTCGTTCGAAACCGACTATCTCAACGTGCTCGCAATCCTGGATCTGGCGGGAATTCCTTTTTCCAGCAGGGAGCGCCGCGACCGCAACTATCCTCTGATCATCGCCGGCGGATCGGCGATCTTTCTCAACCCCGAACCGATCGCCGATTTTATTGACGTGTTCCTGATCGGCGAAGGCGAAGAGATGGTTGCGGAGTTCATCGCGTCCTGGCGTACGGCGCGTAACTCGGGACTGCCGCGCGATCGGAGGCTGAAGGCGCTGGGCCGGGTGGAAGGCGTATACATCCCGGAACATTACGAGCCCAGGTATGATGTCACCGGCTGCCTGAGCGACGTGAAATACCATGGTCGGGGCGGGGGCAAGGTAAAACGCCGCCTGATCAAAGACCTCAACCGTTTCCAGACCAACTCGCTGATCCTGACGCAGGAGTCAGTGTTCGGCGACATGTACCTGGTCGAGGCCAGCCGCGGATGCCAATGGGGATGCCGGTTCTGCGCCGCCGGCTTCATGTACCGGCCGATTCGCTATCGAAGTCCTGAGGAAATCACTTCCCAGGCGCTGGCCGGACTCGAACAGCGAAAAGTTATCGGTCTGGTCGGCGCGGAGATGGCCAGTGTACCCGGGGTGGCCGGCATCGCTGCGGCGGTCGCCGACGCCGGCGGGCGCCTGTCGCCGTCCTCGCTGAAGGCTGATTGCATCTCGCCAGAGCTGGCTTCCGCGCTGGCGCGCGCCGGCAATCGCAGCGTCACGATCGCGCCCGAAGCGGGCAGCGAGCGGATGCGCAAGGTCATCAACAAGAACCTCACCGAAGCCGAGATTCTGCGCGCCGCTCTCATGATGGTCGGGGAAGGCGTCGATAACCTGAAGCTTTATTTCATGGTCGGCTTGCCTGAGGAGACCGACGCCGACGTCGAAGCGATCGCGCTGCTGACCGCCCGGATCCTCGATCGAGCGCGGGCCGCCAAAAGCCGGATCGGACACATCACGGTCTCGCTTAATCCCTTTGTCCCCAAGCCCTGGACGCCATTTCAGTGGGACCCGATGGAAGAGGCGAAGTCGATCAAGCGCAAAATCGCGCTGCTGCGTTCGTTGCTGATGCGCCTGGGCAATGTCGAATTGGACGCCGAATCGCCCCGCGAGGCGTACTTCCAGACCCTCGTTTCCCGCGGCGATCGCCGTGTGGGGGGAATCCTGGAGCGGCTCCATCGCGAGCGGCGGCGTGAGCCGGGTGAGATCTGGCAGGCATTGCGGGAAATTCAGCGCGAAGCGTACCGCGCCAGGCCGGGCCCGTTACCCAATCCCGACAACTACGTATATCGCCGCTATAATCAATATGAAATTCTACCGTGGGATTTCATCGATCATAGCGTGGAAAAATGGTTCCTTATGTCGGAACGCAAAAAAGCCCATTTCGAGCATCAAACCCGGCCCTGCGACGTAACTCGCTGCAAAGTCTGCGGCGCCTGCTGAGCGCCTCGGTGGGCCGGGCCGGAGATCGGCTCACCGATCACGAGCTCAGTCCAATACCGTAGAGCCGGGCGGCGTTGCCATATACGATTTTTTCCTTTACCTCGGCGGGAACTCCGGCAAAATCGCGCTCGACCACTTCGCGCGAATGCGGCCAGGTGCAGTCGCTGTGCGGAAAATCGGAGGCCCACATATAGTTATCTTCGCCAAAAAATTGGTACGTAGTTGGTCCAACCGGATCGTCCTGGAAAGTCGCCCACAACTGCCGCCGAACATATTCGCTGGGTTTGAGCGAGAGCGGCGAGCCGTCGGACATGGGACCGAACTTTTCGAATGCATGATCCAGCCGATAGAGGAAATGCGGCCACCATCCCGTGTCGTTTTCAGCCGATACGATCTTCAGCGTCGGGAAGCGTTCCAGCACGCCGCCCAGAATAATATCGATGAACGTACACTGAATTTCATGCAGCGCGGTCATGTACGAGCGCGAGAAATTTTTGCTCAGCACCTTCGGCGCGGCGTCCTGAGCCGGCATTTCCCCCGCCGCAGCACTATCGCGCTGTTTGGGGACCTTGCGGCCCGTTACCAGGTGCAGCGAGATGGGCATGGAGAGTTCCTGCGCAGCGGCCCAAAACGGATCGTAAATCCGGCTGTGGTACGGTTTGTCGGCGGTCGGCGCGCCGCAAATCATCGCGGATTTGAGCCCCAGCTTCGCGCATCGGCGCAGTTCTCGCACCCCTTCCTCGATGTCCTCCAGCGCGATGAGCGCGACCGCAGTCAGCCGTTTGGGATTGTATGAACAGAACTCTGCCGCCCAGTCGTTGTAGGTCTTGAAGCAGGCCTGGAGCAGCTCCACGTCGGGCAGGCTAAACAGGGTCATCCCCAGCGTGGTGTACAGGACCTCTGCTTCGACCCCATCAACGTCCTGGTCCTTGATGCGCTCGACCGGATCCCATCCGCTGGGCCGGGCGTCGGCGTAGGTTTTGGTTGCGAACTCCTTGAGCACCTCGCCGCTGGCGCCGTGGCTGAATGCGCCGCCGACCGCAAAGGGACGCAGGCCGGGAGCAAGCAAAATGGCGCCTCTGTGGTCATTGACGACGCGCGGCGCGCGATCGGCGAACTTGCGGTCGATGCGCACGGTCCACAAATCAGGCGGTTCGGTGAAATGCGAATCGGCGGAAATCATTCGTGCAGTCATCGCGGTTCTCTCCTCAGGCAGGTGGCGCTAAAGCCGCCCTATGACGCTCATTCATAATTGCGCCCGCAAACTGCCGCAAGGGAAACCGATCAGAGCTCAGACTCCCCCCTTTTCAATGGTCAAGCGCCTTTTCGCGCGAAGCATGGTTCGCCGTCGAGCAGGGCCTGCGGACCATAGTTTTATTTTCGCTTGCTGTGCGATACACCAGATGGAGTTTGGACGCCGTTGCCATTTGCACGGACATGGGAGAACAGCCGAATGAAGCTTGGACTATTCCTGATGCCCAGCCATCCGCCGGAACGCGCTTTGCGGGCCGGTCACGAATGGGACCTCGAAGTGCTGAGGACCGCCGATCGCCTCGGCTATGAAGAAGCGTGGATCGGCGAGCATTTCACCTCGCCCTGGGAACCCAATCCCGCACCCGACCTGCTGATCGCGCAAGCCTTGACCCAGACCAGCCGAATCAAGCTCGCCCCCGGCGCTCATCTGCTGCCGTACCATCAGCCGGCCGAATTAGCGGTACGCGTCGCCTACATGGACCATCTCGCGAACGGCCGTTATATGCTGGGGATCGGCTCGGGCGGCCTGCCCAGCGACTTTCTCCTGTTCAATATCGACGCGGCGTCAGGGCAGCAGCGCGAAATGGTCCGCGAAGCCATCGACATTATGCTGAAGGTCTGGAACGGCGAGGGCGAGACGGAGTTCAAGAGCAAATACTGGAAGGGGAAAATCTCGTCTCCGATGTACGGCGGACTGCTGCGCCATCATATAAAGCCGCTGCAAAAGCCCTATCCGCCCATCGGAATCGCCGGCATCAGCTATAAATCAGACACCCTGAAACTGGCCGGCGAGTATGGCTTTCTGCCGCTCAGCCTGGACATGGACGCCGCCGTGCTCACGACTCATTGGGAGGCCGTCGAGGAAGGTGCCGCACGCACCCGGCGTCTGCCCAGGCGCTCGGATTGGCGAATCGTACGCGACATTTTCGTCGGCGATACCGACACCCAGGCGCGCGTGGATTGCCTGGAGGGTGGGATGGGGCGGAACTGGCGCGAATACCTGTTGCCGCTTTACCAGGAGCTGAAGTTCGTCAGCTTCTTCAAGCGCGACAAGGAGCTGCCCGACGAGCAGGTCACGATTGACTATTTACTGGAAAACAACTGGATCGTCGGTTCGCCGCAAACGGTGGCCGGGAAGCTGGCGGCGCTGTATCGCGAGGTGGGCGGCTTCGGCTACGTTTTGATGATGGGCGCGGACTGCGCCGATAATCCGCAGCCGTGGCTGAAGTCGATGCGGCTGATGGCCGAGGAGGTGATGCCGCGGGTAGCACGGTTGATTGGGCATCAACCGGGCGTTCAGGCCCAAGCGTCCAAATAGGAGCGAGGCCCGTTTTGGCAGAGCATACCAACCAGGTGGCAATAGATCCGGCGGAGATTTGGCGGACGCTGCGGCAGTTTGACGCGTTCAGCACGTTCACCGATCAGCAACGGGAATCGCTTGAACATGCTATCGCGCATGAATTCGGGATGACCGTGCGCCGTTACGCGCAGGGCGATTATATCTGCCATAAGGGCGAGTTCGAACTTGATTTGTGCATCGTGCTTTCCGGGCGCGCCGAAGTGCATGATCGAGACGACCGCGGCGTCGAAGTGCACACGGTTTACGAAGCAGGCAGCATTTTCGGCGAGTTGGGCGCGATGGGCGGACGGCCGCGATCCTTCGACGTCATCGCAGCGCAGCAGACGCTGGTGTTCCACATCCCGCGGCATGCGCTCAAGCATCTGGAAATCAACGAAAAACTCCGCGGGATTCTGGCTGAGCGCTACCGCGAGCGCGCCGTTCGCGCAATGAGCGCCAGGGTCGAGTTGTTCGCCCCTGTCCCCGAATCATTCATCGACGAACTGATCCCCCATTGCCAGATCGCGCGCTATGACCTGCGCGGCGTGCCGATCCTGGAGCAAGGTCAGGCGGTCGACGGCTTTTACATCATCCTTGACGGATTCGTCCAAATCGTGCGCCATCGCGCGGACGGCCAGCGGCGCGTGCTCGCCTACCTGCGCGAGGGCGAGTACTTCGGCGAGATGGCGCTGCTGGGGACGGGGAACGCGTGGGCCAGCGTGTTTACCGCGGGCAAATGCGAGCTGATCAAAATCGACGCCGGGGAATTCGCCGAATTATGCCGACGCTATCCCGCCGTCGAGCGCGCGATGCGCGAGGCCATCGTGCAGCGCCAGCACCAGGAAGACACCATCACGGATGAACTTTCCGACCTGCTGGAGAAAAGCGGCCAGTTGGGCGTAATCCAGTCCGACGCGCTGCTCGTGATGGATCTCGATCGATGCATCAAGTGCGACAACTGCGTGCGCGCCTGCGAATCGCTGCACGGCCGCAGCCGGCTGATTCGCAACGGCGTGCAGATCGGCAAATATCTCGTGCCCAGCGCCTGCCGCCATTGCGACGATCCCAAGTGCATGAGCGCGTGTCCCACCGGCGCGGTGGCGCGGCGGCCTGAAGGAGAAATCTACTTCAAGTACGACGTGTGCATCGGATGCGGCAACTGCGCGATCGCGTGTCCGTTCGACAACATCACGATGATCGACACGCCGTCATTCGATCTGGCGCAGGCGCGCAAGGCCGAAATCGTGGGCGGACGCGATTTCTTTCGCCCCTATCCGCAAACCCATCATGACGCCGGCGCCGGTTTGTTGGCGCGGCTGTTCGGATGGCATCAGGAGGCGCACGCGACGCCGCAGACTCATGAGCACGTCGCGCCCAGCTATCCAATCAAGTGCGACCTTTGCGACGGGCTGCCGTTCATGGGATGCGTGCATAGCTGCCCCACCGGCGCCGCGATCAGGATCGAAGCCGCCGAACTGTTCGAGGAGATTGGCGCGGTCAGCGCCCGGTCG
Source organism: Pseudomonadota bacterium (assembly GCA_021324885.1). Lineage (GTDB taxonomy): Bacteria > Desulfobacterota > Binatia > Binatales > Binataceae > JAJPJA01. Next base: position 12,477 of record JAJPIF010000025.1, read on the forward strand.
CATATCCGCAAGGCCAATGAGGGAAAATAACGGCGCGACAAGCTCGCGCGCATTGAGAGGGATTTTGCGATGCGGTGTGACGGCGTAGTCAGCATCCGGGTGCCCGCTTCGCACCAGGCACGGCATTTCGGGCGCCTGACGTTTTGGGCGCTGGGCGCCACGCTGGCGGCCGCCGTCGTCCATGCGGCGATGCCCGGGCTCGGCGCCCGCCTTGGCTCCTACCGCAGCGGGATTGTGACCGCGGCCCTGTTCGCGCTCGCGTCCATCTACACGATCCGCAAGCGCTGGATGTGGCTGACGGTGCGCGTTATGCGTATCGCCGCACGGATGCCGCATACGATTGCGCATCGGATGCTTATAGCCGACCGGCTGGAGTCCTGGCGCCTGTATCACGTGATCATCGGCGCTGCGGTACTGGCACCATTTTGGTGGCATCTGGATCAGGGCGCCGGCGCCAGCCGTCTGGAGGCGGCGCTGGCGGCGGTTGCAATCCTGCTGATGCTGAGCGGATTGGCCGGCGCCATCATCCAGGATTTTTTGCCGCGCGCGATGAGGGTCCGCCCCGAGCAGGAGGTTCGCCCCGAAGATGTGGAAGCGGCTATCCACGACGTTTACGTGCAGGCTGAAGAGGCGATCCTCGGCCACTCTGAAGCTCTGGTCCATGCATACCTCAAACACGTCAGGCCGGTGATGCTCGGCGCCAGGCCGGCGCGCGCGATGCTTTTGGCCACCATCAGCGGCGCGGACCCGGCGGCGCCGGTCGTGGCGCGGTTGCGCGCGCACAAGGATGAAGCGCCGAATGAGGCGGAAACGTGGGAACGATTGGTGTTGCTGGCGCAACGCAAAGTGCGCCTCGACCATAACCGTTTCAATCTGGCGCTGGGCGCCGGCTGGATGCGACTGCACATTGCGCTGGCGATTGTGCTTGCGGTCCTGACCGCGTTTCATGTCGCCGGCGCGCTGTATTTTGCCGGGTTATGAGCGGACGCTGGCGTTGGCTTCTGGCAGGATGGGCCGGGCTTGCCGCACTGGCCTTCCTGGTGGTTCCGCGCGCCAGCTATCAGCCCGGCAAGCTGCTCGCCGCGCATTCTCATTTCGTTACGAAGTGCGCCGGATGCCATCGCCCGTGGCATCCGGTGGACAACGCGGCATGCATCACCTGCCACGGCGACTTTGGCGGCAATCCGCACGCCGGTTACGACGTCTTCGACGATAAAGAAGGCCTGATCGCGGGCCGGCACCTGGTCACGTTCAAGGATGATCTGAGCTGCCTCAGTTGCCACCGCGAACATCGGGGCCGCGACGCCGATCCCCGCGTGCAGGCGGCTTTTGCCTGCACCTGGTGCCATGAGCATCCCGCAATCCGCGCGGTCCAAAAACATCGCGGGGCCACGCTGGCGCGCCATGAAAGCGCCAATCAGATGTTCAAGCGGCCCTTCAACCACTATCAGCATCGGCTGCTGATCACGATGCAGTCGAGCAATTTTCCCACGGGCTTCGACTGCGTCACCTGCCATCAGGTGACGGCTGTCGCACCTGGCAAGCCCGACCGGATGACTATCGCGTGGCGTCCGTGCGCCCTCTGCCATGTCAGCCCGCAGGAGCCGGCGTTGGCGTTACCGGCGGCTTTGGGTAAATCGCCGGCCGCGCTGCCCTATTCGGCAGTGGTGCGCACGCTGCACATCAACGCTGTGTTCAACCATTCCGGCGACCATTTGCAAGCTCGGTGCACGCAATGCCACCTCAAAGTAGCGGACAGCTCCGCACCTGCGGACGCCAACTCGCTGCTGATAACGCAATGCTTCACCTGTCATGCCCATCAGCAGGCGCCGTCCGGCCCATTGCGGCGGGTGGATAGCCGCGGAGCCCACGGCAAAACCCTTGCCGGTCTGGCAGACGTTGCGTTTGCCGGCGAGGCTCAGGTGCGGGTGGTGGCTTGCGGGCAATGCCATCTGTTTCATTTCCACGGCGCACTGCCGATTGCGGACTTCAGCAAACCGGCGCTCAGGCAGCCGCCGGGCGCGGTGGGCGGTTTTCCCCCGTGGGGAATCGGCGCGATTGCGGCCGTGATGATCGGAATATGCGGCATTGCCTGGATCGTCTTTCTGCCCGCCGCGCCGGACCGTCATAGCGCCGTGATGGACACGGCGCCCCAGCGGATCATCGAGACGCCGGTGCTGGACGACATGTACCAGACCAGCATCAAGGGCTTGTACATCATCGGGGAATTGGGCGGAACGGCGTCGATCAATCTGGCGATGCGCTCCGGGCGCCAGGTAATCGAGGCGATCGCCGAAAACCTGCGGTATCGCCCGGCCGTTCAGCAGCCGGGGATCTATGATGTTGCGATCGTCGGATGTGGTCCGGCAGGGCTCGGCGCGACCGCCACCGCCAAGGCGCGCGGGCTCAATTACGTTACGCTGGAACGGATGACGCCGGCGAGCACGCTGCGCACCTATCCGCGCGCGAAATTCGTGCAGGCCACGCCGATCGATATTCTGGAATATGGTTCATTTTTTCTGGAGGGCGACACCTCGCGCGAGGACCTGATTCGCGAGTGGGAGAAAATCATTTCGCAGGCCCGCCTGGTGATCCAGGATCGCGAAGAAGTGGTCGCGATCGAGCCGCGCGACGGATACTTCAACGTCAGGACGCTGCGGGAGCACGTGTTCCAGGCGCGATGCGTGGTGCTGGCGATCGGGTTGCGGGGCCATCCGCGCCGCCTCAATGTTCCAGGCGAAGCGCCGGGACGCGTCCATTACCAGCTCATCGAACCCGACGACTTCCGCAACCAGCGTATCCTGGTGGTGGGCGGCGGCAATGCCGGCGCCGAAGTCACGCAGGCGCTGGCCGCCCCCCACTTGGGCAACAAAGTCGCCTACTCGATCCGCGACGCCGTGCTCACCAGGGTCACGCACGAGAACGGCGAAAAAATCATCGCGTTGCAGCGCTCCGGCGCGATCACCTTTTATCCGGCCACCGAAATCAAAGAACTTCGCGCTAAATCGGTGATCCTCAAGCCGGTCAAAGGACGGGCAGCGCCCAACGGACAAGCGGTCCGGGAAGTCGAATTGGACAACGACATCGTATTCGCGATGCTCGGCGCCGAACTGCCGACTCGATTTCTGGAATCGATCGGCATCCGGATGGAGGTCAAGCACCGCTGAGAGAAATCGTTGCCGGTTTGGGCTTGCAGCCAGGCAAGCCAGCGTCGTGCCTTCGAGCGCATCAGGCACCTTTACCTCGACCTCTTCGATAATGGGGAGGGCAAGGGTAAAGGCCTCGGGGTTGCGCTCGAATGCTCACCTGATGAGAGCTGTTTCTTCCTACAGCCTGACAAAGACCGACTTCATCTGCGTATACATCTCGATTGCGTGATTGCTGAACTCGCGGCCCTGTCCTGACTGCTTGTAGCCGCCAAACGGCATCGCGAAGTCCAGTACCATGTAACAGTTAATCCAGACCGTTCCCGCCTTGAGGCGGCGCGCTACCCTATGGGCGCGGCTGATATCGCGCGTCCAGATGCCGGCGGCCAGACCATAGGTAGTGTCGTTGCCCTGCAACACCGCGTCGTTTTCATCCTTGAAAGGGATTACCGCGGCGACCGGGCCGAAGATCTCCTCGCGCGCAATCTTCATGTCGTTGCGCACAGCGGTGAACACCGTGGGCTGAACGAAGTAACCTTTGGGCTGCGGGCCCGCAGCGCCGCCGGCGACCGCCTTGGCGCCCTCGCTTTTGCCCGCTTCGATGTAGCCAAGCACGCGCTCATGCTGCACTTTCGACACCACCGGTCCCATCGTAACGCCCGGCTCGAATTGGCTTCCCAGCTTGTGCGCTTTCGCCCGCTGCACCATCCCTTCGACGAACTTGTCGTGGATGCTTTCCTGCACAAAGATGCGCGAGCCCGCAATACACGCCTGACCGGTATTACCGAAGATTCCGATCGCTGCATAATTCAGCGCCGGTTCCAAATCGGCGTCGGCGAATATGACATGCGGAGATTTGCCACCCAGTTCCAGGGAAACGTGCTTGAGCGTCGCGACCGAAGCTTCGAGAATCTTTTTGCCGGTCGTGGTGGAACCAGTAAACGCGATCTTGTCCACGTCGGGATGATTGCTGAGCGCGGCGCCGGCCACCGGTCCGAATCCCGGCACGATGTTGACCACGCCTTCAGGAACACCGGCTTCCATCAGCAGCTCGCCCAGGCGCAGGACCACCAGGCAGGCCTGCTCGGCCGGTTTCAGCACCACGGTGTTGCCGGTCGAGAGCGCATGCGAAAGCTTGTTGGAGGCGGACATCAGCGGTCCGTTCCAGGGAATGATCTGGCCGCAAACGCCAATCGGCTCGCGCAGCGTGTAGTTGAACATGTCGGGGGCGGAGGGATTGGTCTCGCCGTAGATTTTGGTTGGCCATCCGGCAAAATACGTGAACAGCTCGCTGGCCGACGCTACCTGCGCCTGCGCGCCGATCAATGGAGCGCCATTGTCGAGCGCGGACAGTTCGGCGAGCTGTTCCCCGTTTTTTTCGATCAGTTCGGCGACCTTCAAAAGCAATTTGGTCCGCTGATGGGGCGCCATCCGGCTCCATGGACCTTCCTCGAAGGCCTTGCGCGCTGCCTTGACCGCTTCGTCGATATCTTCGGGACCGGCTAGCGCCACTTCGGCCAGCACCTCTTCGTTGGCGGGATTGAGGCTTTCGAAAGTCTTGCCTGATTTCGCCGCCACCCATTTGCCGTTGATCAGCAGCTTTTTCGGGCTGCCCCTGAGAAATTCCAGAGTGCCCGGGTTTTTCGCGCCCTTCGCTGCAACTTCCAATCGTGGTGCCGCTGCCATGATTTTTCTCCGATTTGCCTATTGACGTCTTCCTGCCAAAAAACGAGAGGAAGAAAAAAAGAGCGGGCCATCCAGTCTCTACTCTTTTTCAGTTCCCTCTCACTACTCAATCCTGTCCCCTAACTTCCATATCGTCTTGACCAACTGACTACTTCAAACCATAAAAGCGTTTGGCGCCGCCGGCCAGGATGTTTTTCAGTGTTTGCGTCGGCATTCCCATCGCCTTGATCATGCTGGGAGCGCCGGGGAATCCGTCCAGATGCGGATAGTCGGTAGCCCAGAGTATATTCGTGGATCCCAGGTAATCGGCCAGCAGCGGCAGAGTTTTTTCGACCGGTTCGAAGGAGATGAAGCATTGACGATGGAAAATTTCGCTGGGGCGCGTGGTCAGCCGTGTATCGTTCATACCGACGTCGTCGAAATGGCGGTCCATCCGATCCAGCCATCCCGCCATCCATCCGCCGCCCGATTCCAGAAACGCCACGCGCATCCTGGGAAAACGATCGCACACGCCGCACATGATCATGCTGGTCGCCGCCGCCATCATCTCGAAGGTATGTGAAACCGCATGGCGCACCGCGCCGCCGCGCCGCGCAAAACGATCGATTCCGATAGTCTCCTGGGTCGTTTCCGAACCGCCGTGGATGCCAATTGCGAAATCGAGTTCCTGCGCCTCTTCCCACAGCGGATAGTAGTCGGGGTCGTGCAGCGCGCGGCCGTTGTAAGGGTTGGGGCGGACGAAGCCGGTGCGGAAACCCAACTCCTTCGCCGCAAAACGCATCTCTTTGATGGCGCCCTCGATTGATTGCATCGGCAGCATCGCGGCGCCAAACAGCCGATCCTTATATGGAGCGCAGTAATCCGCCAGCCATCGATTGTAAGCGCGGCAGGTCGCCGCGGCATAATCGGGATCCTTGATCGCTCCCAGAAACAGCGCGAGGCTCGGATACAAAAAAGCCGCGTCGATCCCTTCCGCATCCATGTCCGGAATCCGTGCATGCGGGTCGAAGCCGCCCTTCTTGCCCTCAAGGTAAGGAATTTTCGGCGAGACCGTTCCCTCGCGCGCGCCGAAGGCGCCAACCACGCCGAAGGTAACAGGTTTCTTGCCCTTTCCAATATCGAGCCCCTGGTTGCCCTCGATTCGCATCATCTCGCCGCCATTTTCAAGCAGGAACAGCTTGGGACAGATGTCGCGGTATTTGGGTTCGATGTACTTCTCCCACAGGTCGGGAGGTTCAAGGACGTGGCCGTCAGCGTCGATAACGTTGTATTCCATCACGTTTACCCGATGCCGTGTTCAGATTATTCGTACGTCACCATCTCACCGAAAAGCAGTACCGACTTCTCCGGGTCCGGGGGCAACGCATTCCAGATATTGCGCGCCGCCGTATCGATATCAAATGCCTTGCCGGCTTCGAGCGCCTTCTTGACAAACGGCGCCAGCGGCCATTGGCCGGGGTCGATGTTAATCGACGCATGTACGGCAGGCGTGTCGACGAAGCCCGGTCTGATGGCCACGACCCAGGGACCCGTGCCGCGCCGCTTGCGCTCGCGCCGCACCACTCGGACCCAGTGTTCCGCGGCGGCTTTGGCCGCGCAATAGACCGCGTCGCCTTCCCAGGGGACGCGCGCCGCCGCCGACGTGATCATCACCAGACCCGATTCATAGCCGGGTCGGCAGGCGCGCACGAAAGCATCGCCAAGCACCAAAGGCGCCGCTGCATTCGCAATCACCGCCTTGCGGTAAATGTCCGGATCGCCCTCGCCAACATATCCCTGCGCCGCGGCCATGTAGGCGTTGTGGATGAAGATGGCGCGCGTACCTTTAAAGCCGCGCAGCTCGTTTTGGAAATGGTCGGCGACCGTCTGCCAGGTCGCGGGCTCAGCCAAATCAAAGCGCACGGTTTCGTACGCCGGATGCTGGCGGCGCGACAGATTGATGACTCTGGCGTTGGCATAGGGTACGTTGCGGGCAAGGCCCAATCCGAGGCCTTCAGTGGCGCCGCTGATCCATACGATGGTGTCTTGCACGGTATCTCCTCTCAAGGCTGATTATGCATGCGTTGAACGCAAATGCCACCAACGCGTATCCTGTGAAGGTCAACAAATCGGTGAGGATTACGTCAAACCCATGCGGACGCGGGAAAGGCCGATGGTTTCGTCCTTTCGATACCACGTCCCAATCTTAAAAAATTGCGTGGCCCGCGATGATTCAGCGATACGTTCAAGCTTCCGCCATTTTAGTGATTGCACTCATGCTCGGCTGCGCCGGCCGCCAGACGCAATCAAATTCAGAGCGCAGCGTTGGCCCGGCCCCCGCGCAGGCACGGCCGGCCAATCGCTTCATCTATGTGACCGACCAAAATCTACCCGACGAATGCTACACCAGCCTGGGACGGGTGACCTTCACCGAACCCTATGCCGACGCGCTCGTTGATACGGATCAATCAGAAGCGGCACAGCATTTACGGGCCGCCGCGCTCAAGGCCTATCCGCACGACGTCGATGCCATTATCAATTTCAAGTCCTCGCAAAACGACGTCGGTACGCTGGTCACAGTGTCAGGCGAAGCGGTCCGGATTGAAGATCGCCCGACGATGCATTGTGCGGTCCGCAATACCGAGGGAGTGATGAACACTGCGGCCGAACTCAGCGCCGGCGGTATCGTAGGCGCAACGGCGGGAGGACTGGTTGGGGGAGCGAGCCTGGCCACAACTGCGGCGCTGGTCGGCATCTCCGCGATGGGCGCAAAGAAGGTTCTGGCGCACGAAGGGCTTACCGAACAGGAACAGGAGGAATTCAGAGAAAAGCTCGGGGAGCAACGGCGGCAGATAACGCATCTGTTACGAGAACGCGCGCAGTTGCAAAAATGTCAGGAGCAGGAAATCAAGCTGAAAAACTGCCCGTTGTCCGATTCGCAACTCGCGCAATCGGCGGCAGACCAGTCCGCCAGCGACAGTTACGATCGCGATCTGACCGATGCGACGCCGTTTGAAATTGAAAAACATCTTCAGGAGCAGCACGAATACATCAATCGTCTCGAGCGGGAGATCGAGCAAATTAAGTGGAAAATGGGGGGATCCTGATTGGCGCACCAATAGCTCGCAGATGAAAAATCTGCATGCCCCTGTCAGCGGCGAGACAAAATTACATGGCGCGGGGCTGCTGATTGTTAGCCAATGCGCAAAAAATGTCGCCACTTATCGTCAAAAGATACATGGCATGTCGATTGCTGCAAGAGCCCGGGAAACAAAGCTGGAACACTTGCCGAAGATCGTGCGCCGTCACACACCAGCGGTCGCGTAGGTCAGGCGGCAGCGGGTGTTATGGCCGAGTGCAAGCGCATTTTAATCGCGGAAGACGATCCTTCGGTACGAGGACTGCTTCGAGAACTCCTCGTGCGCTGGAATTTCGAGGTGGCGGAAGCGGTGGACGGGCTGCAGGCCTGTAGTATGCTCGAAAGCTTCAGGCCCGACATCCTGTTGCTTGACATCAAAATGCCCAAGCTCGACGGGTTGGCGGTGCTGAGCGAAATGCGCTCGCGCCAACTGTCGATCCCGACTTTCATCATTTCGGGCGAAGGTGGAATCTCCGACGCGGTCCGGGCGGTCAAACTCGGCGCCGAAGAATACCTGGAGAAGCCCGTCGAGCCCAACCAGTTGCGTCTGCTGCTGCGCCGAACCCAGGAACGTCTGGCCAGGGTGTCTGCAAGCACACCATGGCAGAAACTGGGCGAAGGTCCAATCATCGGCCAGTCCGCCGCGATTCAGCAGGTGATGGAGATGATTGGGCAGGTTGCTCCCACCGAAGCGCCGGTGATCATCGTGGGCGAAAGCGGGACGGGCAAGGAATTGGTTGCACGCACGATCCATAGCCTGTCGCCGCGCGGCGATGGGCCGTACGTGGGGCTGAACTGCGCGGCGCTGCCTGCCAACCTCATCGAAAGCGAATTGTTCGGGCACGAGAAGGGTTCCTTTACCGGCGCCGAGGACGCCCGCAAGGGCTGTTTCGAGCAGGCTCAGGGCGGCTCGCTGCTTTTGGATGAATTTACCGAAATGCGTCCGGAATTGCAGGCCAAGCTGTTGCGTGTACTGGAAGATCGCAAACTGCGCCGGGTCGGCGGCAATCGCGAAATTCCGCTTGATGTTCGCACGATGGCGGCGAGCAACGGCGATCTGGGCCGGGCGATCGCGGAAGGCCGCCTGCGCCAGGACCTTTATTATCGCCTGAGCGTCTTCACCATCTCGGTGCCTCCCCTGCGCGAGCGGCCCGAGGACATCGTTCCGCTGACTCAGGCTTTTATTCAGCGATTCGCCGCTGAAAGCCATCGGGCCATTACCGGCGCTGACGAGGAATGCATGGTCGCCTTGCAGTCCTATAGCTGGCCCGGCAACGTGCGTCAGCTGCGCAACGTGATTCAGCGCGCCGTCGCCCTCAGTCCCGGGCCTTACTTGAGAAGAGCCGACCTTCCACCCGAATTTCAATCGCGCCCGCTGGCCGGCACTACCTTCCAGGTCCGCGTCGGAACCACCCTGGAGGAAGTCGAGCAGGATCTGATCAATCGCACCATTGCCGCCTTTCGGGGCAACAAGACAAGGGCCGCAAAAGCCCTGGGAATCAGCTTGCGGACGTTGTACAACCGCCTCTCACACCATCGCTCGGTCCGCGGTTCTGAAAAAGATCGGACTCGCTGAGACACGGAACAGAGGTAGATGGGCCTCCGAGCCAAGTTGGCGGTCGGGTTCATGGTGCCGCTCGCGGTAACCACCCTGGCGATCGGTCTGCTCGAAACCGGCCGCACCACCCAGTCCATGGTCGACCACCTGTCCTCGCTAGGCAATTTGCTGGTTCACCAGACCTTCGAGCAAATGCGCGCCAGCAGACCTTCCAACCTCCAGGATCTCCGCAACAATCGCGCTTTTCGCAGCTTCATCAATTCGGTGCTGGCCTTCGGCGACGCGGTGGTCTCGGTGCGCGTGGAGGACCCCAATGGCGTCACCGTGGTAGCGGCGCCCGAAGCCCTGGAGGGCCAGCGCGTCGCCGCGGAGCCTTCCATCGGTCAGCTCAAGGCCGAGGGCGGGTGGTGGGAAACACTCTCGATGTTTCTCAATCTGCAGCCGGCAACGATCTATAAAGCCACTGGAGCGGTGGAAATCAACGGCCAGTACGCGGGCACTATTCAGATTGAATTATCCACCGCGTTGATCGCGGCACGAGTCCGGCAATCTATTATTACCGGCCTCTATCTTATCGGTATCGCACTGGCGCTGGGCTCGATAGCGGGGACTTTGATGGTGGGCACGGTGCTGCGTTCGGTCACCGCTTTGAGCGCTGGCATCGAGCAGTTGGCGGCGGCGCAAACCAGCGGCGACGTGAAAATCCAATCCCGCGACGAATTGGGACAACTGGCGGACAAGTTCAATCTGCTGTCGCGCCGGATCATGGCCGACCGCCACCAATGGGAACAGGAACGCGACCGCCTGACCCTCGCCGTCCGCTCGATTAATGACGCGGTGCTGCTGATTAATTCCTCCGGCCGCGTGATCTTCGCCAATTCCGAAGCATTGGGGCGCCTGGGTCTGCCCGACGGCATAGCGCTGGGCAAGGACCTTGGCAGTCTGCTCGGCCGCGATCATCCGTTGGTGCGGCTGGCCGGCACGGCTTTGAAAGCCGGCGGCGATTTGCACAACGTACGTCTGGATCTCAATGGATCCGGCCCGCCGCGGTTTCTGGTCTCATTGCTGGCGATGGATTTCGGTCACGGCCAGCGGGGTTCGTTGCTGCTGCTGCGCGACATATCCGCGGTCGAAGAGCTGGAAGATACCCTTAACTTCTCCCGCGTAATGGCGCGGCAGGGCCGTTTGCTTTCCGGAATCGGCCACCAGTTGCGCAACCCCCTGCATGCCATCGGGATCCAGCTCGAGTTGCTGGCCGACGATGCGCGCAACGGCACTCCGCTGCAGGCCCGAATCGAGGGCATCCGCAGCGAACTCGGGCGCATGACGCGGACCATCAGCTCGCTGCTGCGTTTCATCCGCCTCGATCGCATCGAGCCCGTGCGTTTTTCAATCAACGACCTGGTCCGTGAAGCCGCCGTACGCCATGTCGCGGGTAAACATCAGGCCGAATATCAGCTCGACGAAAGCGCCCAGTATATAGAAGCGGACCGGGCGCTGATAGCTGAGGCCTTGAACAACATCGTGGCTAATGCGGTCGAGGCGATGCCCGAGGGTGGAACCGTGACGTTTGGCACTGAGCTGCTGGATCCGGATCACGTGCGGATCACGGTCGCCGATCAGGGGGGCGGCATCGACCCTGACCATCTAAGCAGCATTTTCGATTTTTGCTTCACCACCAAGGCGGGCGGCGCCGGCCTGGGCCTTTCGATGGCGCTGCGGATAATCGATCTGCATCGTGGCACTTTGCAGATCGCTTCGCACCCGGGCCGCGGCACTATCGTGCGTATTACACTGCCGGTTGAACAGGCCGGGTCTCAGACCGATTATTGCACCGGCCTGAAAATACAAGAAGCTCATGCATAAATCGTCGGTGCGGCTCGTCGCGCTGTTGATGGCGGGTGGTTTCTGCTCATGCGCTTATCCGGGTGGCTATCAGGCGCAGTGGCTTAATCAGTGGGCCGCGCCACGGCACAATTATTCCTCGTCTTTCAGGCACGGCCGCCGAAGTGAGCATACGCGCATCGCACATCTGCGTTCCCGTCGCGGCGAGCCCGATTACGCCGCAACCGTGAAGGCGACGGTGCCGTCCGAGGACAGTACCGTCAATCGCCTCATGCCGCCGGCCTTGGCTTCCAGACCGCACTCCACTGTGACCCTGGCCGGCGATAGCCGGGACCGTCAACGCGCACAGGCGCTGTTGCGCAAGACCGACGTCACGCTGCTCCAAGCCAGGCGCCACCCCTTGAACGGAGCCGAGAAGGAAAATTACGAGCGCGCCAGTCAACTGGCCGGCAGGGCGCGGCGGGCACTTGCCGCCGACGACTACACGGCAGCTTCGAGCCTGGCCATGAAGGCCTGGTCGCTGTCTGCCGGCATGAGCGGACAATAGTCAGGCCGTCACGGCAGCGTCGCCGGTTCGATCCCAGATTTGCTTAAGGCGCGCACCAATTGCGGTTGCGCCGAAACGCTCGGCGGCCGCTTGCGCGAGCTCCCGGCCGGCCTTTGCTCCGCTCCATCCGATAATAGCTTGCGCCAGACTCGCGGGCGATGTCTCGCACGCTATGCTTCCAAACCCGTCGCTCAACATCTCCGCAAACGGATAAACCGGATAAGCTATCACCGCAGTGCCGCAAAGCAGCGACTCGACCACGGCATAGCCCCATTCCTCAAACAGGCTCGAGGTTGCGAAGAGGTCGGCGCGCTTGACAATATCATGCACCTGGTCGCGGGGCAGGAGCCCGGTTACTTCGATCGTGGCATTGGCCGGGAGCATGGAAATCCGCTTGTCCAGTTTGCGCGAGCCCGCGCCGATCGCCGTTAACCTCACTTTCCTGCCCATTTGAGCTATGTGTCCGACCGCGTCTATGAGATCACCGATATTTTTGCGCGGGTTCCCAAGGTCGGCGGCGCAGGTAACCAGAGTCAATTCAGAATCCTTGCGCTGCCCCCCGCTCCACCGCGCCCCGAGGTCTCGACTATCCGAACCGGGCGGCGTGAGCCACACCGGCGGTGGACACGTCTCGCATGGTATGCCCTGGGCGCGCAGTTGAGCCGAAAGCATCTGCGTCGGTGCAACCACCAGGTCGCTGATACGAAAGGCCCGTTCATCCATCCGGTACAACGCGATTCCTTTGGCGGTTATGATGGAGCGTCGCAGATATCCTGAGCGGGGGTTGCCTCCCGTATGCCGCCATTGCGTAGAGATGCGCGCCTTCAGATCGTGCGGATAAAACCAGGCGGCCACCACCACCTTGTCGGCAAACGGCCTAATTGTCGCGGTCAACCCCATATTCAGGTGCGCGATCGCAAATCGCTTGCCCAGACCGCGCAGGCGCTGCGTACAATTAGGCCGCAACAACCGCTCCGCTGAACCCGGGACGATGCGACGGATAAGTTTAATCAACTCACCCGGCGGACGAAAACCCAAATCGACAATATGGATACCCAATCCACCCATTTGCCGCTCAAGCTTTTCGCTCATGGCGGTGTCAGTAGTAAGCAGGGTCACTTCGAAACCAGCCCTGGCCCCCGCCACGGCCACTCCTTCGGCATACTTGGAGATACCGCCCAGGTTGTCGTCGGCGATACCCACCAACAGTGATTTTTGATGAACCGGCATAGCGCAATTCACTTCAATCACGAACCGTAATAACGCCACCAATAACGGCGTCTGACGAACTGATGGTCACTCCGGCGGCTGAAAGCGCGGAAGCCCTTCCCGAAAAACCCCCCAGCTGCTGCTGATCGTTCAAAGCGCAGGGCCGCCGGCTTTTATTGCGCCAACGGGCTGCTCTCGGCAAAACGCAAGCCCGTAACCGAATCGATGATCCGGTTGAATTGTTCCTTTTCAGAGGTCCAGCTTAACCTTGCCGCCACCTCCGCCGCGCGCCGGGCCTGATCGGCTCGTCGTGCGGGGTCACGGTACAGCTCTTCGATAGCATTGCTCAGGTCCACCGGATCACCCGGCGTAAAGTAACGCACGGCATCATCGTCGAAGTAATATCGAATAGTGTTAAGCCGCGGCGCAACCACTGGAATTTCGGACATGGCATACTCAAGAAGTTTCACTGGAAGCATCAGTTGCGTAGCAACCGTTGCCCGATTGGGTACGATGCCAAGGTCTGCCTGTGCAAAAATCTCCGGCAGCTTTTCGACGGGAGCAGGATCTGGAAACGTGATCCGGTCGCCGAGATTGAGACTCGCCGCCAACCGCTTCACCAGGGGCAACTCATCGCCGGTCCCAAGTGCCATCATGCGCAGGCAAGGGATGCGATCGCGCAGCAGCGACACCGCACGGATCGCCACATCCAGGCCCAAACGGTGAGTAACCGTGCCGTGATATATCAGTGTAAAAGGCTCCGAACGACGGCTGGCGGTGGCCCGCCGTGAGCAGGCTCTGAAGATCCGCGGGTCGGGCGTATTCATTACTACGTCAAGTTTTTCCTTCGGGATTCCGGCCTGCTCCAGGCGCCGGCGATGCGGCTCGTGCACCGCTATCACTCGATCGGCCAGCCGCGCGCAAAAGCGCTCCTGGGCAAACACCATGCGTGTTCCCGGATCGGTCGGACCCTTGCCGAATTTCTCCTGGTACAGCTCAGGCATGGTGTCGCGCATGTCGAGGACAATCCTGCCCCCGAATAATCTTGCGGGCAGAGCGCAAAATACTATCGGGTCAGGCATGGTTGACGCCAGTATTACATCGTAAGGTTTGCCCGCGCTTCGACGCAAAGCTATCAAAGCGGCGGCGGAGAAAAACCGCGAGTAGGTTCTCAGATAATTGAAGCGCCGCGATCCCTGGTAGCGCCGCCAGTTGAGTTCGATCAGATTGACGCGCTCGTGTTTCTTCGCGACTGCCGGACTGGCCAGACAAATTACATCAGTGTCATAGCCTCTTTCCGCAAGAGCCTCAGCGTGACGCTGGCTGCGGGCGTCAAACGCATACCGATTGCAAAGTATAATCAAAGCCCGTGGCATGTACGTTCCTCAGGTAGTAGTTGACTCCGAACTCAGGGGTTTTAACTGTGAACTCGCAAAGTGTGTATCGAATTGACTTATCTTTCCCCCTGCAGACATTGCCCCAACGCCGTCGGTGAACACGGTGTTCAGACCGGCTCTAATCCGGCTCAGCGCCAGACTGTCTGCCTCATCAAAAGCCTGCGCATCTGCTGGCGGCGGGTGAAACTGACAACCTCAGGCGAGGCGGCGCGGGGCCAACGGCACAGATAGCCCCGAAAATAACCCGCGAGCATCAACGCACCGCCGATCAGGGGCGGCCAACTGAACGTGCGCCACCCCGCCCGCGCCAGCATCCAAAGCGGCGATGCGCCGGCATTATACGCCGCATATCCCTGTGATACGCGGTTGCGCCAGCTCCCGCTGCTGGCGCCCTGCGGCCGATGATGGAACGCCCGTATATGGGAAAACCGCGCCGTTCTAAAACCCAGCATCTGGGCCGACATGAGATCGATGGTATCCCAACCAAGACCAGGCTTAAGTCCGCCGATAGCCAGGAAACACGCTGTCGAGTACATCTTGAGCGGCCCTGGAGCATGGAACGAGGGTTCCTGCTGCGGATGCCAACCGGAGGGCGACGGCTCGAACAGGACCGGACCCGCTATTCCCAGCCTGGAATCGTTGTCGAATTCCTTCATCAGCAACTCGACCATGTCGGATTCAAAGCTGGTATCCGCGTCGGCCCGTAAGATGAACGGGTAGCCAGCGAGAACCCTGTCGGTCAGAAACTGCATTATGACCGACTCTCCGCCCGGCGACCGCTTGCGCCCGTGCCTGAGATGATGGGCCTGGATCCATGGGTAGGTTCGGGCCGCTTCCGCGATGATTTGCCCGGTGGAATCCGTGGATCCGTCGTCAATAATTATCCAGCACGAAGGATGGCAGGTCTGAGCAGCCATCGAACGGATGAGCTGTGGAATGTATTTCTCCTCATCGCGGGCCGGAGTTATTGCAACATATTGTCTCATTTCAGTCACCCTCACCCAGTCCGGCATCAATGGTTCAATATTAACTTGCACGCTGTGATTACGACTGAATAGTCAGCTAATCACCTGTTATTGGAATCTCGAAATCAAAAGCCGGGGCGGTCCCATTTTTTGTTTTTCAACGCCGCCCTGACGTCCGCGATGTAATGGATCGCGCCGGGGTCGTACCAGGCGCCGGTGTACCAATCGCCGATGCAGCCCCAGAGCATCTGCTGCGGACTGCCAAACGGATAGCGCGGGTAGTCTCCGGCTGGAGTCTGCTGCGACAGATAATGGATATCGCCATTCATGCAGGCGCGCTGATACGCCAGCCTGAAGTCCACATTAAAGGCGGTGCTGTTTTTGGTTAATGGCCAGCCGCCGAAACTGCTGTATTTGACCTGCATGATGCCGTAACTTTCCTGGCATTCGACCCCGTTCCAGGCGCCCTCGTAGCCGCTTCCCGGCGGGCATTGACTCCGGTCGAAGCTGCGATCGCTGGCGCGCTGCTGGTTCCAGTCGGATTCAACTATGGCCTGGGCACGAACCACATCCTCGTCGATGCCCCATTTGCAGGCCCCCCAGCGCAGGATCTGGTCGGTCGTGCCGGTGAAGTCGCCGTCGACCCGCAGGAAATCAGAAACCGGCGCGTAGGTTCCCTTGATGGGCGCGAGGTGAAATTCCATCAGTTGCATAAGGCTGGGAATGGTGTGATTGGCGGTGTAATTGGCGGGCCGCGGCTCCCATGACGTCCCTTTCCTTACGGCAATCGCGCACGCGGCGCCGCTGGGCAGGGCGGCATGCGGCGGCAAGGTCGAAAAGTGGCCGTCACTTTGGGCTCGCGCCGGCCTGGGAAGCATCACGAGCGCTAACAGCGCGAGCAGGTTTAATGCCGCCGCTGCCGCAGGCAGGGACGCATGTACCCTGCGAATCTCCGCCAGTTCGTCCTCGCGCCGCTGCAGCCGCGACCTCTCGCAGATCGCCCAGATCAGATAAAAACCCAACCCGATCAGGCCAAAACAGTCCGCGATCGACGCTTCCGCCACGTTATGTACAAGCATCGGGATGACCATCCAGAAAGCCAGCGGCTTGAGCCGCCAGGGATCGTCCGGCCGGCGAAACAGCGAATACCAGGGGCGCAGGATGATGAACAACCACAGGAACAAGGCGGGGATTCCCACGCAGACCGCGCGATCGATATAACCGTCGTGTAGTGAACTTTGCGGTCCCTCGTCCCATGGTCCCCACCAGATCGGGAAATAGCGGCTTTCCAGAATTGCTCCACCGACTTCATATCCGTATCCAAGCAGCGGCCGCTGTTCGATCTGGCTAATCGCGAATTTCCAGATGTTTGTCCGCCCGGTGAGCGTCTGCACGCTGCCGCGCGCCAGGTAACTGTCGGTTGACAGCTTCAATTTTGCTGCGCCCGCTGCCAACCCCAGCAGAAGCACGACGATGACGGCGCGTCCGCGATACCTCCACAGGAAATAGGAGGCGGCGCCCGCGGCCAGCGCGACGAAGGGAGTGCGGGAATCCGCCAGCGCCGCCGCGCCAATTGCCATCACCATCACCGCGGCCAGCAGCAGACGGCGTCGGCCCCTGGTGTCCGGCCAAAGCACCGCCGCACAGCCCACCGTCACCAGCATCAGAGCCCCTATTTCATTGGGGCCATTGAACAGGCTGCAAAACCTGACGACGCTGCCGGTGATTTCAGCATCCGCCGCGGTAGGAACCGCCCAGACAAAACTTTTGGGCAGGACAACGGCGGAAAGCGCCACCATCGCGACCACCACCGCGCATGCCCACATCATAGGGGCCAAGGTGCGGCGCACATCCTGCGGTCCTTTAACCTGGGAAGCGATCAGGGTCAGCGTCCCGAAGCCGAGCAGGGCTGTGAACATACGGGCGAGGGAGAAGGAGGGAGCGAGAGAATAGGAAATAGTCACCGCACACCAGGCAAAATACCAGGCGTAAAGTTTGAATCCGCCCTGCGCAAAGATACGGCGGCGGCGCCACACGGCCGGTAGCAGCGGCAGACAGAAAGCCGTTACAAGCCCGTAATGAAAGAGGGCCCGCGGGGTACCGGAAAGGAACCACGTCGCGTTAATCAATTCGATCAGAATCAAAACGCCCGGCAGCCAGATCGGATGGGCCGTCACATAGCGCACTGCCGCGAGCAACAGCGCCGCACCGACGATGGCGACAGGAATAGCGGCGATCTCGGGGCTGTAGCTCACCACCACCATGATGATCACCACACCGATCGCCATCCCGGCCGCCATCATCAGATGATGCGGTGATGGCGGCGCCAACGCTCTCAGCGATTCGTCAGACACGATCGACGCTCCACCCGCCGCAAAAGCGGCGGGCTTTTGGTTGCGGTTGAATTCTCCAGGTTCATGATTGCGACAGTTGCGGTGCGGTTGTTTTGTTCAGATCGATTGCGCCGGCCACCATCGAGATGATGGTTTTCCCCTCGATCCAGACGAAGATTGCTCCCGCCGGCAGCGCAACGAAAAGCAGGGCCCATACTCCGCCGGCGCCGCACGCCGTCGCTAATACCTTGCCCGCCGCGGCGGCAAACGCGCAGGCTACAGCCAGACGCAATCCGGGCATCGCGGCTTTGAGCAAATCCGCAGGCCTCAGCTTTACCAGGGAAATCGCGATCAGCAGGCCGGCGATGCTGATTAGAGCTTCAACCCCGCTCATGCCCGCGCTGATTCCCACCAGGCCCAGTCTGGACAGACTAAAAACCGCGGCAACGATCATGACCAGGCGCGCGCTGTGCAAGTAAATATCGATTACCGGATGGCCCTTGGCGAAATACACCGATCCGATTCCGGTCCTCAAGCCGAGCAACCCCAGACCAAGCGACAGCAGGCGCAGCGGTTGCGCGGCGGGTAGCCATTTGGGTCCGTACACCGTACCGATTAACTCCGGTGCCGCCACGGCCGCACAGGCAGCGACGGGCAGCACGAGCTTGCCGATATATTCAATGAAATTGCGATATCCGCGCCCGAGTTCGGCGTCATCGTCCTGGATTAGACAGAATGCGGGGAAAGCGACTCGGCCGGCGACTTTGTAAAGTCTGTCCGGCACGAAACGCAACAAGTCCCAGGCCAGCATGTAAAAGCCCAGCGCGGAGGCACCCAGCAGGCGGCCGACCAGCAGAAAGTCGGCGTTGGCCGATATGATACTGACGATGTTTCCGCCCCACACGCCGGCGGCAAATCTGCGCAGGTCCCGCAATGCGGCCATCGTTGGCCACGTCCGCGGCGGACGCGGCGCAGCGATCAACAAAAAGATCGCGCGGATTCCCAAACGCGCGGTCAAGCCGGCCATCAGGCTCCAGCGCGGACGCCCGACCCATAACAGGGCAAGCGCGGTGGCCAGAAACGCGAACTCGGCCGCGACCTCCGCCGCCGCTAAAGTCCCAAAGCGCAGTTCCCGCTGAAGGTGGGCGTTGGACGTCACCGCAAGGCAATCAAGAAATATAGCCGCGCAAATGAGGCGTATGCCGCTAGTCAGCCGCGGCATCAGCATCATTTCGGAAACGATCGAGGCGCTCGCGTAAATCAGGAGCGCGCCGGCCAGGCCGAGGACCGCGCTGACGAACCATGCAGTCGCCTCATGAACAGGATTGAGGTTTTTGCGCTGGACCAGTGCTTCGGTGAGTCCCGGCTGCAGAATCGTGGTGGCGAAGGCCGCCACCACCATCAGGACGCGCAGGATTCCGAACTCGGCAGCTCCCAACGCGCGCGCGAGCACGATCATCCCGGAAACGCGGACGGCCTGAATCAGGCATTCAGCCACGATGTTATCGCGAACGCTGCGGCTGAATTTGCGGCTCAGTGTCGCGCCGTCAATTCCAGCGGCGCTCCGCTTCAGCGTCACGCCCACCGCTTCCGTATCCGCCGACCACATTGGAAAGCTTCGACCTCGGTTTTCGCTTGCCCGCAGGATTTTTCAGATCTGTCCGTTTGGTTTCCTCTACGCCTATCCGCCTTGCCCGCCATGAATTTGAATTTGCGCGGACATCCCCGAGCCGCACCTTACGTCACAGATGACTATCGGACCTCGCCCTTATGCTCTGCATTCCCAGCGAGCAAGCGCCTCCTGACTCAGCAGGCGCGGGGTGACGCCGTCGTGATCGCTTCTGACCATCGGTTGACCGTCGATCACGTGGAGTTCAGCGCGGTTGCGCTCACGCCACCATTGCGCGACCTGCGAGGGAAGCGCGTGCCATGCGTTGTCGATCTGCGAGAGGTACTCAAGCAGCTTGCTGTAGGCTTCCAGATAGGCGCCTTTTCCGCAGTAATCGGGATGAACCAGGACCAGGATCATCCCGCCCCACGAGGCAATCCATCGCGCCTTGCGAATCCACATTGGCAGCGGATCGCGTCTGAGCAGGTGGATCATCGTATGGTCCTGGGGCAGCGTATAGGGCAGCTCCACCACCGTAGGATCGAGGAAAAAGGGGAAAATGCTGCAGGTGCCGCCGGGTTGAGGTTCGAAAATATCGGTATCGGCGAAACTGCCATCGAACTCGCATTCCAATTGCGCAATCCACTGCGCGCGGCGCAAGGTCGACGGCGCTCGGAAACCCTTGAGGCCGTGGTCGCGCGCGATGCGCCTGATGCGCGGCGCCAGCGTCTTGAAATCCTGCTCGCTGCGAAACAGGCGCCCGTCGTGGCGGAGGCCATGCGCGCCGAACTCAAAGCCGCGCGCGCGCAACTCGTCCACCCGCTTCCAGTCGATCGGATACTGCTCCAGCGGCAGATTCCAGGCCGACCGCATTCCGTAACGCTCCTCCAACTCCGCCATGCGTTCCATCGCGGCGAAGCCCTGCGGGCTTTCCACGTCATGGGTGAGCACCACCGCGCAGGATTTGCCATTGGGCCAGAAGCCGAGATGCCACATGTCCTGCGTTTCCAGCCGTTCCATGAAGGCCGCCAGCCCCAGACGCCATACGCGTAAAAGAGCGTCTTCACATGGCCAATCGGGGAAAGCCGGCCGGCGCCGATTCCTGATTGCGATTGAATTCAACCGGTGCCGCACGCCTTCAGGTATGAAGCGCTTGAATCTGTAATAATGATTAAGAATCGAGGACGGCTGGCGCTGCCGCTCCTCCAGATACTCCTCCAACAGATAATGTCGGGCGTTTCGTTCGGACTCCTCGATTAAAGCTTCCAGACCCGGCCGGCAGGTCTCGGGCAGCTTCCAGAACGAGAACGCATCGTTGCCCGAATTCGCGAGGGTCCGCTGTCGGCACACGGCGCCGGCCGCCACAGATACGGAGTTGTCCGTATTCAGTTCCATACTTCTCCTCAAAAACGGCCGCCTGACTTGCTGTCGGCGGACGAATCTGCCCACTTACGATGACCGTGAACGCGGCGTGCCTGTTCACAGACCTCCTCCACGCACAAGCTCCGGCATCGTCAGCGCCAGGATCTTGAGGTCATTGGCAAGCGACCAGTTCTCCAGGTACTGCACGTCGAGACGAACCATGTCCTCGAACGACAGGTGATTGCGGCCGCTGACCTGCCACAATCCGGTAACGCCGGGAAGCGCTTCCAGGCGCCGGTGATGGCGCGGCTCATAGTGTTCCACTTCGTAAGGCAGCGCCGGCCGCGGTCCGATCAGGCTCATCTCGCCCCGGATGACGTTGAGCAGCTGCGGCAACTCATCGATACTGAACCGGCGCAGCCATCGGCCAATGGGCGTGATGCGATCGTCGGCGGCCAGTTTGAACACCGGGGCGCCGTTGCCCTGGCGACGCGCCGCGTCCTGCCCCGAGACGATCCACTGGCGCACGAACTCGCGGTGAACGTCATCGGCCGCTGTGGGCTTCATAGTGCGGAATTTCAACATCTCGAAACGCCGTCCATGCAGCCCCACGCGGGTTTGGCGATAGAAGATGGGCAGCCCGCTGGTGATTGCAATCGCCGCGGCCGCCAGCGCCATCAAGGGCGACAACGCCACCAGCAAAGCGGTGGCGACCACCAGGTCGACTGCGCGTTTGAGCGCGTAGTTGAGACCCTCGATATTAGAGCCGCGCGGACCGACCAGCGGAATCGCGCCGATCATGTCCAGCCGCAACCCGGAGGCCATCGAACCAAACAGCCACGGCACGATACTCCAGCGAATCCTCAATTCCTCGCACAGCGCCACCAGCTCGGCCTGGGTGCTGGCGCCCGCTTCGGGCAGAGCGATGACAACCTCGAGCGAAGGATCTTCGCGCACCAGTTGACGCAAAGCGGAGGGCGGGCCGAGCATCGGCAGCCCGCGGTAGCTGGCGGCGTCGCAATTGTCGTCGAGGAACCCGAGCACCTCGTAATGGCTGATTTCGTCGAGCACCTGATCGCAAATGTAGCGGCCGACCCGATTGAGTCCGACAATCACCAAAGGCACGCAAACATCCCTGCTCGCGTACAGATGCCTGATCGACCAGCGCAGCGCAGCGCGGAAAACCAGCACCGAAACCACCGCCAGCGGGTAGACCAGCAGGGTGGTGATTCGGGACAGGTCCAGATGGAGCAGGAAGGCGACGGTTATCGCGAGCAATGTTCCAAACAGATTCGCGCGGCAGATGGCCAGCAGTTCGGCCATCCCGCCGCCGCGCATTCGATAGAGATCCAGCCAGCGAAAAATCAGAATGCAGCAGGCCAGCAGGGCGAGACTGACCAGGGTCAGCTCGGCGGCATTGGATTCCAGAGTGTTGCGCATCGCGTCGGAGGGGTCGTGAATGGCCAGCGCGCACCATGCGGCCAGAACCAACGCCGAGGCATCGGCGACGGCAAAGAGCACTTTTTGTTTATGCAACTCGTTGAGGAACATCGGTCATCAGTTCCCTTTTCATTGCGCATCGAGCGCACGCGTTACGGTCTGTGCCACGGTGGAGATTTCACGTTCAGTCAGATGGGGATGCATCGGCAACGACAGGACATTGGCGGCCAGCCGCTCGCTGTGCGGAAAAGCGCCCTCGCCGTAACCAAGCCCGGCGCATGCGGGCTGGAGATGGAGCGGAACCGGATAATGGACCCCGCAGCCAATTTCAGCCCGTATCAACGCTTCCTTAATCGCGTCTCTGTGGGGACTTCTGATTACGAAAAGATGGTAGCAGGATTCGGCTCCCTCGGGTTCCGTCGGGGTTTGAACGCCGCTGCCCGAGAGCAACTCACAGTAGCGGCGGGCGAGCGCGCGCCGGCGTAAATTCCACTCCTCCAGGCGCTCGAGTTTCGCCAGCAGCACCGCCGCCTGGAGCGTGTCCATACGCGCGTTGTATCCCGACTCGCTGTGCAGGTAGTGCGACTGGCGGCCATGATCGCGCAGGAGGCTTATGCGTTGCGCCAGTTCCGGATCGTCCGTGACGACCGCGCCGGCCTCGCCCCACGCGCCCAGATTTTTGCCGGGGTAAAAGCTGAAGCATCCCATACTGCCGAGCGCCCCGGCTCGCTTCCATTCACCGCCCATGTAAACGCGCGCGCCATGCGCCTGACAGGCATCTTCTATAACCGTGAGCCGGTAGCGCCGCGCGATTTCCAGCAGCGGTTGCATCGCAGCCGGCAGACCGTACAGATGTACCGGGATGATGGCACGCGGCCCATTGCGCGTTTTGAACTTACCCGCTTCAAGATAACGCCGGACCGCTTCAACATCGATGGTCGCGGTATCGGGATCGATATCGACGAACACGGGGGCGGCTCCGGTTTGGAAAATCGCCTCCACCGTCGCGATGAACGTCATCGGCGTGGTGATCACTTCATCGCCCGGCCCGATACCGGCCGCGAGCAGCGCCAGGCGCAGGGCGTCGGTGCCGCTGCCCACGCCGACAGCGCATTTAGCGCCCAGAAATTGGGCGAATGCGGCTTCAAACTCCGCCACCTGGGCGCCGCCGATATATGAAGTGGTGCGGTGGATCCGCTCATACTCCTGATCGACACGGGCGCGGATTTCGGCATTTTGCGCGGCGAGATCCAGGAACTTAATCGGCATTGATCCCGCCCTCCTGGCTTTTTGCGGCCTGCGCGCGTACGCGCGCCGGATTACCCACCACAACCGCGCCGGCGGGCACGTCACGGGTGACAACGGCGCCGGCGCCGATCAGCGCGTCTTCGCCGACCGTGATGCCGCACATGATGACCGCACCGCTCCCGATCGCGGCGCGCCGGCCAATCAGCGTTCGCTCCATCAGCCAATCCTCGCCGCCCTTGAGCGAACCGTCGCTGTTGGTTGCCCGCGGCATCCGATCATTGATGAAGACCACGCCATGCCCGACGAAAACTTCATCCTCGATCGTCACGCCGGAACAGATAAAGGTGTGCGATGAAATTTTGCAGCGCCGCCCGATTTTGGCATCGGCCTGTACTTCGACAAATGCGCCAATCCTGGTGTCGTCGCCGATTTCGCAGCCGTACAGATTGACAAAACTGCTCAGACGAACGTTGCTGCCCAGCCGAACATCGTCGGCCACGCATGTATAAGCCGCAGCTTGCGTCACCGTGTCACCTCACCTCAATTCGTTTGGCTCAGCGGTACCTTGATGCCGCCGTTGCGCAGCGACGTTTGCGCCGCCTCGAGCACCGCCACCACGCGCAAGCCGTTCAGTCCGTCGGTCGCCGGCGTGAGATTGTGGCGGATACAATCCACGAAATGCTCGCACTCACGCTTGATCGGCTCGACCTCCTCGATGCGGGGAATATGGATATCGCCGTAGCGGTAGGCGTACTGGAATTCGCCGTAGTTGTCGTAATAGGGCTGGACGGTGACCCCGCGGTCATAGATCCGGATCTTCTCCTGCAGCGCGGTGTCGTCGTACACCAGCATCCGCCGCGAGCCAACGATGGTCGTGCGGCGGATCTTGTTGGGATCAAGCCAGCTCACATGGATAAAGGCGATCACGTTATGCGGCAGATGCAGCGTGATCAGGGCCACGTCCTCGACCTCATGCCGGAAATGGCTCTGCCCCTGGCATGACACCGACTCCGGCATCTGTCCCAACAGCATCAGAATGATCGAAATGTCATGGGTGGCGAGATCCCAGGCCACGTTGACGTCCTGCTGAAACAGCCCGAGATTGGCCCGCACCGAGCTTATATACAGCACCTCGCCGATCTCGCCGCTGGCAATCAGCTCACGCAGCTTAAGAACCGGGGCGCTGTACTCGAAGGTGTGCCCCGCCATCAATACACGGTCGCGCAAACGGGCCAGCCGGACCAAATCCGCGGCTTCGGCGCGCGAAGTCGCCATCGGCTTTTCCACCACCACCGCCTTGTCGGCTTGCAGACACTGCTTGGCCAGACGGTAATGCGTGCTGACCGGGGTGGCGATCACGACGCCGTCGATATCGGGGTCCCTGAGGACTTCGTCAAAGTTCTGGCTGGTCTCGACGCTGGGATACAGACCTTTCACGTGGCTCAGGCGTTCGGCACTCAGATCGCACGCCACCAGCTTGTGCGCGCATTGCAATGAATAAAAGTTGCGGATCCAGTTGGGGCCCCAGTAACCCAGCCCCACCACGGCGATGCCGCGCAGCGGCCTGGGTGACGCGCTCGTACCATTTCTAACCGCGGGCACCGGGGTGGAAACCAAACCCCCGTTATGGTTGACGATTTCAAGCTTCATGATACCTCCTCAGAAAAGCCTTGCCCCATTTACGCAGCGGCGAGGGGAGCTCCGGCACACCGTTGAGGACCACTCCCGCAACCGTGCGCGAAGCCGCCTTAAGTGCCGCCACCGTGGTGGCCAGTTCCTCGCGCTCGGTGCAACCGTAACGCGTGACCACGATGATTGGGTCGGTGGGACGCGCCAGCGACAGCAACCGCCCGTCCAGGCGCACCACCCCCAGATCCACGACCGCCAGCAGGAAACCGTCGAGCAAACCCTCGTAACCCTGCGCATAGCCAGGTTTCAGTCCGTCCGCGGCGGTGGGCAGACAACTGGCCAGCTCCAGCCGCGGCATGGTCGAGGGCCGCAACACGAACTGATCGCCCAGCAGAAGCGGCGCATTGGACCCCAGCGCGGGCGGAAACATCTTGTGCAGTTCTGGCTTGCGCAGGTGGGCATCCACCAACAACGTGCGCAGTCCCAGCCGCTGGGTCAGGTCCAGCGCCAGACCGACGGCGACAGTCGAAGCGCCGTCACCGGGCCGGCATCCGGTCACCAGCAGGCGCACACTCTGACCGACTCCCGCCAGAGGAGCCACGCGTTCGTTCAAAACCTGCAGCGAGCGGTCGCGTGATGCTTCAAATGGGGCACGCGCCTGACGCAGTACCGGCACGCTGGTCAATGCGCGGGAAGAATCAGGAGCCGGCTCGATAATCGTTTCTTCTTCCGTGCCACCCGTCTCCCATAACGGTGTGGTGTGGCCGTTACGGCCACGACGCAGTATCTCGAAATAGTTCACCATGGCACCTATTCCACGTCAGTGTCGTTGGCGTTTTGCGAACCGACCGAGGAAGACGGCAAATAAACGATCTCGCCCGGATACACACGGGCGGGATTGGCAATGTGCGGGTTCAGCCGCATCAGGCTGCTGACGGCACCAAAGGAGCCCAGATGGCGGATAGCGATGCCGCCCAGAGTGTCGCCCGGAGCGACCACCACGAACGGACGCCTGACGGTTGGAGCCGTGGAGACCGAGGTCGCGCCGCCTTCTCTTAGAGTGGCGGCCACGAAGTCCGCCGAGGCGCCGGTATTGACGACACTGCTTCCACCCGGCTCGGTTCCCGCGGATGACGCGCCATCGTTGACCACCTCCCCATCGCCATCGGAAGATTTCGACTTCGCCCCGGCGGCCGTGGGTTGAAGGGCAGCGGGCAGTTTCGCATCAATTGCCGCCCGCGCAAACGGCCCAATCTCGGCTGTCGCGGACGATTTCAACGCTTGAAGATTACCCAGCGGATTCCGCTCCATCAGAAGCTGTCCGGTCATGAAGCCGGCGATTCCCAGGACCGTCAGGCCCAGCACCGGCCGCACCCAGCGTACGCTGTGCGCCAACCATTCCAGAACCCGGCTCTGGCGTTTGTTCTCCGTCACCGGCTGGAGCAAGGCCACATATTCGCCCGCAGTCTCACGGGCCATCGCGGCGGTCACGCGCCGGGAGCCGCGCGCGAAAGCCAACAGCAAGGCGTTGTGGCATAGGGCGTTGATGCGTCGCGGCACGCCTTCGCTGTTGCGCACGATGCATTGGACCGCGCCGCGGGCGAAGATGCGGTCGGTGGTGGAACCGCACAGGCGCAGGCGATGTTCGATATATTCGCGGCATTCCAGTGCCGACAGCGACAGCAGAACCGCGCGCGCGCCAATCCGGTCGGTCAACTGGCGCATCCGGGGCTCGTTGAGCCGGCGCGCCAGCTCATACTGTCCGGCCAGGATTATCTGCGCCGCCTTGCGACCATGGCGCTCCAGGTTGGACATCAGGCGCAACTCTTCGAGCGCGTCGTCGCTGAGGGCTTGCGCTTCATCAATCAAAATCGCGATGCGCTGGTTAAGCGGCAACTCCATCGCAAACGCGGTAAAGGCGTTGAGCATCGCCGACTTTCCGCCCCGTGCCCCGCGGATGCCGAGCTGGCTCAGGATGGCGCCGAGCAATTCGACGAAGCTGAGTTTGGGGTTGCCGATATAGGCGGCGTGCACATCGCGGTAATGGCGGGCCAGCAGCGCGCAAACCAGGGTGGTCTTGCCGGTTCCACTCTCGCCGATCAGCAGCGTCAGGCCGCTGGGCTCGTGCAGCAGACCCCATTCCAAGGCGGAGAGCGCCTCGCGATGAGTGCGGCTCATGAACAGCGCTATCGGCGATGCCGTGAACTGAAAGGGCGGCGCCTTAAGCCCGAAATGCTCGAGGTACATCGGTTATTCCTGGTTCAGTTCTCTCAACTGGGCGATGGTTTTCAGCCCGGTAACCGTGGCGATACCGGAGGCCGAATAGATGCGGGGGTCGAGCAATTCTTCGACGTAAGCGACGCCCAAAGCGCAGCCAATCGCCAGCAGAACCCCCAAGGCCAGGTTAAGCGGCACGATCGGATACGACGGTGAGACCGGCTGGCTGGGCGGCTCAGCGACACTGACGTTGAGAATTCGGCTGCGATTAAGCGCTCCCGCGGCGCGAGCTTCCTCTCCGCGCCGGAGATAGGACATGTAGGCCTGCTTCTCGGCATCAACCATCCGCTGCAAGCGCTCATCCTCGACGCTTGCGTCAAGCAAGACCTTTTCCTGCTGCTGCGCCTTGGCGATCTGCGCGTTGAGCGCGGCTTCGCTGGCCTCCAGGGCGGCGGCCTGCGCATTGGCCTGCTGCAAGTCAGTATCCAGTTTCTCCCAGATCGGATTTATGTCGGTGCTTTGCTCCTGGACCTCGGTATGGTTTTCGTGATTAAGAATTTTTTCGGCGGCGGCAATGCGCGCGTCGATCTCCTTCATCCGTTCGCTGTCGGGCTGATAGCGGGTGAGGAGTTCCGCGCGCTGCGCTTCCAGTTGCAGCACTTGAGGCTTGAGGGCCTGCAGCGCCATATTCTGCACCACCTTGACTTCCTTGCCCACGCGCATCGGCGTGGTCTTGAGTTCGGCCTGCACCACCGTGGCGCGTTCTTTTGCCGCAGCTAAATCAGCGGCGTTTTTGGCCAGTTCGTTTTCCAGCCCAGCGATACGTGTGATCAGCGCCTGCTTTTGGGCCTGCGGATTGGCGATACCGGTCTGCATCTGGTAGCCGCGCAACTGGTCCTCGGCCGCGCGCAGCCGGTTGCGCAGGATTTCAGCCTGGGCTTGGAAAAAACGCTCAGCCTGGGGGTCGTGCGAAATGTTGCTGTGGAATTCCTGGTACTTGTCGATCAGCCGCGACAGGAAGTCATGCGACCATTTGGGGTCGTGCGAGGTGTAGCTGATCTCGATCACATTGGAGCGCTTGATCACGTAGGAGGAGAAATGGCGCTCGATCCGATGCGCCCACACCGCCCGCGGGCTTTCGGGCGCGGCGCCGTGAATCAGGCCGTAAATGCGGCTGGGCAGATCCATTATCTGCTCCGCGACCGCGACCAGTTCCCCGCTGGCGCCGGGCTTGGGCGCGGGCAATCCTTCCAGCGCTTCCTGTACCAGGTAGTCGCTGGAAATCAGTTCGCGCTCGGAATTGAGGTCCTCTTCCGTAACCGCGTTGGTCACCACGGCCGGCTGGTTGGGCGTGTTGTTCTCCAGCGCAGGCGAGACCAGCAACTGAGCGCGGTTGTCCTGAATCAGAATATCGGCGGTCGATTTATAAGACGGTGGCCAGACGAAGGTTGCCACCGCCACCGCGGCGAGAATCGCCACCGCCACCTCGGCCATGATTACCCGCCGGCGCAGTGCAAACTGAATCCATTGCTCGAAGGAATATTCGTGCATCTCCAGGCCCTCGCTTAAATCGCCGGCAGCGGCAAAGTCATGTAAGGCGGGAACGGCAGCAGGTTCTGCACGTACTGCTTGACAAAAAGGTCCACATTGGCGATCGCGCTGCGCGGCACGACCACGATGTCCGAGGGCATCAGCGCTACATCTTCCATGTGTTTGCCGTTGTCCGCTCCGCGCAGATCGATCTTTTGCCCATGCGCGTTTCCGCAGGCGTCGCGCCGGATCAGCACCGCGTCACCAGCCCCTGCGTTCTCCGTGACCCCGCCGGCTTCGGCAATCGCCTGCATGGCGGTCTCGCCGGGCTCCAGCGGGAAGGAGCCGGCATGAGCCACCTGGCCCTGCACATAGACACGCCAGGTCGGACTTTTCACGATATGCACGACCGCGCCGGGGTTGCGCAGCTCTCGCAGGTAGGCGTGATTGAGCTTGTCGGCGAGCTGCTCGGGCGTCAGCCCGGCGGCGGGCATCGAACCTACCAGATCCAGACTGATATCGCCGTCAGGCCTTACCGTTACGGTGCGGTTGAATTCCGGGTTAAGGTAAAAATCAAGTTGCAACTCATCGCCCGGCCTGATGACGTAGATTCCTTTCTCGGCCTCCTGCGCGGCCAGCATCAGGGCGGGTGAACAGGTGTTCTTGCGGGTTGCGGCGGCAGAGAGCTGATCGCCGTTATCGGTGCTGCTCGCCGCTGCACAGCCCGACACCAAGGCTGCGGCGAGCACCAGGCCGAGAAATGGATTGAGCAGAGAAGCCGTACGGTAAACATACGACGCGCCCACAGTCATTCGCCCTCCCATGTTAAAGCCAGCTCTTGCTTTCCAAGACCACCGAAAGCTCGGATCTGAGAGCTGCGCCACAGCAAACCGCGCAGCCGCCCGGGACACTCCGCAAGACCGGTGCCAGCACGCTGCGCCAAGGAAAACTGGGCAATTTCCAAAGGCAGCGATGCAGAATCTGCACAGTTTGATGAAAATCATCTCTGTAGAAATTACTTCGGTTCACGCTCGGCCGTACCGGTAAAAATCCGGCTTACAGCAAACAACCGCAGGCAATCGCGATGATCGTGCCTCGCCCGCAGAACCCAACCGTGCCGCAGCCCGCCCTTTTGGCTGCTGGCACAAGGTCGCGCGAGCCGGGCAACTCGCCGGTTGCGATTGCCTTGCGCTTTACTTGCGCTGATTACAAATCGCTTTTCGATTACTACTCAGAACAGAGCATCGCTCATGAACTAGTGAGTATTTTGCTTCGGCGTGAAATGTTGCGTAGCCGGAAATAGCTTGGCTTTCGTTTCGCGGCGTCCTTTCACAGTCTGAGGTTTCACCGCGATCAGCGCAAATACCGAACGGGGCCAGGGAGAATAGCGATCGGGAAATTATTCAAAATGCCGATCGAACAAGCAGCGTGATGAAATTTACTATTGCGCTTCGATCGAGTGTGGAAGATTGCTTTATTTTGCCGAAAATGAAGCAGGCGGCGGAAATCCTGATCCACCGCCTGCTCTCGGGCTAACGCCGTCCTCCGGGCCAGGACGAGTTGTTTAGAATGTACAGGAACCCCCAACTGTTGCTGGTCAGGTAATTGACTGCCCCGCTGTCATACCATCGCCCGGAATAATGGGTTGCGATGCAGCCAAGGGCGAGATACTGAAGGTTGGTTTCATTGGTGAAGAGGTCGGTTGGTCCGGCCTGGCCCGAGGGCACCAGCCCGCCCGGATTGGACTCAGCCCTCGAGACCGCGTTGAGATAATCGGAGTTGTTGCCGAACCAGGTCGCATAGTCGCCATTGACGCAGGCGCGGTACTTGGCCCAGCGATAATCCTCACCCCATGCAGTGCTGAGCGCGATCATCGGCCAGGTGTACCATTCGTAGCTCTGAACCTTGCTCTGGATAATGCCCCAGGAGGCCCACTGGCCGCCGCAACCGCTGTCGCCATAGCCGTTGGTGCCAACAAAGGACGCGGAGCTGTTCGTCACCGGAAATCCCATGAAGCTGAGATTCGCGGTCTCGCCGCCGCTGTTGCTGTCGGGATTGTTGCAGTCGCCGCCGGCGTGGCAGGTCGTGCCGCCATGCAGTTGCGCGCAATCCTGAACCCACCCGTGTTCCTGGCTGCTTTCCGCATAGGCCCAGTCTTCGTCAACGCCCCACTTGCACGCCGCCCACCGTATGATGTCCTGCGTGCTGCCCGCATACTTGCCGTCGACCGCCGCAAAGTCGGCGTTGGGAGCAAGGCCGCGACCGGCATTGGCGTAGAAATAAGACGGTGTCGTCCAGACCTGGTTGTTGTAGTCCCATCCGGTGCCGTCATTCACGTTGGCCGGGTTGGTCTCCGGAAAATTCGACTGGTTGGCCAACGTCGCGCAGGTTGATTCCGAGGGCAGCAAGGCTTTCGGCCCCAGATTGCTCAGATGCGCAACCGGCGCCGGAGTTGCCGTCGGTTTCGGCGAGGAAGTGGGCTTCGGCGATGGTGTGGCGGTCGGTTTTGGCGTGGAAGTAGGCTTCGGCGATGGTGTCGGGGTAGGTTTTGGTGTGACCGTCGGCGTGGGCATGGGCGTGGACGCAGCCACGGTTCCATTTTGGATCTTCAGCAATTCGGAGGTGCTGCCCAGTACAAGACTGCCTGGATTTTCGCTCTGGCTGGTCACCTTAATGGTGTAGGTTGCGTTTGTGTAGGCCGTGCTTTGCAACACCACCTTGCCCGGTGGGAAATCCGCCACGTGGCTGCCATTTACAAAGAGACTTTCGAACCATAGACCGGGACAAGTGTCGTTGGTGGAAATGGCCACGCTCGATCCGCTCACCGTCGCGCCCGCTAAAGGACTCTTAATGCTGATGCAGGAGGGGTTCTGAATGTTTACGGTCTCCGATGCGCTGGCGAGCGTGACACTGCCCGGGTTCTCGCTCTGGCTGGTCACCTTGACGGTGTGACTGCCGTTGGAGAACTTCGTGGTGTTCAGGACCACCGTATCCGGAGGAAAGTCGCCGATATAGGTGTTGTCCACATACAGGCTTTCGAACCACATACCGGGGCAGGTGTCGCTGGTACGAACGGCGACGCTCGAACCGCTGACAGTGGCGCTCGCAGCCGGACTGATGATGCTGATGCAACCCGCAGCGGCATTGCTCGCGGCGAAGATGGCCGGTGCGAAAAACACCATGCACATCAGAACCGCGCCGCCACGGGTCAAAAACCCAGGGTTGGAGACCGCGGGGCAAGGCAGCTGCCCGCGTGAGGCGACGGCGTTATAATGATCCCACTTGCTGTGACCTGCGGTGAACCGCGTCCCCGCTCTCTCAGTCCAGGAGAATACAGAAAAATCGGCTCTCTTCATGCGCCCGTTCTCGCCGACTTGACGGGCCTTGAGCGCGAAGAGACAATTGAGTTCGCCAGCCTCGATTGTGTCCGCGATGCTCGGGCACGTCAGGTTAAGCCCGATGCGGCCGCGCCAACGGCCGCATCGGGGCATCCAAAACTATCTGGACCCTAGCTTTGAAGCGGGTGTAGCGGGCTGTCCCGCACCGGTACGACATAAGCGCGTTTGTTCATTTGAAATCCTTCCTCACCCGCGCCACCTCCTTGGGATTTTGCGCATGGCCGAGGTCTTTCGCTCCACCAAACCTGTTTTACCCCGAATTGCCGTTCATTGGGGTACACAAGCAAATCCAACGCCAATCCACGGGTTTCACCGGCCCGAAAACTGGAATAGCAAGCACCGGTTTGGCACTAGAAGGTCCCACAATGCATAAGGTTTCCCGCATTTACAATAAGGAAATATAAAGATCTATCCACAGCCAAATTTCGCCCTTGTAACGACAATAAACTATCCACGATGCAGAGTACACGGGGTAAGAGTCACGTTTCAAGTAGATTTTACTCAGGAGTGGCAATTTTTTGCGTGTTTTTTCCAGATTGATCGTGCATGAATTGCATGAACAATCCGTCTTCATTCGGAAACCAACCGGAAAAGTCACAATAATTGCAGCATTAGCCAGTTCGAAATAAGAATTGATTAGATTGAACGCATGTCTTTATAAAAGAAATTTAGAGATGATAAATAACTATTAAGACGTGGATTTGGATGAAAATACAATGAACTGTCCGCGGTCAAACCGGTAGAACTGCAGACAGCGAGCTCCTAACGCCGGATTCAGGACAGCTTGTTGAATTTTCTCGATTGAAGGGAATTCATCAACCTGGTGGCCGCCCGGCGGTCCGGCGTACACAACAGCCGCGCCGCCTCCCCGTTGTCTCCCACAAACCATGTGGGGCCGTCCTTTAAGTGAGCGAGGCCCCCCTGCGCGATCATTGCCGGATCGACCCCATGATTGCGGCCCCGAGCGGGAATGGCACCTGCGACGCAGCACAAAACATCCACGCCGTACGGCTTCAATTCGTGCCACAACCCTTCAGTGAAGATCTGCTCGAAGGCCATGGAGCCGGCATAAGCGGCCATCTCGGCGCCACCGGCGCATCCCTGGATCGAGCCGACAATGACAATGCCACCGCGCTGGCGACGGCACATCTCGGCGGCATAATGATGGCATAATGTCGTGGGTCCGATCACGTTGCGCCGGATGGTCTGGAGCACAGCCTCAAGCGGGCTTTGCACGAAGGGCGCACGCTCCTCGCCCCCGGCGCCGTCGAAGACGAACAGACCAACCTCGAGGCCGGCCGTCAGCATTTTGGCCTGCTCCAAATCGGCGTCAACCGTCAAATCGAGCGGCGCGGCCCGGACCTCGACCTGGTTGTGCGCGGTTATCGATCGCGAAAGCGCCACCAGCGGCTGCGGTTTTTTATCAAACAGGAAAATCCGGATTCGATGTGCCGCAATCGCGCGCGCGAAAGCGCCACCGACCCCTTCACAGCCGCCCGCGATTACGGCCCAGGGACCGTATTGCCTGGCGAACTCGTCCCGCGGATAAAGGTCAAAATCCATCAATCGCCATCGTGGACAACCGAACCATCCAGCACAACCGGATGGCGCGCACTCAGCCGGCGAACCGCGGCTCTGGTTTGCCTTTCACGCCGAGACCACGGATAACGTACAGTCCGCCGTCGGCCGCGTTGGGTTGAAGCACCCCGCCCAGCGAACTGCCGATCGAGGTTATATAAAGTTCATCGAGATTCTCGCCCCCGAACATGGTGCTCGAAACATGCCTGGGTGGAACCTCGATGACGCGTTCCAGCCTGCCGTCGGGCGTAAAGCAGGCAACCTGTCCCGACCTCACCAGCGCGGACCAGACCCGCCCTTCGCTGTCCACGGTGCAGCCATCGGGGCTGCCGTTGAGTTCGGTGGTTTTGGCGAACACGCGGGTGTTGGAGACGGTCCCCGTGTCCGGGTCGTAGGTGGAGGCGAAAATAGTGTCCGCGGTGGTATCCGAATAATAAAGGATGCGGCCGTCAGGACTGAAACAAGGACCGTTGAAACATCCCACCCCGTCGCCCAGTTTCGTGCAATGGGAATCCGGGTTGAGGCGGAAAAATCTGCCGACCTTTTCGCCCTTGAGGTTGATTTCGCCGACCACGAAGCGGCCGTGCGAATCGACTTTGCCGTCGTTGAAGCGGGTGTGGGGAAGCTTGCCTTCCGGATAGCCGATCAGCGTCAGTTGGCCGGTTCCGAAATCAAACCATTCCAAACCGTGATTGGTGGCCAGGACCGCGCCGCCCTCCTTGCGCAGGGCGAAAGATCCGATATGGCGGGGCGGATTGACCGTCCAGGAGCGAAGGTTGCCGGTGGCAGGATTGAGCCGGAAAATCTCGCCCTTTTCCGCGTCAATCCGGTAAAGGGCATTTTCGGCGCAATCCCACAGCGGCCCTTCCCCGATTTGATCATGCGTACTGCCAACACGTTGGATTGTGACGCTCATGATCGGACTCCGATTTACGAATGCTTCCAAGCAGCTGTAGCCTGCCGATGCAGTCCGCGTCAATTGAAAAGACGCCGCCGCCCGCTGTTTGACATGACCATGAACCTGCGCCACAAGGACTGACGGGCGCGTCCCTTCGCCTTCCAAGACCGGGAAAAACCGCGCCCCGCAACGAGCACGACAAGCAGGTGATTAGATGGATAGCGACAAGCTGCGTGAACTACAGGACCGCATCGAGATTACGGAGGTGGTTTACCGCTACGCCACGGGCGTTGACAGCAAGGATTGGACGCTGTTCGGGAGCTGCTTTACCGATCCGATGGAAGCCGATATGACCGCCACTCTGCTCGCCACACCCGCCCCACAGCAGTTCCCACTCGAGCGCTGGCGCCGGGTGACGGAGCGTACCCTAAGCCCATGGAATCGGACGCAACATTACATGTCCAACGTGACCATCAAATACCAGGGTGAGCGGGCTGAGTGCCAAGCTTACCTTTACGCCCGCCATTACCGTCCCGACGATCCCGAAGGCAAGGACCCCTACGTTATGGGCGGGTTTTATGTCTTCAAGTTCGTGCGCACGCCGCAGGGATGGAAGATTAACAGCTACAAACTCAATCCGTTATGGGACGAGGGAATTGCGCCGGCGCGCAGGCGCTGAACGCGACCGTAGGATTGCAACCTAGCGGAAGGCCACCAAGTTGACCTGCCGCTGCCGGTTCTGATCATCGCGCTCCTTGTCCGGTCCCGTGGCTTCGGGCCGCAACAGGCCATGCAGATAGAGCTTGTGCAGTTCCATGAAGGCCTGCGAAAGGCTGAGCCCGGTGCGGGCGAGGAAACTGGGTTGCACAATTCTGTCCGCCCCGCAGATCAACACTTCCGCCGTCAGGCGCGGATGGACGACCTGGAAGGAACCTTCTTCGGCGCCCGCCGAGATGATCTCTGCGATTATCGCCGCCATCCGGTCCTCATGCTCCCGGCGGCGGCGCTGGCCGCGCGGGAACTCGTTGAGGTCCTCGGCGAAGCGCACGCTGACCTTGCTTGCCGCGTGCTTGATCGCGTCGAGGCATCCGGTAAGCGCGGCAACGCGGTCCGGCGCCTGCGCAACGGCCTGCTGCGCCTGGTTGCGGATGCTGGACAAAAAGCGCTCCAGGATTACCTCGAACAGCTCGTCGCGGCTTTGCGCCAGCGTATAGAGTGTCTGCTTGGAGCAATGGAGGCGGTGGGCCAGTTCTTCGGTATGGATATGGAGGAAGCCCTCTTTGAAGAACAGCGTCTCCAGCTCCTCGACGATACGTTGAAGCCGCGGCGATTTCGCCAGCAGTTCCGCCCGATCCTTTCGACTCCGCCTGACGACAGCCCTCGTAGCCATAGAACCTCAACTTACTCCGAATTGACACATCCTTGAAAGCCGCACAAGCCAAAAAGGAGCGCGCCCCCCTCCTTCCAGCCCGCCCGTCGCAAAGCGAGCGCATCGAGAATGGCGAATTCCTGTTGCCGCAACCCAATCCGCCGAAGACCGGCGTTTGTTCACCTCGGCGCCGACAAAACAACGCCGGCCTCGTTATGTTGTCAGAGGGAGGCCAGGTAACAAGCCGCAGCAGGCGGCTGCGCGCGTCGGTGTTGGACCGGGCTAATCGCCGCGCAGCTCGCGCTCCAAGGCTCGGAGCCCCGCCGACCGGCCCGCCGCGATTACCAGGTCGCCAGCGTGCAGCTTTTCATCGGGGGCGAGCAATTCGAATCCGCCGCCTGGTTGCGCGCCCTTTTGCACTGCCAGGATGCTGACACCGAAACGCGCTCGCGTGTCCAGCTCGCGCAAGGTCTTGCCCTCGGCGCCGGCCGGCAGCCGAATCCGCGCGACCCGGTATCCGGTGGACCAGTAGATTTGCGTATCGTGCTGGCTGGGCAAGGTCACGGAACCGGTCGCGCGCGTCAGTGCCTGCGCGATGTCGCGGCGGCAGATCAGGCCCACATACCGGGCCGACTTGTCCGAACTGATTACCGGCAGCTCTTCGGTGAGTTCATCCTCCATTAGATGCAAAGCGTCTTCAAGCGAAGATTCGGGAGTAACTGTCGGAAAATCGGCGCGGCTGACGTCGGCGGCATTAACCAGCCCGTTAAGGTCGCTGACGTGCAGCAGCAACCCCACCAGGTTACGCGGTTCGATGACGCCAATCATACGGCGCTGGGGTCCGAGGACCGGGATGATATCCTGGGCGGAGCGATCCGCGACCCTGAAGATTTCCTCCAGGCGCGCGTCCGCATCCAGCGTGGTCGCGTCGGTCTTCATAACCTCGCGTACGCTCATGCGGGAAAGCGCCACCTTATCCTTATCTATTTCGAGATTGATGCCGCGGCGCGCCAGCAGATAAGTATCGATCGATTCGGGCTCGATGCTGCGGGCAACCACCAGTGCGACGATCGAACTGATCAGGGCCGCCAGGGTCGCGTCATAGCTGCCAGTCATCTCGGTCAGCAGAAAGATTGCGGTGAGCGGCGCATGAGTGGTGGCCGCCAGAAACGCGCCCAGACCCACCAATGAGTACGAGCCGCGGACCGCGACAATCCCCGGCATTACGTGCGCCAGGATTGGACGTATCGCGCCGCCGCCCATCGCGCCGATAAAAAAGATCGGTCCGAAGATTCCGCCCGGCATTCCGCAACCCAGCGAGATGCTCGAAGCGACGAATTTGGCCGCGAACAGCAGCCCCATTCTCAACCCAGAGAGATGGCCGTTGAGGGCCTGATCGATCACCGGATAACCGTCGGCCAGATTTCGCCGCAGCGGCACCGCAATCAGGCCAACCGCCACCATGCCGACCAGCACCCGCGCCCAGCGCGGTAACGCGAGTTCCTCGAAAAAGGCCGCCGTTGCATTGAAGAAGCGGATATAAAAGGCAGCGACGATGCCGAACAGCACGCCGGAGATCGTGTAGGTCAAAATCTCCCAGTAACTTCTTAGAACAAACGATTGCGCCGGCAAGACCGCAAGATTGCCCAACATCGCCCGCGACGTCACGACGCCCACCGAAGCGGAAATCACCAGCAGTGACAAATTGCCTAACTCGGTCTGGCCCAGCAGCACGATCTCCTGAGCAAACAGCAGACCGCCAAGCGGGGCGTTGAAGGTGGTAGCGATTCCGGCACCTGCGCCGCACGCGATCATCACCTTGGAGCGTTCGCTGGACAGATGCGTTAACTGCGACAAGGCCGAACCGATCGCGCCGCCGATTTGTGCGATGGGACCTTCGCGGCCGACCGAAGCGCCCGCGCCGAGCGACACCGCCGGCCCCACAGACTTGGTAAGGATCCACAAGGGCTTTATCCGGGCTTCGCCCAGATGGATCATTTCCAGGAACTTGGGAAAGCCATAACCGAGTATTTCACCTCTAAAGATGATATCCAGAACTATACCCAGCAGACCGCCGCTGACCAGGACCACCACAATCAGCATCGAGTACGGCATTCCGCGGGGGATACGCAGCGCGTTGCCTTCGAGCACCTGAAAGATGTAGGTGAAAAAGTGGATAAGTTCGCGCAACATCAGGTTCCCCAAGGCGGAGAGAAACCCGATCAGGCTCGCAATCAGGATCAACCAGAGGTACTCCGCCTGGCTGCGGCTCATCGAAACGGGCCGCCAGCGGATCAGCTCCTTCAGCATTCGTCAGTCACAGCTTTCATCTTATCCAAGGAAGCCGACCCCCGACCCGGCGCTACGCATGGTGTTGCAGATTTTGCCAGGTCGAGTCAAAAGCTCGGCGCAGCGTAGTGGCGATCAACTCCACTTCAGCATCGCTAATCACAAAGGGCGGTGCGATCATAATCGCGTCGCCGCCCCGCTCTCCGGCCATCCCGGAGGCCGGGTAAAGCACCACTCCCAGCTCCATCGCAT
Source organism: Pseudomonadota bacterium (assembly GCA_021324885.1). GTDB lineage: Bacteria > Desulfobacterota > Binatia > Binatales > Binataceae > JAJPJA01. The sequence continues at coordinate 51,100 of JAJPIF010000025.1, forward strand.
GACGCAGTAGCGTGCGTGCGGCATGCAGGTTTGCGGGAAAGGGGGTGCGCCGGCCCCGGTCGGCGACCAGTTCGATTCCCCAAAACAGCCCCGCCCCACGGATCTCACCGGTCATCGGGTGTTGGCCAATTGCGTCTTCGAGGCAGGCCCCCAGACGCGCCCCGAGCTCCGCCGCGTGCTCCACCATTTTTTCACGCTCGATGATTTCCAGCACCCGATCGGCAATCGCGCAGGCCAGCGGATGGGCGCTGTAGGTGAAAAACATGAAATCAGCGCCGGCCTCTTCGCATTCCTGTACCATCCGATTGTTGACCGCAATCATTCCCATCGGCACGTATCCGCCGGTCAGCCCTTTGCCGCCAACCAAAATGTCCGGTGTAACTCCCCAATGTTCGACCGCGAACCGTTTACCCGTACGGCCAAACCCGGTCATCACTTCGTCGGCGATCAGGACGATATCGTGGCGGCGGCAGATTTTAGCGATTCGCGGCCAGTATTCCGAGACCGGAGCGATTACGCCGCCGCTGGCTCCAACCATCGGCTCGGCGATGAACGCCGCGATTCGATCGGCCCCGTGCTGCGCGATAGCTTCTTCAAGCGCCTGCGCGCATTCCAGATCGCATCCAGGGTAGCGGCGCGCCCACGGGCAGCGGTAACAATAGGATGGCGGTATTTTGGGCCAGTCGAACAGGACGTGCTCGAAATCGGCGCGCCGCGTGCGATTTCCACTGGCGGACAACGCTCCCAAGGTGTTGCCATGGTAGGAAAGTTCGCGCGAGATGACACGCGTCCTGGCTGCGCGGCCGCGCACTCGATGGTACAGAAGAGCAAATTTGATTGCGGATTCGACGGCTTCCGAACCGCCGCTGGTGAAAAAAAACCGGTCCAGGCCCGACGGCGTCCACTGCACCAGGCGCTGCACCAGGCGCTGGCGCGCGGGCGAGACCCATACCGGCAGCAGATAATCCAGCTCCATTATCTGGTCGCGCGCCAGATCGGCCAATTCCCTCCTTCCCTGGCCAACGTTGACCACGATTGCGCCGCTGCAGGCATCGAGCAGCTTGCGTCCCTCGCTGGTGTAAAGCCAGGCGCCTTCGGCCCGCGCCACCTGTAGGGGCTCGCCATACGGACCGCGAAGAAAAAGAGCTTTCCGGTGGTCCATGGCGGCTATGTTACTGGCGCACGGACGCCTTGGGAATTGAGCGCGCCATTTCCGTGGAGATAATGTGAATTGCTCCGAAAAAAAAATCGTGCCTTGCGCAAACCACTGTGTTAGCCTCTAATCGAGTGAAGGATACAGGTACGAATAAGTCACGGAAATATCGCCGCAACGGCAGCAATGAGATCCTGACCACCAGGATGGTTGCTGATTACCTCCACTGCCACTTGAGCACCGTCTACAGGCTTGTCAAGCAAGGCAAGATTCCGCACTTCAAGCTGGGTGGCGATTTGCGCTTCGAAAAGGCAGCCATTGACGAGTGGATTGAAAAGGGCGGCGGCGCGCAGGATTAGAGTCTTTTGCTAACCGCCCTCGATTTCGCTTGCTCGCCGGCGAAAGGGCATCGCGAACTGGCGCAACCGCTTGATTGCGCCAGAGGGAGATCTTCTGTCACCAGACTCTGGCCGGCATTCATCGTGCGATCGCGCCGGTTCTTCGCGTGAACCAAAGCCGTTTTTGCAAGACTTTTGAGCGCAGTCCCGGCCGCAATTGAGGCTTGTGCGCCATCAGATTTGCGCCAGGCTGCGCAATCAGCCACAGGAGCGTGACGCGAGGCCTCCTTACCGCAGGTCGAGACTAAATCAGAAATCAAGCGGAAGTTGCAGATACTGGCGGTAGATAAAATCCCGATGCTCCAGCAGCTCGGGTCTGACCGCCTCCACCACGCGCGGATCATTCGCCGTATAGGTAGTGCGCAGCCATCGCGGCATGTCGCAAAGCTCCGGTGGCAGCGGCTGGATCATCGCCGCGGAAGCCGCCCAGTAAATATCAAGCGCGGACAATTCGTTTCCGATCAGAAAGTGGCTGCCGTCCTGCCGCTGACGTTGCAGCCGCTCGCCAAACATCAGTATGATCCGCGAGGCGCGCAGCGAGGCGCGCTCCGCCTCGCCGGGCACGCCATGCTGATACTTGGCGGCCAGAAAATCGACCATCGCGCGCGCCTTTTCATTGAGCTTCAAATTGGTCTGTCCGCGACGGATCGCGAGCACGCGCAGGCTCCATACCAACCCTGTCTCGCCCATCAATTCGTTGGCCATCCCGAACATCAGCGCCCGCTCCTCGATATCAGGCGGAAGCAACTGCGGCAGCGGCGCGATACGCTCGGCGAGATAAAGCTGATCGTTCCATACCGTGCGCGGGCGCTCGTCGTTCCAGGCCATCACGGGTGACGAAGTCTGCGCGGTCCATTGCTGCAACTCCAGACTGGGCGTCCCCACTTCATGCAACGCGCGGACATAGGGAATCTTCTTAACGTGTAGGATACCCTTAAGCGATTCAGCCCAGGGACCGGGCGCAGGCGGCAACACCACGCGCAAACCGGACATCTCGCGCGCCTGCGCAATACTGACATATTCCGCCATCAGCAGGCCTCCCGACTTTTCGAGCATCGCACGGTGAGAACTGTCGCACCAGAGCGCAGTCTGGGCAAGGATCTTGCCACAAGGCTCCTCATGCAATAAAAATAAGGGTTCCCAACGCACAGCGCGCCCTTAGCTCAGCGGATTAGAGCATCAGACTACGGATCTGAGGGTCGGGGGTTCAAATCCCTCAGGGCGCGCCAATCACTTCGCGCTGGCAGCCGCGACCCCGTTTCGTTCAAACAGGTCAAATCGCCTTGTCAACAATCAAAGGTCGGCCGAAAATGCCGCGACGATGCAGCTATTGCCAAAGTCCTCCGCTTTCCCTTAAGGGCAGCCCTTGGTGTACAAGGCTGGCAGAGCCCGCAACAATCAGTGAGGTTTATCGGATGAAGATTGGATTGATTTCGATCGGGATTGGAGTCGGAACCACCGCCCAAGCAATTAAGACTGTCGCCGTCAACGCCGAGCGGCTGGGTTTTGCGACATTATGGGCCCCCGAGCATGTGGTTCTGATCGAGGGTTATAAATCACGCTATCCATACGCGGCCAGCGGTCAGGTCATGGGCCGGCTGGATTCGCCGCTGCTCGATCCATGGGTCGGGCTCGGCTATGCAGCGGCGTTCACGAAACAGGTTCGCCTGGCAACGGGCGTTTGCCTGGTGCCGGAGCACAATCCGTTGGCGCTGGCCAAGGCGATTGCGACGGTTGACCACTTGAGCGGCGGACGCGTCGCGGTAGGGATTGGGATCGGCTGGCTCGAGGAGGAATTTCGCGCGATGGGTATCGCGTGGGAACGGCGCGCCGAGCGCACACGGGATTATGTCGGCGCGATGCGCAGCTTGTGGGGCGAGGACGTGAGCGAATTCCGCAGCGAGTTCGTCAGCTTCAGCAATGTGCGCAGTTTTCCCAAGCCGGTTGCGCGCGGCAGGCTGCCAATCATAGTCGGCGGCAACACCATCCCGGCTCTAAGGCGTGTGGCTGAATATGGCGACGGCTGGTTCGGTCTCAACCTCAGCCCGGAACAGACTGCGGAGAAGCTGGGCAAACTGCGCGATTTACTCGCCGCCCGCAAGCGGCGGCTCGAAGATCTGGAAATCATTATCGGACCGTCCAGCCATCAGCCAACCGCCGATGACTTCCGCAAATTCCGCGACCTCGGCGTAAAAGAGCTGGTCCTGCCGCCCTTCGGCCCGCGCGCCGAGGCCGATATTATCAAGCGGCTGGAGGAAATCGCGCGCCGATGGGTCGAACCGGCAGCCGCAGCGGATTGAGCGTTTGCGTTGACATTTCGAGGGACTCGGATGATACAAAGATCCAGGGACGCAGTCGGAGGAAGTCATGGCACGCATATTCTTCAGGGACGCAAACCTGATTGACGGAATCAATCCGCCAAAGCCCGATAGCACCGTGGTAGTCGAAAACGAGCGGATCACCGCGGTCGGCGCGAATGCAAGCGCGCCGCAACCCGCCGCGCGCGACATTGTATTCGAACTCGGCGGCAGGAGCCTCATGCCGGGGATGAACCAGTGTCATTTCCATGCCGGCTACATCAACATCAACTCCCTGATGGATATCGAACTCAAGTTTCCGCCGACCTACCTGGCTTTGGCCGCGGCCAAGAATGCGGAATTGCTCTTGAGGTCGGGCTTCACGGGCGCGGTCGGCGCGGGCTCGCCCCACAACGTCGATGTCGCGCTGAAGGACGCAATCCGCGACGGCCTGATCCAGGGCCCGCGCCTGGTCGCCTGCGGACATGACATCGTCACGACCGGCGGCCCGATCGACGTCAATCCCGATTTCTGGAAACTCGGGGCCGAGGGGCTGTGCCATGTGTGTGACGGCCCTGACGAATTTCGCAAGGCGATCCGCCAGGAAATCAAGCAGGGCGCGGATATCATCAAACTGTACGTCACCGGCGGGCATGGTTTTGAGATGCGCGCCGACGAAGTACCGATGACGTTCGAGGAAATCCAGGCCGCGGCGCAGGCGGCCCACGAGCGCGGAAGGATGGTGCGCGGACACGTGGTCTCGAGGCCCGCTATCCTCGATTGCCTGCGGGCCAAAATGGACCTGCTCGATCATGCCGACGCGATGGACGATGAATGTATCGACTTGATGGTCAAGCAGGGAACCTGGGTCACGCCCAGCCTGTACTTCAGCTGGAAGACGCTGGAATTCATGCGCAAACGCATGTCGCCGCAGCGTATCGCGCAGGAAGAGCGCTGGCTCGAGCAGGGATATCGCGCGGTGGAAAAGGCCAACAAGGCGGGCGTGAAGCTGATTATCGGCGACGACTTCGGCACATCATGGATGCCGCACGGCGATTACGCCGACGAGTTGGAGTTTTACGTCAGATTCGCCGGCGCCTCGCCGCTCGACGTCATCCGCTGGGCCACATACAACGGTGCGGGCCTGTTCAATTTGCCGGATCGCACCTGCACGATCCAGGAAGGCAGGATCGCGGACCTGCTGGTGGTCAACGGCGATCCGAGCCGCGATATCGGGGTGCTTCGCGATCGCAGCAAACTCGACGCGATAATGAAAGGCGGCCAGTTTATCGAGTCGCACCTGACGCCCGTGACGGCATCGGTAAAGGCCGCGTAAAAACCGGCTCGGGCGGCTTCGCCGTACAATGGGACGCGCGGCCCCCGGCGCGTCGTATGACGGAAGACTTCGGTCTTCATGTCTCCATCAGCAAGTGGCATCCGCCGATCGCGCCCGCTTCCAGGTGCTATACTGATGCAGAGGTGAAGCTTTGGATAAGAGTCATGGCACCGGGCAAATCCATCGGCAGACCAAGGCATACCAGGACACACGCTTCCTCGAAAGCAGGGAGGCGCGCGCGTTGCGCATTCTCGCCGAGTACCTCGAACCCCTGTCGCGCTTCAAACGCCACGGCGTGCGCGACACCATAGTGTTCATGGGTTCAGCGCGTTTGTTGCCGCGCGACAAGGCCGAGCGGGCGCTTGAACAGGCGAAAGCGGCGGGAATTGGCGTGGAGTCAGCGGCCACCGCGCTCGAGCTTTCGGCCTACTACGAAGCTGCGCGCGAGCTCTCGTACAGACTGACGTTGTGGTCGAAAAAGCTTGACCATGGCGAGCGCCGCTTCGTGGTGTGCACGGGCGGCGGACCCGGCATCATGGAAGCCGCCAATCGCGGCGCGTCGGAAGCGAAAGGATTGAATATCGGACTGACTATTTCGATTCCCAACAATGAGTTCGACAATCCTTATGTCAGTCATGAGATGCGCTTTCATTTCCACTACTTCTTTATGCGCAAATTCTGGTTTGTCTACCTCGCCAAAGCGGTAGTGCTGTTTCCCGGCGGTTTCGGCACACTCGACGAGTTCTTCGAGATCCTCACTCTGGTGCAAACGCGAAAGATGAAAAAGCGCATGCCGATCGTGCTGTTCGGGGCAAAGTACTGGAACGAGGTATTGAACCTCGGCGCTTTAGTGAAATACGGCACCATCAGCTCCGGCGACGTCGAGCTGTTTCACCGCACTGACTCGGTCGATGAGGCCTACGATCTCATAACCCGCGGACTTATCGAGAACGCGCTTGGAAGCCCGGGCGCGGAGCTCTAACAGGGTGTGGAAAAAGTCGAGATGCACCTTTATTTATAGATGAGATGCTGCGAGCGCCCGGCCCAGTGTTTATATATAGGCGCCTAATTCCAAAACATGATGGCAATTTCTGCTTTTGGCTTTTTGTGCTAACTTGTGCCCATGTTCAGGAAGTGTATTCTCAACCGCGGCCCTCACTTCGCCAACGCGGCTTCGGGAATGGTCGTGCGAGGATTCGTGGTTGTCGTGCTTGTCCTTTGCCTCTGTGCAATCACCCGTGCCTCTGATTATGCAGCGGCGCCCTCGCAGTCGGCGCAGCGTCCGGTCTTCGTCGCGTGCGGTGAATATGCGCGCAAGGCGAGCGCTCACATGCGCGGGATTGTAAGCGCCGTCGATCAGGTCTGGGACGCTCACGTCAGGGTTTATGAGTCGGTAGCGGTCGAACCTCCGCACGCGCGGCCCGGTGGATGCATCATGTACAACACCGCTTATCTCAACATGCTGCTTCAGGATCTGTTGATCCGAGATCGGACGGTCGCGCAATCAATGCTGTACGCGATCATGGCTCATGAGGTCGGGCACGAGCTGCATCACGATTTCAGCCCTCAACGCGCAAGCGTGCCAACCGAGACCAAAGAACTGCAAGCGGACCGATTCGCCGGATATACAATGGAACGGCTCAATATAAACCTTGACAATATCGTGCCCTATTACAGCCTGGCGGGAGACGAATTCACCGGACAAGTCGGCCGTCCCGCCAGTCACGGCGAAAGCATGCAGCGCACCGACGCGCTCAAAAAGGGCTGGGACCAGGCGGAGTGGAACCAGCCCGAAGACTATCAGGGGCTGTCAGAAGACCAATAGAGGCAAAACACTCTCAGCGAGAGAACAAATTCGGGATATCAAGAAGCACCTGAGCCAAGGCGCTGTGCTTGCGATCTAGCGATGCGTTACGGCTCTAAAGCGAGCGCCGCAACCGCGACGGGCGACGTCGTCCCGTTGTCCGGGGGGAGCAGGAACCGCCGGCCGCCTCCGCCCGTCTGCCGGACAATGTCGCGGTTTGGGCCGCCGATCTTCGCGGCGTGGCGGAGAGGCCCAGCACTCCCAGCAGGCGGCCTTCGATGGACGCGAGTTGCTCGGATATCGAGGCCAGGCCAGCGGCTTCCGCCGATATCGCTTCCGTCAAATCGCCCATGGGCAGTCTGAACGCCCCGTCCTCAACCGCCTTGTGAAGATCCCGCGCGTATTCGGCAACCGCCGTCTGGAGATAATGGCACTGCCACCAGCGGGAGCGGGCCATGGCTTCTCCGATCGCGGCCCGATCGAGTACGGCGTCGTTTGCAGCCGCCCACCGGGCAACGCACTCGGCGATGGTGCGCACCGTGTCGCGGGGCAGCTTGGCCGCGATCAACGGATTGATCTCCCATCGGTCGGCGCGCCGGGCGAGCTCGACCCAATAGGTTTCCGCGCCGTTGCGCAGCGGACGCTCGCTGGCGCGCGCCACACGGACGCGGTCGCGCCCGAGCGGGTTGATGGTAAGGGTTCCGATCGGCGTCTTTACCTGCAACTCCGGGTACATTATTGTGGCACGCCAGCCTCCCTACTTTGTGTAATTAAAACTTACATGTATCAATAATCGGTCTATCCTGCAAGTTGTAGCTCCCGCTTAAAGCCACATGCTTGAGACTTTCAAACCGGATTTTCAAACCAGGTGGATAATTGGCCCGCGCGCCACTCAAAATCCGGACGGCTTGCGCCTGGCTGACCCGCAGGATTATTGAGCAGCCACGGATCGCTCTGTCGCTGGACATGCAATTCGTTTCCCTCTTCAGGCGCAAGTGACGCGAGCCCACTCGGGAAAGCCCCCGGGAGCGCCCCGCCTTTTCAACAAAAAGTAGGATGGTTTTACATTTTAGCTGACACAATTTAGATAATATTGATTAAGACATCATACATATGACATGATTTTCATATTTAATGCCTGTTAAGCCAGCGCTCATTCGCTTTTGAGATCTTGACGGTTTTTGGCTAAAATAATCGCGTTTATTGGCCTCTATGGGCAGGCAGTGTGACTGTGAAGACGATTGGAGACATGGGCGGGATTGTCGGCGTAAGCACATCCGTGGAGGTAGGTGACAGTTTGAATTCACCGGTCTGCGCATTCTTGCGTCGCACCGCTTCTTCCGGGGCGGGCAAACGGGGCCTGAGCGAAGGTGCCTGTACCAAGTCGGCACAGTTTCATCATCGGCCGGTCAGGACGGAGAGCAAATAAAAATGGTTGAGCGGATTGGAGCTATCACCGAAACCAAACGCTTCGAACAACTCGGTATCCTGGTGTTGGACGGATCTCCCTCGATGCAGGTTCCGGGTGAGACTGGTGTCCCCAAGACGGAAGAGGTCGCGTCCGCCGTCCGCGATCTGATTTTGAGAATGCGCAACTCGCGCCTCAGGTCCAATTTTTTTCTTTCTATCTTGAGCTACGATGAGAAAGTCAGAGGCCGACTCCCACCCACTCCGGTTTCGGAAATAGATGAAACCGCTGACTATAGTAATAATTTCGAGCACGGCAATGGCACCGCGATGGGTGACGCCTTGGAAGCCGCCGGCAAAGTTGCCGCGGAATTCCTGTCCAATCAGGGAGCAATTCCACGTTCGGCCGTTATTGTTTTAATGACCGACGGCCAGAATACCACCGGGAAAGATCCGGTCATGGTGGCCAACGCCATAAAAAACAGCGGACAGCGTATCTCGATCTGTGCGGCCGGATACGGCAAGGACATTGACGAGGCCGGCTTGAGGAAACTGGTCAGCACGGCCAACAGCTATAAGCATACATACAATATCGAGGAATTGCGGCAGTTTTTCGAGGCCAGTATCTCAGTGGTAAGTGGATAGGCTCTGAGGGCGCAATCAGTGCTGTCGAACCGAGCGGATCCGGTCGAGAGCGGACTTTAAGCGCGCAGCAGCGCCGTCCTTGAACGATTGGAATGAGCCAATCCTGTTGCGACTCGACTAAAAAGTCCTATGAATAAGGCCAATCCTTACCCCTATCTGCTCATCAACACTCCCAGAGAAGCTGCCCCCTACACGATGCCCGGTATAGCGGCTGCCGCGACGGTCACTTCGAAGGGAACCAACCAGGATTCCTGCCAGATACGGTGCGCGGACAACTTCTGCGCAATCGCGGTTGCCGACGGTCTGGGCACTTCGTTCGACGCCCACCTGGCCGCCTCGATAGTAACAACCGCTTTCGTGGAGGAATGCGGCGCCTTGGCCGCCCCAGGAGTCCTCCCTAGCACCGGTGCGGTGAACTTGGTATGGAAGAGGGTTGCCAAGCAACTGCATGATCACTATGTGCAGAGCCCCGACCGCTATTTCGAACAGTCGGCGCCGCTGCAAACGACCCTGCTAGCGCTGATCGATACCGGCGACACGTATCTGTTCACCTATCTCGGCAACGGCAGCCTGCTCTATCTTCGCGGTGATTTCTGGCGCTTCAAGGGCAGGGACTGGCCTTGGTGCAGCACCGATCTAATCGTCAGCCACTCGTTCTTGGACAATGCGGGCAGAAGCAGACTTTACGGGATCATAGGACCCAACGGCCTGACGGCGGAACCCAACATGGGGCTGCTATCGAAGGATCAACGCTACGGGGAGTTCCTGATTCTATGCACCGACGGAATAAGTTCGGCCGATAGTTTGAAAGTGGGACGGGATCCGCAGGAAAAGCTCTGGCTCGAAGCCAATAAAAACCTGGAAATCCTGATCAACCATGCGCTGCCCCGGTTTCTCGCTGAACTGGCAATGGATGCGCCCCCTGAACAGGCGCTGAGCGCGACCCTGAACACATATTTAGCCGGACAAAGTTTCGACGACGACGCGACCGTCGCGGTGCTGGTGTCGCGCCAGGCTATTGCTTATGCAAAGCAAAGATTTGGAAGATGAGCACCGCACTTTACATCAGCGGAGCCTGTGTCCGCTCGGGCCTTGGTCTGACTGCGGAGGAAGACAGCGCCCATGTCATAGAAATCGAAGACCGTCCGCTCGCGAAAGCAGGCGCGCATGGCAGTATCTTCCGCGCAATCAGCGTGGACGGCAGGCCCGTTTCCCGAAAACTGGTTAAGTGGCTGGCCGGCGGCTTTCCGCCCGACCTCGAGGAGATTCTCAACGCATTGCGCATCCACCTCGCGAGCTATCCGCCCGAGGAACGCGTCGCCCTGAGCGCCCTTCCACTATTCATGTTCGAGAGCAGCCGCGCGGGTAAGCCGTTTCACGGCTACCTGATGCGCGAGGTGGAAGGCATCAATTTTCTCGACATTCTGGTCCAGGACATCAATACATATATCAATCTGCCTTTGGAAACGAGACTGCGTCTGAGTCTTCAGTTTGTCGAAGGCATGAACGTCCTCTACGGATGCAACATCATTCATGCCGATCTTAACGGGCAGAACCTGATGGTGGATCTGGAGAACCAGAAACTCTCGATTATCGATATAGATGGCGCTGCGGTGGGCAGAGCCGATAATATACCTTTCGCTTTAAAATTCGAGCCCGGGTGGCTCGCGCCTGAAATCGATCGCCAACTCGTCGGCAGCACGCGCAAAGCTTCGGCGACGCTGGACACGCGGATCGACCTGTGGTCAATCGCGTGCGGGCTGCATTATCTGATTTTCGGACTTTCTCCCTTTTTCTTCGCCGCCAGCCAGACGGATGTCGAACGCTACCTGGAACGCTACAGCTGGCCCTCTCTGAAGGGGATTGAGGGAGTCGAACTTCAAAATCAGGATGCCTTCGACTATTTCGAACGAGCCTATCTCGAGGTTCCCGACCTGCATCCGCTCTTTCAGCAGTCGTTTCAGCCGGGATACCGTGATCCGTCGGCGAGAATCAATCCTTATCAATGGATGCGGGTTATACGGCGCTCTCTTCTAAAGATATCGTCGCCGCCAAAGAGAACCGAAGCCGCGGCACAGGTCCGCCGGTACGTCACCCTGGCCCTGGATGATGGAGCGCTGACCAAGAGCGAGGAAGCCTTCATTCTGGACCAGGCCGACCACCTCGGCATCCCAAGACTGGATCTGACCAGGCTGATCGAAGAGGAGTTCCGGAACTGGCGCAGCAGCATCGACGATGCCCTGGCGAAGAAGAAGGGACGCAAAACCGCGCAGCCGGAAACGATGGGCCGGCAAATAAAGCTCTTTCCCGTGTCCGGCGAGACGGCGGAGCATCACTTGCGAGCTCACACCGCTGTCTTCCTCGCCATACTGCTCGTATGCCTGATGGCTTCCCTGAGGTTCAGGAGCTCGCAGGACCTCGCCTCATTTCCACCGCCGCTCACGCCACGGTCGTCGGATGCGGAACCCACAGTCCCCGGCACTCCGGTTTCCCAGCCGCTCGCATCAGCCGTGCGCCGCTCTCAGGTCTCATCTCGACGTTTGTCATCTGAACGTTTGTCGTCCGAGGTCGAGCGCCTCCTCGCCGAGCAGGGATATTCCGGGATCAGGGCAAAGGTCAGGAAGTCCGGCAAAATCTATCTCTACGGAATCGCAAACAGCGCCCAGGAGCAGGAAGATATAATCTGGACGGTGCGTACGATCCGGCGCGTTCGAAAAGTCATATCCCACTTGCGATTGGCACCACAGAACGACAGCGAAGAGATCACCGCCCAACAAGATTCATCGGCCGGTTTTCAATCGCATTGACCAGGAGCAAAATCCCCCGGATTCATTATGCCGAAGCTGGTTTCCTGAAGCTTCAGCGTCCCGCCTGAATTCGCGTGGGGCGCGGCTCGCTGCCGACTCAGGGGAACCAGTACACCGCGCGGGCGCCGCCGGGCCGCGAGTCGATTTCGGGTGTGACGGCGGTTCCGGTCCTGGCAAACAAGACCGACACGGCATCACGGTAAATAATTTTCCAGCGCCGATCGCCGGCCATGATGCGATAGGCGCCACCTTGCGGATTTATAAGCACGAAGTCGTGCGGGTACCGATCGAGTAACCTGTTCCCGCCGGGCCATGCATACAGGAAAGCCATATATTCCTGCAGTACTGAGTCCGGATACACGACTTCGCACCGCCCATCGACAAAGATCCTGTCATCCGGACCGCCGTGCCAGATCAGGTAAGCGCCCCAGCTCAGTTTGTTCAGTATGTTCCCATGCAGACCGTGGTCGGTCATGTATTGCACGGCGCCCTTCGGAACCGGGTTCCACGTCCTCAGACGGGTGGAAAACTCGCCACCTAATATCAGCAGGATCAGCGCGGCTTCAAGTGGAAAAACTACGGTCAGCAGCCGTGAAGGAGCCGCTTTACTCCTCTCCTTCCCGGACTGTCGACGCTTTTCCATAATAAGACCGGCATGATGAGCCAAAGGAATGCTCAGGGCTATCATCGCCAGCGGCACATTGCGGGAACTGTATATTGCCGCCGCGATAAAGATTGCGGCGACAGCCGCAAGCGGGGCATCCTCACCATCCGGCACCGCGACAACCGCACCGAGGAAAGCGACGAACAGGACGAGCGGGATGACGAACTCCATTTCGTGCAACGGCGATTGATGCCATTCGTAGATCATTATGTCCGGCAGCGAGAGCCAATCCACAATGAATTTCCTTATAAACGGATGGGACACCGAGTGCAGCACCGTGTCCCAAAGGCCGAAACCGAAGGGATTGACCAGGGTCGCCATCGCACATGCAATTGTAACCGCACCGATCCTGCAGGCCCGGGAGATCCTCCGCCCCGTTCCCATCTCCCGCCAGCCCACAAACAGACTCGTAACTGATAAAGCTCCAAGACCGACGACGAAGCCACCATGCAGATTTGCCCAAAGGGCAAACAGCGGCACCAGCGGCCACATTCGTGCCCGACCCTGATAAACCTCGCCGGCGAGAATCGCCATCAGGACGCTCAGCATCGCGATCGTAAATAACTGAGGTCTGAATTGCGCGTAAGGAGCAATACTCGCCGCTGCCGCGAGCAGAACAATTCTCCGCATGCTGGGCGAAGCCTTGGTCCGGGACAGTCCCGCCGCGAGGCCGGCGACGGCCACGCCAACGCATAGCAGTTTGACAACCTTCAGCCCTATGATCCCCAGCGAGTCGTAAAAAAAAGCAAAAATAAGCTGCGCCAACCACACATGATTATGCCATGGTTGCACGGGACCCGAATACGAAAATGAATTACGCGGCGGTATGTAACCCCCGCTCAGCATTTCGCGCCCCAACAAAATATGCATCCAAAGATCGGGGTCGGCGAAATTTACACAGGCGGCAGCCGCAATTGCCAGTATCACGAATGCGGGAGAAGACTCCAGCAGCCCAGGTCCGGACTGAACCGGTGTCTGCGGAGCTGTAAGCTGCGGCGCTTCACAATTGGCTGCTTGCGGCGAGGCCGTCGCGCGGTTCATTTTCAAGACGTCGAGTGTGTTGGATTTCCGCTGCTGTCAGCTATGGAAAAAAAGTGGCCACGGGGGATTCATTTGAGATCTCGGGCGTAATTGCGGCGTTCGCGTCCGTGGCCTTGGCGTATAAAGAGGCAACCGGGTCGCGGTAGATCAGCTTCCAGCGTGAATCGGAGTTCACCAATTCAAAAGCGCCGGTACCTGGCTCAACCAGCACGAAATCGTGACGATAATCGTTAAGGACCTTGTTTCCAACTGGCCAGCCGTACAAAAAACTGAGATATTGCGACCGCAGTTTTTCTGAATACACGAGTTGATAGCGGCTGTCGATGAAGATTCTGCTTGCCGGCGCAAGGTGCCAAATCAGATAGCCGCCCCAGTCGTAATTATTCAAAATGTTGCCGTGAAGACCATGCGATTCCATGAATGCGACCGCACCTTCTGGTACCGGCTCCCAGGTTTTTAGACTGCCGGACAATTCACCTCCCACCATTCCGATTATGACCGCGGCGACGAGCGCAAGCGCCGCCCTGGGCTGCGCCGAAATTGTGTTGACAGCATCGGGCCCGCGATTTCGCGCGGCAATTCCAAGGTGGTGTGTCAGGGGAATGCTTACTGCAATAATCGCCAGCCCGACATTGCGATTGGAGTAAAAGGCTCCTGCAATAAAAACCAGCGCAATCGCCGTCAGCCCGGCGTCGTCGAATACCCGAGTCTCCACCAACACCGCAGGCAGACCCACGAACAGCAACAATGGCACGGCATAGGCGATGGGTTCGGAAATCGACTCCCGCGATGCGTGAAACAGAAAAATCGGGAGGGGCGCCCAATCCGATATTATCGGACGCATAAGCGGATCCGATGCGGATTTTAAAAAGGTTGTCCATAGACGGATGCCAAGAGGATTGACGAGCGTGGCCAAGGCGCATCCAAGAGTGACTGCAGCAACTACGGCGGTGCGCGCCAGCGTGCCTTTGATCAGATATTCGCGCAGTCCGCACGTCAGGACGAAAACGCCCAGCGCGCCGAGTCCCGCAAAACAGCCGGCGTGGAAATTGGCCCACAGTGCAAAGATCGGGATCAGCGTCCATAATCTTACCGGACCGCGGTATGTCTCTGCCGCCAATTTCGCGATCACTATACTCAACATCACCAAAGTGAAAAGAGTTGGACGAAACTGGATTTGCGAAATGAGCGCGGTGGCCACAACGAGCAACATCACTCGCTGCGTGCGCGCTGGCGCCCCCGTGCGGCCCAGCGCGACAGCCAGCGCAATCATCAGGATCGCCGAGCACAGCAGCTTTACCAGCTTGAGACCGAGGACGCCCAGCCATCGGTAAGAGGTCCCAAGCACCACTTCGGACAGCCATTCGTGATTGTCCCAAGGCAACCCCGACGCCGCATATGAGTACAGGTCGCGGGTCAGAATGTGACCTGTCGCGACCATCCGCTGTCCTGCCAGGACATGGACCCAGAGGTCCGGATCGGCATAATTGGACGCACAGGCAAACGCAACCGCCAAAACCACGAAGCCCGGCGCGGACCGCAGGACGCTATAGGCCGGGGCGACAGGCGTCCGCCCCGCGATTTCCCCTTGCGCCGGGTTGATGACTGATTCTGACGTCATCGCGCGGTGGTCAATGCCGCCTTGGTTGAATCGGCACCGCAATGGCGGAATGCCGCGGGGCGCAAATCCATGAGCATGAAACGCATAATATCGTCCGGCTCCACATGGTCATCGTATGGTGTCGGATATGGATACAGGATGCTGACGGCGTCCGATCCGTATTTCGCGGCGAGCGCCCGGGCGGCTATACCAGAGGCAGGCACACCGACGGCAATCGTGCCCGCGGGTCCAGGTCCGACCCACAAACCATTGTAGGCGTTGTGCGGCAGGCCCGCGACCAGAAAGTCCAGATCGTCGCTCCAACCCGAGTAATTCAGAAGACCAAGCTTGTAAGCCTTGCGTGGATCGAGTGTCGCCAAATCCCCGCCTTTGGCGATAAACCGTTGCCCCGCACACAGCATATACCTGAACCACGCATCAGCGGTGTCCAGCTGAAATCGTTCAAGATCCTGCGCAGACGATCGAGGTGAATAGTCCTGACCCAGGCGATAAAGCGAAACGCCACCCACCTTTATCGGCCTGATTCCAAGCGAGGCGGCGAGCTCGCGCGCGGATCCTTTCGCGTTGTCCACCACGATAATGTCGTCAATTCCGTAGGCCGAGTTGAATGCCCGAAGCTGCTTACCGGGGTCGGGCAATGGCAAAGAGTTCACCAGCGCATTCACGATAGGCCATCGGCGAAACTCGGCGGGCGTCGTGCTGAGATGGCCGCCGGGCATTCGAAAATACATCGAGGACTCAGCCTGCCATGCCATGCTCGGTCCGCGCCGGCCGAACGGTATAATCAGAACATTGTCATTGGGTCGGAGATAATTACGGTAAAGGCCGTCTTCAAAGAAGGCGGGCGTAGCGTAGGTCGATCTTGGTAAAAATATTGCCGGAACGGGCAAAAGCGCCACCATCGTTGCCCCAACAAAGACTTTTTTGAAGGGGAAGTTCGGTTCGGACAGCCAGCTGGCGAAGATAACCGCCAGAATCAAAAAATCATAATTAGCAAGCCTCACCGGAAGCGCATGACGAATCAAAGGTAGTCTTTCGACGAAAGCCCAGGGGAGCATAACAAGCGCACGCCGCTCGACCTGCAATACCGGGCCCAAAGCGGCCACACTAACGATGATCAGAAGAATACAAAGCATTCGCGCAGACGGGTCGTGACGGTGACTCCATAACCAGATCCCAGCCACCAGTACCAACGGTATACTCAGATAGGAACCGTTTTCCCAGATGTTCCCGGTAAATCGGGAGGCTATCGCAGTCGCAGTCAACGGCTGAACCAGCAAAAAATGACCCGGAATGACGAAGCTCAGCAGATCCGCGGAAAATAGTCTGGCAGGAAAAACCGGATCTTTCGGCGGCGAGCCTTTAACAAACGCGTAATACCAGAAAGGCGCCAGAAGCAGTCCCGCCAGTATATAAGCAAGCCCTGTCGCCCAGACAGCCCCAATCAGACGCGGCCTCGTCTCGCGAATCATGATTATACCCAGCACTAACGCCGCGGCACCGAACAAAGTCATCGTTGCGAATACTTCTGTGGAAATCAGGCATTGTAGCGTAAGCGCGGAAGCAAGACCAAGGGCAAACCTGCGCGGGGGCATCCTGTTTTCAACGAGTAATATCACCAGCAACACGCACAAAGGCGCAACGAAATTAAAGGTCAGAACCGGATGGCCGCCAATCACGTGAGCGACCTCATAAGGAGAAAAGCCGTAAATGAAGCCGCCCGCCAGCGCGCTGACGAAATTACGAATCATATGCCGGCAGAGCAGAAATGCGGTCCATGCGGATAATGCCGGCGCAATCAGGGAGGCGACATTGTAGGCGACAACCGGACCAAGTGCGCAAGTGATCGGCGCCATTGCGATTGCAACGGCAGGCATCGAAGTCGCCCATGTCAAGTTGTAGCCGGTCCGCGGCCAAACCGCATGCGTGATAAACGGATTCAGGTGATTGGCAATGGCATGGGGCCACCACTCCAAATACCACATCATCATCGCCGGGTCGCTGAAGTAGCCTATGTGCAAGCGGGCGGGATCGAAGATCACCGGAATCCCGAAAAAACAAATCGAAACGCAAATGTAGATTAGTAGAGCCGTCAATCCCCCTTTGTTTAAGCTCGTCGGCTTGAAATCTTTCGCGAAAAGCATTGAGATTATTATGGGAACGCAATTTCAACGCGAGCATCGGACGAGCATCGGCAAAAGACGACGCCTCGCCCTATTCGGATTTCAAGCCTTCGTGTGGTTGCGCAGATCATTTGAGTACCGCCCATGACGAGGTTGCGGAATCCAAATCGCAGCGCCGCAATGCCTCCGGGCGCAGGTTCATAAGCAGAAAATGGACGTTATCGTCGGGGGCCGCGGTATTCCTGTATTCCCGTGGATAGGGATACAAAACCCGGGTCGCATCATTTTTAAACTGCGCAGCGAGTACATGGGCGGCAAAACCTGACGCCGGAACGCCGACCGCCACGGTGCCGCCGGCGCCGGGCCCTATCCACAGACCGTTATCGCCCCATTGAAACAATCTGATAAGAGTCTCCAGATTATCATTCCACCAGGAATCCGGAAGCAGCCCCAGTTCGTGGGCTTTGACCGGGTCGAGTTCCGAGAGCGGGTTTCCCATGGCGAGGTAGCGTTGTGCGGCGCAGAGCATGTTCAGAAACCACGTCTGCGCCGCGCTTTGCTGAAGGCGTTCGATCGGCTGTACCCGCTCGCGGCCGCCGCCCGTCAGTGGATAGAGATACACACCACCAATGCGTTGCGCTTTTATCCCCAGCAAAGAGGGGAGTTCGGCGGCGTTGCCTTCGGCTTTTTGGGTTACGACGATGGCGCTCAGGTTTTGATCGGCCGCAAAAGCACGCAGTTGCCCGAGAGGATCGGATACTGGAATCGAGGTGAGCAATGTATTAACGACCGGCCAGCGGCGGTAATATTCCGGAATCGTCCCGAAGTATCCGCCGGGCATACGAAAGTACATCCATGATTGTGCCTGCCACGCCAGGCTTGGACCGTTGAACGCAAAAGGTATTACAAGAAGATTATCGTTGCGGTGAAAATATTTGCGGTAAAGCCCGTCAGCGAAGAATGAAGGCGGATCATAGAGGCATGGATGCAGGAAAAGCAACGGATTCGGAAGGAAGGCGAGGAGCGTCGCGCACACCATCACTTGCTTGTAGCGCCCGGGTTCCGACAACCACATGCTGAACACGATAGCCAAAACCAGGAATGCGTAGTTGGTAAAGCGGACCGGCAAAGCGTGTTCGATTAACGGGACTTTCTCCATAACGGCCCAGGGAAAGCGCAGAATCCAGCGCTCGCCAATATGCACCGCCGGACCCAGTGCGGCGATGAGCACCACAACCAGCAACGCACCGAGCAGCCGCGCTTGCGGCTCGCGCCGGTGACGCCAGAACCAGAAAATGGCAATCGCCAGGAGCGGAATACTTAAATATGAACCGGTTTCGGAAAGATTCCCCACGGAGCGCAACCGCACAGCGTCGGCGCCGAACCGGTTAAACAGCATCAATGGGGTGGGAGCGACGAAGCTCGTCAAATCGGCGGAAAATTGCCGTATTGCGAGGAGCGGTTCTTTGGGCGCCGATCCTTTGATAAAGACGTAGTACAGGAAAGGACTGAGGATGATTATCGCTGATACATAGGCTGTTGCCGCAAGCGGGACGGCGCGGGTGAGGCCGTCACGCCAGCGGCGCGCGATCAGCCATGCCAGTGCAAACGCCACCGCGCCGAACAGCGTCATGGTCGCGAGCACCTCGGTCGAAATCAATGTCTCGCACACCAGGGCAGCGCAAAACGCGAGGGTGAATTTTGCGGGACCGATACCACCCTGGAGCAGCAGGACCACCAGCAAGAGGCACAAAGGCGGGATGAAGTTGAATGTGAGATGGAGATGTCCGCCGAAAACCTCTCCGACCTCGTAGGGCGAAAAGCCATAGATGAGGCCTCCAGCGAACGAACTTGCGGCATTAGCGGTAAGCCGCCGGCACAAAAGAAAAGCGGCCCATGCGGACAAGGCCGGCGCGGTCAGCGATGCGGCATTGTAGGCGACGACCGGCCCGAAGATCGCTGTTATCGGAGCGAACGCGGCCGCCACCGCCGGAATCGATGTCGCCCAGGTCAGATTGTAGCCGGTCGAGGGCCAGACGGCGTAGGTAATGAACGGGTTTATCCGGTGCCACACGGCATACGGCCACCATACCAGGTACCACATCATCATGGAGGGGTCGCCAAAGTGTCCCCCAATGTAAAAGCGGCTCGGTCCGGCTCCAATCAGGTACGCCCCAAAGAGGAGGATCGAAATCAGAAGATAAAGCACGAACACCGACAGGGGCCGGATTCCTAGCATTTAGGGGTTCCGCTCAACCCGCGGTGGCGTGGCGAGAAGTCGGGATGCGAAATAATGGGATGTCTGTCCGCGAGGTCTTATCATCGATGTTCGTCGCATTGAGAGTAAACGACAAAGTAGCCATATATAAAACGATTGTCGCCACACCATACAACTCAAGGGCCATCTCGTAAAGCCGATAGGCTTGACGGTAACCGAGGTACGAGATGATCGCGTGGGGCGGCGGCATGAACATCAGGGTTACGACCGTCAGGGAATAACTCGCCAAGGCCAACCATTGTGCAGGGGAATCGATCCGGGAGCGGATGGAGGCGTAGATGATTTGTGAGAAGGGAATCAGGAAAAGCACCATGTAGTGAGGCCATGCTGTGGGTGAGAGCAACACGGACGCGACGATCCAAAGCGAAAATCCCCGCCAATCCGGGTCATCGCCTGGTTTCAGCTTGAAGGTTGCCCAGATTGTTATCCCTAGAAAGGCGGCATCCACGCCTGCGATGGTCAACCGCCGGATCAAATCGACGGTCGGCGTAAGTTGCTGCCCCATGGTGAACCAGAACACGCGGGATATAATCGCTTCAATGGCGATGTCTATGTGACGGGCCTGTGAAAGATGTCCGAAGGTAAGCGCAACGCCATCCGTGAAAGACAGAGAATTCCTAATTCCAAAGATAGCGAGCGTAACCAAGCCGCCCGATCCGAGTCCAACACAAGTCCAGGCGAGCACGCGCCACCGGCGCTGAAGCGCCAGGTAAACGATCAGGAGCAAGGGAAAAATTCTGAGCAGACCGGCTAAAGCGAGAAAAATACCGGCCGCTCGATTCCAGCCCCTCTCCATCGCGCGCATCATCAAGACTAACAGCATCAGAATCGGGATTTTGCTTTGCGCAAACAGGTAATGCCATCCCAACGGCGGATAGAGCACTACCAAAGCGGTTATGGCCAATCGGCCCCTCGTAGTCAGACCTGAGGACCCTCCAAGGAGCAGGATGAAGGCGGCGCCGAGAAGGAACGTGTTGAGGCCAAGCCAGACATCGTACGCGGCGCGCTCCGGGATTCGGGCTAGCGGCGAAATCAACAGCAGAAAAGTGGGAGGATCGGTCGCATGACCGATCGGGCCGGCGTCCAGGCCGAGCTGCCCCCCGAGAGCATTGAAATCCGCCGTGTATGGATTAAGTCCGTCCCGCAACGCGGTTGCGGACAGATAATATATACTGAAGTCCCAGCGTGTGACTCGCCCCGGCAGTTGGACAATGATGCTCAAACCCTGGAGGATCGCGGCCACCCAGATCAGAGTAAGGGCGGCGGGCCCTGTTGAAGCTTGTGCAATTCTGGCGGGCGTGATACTCAAGAGGCCGCTATTATAGCTCGTCAGACATATGCTTTCAGCCTGCCGTCGCTACTGAATCAACTGAATTGCGATAGCGCCGCATGGTGTGGTTCCGCTGGGACCGCCCTCGCAGCCCGCGGGAGCACTGCCGCTGATGCCACCACCGGGGACGTCATCCGCAACCCAGCACGCGCTGATATCCTGCGAAGATCCGGCTCCGGTAACGTTTTGAATTAGAATTTCCGCAAAACCAAGGACCGGAACACCGTTGGCCGGGCATCTGCCGGCGGGACAGAGGTTCCAATCGACCAAAGGAACGGTCACCACGCATGGGTTGGTGGTAGGCGAGTACTGGTAGGCGTCCGCGCAGCTTACCGCTGGACAGGTACGGTAATCGGAGACCGTCTTAAACGAGGAGGTTCCGGCACCCGGCTGAGGCAGAGTGCAATTCTGAGTATTGGTTCCGTTACAAACGGTTCCCGCTGGAACCTCTGTAACCGTTCCGGTGTATCCATACTGGATCTGAGTGTTGACCGCTTCATGGCCCGTGGCATCGAACGAGAGCCAGCCCCAGTTGCCGGCAACGCAGCCGCCTGTTGGACATCCACTGGTGCCAAGGGCAACCAGATTGGAAATTGAGTTATTGGCTGAGAATTCTGCAACGGTTTGGTACTGCAAGCCGATAGGCAGCAGACTGGAGGAACCCGTTATCGTGTTTATCGGGCCGCCGATGGCCGACGCTGTCACGTCGACGGTCCCACTGGATACGCCGACCAGGCGGGCGAAATGGTAGGGCACGCTCCTGGTTGCGGAAACAGTGATTTCACAATTGGTGGTTGGACAGTAGGTGGAATTTGTGGTCGGTGGCGCAGGTGGATAGGGGGTCAATTCGGTCGACGCAAGTCCGTTGTTGGTCGCGTAGTCGCCGGCTACGATGCTCGGCCCCGCGGTGCAGCTACTCGAGGTTGGGAACGCGATGCAGGTTGCGCCTGCGAGTGCGGAGGCGTCGACCGCGGTCTGTAACCGGTACTTGGTGAAATAAAGTGCGCCGACATCCATGGCAAGGCCCAACGCCCCGATGAAGGCGGGGAGCGCTACCGCCATCAAAGCCATCGACTGTCCCCGTTCGGAGGTCAATCTGGCACCGCGGAAATTTCTGCGCTTCATGGTTCGGCTCCTTGGGTTTGAAGTGTGACTGGCAGCCATTGCCCCAGACAGCAGGAATGGAGCTGTAGACTTCTCTCTGTATATAAAATCTCCGAAAAGAAGACAACGGTTACAAGTTTGGGTTGGCCGCTGGTCACGCCGCTACTCCGTCAGAGGGACTTCACATGTGAGCAAAAAACCGAAAAATGGTGAGCATGGCGGGGCCGACCAGCACCAGCAGCATCGCGGGCATCAGGAACAGGATCATCGGAATGATCATTTTGATCGGCAGCTTCTGAGCCATCTCCTCCGCCCGCAGGCTGCGCTTTGCACGCAACTGTTCGGCGGTGGCCCGCAGCGCCTCACTCATCTCGCTGCCCAGCTTTTCGCTTTGAATGAGGATGGCGGAAAGGGTACTGATGTCGTCCACGCCGGTCCGCTCCGCCATACCCCGCAATGCCTGTCCCAGAGTGGCCGCCGCGGTCATCTCGGCACAGAGCTGGAGCAGCAATTGACCCATAATACGCCGTTGGCGCTCCGATTCGCGGCCGACCACGCGGATTGCGGCCATCAGACCCAGGCCGCATTCGACGCATACCACGAGGAGGTCGATTACGTCGGGAATTTCGCGCCTGAGCGTAAGCTGGCGGTGTTTTGCCATTGACCGAACGTAGAAAATAGGTAGGGCATAGCCGGCCGCGCCGAACACCAGCGTATAGAAAATGATAGAGCCGCCGGTGGCAACGGCCGCCAGGTACGCCACCAGGATACACAACCCAGTCGTGGCCAGGCGGACGAATTGGAAAACTTTTGGAGCCGCGGGGCTATAGAAGCCGGCGTATTGCAGAGTTTGCACCAGCTTCTCAACCGACGGTTTCTCCAGGTCGGGTTCGGGCATACGCCGCTGGGCGAAATCCATCAGCGTGGCGGCAATTCCGTGGGAGATTGGCTCCTCTGCCGGGGCGGTATTATCGCCAATTCTGAATTTCACCGCGAGATCGTCCAGACGCCGTTGGAGCTGTCTCTGGCCCCTGTCGACCGCGAAGTACAAGGTGGCACATACCCCGAACGCGAGCAGGAAGAACATCAGCAATGGCAATGTTTCGGTGCCGGCATTCATTTTAGTAATCCACCCGGGTGAAGCGCGAAATGGTGATCAACGCCAGGACTTCCAAAATCGCGGCGACCTCGACCAGTTTGATGCCGGTGGGGTCATGGAACAGCATCTGATTATGCTCAGGGGCCACAAAGTTCAACGCAACCAGCAGTATCAGCGGCATGAGTCCGCCGATGAGTGCACTCATTCGAGGCTGCGCCGTCAAGGCCCGCACTTTCATTTCCAGCCGCTGCCGGTCGCGAATAGTCTTGGACAACTGGCCGCTGATGCCGGCCAGGCTGCTGCCTACTTCGGACTGGATTTTGACGGCGACCACCAGGAAGCGGAGATTCTCATCCGGCATGCGTTGGAGCATATACTCCAAGGCGCGAGCCAGCGGCACACCCAGCCGGTTTTGCTCCAGCACGATCCGCAATTCACTGGAGGCTGGTTCGCCAAACTCCTCGATTGTGACCTGCAAAGCGCGCTGCAAAGTGTGCCCCGCCTGAAGCGAGGATTTCATCAGGTCGAGGATTTCGGGCAATTGCTTGTCGAACGCCTTAAGCCGCTGGCGCTTGCGCCAGGCGACGTAGAGCAGAGGGGAGCCGCCGATAACGACACCCGCGACGACGCTTTGGAAGGTCTGCCACCCGCTCCAGACCGCCACGGCAAACCCCGCAGCGGTACCAAGCACCAGCATAAGCAGTATCATGTCGCTGGCGCGGACATAGAGCCCGGCTTGCCAAAGATTCTCCTCCAGGCGCTGAGCCAAGTGCAGTTTCGATACCAAGTCGCCAAACATGTTCGATTCGGAGGGACGGACATCGCGGGTGATGTCGATATCCGCCAGGTCCACCTCGGGCGACGGACGCGCCATGCGGCTCAGAATCATCTGCTGCTGGCTGGCGTAGTCCTGGCGGCGCATCGCCACAATGGTCAGCACCAGCACGGTCAGGAAGACAATCAACGGTACAAGAAGCTCCATCTCGACCTCCCGCCCGGCGCGGCCCTAACGCGCGCCAAACAATTTCGAATCCAGATGCAGTCCGGCGGCTTCAAGCCGCCGGGAGTAAACCGAGCGGATCCCCGTGGGCCGGAAGGTGCCGAGCACTTTGCCGTCTGGCCCGACTCCAGTGCGCACGAACTCGAACAAGTCCTGCATCGAGATCGCCTCGCCCTCGACGCCGGTGACCTCTGAAATCTTGATCAGCTTGCGGCTGCCGTCGGAAAGCCGTGCGACCTGCAAAAAGATGTTGATTGCTGAACTGATCTGGGTTCGCATAGCGCGGTCGGGCAGCGCGAAACCGGAGAACATCATCATCATTTCAAGGCGGTTGAGGCTGTCGCGCGGACTGTTGGCGTGGATAGTGGAAATCGAGCCGTCATGGCCGGTGGACATGGCCTGAAGCATGTCGATTACTTCGGCGCCGCGCACCTCGCCGACAACGATGCGGTCGGGACGCATGCGCAGAGAGTTCCGCACCAGGTCGCGCTGGGTTACCTCGCCTTTGCCTTCCAGATTGGGTGGACGGGTCTCCAGCCGGACCACGTGCGGTTGCTGGAGCGAAAGTTCGGCCGAGTCCTCGATCGTAATGATGCGTTCGTTGTGCGGTATAAAGGAGGTCAGGCAGTTCAACATCGTGGTTTTGCCCGATCCGGTACCGCCGCAGACCAGCAGATTGAGCCTGGCTTTGACGATCACATTGAGAAATTCGGCCATCTGCGTGGTCAGAGTGCCATTCTTGATCAGAGTATCGATGGTGAGCGGCTCGCGTCCGAAGCGGCGGATCGACAGAACCGGACCGTCCAGAGCCAGCGGTGGAATAATCGCGTTGACGCGCGAGCCGTCGGCCAGGCGCGCATCGACCATCGGCGAGGATTCGTCGACGCGGCGGCCAACGCTGGCAACGATGCGTCCGATTACGTTGAGCAGATGTTCGTCATCCTGAAAAACGACATCGGTCTTGTACAGTTTGCCGCCGCGCTCGATATAAACCTCGCTGGAGCCGTTAACCAGGATATCGCTGATGGTATCGTCGCGGAGCAGCGGCTCCAGCGGCCCGAGGCCAAGGATTTCATTTTTGACCTCTTCGATCAGCCGCAGGCGATCCGTATCGGTGACCAGCCGATCCTGCTCCTCCAGATGCTCGTTTATAGCCGCCGTCAGTTTGGTCTGGACCTGGGCCTGATCCAGCGACTCGATTTTGCTCACGTCCAGCGTGTGAAGCAGATAATCGAGCATCTCGCTTTTCAGTTCGCGAAACGCCGCCGCGTCACCGGTCTCCTTTGTAGTATCCCGGCGCTGGGAAACCACCGCCAACGAGGAAACCGCCGTTGAGCCGCTGCCGTTCGCGTTTTTCGAGAGACGTTCACTCAGCGGCATCGCTTATCTCCTGGAGTTCTTCCCATTACGTGAGAATGAAAAAAACTTGTTGAACAGGCTGGCCTTGGGCTTCTTCTGAGCCAGACCGCAAAGCTCATTCGCCAACGCTTCATATCCGCGGACCAGCGCCGAACGAGGCGCGACCTTCCACAGATCTTCACCGCGGGTCACAACCAGCCGAATAGAATCATCGTCGCGGGGCAAGCGTGCGGCCAAGGGACGCCCCAGCGTATTGGTAATATGCTTGTCGCTGATTGGATGGTGCGCAATCCAGCGGTTGAGGACGATTCTGGGAGCGATATTGGAGAGATTGAGCCGGCCAAACAGGTCCAGGAAACGCCACGCCCCGCGAATCGCGCCGATCGACTGGTCGATCACGTACACTATCTCGTCCGAGTTCTCCCATGCCGCGACCGAACTGTCGTTGATGTGGCGACCGACATCCACAATCACCACGTCCACCATCTCGAGCAGCATGGACAGAATATCGGTGACCCGCGAAGAAGGAACTTGCTCGCTTTCCTCGATCCGGCGCGGTGCGGCGAGCAGATATATCCCCGAGGGATGTCTGGTCAGGGCGGATTCGACCTGCACCGAGTTAAGGCGGATTTTTGCCTCCGCCAGATTAATAATCGAGTGCTCGGGTTCGAGGTTGAGGGCAGCGTCAAGGTCGCCGGACTGGAAGTCCAGGTCAACCAACGCAACCTTTTTTTCGGTCGAATGAGCTAGCGCCAGTGCGCAGTTGGCAGCGATCGTGGTCACGCCGGCGCCGCCCGTCACGCTGACCATCGAAATCAGTCTGCCCCTGGTACCCGGTTGGGGAGCGGCACTGACTTCGC
This sequence comes from Pseudomonadota bacterium, assembly GCA_021324885.1. Lineage (GTDB taxonomy): Bacteria > Desulfobacterota > Binatia > Binatales > Binataceae > JAJPJA01. The sequence continues at coordinate 77,426 of JAJPIF010000025.1, forward strand.
TGATTTTCAGCAGAGCGCGGGCCAGTTCTCCCTGGTCGACAGGCAGGAACAGAACCTCATCCGCACCGGCACGCAGCGCGGCGCGCACGGCTTGCGGCGCCCGCTCCTTCATCAGCGCAATGCGGACCGGTGTCTTGCCTGATTCGGCGCCCGGCGCCGGAATACGCGCGGGATGACGCTCGCTGGTGAAGACGAACATCACGACATCGGTGGGCTCGCGCATCTGTTCGGGACGCGCGGCGATATCGGCGTCGTGGATATCCAGCGGCTCCTCGGTGGCTTCCAGAGCCGCGCGGATTTGCGCGCCATTATCGGGATCGGCAAACAGGAGGACGCGCAGTTTGCGCGGTCCGCCTGCCGGCTCATGAAGCAGGATGTCAGCGTCTTGCGCCACTGCTAGAATCTCGGCCGCGCCGCGTCCGGCGTGGTCAGCGAGCGGGTCCGGACTTCTTCCGGCGTCAGCGGTCCCTGGCGTTCGGTGGGCAGCGCCACTTCGGCACCCGGCGGCAGCGGCCGGACGATTTCCGGGGTCACGCTCATTACCAGTTCATCCTTGTCATGCTGCCAGTAGGTTTGTTTGAACAGGCTGCCCAAATAGGGAATATCGCCCAGATAGGGAACCTTCTGAACCTGGGCTTTGCTGGTATCGAGAATCAAGCCGGCAATGATCAAGGTCTGGTTATCACGAAGGCGGACGCGAGTTTCAGCCCGGCGGGTCAGAAATGCCGGCACCGTAAAGCCAAATAGCGAAACACCCTGTGAATAGTCCGGCTGCGAGACTTCCGGCCGCACCGCCAGGTCGATGTCGCCACCACCGATTACGGTCGGCACGAAGATCACCGAAGTACCATACTGCTTGAATACGATCGTGGTGGTCAGGGCCTGGGTGATTACGATCGGAATTTCGCCGCCGTCCAGAAACTTCGCCTTTTGACCGGAATTGGCCAGCAGTTGCGGCCGGGCCAGAATTCTGGCGAGGTTGTGCTGCTCGAGAAACTGGAAAAAGGCATAGGTCGACACATTGGAGTTCTGACCGGCTACCGCGTAAGTAATATTTTGTGAATTCAGCAGCGGCATGGTCGTACCGCCCGGAACCATGCTGATCGGACCTTCGGCGCCGGCGGCCGTGAAGGGGGTGGCAACATAACCGGGGAAGCTCAGAGCAGTAAAGCCGTACTTGGTCAGGGCCGCCGAAATGTTGACGCCCATCTGCTCCAGTTTGCTGAGGTCAACCTCGGCCACAATCGCATGCAGCATGACCTCCTGATGGCCCGCGATTTCGGTCCAAATCTGCCGCTCCAGATAGTTGCCCTGGCTGTCCCAGACCACCAGCGTGCTGAAGCCGGGCTTGTGCCCAACCAGCATCACCTGATGATTTCCGAGCACTTGGACGTCCGCCACTCCGCTATTGGAGATCGAAATCCGGCTGATAGGCCCGCCGAAATCATAGACCTGGGAGGTTCCGGAGGTGATCGTAATGGTGCCCGGGGGCAGGTTGTGCCGGCCGCCAAAGGCCACGTGATTGACGTAGCTCTCCGAGCCTGCCAACGCACGCGGATTCGTCGTGAACTGCTGGTTGAGCACAGCGGGCGGCTGTTCATGCCATTGGCTGCCGGTACTGGCGGCGACGTTGGCCGAAAGCGTCTGCGCCGAGCTATCGGACGACGTCACACCGCTGGCGTAGTCCTCTCCATTCGCTCCGCTGAATGCGGTTGGTCCCACCACTTCGGTCTTGGTGGTGATGCTATCCCCATTTGCGTTCGCAGCGGCCCCTGAGGACGCAGCCGCCACCGGTCCGGTTCCTGAGTCGGGGGCGCTGGCGACCACGCCTGCACCGGGTCCCATGGTACCGGCCGGCGCAACGGCAGTTTCAGCCTTCGCTATAGGCGCAGGGTTCGCCACCGCAGCGGTGGCGGGAGCGTACGGAGCGGGAGCGGCAGTTTCGGGATGACCCGCGCCACTCAAGACCGGCGGCGGTGAGGAGCCCGGATTGAGCGGGCTGCTGGCATTGACAACACCGCCGACGATGACGTGATAAGTTACGTCTTCGCCCCCCACTTTGGTCTGGATTGAACCTTCGCCAGGCTGAAAACTGAATATGGTCAGCGAATGGGAGCCGGTGTTTTTGACCGTGAAGGCGTTGGGGTTGCTGATGAAGTTGACCACCGGTGCGGCGGTGGTATCGACGTTTTTGATTTGATAAGCCTCGCCAGCCTTAAGCGTCACCGTTACCAGTTGCTGGGCATAAACCTGGCCGGGAGCGAGGGCGGCGCCGGTTATTAGGAGAGCCGCGACCAAGGCTGCGTGAAAATTAAACTGACTCTTAGTAGGCTTCATTAGTTGGTGTCACTCCCCATGCTCATCCCGGCACCCCCGCCGGACATCCCGTCGTTGGAACCGCCTGCGGCGGCGCCGTCATCCGACGCACCGTTGTCATCGCCGCCCAAGCTGGGTGTGCCGACGCCGGATCCATCGGAAGGGCCCGGACCCGCGGCGGCAGAAACCCTCAAGGCGCGGCCGTCGCCGCCCAAGGGAATCAATTCACGGCTACTGCCGTTGCGCAGCACTTCGATGGGCGGCGGCCGCCACCGGCGAATGATCCTTCTAACTCGTACATGCACCACGGGAGGCGGCGCCTGAGTCACGGGCACCGGCGGTGGGGCGTCACCCATTACCTTGCGGACATTGCTTCCCGATGTCGGCACATATGCATTGTCGCCATAGCCACGCAGCGCAAGCTGCAGTTTGCCCTGGGTGCTGGCCACCGCAAGGCGCTCAGCCTGGTCCGGGCTGACCAGCAGGGTTACGACGCGTTCGGGCTGGGGCTGATCCTTGCGCTGAACGGTCTGAGCGGCAGCCAAAACGGGGATATCCTGAAGCACGATCTTGGAACGACCGGCGTCTTTGTCATTGCCGGTCAGCGAGAGCAGAACATCGACCTTGGTAAACGGCAGGACGAAGCCTGACATGTCGGAGACGTCGTCCACCGCCACCGACATCGCGCGCATGTCAGGGGGGATCATCAGGGGCAGCACCCCGGAAGTCTGGTCGGCGGCAGCCAGATGCGACGTCACGAGCGGCTCGTCCTCGACGAATTCGGCTTTGGCCACGCTGCCGATCACGGAGTTCGAGTCAGTAATTGCTCCCGGCGGCAAAGCATTGCGCGGCCAGCGCGCCAGCTTGACGTAAGAAGAATCGATTTTGCTGCCAATTGGGATGTCGCGCGCCGCAACGACGATCGGAACCGTCGTGGCCAGGGCCCTTTGCACTTCCAGGTCCTTTTTCTTCAAGGACGAATAAACGACCATAGAGGCCAGCGCCGCAGCAATCCCCGCAAGCACCAGAAAAATTAAAGGTCTACTCACTTGACCCGCCTCCAACAGCTTTGTGTAACTGCGCTCCCATCACAGGCCCGACACATTAAAATCTTGTTTTAAATTATTCAACCATCACCGACGTCGAATTGCTGATCGGTGTTGTTTTAAACGTCGAGATAAACGGCAAAGAATACCCCAGGAAATCCGTTGGCAGGAAAAGCTTGTTTCCCTTGTATAAATTGTAACTTATCGTGACGGTGAGCTGGTCGCCCGAGTTGATGGTGCTATCGCTGCTTCCTGTGCTGGTTGTACAGGCGATGTTGGAAATACTTAGCCCGGAACCGCCGGAGCAGCCGTCAAAGCCTGAAGTGCAAATGGTTGGCGGGGTCGGCACGTTGGCTTCGATGGTTGAATTGTAGGATGTATCGCAGTTTGAGCCGGTACCATGGACTGCGGCATAGCGCGCAGCTACATAAGAATATTCACTGACAGCTAATGCTGCGTTAAAAATCAGGGCAAGCTGCAATCCGCCGAACAGGATAAGCAGGACCACGGCGATGGCGATAGCGGTTTCAACCATCGCCTGCCCCAGCTCAGCTCGACGCCCACGGCGGACCGTATGGCCTGATTTTCTCGGCAAGAAGCTAGCGTATAAGCATGGTTGACTCATTGTGATCAGGAGACGCCAATTATTTTCGTTTCGCGGGCCGGCCGGCCACCATTTCCTGCTTAAGCCGTGCATCGATAGGCATGCACGGCTTTCTCAACGCTCCTTTTATACATCACAAACCGCGAAAGCAAAAGAGCGCAGGACCCCCCTTTTGCCGATTCCTGCGTGCCGAAGTCATCAAAAATCGAGACCCGGCTGGTCAACCGCCTTCTGGGTACGAGGGCGCCTAAACTGAAGCGGCGACCCCCGTCATCGCGGTGCTGACGTTCGAACCCAGGGCCTTGACAGCGGCGTACGCCGCGATCGCGATCAGGGCGAGCAGGATAATGTACTCGGTATATCCCTGCCCTTCCTTCGGTTCCCGCATGCGCACCCACGTACCCACGATCCGGTCCTTCAAACGTTCCATCCTTCAGTCCTCCTTGGTTGTTTGTTCTCATCTCGGTGGAGAAGTCCGGTCCTCACACCGTTAAGAGCCTGATTGCGATAAAGCCAGCGTTGGGCCGTAAAGCTCCCTCTTGCGTCCGTTAAACGGACGGGGCGACCTGGTCATACAAACCCGTCGTAAGCTGACTGCCGAAAAACTTCACAGCGCTGTAAGCCACCAGTGCGATAAGACCGAGGAGGATCACGTACTCGGTATAGCTCTGCGCCTGTTCGCTATTGCTATACAACACGTACAACCGTGTCGCGCGGCTATTGATGTTTAGCATGGCCTGCCTCGATTTGGATAGAAGAAGCTCTGACCGCACCTCCGTGGCATTTTTCATCTATCATTTTTTTTTCTGCTTTACAATACTTTACGATCATCTACAGGATGGGCTTTGTAACACATGATAGGATTTGCTGTCAAGTAGTAGAAAAAAAATTTTTCTGTGGAAAAAGATCACCGGACAGCATGAATTTGTCGCAAAAGCCACATATTTTGAGTCCATGCTGATGGCTCGATCTTTTAACACCTGTTGCACCACGCGGCGAAAAAACGCGATTTAGCTTTTTTTGGGCCGGATTGATGAATGGCTTACCGATAAATCGAATGGGGAGGGACCCCGGAATCGGGACCTGGGGTCCAGCCGCTGCGTTGATCCTGGGGGCGGGAATCCTTTACAGCCTCCACCTGCGCCGTCCGCTGGACTCCAGCGAGGCGTACACTGCGCTTGCCGCTGCACAACGCAGCTGCACCGCCGTGGTCCGGATCGCGATGCGTTTTGATCCGGGCAAGCCGCCGGTTTACCAGATCGCGCTGCACTACATCGAGCGGCTGTTGGGAGGAAGCGAGCTGACGCTGCGCGCGCCGTCGGTAATCGCGTCGATGGCCAACATCGCCCTGCTGGTGGGATTGGGCCAGACAATGTTCGAGCCGGCGGTAGGTCTGGCCGCGGCGCTGATCTGGGCAGTCAATCCGCTGGCCATCATCTTTGCGGCGTGGGCGCGAGATTACGCGCTGCTGATCACGTTTTCCCTAGCGCAACTGTTGACGTTCTGGAAGCTGCGCGGCGCGCGATCTTCCGCGGCAGCTGTCGTAGTGTGCGGCCTGTTGGGCGCCGCGATGCTTTACACCCATCTGTGCACGGCTCTGGTCCTCGCCGCGGAAGCAGCCTTGCTGGTTGGCGCCGCATGGCGGGGCGCGCGGACTTTGGAGTCATGGACTGCGATAGGCCTGGCATTGGGTTTGTTTGCTCCGATGATTCCATCGCTCATCACACAGATGCACACCGTCGTTTCGGGGCATTTGTACGATTGGATCGGCTCAGCGCATCAGACTTCTATTTGGGACAAAGCCCTGGCCTGCGCCATCGCAGCCGCAGCCGTGGGCGTGCTCATTTTCGCACCTCGCTTTGAGCAAGATGAGCGCGAGCCGATGCGGTGGTGCATTGGAATTGCCCTGATACCGGCTGCGGCGCTGATCGCCGGATCGGTGGTGGTGCGGCCGATGTTCGCAATCCGTTATGTGTCACCCTCAGTGGCGATTCTGATCTTGTTGGGGGCGCGTCTTTTGGCATCCTTCAGGACCAGGGTATTTCACCTGAGCACGGTCGGGATAGCCGCTTTCCTGGCCTTTCTGTACCCCTGCTATGGATGGTACGAGCCGTGGCCTGACATCGCGCGCGCGGTGGCCAGCGGTTCGCCCGCGGAGCCGGTGTTCTTCGAACCAATCTTTACCGACCCCAAAGATCCACTGGCCGATCGCGGGCAGGGTTTCCCTCAAGGCTTCTTTCGTCCTGCATTTGATCATTATTTTGCCGGGCCCAACCCGCGCCGAGTAGTGGATCCTTCGAGGCCCGAACAGGCGCGGCGGACGATAGCCGCGGCCGCGAAAGCGGCGCACGGGGCCTGGCTGGTCTCGATGTTCAGCGAGGACAAGGCGCGCGTGGAATTGCCCCAAAACTGTTTCAGGATCGAAAAGAAGGTAGGTTCCTATGATACAGTCCTGCTTCATGTGGTCCCGCTTGGCGCGGACCGGTGCAAGTCTCGGTAAGCGCTGCTGTCCGAATCTGCGCAATGCACCCGGGTGGAAATTTCAGATCGGAGCGACGCCCGCTTGAGCAAGGCTGCGCCCGCCAGCGATAGGGGATCGGCGGCTTGCGCCAGTTCACGGCCGGGGCATGCCAGTGGGCTCAATTGGAAGCTCGGTGCCGCCTCCCTGATGGTGTTGGCAGGCACCCTCTATGCCGTACATATAGGCCGCGGCCTGGGCGCAAGCGAAGCTTACACCGCGATGGTAGCAACCCAAACCAGTTACAGCGCAGTCAGCGTGGCTGCGTTGCGCTTCGATCCTGGAAAGCCCCCGCTTTATCCACTCCTGCTGCACGGCCTCACCACAATCTTTGGCGACAGCGAGATTGTGCTGCGTGCGCCTTCCGTCATCTGCTCGACCATTGCTATCGGCCTGGTGTGGGCGCTCGGAAGCGAGATGTTCGGGCCCGCTGTCGGCTTCGCTGCTGCGGCATTTTGGGCGCTGAGCCCCCTGACGGTCATCTACGCCGGAGTTGCGCGAATGTACGCGATGCTGATGGCCCTGGCGCTGGCCCAGCTTTTGACCATGTGGCAATTGGCCTTCAAACCGACCGCAGGCCGCATGGTGTTGTGCGCAGCGCTGGGGGCCGCGATGCTTTACACACACCTGGGCAGCCTTTTGTTTCTGGGCGCGGAAGGCGCGATATTGGCGGGGCAGAGCTTGCGCGGGGAGCGTAATCGCGCGAGATGGACGGCGTTAATTGTTTCGCTGGCGCTGTTTGCTCCTTTTTTGCCCATCGCCGCCAGTCAGGTCCGCGAACTCGTATTCGGCCATTGGGTGGATTGGATCGGGCCTGCGCATCCGGTCAGCCTTGTGCGCAAGACCTGCGTCATTGTTGGGGCGGGCGCCATCGCGGCCGCATTGAGCTTCGGACCACGCTTGGAAGCCGACGAGCATGAACCGATTAGATGGTGCGCGACGCTGGCGATTTTGCCGATAGTCGCTTTGATCGCCGGCTCGCTTGCCGTACGCCCCATGTTTTCCGCCCGTTATGTGGCGCCCTCGCTGTCGGTGTTGGCGTTGCTGTTAGCCCGCCTGCTGGCGTTTCTGCGAGGCAGGGCATTTGGGCTGTCCGCGTTCGGTGTCGCATGCTTTCTGTTTTTTTTGCTGCCGTCCTATCCGCGCTCCGATACCTGGCGCGATTTCGCGCGGCAGGTGTCCAAAGGCTCGCCCAGGGAACCGGTGTTCTTCGAGTCAGGCTATGTGGACAGTACGGCGTCCGAGACCAATCCGGAGATGGGTTTTCCGCAGGGATTCTTCCGGGTTCCGTTCGATCGCTATTTCTCCGGACCCAATCCGCGCCTGGTGATCGACCCCTCAGCCCCGCAGGCCGACGGGCGAGTAATCGCCAACGCCGCCATCGCCAATGGAGGCGCCTGGCTGGTCAGCGGCCTGAAGGACGCCAAGGCGCGCGCGGAAATGCCGACGGGCTGTTTCAAGATTGAAAAGAAGACACATTCCGATTACGCGGATCTGTACCATATCGCACCGATCGCGCACTGCTCTCAAAGTGATTCGCTCGGGCCTCGCCGCGGTCAGCCGACGACAGCACCCGCGGGTGCTGCGCCAGTATCGTAATGCCTGCCAAACCATATGACGCGGTCTGGCGGATCGTCCGCCTCCGGGTGGCGGAACTTACGCTGGGAGACCGACAGTTTCCGGTAATTATCTGGAGCGTGAGTTTGGCGGTGTTTCTTCTGTCTCCCGTGGTCCAGTTCGGCGACTCCGCGTTCAGCCTCCTGCTCAGCGAAAGTCTGCTCCACCGCCATGGTTTTGATCTCAGTGCTTACCTTCCCGACGGTGCCAAAGCTGCGATTGTAAACCGCGTCGATTTCATGCACGTGAAGCCGCTCTACCAGCTTTTGCGCGTCAGGCACGCGATCGTGTATGCCTATCCGTTTGGTGGGTCGATCCTGGCGATTCCGTTTGTGGCGGTGCTTAACCTGTGCGGCCTGTCGGTTTCCAGTAATCAGCATTTCAATATTTACGCCGAAGTAACGATGCAGAGGTTTATCGCGGCGTTTTTGATGGCCACGCTGGCCTGGATCTTTTTTCGGGCCGCCCGGCTGCTGCTGTCGCGAAACTGGAGCGCCGTTATTGCGCTTGGCGCCGCCTTTGGAACTCCCGTCTGGAGTTCTCTTTCGCGCGGGCTGTGGAGCCAGACCTGGGCGGTCTTTTTGACCGGTTACCTGATGTATCGCCTGCTTGCAGACGATGCGAAACTGCGTCCGGCCAACGGAGCAACCCTGGCGACACTGGCGTCATGGATTTTCTTTTGCAGGCCCACCGGAGCGATCGTGGTCGTCGCAGTGACCGCCTACCTGATTGCCTCCAGGAGGCACCTTTTGCGGCAGTGGTTCATTGCCGGACTGTTCTGGTTGTTGTGTTTCATCGGCCTGTCACGAGAAATCTATGGAACTCTCGTTCCTCCTTACTACCTGTACGGCGGTCTCATACATACCGATCATGTGTTTGAGGGAATGGCGGGCGTTCTCTTTAGTCCATCCCGGGGCCTCTTTATTTTCGTTCCGGTGACGCTGTGGATCTTTTACCTGGTACTTCGGAATTTCAACTTGCTGCCTCACCAGGGGTTAGCCTGGCTGGCGCTGGGGATATGCCTCGTTGAGGTGCCGCTTGCGGCATGCGATGCAAAATGGTGGGGCGGTCACTCTTACGGGCCCCGTCTGCTGGCCGACCTCATACCCTGGCTGGTTCTGCTGGCGATCCTGGCCTTCGCTGCGGAAATCCGCCGCACTCAGGCACCGAGCGCCGGCAAGAGAAATGCTCTTCTGCGTTATGGTCCGGAAACAATCGGCGCCGCGGCACTCGCGCTCAGCATTCTAATGAACGCTCCCGGCGCCCTCTCACCAACCGGCGACCTGTGGAACAAGCGGGGCGGCGACGTGGATACCCATCCCCAGCGGCTGTGGGATTGGAAGAAACCCCAATTTTTGGCCTGGATCTCCAGTGAACCTCACGACCCAAATACTCCGAGTTCGATTGATCATTGAAGGCCGCGCACTGGCGATTGGCCGAAACGCGCGAAGGCGGACCGTGACAAGACCCCGAACCTGGTCGCCCTCAGCGACTTTGAAAATGACGCATTCGAGGCGCACGTTGATGCCTCTACCGAAGGACACCTGGACCAGCCGTCTGCCAAGTAAAAGAGCACTGCTCTATCTTTTACTATGAGAGCCTGTTCCACATAGTGCCGGAGCCTGGTTGTGCTCGAAAGTGAACTGTCCGCTTGAGAATCGGGCGATAACATAAATCGAGGCCACCGCGATGGCGATTCCAGCCAGGATGTCCACGAAATAATGATGGCCTTCTGGAATCGAAAGCACCATTAAGCCATTGAGTATCAGAACAGGGAAAAACAGACGGTTAGCGGGTCGATGGACATATATGAGGATTACGGCGAGGGCGGCATGATACGAAGGCATCGTGATGATGCCCTGCACGTTGTCTAAGGAGAAGCGCTTGATGCCCTCGCGGAGTCCAATGAGAACAGGGTAATAATCAGTATGCGTGGGATAGGGGCCAAGCGCAGGCACGCATGCGAACAGAGCTGTGGTGACCAGCGCAGAAAGAATAGCGGTCGCCAGGAGTTCGGTGTTGCGCTGCGGACGGTCGGTCATGGCAAAATAGAGCGTTGAGCCGATAACCTGGGGAAGCAGGCTCGCATACGCTATCCATAGAGCGATGTGGAATACCGGGTGGGCGAACACAAAGGTATGATATGAGAGCCAGTCGAAGCCCAGGCGCGCGTCCATGCGGCTTAACTGAAGGTCACGCAAAGGCATGGAGAGGCTGGCCGCGAGGTAGGTGAGAATAACGCCGGCCAGCGAGAATATTACCCAGAGCGCGGTAAAGTGACAGGCATCGGCCAACCTGCGGTTAGGACGCTTTACCGTGTAGAATACGAATCCGGCGACCAGAAACGTCAACCCCTCAAAGACGCTCGACCATCCGGTAAACTGCAATTGTGCGTGGAAATTCCACAACGAATCGACAAGAACAATGATCAGGATCGAAGTCCACAGCCACGAAAACCTGTTTGCTTGAGCGGCGAGGGCAGGGAGTCCTTTATCTCGCCTGGTTGGCACCAGCGGAACGCTCGCAACGGTACCTGCCAACGGCATGACATCCTGGGATGGTTGATCGAGTTCATTTAATTGTTTCGCCTGATTCATCGCGTTGTCTTCGTGATTATTCAGATGTCATGCTGTGTACGAAGTTAAAGTGACCGCATCCGCTGGTTGGTATTGCGGTTGCGCCCCCGGCCGGGTTGCATGAACGCGCAAGGCTGGTTGTAGACTATGGCGGAGGCACAAAATCATGCCCGCCGCCATTAGTACTGTGGTTAGCGGCAGGCCGCGCGTCGCAAAAGAGCGCATAACAGCCGGGGAGAGCCACAGGGCCGCGAGTACTAAGACTTCGCCGGGCAAAAAGCGCGAATGCAGGCCGTCCACCGCGAGCCAGGCGATTGGCAAGGCGAGCAGGACCACGTCGTACTCCAGCAAATGCGGGGTGAGCAGCATGGTGGCCAGTACCAGGGCGGTGGCCTGCAACTCGATGACGCCGGAGCGTTTCCACACCAGCATCGCCGCGCCTGCGGCCAGGGCGGCAACTGAGAAGTGAATGATATAGGAAGCCTCGACGCTAAATCCCCAGATTCGCGCGGCGGCGAACAGGGTCTGAAATTTCTCCCATCCCGGGGCTCCGTGTTCGAGCACGATCGTGCGCGTATAGTGCGTGCTGTGCAAAAAAGCCGCCCAGGTCTGCCATCCGAAAGCGGCCCACGCGAGCAGGCAAAACAGGACCGCCGAAGCCGCCGACGCCGCCAGCGCGCGCCATCGTTTGGTTATACACAAGAACAGCGGGATGAGTACGGCTAGTTGGGGTTTGTACGTGCACAGTCCGAAAAGCGCGCCGGCCGCAGTCGGCCAGGTGTCAAGACAGAGAATGCCGGCGCCAATCAGAACCAGGGTCAGCAGGCCATTTTGGGCGAAGATGAAGTTGAGGAACACGCCCGGAAAGGCAAGGGCGAGCAGCAGACCACGTTTCTCAATCCGGCTCATCACCAGGAGGTACGCAATTATCCATAGGATGGACCAGACTGCCTGGGACCACAGATACGGCAATAGCGCCAAGGGAGCGATGATCAGAAGATAGGTGGGGGGATACGGAAAGGGGGTAAATCCAATGTTATAACCAGCTATTTTTTTCTGTGCGGCCCACAAGCGGAGGTTGTCGTATGCGGACGCCGGCGACCCGTGCAGGACCATCGCGGAAGCGGACCACCATTCGATGAAATCGGAGCGGGACCTGGTGCTTTGCCGGTAAACTTCGGGGAGAAACCAGAGGTACGCAATCAAAAAGGCGATGGGCAAAACATAGAGTAGCGCTTTCTTACTTGGCACGACACCAAATTGCCATCAATAAGCACCGATTGCAACGGACTGGCCAAAGCAAGCATGCTTGCGGATGAAACTTTGCTCCAACCCGTCGAATCCGGGCCAGCGAGCCGCCGCTATTAAATAAGGAGACTCCCGGCCGCCATCGCGCAGCAGCTTTGGAAGCTGCCGTTGGATGAAGCGGTTGAACTCGATCGGACTGATCAGCCACAGGCCGCGATTCCCGGGCGAGTCTTTCGAGGCTCTCGCGGCGATATCGGCGGTGGTTGGCGATGGATGTGGTTCGCGGTTCCGTATTCCAGGGACCGTTGGGCGCCACGAGCTTTGGCGCGGATGGGCCGCAAAGAGAACGGCTAAGCCATCATTAGCTTTCCTAATTCGGACCGCATCGGGATGGTTCATGGAAAAGGTCGCAAAAGCGCCTGGCGCCCGGACTCTCGCGGTCCTTTTGTTGATTCTCATTTTCTGCTAATTTTAACTTGAAAGCTTTTGAAACATGCAGTATTTACATCATGCTTGCAGTTAGTGCGAGGAGACCTACTCTAAGTAGGCATTGCCGGACGACATTTTGTACATAAGCTGTTCTTCTTGGTGGGCGGCGTCGAGCGGCGGGAGCGAGAAGGTTCGGACGGTAAACCGACGCGGCTTCACCATGATCCGGCCGGTATGGATGTCGAGTAAAAGCTGGCGCTGACTGCGGGCCCGGGGGAACAATGAAATTATGCTGACGGACGCGAAAACGAGGGCTAAGTTGAAGCTGTATCTGGCCGGGCTGCTGACCGGGGTCGCACTGGCGCTGTGGAGCGGTGGTCATGTCAGCGAGAGCGCCTTTTTCCACAGCCAGGACGTGCAAATGTTCTGGCGGCTGTACGCCTCGGCGAGTCTTGGCAGATTCGCCTGAGCGCTCCGCACCGAAGTCACATCACCGGGGTCCGACGGTTTATGCGTCCGGCTAAGGCGCCGCAGCGCTTTGGCGTCTGACCGCCGGCGCAGCCGTGCGCGGGCTTCGGATTGGCCGACTATCGCGCGCGCAATGAGTTATGACGGCTTTGCCGGTGCAGGCGGCCGCTATCCGCGGATGCTCTAAGCGGATGCTCTAAAACGTTGTGGTTTCATTTCCGGGGAGCAATCATCGGCGCGCCCGCGTCGTTGCCTCGCTCACGCTGAAGGCCCCACCGCATCTCAAACCGCAATCGCGTATCGGTGTCAAAGCTCCCCGCAAACGGCGCAAAATCTCAGTGCGCGGGCAACGTCCCGCTACTCTTGACTGCAACGAGGGAAAAAAAGCAAAATGTAGCGAAAATTTTATCAATAAGGAGCGGCGATGAAGAACATTTTGAGCTTGGCGTGTCTTCTTTTGGTGCTGGCGTGTTTATGCGCATCGGCAGACGCGAGTCCCAAAGACAGGAAGATTACGGTCGCCTGCAGCGCCCTGGCTCCGGATATCATTACCGGCTCGGCCATCGTAACAGCGTGCGCCGACTCGACGTGCGCCACGCAGACCGTTTCCTGTCCGCAAATATACTGTGACAGCAGCGCAATCACCGCCCCTTCGACAACAACCGAATCCTGCCCCACGCAATTCAAAGTGACCGCTATCATGTACAACCTCAGTTATGTGGATACCGATGTTAACGGCAACACGATTATCTCCTCGGGCGAGGTTGGCGCCACCAGCACGTTGCAAAAGGGATCGGTAGGATTCGCGAATTCGATCGGTTACGGCAACGATACGGTCACTTTGACGGTCAAGTAAAAGTGCGCGCGGGATAACCGGCGCCGGCACTCCCAAGCGGCGAAGCTTTTGACTGCGGGACTGTTTTGACTGAACGACAGATACGCAGGCGGGACTTGAAGCAATCCGATCGTCTGCGAAGCAGCGTGGATATCCGACGCCACCGGCGTTGAGATTGTGTAGAAAGATCGATTTTGGCGAGGACCACGAAGATTGAATGGCGTGAGGTTCTCGATTTCTCCGATCCCGGCGGAGCGGCTTTATCTTCGCTACGGCCATGCGATACTGAGCTCATTGCTGACCTTCGCGCTGTTTCTTCTATTCCGGGAACCGACGCGGTCTGGAATCGATCCCGGCGTGCCGGTCCTGCTCGCGCTCGTACCGATCCTAGGATGCGCATACGTGGCGGGTCCGGGACCGGCCCTGCTCGCGATTATGATCGACGTTCCCGCAATCGTTTGCCTCGTCCTCGCGCCCACCGGTGGCCTGACGCTGCGGAGTTCGCGGGAGTTCAGCCTGGTGTTGAGTTTTGTCCTGGTAAGCGGACTGGTTTCGTATTTTGCGACCTTGCTGAGGAATTCCTTCTTCAATCTGGTGGAGCTCAACCGGGAGCGCGAGTCTGCGCTGCTGTCCGCCAAGGCGGCCGAAGCGCAAGCGAGCAGCGCCAACCGGGCGAAAGACAGGTTTCTGAGCCTGATTTCGCATGAACTGCGCAGTCCTCTGAACGTGGTCGGGCTCTCGGTGGAATTACTGCGCTCCGAGTTGTCGGCGGCCAAAGAAGAGGTCCGCCACGAACTGGAGCGAATCGAAAGTGCAAACGCGCAATTGAGACAACTGATTGGGGAGCTGCTGGATTCCAGCAGCATCGCATCGGGCAAACTGCGCATCGAAAAGACCCCGGTTGAGGTGTTCAAACCCGTTTCCGAAGCGGTCAATCAGCTACGGCCCGCCGCGCAATCCAAGGGTGTCACGCTTGAGCTGAAGGTGGATGGGAATCCTGGGATTGTCGATGCTGACTCGCAGCGGCTGCATCAGATACTGGTGAATCTGGTCACCAACTCGATCAAATTCACGCCCTCCGGCGGAACGGTAAAAGTAGCGATCAAGCCTTCACCTGATTCAGTCGAATTGCAGGTCTGCGATAACGGTCAGGGAATTTCAGCCGAAGAACTACCTCATATCTTTGAGCGGTTTTGGCAATCGGAGAAAACCAGCCAGCCCAGCGGACTCGGCCTTGGACTTTATATCGTACAAACTCTGGTCGAAGCCCACGGGGGCAGGATCACGGCGCGCAGCGAAGGAATTGGAAGGGGCGCGAGCTTCACGGTGCGTATCCCCCGCCATTGACTCGTTTCCGATCGTGCTGCGGCGGAGCCGATCAGAGCAGTCGCGGATGGCGGATTCGTCGCGCGAATACTGCGCCCATGAAATGCGCCGGTGCTGGCGCAGGTAGAGCCATAAACTCGATTCCCAGCGCGATATGGGAATGCTCGAGGGCGACATGGATTTGCTGCGGCGCTTTCAGGCTGCACCAGTGGTATCTGAAAATGGCCAACACCCGGATTAAGTCGTTCTGCCGCGCCGGCGCCGCGCGCGCGTGATTGGCCCGCGGCGGTGGTGGGAAAAGGGTCAACGCAGCCGTGTGCGCGGCGTCGGGATGCTGTTTGGCGCTTGCCGGGAGTGAGTATTTCGTCGGCCAGCATCCCGCTTACCGGTCTTCAGGAGCCGCCGGTCTTGGAACCAACTCCCAACAGGACCCGGCCGTATTGCTCGGCAGAACTATCGAAGTCGAAGCTGGCGTGCTGCGCTCCCACGTTGATGTTGCGAAATGCGACTTGGAGCGGATGTCCTTCGTAAACGGCATGGGCGCCGGACCCTGCGAACAGACGCCCAATCGCGCGGCGGCACAGCTCGCCGGCGTATGCGCCTTGCCATTTTAGCCGGGCCCGCTGCTCCGCAGTGGAAGTGACGTTGGCGAGCAGTTCGCCGCATTCCCGCAGCCCATCATGCATCAACAGGTCGGCGGCCTTAATTTCCGCCGCCGCTTCGGCCAGTCTGATCTGAATTGGCGCGTATTCAGCCTTGCGCGCGCCGGTGATGATTACCCGTCGATTCTGGGTGTGTTCGATGAACTTGCGCAGCGCGAATCTCGCCGATCCTATCAACGCCGTCGGCGCCAACAGTCCCAGGATCGCCTCCGCGGGCAGATAGTAAAGATTGGTCGAATGATTCCTAATATAGGGACTTTGCCCGAGAAAGAATTTCCGCGTGTCGATGGTGCGGTGAGCGGGAACGAAGGTGCCACGCGCCACGATGTCCTTGCTGCCCGTACCGCGCATCCCCAGGACTTGCCACGTGTCGTCGACCTCGATATCGCCGCGCGGCACTACGACGTGAACCCCGGGTCCTCGTGTCGCCGGGTCCGCGCAACCCAGCATCACCCACTGCGCACTGTCGACACCGCTGCCAAACTGCCATCGTCCTTCGACGCGATAGCCCCCGTCGACAGGAGTCGCGACTCCCTGCCATGAAAGCGTGCCGGCGATCAAGTTGTCCTGCCCGTCGCCGAATATTTCGTCCTGGGCGGCTTCCGGAAACGCTCCTATACACCAATGGTGGGCTGAAATGACGGTGAGCACCCATCCGCTGGAGGGACAGGCTTCGGAGACGCGGGTAGTCGCATCCGCCAAGGTCCGGAAATCCATTTCATAGCCGTGCACCCTTGACGGCTGAAGGATCCGAAACAGCCCAGCGTCGACCATCAGTGCGACGCTTTCCGGGACCACCCGCCGCATCTCGTCGCACTGCCGGGCGTTTTCCGCCAGCCGCGGCGTGATCGCCTCGACGCGGCGCATTATCTCATCGTAATCAATTATCATCGGTAGGAACTTCGCTTAATTCGCGAACCGCAACACAGTTAAGCTTCTTGCTTTTGGAAAGGATACTTGCATAATGAGACTTAGTTGTCAAACTCGACAATGGCGGCGGTGAAGCCGGTGGAGCGGCAACATTTCAGGTCCTCGTGCGATGACGACTCACAGGTATATACGGGCCAATTCGGTCGAGCGCGCACTCAATATTATCGGCGATCGCTGGTCGCTGCTTATCCTGCGCGATTCTTTTCTGGGCGTCAGGCGCTTTCAGGACTGGCAGCGGCGCCTTGCAATTCCGCGCCAGCGGCTCGCAGATCGACTGAAAAAGCTGGTCGCTCACCGGGTCCTGCGCAAAGTACGGTACGTCGAAAAACCGCCGCGCTACGAGTATCGGCTGACCGCCATGGGTCGCGACCTCTATACAGTCGCCCTGATGATTCGACGCTGGGAAGACCGCTGGCTGACTGATCGGCGGCAGCGATGGGTTTGGCTGTTCCATTCGACTTGCGGCCGGCACATGGACCCGCGATGCGTGTGCGGCCGCTGCGGCGCGGAGGTTATTGCCACGCAGACTCGGTTTGAAGACGGCCCGGGGGCAGGACGCGAGCGCGCCCCTGGGCGTGTACAGCGCCGTTCCGAGGCATCGCCCATGGGCGCGGCCAACCCGCAGTTTTTCATCGAGTTGGCGACCGAGGTGCTGGCCGATCGCTGGACCTACATGGTGATCGGCTGCGCTTTTTTGGGTATACGCCGTTTCGACGCCATGCGGCGGGAACTTGCGATCGCGACCAATATTCTCGCCGATCGGCTAAGTCGCCTGGTCGACGACGGACTGCTCAAGCGCCTTCCGGCAAGGGACCGGGCCGGCGTGTATGACTATGTGCTAACTGAAAAAGGCAAGGATTTCTTTCCGGTCGTGGTGGCGCTGATGACCTGGGGAGACCGATGGCTCGCGGGTGACAAGGGACCGCCGCTGATCCTCTATCATCAGCCCTGCGGACGGCGACTGGTGCCCAGATTTGTTTGCGACCGTTGCGGAGGCGATTTGCGGCCTCAGGAGGTCAGCTACCGGCTTGTCGTGGCCCATCAAGCCCCTATCGCAGCAGGCGCCGGTCCGATCGCAACACCGGATGGCATCGAAGCCGACAGGCATTGACGGAAGCCGGGGCAGGATGGCAGCCCTGAAGGAAACGCATGGCAAATAACTCGGCCGGGAGGCTGACTGTCTTGAACGACGAAGCAAAGGTGGCGGTAATTACCGGTGCCGCAATAGCGGACCGTCGTCCTGAACCGGCGCGGTCCGGGCACAAAAGAGAGTCAAATCCTCTGGACAACGCCTGCGCCAGGGTCCTGCACTGGCTTGACCCGGAGCAAATCGCACAGATGCGGGCGGTGGCCACCCTGGAGCGCGTGCGTGCTCATGCGGTAATTGATCCTGATGACGAAAGCCTTTGGTACCTGGCGACCGGCGCGGTCCGGGTCAGTTACATCGACCAGGGCTGCAAGCGTAGAGTGTCAAATTTCCTCGGTCCGGGTGATGCGCTAGGTAACCCTTTCTTCTGTTCGCCCGGTACTGTCCGAGTCTTCGAAACCATTACCGAAAGCAGCATCCTCAAGATTCCGGCCGAAACCTTCGCTCAAGTTGTCGTCGGAGTGCCGTGGAAGACCTTCAAGCAATGCGTCACCGCGACTCTCGGCACCGCATTTTCCCTGCTGGCGCTGAATACGCGCTTGCGCGGCGTGCGGGCGATCTCGCGGGTTGCCCAGGTTTTGCTCGATTTGGCGTCGAGGTTCGGCATCCAGGATTCCAACGGAACCGTGCTAACTGTTCGCATCACCAAGAGCGATCTTGCCGCGCAGGTGGGATGCTCGCGTCAGCAGTTGACGATATTGCTCAATGAACTTGTCAAGCGGCGCGTGCTGGTGAATCGGGCCGGACGGATGGTTCTGAACCTGCCGCGTCTGACGACGCTGGCCAAGCTGGGACGCGTGGGTGTCGTGAACCTCGCCAACGCGCCGCTGTCGCGCTGCTTTCAGATCATGGAAAACTCGTGATTTGACGACTGACGCACCGCGGTGGGGGCGCGCGTGGGCAGCCGGCGCAGCTCGGTCCGGAGCCGCCGCGACGGACAAAATCGGGAATCTGTAAAGTTTCTTACATCGCCTCCGCACCGATTCGCCTTGCAGCCCTTTCCTGAGCACACAATAATTTGCCGCGGAATACCTATCGCGCAGGGCTGCAGAGCCAGCGCCTCGAGGTGTGTCCCGCTCTTCAAGAACCATTGTCAGGAGGCGAGCCGATGACTGCGTTGCGAGTTATCTCTGCCGATTCCCACGTGCTGGAACCGGCGAATCTATGGGTCGAGCGCGTGGACAAGCGTTTGCGCGACAAGGCGCCGCGCGTCGAACCGGTCGATGGCGTTCCGTCGTTGATCGCGCCAGGATCGGGCATTCAGCCGTTTGCGCTGACCGGCTTTTCGGCCGCCGGCAGAAGCGGCGAGGAGCTGACCAATTTCATGGGGACGGGCTATGAGGCTGCGCGCCCGGGCGGCTGGGATCCCATGGAAAGACTCAAGGATCAGGAGATCGATGGGCTAGAGGCCGAGGTCATTTACAGCAGCCTCGGGATGCCGCTGTTCGGGTTGGATGATCCTGAACTTCAGCAGGCCTGTTTCGCCGCTTACAACGACTGGGTCGCGGAGTTCTGCTCCTACAGTCCCAAGCGGCTTTACGGAGTCGCTCTAATCGGCCTGGACGATGTTAAGCAGGGCGTCAAGGAACTGGAGCGGTGCAAAAAAATCGGCTTGCGCGGCGCACTGATCGCGGGCCTGCCACCCGAAGATAAACCCTATAGCAGCCGAGCTTACGACTCGTTCTGGCAGGCTGCCGCTGAACTGGAGATGCCGATTTCCTTGCACGTTGTCACCGGCGCGCGGCGCAAGCATCTGCTGACTCCGACCGCCCAGCAAATCGCCCGGCACGAAGGCGACGCGCCCGGAATCGGTATGATCGCGCTGTACATGTTCCTGACCACGGATGTCCAGCAATCGCTGTTCGAAATTGTGCTCAGCGGTGTGCTCCAGCGTTTTCCCAAGCTCAAGATTGTATCGGCGGAAAACGACACCGGATGGCTGCCGCACTTCATGTACCGGATGGATCACGCCTACAACAAGCTGCATCATCGCGCGAAACTGAACCTTGAGATGACACCGGGCGAATTCATGCGCCGCCAGCTATATGCCACCTTTCAGGATGACCCAATCGGTCCGATGACATGGAAGTACTTCGGCGCCGATAACTACATGTGGGCTTCCGATTTTCCCCATCCCGATTCAACTTATCCCGATTCGCACAAGGTCATCGAAAAAGATTTCCAAAGCGTGCCGGCCGACGTCAAACACAAGATGATTTTCGATAACGTCCGCCGGCTTTACGGAATCGACTGAACGCAGGCCGCTGAGGACGCCGCCGGTTGCCGCGAACCGGAGCGCCCGCCGGCGGGCAAGGCAGGCGCCCAGCCAATTCGACACCATGGTGCACCAAGTGACCGCAAAATCGACCCGTGGGGCTATGAGCGTACAAAGGCGAATATTGAGCTCGCACCCGCTCGCCTGGGCATTGGCGCTGTACGTGATGTGCGCCGTGACCCCGTTATGGGCCCACGCTCAGCAATTTGACCTCAACTCCTACAAGGCCCTGGTTGACGCCGAGAGCTCCGAAACCGTGCCGGTGGGCACCCATATAACGATTCACAACTGGCAGAAATACCGTAACTTTTTCGGGATCGGCGAGCAGGCACTTTACAGCGGCAGATACCAGTTTCACGTCGGCGATGGCCCCGACTACGAGGTGGTGGTCGGACCAACTACGAAGTTCAAGGAGCCCAGTGTCCTGATTCGCGACACCGAGAAATACAGCTCACAGGTGCGGCTGATTCCGACCGCCGCCGGCTCGTATACGCTGGATGGCTGGGTGGCCGGCTGGCCCTTTCCCAATCCCAAAGAGCCGCAGCGCGCTTACAAGGCCTACTTCGACGCATGGGGCGCGTGGTTGCCGGAAATTTACTACTTCCATTTCGGCACTCCGAACGGCGATCGCTTCTACAACCATTATGTCACTGCGGGCGATTTGGTCGCTTATCGTCTGATGCATCGCAGCGATCCGGGTATCCCGGTGGATTTTCCTGGAAATTCAGGCTTTCTCGCCTCGCAATATATCGAGGTATTTTCTCCTGAGCAGTCCAAGTATACGACCCAGCTCACGATGTTTCGCGACGATCCAAACCGGCTCAATGAGATCTACGTGTTCCTGCCCTCGCTGCGCAGGGCGTTGCGCCTGTCCGAGGCGGCAAGATGCTCGCCGATCCTGGGCAGCGATTATCTCAACGACGACAACAACAACGGCACCAACCTGGTGGTCGGTGACTTTCACATGGAGTATATAGGTCAGAAGAAGATACTCGCCATAGTCAATGGGCCGGAAAAAGTCACCGAGACTCAGGAGGAGGCCAACACCACCGTAACCGACCACCCACCGCTTGGTGGATGGCCCGTGGTCAGAGTGCTGGGCCCGTGGGAAGTGCGCAAGGCAGACGTGATCCGGATTACGCCGATTGCCGAAGCGGTGGGAAGTACCTACTGCTACTCAAACCAGGTTATCTACCTGGACTCGGAGTTCCACCTGCCGCTGACGCGCGATGTATACGATGCCGGCGGCAAACTGTGGAAGGTCACCGTCCTGAACTATCTGCCGACCAGGATTTACGACGGGTTCATGCCGCTTGCCTCCTATTCGAGTTCCAACGCGATCATTGATTTGCAGAATTTGCACTATTCGGTGTCAGCCGTGGCGATGAAGAAAATTGGCGACCAGGTTCCGAAACGTTATCGCGACATCAGCGTTAGAGCGTTTCCGCGCGGCCTCGAACAGGTTATGCAATAGCTCCGCGCGAGCGCCCCACTTTAGACGCGGCCCCGCGCCGACCCACGGATCCGTGGCCGCGCATCGGGGCAGGGCGGATCGATCAGAGCATCTACGTGTTGGACACCCGGGGCGCGGGGATGCTGGCTCTGGAACGCGTTTTGAAAATTAAACGCGATCCACTGGGGATCGGCACGCGACAGTTTCCTGCGCCGGGCAAGCTGCAAAATCCGCCGGCACAATCCGGTGGGCGACATCCTGTTTATCCGGGGTAAGGTGACGCGCAGGTATATCGAGGGCGCACAGCACCTGGTGGAAATCGAGCAGGAAGCGCACAACCAGGATGGCGAGCTGTCAGTGGTGGGAAGCGGCGTCGTGCAACTGCCGAGCCGCTCCTGACGTATTTGTCCGAGTGCATTTCCAGCTATGCCGACCGCGGATGCGTGCTCTTTGCACCAGGTTGGAAGTTTCCGCTTGCCTGACTTGGCGCTGAAAAACCAATTGAAGTAGCCGGTCCCCTTCGAACCGATAGTTCGCCGCCTAACTGGCCTGGAGGCTTGCTGGAAAACATCCGGAGCCACAAGGCAGCAAGCATGGAGGGTGGCGGTTGCCGCCTATGCACAACAGGCGTATCGTCAAGCTCGATGCGGAGCCGATGGGCCGCGGCAGGTGCTCGCTGGGATCGACGATCCGCTCGCCCATCAAGCCCCCGAAGTTGCTGTCTTTTCGCAAGGCCCCAGAAAAATCGGCTTCGTGCGGTCGGTACTTCCGAGCCTGATGCCGGGCTCGAAGAGATGTTCGTGACGAAGGCTGAGGAGCCAATTGTGGATAGCGACGCAACTGACGATCAGAAGGTGCTGCTGGACGCCTCGGTTCGCTTCATGCAACAGGTATGTCCACTAACTCGGGTGCGGGAGCGCGCCTATAGCAACATCACCTATGCGGCCGAATATCGGCGCCAGGCCGGCGAATTGGGATGGTTTTCGATGCTGGTTCCTGAAGACCTGGGCGGAGGTAACGTCTCCGGAAACGGCGTCCTCGACGCGGCGCTGGTTGCCTATAAGCGCGGCGCCACGCTTCAGCCTGGGCCGTTCACCGGGACCAACGTCGTTGCCCACGCCTTATCGACTGCAGGCAGCAAGGAGCAACGCCAAAAAGTGCTGCCCGCACTGATGTCCGGGGAGGCGTCAGCATCCTGGGCCATTTCTCCTCCCGCCGGGCATCCGGCGATGGAGGACGGTGTCAGCGCGGAGTTCAGAGGCGGCGCCTGTGTGCTGTCGGGCTGCAAGACCTTCGTCCAGGACGTCGATGAATCCTGTTGGCTACTGGTTACGGCCAGGTCGAATGCCGGGGTTTCTCAGTTTTTAGTGCCGCCGGGCACGCCCGCCGTCAGGGTTGTGGCGCTCGACTCGCTCGACATCAGCCGCCAGTTCTCGGAGGTGCATTTCGAAGGCGCACAACTGCCGGCCTCCGCTCTGGTCGGTATGGAAGGGAAAGCCTTTGATCTCGTCGCCCACCAGTCGGCTATCGCAGCGGTACTGACGGCGGCGGAATCGGTTGGCGCAATGGATCACGAGTTCGAAATGACGCTGCGCTACGCCAAGGATCGGATTGCGTTCGGACGCCCAATTGGCTCATTTCAGGCGATAAAACACTTGCTGGCCGACATGAGCCTGATGCTCGAGATGAGCAAGGCGATAACTTTGGCGGCAGCCAGGAGCCTCGGCAGCGACGATGGATACGGCCTTGAGGCAGCGAGCATGGCAAAGGCATTCGTCGGGGACGCCGGGGTGGACCTCGCGCAGAATTGCTTCCAGATTTTCGGCGGCATTGGGTTTACGTGGGAGCACGACCAGCACCTGTATCTGCGCCGTCTCACCACGGACGCGGCACTGTACGGTGACCCGGCGTGGCACCGCGAGCGCTTATGTCAATTGTCGAAGCTTTGAGCGAAGGGATGCGGAAAATGGAAACCGATGTTACGGACCTGGAGGAGTTTCGCAAGGAAGTGCGCGCCTGGCTGGCGGCCAACCTGAAACGCCGGCGCTATTCCGGTCCCCAGGCGGCTCGAACTGAGACCAAAACGCCGGAAGAAATCGCTGAAAGCCGAGCCCTTCAGCGCAAGCTTTTCGATGCCGGATACGCGGGCATCTCGTTTCCCAAAGAATACGGCGGCCGAGGTCTCAGCGCGGCTCACGAGCGCGTCTTCCGCGAGGAGTCCGCCGGCTATGTGATGCCTGATTTCGGCGCCGCCGGCGCTGTCACCTTCAGCGCGATTGCCCGTTCCATGCTCGCTCACGCCTCACCCAGCTTTCTTCGACGGCACATGCCGAAGATCCTGTCCGGTGAAGAGATCTGGTGCCAGTTCTACTCCGAGCCGGCAGCCGGTTCCGATCTGGCGGGAATCCGCACGCGGGCGACTCGCGACGGAGATCGCTGGATTCTGAATGGTTCGAAGATTTGGAGCACCGGCGCATACTACGCGGACTTTGCCATGTGTCTTGCCCGGACCGACTGGGATGTTCCCAAGCATCGTGGGCTGACGTGGTTTGCCGTCTCAACCAAGGCCGAGGGTCTGACCATCCGGCCGATCGTTCAGATCGACGGGGAAGCCGGCTTCTGCCAGGAATTTCTCGATGACGTCGTGGTCAGCTCCGACGAGGTCATCGGTGAGGTCAATCAGGGATGGGCGGTTGCGCAGACGATGCTGGTCTATGAGCGAGGCGCCGGACAGGCGGGCCCGGTGGTTCTGGAGCCTCGCACACTGGCGCCCGATCTGGTTGCACTGGCCCGCAAGGTCGGACGCTCTAACGATCCGGTCGTGCGACAGTCGATCGCCCGCGCTCACATCAACGACTATGCGCAATATCATCTCGGCAAACGCATTGCCGCGCGCCTGCGCGCCTCCGACCAACCTCAGCCTGCCGTGGCTGCGTACGGCAAGCTTGCTTCAGGGACATTTTCCCCAATCCGGGCCCGGATTGCGGTCGAGATCGGCGGGCCTGAGGCGCTGCTTTGGCACCCGGACGACAAAAGGGGGATGCGCTATGCGGTTAACTATCTCAACGGTCGGATGACTTCGATCGCTGCCGGCACCAACGAGATGCAGCGCAACGGGATCGGTGAGCGGGTGCTGGGACTTCCGCGAGAACCCAGCTTCGATTCCAACAGGCCTTTTTCCGAGGTCATCGCCAACGCCCGCAACTGGGACGGTCGCGTGAGCTGATCCTGCTTGAGTAGCGACCGTTCCCAATCGTTGTCCGCGGGTGAGCTTCTCTGACGGACCGCCTCCCGCTTTAAAAAGCCCGCGGACGTTGGGCTGGTACGCCGCTTTCTGACAAGCGCGTTCAATCCGCAAACGCCGTCGCTGCGCACCGATACAATCGAGTACTTCCCGTTAACCTTGCAAACGGTTATATGGAGTTCGTGCGGCTGCCCTGGGTGAGTAGATTAATCTTGTATTGCGCGCTGCTGATGCTGGCTCGATGCGAACGGGTGGAGGGCCCGCCGCAGTTTATGGCGCCACCGATGCCGCCACCCCTGACGGCCACGATTCCGGCTTACGGCACGCCGCTTGAACCGCAACCGCATCCGAAGATGCAGCAGGCGGAAATACCACATGTTCCACCCCGCCCCTCGCCGCAATCATTGCCCAGCCCCGAGCCGCAGGGTGCGGAGCCGAACTAAGCGCTTTTCGCCCTTTTCAATAAACCTCGGCGACCGCACTGGAGCTTGGACGGCCATCCTTAATTCGATAACTGCTATTCGGGCTGCATTCGCGCAGGAGGAGAGAGCGTCATGAGTAATCTTACCGTGGAAGATCGCATGGAATTGCACGAGATCGCGGCACGCTATGGCGATTTGATCGACCATCGCGACTGGGAGGGCTTGGCTTCCGTATTCACGGCCGACGCCGTGTTCGACGCCACTGACCTCGGCATGCCGCTGCTCAACGGGCTCGACGCCATCCGTAAGCACATGGATGAGTCGTCAGATCATCCACTGGGTCATCACATTACCAACATCTATGTTGAAACTGCTGGCGGCGAGGTCTTCTTACGCACCCGCATCATCGCCGCCGGGCATCGGGGGCGCGTGGGCTCGGCAAGCTACCGAGACCGCGTTGTAAAGACGGCTGCAGGCTGGCGGATTCAACATCGCCTCGTCACGCTGCGGCGCAGTTGGAAAGTGTCGCGAAAATCGGCCGTATAAAGCCGCTTGGAAGGTTGCCATGTCTTCGACACGGCTTCGCGATGACTCGGTGGACCAGGATCAGGGCGGGACGGTTCTGGCGGTCGGCTCAAGTCGCCGCCTTCCCGCATACCGGCAATTGCCGACTACGATTACGCCGGCGCTAGATGCTGGCGCCGATACTGCTCAACGCGCTGCTGATCTGACCCGCGAAGGCGATAACCCCAGCCGCGATCGCGATACCCACCAAGCCCATAATGATGGTGCATTCGACAAACCGCCGAGATTCGGCCCATTGTAATCTAAGGAAGGTCTTAGCCACCCCACCATCTACTCGTTTCACTGCCGATCGCGCCATCTCCGGTCTCACCCCCTTTTGGAATCAGGCCAGGCAAAAAGGCATTTTTTCGGGACTGACTCCAACGGTTGCGCTCAGACGTTGGGTAGCGGCAACACGAACAGGCCGCTGAGAAGAAAAGCCACCGATAACAGCATCACCGCCAGCAGCCAAAGGGCAACGGTCAGCCGATTCATGGTTTCCTCACGGCGCATTCGCCGCCTTCCATCGGCGCATCGCGGGCACGGGCCCGCAAAGTCGCCCGGTCGAGACTGTCTGGCAGTCCCGGATATTCCCAGCTGATTACGGGCAGTTTTTCTGCCAATTCAAAATAAAAGAATAAAGACTCGCTTTCCTTGTAATAAGCTTAAGTCTGGTAGTCAATAAAATCTTCTTCTACATTTGGTTAATTATTACATGTAATTATTAACCTTTAGTTAGTATATTATAGCTACTGCGTGTAGCTTCGGTTTGAAAATTGAGTCCGCTCGATATTCGCTTTTGCTCGGGCTTTTCTCCTGACGGTGATGTTTGCGCGGCTCGCGGGCATCACCTGAGGAAATAGCCATTGTGCCCTCCGTTGGAAAAAAAGCGCCATACGGGCGCAATGGCGGTCAGCACAGTTTGATTGACCGAAAGCGTTGTTTTGCTCGCGCCGGCCGATTGTTTAGTCTTAATGGGTGGAGTATTGAAGAAATGCCCAATTCATCACAGTACGTTCCCCCGAAGGTATGGACCTGGAACAAGCCGAGCGGCGGCCGCTTCGCCAACATCAACCGGCCGATCGCCGGGCCGACGCACGATAAGGAATTGCCGATCGGCCGTCATCCCCTGCAACTTTACTCGCTGGGTACGCCCAACGGCGTCAAAGTGACGATCATGCTGGAGGAGTTGCTGGCGCTCGGCCACAGCGGGGCGGAATACGATGCCTGGCTCATCAATATCGGAGAAGGAGAGCAGTTCAGCAGCGGCTTCGTCGCGGTAAACCCGAACTCCAAGATTCCGGCTCTCGTGGATCGAAGCGGCCCCGCGCCGATTCGGGTGTTCGAGTCCGGGGCGATTCTGCTCTACCTGGCGGAGAAGTTCCACGCGTTCCTCCCGGCGCAGCCCGCGGAGCGGGCCGAATGTTTTTCATGGCTGTTCTGGCAGGTGGGAAGCGCGCCTTATCTGGGTGGTGGGTTTGGCCACTTTTACGCATACGCGCCGGAGAAGATCGAATACGCAATCGACCGCTTCGCCATGGAGGTCAAACGCCAGCTCGACGTGCTCGACCGTCGTCTGGCTGAGAGCGAGTTCGTCGCCGGCGCCGCCTACACGATCGCCGATATGGCCATTTTTCCCTGGTATGGAGAGCTGGCAAAGGGTTCGCTTTACGGCGCGGCCGAGTTTCTGAGCGTGCAGGATTATAGAAATGTCCAGCGCTGGGCCGACGTTATCCTCCAGCGCCCGGCGGTTAAGCGAGGGCGGATGGTCAACCGCATCTCCGGCAACCCGTCAGGCCAGTTGCGCGAGCGCCATGATGCCAGCGATTTCGAAAAGGTCTTGCGGGAAAGCTGAGTTGCGGTTGCGCGCAGCAACCCGCACATGACGATGTGACGTCTTGCGCGCCGGGCTAAATCAGGACGTTGGCGGCGCGCAAATCTTCGACCTGCCGGAGCGAATAGCCAAGCAGTTCGGTGAGCACCTCATCAGTGTCCGCTCCCAGTAACGGCGCGGGTTTCTTCACCCGGCAAGGAGTCGCGCTCATGGTCCATGGGACGCCCGAATGGATCCGCCTGCCAACCTCGGGATGTTCCAACTGGACCAGAAAGCCGCGCTGGGTCAGATGTGGATCAAGCGCAACGTCCTTGTTATTCAGCGTCGGGAACGCCGCCACTCCGCGTCGCTGCAATATTTCGGTTATCTCCCAGCGGTCGCGCTGCGAGGTCCATTGAGTGATTAGCCGGTCCAGTTCCTCTTCGTTGCGCTTGCGCAGCGGCGCGGTGCGAAAGCGCGGATCGTCCGCCAGCGACGGCTGCCCGATCGCTGCGCACAGCGCGCGCCATTCAGCTTCGCTGCCCACTGCGATAGTTACCCATTTCTCCGCATCGCCCAGCGCCTTGTAGCAGTTATGGGGTGACATTATCGGGTCATGATTGCCTATCGGGCTGGGATCGCGCCCGTTCATGGCAAATTCCAACAGCATCTCCGGCGACAGCATCTCCAGCACTTCCCACATCGCCACGTCGAGGTACTGACCCTGGCCGGTGCGCGCCCGATGGATCAAAGCGGCATTGATCAGATAGGCCGTCAGCAAACCCATGGACGGGTCGCCGTAAGCCACTGGCCCTTCACGGGGCCGGTCCTGCGGATAGCCGGTCATCGCGTACAACCCGGATTGCGAGCCGATCTGTGGACCGTAATTGACAAAGCGCGAATATGGTCCGGTCTGGCCGTAGCCGGACAGCGACGCCATGATCAGGTCAGGCCGGTGTTGGCGCAGGACCTCGTACCCGAAACCCATGCGAGTAATGGTGCCGGGCGAGAAATTTTCCACCACCACGTCGCAGTGCCGCACCAGGTCGTAAACAATGGCGGCGGCCTGCGGCATGGCCAGATTAAGCTGGACGCTGCGTTTGCCCTGGTTCCATTGGTTGAACAATCCGGCGCGGTTCGGGCCGGGCTGGCGGTCAGCGAAGGGCGGAAGACCTCGCGCGACGCACAGCCGCTTTGCGCTCTCGATCCGGATGACGTCGGCGCCCATGTAAGCAAGCTGCATGGTGCTGAAAGGAGCCGCCCAAACCCAACTGAAATCCAGGACGCGGATGCCGCTTAAGGGGCCCTCGCCCGATAGCCGCGGGGCTTCGTCAACCGCCACGGGCCGCCGCTTGTGACTTGCAAGGATCTCCTGCTGATGTTCACCTAATCGCGGCGCCGCGCGGGAAAGCCGCCAGCCGGTCGCGGTGGATTTGAAGGGCACGGTTGGTACTTCCACAATTTGCGCGTTCGAATTGGGTAGTGGCAGCCGGCCGAAAAAATTGCGCGCACGTAGATGACCGTCGGCATACACGTCGGAGGCGCGATTGACCGGAGCCACCGGGATATGCCGGGCCTGTGCGGCAAGGTAAAGGTCGAGCATCTTCCAGTTGCGGGTCCAATCCGCCAACAGCGGTTCCAGCGCGTCACGGTTGGCGGCTCTGAGAAAACGGTCCTTGAAGATTTCCTCCTGGGCCCATTCGGGGTTGCCCATCAACTCCACCAGCCGCTGCCATTGGGCCTCTTCCGCCAGGTTCATGTGCATCCATCCGTCGGCGCAGGGAAAAAGCGCGCGCGGACCATAGGCGTAGCGGCCCAGGCGCGTAGCCTCCCGTCCAGCGTAGGTGTACTGAACCAAAGTGCCCTCAAGGATCGCGGCCATGCATTCCTGCTCGGATACCTCGATTGCCTGGCCCGCCCCGGTTTTCATCCGATGCAGATAGGCGGCGGCGACGGCGGTCGCCGCGTTAAGCGCACCTTGAAACTCCGCCTGCTGGCCGAACAGCTTTAGCGGCGGCAGCTCCGGAAAGGGGGACCCACCCGGACCCACGGAAGCCATCCCGGAGGCGTGCGCCACGTTAATCTCGTACGCCTTGTAGTGCGCGTACGGGCCATGGTCGCCGAAGGGCGAGATTGCCGCCACGATAAGGCCTGGATGGCTGCGACAGACTGCGTCTGTCTCCATCTTGAGCGCGGCCCGCTCCGGGACCGGAATGTTATGGATAAAAATGTCCGCTTGCGCCAGCAAGTCATCCAGGCGCGATCGATCGGATACCGAGTGCAAGTCGAGAACCACGCCATACTTGTCGGCGTTCAGGTACAGGAATAATCCGCTTGCTTCGGGATCGTCGGCGTCATGAAAGAACGGCCCACGCCGGCGCGTGATATCGCCCCCAGGAGGCTCAACCTTGATGACTTCCGCCCCCAGCATCGCCAGCAATTTCGTGGCAAACGCCGCTGCAACGCCTTGACCGCATTCAACCACCTCGACGCCTGCCAGTGGCAAGCTCGTAACTGATGCGATGTTGCCAGCTTCCCTCGCGACCGGCTGCCCCATGAGCAAGACTCCCGCAAATCGTTTTTGGGCCGAAACTATTGGGCTGTTGGACGCGCCAACTCCCATCCGGTATTCGTCCCGATTCGAACCGGATCGATACTAACCGATACCAAGCGACGCACAAGCGCAGAAGGCGCCTGGCCGCCAGGTTCTCACGAACCTTTGCACGCTGCGATAATATTCAACGTGGCGGACGGCGGGATGGCCTGGGCCGCGAAAGCCCGCGGCTTTTTCGCTTTACCTCATTGCTGCGTTCCGTCTGCTGATAAACCAGTAGGAACACCAGGCCAAAAACAGCAAACATTATCGTACCCAAGCCTTCCATGGGCTTACCCTGAACCAGCAGATATACTCCATTGCCGATTATCGCGAGTGCAATGAAGCAGATGGTTTTCACATCAGTCCTGGCACGCCCGTTTCCATAGCCGGTTTCGAACTGTACCCCTGGGATGCCTTGGCAGGCGGCTCACTGTCTGATTTCCGCCAGCTTCTTCGCCGCCTGCTCCACACCGCTGCGGATGAACCCTACGGCGCTTCCGTACAGCAGCAGGCGGGCGCCATCTTGTAGCGTGGTTTCGAAT
The DNA here is from genome assembly GCA_021324885.1 of Pseudomonadota bacterium. Taxonomy (GTDB): domain Bacteria; phylum Desulfobacterota; class Binatia; order Binatales; family Binataceae; genus JAJPJA01. The sequence continues at coordinate 108,057 of JAJPIF010000025.1, forward strand.
GCATCCAGAGAGAAGGGGACGTCCATAATGAAGATGCCGCGGTTTTTGCACAGGTCGCGCACTTTGGCTCTCGCCTCCCGCACCAGCGGATGGTTGAACTGGCCGATGACGCCGTAACTCTGCGAGAGATCGGCGAAACCCACAATTGCGAAGTCGATGCCGGGGATCAACATCTGGTCGAGATTCTCGACCGCTTCCCTGGTCTCGATATTCAGGCCGAGCAGCAGGTTCTCGTTGGCCCAGGATGCGCCCGCTTCCATATCGATCACGTTCTGGTAATTGGAGCCCGCATTTTGGCCCATCGCCCAGCCACGCCTTCCCGCGGGATGGTACTTGGCCAGTTCGATCAGCCGATGGACCTCCCCGGGCTCGCGCGTATGCGGCAGCAGCAGGCAATTGGCGCCGTTGTCCAGCAGCCGTGTAATGTAAGCGTACTGGAGGTCCGGAACCCGGATCATCGGCGTGATGCCGGCGGCATGGGCGTGCAGGAGCAGATCGACCGCGGTTTCCAGATTCAGCGCGCCATGTTCCAGGTCGATGAAGACGAAATCCGCGCCGGCATGGGCCATGTTGTAAATGACATCCGGGTCCTTCACGCCCTGCAGGCCGCAGCCCAACGCGACCCTGCCGCTGATCAACAGCTTCTTCAGTTTGTTCTCGCGCAGATTCATTTTAAATGTTCAGCGGACTATAGTTTCGCCGCTTAGATCAGAGTCGTATCCTCCGGCTCGTTGATGACGCGATTTTCGATATGCCCGATGCGATCAATTTCGATCCGCACCACGTCGCCCGCTTTGAGAAAGTTGGGTGGATTCATCGCCGCGCCAACCCCGCCCGGCGTTCCCGTCGACACGATCGTGCCGGGCAGCAGCGTGAAGACCGTGCTCAGCGTCTCGACCTGCATGTAGCAATTGAACACCAGGTTGCGCGTATTGGAGTGCTGGCGCTGCTCGCCGTTGACAAAAGTCCTGAGCTCCAGAGCGTGTGGATCGCCGATCTCGTCAGGCGTCACCAGCCATGGCCCGATCGGCCCATGCGTGTCGAACGATTTTCCCAAGGTGTGCGTCGGGGACCTCCTCTGCCAATCCCTGACGCTGACGTCGTTTACGATGATATATCCGGCGATCACTTCGTGAGCGCGATCGCGCGGCACATGGCGGCATCGGCGGCCGATTACAAATCCCAGTTCGCCCTCGTAGTCCAGCGCGGGCGAAACGCGCGGTAGATGGAACGGATCGTAAGGACCGTTCACACACGTGATCTGCTTGTTGAAGAAAACCGGGAAGTCGGGAGCCTTGGCTTTGGTCTCCGCGATATGGTCGGCGTAGTTCAGGCCGACAGCGAGGAATATTGGCGGGTTGAGCACCGGCGCTTCCAGTTTCACTTCACTCAAAGCGATGCGCGTTCCACTGGAAGCGGCGCGCCGCACGCGTTCCATCGCGGGCGCCCCCGCACTGAGCAGGCCGATCATGTCGCGCGGCAGCTCCGGCTCCTTGGCCGCCAAATCCACGATCGACTCGTCCACAACCACACCGACCCTGGTGCTCCCCTGATAGGTAAACGTGGCGATTTTCATTGCGAAACCTCTGAACAATTTCAGATCGGCGGCACAATAGCGCCGGGCGGCGTCCAGGCCCGATCCAATTAGCTTGGTTTGACCAGTTCGGCGCCGCCCGTGACGAATGCCAAAAGCGTCGCGCCGTTGCGCGTCGTCACCGTATGGGTGCATCCGGGCGGACGATAGCTGAGGTTGCCGGTCAGCACCTCGGCCCATTCGTCGGCGTTCGAGCCTTCCAGCATGAAGATCAGTTCATCCCCGAGATGGCGATGGAGCGGGATTTTGGCGCCGGCCTCAAAGCGCAACAAATCGGCGCGCCGATTGCTCGATTCATCGCTCCACAACGCCTTGCGCCTCATCCCCGGAGCGAAATCGGTCCAGGCGATTTCACTGGGAACGATTACCCGCGAGCGCGGACCGTCACCCAGTTCCGTCGCCGGTTCGGCGCCGCCGCTGAGCAGCGCCAGCGCGGTAGCGCCGTTGGTGCTGGTCACCGTATGCACGCATCCCTGCGGCCGGTAGCCAAGGTCGCCCGCCCTGACGTTGCCGAACTCGTCCGCGATCGCTCCCTCGATCACGTACACCAGTTCGTCACCCAGATGGCGATGGAGCGCCAGCCTGGCACCGGGTTCGAAGCGCGTCAGCCGCAATTGTCGATGCGTCTGCTTATCGGACCACAGGATTTTTGCCCTGATCGAGGGTCCCACGTTCTGCCATTCGCATTCGCCGGGCACGATCAATTGCGAGGGAGGGGCGGATTTCTCATCTGCCATGGATTTGATGCTCCTGGTTTGAACCTTTGCGCGCCTGGGTCTCAGCCCCCTGGCCAGAGAGAATGGACAGGGGTATGTGCGTGTCCGATCAATTGCCGGTCGCGCAGCCATCTAATTGGGATTGATGGGGTAGAGCTTCAGCGCGTTGTCCCACATGATTTTGCGTTTGCTCGATTCAGTTACTCCCGCCAGCGCCATCACTTCCGCGACGGCTCGGCTGTAGTGGCGTCCTTCCGGATGGCCGAAGTCGGTCGCCACCACCACGTTGTCGTCGCCGATCGCATCGATGACCTGCTTGATGCCCGGATCGTCGGGGTCGGCGGAGATGTAACATTGGCGCCGGAAGTAATCCACTGGCGCCATTTTCAGACCCGGAATCGGCAAGCCCTTGAAACCGCCCTGCACGCCGGCCGCCAACCGGTACATCCAGAATGCCGCCCATCCCGCGCCGGACTCCAGGTGCACAACCCTCAGCTTCGGATGGCGCTCCAGCACGCCGCCCATGATGAAAGCCGCGCTGGCCAGCATGTTACCGATGCTGAACGCGGTGATGCTCTGCGCGGTGCCGAGCCCCGGCAGATAGTCGTAAAGCATCGAATCGCACGCGTTCAGCGCGCCGACATGAACGCCCACGGGCACATCGAGATCAGAGATCGTTGCCCACAGCCGATCATAGCAGCGGTGGTAAAGGCGATGTTCTCCCACCGGCACCGGATTGATGTGCACCGCCTTAAAACCCAGTTCCTTGACGCAGCGTATGGCTTCCCGTGCCGCCTCTTCGGGATCGCGCAAATCCAGCGATCCGGCGCCGACCAATCGATTGCCCGCCTCGGAGCAGAAATCATAGAGCCAGTTGTTGTAGGCGCGCCGATACGCGGCAGCGGCAGCGGCGCTCAGTGTCGGCGCGGCGCAAGTGTACAGACCCGCGGTAGGATAGACGACCATGTAGTCGATCCCAACCCGCTCCATCGCGTCGACGTAACAACGCGGCGGAAACCCCTGGCGAGCATACTCGTCGTAGGCTTCGCCCAGACCAGGCATGATGATTGGTTTGCCGAACACACCCTCCAAAGGCATGTCGATACCGCCCACGCTCACGTCATTATAAAAACCCAGGTCGGTGCTGGCGCCTTTGGAATCCTCCTGATAATAGCCGGTGTAAATCCGCGGCATTTCCGCCCGGAATTTGGGCTCCAGGTATCGCTCCCAGATATTGTTGGGTTCCAGGATATGGCTGTCGGCGTCAATGAATCTCATCCGGTCCATGGCGCTTCTCCTTACAATTGTGCCGGCGGTTTTCTGCCTCTTTATGTAGCACAACCGGGAGCCAGGTCGAAAAAGCCGGTTTCAGTCGAAGAAGGCGGCGGCGCGTTCCCCAATCATCACCGCGGTATTGGCCGGGCATCGACGCACTACCTGCGGCATGATCGAGGTATCCACCACTCTTAAACCCTCGACGCCATACACGCGGCAGTACTGATCCACCACGGCTCCCAGGCCGAACTCCGGACCCATCTGGCAGGTGCCCGACATGTGAATCGATGTCCCCACGTGGGTGCGCAAAAACTCGTCGAGCGCCGCGTCGGAAGCCAGCTCCTCGTCGGTGGGCGAAAACCGCACCGCTTCGATCTGACGATAGGGCCGGCTGTCGAGCAGGCGCGCCGCCAGCCGCATCCCGTCGCGCGCCCGTGCCAGGTCCGTCTCGTTTTCGAAGTAGTTGTAATTGAGCAGCGGCTTGTCCGCAGGATCGGCCGAGGTCAGCTCCATCGTGCCCCTGGCTTTGGACTGCATCATGATGAGCGAAATCGAATGATCGCTGCCGTGCAGAACCTGGTCGATCACCTTGGCGATTGACATGCTCCGCACGATATCCATCAGCATCTTTGCGCGGCGCATCAGGCCGACGTCATACAGGATTGCCTTGTTCAGCGGGATCGACGACGGCAGCAGCATCATGTCGCTGTAAACATCGGAACCGCCGGCGGTGTAATGCAAAGCGGTGTGCGCCCACGAGCTTTTGAGCGGATCGATCTGCAGATCGTTGCGGACCTGGATGCGCACGGCTACCGAAGCATGATCGCTGAAGTTCTGCCCGACGTTGGGGGAATCGCACAGCACCGGGATATTGAAACGGCGCAATTGTTGCGCCGGCCCAATCCCGGAAAGCATCAGCAGATGCGGCGATTTGACCGCGCCCGCGCTCAGCACGACTTCGCCGCCTTCCAATTCCACGTTCTGGCCGTTTTGCTGTCCTTCGATCCCCCGCGCCTTCGCACCGTTGAAAAGGACCCGCTGCACGAAGAAGCCGGCGCGCACCGTCAGATTGGGCCGGTCCAGCGCGGCCTTGAGGTAAGTGATCGCGGTGTTCATCCTAATCCCGTTGACGTTGTTGACCGGCAAAACACCCGCGCCAATCGATCGGGGCGCATTCATATCCGGATCTTCGGGAAATCCAGCCTCCAGACATGCCTGTAGAAAGGCGTGCGCTACCGGCGGCCATTCCGCGGGTCGGGCACGACGCACGGGAATCGGACCGCTGGAGCCGTGAAAGTCGTCGTGGAAATCCAAATCGGTCTCCAGCTTGCGCAGATACGGCAGTACCTTTTGGAATGACCATTCATAGTTGCCCGCCGAAGCCCATCCGTCGAAGTCCTCGGGCAGGGCGCGCGTGAACAAGGTGCCGTTAAGCGCGCTGGAGCCGCCGACCACCTTGCCGCGCGGCACGATCTGCTCGACGCCGGGGCGCAGCGTCGCTGAAAAGGCCCAGTTGTTGGGGTGGTCCGGCGCCATCGAACTCAGGATGCCGCCATGGCGCAACTCTTTGGGAAAAGCGTTCGCGGTCGGGTAATGCGGACCGGCTTCAAGCAGCAGCACCCGGCGCGCCGGATTCTCGGACAGGCGCGCCGCCAACGCGCATCCGGCCGAACCGGCCCCCACGATGATTACGTCGTAGCGTGGCATCAGTCTGACGCGCAATCGCTACTTCATTGTGCGTGGAGTCGGCAAACCGGGAACCTTTACCTCGACGCGGCCGAACTCCCGCAAGCCGGTGACGAACAGCGTGGTCAGGCCGTCGCCGCCGAAGCAGAAATTCGTGATGTGCTTGTTGCCGGCCAGAATCGTCCCCAGATGGCGCCCGGACGGATCGATGATCCAGATCCCTCCGGGTCCCGTGCACCAGATATTGCCCTCGCTGTCAGCCTTCATCCCGTCGGGCGCCCCCGGCAGCTTGCCGCTCATCTGGCAGAACACACGATCGGAGGCGAGATTCAGCAGGCCGGTGTTGTTGAACAGGTCGAAGCTGAACGCGCGAATATGCATCCGCAGGCTGTCGTTGATGTAGATGATCGACTCGTCGGGCGAGAGGCAGATGCCGTTGGGGAGCAGGAAATCGCGCGCCACCAGGTTGATCCGGCCGAGGTCGGGCGAGACACGATAAACACCGGCGAAATCAAGTTCCGTATCGACACGCATCGTGATCGGATCGGTGAAGTAGATGGAGCCGTCGGATTTGACACAAATATCGTTGGGCCGGTTCAGCGGAAACCCATGATAGCTGTTTGCCACGACCGTGATCGTGCCGTCGTGCTCCTCGCGCGTGACGCGCCGGCTGGCGTGCTCGCACGCCAGCAGCCGGCCCTGCGGATCGCGCGTCAGGCCATTGGCGTCGTTGGTGCCGTCCTTGTAAAGCTCAACACCCTTTTGCGCCGACCATTTGTAGCGCATGCTGTTCGCGTTGTCGCTGAATAGAAGATAATTCTTTTCATGAAACCATACCGGGCCCTCGGCCACTCCCTTGATCCCGCCGTCCTCGAAAAAGCCGCCAAAGCCGTCGGCGATCCACTCGATCTCCGCGTTCAGCGACACCAAGCGCTCGATTCCCGCAGCTACTTTTTCAACCGCCATGGTATGAACCCTCCCGGACCCTTTATGCGGTTAGAGGTACGCGACAGCTCTGCCCGACGGGCCGTTGTCCACGCCCGGATGCGAGAAGTACCACATTAGTTCGCGATCGCAAAATTAGTTCGCGATCGCAAATCGTAATCTGCTCGAGGCGCGCGTGATTGACATGCAGGTGGAAACATTGTCGCCGGCGGAAGCTTTCACGGCTGAGTTCCGGCGTCCGCGCGGCAAAAAGACCTCGACCCGGCGACAATCAGGCAACCAGTACGGTCACGTCCAGGAGCAGGTTGGTGAGGCCTATGCTGTCCAGCAGCAACTCGAAGCGCGAGCCGCTTCTGATTCCAGGGGGAATGTCGAGTTCCACCCGCCTGGCGGCCTCGACCATCCCATAGCCACGGCACCGCGGGCATACTCCCCACGGCCACGACCCCGCGCCCCCGCAACTGGCGCAGGCGACGTAACACGGCACCGCAAACGGCAGCCGCCCTCCGGCCTCGGCTTCCTCGCGGCTCAGCACGATTTCGAGCTCAAGCCGGCGATGCGGCCCGCCGCTTTTCCGGCGAAAGCCGAAAAAATTGTGCGCAATATGATCGAGAATCTCGCCTGGCGAAGGCGCAACCGATCGGAAATCGTCGATAATTCTGATGCGCACGCCGGCTTTGATTTCCTCCACCGGTCTGGAGGCCCTCCTCACCCGGTCAAGGTCAATCTGATGGGAGCGCCGGCGCGCCGCGCTGCTCAACTCCGTGTAGGCGTCGTGAACTTCGCGAAAACGCGCCGGGTCCGGTTCGCGGCCGGCGTCCGGATGGACCTGACGAGCGAGCCGCCGATAGGCAGTCTTGATGGTCTCGAGGTCAGCCCCGACGGGCACGCCGAGAATGGAATACAGATCCCGCTTCGGCATGGCGAAACATCGTCAGTTAAAAAAAGCATGCTCAGGAGACCTTGACCTCGATCTTGCGCGGCTTGGCCGCTTCGACCTTGGGCAACACCAGCTCCAGCACTCCATTGCGCATCGCGGCCCGGATGCCGTCGGCGTCGATGCTCTCATGCAACGAGAACTGCCGGAAGTAATTACCCACATTATACTCAGTGTATAACGGGGCCAGGCCGTCATATAATTCCGTATTCACTTTGCCTTCGAGAGTGAGTACTCCGTTTTCCAGAGTTACCTCCACGTCCTTTTCGCTCACGCCCGGCATGTCGGCCCACAGTTCCAGATGGTCGGGGAATTCGCAAATATCAATGTCGGGCATGTAGTAACGTCCCGGACGGGTTTTCTCACGCTCGGTGGAGAGTTCCTGTTTTTCCCTGGCGGTCATTTCCTGCGGTGTCATCGGCATTCCTCCTTTCCTCATGCGGCCTGAACGCTGATCTGGCGCGGCTTCGAGCTCTCGGCCCTGGGAACGTGGACGATGAGCAGACCGTTTTCATACTTCGCTTCGGCCTTTTGCAAATCGTAATCTTCGGGCAGTTGGATGCTACGCGAAAATTCACCGAAGGAACGCTCTCGGCGATGGAATCCCACCGCGTTGTCGAAGTCGCGCGGTTTGCGCTCGCCGCTGAGCGTCAGCGTCCGCCCCTGGGAAGAAACCTGGATTTGGCCGGGATCGAGACCGGCGGCTTCGGCGATTATGACGGCGCCCGCCTTGTCCTCGAAAACATTGATCGGGGGATATGCGCCATAGCCGGACAGCCCCAGGCTGATCGCGGGGTTGCGCAAGAAGCGCTCCAGTTCTCGTTGCAACGTCGGGATCGGGAAGTCCGACCCAAATCTTAGCAGTGCCATGAAAGCCTCCTTTGCGTGTAGTTTTTTTGGTGGCGGCGACAGCGCCCTGAACGTAATTTAATCACGCCAGCGAGATTGTCATTGCCGGAAAATGCCGGTTAACCCTGAAAAAAAGCTGCGTGGAACAGGCTGGAAAACCTGTCCCACGCAGCCATCAGATTTAGAGAAGAGACTATGCGAGTTTCGGGATCAGCCGAACATCTCGCGGATCTTGTCGACGAAACCCTTGGCCATCGGATGGTTGATGTCTTCGCCTGACGCTCTTGCGAACTCCTCAAGCAGCTCGCGCTGGCGTGAACTCAGGCGCTTGGGCGTCTCCACCACGATCTTGACCAACTCGTCGCCGCGACCATAACCGTGCAGATCGCTGAAGCCTTTTCCCTTTAAGCGGAAGACCTTACCCGATTGGGTGCCGGCCGGGACCTTGAACTTGACTTTGCCGTCGAGCGTTGGGACTTCGATTTCCGCACCCAATGCCGCCTGCGGGAAACTGATCGGGACCTCTACGATTACGTCGCTGTCCTGGCGGGCGAAAATCGGATGGTCTTTGACGTGAATGACAACGTAGAGGTCTCCGGCGGGACCGCCACCATAACCCGCCTCGCCTTCCCCGCGCAGCTTCAGCCGCGACCCGTTGTCCACGCCGGCCGGGATGCGCACCGAAAGCGACTGCAGCTTGCGCACACGTCCCTGCCCCTGACATTTCGGGCATGGATCGGAAATGATACTGCCTTCGCCTCGGCATTGCGCACAGGTCGTTGAAATGGAGAAGAAGCCCTGCTGAGTGCGAACCTGACCGGTGCCGCGGCAGTTCGGACAAGTTCGCAGCCCGCCCGCACCCGACGCGGTCCGGGTGCCGTTGCACGCTTCGCAGGTAGCCAGGCGCGCGACTTTGATTACGCGTTCGGCGCCCCGATGGGCATCTTCGAAATCGATTTCGAGGTCATAGCGCAAATCGTCGCCGCGCCGGTTGCGCGCGCGCGAGCGGCCGCGTCCAGTGCCGAAAAAATCGCCGAAAATATCAGAAAAGACGTCTTCGAAGCCCTGCGAAAAATCGAATCCGCCGAAGCCGCCCGCGCCTTGCGGACCTTGAAACGCAGCGTGACCGAAGCGATCGTACTGGCCGCGTTTCTCCGGATCCGAAAGCACCTGATAGGCTTCGTTAATTTCCTTGAACTTCTCCTCAGCCTTGCGATCGCCGGGATTACGATCGGGATGATACTGAATAGCCAGTCTGCGATAGGCTTTTTTAATTTCGTCGTCGTTCGCACCCCGCCCGACGCCGAGTACTTCGTAGTAATCGCGTTTGCTGTTGGCCATCCCGAATAGATTTTACCTTAGTTTTCGACCCAACGGTAGGCGCACGCGACTGATAAGGCAAGCATCCGCTCCCGTAGAACCCGAAAAAAAGAGCCCCGTCAGCGCGGGGCTCCCTGGCTTACTCCTTTACCTCCCGGTAGTCGGCGTCGACCACGTCTTCCTTCTTGCCTTCCTGGCCGCCGCCGTCATGCGAAGCCGCGCCGGGACCGCTTTGGGCGCCGCCCGCCGCGCCTTGCTGCGCGCGTGTCTTGGCGTACATCGCCTCGGCCAGCTTGTGCGAAGCGTTGGCTAGCGTCTCCGCTGCGGCATTCAATACGCCCGGATCCTGCGATTCCAGCTTGGACTTGGCCGATGCCAATGCGTCCTCGATCGACTGCTTGGCCGCGGCGTCCACGTCTGAACCGTATTCCTTGAGCGACTTCTCGGTCGTATAGATCAGGTTATCGAGCTTGTTGCGAGCCTCGACCACCGCGCGTTTGCGCTTGTCTTCCTCGGCATGCGCCTCCGCCTCACGCACCATCCGCTTGATTTCCTCTTCGGTCAGACCCGAGGAGGCGGTAATCCGGATCGATTGCTCCTTGTTGGTGCCCAGGTCCTTGGCGTGGACGTTCACGATGCCGTTGGCGTCAATATCGAACGTGACCTCGATCTGCGGCACACCGCGCGGAGCGGGTGGAATTCCGATCAGGTCGAACTGGCCGAGCAGCTTGTTGTCGGCAGCCATCTCGCGTTCGCCCTGGAACACCCGGATGGTGACTGCGGTCTGATTGTCCTGGGCGGTCGAGAACACCTGGCTCTTGCGGGTCGGGATAGTGGTGTTCTTCTCAATCAGTTTGGTGAACACACCGCCCAGCGTCTCGATTCCCAGCGACAGCGGGGTTACATCGAGCAGCAGGACGTCCTTGACGTCGCCCTTGAGCACACCGGCCTGGATTGCGGCACCGACCGCCACGACTTCGTCAGGGTTGACGCCCTTGTGACCTTCGCGCCCGAACAGGCGCCGCACCCGCTCCTGCACCGCCGGCATCCGGGTCATCCCTCCAACCAGCACCACTTCATTGATGTCGCTGGTTTTCAGTCCGGCATCGCGCAATGCCACGCGGCAGGGCTCTTCGAGCCGATCCAGCAGATCCGAGCACAGTGCTTCGAGCTTGGCGCGGGTCAGCTTCATATTGAGGTGCTTGGGACCGCTCTGATCCGCGGTGATGAAGGGCAGGTTGATGTCGGTTTCCATCACGGTGGACAGTTCGCACTTGGCCTTCTCCGCAGCTTCCTTCAGCCGCTGCAAAGCCATCCGATCCTTGCGCAGGTCGATTCCCTGGTCCTTGCGGAACTCGTCGGCCAGATAGTCGATCACGCGCTGGTCGAAGTCCTCACCGCCCAAAAACGTATCGCCGTTGGTGGCTTTAACCTCGAACACGCCTTCGCCGAGTTCGAGGATCGAGATATCGAAAGTGCCACCGCCCAGGTCAAAGACCGCGATCTTCTCGTCCTTCTTCTTGTCCAGGCCGTAGGCCAGCGAAGCCGCGGTCGGCTCGTTGATGATTCTCAGGACGTTGAGCCCGGCAATGCGGCCGGCGTCCTTGGTTGCCTGGCGCTGGCTGTCATTAAAATAAGCGGGAACGGTAATAACCGCTTCGGTGACCTTTTCACCCAGGTAATCCTCGGCGGTCTGTTTCATTTTTTGCAGGATAAATGCTGAAACCTCGGCCGGGCTGTAGGTTTTACCCCGGATCTCCACCCATGCCGCCCCATCGTCGTGTTTGACCACTTTGTAGGGCAGGACCTTGATCGCTTTCTGCACTTCGGGGTCGTCGTAACGGCGCCCCATCAGGCGTTTAATCGCGAAAACGGTATTGGTTGGGTTGGTGATCGCCTGCCGTTTGGCGATCTGACCCACCAGCCGCTCACCGCTTTCGGTAAAAGCGACAACGGAGGGCGTAGTCCGGCTGCCCTCAGAGTTCGCAATTACCACAGGGTCGCCGCCTTCCATGATGGCGACACAGCTGTTGGTAGTGCCGAGGTCGATGCCGATTACTTTGGCCATTGTTTGCCTCTTCCTGTTAGCAATCCGGCACTTTCCGAGCCGCCGGACGTTATTTGCTTTAGCTGAAAGATAATCACTGCCTAGCGGTTTTCAACCTGATCGCCGCCCGCTCCGCCCTGCTCACCTGCCGGAGCCGGCAACCTGGAGACCGCAACCTGCGCCGGCCGCAAAACCCGATCGCCGATGTAATATCCACGCACGAACTCATCGACGACCGTATTGGGTTCATGCCTAGTCGACTCGACGCTGTCCACCGCCTCATGCAACAGGGGATCGAAGGGTTGGCCGATGGCGCTTAGCTGGGTCACGCCGTGGGCGCGCAGGAAGTCCCTCATCGAGCGCAAGACCATCTCGACCCCTTCCACGATCGGCTTGCCGTTGCCGCCGTCGCGCGCCGCCTCGACCGCCCGTTCGAGGTTGTCGATGATTGAAAGCAGGTCCCGCAGCAGCGCCTCGCGCTGAATGCGCGCATTTTCTTCGGCCTGCTGACGAACCCGTTTACGCGTGTTTTCAGATTCCGCCAAGGCTCGCAGGTATTTGTCCTTGTATTCGGCGGCTTCGTTCTGTTTCTGTTCCAAAGCCCGTTGTTTCTCCTCGAGGGCCGCCATCGTTTCCCGCAGCTTGTGGCGCACTTCCTCCAACGACAATTCGTCAACCGCATCCGTCGCTCCGCGCGACCCACGGGTGGCATCCTCGACAGCGCCTTTGTCGTCGTTTTTGTTGATCTTTTCGCTCATCACACAAACCCCAGGACTTTATCTAAAGGTAATCACGCTTTGACCGTGCGCCATATCGACCCGGTCGATAAAGCGGTGATGGTCGACCGCGGTCATCCGTGGCCGCCCTGTGGCGCAACCTACTCCTGCGCAGGAATTATCGGACTTCAGGAACCGAGCACCCGCGAAAGCGCCTTGGCCGTGTAATCGACCAGGCCGATGACGCGCTCGTAATCCATCCGGACAGGACCAACCACGCCCAGGCTGCCCAAGGGCATGGTTCCCCTGGTATAGGCCGCCGACACCACGCTCAGGTCGCTCAGGCGCGGGTCATGCTCGTCGCCAATGGAAACCTCAATAGTGCCGGCGGTCTCCAGTGTGCGTTCCAGCAAATCGAGCAGAGCGGTTTTGTCCTCCAACGCGCCCAGCAATTCACGTAACTTGTCGGGGTCATTGAATTCCGGCTGCTGCAAAGCTTTGGCACTGCCTTCAACATAGACCTCGGCAGGCACGTTTCGGCTGACGACCGCATCACCCAGGGTCAGGGCGGAGCGGATGAACTGATCGTAGCGGACGCGGTCTTCCTTAAGCGCCATTTCGATCCAGGCGCGTGCCTGTTCCAGCGTCCGTCCTTCCAGGCAATCGTCCAAATAACGAGCCATCCGCTCGAGCTCTTCCTGCGTATGATCACGTCCGGTTTCGACGACGCGCGTCTGGACCCCGCCACCGCGCGCGACTAACACCGCCATCACCTGCGATTCGCGCAGGCGGATAAAATTGACCCGCTCCAGCTCGATCGCTTCGAAACGCGGCGTCATCACCACGGCTGCCTGGCCGGTCAGCAGCGCGAGCAAACGTGAGGTTTCACGCATGATCTCGCTCAAATCGCGCACCCGCTCCGAGTAACAGTATTCGATTTGGACGCGATCTTGGCGCCCGATCTGCCGCTTCGGCATCAGGTAATCCACGTAATAGCGGAAAGCCTTCGCGGTCGGCACGCGGCCCGCCGAGGTATGGGGTTGATAAAGGAAATTTTCGGCTTCCAGCTGCGCCATCATGCTGCGCACGGTGGCCGCCCGAACACCCAGCGAATACCTGGAGACGATATGCTGCGACCCCACCGGCTCCGCCGTCGCAACGAAATCCTGAATCACCGCGATCAGTAACACATGGTGTCGTCGGTCCAGATCTCCCGTCCGGGAATTCTTGGTCATAGTTCCCCGTCCTATACCTCGATTTTGTTCCGTCCGTCACTTTTCTTTCAAGTATCGGGGACCTGATTTTCAAACAGCGTATCTGCGATCCGCGGCCCGATGGCGGATGGGACAAGCGTCGGCTATGCTGATGTGCGATGGCATCGCGCGACAGAAAGCGCAAACCGGCGCCAACTTACATTCCAGCCGTCCCAGGTGAGGGATTGTGGCTGGAATGCGACGGGTACGACCGCCGGGCGTGGAAGGAGATCCAGGCTGACGCGCCCACGATCGCCGAACTGGTCGCGACCGGCAATAATCTGGTACCCCATTTCGGAGCCTTGCTCCAGGATCTCTTTGTCGGCCTGTTCAAATACAACCTGGTGTGGAACGGTCCCGACCGCGTCCGCCGCAGCGCTATTCTCAATCGCACGATCTTGCAGGAACTGTTCGCCTCCCAGCCCTTCGAAGCATTGAAAACGCGCACCCTGCTGGAAGAGGACAAAGCCGCGATTGCGGCTTTGGCACTGGCCGAGGAAGTCATCGAGATGGTCCGCAGCCAGCGTTTGCTCAACCGGCGCGAGATACTGGACCTGTGGGACCTCAAGCATCAGGAGGAGGATTTAAAGGAGCGCGGCGAAGCGCTCAAGGCGTTAACCGAGCAGCCTCCAAACCAGGGCCAGGACGTCGGTCAGGAAGGCCCTGCCGACAAAGAGATGGCGCGCAAGGTGGAGGAGTTGAAGGAGGCCGCCAATCGCGCCGCCCAGGTCTCCGAAGCGCGACTTAACCAGAAGGCGCGCGAAATGGAGCAGACGCTCAAACAGGCGCGCCTGTCCGAACTCAAGCGCCTGCAGCGCAAAGGCGCCCAGTTGGCCCAGGAGATCGATGAGATTGCCGAGGATGCGCAGGATTTCAGCTTGGAATTCGGCCAGGCCGGACGCCTGGCGGCGGGCCAACGGCTGGAATTGGGACGCAAACTGGCGCGCAATCGCAAGATTGCCGAACTGGCCCGCATGGTTGGCCGCTTCAAGCAGGACGCGTTGGCCTTGCGGCGCAAAAACCTCGACCGCGGCTCAAGCGAACTCTATGACATCGAGCGCGGGTCGGAACTGGCCCGCCTGATTCCCGCCGAACTGACCGCGCTGCATCATCCGATCCTCTTTCGCGATTTCAAGCGCCGCCTGCTGGAAAACGAAATCCTCCAATATCAGCTCCTGCACGATGAGCAAAAGGGCAAAGGTCCGATGGTGGTGTGCCTCGATCTGAGTTCCTCGATGCAGGGCGACAAGGAATTGTGGGGCAAGGCGGTTACGCTTACCCTGATGGATTTGGCGCGCCGCCAGCGACGGCTCTTCCGCGCGGTGCTGTTTTCCTCGGGCGAGGCAAGCCTCAAGGTCCTCGACATGAACAACCAGCGCCGTTATGAACCGGAGCTTTCCAAAGTGATCGAACTGGCGGAGTATTTCCCCGGCGGCGGCACCGAATTCGAACGCCCGATCGATGCGGCCGTGGAACTGCTTGGTAACAAAAAGCTGCAGCGCGGTGACATCGTGATCATCACCGATGGCGAGTGTCAGGTCAGCCCCCAATGGCTCGCGCAACTCAATCAACGCAAGGACGAGTTGCAGTTCAAGATCTTCGGCGTGCTCGTCGACATGGGTTCCAACGACACCTCGACACTGACCCAGTTCAGCGACCGGGTAACGTCGGTCAAACAACTGAGCGCCAAAGACACCCGCCAGATCTTCCTCAATGTGTAACTGGTAAGGACATGCGTTCCTGGCTGAAGGTATTGGGCAGGCGTCCCCGCTTATCCCACTACCTCAGGCTCAATGGCAGCGACTTCAGGCCGCGGCCAAAGGCCTGGACTGCGTACTGCGGGCGCCATCCTTCGGGGATGCTCAGGTGGGGAAAGCGTTCCAGCACCATCTGGACCGCGATTTTTCCCTGCAAACGCGCCGGCGCCGCGCCGATACAGAAATGGACCCCCTCGCCGAAGCCGAGATGGTCGTTGGGATCGCGCGTGATGTCGAATTCATCGGGATCCTGGAACACCGCGGGGTCGCGGTTGGCGGCGCCGGTAACGACATAAACCGGAGTGCGCGCCGGTATCGAGGTCCCGCCAATCTCCACATCTTCGGTGGTCACCCGGAACAAGGTTTGCACAGGACCGTCATAGCGCAGGGTCTCCTCGATCAGGTCCGGAACCAGCGCCGGATTTGCGCGAAGCTGTTCGAGCAGTTCCGGGCGCGTGACCATCTGGTAAAGCGCTCCACTGATCGAGTCGGCGGTGGTCGAAATGCCGCCTGTCACCAGCACCATGACCATCCCAAACAACTCCAGTTCGTTGATCTTTTCGTCCGCCTCATGCGCCGCAATCGCCAAACTGATCAGGTCCTGGCCGCCGCTGCGTGCGCGCCGGCGTCTGATCAGATCGGTGATATAGGTGTGGCGCGATGAAAGGTAATCGTCCGTGTAAAGCGTCTGGCCCGGCGCCCCGATACTGCGCACCAGATCATAATCGCGCTCGGGGATATCCAGCAGATGGCCGAACACCCTGACCGGAAGCTCCACCGCCAGTGACCTGACGGCGTCGACCTGGGACTGCCCGGACCAACTGTCGAGAATACGCCCGCAGATCGCGCGGAACTGCGGCTCCATGTCATAGATCCTGCGCACCGCCATCGAGGGCGCCGCCACCCGCCGCAGCCGAGTGTGAATCGGGGGATCGACGAAAGTCATCACTGGCACGCCTCGAAAGGCGTCGAAGTCCTCGGTCCCCGGCAGATTGGGATTGACGCTGGAGTAGCGCTTGTGATCGCGCAGCACTTCGACGCAGTCGTGATAGCGCGAAACGATTCCCCATTGGATGGCGCGGCGCTCGACCATGATCGGCGGCGACGCCAGCAGCGAGCGGTAGTAGGGAATCGGATCGGAGCCGACGGCCGGATCCGACGAGTCGTATTTGAATTTGAGACTCGGGTTGACTGCTGTTCCGTACGCGGCTTGGTAAATCGTCGGGCTTGGCGGCGTATTGGACATATTATGGCACCCCGCCCGCGATCTTAGATCGAATCGCGATGTTGACAAACCGCGGATGACGTTCTTTGCTGGCGCAGCAATCAAACGCCGGACGGCCGGCGAATTTTGGAGAACGCAAATGGGGTTAAAGGGACAAACCGCGCTGGTGACCGGATCCAGCCGCGGCATCGGCCGCAGGATCGCCGTGGCTCTGGCGCGCGAAGGCGCCGACGTAATTTTGAGCGCCAGGACCGTCAAACCCGGAACCGGCGACCATCCGGGCAGCCTCCAGGAAGCTGCCGCCGAATGCGAAGCGGCGGGCGTAAAGGCGGTGGCGTTGCGATGCGATCTGACCGTCGAAGATGAGGTCCGGCGGATGTGCCGCGACGCGCTGGAGCGTTGCGGCCAGGTAGATATCGTCGTCAATAACGGCGCCTACTTCAGCGAGGACCAGCACTATACGCCCTTTCTCCAGTTTCGATGGGAAAACTGGCACAACTACGTCAACGCCAACCTGCTGGCGCCGGTGCTGGTCTGCCGCGAATTGCTGCCGCGGATGATCGAGCGCAAACACGGCATTATCATCAATATCACTTCGAATCTGGCGACCACGGAAATGGCCGCGCTGCCGGGCAAGGGCGGTGCCGCGATTGCCTACGGCGCCGTCAAGGGCGGCATGCATCGGTTCTCGCAGGGACTGGCCAAGGAAACCGGCGTCCACGGCATACCAACGATCCTTGTGGATCCCGGCTACACGTTGACGGAAAGAGTCGAGAAAAACAGTGGGCGGCTGGGCGGACTGGACACCAGCCAGGCTCATTCGATGGAGTTGGCGGCAAAAACCGTGGCCAACCTGTGCGGCCATCCAAACATCATGTTCTTTAACGGCAAAACCGTGATCGCCGCCGACTATGTGCGGGAGCATAATCTCTGAAAAGGATGGTGGTGCCCAATGAAGTTCGGCGTCCTTTACAACATCGACTACCATCCTGAGGTGCATGGCAGCAGCGCCGACTATTACGCGCAGATTCTCGAGCAGATTCAGATCCTCGAAGAACTCCGCTTTGATTCGGCCTGGTTTGGCGAACATCATTACGCTGGCTACTCATTCGGAGCACCCGCGGTAATCGCGACCGCCGCCGCCGCGAAAACCAGCAAAATACGGCTGGGCACCGGCGTCTCACTGGTGCCATTGCACAATCCTCTGCGTCTGGCGGAGGAATACGCGATGCTCGATGTGCTGAGCAACGGACGGCTGGAATACGGCGTCGGGCGCGGGTTTCTGAACTATGCCTATCAGCTTATGGGGGTCGATCGGTCGGAAAGTTTCGACCGTTTTCGCGAGGGCACGGATTTGATAATCGCAGCGTGGACAGCGGACCAGCCGTTTTCGTTCCATGGTAAATTCTGGAACATCGACGACTACCATTTCTTTCCGCCACCGGTGCAAAAACCCCATCCCGCAATTTACGCCTCGGGTACGGCAACGCGCGAAAGCTACGTTTATGCGGCGACCCGCGGGCTTCATCTATGCACGGCCTTCTTTATACCGGATAAGGAGGGCGTGCGGGCCAATATCGCGCTCTACCGCAGAACGCTGGCTGAAAGCGGCCACGATCCGTCGACGCGCGACGTAGCCGGCGTGTTCCCGATGTACTGCGGGGAATCCCGCGCTGATTCGATCCGCTACGGCGGTCAATGTACGATCAATTATTTCAAGTTCTTCGGCTCGCTTGAACGCGGTCCCGAACCAAGTTCAGGCCAGGGGTTCGGAAACAAACCTATCGAGTTTTATGACCATCTTGGGCTGGTTCTGCTGGGTGACCCCGATTACTTGATCGATCGGATTCGATGGGCGGCGGAGTATTACGACACCAATTACCTGCTGTTCGAAGTGGCCCAGGGCGGCGCTTCGCATGAACAGACGATCCAATCCCTGCGCCGCTTCGCCCGATACGTCATGCCCGCATTCAAGTGACAATCGATCTGCGCAACTCTGCCTCATCGCGGCTAGAAGTCGAGCGGCAGTTGTAGATATTCGCGATAGATAAAGTCGCGATGCTCGAGCAAAAGCGGGGTCAGCGCCGCCTCTACCACCGGACCGTTGTCGCTGTACATGCGCCTAAGCCCCGGAGCGATTGGGCATACCTCTTGCGGCAACGGCGCCATCATGGCCGCGAAGGTGGTCCAATATATATCCAGCGCGGAAAGACGATCACCGACAAAAAAGCGGCTCCCCGATTGATGCTGATGTTGTAGAAGCTTCGAAAGCGAAGTCAGGATCCGCGCCACCCTGGCAGGAGCCTCCGCAGCCGCGCCCTCATCGTATCCATACTTCTGCATCATGGAACCCATCAGCGCCCGTGCGCGGCCCTGGCTTTCGGTTCTGCTGAGCGTACGCTTAAACATCATCAGACGGCGCGACCATCCCAGTCCATTCTCACCACAGATCTCATTGGCGTAGCCAAACATCACCACCCGATCCGCGATATTCTCGGGAATCAGCGACGGTTGCGGAGCCAGGCGCTCGAATAGATACAATTGATCGTTCCATATGTTTCGCGGACGCTCATCGTTCCAGATTACGGAGGGCGCGCTCGTCTGCGAAGTCCATTGCTTAAGTTCGGGATTATCTCCGCCCACTTCCTGAGCAACCGGGATATAGGAAAGTTTTTTGACGTAGCAGATGCTTTTGGCGGCTTCGCTCCACGGGCCGGGACCACCAGGCGACAACACAATCCTGAGCCCCGGCATCGCTTTTGCCTCCCTGACCTCGATGTAGTTCATAGCGCTGCCCGAGTCCTTCCTAAACTGATTCTATGACGCAGCTCGCTCGTACACGCCGCGTTCCTTACGTTTGACGAGCCCGGAGTCGATCCAGCGCGTAATCGCGGCAAAGATTTCGCCCGATCGTTTGTCGCCCACTCCACGCACCGACCGCACATCGGAGGCGGTAAAGCGCCGGGGCAATTTGTCGAGCACGGCGCGCCAGTTCATCCTGCCGCCGCTCGACGCCGCAGGGGCGCCGTTGCTGAAAGCGGCGGTTTTGGCCTCTCCCGTGATTGCCGCCAGCTGCTGCTCCTGCTTTCGCAGTTCATTCAAATCCGATTCAGCGGCGCGAATATCCCTGCGCAACCGGTTTAGCGCGGCGATCGCCTGCTGGCGGACGCTTTCAAAAGCCGAACTATCCTTTCTGGGCATCGCTGATCTCCTCTGTTTCGCAATTGAGTACCTATATATTATCCTGGCGAAAAATCAATCAACAAACGTGTTGTCCCGTCGATCCGGGATTCACAAAAATTGAGGGTCGATTGACAGGAACTGAAGTTCCCCAGTCAGATACCCGCCAATCTCCGCGCGTAAGCGGCGGCCTGCTCAAAATCGTATTCGCGATAAGTCTGGAGTTTTTCCGCCTCGAATCCGCCTTCCGCATGAACCGCGAGCACCTCCTGGTAGCCGCCATAATCAGAAGCCGTCATGTCACTTATCAAATACATCAAGCGAAGCCGCTCTTCGACATCGACGTCTTTGCTTGCGCCCAGCAACTTTCTAACGTATTGACTGGTCTCCTTACAGGACCAATCCTCAGCGGCCGGCGCTGTAACCAGGAGACCACCCGCCAGATCCTGTAAAATTTGCACGCAATGATGGTAATTGTGAGCAAAATGATATTTGGCGACGTTGACCAAAAGCGTATTGGGAACCGCGATCCTCTGTTCCAATGTGCAGGTGGCGGCCGCGCGGCGAAGCAAATTCAGGGCAATAGTGTGATAAGCGGCGAGTTGAATCAATTTATCGCGCACATGCCCCGCACTTCCGATCCCATTGGCTTGCGCGATTGCCCATCCCGCCCCCGCCATCAATTCGAGCAGCGGCAGTTTGTATGAGACCGCGGTGAACCGGTGGAATCGTACGAAGTTGATTGCCAGGCGGCCCGCCATATCCAGTTCTCCATTAAGAAACACCCGCTCATGAGGTATGAACACGTCCTCGAATACCGTCAGCGTTTCCATCATCTTGCGCCGCGCGCTGATCGGATGCTCAATCGGATCCTTGGGCTCGCTGCCATGAGGACTGGCGATTAACCTCAGTCCCGGCGCATTCAGGGGTGTGGCGAAGCTGATGGCATAAGGCTCGTCCCCGGCCTTCATCGCGCGCGTCGGAAGCACGATCAGCTCATTGGCGTTGGTGCTGAGCGACGTGTGCACCTTCGCTCCGCGCACCACGATGCCGTCCGGGCGTTCCTTTACCACGTGCACGTAATAATCGGGATCGTGCTGTAGCCGCGGCCCCAGCGATCGATCTCCTTTCGCGTCGGTTTGCGCGACCGACAGCGCGAGGTCATTGTCCCGGCAGTGGGAATAGAAACGCTCGACCCGCTCCAGATATTGCGGTTGGCCGCGCTCCGCCAGCAGCGCCCCGATCATATGCAGTGCGAAGAGCGCCTCGGTTCCAATTTCCTTGAGCAGTACTGGATAGGCCGCCCCTTCGCGAGTAATCGCAGCAATCAACTCGCTGCGCTTGAGCAGATCCTCACTGTCGCGAGGCATCTTGTAGCACCGGTTGTATAAGCGCCCGTCTTCTTCCACCACGGCCAGATCGCGCATACGATCATCCAACGGCATCGTATATGCCAAAGCCGCGTGCTCCACGGCGATGCCGATGACCGGATGGCGAGTTACGTCGTCAACCCTTTGTCCGCGAAAGAAAACACAGCGGCCGTCGCGAAGGGACTCCTTGTATGCCTGAGGCGTTCTCAGTGCCACTCTATTCTGACTCCTGCATGATACCAAATCGAATATATTGCTTCATTCCGCACCGATCCACCACGGCGCAGGCTACGATACTCTATCGCTGCAACCGGTTTGCCATTACTTGAAAAGTGCGGCCAAAAACCCTCACCTGGTCAGGAAGAAGGGAGGAAGGAAACCGCTTCTATGCGGAGCTTCGATGAGGGCCAGTCATCAAAAACGTAAAAACAAATTATTGCGCCCTTCCAAATCGAGTTGCTGAACCTGCCATCCCGCTGCGAAAATCAACAAACCTTTCCCACCCTTACCCTGGCAAGACACGAGGGCCGAGGCACCAGGCGCGTGCCAATGGCTTATTTTGACGACAGACGCTGATGATTCGATGCGGTTGCGGCGGGCTCAATATCCCGCAAAACCCATATTGGTCGTCGCCTGCGCGTCGGGATCGGTGCAGACGTTGACCAGCGCCGGCCGATGCGAGGCGAAAGCGCGTTCAAGCGCGGGCCGGATATCTGCCGGCTGCTCGACGAATTCACCATATCCGCCCAGAGCCTCAACCAGTTTGTCGTAGCGCTGCCATCCCAGTTCGCGGCCGACGCTGCCGCCGGTTTTGCGTGAGGTAAAGCCGGCATTGTTAGAGACCACGACCACGATCGGGAGCTTGTGGCGGATTGCCGTGTCCATTTCCATCCCGTTCCATCCAAAGGCACCGTCGCCGCAGAGCACAACCACCTGGCGGTCGGGGCGCGCGACCTGGGCCCCGATACCGAAGGGGACGCCGACCCCCATGCATCCGTGCGGGCCGGCATTGATGCTTGCGCCGGCCTGGTAGATGGGAATGGATTGGCGCGCGAAATTGAGAATCTCGTGGCCGTCGACCACCAGGATGGTGTCGCGAGTGATGACCTCGCGCAGTTCACGGCACAGTCGCAGCGGATGAATCGGCACCTGGTTGGAATGCAGCAGCGGGCTTTCGCGTTCTTCGTTGGAACGCTGCTTGGCGGACAACTGGGAGACCCATGGAGTCTCCTCGCGCGGGCGGAACTTGCCAGCGGCCTCCTGGGTGAGCTGCGCCAGCACCATTTTGGCGTCGCCGACGATACCTACGGCTACACCTCGGTTATGGCCGATCTCGCGCCCGTCGATGTTTACATTGATAAACTTGGCCTCGCGCGAAAAGCGCGGGGGCCGCAGATGGGAGAGCATCGCATTGGCCCGCGCTCCGATTACCAGCACCACATCGGCTTCGCGAAAAGCCATCGAACGCGCCGCGGTAAAGGACAACGGATGGTCCTCGGGCACGACGCCTCGTCCCTGCGGCGTGGTGAAAAAGGGAATTCCGGTGGCGTCGATGAATTGACGCAGTTCCTCGCTGGCGCCCGACCAGATGATGCCGCTACCGGTCAGCACAATCGGCCGCTGCGCCGACTGAAGCAGCTCGATAGCGCGGCGCACCAGCGCCGGATCGCCGGCCGGGCGGCTCTCAACGCGGTAGTTTTCGGGGTATTCAACCCGCTCGGCGTCCAGTTTGGTCATCAGGATGTCGCCGGGTAGATCGAGGTAAACCGGGCCCTTCTTGCCGTCCATCGCTTCGCGGAACGCGGTACTTACGTACTCGGGAATCCGCTCGGCCACGTCAACCCGATATGCGGCTTTGACCACCGGCCGCATCATCGCCAACTGATCCATTTCCTGGAACGAATCCAGCAGCACACCGCGCATCGGCGCCGATCCTCCGATCGCCACAATCGGCGAGGCGTCGGCCCATGCGTTGGCGAGCCCCGTGACGGCGTTGGCGGTGCCGGGGCCGGACGGGGTAATGCAGATTCCCGGCTTGCCGGTCACCCGCGCATAGGCATGAGCCGCCATCGCAGCCGCCTGCTCGTGACGCACGTAGATTCCGGTCATGCCCAGTTCGATGCAGGCACCGGCGGTGCCGCTGGTGGGTCCGCCCATCATGAAAAAGACGGTGTCAACGCCCTCGTTTTTGAAACAGCGCGCGATAACCTCTTCGCCCCGTATGGTTCCCATCTTGAAACAACTCCTCGCCGCGGACGCTAATCAAAGCCCGGCGGCGCAAACTGTGCAGCAAGCAATAGGTGCGGCCTTCAAGCGCAGCACTGTCGTCAAATAGCCGGTTTGGACCTGACAGAGCAAGCAGACCGGCCAGCGGCAGTGCGGGGGCCCGGACCCGTCCGGAACTATCGTTTATGGTACTATCGCATGACGCGCGATAACCCGCCTGGAAAGGCATAGATTTCCGGCTCAGCGCATTCCGCCTTGCAATTCCTGTCAAAGTCAGGCTCGCCGGTCGGACGCGAGGTGGTGGCGTGGACGTTCTGGAAATCCACCATCGCCTCGGAATTGGTGCCGCGGTAGATGAACATCTCTCCGTTGTTCATGGGATGGGGCCTGAGATAGATCATCTCGCCCTTCCAGAACCTATTCTGGGCGTCGTAGTTGTCGATCCAGGTTTCGTTCCAGGTATTTTTGTCAACGAACATCACCTTGTGCCCATAGCAGTAGTTACCCAGCTTGGGGAGCGGTGTGATGTCGATTATGTACTCGTCGCGCAATTCCCATTTGCCGACGGCGGGGGTCGGCCATTGCGGCACGCCGTTTTTATCCCAGTTCCTGTCGTTGTAAAAGGTCGAGAGCTCGCCATGCACCAGCGCAAGGATCTTCTTTTCGCCCAGCAGCGTCACATTGAAGCTGGGCGGCTGAATCCAGGTGCCGTCGGAGTTGTCATCCTGCACGAAGTCGCTGCCCAGGATCGGCGAACAGCGCGCCGCCGAGGACAGCCGCAGCGAGCGTCGCAGCGAGGGCAGAAACACGTAGATTTCCTCCAGCTTCTCCGGATCGTCTGGCAGCAGCGCGACTTGCGTTGTGTATTTCACCTGTTCGGGCGCTGACAGGAAAAACCGCGTCGATTCCAGATAACCTTTGCCGTAGGAGGGATCTTCAGGGTAAACGTCGTCCGAATTATGGGTCAGGCGCCATCCGATAACGTCAACCATCTGCACGTAATGGTTGTGGAAGCGATCGATCTGGTCACTGGGGTCGAAGTAATGGATGCGGGTGGGCACGAACCCGTACCACACGTTGTAAAGGATTTGAAATGCGATATTCGGTCCGCCGGGTTTGGGGAACGGGATCCCCGCCTGGTAGCCCGCCACGGTATAGGAGCCGTCCGGAACTTTTTGCAGCCTGGCCTGACCGGCGTATTTTTCGGTCGCTTGCGACAGCGTAGTGGGCCATTTGAAGGGAATGGTCGGGCCGACCACGATTGTGTATTCAGGCCCTGGGCCGACTCTCCAGCCGTAGCGCCCGCTGTAAGCCGCGACCATCGATATCGGCATAAACCGCCTGTACTGTTGCCAATTGGCCAACGTGATTTGCGTGCCGGACGGTATCGTCTGACTCGAGTTGGCGTCGGCCAGGTTCCGGTAAGCGGCGGCGTCAAACCTGATCTGTGCATGTGCAGCAGGTGCGATAAGGAAAGCAAAGAACAGACAGGACACCCTGGCAAACAACATCCTGTTCACAAAATTTTCTCCCCAGAAAATTTTCTTTCCCATGGTTGCGCTACACGACGCGCCGGCAATCTGTCAACCGCAATCCCATGGATTGGAACGTTCGTTGTTGCGGTTTCATTGCTGCGGCAACTCGACGATACGCCTTATAGTCAGCAAAATTTACGACGGCTTGCGGCGCATCATCGCGGCCCGGCGCGCGCGCACCACAATCTCGCCGCGCTGGTTTTTGCCGCGATGCTCGAAAGTGGCAATTCCCCATTGCGGCCGCGATTTGGACTCGCGCAACTGAATCACTTCGCTCTCCGCGTAAATCGTATCTCCAATAAAAACCGGCCGTGGGAATTCGACCTTTTCGAAACCGAGATTGCCCACCGTGGTCCCCAGGGTGAGATCGCCGACCGACAGGCCAACCACCAGGCCCAGGGTGAAGATGCTGTTGACCAGCCTCTGTCCGAATTCCGCCTGCCTGGAGAATTCCGCGTCCAGATGGAGCGGCTGGAGGTTCATCGTAAGGGCAGTAAACAGCAGGTTGTCGGTTTCGGTGACGGTGCGTCCGGGTTGATGCTGCAGCACCATCCCGGTGGAAAGTTCCTCAAAATATTTGCCGGCCATCGTCTCACCTCTAAAGATTTGCCGTCCGGAGCCTGGCCCTCCGGCACTCAGAGGATGGTTGCAATCGCATTAAATTTCCAGTCCGGCACAACCCACATTTACTCCGAGCAGCCACCCGATTAGAATGAAGGCTGCGCGGTGAGTTCCCGAGCGGATTCACCGCGCTTTTGATATCAAAACCGCATATGCGCCGCGACGATATACGAAACCTCGCGATTATTGCTCATGTCGATCACGGCAAGACCACGCTGGTCGACGCCCTTTTGCGTCAGTCCGGAATCTTCCGGGCCAATGAACAGGTGATCGAACGGGTGCTCGACTCCTTTGCGCTGGAGCGCGAACGCGGCATCACGATCCTGGCCAAGAACACTTCGATCACCTGGCACGCAACCCGGATCAACATCGTCGACACCCCCGGCCATTCGGATTTCGGCGGCGAGGTCGAACGGACGCTTGCGATGGTTGACGGCGTACTGCTGCTGGTTGACGCCTGCGAAGGACCATTACCGCAGACCCGCTTCGTGCTCAAGAAGGCGCTGGAAGCGGGATTGGCGCCGATCGTCTGTATCAACAAGATCGATCGCCAGGCCGCCCGCCCGGCCGAGGTCCTGGACGAGGTTTACGACTTGTTCATCGACCTCGACGCCAATGACAGTCAACTGGACTTTCCGGTTTTGTACACCAATGCGCGCGAAGGTATCGCGCTTGCCAGCCCTGAACAGACGGGCACGGACCTGACGCCGCTGTTCGAAGCGATCGTCCGCCACCTGCCCGGCCCCGAAGTGGATCCCGACGCCTCGCTTCAGTTTCAGGCCAATAACCTGGAGTACAACGAATATGTTGGCCGGTTGGCGATCGGTCGCGTGGTCGCCGGATCGATACGCGGGGGCGAAAACTATTCACTGTGCCGGCTCGACGGCAGCCGCGTGGCATGCAGGATCGCCCACATCTACGGATGGCACGGGCTGAAGCGCATCGAACTGGAGCAGGCGCGCGCGGGCGACATCATCGCGGTGGCGGGAATCGAGGATATCGCGATCGGCGAGACCATCGCAGCGGCGGAAAATCCCCGTCCGCTGCCCGCCATCAGGATCGACGAGCCGACCGTGGCGATGACTTTTTCGGTCAACAATTCGCCGTGGGCGGGACGCGAAGGCCAATACGTTACTTCGCGCAAGCTGCGCGAGCGTATCGAACTGGAAGCGCGGCGCAACGTCAGCATCCGCGTCGAGGAAACCAGCGTCGATTCATGGCAGGTGGTCGCGCGTGGCGAACTGCAGCTTGCCGTGATGATCGAGACGATGCGCCGGGAAGGCTATGAACTTCAGGTCTCCAAGCCTACCGTCGTGACCCGCCAGCAAAACGGCGAAATGGCCGAACCGATGGAACTGGTGATGATTGAAATCCCCGAGGAATTCATCGGGATCGTGACCCAGTTGCTGTCGCCGCGTAAGGGCAAGATGCGTTCGATGGTGACCCATGCGACCGGCCGCGTGCGCCTGGAGTACGACATCCCCTCGCGCGGCCTGATCGGCTTCCGCAGCCAGTTCCTCACCGATACGCGCGGCACCGGGATTATGCACACGCTGTTCAACGGCTATGCGCCCTGGGCTGGGCCGATCCAATCGCGCACCAACGGCGCGATGATCTCCGATCGCGAGGGCGTGGCCGCCGGCTACGCGCTGTTCCACCTGCAGGAACGGGGACGGCTGTTCATCGGTCCGGGCGACCCCGTTTACGAAGGCATGATCGTCGGCGAGTATTCGCGCGAGATCAACCTGCCGGTCAACGTCTGCCGTGAAAAGAAGCTGACCAACATCCGCGCCGCCGGCCACGACGAGGCGATCAGATTGACGCCGCCGCGCGTGATGACGCTGGACCTGGCGCTGGAATGGATCGATGAGGAGGAACTGGTCGAGGTCACGCCGGCCTCCGTACGCATGCGCAATCGCATACTGAAGACGTCGCTGCGCAACAAGCATCGCGCCGCCTCCCTGGAAGCATCAGCGGCTGGATAAGCCGAATTTCTCACCGTCGCCTTGTCAGGTGAAAGCCGGCCTTCCCCGGTCCTGGCCCGCAACGGCGGCCCGGCTTGCATCTGATTCCGAGCGGAGGCTGCGGCTGCAGGCCGCCGTGATCGGCGAGCCAAAGCGGAGCGAGGGTCAACTCATGGATTTTCTCAGCTTTACGGTCGCGGCGGCGTCAACCTTGAGCGTGGCTGGATCAATCACCACACCGTAATCGCGGGCGGCGCCCTCGATTGAAACCACTCCCTGCTCGACATCGCGGGCAACCAGTTGCGGATCACGCTCGGTTGGATTGCCGAAACCGCCGCCGCCGGAAACAAACATGCTCAACGTGTCGCCGGCGCGCAGCGGCTGGTTGGTTTTTTTAGCCGGCAAATCAATCTGACGGTCTGTGCCCGCGTTGACCGCCCATCCTCCGCCTCTGGCCGGCTTGCCGCCCATGATTCCGGGCGGCGGGATTCGGCATCGGTCCGCCGCGCGCACCGTCACTTCCGCATCCTCCAGTGCCGTGACTTCACGATGCAGCCCCGCTCCTCCGCGCCATTTCCCCGGTCCTCCCGAGTCGGTCCACAGCCCGAATCGTTTGAACATGACCGGGTACTCGATTTCGTAGGCTTCGATGCTGGGCCGGCTCTCGTTGCCTCCAAACAGGCTGATCGGCAGGCCATCGAGTCCATCTTTTACCGAACGGGCGCCCAGCGAGCCGATCACCGGATCCATGTAGCTCCAGATTTTGCCGCTGGCGCGATCGATGCCGTTCATGGTGTAAACGTGGACGTTGCCTGACGCCGCCAGAGCGCGGCCGGGAACCGCCTGCGACAGCGCCTGAAAAATGGCGTCGATTACCGCCTGCACCGTCGCCATCCGCGCGTTGCATGCCGCCGGCGGCAAGGGATTGACCAAACTGCCCGCAGGCAGCGTAAAGCTCAGCGGACGGAAACAGCCTTCGTTCATCGGAATTGACGGATCAAGGAAGCATCGCAGGGCGAATACGACGCCGGACAAAGCCTGCGAGAACGCCGCGTTGATCGCGCCGCGCGCCTGGCGGTCGGTGCCGGTAAAATCGAAATGGCAATCCGAACCCTTCACCGTCACCGCGACGCGTACGGTGTAGGTTTTGTCCGGCACCACGCCGTCATCCTCCATCACGTAGGATCCGTGATAGGTGCCTTCAGGAATTCTGGCAATTTCGGCGCGGGTCAACCGTTCGGTGTAGTCGAGCAGCTCGCGCACCAGCGCCTGCAATTCCTCCAGTCCGTATTTGTCGATCAGTTCGACCATTCGGCGGGCGCCGACGTTGGTCCCGCCGACCATCGAGCGGATATCGCCCATCACCTTTTCCGGCGTGCGGCTGTTGGCCGAGATGATCCTGACCAAATCGTTGTTGAGTTTGCCGCCGTCGTAGAGTTTGACCGGCGGCAGCATCAGTCCTTCATGGAAGTACTCGGTCGCGGTTGCGGGCAGTCCTCCCGCGGAAAGGCCGCCGAGGTCGGCGACGTGGATCAGCGCCGAAGTGAGAAAGCGCGGCTGGCCCGCGCTGAACACCGGTTTGAACACCATTATGTCGTTGGAATGGATGCCACCGCGGAACTGATCATTGAACAGGTAAACGTCGCCGTCCTTCATGGTCTCAGGCGGGAAGTCCTTCATCAGCTCGCGCGGCGACCAGCGCAGGCTCGACAGATGCATCAGCGGCGCACCCAGCGATTGCGCGATCACCTGTCCGGCGCAATCGCATACGGCGGCGCTGGCGTCGGCCGACTCCTTGACCGCGGTGGAATAGGCGCTGCGCACGGCGACGATGCCGATCTCCTCGGCAATCGTGCCCATCGCGTTCCTGATGACTTCAAGCAAAACGGGATCCGCCATTTGACCTCCCTTGACTGCTGATCAGCTTTTTAGCCAGCGCGGCCGCCTCGGGCAAATCGCGCAATCGCCGACGTGAGGAAGTGAACTGACCGCCGGCCCGGAGGCAGGCGCTACCGCGGAACAGAGCTATTTCGGCTGCAGGCATCGACTAATGCGGCGGCAGCGGCAGGATTGGAGGCCCAGTGCGCGTGAACGTAGGATGCGATTGTGTTGCCGATATGGAAGCCTTCGTCGCAGTGTTGGCCTCCGTATCGGGTTACGACC
The DNA here is from genome assembly GCA_021324885.1 of Pseudomonadota bacterium. GTDB lineage: Bacteria > Desulfobacterota > Binatia > Binatales > Binataceae > JAJPJA01. The sequence continues at coordinate 137,436 of JAJPIF010000025.1, forward strand.
CTGAAGGCCGGGGCGGCTGAGGACAGTGGCGTCAGGCGCGAGTAGCGGAACTGATGGCCCCGAAACCGGGTGCCCGCGTCTCCCAGGATCGATTGACGATGCGTGCGGGCCTCGACATAGCCCAGCGCCTGCAGGCGATCGCACATCTCGACGCGCGCCGGTACGACAGCGCACATCGGATAGTCCCGACCCTCCAGCGTGCGCAGTTCCGAGCACAGGTACATCAGGCCGCCGCATTCGCCATAAACGACGCCGCCATCCGCCGCAAACGAAGCTATTTCCCGCCTCATCGCGGAATTGTGCGCAAGCTGCTCCGCGTATGCTTCCGGATAGCCGCCGCCAATATAGATTCCGTCCACCTCGGGCAGGTGAGCATCGTGCACCGGCGAGAACATCACAAGCTGGGCGCCGGCTCGTTCCAGGCGCGAGAGGTTATCAACGTAGTAAAAATGAAACGCCTCGTCCAAAGCGATTCCGATCCTGCATTTGCATGTCCGCGAAACATTGGCTGGTGCAGCCGCTTCGATTTCCAATGGCTTCACGTCTTTAGCCACCGCCATGATAGCGTCAAGGTCGCACCATTGGTTGATTACCTCGGCCCACGCCGACAGCAGGCGTTCGGGAACAGAACGTTCGTCGGCGGCCAGCAAGCCGAGATGGCGTTCAGGGAAGCTCAGGTTCTGATCTGACGGCATTGCGCCCAGTACCGGCGTCCGTTCGCTGGCCTGGCGAAGGAGTTCAAGATGGCCCTTGCTGCCGACGCGATTGCAGATTACTCCGGCCAGGCGCAGGGTGGGATCGAAAGTCGCGAATCCGTGCGCCACCGCCGCGATCGACCGCGCCATCCCCGACGCGTTGACCATCAGCAAAACCGGCGCGTCAATCCATTTCGCGATTTGCGCGGTCGAGCCGTCCTCGCCGCGCGCCGACGCGCCGTCGAACAGGCCCATCACGCCTTCGATGACGGCAATGTCGGCGCCAGCGGAGCCTTTGGCCAATGTGTTGAGCACGGCGCTGCGCCCCATCATCCAGCCGTCCAGGTTGTGGCAATCGCGCCCAGCCGCACGCGCATGGTAGGTGGGATCGAGATAGTCGGGGCCGCATTTGAACACCGCGACGTTGAGCCCGCGCCCACGCAGCGCGCGAATCAGGCCGACGGTGAATGAGGTCTTTCCCGCGCCGCTTTCGGTTCCCGCGACCACCAGCCGCGGAACCGTGATGAATTCTGCCATTGGTCCAACCAGTCAGCCTTCGCCATCTTCAAGCCAGCTATCGCGCCTCCCCCCCAGGGCAAATCCAGGGCTACCCACGGCGCCAAGCGCGCCGCGGATTCATTATAGAGGCGTGCGCAGCAACGTTCAGCTCCGCAGCTCGCGGCGCGCCGACGACGACTTGAGCTTGGGCACCACCTGGTTCGCGAACAGATCGATGGACCGCATGATCTGGTCGTGCGGCGTCGTGTAGAGCTGCATAAACAGCATTACCTCGTCCACGCCGGCATCCTCCAGGAACTGCAGGGAATCCAGGCATCGGGCAGGATCGCCGATGCAGGCGCCGCCGAACTTGACCACGTCTTCGATCGGAATCTGGTCCACCTGGGCGAAGTTCTTCACGAAATTATCGATGATAGCTTTGTAGCTGGCGGGAGGCTTGCCTTCGATCCAGGGAGCGAACAGGTCGCGCGTCTGCCGCGTGTACATCTTCATGTTCGCGCCCTGCAGGTCCAGCGCTTCGCGGTCGCTCGGCGAGCACAGCGCCATCCGCAGCACCGAGAAATGATTATTCACGAATTTGCCGATCGGCTTGGCATTGCGGATCTTTTCGCGATAGGTCCTGACATACTCATTGGAGTTGGCCTCGCTGATGCCGAAGCCGAGTACGCCCAGCCCATGCTCGGCGGCAAACTCGACGGTTGAGGCCTGAGTGCACGCCACCGACATCGGAGGATGCGGCTGCTGGACGGGTTTGGGAATCACCGCGCGCTCGGGCATCTGGATCAGTTTGCCATCCCATTTGAACCTTTCCTGGGTCCACATCGCGGGAAGCATCGCCAGCGCCTCTTCCCATTGCGGGCGCGTCAGATCCGGATCGACATGAAACGCCGACAGCTCGGATTCGCAAATAGCGCGGCCGCCGCCGAACTCCACTCTGCCGTCGGACAGGGTATCGAGCACGGCGATGCGCTCGGCGACGCGCGCCGGATGATTAATGTTGAACGGCAGCAGCACGATCCCGTGTCCGAGCCGGATACGGCTGGTTTTGGCCGCCAGAAACGCCAAAACTTCTTCGGGCGCCGAACTATACGAAAATCGCTCGAGGAAGTGATGTTCGGTAAACCAAACGGCCCGATACCCGAGACTGTCGGCGAGCTGCACCTGCTCGATGCATTCCTTGTAGATACGCCGGACCGATTGGGGACTCGGGTCTGACGTTTCCAACTCATAGAACAGGCTGATTTCCAAGGCGCTTTACCTCGCTTTCAGACTTTCCGCGACATCCGCGGCCCCGCTCGTGGGCGGCCGTCCCTGCAGCCGTTTCCGCCCGCACACGGCCACACGTTTCGATCTACCATCTTTAGCCCGTTCGCATCCATACTATGCGCCGGCAACCGAAGGTGAATAAGCGTACCGTCAAAGTGCTTGCAGGAGCTTCCATTTTGCCCAGAGGGCTGCGATGTGTGGTTCAAAAGGCCCTGCAGCGCTATTTAAAAATGACGGAATTCATATTAAATCTGCGCGATTTTCTTGCGCCTTGGCCGATAATTGGGCTATGGTCCGTTCGCTTAGCTTCCAGTCTGGAGGGGGGCTTCAGTCCATGACAACCGCTTTGGTACCTTGCGTAACTTGCGGGTACGCTTTGCCGAAGGCGTCCGTGCCTGGATGAGGTATCAAAACATGCCTCAGTCTTCGCAGGGTTCGTCGCCGCCAAGCGACAGGGAATTCACGCTCAAAACCAGGAAGCCTTACGTTAAACCATCTTTCCGGCGTGAACAGATCTTCGAAACGATGGCATTGCAGTGCGGCAAGATACAAAGCACACAGTCGTCATGTCATTACAACAGAAAGAGCTCCTGATTGGTCCTTCGCTGATCGGCGAGTCGAGTATTGATGATGTAAATATTCACGATCGCATCGGCTGCGAGCTGGTTGCCGAAGCGCTTCGCGCCGGCGCTCACACACGCGTGCGGGTGATGGGAACCAGCATGCTTCCGGCGCTGCGGCCCGGAGACGTTCTGGTCGTGCGCGGTGGATCAGAACATCCCGCTGTGAATGAGATCGTTCTCTTCCTACGCTACGGACGCCTGTTCGCCCATCGTGTGTTGCGCAAAATCGGCGCCGACTTGATCACTCGGGGCGACGCTTTGCCCGATCCCGACCCGCCGGTGCGAGCCGCGGAATTATTGGGCGTGGTTGTCGCGGTGATCCGCGACGGTTCCCGCCAACTTCCCGCAGGGCCGCCTTCGATCGCGCAACGGATGGCGGCTGCGGCCATGCGGCGCTCAAACACTGTCCACCGGCTGGTGCTCAGATGGTGCAATGCGCAAACCCAGAGCGTCCTGGATGAGGGCTGAGGAAGCGCGCAGGTGATCGCGGGCAATACCAGAGCATTCTCAGCGCAGCGATACGAAATTCGCGATTTCCATGTCTGCTTCGAGATTGGCGGCGTGCCCTTCGTGCTGACGGCGAAGGATCCCGCCTTTATCGCGATGCTGGAGAATCGCTACGCCAATTTCCTGCGCGAACGTGTTTGTGCTCGGGCTGTCAGAATAAGGATCGAGCTGACGCCACCCTGGTGTGCCACCGGCGACGCAGGCCTCGAAATCTATTTCAAAGGCGCGCGATGGGTGATGAAGCGGGGCGATTTTTACGCCGAATGGGACAGGGACTTGGGGCGAGGCACGGTTCGTCAATCGGCAAATCCTTACGCAATCGATTCAGTGATCCGGATCATGTTGAGCCTGATACTGGCGCGACAGCGCGGCTTCCTGCTCCATTCGGCGAGCGCGGTTCGCGGCGGGCGTGCTTTTTTGTTTTGCGGGGTCTCGGGGTCCGGCAAAACCACTATCGCGCGGATGGCCCCGCGCGACTCTGCCCTGCTCAGCGACGAGATTTCCTGCCTGCGCTGCACAGCAAGCGGGTATTATGCATTTGGAACCCCATTTGCCGGCGACCTTGGTGTGGCGGGCGCAGCGGTAGCAGCGCCGGTTGCCGCCCTTTACTTCCTGCGCCAGGGACCGCGCAACCGAATCGAACCAATCGACCCACCGCGCGCTGTGGCGCAACTGATGCGTAACATTCTTTTCTTCGCCAAAGACTGCGAAGCCGGGGCGCAGGTGTTCGAAACAGCCTGCGATTTCGGCGCGCGAGTCGATGCGGCTGAACTCACGTTCAAGGCCGACCCCACGGTATGGGAGCTAATCCGATGAATGACAGTACCGGCAAGAAATATATCAGCCGAAGCCAGGCGGTTGCCGCCCGCATGCTGGGCGAGGAAATGATGATCATGTCGATCCGCGACTCCGCCCTCTTCAGCCTCAATCCAACCGCCAGCGCCATCTGGCAGGCTGCCGACGGCGTCACCCCATTGCGGGAGATAGTCGAGCGCGCAATCGTTGCTCACTTCGAAGTCGAGCCGGACACCGCCTACCGCGACGCAGTCGAGTTGGTCGAAGCTTTGGCCGGCCACGGGATTTTGAAAATCGCCGCCGAGCCTGCGCGCTCATAGCACTGTCACGGCAGCGCCTCCGTAGCTTCAGGAGAGAGACCAGGAACCAGGTTTACTAATTGCGGCCACCGATGAATATCGAATCCGTGAAGCGAAATATATTCACGCCGTCCGACGTGAAACAATTGTGGTGGAGCGCAGGACACAAGCATGGGCTCGCTGGTTGAAGAACTCAATGCCCGGGCGATCGAGCTTGGCGTTCCCCTCGGCGTGCATCTGGACCTGACCTGGCGATGCAACGAACGCTGCATACATTGCTACCTCGATCACGACGGCGCCGGCGAGTTGAGTTTCGTGGAGATCGATGAATTGCTGGTCCAACTGGCCAATGCCGGGGTGTTCTTTCTTACTTTGAGCGGAGGCGAACCGCTGCTGCGCAAGGACTTCTTCGCAATCCTGCGCCGGGCCCGCGAACTCAGTTTCAACGTCAAGCTCAAGACCAACGCGATCCTGATTGGCGAGCGGGAGACTGCACTGATCCGCGACCTCGGCGTCGAGTCGGTGCAGGTAAGCATCTACTCCAATCAGCCTGAGGTTCACGACGCCATCACCGGGGCCTCCGGTTCGCTGGCGCGATCGATCCGTGCAATCCGGCTGCTGGTTTCCCGCGGCCTCAAGGTGACGATCGCCCATGTGATCATGCGTCCCAACCGCGGCCACTATCCCACCGTTCGCGCTCTGGCCGCCGAACTGGGAGCGGTCTTCACCATCGATCCGACCATCACCCCCCATATCAACGGCAACCGGTCATTGCTGGCCCTCAACATCGCGTCTGCCGATTTGCGAGATGTGCTCCGGGACAAGAGCCTGGTGGCAGACAGCAACGAGTTCGCGCCAGCCGCGCCCTCGGATGAGGACCTGGTGAACGGGATACCGTGCAGCGCGGGCCATAGTTCCTGCTACATTTCGCCGTTTGGAGATGTCTATCCTTGCGTGCAGTTTCCTCTGCCGAGCGGCAATATCCGCCGCCAGCGGTTCATTGATATCTGGAAGCACTCGCCCCAGTTGGCTGAGGTGCGATCGATTCGTCTGCGCGATCTGCCGGTCTGCTCGACCTGCGCCCACGCCACCTCGTGCTCGCGCTGCCCGGGCCTGGCCTTTATGGAGGGCAATATGCGCGGCCCTTCCACCCAGGATTGCGAGAAATCCTACGCGCGCACCGCAATCCCAACCGCCAATATGGTCAGACACTAGGCATGCACGGTCAGGTAGTGTCCCTCTCCGCGGATCAGAATTGCCTGAACAGGCGGACCCATGGTGGCAGGCGCCGCGCCGGCTTCCGTAGTCGCCGGGCGACGGCCCTGCAAGCCTAATCGTCGGCGTCGATATCGCTATCGGAAATCAGACCGCTGGCCTCATCACCGGCGGTGGTGAGCAGGCGTCCCGACGCGTCCTGAATGTCATCGGTGCGCTTGTTATACCACCCCAGCAATTTTCCGTTGCGGTCATAAGCGTACTGGTTGCCACCCTGCTCTCGCGTCCAGCCCGGAAGCTGCCCGATTTTTTACTCTTTTCAACACGCCGCGCCTTCGAATAATCAACCTTCTCGAAAGCTGTACTTGCTCGGATGTTGATGGTGCGAGGGGCGGGACTTGAACCCGCACGGTATTTCTACCACGAGCCCCTCAAACTCGCGTGTCTGCCTGTTCCACCACCCTCGCACTGAATGAGCCGCTACTTATGGGTTCCGGCAGGATTTCCCCGACCGCCAAGCGGTTTGACAGGCGCCGTCAGCGGCTTGGCCGGCGCGGAGATCGGAGCGGGCGCGCCGGTGAAAATGCTTGACGTCAGCCGATGGGTCGAGTTGTATGCCAAGTAAAGAGACGTGCAGAAAAAAGCGGCGGCCAGACCGCCTGTCAACCGGGTCAGGAAGTTGCCGGCTCCGCTCGAGCCGAACACCGTCTGGCTGGAGCCGCCGAACACCGCCCCGATATCTGCGCCTTTGCCCTGCTGAAGCAGAACCACGACGGACAGAACCACACAAATCATCAAGTGTATAGCCAAAACTACTGAATACATCTAAATTCGACCAGCATACCGGATGCTCAGAGCTTGAGCGCCCGAACAATACGTACAAAAGATTCAGCCCTTAAGCTTGCTCCGCCGACCAGAGCCCCGTCAATATCGGGCTTGGACATCAGCGAGTCAACGTTTTCCGCCGTTACGCTGCCACCATAAAGGATCCTGATGTTATGAGCGGTATCCTCATCGGCCCGCTCGATCAGCACTCCGCGCAAGGCACGATGCTCGGTCTGCGCCTGATCGGGCGTCGCGTTTTTGCCGGTGCCAATCGCCCACACCGGCTCGTACGCGATGACCACCCGGGCTATCTGGGCGCAATCTAGCTCCTGCAGTCCATTCAACAGTTGATTGGTCAGGGTTTTAGTGGTGTCGCCCGCCTCGCGCTGCGCGAGAGTCTCGCCGATGCACAGGATGGGGGTGAGGTCGTGGCGCAGGGCGGCCTTAACCTTTTTGTTTATCAGTTCATCGGTTTCGCCGAAGACGTGGCGGCGTTCGGAATGTCCAAGGATCACATGGGTGACGCCGAAAGCCTTCAGCATCGGGGCTGAAATCTCGCCCGTGAATGCGCCGTGATCCTCGAAGTACATATTCTGCGCGCCCAGCGCGATAGCCGATCCAGCCAGTTCCTGCTGAACCGCCGGAATGAGGATCGCCGGCGGAGCGATCATGACCTCGCGTTCCTTGCCCAGAGCTCCCAGCTCGGGGTCGAGTTCAGCGCGGATTGCTTTTACCAGATCGCGTGCCGCGACCGGGTCCAGATTCATCTTCCAATTGGCGGCAAAAAGTTTCCTGCGCATGATTTTCCTCTGGATCGAAACGCGGGCGCAAACGGGCTACTTTTCAAGCGCCTTGATGCCGGGCAGTTCGATGCCTTCCAGAAATTCGAGGCTCGCGCCGCCCCCGGTGGAGATGTGCCAGAATCTCGACGCCCAGGGCTGGCCCGCGACGGCTGCCGCGGTGTCACCTCCACCCAGCACGCTTTTAGCTGCACTGCCCGCCAAGGCCTGACCTATCGCCATCGTACCATGGGCGAAGGCGGGTATCTCGAATAATCCCAGTGGCCCGTTCCATACCGCGGTTTTCGCCAGTGCGATGTGCGAAATGAAGCGTTGGATGGTCTGGGGACCGATGTCCAGGCCCATTTTGTCCTCGGGAATCCGCGTCACCACCTCGACCGCGGCATCGGCCGACGGCTCGGCCGCGACCACGTGATCCGAGGGCAATTCGAAGCTGACGTTGCGGGCGCGCGCGGCTTGCAGCAGTTCAACCGCCAGTCCGATTTTGTCTTCTTCGACCCGGGATTTTCCCGTCGCCTCACCCATCGCGCGCAAAAACGTGTAGGCCATCGCGCCGCCGATCAGAAACACGTCCACCCGGGTCATCAGGTTGCGAATGACCCCAATCTTATCCGAAACCTTGGCCCCACCCAGGATTGCAATGTACGGATGCTCGGGATTCGTGGTCAGCGCGCTCAGCGCCTCTATCTCGCGCATCATCAGGAACCCAGGGGCGCGCTCGGTCAGGTAACGCGTCACTCCCACCGTTGACGCATGCGCGCGATGGGCGCTGCCGAAGGCGTCATTGACGTAAACCTCCTTGCCGCGCGCCAGCTCGTGCGCGAAGTCCGCATCGTTGGTTTCCTCCTCCGGATGAAAGCGCAGGTTTTCCAGCAGCAGCGCATGGCCCGCTGCGAGCGCGCTCACCAAACGTCCGGTAATGTCGCCGATACAATCAGGCGCCAGCGCCACCTTCATCCCGAGTTTGTCGCTCAGGTAGGACGCGACCGGTTTGAGACTGTATTTGACATCTCGCTCTTTGGGACGGCCCAGGTGGGAACAGAGGATCGCCGCTCCACCCTGCTCCAGAATGTAGCGGATGGTTTGGAGGCTGGCGTCGATGCGGCTGGCGTCCGCGATAGCTCCATTCTCCAGCGGCACGTTGAAATCGCAACGCACCAGCACCTTCCTGTTCTTCAGATTCAGGCTGCGCAAATCAGTGAGCATGATACAAACCGGTCGCTGGCGATTCGCAGGCGGCACCCACTACAGTTTGCTCGCGATCATCGCGGTCAGTTCGGCCAAACGGTTGGAAAATCCCCATTCATTGTCATACCAGGAGAAGATCTTGACCAGTCGCTTGCTCAGCACCTTGGTCAGCGGCGCGTCAAAAATCGAGGAATGCGGATTGCCGTTGAAGTCGGAGGAGACCAGCGGCTCGTCGCAGTATTGCAGGATTCCTTTGAGCTCCCCTTCGGCCGCCCGCTTCATGGCCGCGTTGATCGCCTTTTCGTCGGCGTCCTTTTCGATGTTCGCGGTCAAGTCGACCACCGACACGTTGGCGGTCGGCACGCGCATCGCGATCCCGTCCAGCTTGCCGCTGAGCGCGGGCAGAACAAGGCCGATCGCCTTGGCCGCTCCGGTCGAGGTCGGAATCATTGCCATCGCAGCCGCGCGGGCGCGGCGCAAATCCTTGTGCGGCCCGTCCAGCAGCATCTGGTCGTTGGTATAGCTGTGCACGGTCGTCATCAGGCCGTCGATGATGCCGAAATTCTCATGCAGCACCTTGGCCACCGGCGCCAGGCAATTGGTGGTGCACGACGCGTTGGACACGATCTGATGCTTGGCCGGATCATAGGTGTTGGCGTTGATACCCATGCAGAGGGTGGCGTCGACGTTTTCCGCCGGCGCGCTGATCACGACTTTCTTCGCCCCCGCCGCCAGATGCGCCGCAGCTTTATCACGCGTTGTGAACAATCCGGTCGATTCGACCACGATCTGAACGCCGAGCTTTGCCCATGGCAACTTGGCCGGATCGCGCTCGGACAGCACCTGGAAGGAATTGCCGTCAACCATTATGTGGCCCCCTTCGGTCTTGACCTGCTGTTTAAGGGCGCCGTGAATCGAGTCGTGTCTTAGCAGGTGGGCCAAAGTGGCGGGATCGGTGATGTCGTTCACCGCGACCACCTGAAGGTCCTTTTGCGCCAGGGCGGCGCGGTAAAACATCCGGCCGATTCGGCCAAAACCGTTGATCCCAATCTTAATCGCCACGTTCGTTTCCTCCCGGGAAGTCCAATTCAGGCTAGCAAATTATGCGGCTCCAGACAGCCTGACAACAACAAACCCGGGTAAAATGAACGCGATAGGCATCGATTGTTCCGCCGCTTCGACGGTTGAATTACAATTGATTCACCATGGGTAAACACGCGGTTGGTAAAATTCAGATCGTCAGCCATGGCCCCTCATGCTTTGACGGCGTGGTCTCCGCCGTCACGGTCGCCCGCTTTTACCAGGGTTTTAACGTGACTCCGGTTTTCGCCGCCAATCAGGACGCCGACCGCATTATCGAGGAGTTGCGCGTGGCCGGGCCCGGCGATGAAATCTGGATCACCGACCTGTCATGGAATGACACGGCCACCGCCGAGCATCTGCGCCGCCTGACCGAGGTCGGCGCGCGCGTCTATTGGATTGACCATCATCGCTCGGCCATGCGTCGGCTGGGCTCGCCCGAGTTCGACGTGCCGTTTGCAGGCAAGCTGCTAAGTGAGGACTTTTCGGCCTCGCGGCTGGTTTACAACTTCATGATGGAGCGCAGCGATCTGCCCGATATCGAGTATCGACGCACGGCGCTGCGCGGTTTCTTTGCGATTGTCGATAGGGCTGACGACCACGACCGCTGGCTCCATCGCCTGCCCGACTCCTCCGATTGGGCGCTCGCGGTTCAGACGCTGGGATCGCTGGAATCGTATCGGGAACTACTGCAGATGGCGGAGCCGGCGATGTCGCGCGCGCTTGGCCAGGCCCTGGAGTTGGGGAGAAGGTCGATGCGTCAGAGCATGGATCTCGCCGACAGCACCAGTTACGAACGCCCGCTGGGCGACGGTCTGAAACTGGTGACGGCGTGCTGTTTCGGCTATTCCAGCGAAGTCGCGGCGCACATCTATCAAAGCCGCAGCAACACCATCGTCGCTCTGCTCGATATGCGCAGCGGCGGCGTCAGTCTCAGGCGCAGCGCCGATTGCAATGCGGATCTGTCGCGAATCGCGTCCGCGCTGGGGGGTGGCGGACATGCGGCGGCCTCCGGCTTTGTTATCGAAAAGATCAGGCCCGCCCTGGCGGCGCAGTTGTCGGAAGTGCTGGGTGAAAGTATTCTTAGGGCGCTCAGCTCCGGCGCGCAGTAAGAATCCATAAACCGCACGGCCGAAGCGGGCGAGGTGATCTGATGGATCTCACTTACGGGCCGGAAGAGGAACGTTTCAGAGAACGGGTTAAGGCCTTTTTGGCGAACAATCTGCCCAAAGGATGGGGCACCAGCGATTTCGGCTCGATGGGCCGGGATGAAATTCAGTTTCTACGCGACTGGCAACGCAAGCTCTATGAAAATGGCTTTTTGGGAATGTCGTGGCCCAAAGAGTACGGCGGCCAGGGTGCCAGCGCGATCGAGATGGCGATCTTCAACGAAGAGTGCGCCAAAGTGCGCGCACCCAGCCCGCTCAACGTGCTGGGACTCTCGCTGGCCGGCCCCACCATCATCGCCCACGGCACCCCCGAGCAGAAAAGCCGCTATCTGCCCAAAATTCTTTCGTGCGAGGAAATCTGGTGCCAGGGATTTTCCGAGCCCGGCTCAGGCTCCGATCTCGGCTCGCTGCGCACTCGCGCCGAGTTGCGTGGCGATGAATTCATCGTCAACGGCCAGAAGGTATGGACCTCGCTGGCTCATATCGCCGACTGGTGCATGCTGCTGGTGCGCACCGACCCCAGCCTCCCCAAGCATCGCGGGCTCAGCTATCTGCTGGTCGATATGAAGACGCCGGGCGTAACCGTCAAACCCCTGCGCCAGATGACCGGCAGCGCCGAGTTCAACGAGATGTTTTTTGAGGACGTCCATGTGCCGCGCGAAAATCTGCTGGGCGGTCTCAACAACGGCTGGAAGGTGGCGATGACGACGCTGGCCAACGAGCGCGGCACGATGTCGCTGGCGATGGCGGCGCGGTTTTTTATGACCTACAACGAGATGGTCAATATGTGCCGCAAGCTGAACCGACCGGTGCTGAAGGATCCGCGCGTGCGCCAGCAGCTCGCGCAATTCTACGTCGATCTGCAGGGGCTCAAATACACGCTTTATCGCAGCTTCTCCACCATACTGCGCGGCGGAACGCCCGGTCCGGAGGGGTCGGTTTCGAAAATTGCCTGGTCGGAGCTCAATCAGCGGATGCACGAATTCGTGATGCAGGTCGAGGGACCAGCCAGCCAACTGATGGGCCGCCAGACCTATTCGATAGAATCGGGGCGCTGGCAATACGGCTACCTGCGCTCGCGCGCCAACACTATCGAAGCCGGCACCTCGGAAATCCAGCGCAACATCATCGCCGAACGCGTCCTGGGCCTGCCCCGTGCCCGCTAAAATTTTAATATAGCTGACGAGATTTATTGGCTTTCAAACACCGATCGCATCAACACCGATACCTCGGCGATCGCCTGCCTGCCCTTGTCGATCGCCGCGGCGAAGCTGATAAAGCCGTGTATCGTTCCCTCGTAGCATCGATACGTTACCTTCACTCCGGCTTGCGCAAGGCGTCGCGCGTAGGCCGCGCCCTCGTCCCTTAAGGGGTCGAATTCCGCCGTGAATATAATCGCGGGCGGTAGATTCCTAAGGTCCGCGGCATGGGCGAGCGACGCGTAAGGATTAGCCCGGTCGCGATCGTCCTTGACGTACTGCTTCCAATACCAGTCCATCCGCGATCGCGTCAGAAAGTAGCCTTCAGCGAGACTCTTTTGCGAGGGTGTATCCAGCGAACTGTCGAGCACGGGATAAAGCAAGGTCTGGCAGAGGATTTGCGGACCGCCGCGATCACGGACCAGCAGACAGGTTGCGGCGGCAAGGTTGCCGCCTGAACTGTCACCGCATACCGCCAACCGAGCGGCATCGGCCCCGAGCGCTGGCGCATTGACGGCCGCCCATTGCACCGCGGCATAGCAATCCTCGAGCCCGGCAGGAAACCTGTTTTCCGGCGCGAGCCGATAATCCACGGAGACCGTCAAACATCCGATCCGCATGGTCAATTCGCGGCACAGCGGATCATGACGATCCAAATCGCCGGTCACCCATCCGCCGCCGTGAAAGAACACCATGATGGGAAGCCCATTCCTGGGCGACGGACGATAAGTCCGGATATTTACCTGACCGGCGGACGTGGGAATGGTACGGTCTTCGCTTACGAGGCTGCTGGCGGCAGGCGGCGATGGCGCCGGCGCCAGATTGCTGTAGGCCTTGCGCAAATAATCGGCCGTAAGCTGGTCAAAGGGCGGAAGCTGGATCGAAGACAATTTCTCGATGATAGCTTTGCTCTGGTTGTCCAGCGGCATTGGAGAATCTCCATCGATCTGGTCGGGACGGCGACCCGCATTCGGCGAGCACACGGACCCACCCTGCCGGTTTGATACCACGGGGCGATTAATCGCCTTCGCTACCCTTTTGCAGTTGTGGCCATTGGCCCGATTCCATCTCTTTGCCGTACTTGGTCAGGACGTCGGCAACCGCCCGCATCATGTCGGCATGCATCTGCATCATCTTGCCGGCCAGTTTCGGATTGCGCGCGATCAACCGCATCATCATGGGCGGCGGCATCATCATCGGCGATTGCATCATCGGCATCATGTTCATGCCGGAACCCATCCCGCCCATTTCCATCCCGGGCATTCCCATTCGTCCAGGCATCCCCATCTCACCGGGCCCTCCGGATGGCCGATGCATAAACATTTGACTATGCATCTCGCCGCCCATGCCTGAACATGGAGGCATCCCGCTTGAACCATGTCCTGCAGCCGCTCCGCCCGTCTGACTGGCTGCAGCGGGCGGCGTCTGACCATGGGCGTGACGGAGACCTACGCTCAGAAGCAGAACGATCACCAGAAGTCCAATTGTTTCAGTTGCGCGCCTGGTCGGCAGATTCATGTGCAGGTCTCCCTGGCTGGTCTTGCACAGCCGACTCATTGCTGGGAGCAGACCGTGCTGTCTGAATCAGTTTGCCTTACCCACGGATCGAGCACAACTCACACCGTCCAACTTAACTGAAGTGCGGTATTACCTTTTGCGCGAATAGCTCCAGGTAAGGATACATAACCGACGGCCGCAGGCCCGGCGGCACGGTCATGAAGCAGAAATGCTCGACCGGCATTCCGGCGACCTGTTCTTTGATTATCTGCACGGCGTTCTCCGGCGTCACGATTGAGACGTAGCGCATCGACTTGAGTTGTTCGACATCTTTTGGATAGGGCATCGCCCGTCCCATCCCCGCCTTTTCCAGACCCACCGCGTAATCCTGAAACACGTGGAGAAGGTTGGGTCCCAGCTCGCGCCAGGTCTTTTCGGGCTCGTTGGAAGCAATCAACCAGAGATTACCCTCGATCACCCGGAGCCGATCCGGGTTCTTTCCGAGCGCGGCCATTTCGGTCCGGGCGCCTTCGTAAATGCTCCTGATGCCAGCACCGATGAGGCCGTCGCCGTATCGCGCGACGCGGCGGGCCGCGGGTTTGGTCATCCCGCCGACCCAGATTGCCGGCCGCGGACGCTGCACCGGGCGCGGTTCGATGCGCACGTTCTCGACATTGTAGTACTTGCCACGGAAGGTGAGCGTTTCTCCCTCCCACAACCGGCGAATGATTTCGAGCCCCTCGTTGGTGCGCGCGCCGCGTTCATGGTAAGGAATCCCGTACCCTGCAAATTCGTGGACCCGGTAGCCCAGACCGACGCCTAATTCGAAACGACCACGCGAGAGGATATCGACGGTGGCGCAATCCTCGGCCAGCCGCACCGGATGATATAGCGGGAGCAGCAACACGTTGGTGCCGATTCGAATCCGCTTGGTCTTCACCGCCAGGGCGGCGGCGATCACGACCGGCGACGGTGAATATCCGTCATCGGCGAAGTGATGCTCGGTCAGCCAGGCGCTTTCGTATCCCAGGTTCTCGGCCCAAACGACCTGCTCGATAGTTTCGGCATACAGGTCCTCGTACGCACGGCGCCATTGCGGAGGATTGCGGAAATCAAACCACAGGCCGAAGCGCAATTTCGGTGACGAACTCATGGCTCAACCTCCGTTTGCCGGGCGGGATCAGACAATCCGCCAGCGAGGAAACCCGGTATCATGCGCCAGCCTCAGCGGCAAGCTTGGAATGCCGGGGCGGGTTTTGGTATTGCTCTGCTGTCAGGACGAATCGACGCACGGGGAGGTGTTGCGCGATGAGTGAACCAGCCGTCAAGAGCAGAAAAGTGATGTCCCTGATCGCCTGCGAACCCCAACGGGATCGGGCTGAATTTCGCGACCGCTTTCTCCACCATCACGCGCCGCTGGTGCTGCTGCACTGCCCGCGTATCCGCCGCTACGTGGTCGATCTCGTCGACGTTCAGGCCAGGATTGTGTTTCGCGGCACAACCACCCGTCCGCATCGCGAGGTAAATCCGCCGCCGTTTGAAGCGATCGAAGAGATGTGGTTCGACAGCTTCGATGACTTCAAGGATCCCGCACGGCTTTATGCGACCCCGGCGGGCGAAGAGCTGATTCGCGACGATCTGGCGGCGATGGGTGCGCGATGCTTTTACTACCTGGTTTCGCCCGTAGTCCAGTGGGATCGAGTTCCCGAGGCGCCGCTGGGTGAACGCACGCCCGGTGTCAAGTCGATGTTCATCTCGCGCCGCCACGAGAATCTCGACATCAAGGCGGCGGAAAAGGCCTGGCGCGAGCATCGCATCGCGGCGGAGAAATATCACAACTACGCGACGCGCTACGTGCAGAATGGTGTAATTACGGCACTGACCCCGGACGCTCCTGTATGGCACGGATGCGCCGAACTGTTCTATCCGACGCTGGAGGACCTTGAGCAGCGCTTCGTAGGCGGGACAGTCGAAGGCGAAGTGGAAATCGCCAAGGACGCGGCGCGCTTCGTGGCCGACTCCTACCCGCTGTTCACCAGCGAATACGTGCTGCGCCGGTAGCTCCAAATCGATCAAAAGTACGCGGCCGCTAAATGTGGGGCTGAATGGCCGGCCAACCCGCCTCACCGCGATGGTTAATGCTGGCTGCGCTGTGTGCTCAAACGTATGCTTCCGGATTGGCGCGATAGGCAGCGTCGAGGAGTTCGACTACTTCCTTGTCCGTGGTCTGGTCGAAATCCTCATAAAATTCGCCGATCGCAAAGAAGAAAGCCGGTTTTTCCAGGCATATAGCGACGTCAGCGTCGGCCCGCAGCGACTCGATCGTCTCGGGCGGCGCCACCGGCACCGCCAGCACCAGTTTACGCGGTCCCTGGCGTCTCACGCCTCTCAGTGCGGCCCGAATCGACCCGCCGGTCGCAATACCGTCATCGACCACGATCGCTGTTTGTCCGGCAACGTTAATAGGCGGACGTCCCTTGCGGTAAAGGTCCTGCCGGCGCCGGATCTCCTTCAGTTCGCTTTCAATTTCCGCCTGCAAATACTCGGCCGAAACCTCGAGTTCCTGGATGATCTCTTCATTCAGAACACTTTGCGGATGATCACCGTCAACGATCGCGCCCAGACCCAACTCATGCTGTCCGGGGGCGCCGAGTTTGCGCACAACTATGACATCGAGCGGCGCCTTGAGTCTGCTCGCGATCTCGAAACCGACCGGTACGCCTCCCCGCGGCAGGGCGAGTACAACCGGGGATTCAAAGCGCAATTTCTCCAGCACCGCGGCGAGTTGCCGTCCAGCATCTTTGCGATCAGTGAACATGGTTGCTCCTTGCGCCGGAGTTGGCGGCGGCCAGATGTTTGGTAAACCACTGGGTTGCCAATCTCACCACCTCATCGAGGGTTCCGGGTTCCTCGAACAGGTGGGTTGCGCCTGGCACGATGGTCAGTTTCTTCTCGCATCGCAACCGCGCGTAGGCCTGGCGATTGAGCTCGATCACTATTTCATCGTTGCCGCCGACGATCAGCAAGGTCGGCGCCATTACCCGCTCCAGCGCGTTGGCGGCGAGATCGGGACGGCCGCCGCGCGATACAATCGCTCCAACTTGCTGATTTGACGCACCGGCGACCAGCGCGGCGGCGGCGCCGGTGCTCGCGCCAAAGTAACCCAGCGGCCAATCGGGTTTTTGCCTTTTGATCCATTCGGTGGTCTCCAGCAAGCGGCTGGCCAGCAACGGGATGTCGAACACCTTTTCGCGACTGCGCTCTTCCGCTGCGGTCAACAGGTCGAAAAGCAGCGTTGCAAACCCGGCTTTCTGCAGCGCTGCGGCCACGTAGACATTACGCGGACTGCGGCGGCTGCTCCCGCTGCCATGAGCAAACACCACGACCGCAGCCGCCTCCGTCGGTATCGTCAGGCTTCCTTCCAGACCGCTGGGCATTATTCGAACTTCGCGGGAATCGATCGGCGCCATCGTTTCCGCCCTCCACGTAAGGTCGGCTTGGGAAGGACGCATCCGGCATGCCAGTGCCCGATGCGTCCGGCGCGGCGCACCGGGCTTGATCGCGCCCTGATTCACGAACGGCGTTGACTCGTTCGGTAGCATTGAGTTGGCCATTTTGGAACCACTGCGCCCCCCTCATCGGCGAGAAACCGACAAAAAAGGATGCCGCCGGGCGCAATGGAGTTTCAGCTTCACCGACGGGCTTGCGGATGAGACACTATACGGATGTCCTCCAATCGTGCGCAAAATCGGCCGCGGCGTCCGGGGGTTCCGTATCCGCTGGGCGCCACCTGGGACGGAGAAGGAGTCAATTTTGCTCTTTTCTCCGAAAATGCCACCGGCGTCGAGCTTTGCCTGTTTGGCGGAGCCGACGGCAACCATGAGGAGGCCCGCATCGAAATCACCGAACAGTCGGATCAGGTCTGGCATGTTTACCTGCCCGCAATCGCGCCCGGCCAGCGCTACGGCTATCGCGTTCACGGGCCATACGATCCTGCGGCCGGCCACCGTTTCAATGCGCAAAAATTACTGCTCGACCCCTATGCCAAGACTATCGACCGGCCCTTGCGATGGAGCGACGCGCTGCTCGGGTATGAAATCGGCGGCCCCGACGCCGACTTGAACATCGATCGGCGCGATAACGCAAGCGTGATGCCGAAAAGCGTCGTGGTGGACGATGCTTTCGATTGGAACGGCGACCACCTGCTGCGGACCGCGTGGAACGAAACCGTCATCTATGAGGTTCACGTTAAGGGCTTTACCTGGCGCCATCCGCAGGTCCCGCCGGCGATGCGCGGCACCTACGCCGGGCTGGCCAGCCCGCCCGCGATCGACCATCTGCGCGCGCTGGGAATAACCGCGGTCGAGTTGATGCCTGTGCATCAGTCGGTCAGCAGCCACGTCCTGGAAGAGCGGGGACTTACTGATTATTGGGGTTACAACTCGATTGGTTACTTTGCGCCGGATTTGCGGTTTTCATCCTCCGGTTCGCTGGGCCAGCAGGTGACCGAGTTCAAGTCGATGGTGAAGGCGCTGCATCAGGCCGGAATCGAAGTAATCCTCGATGTGGTTTATAATCATACCGCGGAAGGCAGCCATCTGGGGCCGACGCTGTGCTTTCGCGGTATCGACAATCTCAGCTATTACCGGCTCCAGCAGTCCAACCGGCGGCTGTACGCAGACTTCACGGGATGCGGCAACACACTCAACATGCGCCATCCGCGAACCTTGCAATTGGTGATGGACAGCCTGCGCTACTGGGTTCTGGAGATGCACGTCGACGGCTTCCGCTTCGATCTGGCTGCGGCGCTGGCGCGCGAACTGCACGACGTCGATCGGCTGGCAGCTTTCTTCGATATCATTCTTCAGGATCCGGTGCTGTGCCAGGTCAAACTAATCGCCGAACCCTGGGATCTTGGGGAAGGCGGCTACCAGGTGGGCAATTTTCCCGTGCTGTGGAGCGAGTGGAACGGCAAATACCGCGACGCGGTGCGCGATTTCTGGCGCGGCGCCGACCAGACGCTGGGTGAGTTCGCAACCCGTTTTACCGGCAGTTCCGACCTCTATGGGCCCAGCCGGCGCCAGCCCCATGCCAGCATCAATTTCGTCACCTGCCATGACGGCTTCACCCTGCACGACCTGGTCTCGTACAACTTCAAACACAACGACGCCAACCGTGAAGAAAACCGCGACGGCGACAACCACAACCGCTCATGGAACTGCGGTGCCGAAGGTCCCACCGGAGATCCAATTGTCAACCTGATGCGGGCGCGGCAAAAACGCAACTTCCTTGCGACATTGTTTCTGTCCCAGGGGGTGCCGATGCTGCTGGCCGGCGATGAGATCGGGCGAACCCAGAAGGGCAACAACAACGCCTATTGTCAGGACAACGAAATCTCATGGCTGGACTGGGACAATGTCGACCGCGAACTGCTCGAATTCACTCGCCACCTGATCCGCTTCCATCAGGACCATCCCATTTTCCGCCGCCGCCGATGGTTTCAGGGACGGCCCATTCACGGTCAGGACGTGCATGATATCGCATGGTTCAGGCCGTCGGGCGAAGAGATGTCGGAGGAGGATTGGCGCCACGGGTTTGCCAAGTCTATCGGCGTCTTCCTGAACGGCGATGCCATTCCAAGCCCCGGTCCGATGGGTGAGCGAATCGTGGACGACAGCTTTTACCTGCTGATCAACGCGCATTTTGAGCAGTTGGCCTTTGTGCTGCCAATGCGCCAGGACTGCTCGGGATGGGTAAAGGTTTTAGACACCTCCGATGGCTTTATACAACCCGATTCCACGGTTCTGCTGCCCGGGGAGCGCGTTAACGTGTATGCCCGATCGCTGGTATTGATGCGTCTGGTGGTTGATGCGCGGCGCCGCGCCGCAACCGGCCGCGACGCGGCGAAACCCGTGGCCGGAAATCCCGTTGTGCTAAAGTAGCCGTGTAGTCTATTCGATGGCAGCGATAGCAACCCTCAAGGTTCACGATTATCTGTGGGAGATCCCGCGCAGCGGTATGATGCGCGTGCCCGGACGGATCTATGCCAGCGAACAGATGATGGCCGAGATGCGCAACGATCCTGCGTTGATACAGGTCGCTAATGTTGCGTGTCTCCCCGGGATCGTCGGTTACTCGCTCGCGATGCCTGACATCCATATGGGTTACGGTTTTCCGATCGGAGGAGTCGCCGCGGTCGATCCCGATAACGGCGTCATATCGCCCGGAGGCGTCGGCTACGACATCAACTGCGGCGTGCGTCTGATTCGCACAAAACTAAGCTATGACGACGTGCGCGACAAGGCGGAACGGATGGCGGATGCGCTGTTCGAGGCGATTCCGGCGGGCGTCGGCTCCAAGGGCGCGATCCCTGGCCTGGCCATCGACGACCTGCGACGGCTGGTGGCCAAAGGGGCTCGATGGGCCCGCGACCGCGGCTACGCTTGCGAGGCGGACCTCGAGCATACGGAAGAAAACGGCTGCCTGGAAATGGCGGATTCCTCCGCCATCAGCGATCAGGCCTACCAGCGCGGACGCGTCCAGCTCGGCACCCTGGGGTCGGGCAATCATTTCCTGGAATGCAGCCGCGTCGACCAGATCTACGACAGCGCGACGGCGCAGGCGCTCGGGCTGGAGCTGGGCCAGGTGACGATTCTGATTCATTCCGGCTCGCGCGGCCTCGGCCATCAGACCTGCGATGATTATCTGAAGACGATGGGAGCGGCGATGGGCCGCTATGGGATCCAACTGCCCGACCGTCAGCTTGCCGCCGTGCCGATCAAATCCGCGGAGGGCCGCGCCTACCTTGGCGCGATGGCGGCGGCGGCGAATTTCGCCTGGTGCAACCGCCAGTTGATCATGCATCTGGCCCAACGCGCGCTGGAGGCGGCGCTTCAGCTCAGCCCGCGAGAGCTGGGTTTCAGTTTGATTTACGACGTCTGCCATAACATCGCTAAATTCGAACAGCACGAAGTTAACGGCGAGCGCCGTACCTTGTGCGTACATCGCAAAGGGGCCACACGCGCTTTCGCTCCGGGCCATCCGAGTCTCCCCGCCGCCCTGCGCAATCTGGGGCAGCCGGTGCTGATTCCGGGCGACATGGGCCGTTACTCGTTCCTCCTGATCGGGCAGGAAGGCGCGATGAAGGAAACCTTCGGCTCGACCTGTCACGGCGCGGGACGCGTGATGAGCCGCCATCAGGCGCAGCGCACCGCCCGCGGGCGCAACTTGTATGCCGAGATGGCCGCGGCCGGCGTCGTGGTGCGGTCGCGCGGCCGCTCGACCATCGCCGAAGAAATGCCGGCCGCTTACAAAGACGTCGCCGACGTTGTCGGCGTGATGGAAGCCGCAGGCGTCAGCCGCAGGGTCGCACGCCTAAAGCCCTTCGCAGTCGTCAAAGGCTGAGGCAAAACAAGCAAAATGTGCGACCTTTGGGTGCGGTTCATTGCTGGACTGAAGGCCAAACCTGGTCAGCAGCATCAACAAAGAGGAGCGGAGGAAGAGTAGTGAGAGAGCAGAAAAGATAACGGTGGACTCACACCCTTTTTGCTGTCTGTTCTTCGTCTCACTTTCTTTCCTTGTTCCTCTCTCTTTCGCGGAGGTGCCTAATGCAGGAACTGTTAATGCGGGCGCAACGAATAGCCGAGCTGCTCAAGGCGCGGCGTGAAACCGTGGTGGTCGCGGAATCATCGACCGGAGGGCTCATTTCGGCGGCGTTGCTCAGCGTGGGCGGTGCTTCGGCTTACTTTTTGGGCGGCGCTGTCGTCTATACTCTGAAGGCCCGGCGCATCCTGCTCGACATCCAGGACGACGCGGTAAAAGGGATGCGAGGCGCCAGCGAGCCATACGCGACGTTATTGGCGCGCACCGCGCGTGAGCGATTTGGAGCAACCTGGAGCATCGCAGAAAGCGGCGCGACCGGGCCCACCGGGAATCGCTACGGCGATCCGCCCGGTCATACCTGTATCGCGATTGCGGGCCCACTGGAACGGAGCATTACGCTTGAAACCGGCGAGAACGATCGGGTGGGCAATATGTATGCGTTCGCCGCGAAGGCGCTGGACCTGCTTGGTGAAGCGCTTGCAACGAGCGGACAGAAGTGAGGGAAGAGAAGGAAGCAGTGTGAAAAAAGGGTGGGAATTTTCGCATCCCACCCAAAACCAGAAGGTCGCTTTTCCTATCTCACTACTTGCTGCTTACCCTCATTCCTGTCTTTTCACGGTTCAATCGGCAGCTTGTACAACTCGATCACATTTGTACGGGCGATGCGCTTCTGGTCCTCGACCGGGACGCCGTGGAAATGCTCTTCGAGGTTGGGAATCGATTTGGGCCAGGTGCCGTCGTAATGGGGGAAATCCGAGCCCCACATCATGTTGCGCGTGCCCACAACGTCGCGCATCCGCACCGCGGTCTTGTCGCGCATGAAGGTGCAGATCACCTGGTCATGGAAGATCTGGCTGGGCGTGCGGCCCGAGGTGATACCACCGGAACCCGCCCACCCCTGGTCGCGGAAATAATGGTAATCCATCCGCTCCAGCGCCGGCGCCGGCCACGACGCGTCGTTTTCCACGCTCAGCACCTTGAGCTTGGGATGGCGGTCGAAGGTGCCGCCCATGATCATCGTGCAGATCGAATACATCACCGGCGTGAAAGCGAGAGAGAAATCCACCAGCATATTGTTGGTTAACGTAAACCACTTCTTGTCGCCGGCCACGTGCAGGCTGACCGGCATCTCAAGGTCGGCGGACGCGTCCCAGAGCGGGTCCCATTTTTTGTGGTTGTAGCCCTCCCCGATTTCCTGCTGCACGCTGATCTGCGCCGATACCATCCCCATCTTGCGGCACCGCTCCATCTCCTTGACCGCGCGATCCACCGGCTCGGTGGGTATCATGGCGACGCCGAACAGGCGTTTGGGCGCGGTGGAACAGAAATTCGCCAGCCAGTCGTTGAACGCCTGCATGCAGGCGAACTGGAAGTCCAGGTCGGTCATCGGATAAAAAGTCGTGCCGAAGGTGGTGTAGAGCACCTCGGCTTCCACCCCGTCGCGGTCCTGGTCCTTGAGCCGTTCGAACGGGTCATAGGAACCGGGCAGGACGTTTTCCCACCGCTCGGCCATCGAAATGTCCTTGGCATCCTTGTTGACCGAGGACGAAGTGCCGATACCGCGTTTTTCCTGGCGCCCGCCGGGACACCAGAACATGTCCTGATCGGCTTCATGCACCAGGCGCGGGGCTCGATCCAAAAACTTGCGATCGATTCGTTTGGTCCATAAATCGGGCGGCTCGACCACGTGGGAATCCGCTGATATCGGTTTGAATGACAGGCTCATAAACGCTTTTACTCCTGCCGGTTTTTCACTCAGTCAATCAATAGCGCAAAGGGGAGGCGATAGAAAAGAGGGAAGAAGAGACATACCGGACCCTCAACGAAGACCCGCGCGCCGCTGTTGTTCTCGCACTACTCGCCGCTTTTCCCTCACCTCTCTTTTCTCCCTCACCAGCGCGACACCACTATCTTCTTGCGCGTATAAAACTCGATTCCATCGCTGCCCTGCAGATGCAGGTCGCCGTAAAAGGAACTCTTCCATCCGGTGAAAGGATAAAAGGCCAGCGGCTGAGCCACGCCGACATTGATTCCGATCATCCCGCATTCGACTTCGTCGCGGAATTGACGGGCGGCCCGGCCGGAACCGGTGAACACCGCAGCCATGTTGCCCAGCGGCAGACGGTTTACCAGATTAATCGCTTCTCTGACGTCTTTGACGCGGCTTATCGAAAGCACCGGTCCAAAGATTTCCTCGCGCCCCGCGGCCATCGCGGGCGTCACTCGGTCCACGATAGTGGGGCCGACGAAAAAACCGGGGCGTTGCACGTATTCGGGCGCACGTCCGTCGACCACCAGATCGGCGCCCTGGGCGGCCGCGCGTTCAATATGGCCGAGGACGCGGAGGCGATGGTCGTCGGCGACCAGCGGGCCCATATCCACGGCAGGATCATCGCCTGGTCCAAGCTTGAGCTTGCGCGCCGCCGCCTCCAGGCGAGGAACAAGCTGGTCGGCGGCTTCGCCGATTGCGACCGCGACGCTTCCCGCCAGGCATCGTTCGCCGGCGTTGCCGAAGGCCGAATTGATGATTGCGGAGGTGGCCATATCCCAGTCGGTGTCGGGCAGAACGAAAATGTGATTTTTGGCGCCGCCTGCGGCCTGCACGCGTTTGCCGTGACGGGCGGACTCCTGGTAAACATGGCGCGCCGCCGGCTCCGACCCAACGAATGAAATCGCGCGCACCTCCGGCGCCGCCAGCATCGCGTTGACAGTCTCCGCCGCGCCGTGCACCAAGTTGAGCACGCCGTCGGGAAAGCCCGCGTCGGTTAACAACTCTGCCAGGCGCACCGCGCCCAGCGGCGTGCGTTCGGATGGCTTCAGTACGAAGGTATTGCCGCTCACCAGTGCCAGCGGAAACATCCACAGCGGTATCATCACAGGGAAATTGAATGGAACGATCCCGCCGACAACGCCGAGAGGATAACGGTAATAATCCTGATCGATCGCGGTGCTGACCGCTCGAAGCGTGCGGCCCTGCAGCAACGTGGGCGCGGAGCATGCGAAGTCGACCACCTCAATTCCGCGCCGCACCTCGCCGCGCGCCTCCTCCAGGGTCTTGCCGTGATTGCGGGTGACGATCGCGGCCAATTCCTCGAAATGGCGCTCCAAAACGGTCTTGTAGCTGAACATCAGCCGGGTGCGTTCAAGCACCGGCGTCGCGGCCCATCCGGGCCATGCGCGCACCGCTGCGGCGACGGCGTCTTCGACCTCGGCCGCCGAGCTGAGCGGGGTCTGCTCAATCACTTCGCCGGTGGCTGGATTGAACAACGGCACGCTGCGGGCCCCGCGTGGCTCGCGCCATTTTCCGCCGATTAGATTGGACAGCATTTAACGCCTGACGCTTAGTAATTAAGCGCCGCCTATTACGTTGCGCAAGGCCTTTTAATGGACCAACTGTACTATCGGCTTGTCATCTGTTCGCGGACCGCCTTGATCTTAGCCAAAAAACCGGCCAATGATCGCCATCAAATAACCAAGGCCGCCGATCGATTTGGGGAGTAAGCAGCAATGGAAAATCTGCCCGCCTTCAAAATGGTATCCGCCGATTCTCATGTCGTCGAACCGCCCAATCTGTGGGTCGAACGCGTCGATCTGCGCTACCGCGAGCGCGCCCCGCGCATCGTCAGCGAGCCGGACTCGGACTACCTGGTGTGCGAAGGCGGGCTGACCTACAAGCATCCTATCGGCCTGACCGTGTGCACCGAAGCCGCCGACGACGAGGTCAGCATGATCGGTCGCTTCGCTAACGTGCGCAAGGGAGCGTGGGACCCCCACGCCCGTCTGGCCGACATGGACCGCGACGGGGTGGAGGCGGAAATCCTTTACACCAGTTTCGGCCTCAGCATGTTTTCAATCCCCGATCCGGACTTTCAACTGGCCTGCTTCCGCGCTTTCAATGATTGGTTGGCGGAGTACAGCTCCGGCGCCCCCAACCGGTTGTACGGTGTGGCGATGATTCCGACCGATCCGATCGAAGCGGCCACGGCGGAGATGGCGCGCTGCCGCAAGATGGGTTTGCGGGCGGCCATGATCAGTATCAGCCAGGACACCGGCCAGGGCTACGAAAATCCGGCCTACGATCCAATCTGGTCGGCGTCGGAAGACCTGGAAATGCCGATCAGCCTGCACGTCGCGGCCAGCAAGAAACACTTCTCCCAGACCGGCAATGTGATGGCGGATTTCTCACTCGCCTTCACGCCGACCATGTACTCGCTGGCGGCGATGATCTTCTCTGGCGTGTTCGACCGCCATCGCAAGCTCAAGGTGGTGTCGGTGGAAAACGACGCCGCGTGGGTGGCGGGAATCCTGGAGCGGATGGACTTCCGCGCTCATCGCGATCGGGGATGGGCGGGCGCCTTCAACGCCATCACGTCGGGCCGCCCGCCCAGCCAGATCTTCCACGAACACGTGGGCGTCACCTTCATGCGCGATCGCACCGCGGTGCGCAACCGCGACATCATCGGGCTCTCCAACCTGATGTGGGGCTCCGACTATCCGCACTTCGACGGCACCTGGCCGCATTCAAAGGAGGTGCTCTCGGAGCATTTCGGCGGTGTCCCGATCGAAGATCAACTGCGCATCGCGCGGCGCAACGCTATCGAGTTGTACCGCCTGCCACTTGAGCAATGAGAGAGCAGGCGAATTCTTTGTGGGTTATTGCCCGGTGATGAGGAAGGTCACCCGTCTTAGCGCGTGGTGCTGCGAGGAGCAGGCGACGACACCGCCAGCGCCCAGCGAGGTGCAATCATCGATGCAATCGTCGTACTCGCTGCGGGTATCGGCCAGGCATTCCTCGAGGTCTTGGAGATCTTCGTCGCCATGGCTGTAATCGGCGCGGCATTGGCCCAGGTTGGAGACGTATTCGCCCTTGCAATCGTCGTCGCATCCGCCGGCGTGCGCCGGGAGCGGCGCTGCGAGCGCAAACGCGAACAGGCAGGACAGCATCTTGAGCCGGGCAGCCGTTCGCGGCAAGCTTTTAACGCCGCAACGGCGCGGCTGTGAAACTGCAAACGTAAAAAACTTACTGGCCCAGGTCATCTCCGCCAATCGCCAGCGTGAGCCGCTTGACCTTCGATACTTGAACAATTCTGATTGACAAATGCTCCCAAGGCAATTGGCTGCGCGTTTTCGACCGTGCCCGCCTTCGAAAATTTCCTGAACACGGGCGGTCGAGCAGCGCGCTTTGGTCCCGCGTGAGTATCGGTATTTTTTCCCGCAGACGCGGCGCATTGCTCCGCGGCCTGTTGATTCTGGCTTCGATCGCGGTCGTATCACCGGCTGGCGCCAGTCCGCGGGTCTGGCAACCCCTGCTGCTGCGGGGAAAACAGCTCCCGCAACTCCTGAATGTTCCGGTCAGCCGGATCGAAGTCCTCGCCGTCCATCATGGCAGGCTTGAACCGATTCCGTTCCAGGTCGATTCGGTCCTGATCGGCGGAATTTACGCTTTGCCGCAGGGACCCGTACCCACGGCAATCGTCGGCGAGCAGGCGGTCGGGCCGGACGACGAAATAACGATGATGATGTTCGATCTGGGCGAGCGCATCCCCGACACGACCGTGCTGCCCACGGGCGCCCTTGAAGTTGCAGTGACGGATCCGCTGGGTGGCCCGCAGCGTTACGTCTACATGGCCGCCGTCAAAAATCCGCGGCTGAGCCCGGCTCACTACGTCGATTACGATCCGCGACACGAGATCGTGGAAACCGACAGCTACAGACTCGGCTTTAAGAACGAATTTCCCGATGACTTTCGCCTCCAAAGCCACAAGGGTGAACTTTCCCAAAACCTGATCGACGGGTTTGAGCTGCGTGGCCGGGTCTCACTGCTCAATCTGATCAAGGTGCATCTGACCGAAAAGGACATCAAAAGCCGCCTGCTCGCTTACCGCGTTGGACCGGTACGAGTGATTCGGCGCGTTGGCCATCGCATTGAGATCTTAAAGCCGATTCAATCGCCCGAGGTTTCCACCGTGGAGTTCTTCTATCGCGATTTCGGGCAGGCGCCGTTCACGATGCGCCTTCCCTGGCACAGGCTGTTCCGTGATGTCCAGGGCACAATCGCGATGGAGTTCATGAATTTGCGCGGTTATTCGATCCTGGCCTCCGGGCTGGAGCAGCCAATCGAAATCAACAACAGCGGCGCCGCCGCGATCATCGATCACGACACGCCGGCCACATGGCTCGCGCTGCGCGGCGGCGGCCGCCTGATGCTGCAAACCTTTGCGCCGTCTGCGGATCTCGATCAAATCACGCGCGAACTCTATTACCAAGCCGAGCCGTGCCGCTCCGGGGGTCCGCAATGCGGGCTGGCGGCCGCGGTTGGAATTGAGACCGACGGATGGCAGCGCCTGTCCAGCGGACCCCATCGCTTTGATCCGTTGCTGATAAGCGCCCCCGAAAATTACGGCGCGCGCACAGCAATCGACGAAGCCTCGACCGCCGTGGTGGTAACGGTGCGCGTGGCCAGGCAGCGGTCGCCCAATCCGTCGGCGTCGGTCTCCCGCGCGGTCATTTCACAGGCGCCGCTTTCCGAGCCCGGCAAATGATTCAGCCCTGGTGACGGCGGGCGGCGAGCTGCGCGATCGCCTCTGCGATTTGGCGGCTTAGATCGCCCAGGGCCTGGCTCAATGCGGCCACGCCTTGATCGGTATCGGCTCCGCACGATGCTTTCAGATCGGAGTGGCGGCCTTGAAGGATATGCCCGTCAACCGGGTTGTCGATACTCCATCGGGCGGCCAAGCCGCTTTCCCCATCGGTGCCACACTCGAAGCGATCGACCGTGATCGCAATCTGATAATCGACATGGGTGGAGCTATACCAGGGAAATTGGATGATTTGCTGGGTCCCGAGCAGCGTCGTCAGGTTTTGCGAAAGCACATGGGTGAAATTGTCTTTGAGCGGCTCAGCCCAATGATCGTCATTGAGAAAGCGCACCTGGTTAGGAGCGATGCGCGTGGCTATTTCAGAACGCTCCAGATACTGGGGGAATTTGATTGGGCCCAGGCCCAATACCAACCCGCTGGTGTCGTTCTGATCGATGGCATTTTGCGCGGTCGCAATCGGCGTAAGTAGAAAATAACGGGAATGATCGGGTATCGGCGTCAGAATAGTGCACGCCGCCAATGAAACCAAAACCGCGATCATCCAAAGTCCGGCCAGACGGATGTGGTGGCTCAAGCTTTGGTGCTTCATCGCCCGTCCTGAGCCACGCCGCGAATCACGGCACTGGGATTGCGCCGCAGAAAATCGGCCAGATCGCGGGTAGAACGTGCGGCGGCGGAAACGTCCTCCAGCGCTTTGTTGAGTTGATAGTTAACCGGTGAAGCCGGATCGAGAATCGTCCTGGCTTCGAGGAAGGCGCCCTGTGCCGCCACGAACGCCTGCTGGGCCGCCGCCAGAGACGATCGCGCCTGGCGCATGGTTTCGGCGGTATTGTCCGAAGCTTCGCGCAAGCTGCGCGAGAGGGGCACAACTTCGGTCCTGATAGTGTCGGTCATGCGCTGCGCGCTTTGCGCCGCCGCGTCGAGCGAGGTGATCGCAAGCTGAAGCCGGTCCAGCGCGGTTTGAAGCTGCGGCGACTGCACCAGGTCGCGCAGCGCGTCGGTGGTCCGCGTCATCGAATCGATCGCTGCCTGGAAATCGATTTGGCTCAACCTGCCCAGTACTCTACCGACATCCTGCTGGACCTGCTCGAATTCGGTGCGGCGAGTCGGGATTTCGGGAAAGGTTGAATTGGGCGGCAGCACGAAATTGGCGGGGGTTCCCGGATGCATATCGAGGTCGACATAGAGCAGTCCGGTGAGCAGACTTTCCATCGCCAGTTCGCCGCGCAACCCCGCGTCGATCAATCTTTTCAAGGATTTCGGATCGGTCAGATTCAAGGCCTCACCGCCGCGCCTGGTCATCTTTCTTTCATCCAATTCGATCAAAACCGGCACGCGCATCCCGGTAGGGTTATTGGTCCGGACCGCATACTCGAGTTGATTGAGACTAAGCAATATTCGATAAACCGAGCCGATTTCGACACCGTGAAATTTCACTGGCGCATCCACGCGCAGGCCGTTGACATTGCTTTGGAAGTACAAAACGTAGATCTGGCGGCGCCGAAACAGCGAACCTGAGCCCAGAAGCGTAATTGCCAGGATAACCAGCACCAGCGCGCCGGCCACGAACGCTCCGACCACGGCTGGATCTGCTCGTTTAGCCATGATTTGGCACCAATCCTGACTGTGCTTCTCCTCGCGTCAGAAACCGACGCACCCGAGGATCGTCGCTGTGGTCGCGCAGTTGTCTGGGATTACCGTAAGCGATGGGCGCGCGGCTCTCGCCGTCCAACAGAACGCTGTCGTCACCGATGGTGAAGATGCTGGCGAGTTCGTGCGTAACCACTACCACGGTCGTGCCCAGGCTGGCGCGCAATTCCAGGATAAGATCGTCGAGCAGGCGCGAGGTTATCGGATCGAGCCCCGCCGAGGGCTCGTCGAAAAAAAGAATTTCCGGATCAAGCGCGATAGCCCTGGCGATCGCGGCGCGTTTTTGCATCCCACCGCTGAGCTGCGACGGATAGAAATCCTCGAATCCCTTGAGCCCGACCATTGCCAGCTTCAGCGAGGCCACCTCGCGGATTTCGGCCGGGCTCAGATTGGTGAATTCAGCCAGCGGCAGCCCGACGTTTTCCGCCAGGGTCATCGAGGTCCACAACGCTCCGCTCTGGTAGGTGACGCCGAAGCGGCGCACAATCTCGCGCCGTTGCTCAGGCCCCGCGGCGGTGAAATTCACCCCGCTGTACAGGACTTCGCCGGCCACTGGTTCGAGCAGGCCGATCATGGCGCGCAGCAGCGTGCTTTTGCCGCTTCCGCTTCCGCCCATGATGATGAAAATCTCCTGGCGCCTGACCATGAAGTTGATTTCCCTCATCACGACAAACTCGCCATAGGCGAGCGTGAGATTGCGCACCTCAATATGGGGTTTGAGATCCGCAGACGAGCCGTTTACTGGGTTATCGGGCGCCATCAAAGACCAAGAATATTAAACACGACGGCAAAAACACCGCACGCACTGACGACCGCCACGATGCCGGTGACGACCGCGGAGGTGGCGGCTTCACCCACAGCCGAGGAACTGGAGCCGCATTGGAAACCGCGCAAGCATCCGGCCAGGCCGATCAGGACGCCATAGGCGGCGGCCTTGAACAGGCCGCCTAACACCGAAGTCAAATCGATCGCCTGAAGTGACGCATCCAGGTAGCTGCGCAGCGAAAGGTGCAGCATCGCGGATCCCACCGCCGCTCCACCCATGATGCCGAGCAAATCGGAGTACGCGCACAGCAGCGGCATCATCAGGACCAGCGCGATCACGCGCGGGAGAACGAGGAACTCCATCGACGGTATTCCCATCGTCTCCAGCGCGTCAATCTCCTGGGTCACCTTCATTGCGCCCAATTGCGCGGCGAAAGCGGCGCCGGTGCGTCCCGCCATGATGATCGCGGTCATCATCGCGCCCATCTCGCGCACCATCCCGATCGCGACCAGGTTGGCAACGAAAATCTGTGCGCCAACTTTTTCCAATTGCACCGCGCCCATGAAGGCAAGGATGACGCCGACCAGAAAGCTGATCAGGGAAACAATTCCCAGCGCGTTCGCTCCGCATTGTTGAACCGTGAGCGCAAGATCCGAAAACTGGTAGCGCGCCCGTCCGCGCAGGAAATTTACCAAAGCGATGCTGAATTCGCCCAGGAAGGCGAGCGACTCAGTGATCGACCGGCTATAGTCGATGCTCAACTGTCCGATGCGGGCGAGCAGGCCGGGCGCGGCAGGGGTAGCACGAACGGCCCTGGCTTGCGGCGCCGCTTGGGCCAGGTCCAGCAACCGCTCAAGGCCATGGGGCATCGCGCTTAGATCGATCTTGATTGCGCGGCTCCGGGCCAACTCACAAGCCTTGGCGATAAAGGTCACCAGCGCGCTGTCCCAGGCGCCCAGCTCGGCGCCGTCAAAGGCCACGCGTCTGATCGCGGCACCCTTGGACAGCTCGCGTTCGAAATCGGCGATGGGAGGCAAACCTACGTCGAGCGACCACGCGCCGACCAGCCGAACCAGGAGCGTGCCGTTTTCGCGCTCGAAAAGAACGGCACTTTCGTCGGTTGCGGCGCCAGCCGCCGGGGCATCCGCCAACGCCGCTCCGCCTCCCTTATCAGCTATGACAGCGCCTCCCCTGACTGGCCGCTCCACCATGACAAAGCAATATAGCATTGATGGCGCTGAGAATGGCCCTGGCGCGGAAAATCCCCAGCCCATCTATTCAACCGGATGCCCCCCATCGGACGGCTTGAGCATCGGATGCGGCTGGGTTAGAAGGTCTGGACTGTTTGGAGAGTGCCGGCGTTTGTGCGCCGGCGGATTGCGAGGCAACGTTCTGATGACAGGCCGAATTGGACTGAGAGCTGCGATTTTGGCGGCGCTGATAACGGCAGGCCCGGCCCTGGGGCAAACGGCGATCAAGATTCACGACATTTTGCGAAGTCCCGCCGTGTACAACGAGCACAACGTCGCGGTATTCGGGCATGTAAAAGCACTCTCGTTCGGGCCCCATTACACGACCTTCAAGATCTGCGGCGCGCATTGCCTGGATGTCCTCGCCTGGGGCCATCCACGAATTTCCGAACACCAGGCGCTCAGTGTGCGCGGCCGGTTTCATATTTCGAAGGAAATCGATCATCGGAAGTGGCGCAATTTGATCGAGGTTGAGCACGGTACTCTCTAATCCGAATTCCCCCCTGTGCAGCGTCGTGCCGGCTTGACGGGGTCAGACCGGTTGCTACCAGCCGATTACCTGCGCGGGCATCAGGCCGGCCAACTGCCCGCGGGGATCGGCGCCGCCGCTGACATCGCTGGTTGCCGGATCGTAAGCGGCTGCCAGTACAAATCCTTCGCGATAGGACGGCATCACCTCGACCACGTGGCCGCGTGCCCTGAGTTCGCTGCGCACATGTTCGTCGACACGGTCTTCGATTCGCAGCAGTCCCGGATTAGCGGTGTGCGGATAGAATGTGATCGGCATATGGCCGGAAGAAAACCGCGGCGCTTCGATCGCCTCCTGCAAATCCATTCCGAAGTGGACCAGGTTGAGGAAGAACTGCAGCGTCCATTGGTCCTGGTTGTCGCCGCCCGGCGTTCCAAACGCGATACATCTGCCAGCGGGATCGATCGCAAGCGACGGGGTGAGCGTGGTCCGCGGGCGTTTGCCCGGCGCCAGTGCGTTGGGATGGTGCTCGTCGAGATGGAAGCTCTGCAGCCTCGTACCGAGCGGGAAACCGAGCGTGTCGATCACGGGCGAACTGGGAATCCATCCGCCGCTGGGCGTGATCGCGATCGCATTGCCATGACGATCGGCGGCATCGACGTGGACCGTTCCGCGCCCCCAGTTCGTGGCCTGCGCTGGTGGATCGATCGCAGCCCGCATCGTGGCCGGATCGCCCGGCCGCGCCGGATCAAGCAAGGCGCGATCGGGATCGATCAGGCGGCGGCGCATTTCAGCGTACTGGCGCGAAAGCAGCCCCTTGATTGGAACCTGCGCGTATTCGGGATCGCCGTACCAGGCTTCGCGATCGGCGAACGCCAGTTTGGCCGCTTCGATCACGCAATGGATGTACTGGGTCGAATTATGCCCGAGCGCCGGGAGATCGAAGCCCTCGAGCAAGCGCAGTTGCTGGAGAAAAACCGGGCCTTGGGACCAGGGCTGGCATTTGAAGATGGTGTATCCATGGTAATCGATGCTCAGCGGTTGCTCGATTTTGGTCCGGAAACGCGCGAAGTCCTCCATCGACAGCAGGCCGCCATTGGCCTCGGACCACTTCACCATTTCGGCGGCGATATCGCCGAGAAAATAGCGTTGGCGAACCGCGTCCAGGCCGGCGGCGCGCCCGCCGTTTCGCGCTCCCGCTTCAGCCTCGATAAGACGGCGGAAAAATCGTGCGAGGGAGGGATTTTTCAGGCGATCGCCGACCTGTGGCACCTTGCCGCCGGGCAGGTAGATTGCCGCCGTCGTGGGCCATCGCTTGAGGAAATGGCCCGCATTGGCGTGCAGCGACGCCATCTCGGTGGTTCCGGTTACCGCGGTGCTTCGGGCCGGATTGCCTACCAGTCCGGAATGGGCTGGAAAACCCTCTTCGGCCAGCTCCAATGCCGGTTCGAGGACGCGCGCAAGCGTGAAGGTGCCGAAGTGTTCCAAAGCCGTGAGCAATGCGTCCAACGCGGCGGGGACACCGGCAGCCAACAGCCCTTGGCCGGGAATCAACTTTATCCCCAGGGAGCGGTAGTGCGCGATCGTGGCGCGGGCGGGCGCGGTCATATTGCCATTGATCGAAAAGACCCGAGCGCTGCCGGCCGGCCGCACTAAAATCGGCGCCTCGCCGCCAATCGTATGCAGGTGCGGATTGACAATTCCCTCAACTAACGTCGCAGCAATCGCGGCGTCGATCGCGTTGCCGCCGGCTGCGAACATGCGCGCCCCGGCCGCTGCTGATAAATAATGCTCCGTCGCAATCACGGCGTGATTGCCCATCACCAGTGGATAAATCGTCGACATGGCCCTTGATCTTCCCTGCCCCGCGAGAAACGTCCCTCAGACTATGCTATAAATGGATTGGAGTGAAAATCTCTGGAAATCCATTGGTCCGTAATACGCGTGAAATCTGATCAATTCTCTATTAGGCGTACGGCTGCCGCAGGCTGGATGAATTTTGGCCAGAGCCGGTGTCGTCTAATGGTCAGGTATGACGAAAGTGCGAGGCGGAACGCCCATTTTTGGGCAATCCGGGGAGAAGGGCAAATCTGTGAACTCATCGGCAGAAGACAGGCAGGATGGGGTTGTGGGGAGATATTGCCGACTGCTCAAGCCGGTTCGCGACCGCGAGGGTCATTCCCGCTTCAATGAACGGTTACGAATCCTGCGCGAGGTGCGTAATCTGGACCGCGTGATGTATTTGGTCCAGTTCGAGGACGGCGCCACAACCTTCGTTTTTCCCCATGAAGTGATAGTCGAATAGCCGGCTCGGCACGCCTGGCCGACGCTCGCTTTCCTGGCATTCCCGTTAAAGCAGGAGCTATGCCTGCTTTGTCGGCCTTCTGCGGCTGCCGTAAGATGACGGCAAAGGAAATCCCAGTCCGGAGGTGACGCAATGCGTGCCGCGGTCTTGAAAGCGCCCAAATCGATCGAACTTGACCACGCTTACCCGGAACCGCCGATGGGCCCGGCGGACCTCAAGCTCAAGGTAGATTACACGGGGATTTGCGGCAGCGATTTGCATGTCTTTGCGGTCGAACCGCCGATGATGAAAATGCCGGTGGTGCTGGGGCATGAATTCTCCGCACAGGTGGTCGAGGTCGGGCCGGAAACGCGCGGTTTCGAGCCAGGCGACCGGGCGGTCGGCCTGATTTATCCAAGTTGCGGACGCTGCGAGTACTGTGTTCAGGGCGATTTTACTCTTTGCGATTTGCGCGCGGTCAATTTCAACCAACGCAACGGATCTTTTGCCGAATTCATTACGGTACCGGCGCGCCAGTTGTTCCTGGTCCCGCCGGGCACTCCCGCCGATGAAGCTGCGCTGATTGAACCCGCTTCGGTGGCTGTGCATGCGATCCGGCGCTCTCGCCTGAGCGTGGGCGAACGAGTGGTGGTATTCGGGGGCGGACCGCTGGGCCTGTTGATCATGAAATTGGCCCAACTCGCTGGCGCAGATCGGGTCGCGCTGGTCGAACCGGTGGCGGGACGCCGCAACCTGGGCCGGGATTACGGCGCCGATTTGGTGCTCGATCCGGCTGACGAAATCCAGGGCCAGATCAACGACGCCACTGACGGACGCGGCGCGGACATCGTTTTCGAGGTGGCGGGCAGCGGACGGGCGTTTGCGGCCGCCGGGAAAGCGGTGCGCAAACAGGGCCGGATGGTCGTGGTGGCGGTCTATGAAGGACGCGACATCCCGTACAATCCCAATCGTTTCGTGGCTGATGAAGTCGATCTGATACACAGCTACTGGGCCGGCGCGATCGACTTCCGCCGCGCAGTAAATCTGGTGTCAAGCCGCAAACTCGACGTGCGGCCATTAATCACCGGCCGCGTGGGCCTCGATCAGATGCAATCCGCGATGGACGGACTGTTAGCCGATCGCGGCAATCACAGCAAAATACTGGTGGCGTGCAGTTGAAAACAGCACACTGAAAAACGTCGCAAGAGACGCAGAAAAGGGCAATGATAAATTCTACAATTCGCGCAGGGCGCGATCGGCCAGCGGGTTGCCCACCGCCAGCAGCAAACCGATCGCGAAGACCACGCCGCCCCAACCAGCCCACCATCCCGATCGCCATCCCACGCCCAATCCAATCATCACCGCACCCCACACAGGCAAAGCGAGCGAGATCGCCATCCGCAGCACGAAATCGACCATTATGTCCAGCTTCTCGCTACTCATTATTTGCCTCTATTTGTATCGCGTGAAGGCTATGTGCCGTCGACACCAGCCACGACGAATCAGGACTCAATGTCACCTTTTTAATGTTTATCATGATTTGGTTCAAACGGGATTGAACCGATTTTCAACAGGACCATCCGATGGCCGTCCAGGGCCGGGCGCGACGCCAGTACCTCGCTGCCCTCGACTGAATGTCTGAACTTAACCCAGTTGTCCTGGATCAGGACGTAGCGCGGCTGGTAGCGGCGGGTGTGGGAGACCCACGCCAACTCCCTGATCGGCTGGCCATAATAATAGGAAATTTCATAATCGGGGCCGTCCGGGGTATAGACAGGTTGCCCGGCGGTCACCGCCCGCATCTGAATTGCAAACTCCTTAAAGGCGCGCCGCGCCGCCAGGTTCGGCCGGATGATCCCGATCCACAGACTGACTCCAGCCATCCCGGCCAAAGCAATCGCGATTGCGGTTTGCGCCGCTCTTCCACGCCGCCACAAGACCAGTGCCACGATCGAAGCGGTGGCGGCCGCCAGTATCAAGGCCGCCTCATGCGGTCGCCGCGCACCCGAAACAAAAAGTCTGAGATAAGCCGCATCACTGGATTGCATATGAGCACCGAGCCAGCCGACCAGCGCAGGCTGGCGGCTCAACACCAAACCGCCCGCCGTTGCAATTAGCATCGCCGCTGCGGCGACCAGGCCAACGGCGCGGCGCAAGCGCTCGGCTGCAGGCGGGATCTTGCCAGCGCCTGCGGTGATGATGGCGGCCACAAGAATCGCGAAGGGCGCGAACGCCGGCAGTATATAGTCGTCGCGCTTGGCGCTGGCGATCGAGAACAGACCCAGCACCGCGATCAGGAAGGCCAACTGGTAGAGCTGCGGACGCGCGCTGGCGCGCAACGGGATCGATGCGACCAGCAAGGCAGGAATGTACAGACTGAAAGGCAACGACGTGCCGATGAAGCGAACCAGCAGGTAGTAGAAAGGACGGCTCGCCTCACCCGTACCGCCCAGTTTGGCAGGCACGAAATGGCCCAGGTTTTCCTGCATGAACTGGACTTTCGCGATGGCGCCGTGAGTCTCGATCAGGGCCGGCACATACCACGCCGCAGCGACAATCGCGGCGACGACCAGCGTGCCCCACGCCCAGGACTGCGCTGCCAGGCTCAAGGGATTGCGGCGCACCATCAGCAGGTAAACCGCCACCGCGAGCCCGCACAGCACCGCGGCCAGCGGTCCCTTGGTCAGAATCGCAAGTCCCATAATTAAACCCGCCGGCAGCCAGTAACGGCCGGTCGCCCCCCCCTCCAGCATCGGATAGAGCAGGCAATAGGCCCCGAACAGCAGAAACGTGAACAGCATGTCAGTGCGGGCGTAAGCGGCATGCGAGCAAAAGCCGTAGCAGCTCAGCAGGACCATCCAGGCGATCCATCCGGCGACGCCGTCCAACCAGGCGCTCGCGTAGCCCATCACCAACATCGACAATCCCGCCGCGGCGATCAGCGAGACCGCCCGCGCTCCGGCTTCGTCGGTAACCCCGCCGCGAGCTTCGGCCAGCGCCGCCGACAGCCAGTAGAACAGGGGAGGCTTGCGGGTGACCTCGCCGTATACATCGTCGGGAAGCATCCAGTGGCCGCGATGGACAATATCGACGATGATCCAGGCGGGACGCGACTCCTCGTCCTTTTCGAAGGGAGCCGTCAGTCCCTGGCTGAGGAAGAGCAGCGCCAACAAGCCGGCGACCGCCAGGCTCATCACCCGCACATTCATTAAGGAAGCGAACTCCAGAACCTACAAATATCCGAGATCGCGCAGGCGGCGCTCGATTACCTCGCGTTCCTCGTCGGTGTAATTGTCAGCCGGCGCTTCCTCGCCGACCGCCTGACCTGCGGGCCCCGCTACGCGCTGGGGGGCGTTCGCGTTGAGGAATTCGGAGTTGAATAGCGCGGACAGGACGCGGCCTTCCATCTCCTGCGGAATTCCCAATCCCTGGCAGAACAGAATCGTCGGCGCCAAGTCGCCCAGCGTGGCGCCCTCGATCGAGCCACCGCAGGCAAAAGGGCCGCGCGCCGCCATCAGGATTCCGTTGGGCCGATGGCTGCCGCCGCGCGTGGCCATTTCGTGGGTGTGAAATTCATCGGGAAGCAGGCGGCGCAAGCTCTGGCCGGTGTGATCTTCAAGCGAGCGACCGCTCAGATAGCTATAGCCCTGGTCCAGGTTCCAGTCGATCAACAGGTCGGGAGCGCGTTCGACTTGCTCGCCGCGGTAGATTTCTTCGCGCCGATAGACGCGGCGCACCAGCGGCTGATCGGTTTCCGGATCGCGCCATTGGGTCAGCGCCTGCGCAGCGCGCGCGCACATCTCGTCGTAGCGCTCCGGCGGCACGATGCCGGCGCTTTCGCGTCCCGCCAGATTGACCCATAAGGCCGGGAAATAGGGCGACTCGTCGGAATAGACGGTAGTATGGCGCCAATCGATTCCACCGAAGCGGATACGCGATTCAATCTGGTTGCCCAGCGTCATTGAGCGCAGCAGCGGCGTGCGCAGGACCTCGGGTAGATAATGCAGGCCGAAATCCTTCAGCCGCGCCATCCCCAGCCGTGCGCTCAATCTGATGCGGCCGCCAAGCGAGCTTTGAGTGCTGGTATCGGCGGCGAACTTCAGCATCCCTTGCTGCTGCAGGAAGCGATTGAGAAACACCGCCTTGGTGCTGGCGCCGCCAAAGCCATGATCGGAAAAGATGAGGACGCCGGCTTGCGGATCCGCTGCCATCAGGCGACCCAGCGCATCGTCGATCGCGCCGTAGACTCTGGGCAGCGCCTCGCGCAGTTCATCAGGCGCATCAGACTGGTATTGCGGTGAATTGGGATCGTAGTATTTCCAGTAGCGATGGCCGGCGAAATCGCTTTCGATCAGCATGAAGGCAAAGCAATCCCATCGCTCCCGCGCCTGCGCAAACAACGCCGTGCGCACCTTGCGCTCGATCGTGTCCAGGATCGCGCCTACGCCTTCGCCCGGATTTTCGCGGGCGCGCAGCATATCCACGGTGGGCGTGATGACGTAGTCGCCGACCTCGCGCCGCAGTTCATCATAAAAGGATGCCGGATAAAAGCAGGTGCGATCCGCCCGGGCACCGATTCCGGGAGCGTCAAAGCCGCTGATCATCATGCCGTTAATCGGCTCGGGCGGATAGGTAACCGGAAATCCAATCACCGCCACGCGCCGCCCGGCTTCGCTGAGCACGCGCCATAAGGTGCGGCTGCGGCGAGATCTGGCGTTGACAAAGCGAACGCTGTAGCGGCCCGGCACCCGCTCGAAAAAATCAAAAACGCCATGCCCGCCCGGGTTCTTGCCGGTCATGAAGGTGGTGAAGGCGGGAAAGGTCATCGGCGGAAAGGTCGAACCCAATTCTCCGGACACCCCCTGTTCCATCACTCGGGCGAAATTGGGCAGCCTGCCCTGGGCAACCAGCGGCCGCACGAGGTCCAACGTCCCCCCATCCACGCCAAATATTATTAATCTATGCATTCGCTTCGCGCATTGACCGCCGCCAAACCCTCCTTGGAGCGAATGGCGATATCAGGTCTTTGCAACTGTGGTCCGTACGGGAGACCGGGTCAAGACACCGTGGCCCGCGGCAGAAAAATGCTACCCGGTCATTCACAAGCTCCCGTATGCTCGCTTGGCCCGCCTATAACAAGCCGATGGAAGCATTCGCCCGCTAAAGGGGATGGAAGGCGCGATGCGGTCTTTGCCACAATCACCCGCCTGCGAATCGGTATGATAGACCAGCGCCGTTCGGATAAGGGACAGCGCTTTTGCTGGGTAGGGACCTGGATTCGGGGATTTGCGACGGCGGGCTTTACCGTGGCGGTGATTCAGATGGCGGCAACGCGGGGTGCCGCCATCCGAGCGATTAAGGACAGGCAGCAGCCTCACCCCAACGTCACAGCGCATCAAACAGGTGTGCGGTGGGATGGTCAATGAGCACCCTGAATGGACCATGTCCATGCATCCACCAGGGGCGCCAGCAATCGCGGCACAGGACCGTGGCCAAGTGCCAGGCGAGACTGTCAAAGCTGTCCAGACCGGAGTTACCCGGCTGCTCTTGCAGGGTTGGGATTAAAATGTGATCGGACATAAGCTCTCCATCGGATCGAACTCTGAATCGAGTCATGCAGCACGATTAGTGCCACTTCAAAAGCGACAATTTGGACCGATCGCTGAGCTCATATGAGTTCTTTGAGGCGAATCCGGCTAAATTGCATCCGAACGCATCATATCCGTTCGTCTTTTTCATCAGAATCGAAGTCATGCCCGGTAAAATTCACCTTTAGTTATTCGGGCTTTCAACACTGCCGATTGGCATTCGCCCAAGAAAAATGCAAGGCATCCACAACTCTCCCACCACCCTGACGCATCTAAAGTCCAACTCGGTCCGGACAGAATTTTCGGCGAAGACTATAATCAGAACCTAGCCGCCTTGTCTAGGGCTTTGTACATCATTTTCGGCTTGCTTTGGCCACTGAGGTACGATATCTGCCTAAAAGAGACTAGTTTACACCAGTTATAGCGCGCCTTGCGATTGTGGATATCCCTCACTTTCCATTGCCGAACCTGCCGCTACGAATCACTCATGTACGGTGGCCGAACGTCCTTGCGTTTTGATCGGAAGCGTTCTTGGTAACACTTGTTGCGGGCGGGAACAAGACTGCGGGACGGGAAACGATTCGATCGCTATTGCGTGGCTTGCGACAAATTCCAGCGGTATGCTGCGCATAGCGCAACGCCTCCCGCTATTGCGCCGCCGTCGCGAGCCTGACAAAAATTTTTGCGATGAAACGGTTGGCCATCATCGGATTGGACTGCGCGGCGCCGGCCCTGGTCTTCGATCGCTTCGCCGCCGACTTGCCCAATCTGCGCCGGCTGATGCAGGCGGGTTCATGGGGCCCGCTGCTGAGCTGCGATCCCCCCATCACCGTGCCCGCCTGGTCATGCATGACAGCCAGCCGCGACGCCGGCCAGTTGGGCTTTTACGGCTTTCGCAATCGCAGGAACTATTCTTACGACGGCTACCAGATCGCCGACTCGCGCGCCGTACGCGTGCCGCGATTGTGGGAAATCCTTTCCCAAACCGGCCGTGACGTGATTGTTCACGGCGTCCCCCAGACCTATCCGGTCAGCCCGGTGCGGGGCGCGATGGTGAGCTGCTTTCTAACGCCGTCCACCAAAAGCCAGTACACCTACCCGGCCGAACTCAAACCGATCGTCGAGCAGGTGGCAGGCGGCTATGTGCTCGACGTCGAGGACTTTCGCACCGACGACAAACGCGCGCTGTTGGGGCGCATCCACGACAAAACCGCCAAACATTTCAAGGTCGCCCGCCATCTGCTGACTACCCACCCATGGCAATTCTTCATGATGGTCGAGATGGGCGTGGATCGCGTCCATCACGGCTTCTGGCGCTTCATGGACCCGGCCAACCGCAATTATGTCGCGGGCAATCCGCTGGAGGATTCGATCCGCGAGTATTACCGCGCGGTCGATCGCGAAGTCGGTGAGCTTATCGCGCTGCTGCCTTCGGATTGCGCCGTGATGGTGGTTTCCGACCATGGCGCGAAATCCATGGAAGGTGGCGTCTGTGTCAACGAATGGCTGATCCAGCAGGGTTACCTGGTGCTTAAGGAATACCCGCATAAGCCGACGCCGATCACCGCTGCCGCCATCGACTGGGATAAGACCCGGGTCTGGGGAGACGGCGGATACTATGCGCGGATCTTCATGAACGTGCGCGGACGCGAACCACAAGGCACGATTGCGCCGGACGAATACGAGAACTTTCGCGCACAACTGGCCGCTCAGCTCGAGGCGATTACCGACGATCACGGGCGGCGCCTGGGCACCCGTGCGCTGCGCCCTCAGGATATCTACCGTGAAGTAAATGGCTCCGCGCCCGATCTGATTGTCTATTTCGGCGACCTTAATTGGCGCTCGGTCGGCAGTGTGGGCTTGAACACCATACTTACCTATGAAAATGACACCGGCCCTGATGATGCCAACCACGACTACAACGGGATTTTTATTCTAAATGAACGCGGCTCGCGTCCGGACACCGTCCGCGGCCGGATCGAGGGCCGCCAACTTTATGACGTGGCGCC
The DNA here is from genome assembly GCA_021324885.1 of Pseudomonadota bacterium. Taxonomy (GTDB): domain Bacteria; phylum Desulfobacterota; class Binatia; order Binatales; family Binataceae; genus JAJPJA01. Next base: position 179,330 of record JAJPIF010000025.1, read on the forward strand.
CACCGCATTGCGCCTGATGGGCTTGGCACCGCCGCCCCAGATGATCGGCCGCTCGTGGATTTAGCCCGCTGTGGATTACGCCGCCATCGCGCTCACTGCGAATGGCAGAAGAGATTGGGGGCGATTAGACTTATCATAGGAAGTTCGTCGCAGGAGTTATTCCTGCATCGGTTGGAATTGACTGAAGCTTCCTGGCGAGTCGGCCCATTCCGAATCGACTGCCGTTTTGTTTAGCTAAAATATCCAAGCTAACGGAATGCATTTTGCGTGTGTGCCATCGTGGAGGTGTGAATCCCATGCGCAAGAGGCTCGCCAAATGACTCGAACGACATCCGGGGCCGCGCAACTCGATTTCCCATCAGTTGGGGCGCCCATAGTTCCGTCAGCAGAGCGGTCCGACTACGACCTGGCCCATTTTACGCTGGCCGACATGGTGCGCTGTGGCGGCGCGCTCCGTCTCATGACCGGTGACTCCGCCAGCATGGAAGAGGCGGCACAAAAGGTCACCCGCTATTTGTACGACCATCTGCGAGAGCAAGGCTCCAAGCGCCGCTGCTGCGCTCTGGTGCGGCTGTTCAAGACGCACAGCTATTCCCAATTGCCCGCGGAATTGCGGGCGTTCGCTGAATCGATGTCTGGCGACACCGCGCTCGGCCCGAACACCCGCTGCCTGACCCTGCTGGCCTCGGCCGGCGATGAGCTCCAATGGAACTCGCGGCGCACTTCCGGGACGCATCAATGCATACCGCTCGCTAGCGAAGCGATGCTCGGGCAGTTCCCGATGATTGCCGGATTGATAAGCCAGCTCGGACTGACCACCACCGAGTTTCTGCAGGCCGGACCGGAGATCGTCAGTGAACTGGAGCAAAGGAAGTTCGGCATCTTTCATGTGCGGTCGGCGCCGGGGAGTTCGTTTATCCCGGCGCAGGACGATTTCGTAACTCCGCACTCGATCGCATCGGTGCTGGGTCTGGGCGGCGTTCTGGCAAACGGTGATTTCTTTGCCTTGATAATTTTTACTCACACCACGGTGCCGGTCCCGACGGCGGAAATGTTTCGCACCATTGCGTTGAACTTGAAACTGGGGTTCCTGGCTATTTTGGACAGGCCGGTTTTTATAAATTGAAGGCAAGGCAAAGGGGGGATAAATGCCGGATCTCCATTTCGATGGGCATACGCGCAAACTGAAATCACGAATTGCCGCGCTCGAGGAACTTGTGGGCGCTCTGGAGCGCAGCGCGGTTGAACAAACCGAGCGCCTGGAACGGGCGACCGAGGCGCAAGCGCATCTGGCAGCGATCGTGCAGAGCGCGGATGCCGCCATCATCAGTGTCTCGCTGGATTTCCGCATCCTGAGTTGGAATCCAGGTGCACAGCGGCTTTTTGGTTTCAGCGCCGATGAAAGCATAGGTAAGCGTGTTGACGAGCTTTTCGCCGCCGAAGCGGAGGATGCGCGGCAGCGCTTTGCCAGTGACATAGCCGCGCTGCAAACCTCCGGCGTTCAAGCCCACTTCTTCGAGCAGCCCGTGCATCGCAAGGACGGCTCCAATCTCGAGGCTTCATTCCTGGTCTCGGGAATATTCGACGACAAGGGCGCAGTCACCGGATTTTCGGTAATCGTCCGCGATATTTCCGAAACCAAGCGCAGGGAACGCGAACTGGCCCGCCTGGCCGCGATCGTGGAGTCCTCGGACGACGCGATTGTGAGTATCGATCCTGACAGCAGGATTGCGACCTGGAACAAGGGCGCGGAAAAGCTGTTCGGCTTTACCGCCGCCGAAGCAGTCGGGCAGCCGGTCACGATTTTCATTCCCGCTTCGGAAAATCAACGCGCCGCCGCGGTAATTGCCGAGATCAAAGCCAATCCGGACCGGGTTTTCAGCTTCGAGGGGCCCAACCTCAGAAAGGACGGGACCATCATCGAAACCGCGATCACGATTTGCGCAATTCGTGACCGCAGCGGAAAGCTGTTGGGAATCTCTTCTATTCATCGCGACAACACTGCGCGCAAACGCGCCGAGCGCGAACAGGCGCTGCTGGCGGCAATCGTGACCTCAACCGATGATGCCGTGGTGAGCCTGTCACTGGATGGTAGAATCACGAGTTGGAACCGAGGCGCTGAAGCGCTGCTCGGTTTTACCACCGCCGAAGCGGTCGGACAGCCGATATCGATTTATCTTCCAGAGCATCTTCGCGCTCATGCAGAGCGGAATCTGTCGGAGCGGGTAGAGACAGCGCGTCAGCACAAGCCGCTCCAGCGTCTGGAAACACGGCTCCAGCGCAAGGACCAAACGCTGATCGAAGCTTCGATAGTCACTTCGGGGATTTATGATTCAACCGGCACGCTGATCGGACTTTCAGCAATTTTTCGGGATATCACCGCGCGCAAGCGAGCCGAACGGGAAATGGCGATTCTCGCTGCGATCGTGGATGCCTCCGAGGACGCCATCATCAGCGTTTCCAAAGACTTGAAAATCAACGCCTGGAATCCGGCCGCGGAAAAGGTTTACGGCTTCACGAAGTCCGAGGCCATTGGCCAGGGTATCGATCTGTTCGTGCCACGCGCGGAACTGGCGCAAACCATCGCGAGAACCCAACGTGTCCTTCAAACCGGAGAGCCGGTCAGTTGGGAACATCACCTGCACAAGGACGGGACCGAATTTATCTCATCAGTCAACCTCTTCGCCATTCGTGACGGGAAGGGAAAAATAGTGGGGGTGGCCGGGATTGGCCGCGAAATCACCAGGCTGAAAACAATCGAGAGAGAGCTGCGCGAGGCGCACGAATACACGCGCGGGCTGATCGAATCGTCGATCGATGCGATGGTGATGGTGGATGGGGAAAGACGGATAATCGACGGTAATGACCAGCTCTCAAAATTGACCGGAATTCCAAAGAAAATGCTGTTCGGGTCGCGCTTCGAAAGTATCTTTGCGGACCCGGCGGCGGCTGCCGAAGCGATCAAAAAGGCTTTCACTGACGGATATGTGATGAATTTCGACCTCCTCGTTCGCGCAGCCGACGGTAAAGAAATACCCGTCTCTTTCAACGCTTCGCTGTTTTACCGCGCTGGCCGGGTGTTTGGCATCTTTGGCGTCGCCAGGGACGTTACCCGACAACGCGAGATCGAGAGCACTCTGCGCCAGGAACGCGAGTACAGCCGTAGTCTCGTGCAGTCATCGCCCGACGCCCTGCTGGTGTGCGACTCGGAGCTGGTCTTGACCGATGCCAACGAGCAGGCGTTCGAAATATCGGGCTATCGCCGCGAGGAATTGATCGGCATCCAGATGCCCTCGTTGTTTACCGATGCGGCAGCCGCCGGCGAACTGCTGCGCCAAACCCGCCAGCAGGGCCGCATCCACGACGTGGAACTGCGGTTGCTCACCAAATTCGCCAATGAGATTCCGGTCGCATTGAATACCTCCGGCTTTCAGGGAAGCAACGATCACGACTACCGGATCGTGGCCGCCGTGCGCGACATCAGCGAGCGCAAACGGGCGGAACGGGAGCGTTCGCTGCTCGCTGCGATCGTCGATTCCTCCGGCGATGCGATCTACAGCAAGAGCAACGAGCTGATAATCACCAGTTGGAATCCGGCCGCGGAAAAGCTCTTCGGTTATTCCGCCAGCGAGATTATCGGCAAAAGCGCCGTGCTGCTGGCTCCCCTCAGCCGGCGCGCGGAAGTCGCGCAGTATGCGCAAAATGTCCTCGCCTCGGGCAAGGCTGTGAGTTTCGAGACCATACGTCTGCGCAAAGACGGCACGCTCTTCGACGTGGCTATCACGCAATCACCGGTGATGGACCCGTCGGGCACCATCATAGGATTGTCGGTAACGGCGCACGATATCAGCCAACGCAAGCGGATGGAGGCGGAGTTGGCCCAGGCCCGCGACGAAGCGCTGGAAGCGGCCCGGCTGAAATCCGAGTTCCTGGCCAACATGAGCCACGAGATCCGCACGCCTCTGAACTCCATTATCGGCATGACCGGCTTATTGCTGGACACTGATTTGGATCCGGAACAACGCGAATTCGCCACCGACGTGAGAAACAGCGGCGAGGCGCTGCTGAATTTGATCAACGATATCCTTGATTTCTCCAAGCTCGCAGCCGGCAAAATCGTCCTGGAGGAAATTGATTTCGACCTCAACGCCGAGCTCGAAATCATCACCGAGCTGGTCGCCAGTCAGGCCCGGCAAAAAGGCCTGGAACTCACCGCTTGTATCGATGCGGATGTACCGCGGCTGCTCCGCGGCGACCCCGGGCGGCTGCGCCAGATCCTGGTTAATCTGCTGGGCAACGCGATTAAGTTCACCGAACGCGGCGAGGTCGGCGTGGCGGTGCGCAAACTGGCGGAAAATCCCCGTGAAGCAACGCTGCGGTTCGAAGTTCACGATACCGGCATTGGTATTCCTCAAGACAAGCAAAAGAACCTGTTTAAAGCCTTTACCCAGGTCGACGCCTCCACCACCCGTAAATACGGCGGGACCGGCTTGGGCCTGTCGATCGCTCACGAACTCGTGAAGGCAATGAATGGCACTATCGGGCTGACCAGCACTCCGGGTGCGGGCACAACCTTCTGGTTCAATCTGACGATGGCCAGGCAGGTCGATACGAACAAACCGGCCGCCGACCGCTTCGCCTCTCTGACCGGCGCCAGAATCATTATCGTGGATGACAACTCCAGCAGCCGCAGCATCCTGGAGCGCCGGGTGTCGGCCTGGGGCATGGACCCGACGACAGCGTCAAACGCGCAGGAAGCGCTCGAGCTCATGCGCAGCCACAGTTACGAAGTGGCGCTGATCGACGTGATGATGCCGGAGGTGGACGGGATCGAACTGGCCCGCCGCATCAAAACCGATCCGTTGCTGGAAAAAATACCAGTGATTTTCATCTCCTCGGTTGGAAAACGCGGAGATTTCGCGCCGCGTCTGGCAGGCCTCGAGGTGGGCGGTTGGCTGATGAAGCCGGTACCCGAGTCTTTGCTCTATGACGCGCTATCCAGGTTGCTCGCCGCCAACCATGGAGCGAAGGGCAAACCGTCAACGCTGGCCGAAAATGGCCACCCCGGCAATGATTGCGCCGCACCCGCGAAAATTCCTCCGCCGACAGTCCGCAAGCTCGAAGTACTCGTCGCCGAAGACAATCCCATCAACCAAAAGGTGGCAAAGCTGCAATTAGCCAAACTCGGCTGCAATGTGCAGACTGTTTCCAACGGACGCGAGGCCGTGGAGGCGCTGTCACGCCGGCGCTATGACCTAATTTTCATGGATTGCCAGATGCCTGAAATGGACGGTTACGACGCGACCCGGGAAATCCGCCGGCGCGAGGGTTCGGGTGAACGAACCATTATTGTGGCGATGACTGCGCACGCGCTGCCCGGCGACCGCGAGAAATGCCTGGCGGCGGGGATGGATGATTATATCAGCAAACCGGTCACCCCGGAGGCATTGGAAACTCTGTTAGCCGGACTGCGGGAACGTATAAAACCCCAGGCGCACGCAGAAGGCGAAGCCGCCCGATGAGGTGCCCGAGTCAGAGTTGCAGCTATCCCTTTTTACGAAACAGTCCCTGTTCTTCCAGTTGTTTGATCTTCTCGTCCGAATAGCCGAGGTATTCCTTCAGGATCAGCCGGTTATGCTCGCCGAGATTGGGCGCCGCCGGCACTTCGACCGGATCGGGAAATTCTGAAAAACGCATCGGCGGACCGGGCAATTCGATCTCACCCAGCACCGGATCCTGCACGGTTCTAATCGTGCCGCGCTGGATCATGTGAGGATGTTCAGCGGCCTCACCGACGTCAAGCAACGGGCCGACCGGGATGTGATACTCGTCCATCAGGCGCAGCACTTCGTCCTCGGGAGTGACATCGAGCCATTGCTGGATCAGGTTGTAAACGGCGTCGGCATTTTCCTGGCGTTTGGCATTGGTGGCAAAATCCGGATGGCGTCCCAGCTCGGGCTTGCCCATCGCCTTGCACAGGTTTCCCCATACCTTGTCCAACGCGACCATAAAGCACAGGTAGTGCTTTTCGCCCTTTAAAATTCCTTGTGGCACGAAGTCGCGGGTGAACCTGCCCGGACGTTTCATCCGGAATTTGCCGCCGCTTAACTTGTGCCGGATCGTGCCGCGGTCGTGCACGTAGAAATAGGAATCGAGCAGCGAGATATCGAGATACTGGCCGACGCCGGTGCGTTCGCGATGGTACAAGGCGTATCCGATCGCCGCCGCCGCCTGAACGCTGGTCATCACATCACCAATCGCGACGCCGGGAAAGGTTGGCGCGCCATCGGGTTCCCCGCCCAGCACGTCGAGTACGCCGGCGTATGACGCGCCAATATAATCGTAACCCGGCGCGTGCGCCAGCGGCCCGGTCTGACCAAAGGCCGAGATCGAGCACATGATGATTCTGGGATTAATCGCCTTGACCGTGTCGTAGCCCAGCCCCAGACGGGCGATTGCTCCAGGCGCGAAATTCTCGACAAACACGTCGATCTGTGGGATTAGCTCCTTGACGATCTGCTGCGCGGCTGGCTGCTTCAAATCCAGCAGCAGGCTCTTCTTGCCCCGATTGTGCTTGACGAAAGTCGAACCGCGGCCCGGTTTGATTGGATCGATGAAGCGGGCGCGGTCGCCGGTCGGGCTCATCTCGACCTTGATAACATCTGCGCCGAGTTCGACCAGCAGATTCGTGGTCGACGGTCCCGCAATCACGTTGGTGATGTCCAGAACTTTTATGCCGTTCAGGATATGCCTGGGTTTGTTCGCAGCCATCGAAAAATCTCCCTGAAATCCGCCCGCCCGGATTCGGCCGATTTGCAGTGCTTGTAGCAGTTTGAGCGCGTTTACAAAAGCCAGCGGATGACTGATGCTTGAAGGGCGCGTCGCACTCCGAATCGCATTTAACTGCCCGTTTAAAATGGTAAATAGAATTACAAGCGGTAACTATTTGCTTTACATAGCACCAAGATCGGGTTAGGAAAGAATGAATCTTTATAAGCGGAGAGGTGCGGCGATGAGGTTCCTCTACAGAAAGTTTTCCCTCACAGCGGCTGTTTTAACGGCCTTAATGCTGGTCTCAGGATGCGGTGGCGGTGGTGGCGGCGGCACCGTGGTTCCGGTGCCGGCCAGCGGCAAAATTGTGACCGGCTTGAGCGATCCTCCGTCGTGCAAAGCCAGCTTGGAACACGTATGGGTTACGATCGCCGACGTAAAAGCCCATCTTAATCCCGACGCCGCTTCGGACGATCCGGACTTTGTCGATCTAACCCCGAACCTGTCCTCCGCTCCCCAGCAGATCGACCTGTTGAGCGCGGCCAATACTGAATGCCTGCTCGCCACGCTCGGCACCACCACGGGCCTGCCGCCGGGAAAATATCAGCAGATCCGAATTATCCTGGTGGCCAACGACGCCAGCGGTATCACTCTTTCCACCAACGGCGGTACCAATGAATGTGCGGACGTCGGAGGTTTCAATTGCGTGGTGGACTCTTCCGGCACCCCTCATCTGCTCAGCCTCCCCAGCGAAGCCAAGACCGGGATCAAAATTCCGCCCGGGCAACTCGGCGGTGGCGGACTCAACATCGCCAATGGCCAGGGACTGGATATTGATATTGACTTCAACGCATGCACTTCCGTGGTCGAGGCCGGACGCAGCGGAAAATTCATCCTCAAGCCCACGCTTAGAGCTGCTGAACTGGGGACCAACCCCCTGATCGCGGGCAACGTCGTGGTAGGGACATTGAGCGGAACCGCGGTTAATATCCCCGGCAGTCCGCAACCTGTGCCCAATGCGGTGGTTTGGTTGGAGCAGCAATCAACCACCGTGCCGATCCAGGGCGGCGGCTCCGACACGGTGGAAAACTTTATCGGCAGCACGATTACGGATTCGTCAGGGAATTTTGAGTTCTGTCCCGTGGCCACAGGCACCTACGACCTCGTGGTGGACGCGGCCGCGATGCCCGGCGGCGGCTCATCCAACGCGAGCGTCAGCACCGGAGTCAGCGTAACCTCCAGTGGCGGTCCCAATAATCTGGTTATTCCGCTGGTCGCGGAAGAAGCGGGTCCGGGCACGGTGGATGCCGCCTTCACTACCGCCAACAGCGACGCGTCGACCGTTGACGACATTACCTATACCACCCTTCAGCCGTTTAACACCGGCGGCAGTCCCGTGCAGGCCCTGGTCCCATTCTTTACAGTCAATGGCAATGTCAGCACCACTCCAGCCGTGACAACCACGACGGACGCGGCCGACAGCGGCTGCACGGTACTGCCACCAGCGTGTTCGGGCGCCACCCATTGTGTCTGTGTCAGCTATACCGCTCCCAATAGCAATCTGGTCGTGGGCGCGGCGAATTCGACCGGCACCGGATACACGATCGGCACGGCCACGCCGGTTACCGGGTCGCTCGACGGCATCGCCAGCCAGGAGGGTTCTTCCATCTCCGTTCCGGAGTGCAGTCCGAGTCAGATGGACACCGCGCCGTTTGATCTGGTAGCGGCCCCTGGCGCTTCCGGAGCTGGCACGCTCGCCTTCAGCGGCTGCGATTAAAAGCAACCGCAAGTTCGGACGGCTTTCAGGCCGGTCCAACTCGCGGCGCGGCCTGTTCTGGTCAACGAGTATGCTCTCCACAGGGGGGCATACTCGTTTGACCTGATGCCGCATGCTAAGAAACTGCTGAACTCGCCCCTCATGCAGTTTCGTTGGTCGATTATCGTCGTATTGCGCCGGATGAGGCTAGTGCTTGCCTGACGCCGGCCCGCAGCTATCGTGCCCCCCAGGCCACCCTGGGAGCGTACTCTCGTTGCGCGACTACCGCTTGTACCTGGCCACTTCGTTCTTCTCCTCGATGGCGGCGCAGGCGCAAACCGTGGCGGTCGGCTGGCAGATCTACGCCATCACTCACAGCGCGCTGGCGCTCGGCTACGCGGGTCTGATGCCGTTTGTGCCGATTGCGTGCTTGCTGCTTCCGGCTGGAAATTTGGCGGATCGGCTCGACCGGCGGATTTTGATGGTCCTCGCATTTCTGATGCAGACCGGTGTCAGCGCGCTCTTCCTGATGCTCACCATCCGGGGTGTGCGTCATGCCTGGCCTTTTTATCTCGTCCTTCTGCTGCTGGGAGCGGGACGGGCGCTGGGATGGCCCGCAAGACAATCGTTCCTGCCATTGCTGGTGCCGCAGGGCAGTTTCGCCCAGGCCGTGAGCTGGAATAGTGCGGCGTTTCAGACCGCGACCATTCTCGGACCCGCGCTGGGCGGTTTGATCTATCTGCTCGGCCCTGCCGTGGTATATGCGACCTGCAGCGTTATCATGTTGGCGATGGCCGCGGCGGTCGCGGCTATCCGCACCGACGGGCGTGCGCGCGGGGCGTCGATCGAACCAGAGGGCTTCAGGCGCCTGATCGCCGGAATCGAGTACGTGTGGGGCAATCCGCTGCTCCTGGGCGGCATGACGCTGGATTTTCTGGCGGTCCTGCTTGGCGGCGCGACAGCGCTGCTGCCGATCTACGCGCGCGACATTCTGCGCGTCGGTCCCACCGGTCTGGGTCTGCTGCGCGCCGCCCCCGCGCTGGGTGCCGCAGGGGTCGGGATGATACTGGGACGCAGGCCGATCCGTGAACGCGCGGGGCGCAAAATGTTCGCCTGTGTCGGGCTGTTCGGCCTCGCCACGGTCGTGTTCGGCATCTCCCGCAGCTTTGCGCTTTCCATCGTTGCGCTTGCGGTGCTGGGCGCCGCCGATATGGTCAGCGTTTACGTTCGCAGCACGATTGCACAGCTCGCTACACCCGATGAGATGCGCGGGCGAGTCAGCGCGGTCAACGGCTTATTCATCAGCGGTTCGAACGAGCTGGGCGAATTCGAGTCCGGCGTGACTGCGGCATGGTTCGGCACGGTTGCGGCGGTCGTAATCGGCGGCCTTGGCACCTTGGTCGTGGTGGCCGTCGGCTGGTTCCTGTTTCCCGACCTGCGCAACATCGAAAATCCGGGCGAAGTCACACCCGAACTCAGCCAGCGGATCGGAAATGATCGCCGGCGCGCACGGACGAGCGCGCCATAATCTTTCGGACTTTAGCCGGCCGCCTCGCTTTTTTGGCGAGAGCCGAATCAGAATTCCTGACGGCTGCGTCAACGTTCATACCAGCGCAACGCGACGTCCCTTAAGCGCTGGGCGCGACACCGCCTTCTGGACCGCGCCCCCTCGTCCACGTCGGCCAGTCGTGATAAACAGCGCGTTGAAGGTCAGCCTAAAGGCAGGAGAACAAACGATGGGACGGCTCGATGGCAAAGTCGCAGTGATAACCGGAGCGGCCAGCGGAATCGGACGCGCCAGCGCGATTCGATTCGCGGGCGAAGGCGCCGCGGTGCTGGTTACCGACCTCAACGCCCAGGGCGGCGAAGAGACGGTGGCCGAATGCAAAAGGGCCGGTGGACGCGCGGCGTTCCACCGCGTGGATGTAACCAGCGAGGCCGAGGTCAAGGCCGCGGTCGATCGTGCGGTATCCGAGTTTGGCAAACTCGACATCATTTTCAACAACGCCGGACTGGCAGGCGCTATCGGAAAGATCGAAGAAACCACGGCGGAGAACTGGGACCGCACCTTTGCGATCCTCCTGCGGGGCGTGTTTTTCGGAATGAAATACGCCGTACCGGCGATGCGCAAGGCGGGTGGCGGCTCGATAATCTCAACGGCCTCGATCGCGGGGTTGCGCGGCGGCGCCGGCCCGCATGCTTATAGCGCGGCCAAGGCGGGAGTGGTCAATCTGACGCGGTCGGTTGCGCTGGAGGTGGGCAAGGATCGCATCCGCGTCAATTGCATCTGCCCCGGCGGCATCAACACGCCGCTCATTTCCAACAACCTGCCCGGCGGTTTCGAGATGGCAAGTCAATTTCTGAAAAACATCCAGCCGATTCCCCGCGCCGGCCTGCCCGAGGATATCGCGGCGATGGCGGCGTTTCTGGCCAGCGACGACGCGCAATGGATTACCGGCACCGCGATGGTGGTGGACGGCGGCTTCACCGCCGGACCCGTTCTGTTCGGCGATCAGGGCGCGCTGCGCCCGCCCAGCGGCAATTTCATGGGTCCAAGTTTCGAGCAGAAACCCAAATAACGATCGCCTTGTTTCTTTACCTAATCGGAGCTGACTGATGGCTATAGAAATATTGTCGAGCGGCTACACTTTGGTTGAAGCGCCGCGGGTGGACGAACAGCAACGGCTGTACTTCAGCGACGTGCGCGGCAACGGCGGCGTTTACCGTCGCCACCCGGACGGCCGGATCGAGACGCTGATTCCCAAGCGCAAGGGCGTGGGCGGATTGGCGCTCGACCAAAGCGGCGGCTTCGTTTGCGGAGGCCGCGGCCTTATCTACTGGGATGAAAAAACCCGGCAGAGCCGCGACATCTTCACCGAGTTCGAAGGACGCCCGCTCAAGGGGCTTAACGATCTTCAGCCCGATGATCAGGGAAGTGTCTACGTGGGATCGCTCGAATCCGACGAAAAGCAGCAGATTCCCTGCAACCTGTTCAGAGTCGATCCCGGTGGCGCCGTGACCAAAGTGTGGGAAGGCATCCAGGTCACCAACGGAATGGGATTCAGTCCCGATCGCAAGCTGCTCTATCATTGCGATACCGCGACGGAAGCCGTCTGGGTCTATGACGTGATGCCAGACCGGACGCTGAAGGACCGCCGCGTCTTTGCCCGGGTCGAGGGATGGCCCGACGGGATGGCGGTGGACGCGGAGGGCGGGGTTTTCGTCGCGATGGCGCACGGGGGGGCGGTGGTGCGGATCAAGAGCAACGGCACCATCGACCGGCGCATCAGGATCCCGCAGTCATTCGTCACCAGCGTCACTTTCGGCGGTCCCGGCCTCCAGGACCTTTATGTCGTAACCGCTCGCGACAAAACCATGATGGGCACCATCTTTCGGATGAGATCGGAAGTCCCCGGTCTGCCCATCCCGAAAACCCGCTTCGCCTGAGCAGATCTTGGAAGTCGTTGCGGGGAACAGGTTTCCGTTCTGTCAGTGCCCTGGGATGCAGACCGCGAAATTATTTTCGCGGTGCAATGAGGAGAAGCAACCATGTTCAAGATCGGCAAGCTGTTCCATCTAACCCATTTGGTTGATGACCTGGACGCGTGCGATCAATGGTACGATGAGGTCTTTTCATGCCACCGTTTCTATCGCGGCTACGAGAAGCTCGCGGTACGCGACGCCTCGTTGCTGACGATCGGCGACGTGGTCATGGAACCGCTGAGCCTGGCCAAAGTGGATGGCGCCGAGAATTCGCCCATCGGCAAGTTCAAAGCCCGCTTCGGCCAGCGCTTCCATTCGATTGCCTGGTACGTCGAGGATTGCGCGGATCTCGCGGCGCAGTTCGCCCGCCATCAAATCAAAATGTTCAACCTTGTCGGCAGACCGCTGAAGGCTCCCGTCCGGCCAGGCACCGCGATCTGGACGCAACCACGCCAGACGCATGGGCTGCTGGAGTTCGCCGAAATCCCCAGGTTCACGACTGACGCGCGCCTGCAACCGGGATGGTCTTCCTCCTTCTGGCGCGAACGCCATCCGCTGGGTATCGAGCGCGCTTCGCACATCACGGTCCTGGTGCGCGATCCGGCGCCCGCGGTCTCCTTTTATTGCGACGTGCTGCGCGGCCGGCTGATCCATGAGGAGGAAAGGGCGGGGCAGGCCAAAAGCGTCTTTGTCAGCGTCGGCGAGGACACCGTCATCGAATTGAGAAAACCCTTGTCCCCAACCAGCGATGAAGCGCGCGACCTGGAACAAAACGGCGACAGCATCTACGCGGTGACTTTCAAGACCATCAATCTGGCCAGGGCCGCTGACTTCCTCCGGTCCAAGAAACAGAAAATCCAGGCCCAGACCGGCGATTCACTGCTGCTCGCCAGAGCAAACACCTTCGGAATGGTGGTCGGCTTCACCGAACGCGCAATCCCCAACGATCCGCGTTAGCGGGCGGGGTCCGCCGTGAAATCACCAACAGCTTGAACCCGATGTTCGCTGATCTCTACCGCGAGTATGCCGGCGCGATTACCCGGTGGCGCTGATTCCAACGCATACTCCCGCCGAAGCGATCGATGAACTCGAATATGCAGTGAGCAATTGAGTCTCAAAGTGGTTCTGCTGCCAATCCCGCCAAAGCCGATTTTCCAACCGCCGCCGACCGGGTTTGCGCGGCGCCCTTCAGCGGATCGCGGCGGCCTTGAAAGTTCGAATTTTCGAACATGGATTCAAATTATCGAACAGGCTCATTGCCCTTCTCGTCCAAATACATGGCAAGGCGAGGGTGCGCTTGCATCGAGCAATGGCAAGCGGATTGCTTTGCCTTGCGGCTGGGGGCAAGGAAAGCCGAAACTGGTTCTCAAATACCTGTGCGGAGCGAAGGTAGCTGTTTGGACTATGAAAAAAGCTCTGTTTAGTCTGCTGTTGTTGCTTATAGCGCTGCCAGTGATTGGCGCAAACGCCGAAGATCAGTCGCCGGCGGCTGTGTTCGCCGCTCGTTGTTCGCGCTGTCACGGCGCCGACGGCAAAGGCAACGGATTGCTCATCCGAACTCTGACTACGATAAGCGGCGCCCAGCGTCCCGCGGATTTTACCGATTCCTCTGCGATGAGCAAATGGAGCGACAAGCAACTCGCCGGGATCATTGCCAATGGGGGTGCGGCAACCGGCGGCTCCAAGCTGATGCCCGCTTACGGGGAGAGTCTGTCGGCGGCCCAGATTTCAGAGTTGGTTAAATATATCCGTTCCCTGAGCAAATGAAAATTCCAGCCAGGGTTCTTGGTAGAGGCAACCTGTTCCAGCATCGGGGCGCCCCACCTTTTCACGACGGCCCCGACGCCCCGCGGCAAGACACAGGACGGATAACAGCGCGGTCGTAAACTTATCACCCCGAATAAAGTAACCGCCAGGCACTCATGACCGCGCCGTACTGCGCAACTCACTTTGGTGGCGCCGGACAGAGCAGCGACGGTGTCGGGTCGAATTTGGGTTGCGGTGGAAAGCCGACCGTCGCGTAGCGCGGGGTGTGATAAAGGCCAAAGTAGCCATTGCCGAAACATGACGGACATCCTGCGCTGCACTTGGCGTTGCCGGAGCATTGATGCTTGCAGCAGCAGTTGAAATTGCACTGCTCTGGATCGCCGCAACCGGTTATACATCCTCCGGGCGGGCACGCGTCAGCGAATTCGAATAGAAAATCAGGAATTGTTCGCGCACCGTCCGCTTCGTTTCTGCAAGCCGGCTCATTACTCACCATGGCCTGGACGAACTCGCGTTCGGCATCAAGGCGGCCTTCCCTTTTGGTCTCCAGCGGGCATCCGCTGTTATAACCGGTCTCGCCGATATAGGTGTGCGCCGCTCCACATGCTTTTTTGACCTTCGCCAGGTCATCGCTCACCTGCTGCCAGCATTCGGTGCCTTTCAATGTGCTCCACGACGGCGGCATTTCGGCGACTGAATCACAGTATAAATGCGCGGCAACATAGTCAATTCCAGGCGGCGGCGCTCCGTTTTGGCAGAATTGCATTTCAGCTCCGTCATTCAGGCCGAAGCTGATTTTCACCTGCTTCAATCCTCTACGATCCAACGCCTCTCGCAGTGTTTGCGCTGCTGTGCTGATCACGTGACGGTTCACGGTCCACGCCCGGCACTTACCGCTGTGGTCACGATAGCAACATGATTCGTTCTGCCCGGGTATTTCCGGAATTTGGCATTGTCCGAGGAACTCGTTGCCCAGCTGGATCGCGACCACGGTGCCGTCGCGCAGGAATTCCCCGCTCGCGGGGTTATCCAGCGGGGCGATATGAGCGCCATGCCGGCATTGATTGCCCGCCCCGAAACATTCGGCGTCCGATTCGCAGGAACAGTCTCCATTCTTGCAATCGCGCGCCGGATCCACCCGGATCGAACAGCGCGGCACGCATAGGGCGAAAGGATCGCCACCCGAACTGTCGACGCACGCTCCGTCGATCAGCGCCGACGCATACCGGGAGCCGCACAGATAAAGCGCGGTCCCCCCGGATGAGCAATTGGTTTGATTTGACGGAGTAGCCAGTCCAAGCACGGCGTCATTATATAATCCCACGATCACCTTCATCCCGAGTTGATGCGCGGCCTTAAGGATGTGGTAGTTGGGCGCATAGATGGTAATGGTATTTACCTTGAGTTCGTGCCGGATAAAGGAAAAATCCTTATCATAGCATTGCTGGCATCGCGCCGGGCAGGTATTCAGCGTGTCCCCGCAGCCGCGGACGCCGAGCTGAGGATTGCACGCCACCGGATGCTGATTCGAAAGCCATTCTGGATTGTTGTCGGAGCATCGCGTCTCCGGAGCATAGTCGATTCCGATCGGAGACATCCGGGTCTTTTGCTCCAATCCATCCCGCGACCTCTGCGCTGCGGCGCATAACGCAGCGGATGCCAGCAGGATGCCGGCAATTATCGAAACGCCGAATGCTTTGAGCACGGACGGTTACTCGGAGTCGGGGATCAGCTCCAGTTCCCCCAGCCACACCTCCGCTTCGCTATCGCTGGGCGCACGATAGTCGCCGCGCGGAGACAGCGAGCCGCCCGAACCGACCTTGGGAGCATTGGGAATACAACTGCGCTTGTACTGGCTGAGCGCGAAGAAACGCTGGAGGAAAATGCGAAGATATTTTTTGATCTCGCCAATCGAATACTGATTGCGCTCCGAAGCCGGTATGCCGGGCCATCCCCCGCGCAGCCGATTCGACCACGCGCAATAGGCAAGAAATGCTGTGCGCGAGGGTAAGTAGCCAAACCGCAAAGTATAGTAGAGATTGAAATCCTGCAATTCATACGGTCCGATTGCCGCCTCGGTCTGCTGCGACGGCTCGGCATCGCAGCTTCCCGGCACCAGTTCCGGGCTGACCGGAGTTTCCAAAATCTCCATCAGCACGGCGCTGGCGTCGGAGCCGACCCGTTGGGTTTCCGCCACCCAGCGGATCACATGGCGGATCAAGGTTTTGGGCACGCTCGCGTTGACCGCGTAATGCGACATGTGGTCGCCGACGCCGTACGTGCACCATCCAAGCGCCAGTTCGCTCAGATCGCCGGTCCCCACCACCAGGCCGCCGCGCAGGTTCGCGATCCTGAACAGATGGCTGGTGCGCTCGCCCGCCTGCACGTTTTCAAAGGTGACGTCGTAGACCTTTCTGCCCTCGGCATAAGGATGGCCGATGTCTTTGAGCATCTGGAGGCAGGCCGGCCGGATATCCAATTCATTCGCTTCGCATCCCAGCGCCTGCATCAGGCGACGCGCCTGCGTCAGCGTGCGCGTGCTGGTGGCAAACCCCGGCATCGTGTAGGCCAGAATGTTGGAACGCGGCAGCCGCAGCCGATCCATCGCGTCCGCGCAAACCAGCAGCGCCTGGGTGGAATCGAGGCCCCCCGAGATTCCGATCACCACGTGCGTAAGCCCGCTGAACGCCAGGCGCTTGCTCAGACCCTGCACCTGGATGTCGTAAACTTCGGCGCAGCGCTCGTCGCGTGTGGCGGGATCGGAAGGGACGTATGGAAAGCGTTCGTAGATGCGGTCGCCGAGGAGCCTTTCGCCGCGCGGAAGTTCGACCTTGACTCCGATCCGGCGAAAGCCGCGCAGCCGGTCGCGGTAATCGCGCACATTGGCGGCGAACGTGGTCTGGCGCATCCGCTCCTGCGTCAGCCGTTCGAGATCGACCTCGCCGCAGATGATTTGCGGATCGGGCGAGAAGCGGCGCGATTCGGCGAGCAGGTTGCCATTCTCATAAATCAGCGCGTGGCCGTCCCAAGCCAGATCGGTCGTGGATTCACCTGGGCCGGCGCCCGAATACATGTAAGCACACAGGCATCGCGCGGACTGGCTGGCGACCAGTTGATGACGATAGCCGGCCTTGCCCACCGTGATATTGGAGGCCGAAAGGTTGAGCAGCACCGTCGCCCCCGCCATCGCGCCGTAACTCGAGGGCGGGATCGGCACCCACAAATCCTCGCAGATTTCGACGTGGAACTTCAGCAACGGCTGCTGATCGGCCTCAAACAGCAGATTATTGCCGAAGGGAATGCCAGTCTGGCCGCACAGTTCGATCGCGTCGCTGACGGCATGGGCCGCGGGATTGAACTGGCGCGCTTCGTAAAATTCGCGATAGTTGGGCAGATAGGTCTTGGGCACCACGCCCAGGATCTGCCCGCGATTGATGACAATCGCGCAATTGAACAGCAGATGATCGATCTGCAGCGGCGCGCCGACGACCGTAATGACGGGTGTCAGCCTGCTCGCCGCGGCGATGCGGTCCAGTTCAGCTCTGCATGCCTGGAGCAAGCTGCGCTGATGGAACAGGTCTTCGCACGAATAGGCGGAAAGTCCCAGCTCGGGAAACAAAACCAGTGCGGCCTTGCGGTCGGCCGCCGCGCGCATCATCTCGACGATTTGGAAGCCGTTGTAGGCGGGGTCGGCAACTTTGACTGCGGGCAGGGCGACCGCCACGCGGACGAAATCGTGATTGTAGAAATTGAAGAATTCCTCGCCCGCCTTCATGGCCGGACCTCGGTTGCTTCCGGCGCCAGCCCGGCCCGGTCCACTATTCGTTCATCACCGATTTCAGCAGGTTCTGTAGCTCGCCGTTTTCATACATCTCGCGGACGATGTCGCAGCCGCCGATAAACTTGCCGCCAATAAAAACCTGGGGAATCGTCGGCCAGTTGCTGTAACGCTTGATTGCTTCGCGCAGTTCGGGATCGCTCAACACATCGGCGGTTTGGAACGGGACGCCGAGTTCCTCGAACACCTGGACCGTCGCGGCGGAAAAACCGCATTGCGGGAAACTGGCGGTGCCTTTCATGAAAATCATCACTTTGTTGTTGTTAACCGCACTCTCGATACGCTGGACCACGTCGTCGGCCATTTGACTTACCTCCGCTGCTGGTATTGCGCCGGCGTCAGCGTCTTCAACGTGAGCGCATGGACCTGCGCCCGCATCGCGTCGCCGAGCGCCGCATAGACCGCCTGATGGCGCTGCACCAGGGATTTGCCTTCAAATTCCTGGCTCACCACCAGGGCTTCGAAATGATCGCCCCCGCCGGTATAATCGCGCACTTCGACGTGAGCGCCCGGCAGACCTTGCTCGATAATTCTCTTGAGCTCTTCAGCTTGCATTTTGAAGCATTCTAACCCGCCGCAAACCGGTGAATCCATATGCAAAGGCTGTGTTCCTGCCAATTGGCCTGGCTGCTCAAGCCCGCCTTGCGGCCGATCGGCCAAACGGCCTGCCACAAAAGCGCCGGCGACGCGCTCCGGTTGCCCCATATGGAAAGGCGGGCGCAAGCGGCGATCCATTTTGCGGCATAATAATGGCGATGGCTGTGCAAGTTAGCAGCATCAAAGCCGTCAAACCTATAGTCTGGTAAAAAGGATCATCTGGCCTGCGTCAGCACCAATGGTTTCAAGACCACAGAATGGATATACCGGTGCTGATGGCGCCAGGCGAGGCTACGGACGCAAATGGCGTGAGCAGACTTGGATGAAGGATTGGGATCCTGATCTGTACAATCGTTTTCGGGCCTATCGAGCCGAACCCTTTCACGCCGTTCTTAAGCGCCTTGAGCTGGGTCCGGCGCACGAAATTCTCGACCTCGGATGCGGCAGCGGCGAAAACACGATCGAACTGGCACGGCGCGCGCCACATGGCCGGGCGCTGGGCATTGATTCCTCGCCCGCGATGATTGCTCGCGCCAATGCCGCCAAAGCCGGATTGACGGAACAACTGGCCGCGCGGGTGGATTTCCGCCTGGGTGAGATCGGCGCTTTTGCATCCTCGGATCGCTACTCAGTGGTTTTCTCCAACGCCGCGCTGCATTGGGTCAAGGACCATCGGCGGACGCTGCAAGCGTGCTATCGTCTTCTGCGTCCGGGCGGCCGCCTGGTCGTACAGATGCCTGCAAATAACGAAGAGACCGCGCAGATAACGTTGAGCGTTTTGGCTGCGGAGTCCCCCTGGCGCGATTTCACCGGCCGGATCCAGGTGCCGTCCGCAACCGTGCAGACGCCACAATATTACACGTGTCTGCTCAAGGGCTTGGGTTATACCGATGTTGACTGCTATTACCAGGTCTTTGCCCATCCGATGAACGGGCCCGATGACGTTGTGCAATGGTCGCGGGCGACCGTTCTGCGGCCTTTTTTGGATGCCATACCCGAAGCGCGGCGCGAGGAGTTCGTCGCCCAATGGCGCACTCGGCTCCAAGCCGCATACGGCACCAGCGGTCCGTTCACTTTCAACTTCCGCCGCATCTTTCTGTGGGCCCGGCGCCGCACGGATTGAGAACGATGAACCGCGCGATTGCTCCTGCTCTGATCATCCACGGCGGCGCCGGCGTGCGCGGTCCCGCTGAGGAGCGGCCTGCCCGCCAGCGCGCGATGCTCGAAGCGGCCGACCGCGCCAGATCCGTGCTCGTCAGCGGCGGCAGCGCGCTGGACGCGGTGTGCGCCGCCACGGTCACTATGGAGGACAGCCCGCTGTTTAACGCCGGGTACGGTTCGGCGCTGAACTCCGACGGCGAGGTTGAGATGGATGCGTCGTTGATGGTCCTGCCTTTTGCCTGCGATTCAAACAGGCTGGACGGCGCCGGCGCAACGACGATCGGCGCCGGCGCTGTAGCCGGCGTGCGCAGGATACGCAATCCTATCCTGGCCGCCCGCGCCGTCATGACAGAGACCCCACACGTTTTGATCATCGGCGCCGCCGCGGAACGTCTGGCCTCCCGCTGCGGACTCGCCCTGTGCCGTCCCGAGGAATTGATCACGGACCGGGCGCGGGCGCGATGGAAAACTTACATGGGACGAACCCCTGAGCATGGCACCGTCGGCGCCGTCGCGCTCGATACGAATGGACAGCTTGCCGCGGCCACTTCGACCGGCGGCATCACCGGCAAGATGGCCGGACGGGTGGGCGATTCGGCAATCGTGGGCGCGGGAACCTACGCCGACCGCATCGGCGCCGCCTCCGCCACCGGTTTCGGCGAAGCCATCATGAAGACCACGCTTTGCCGCGAAGTGGTCAGGATGCTTTCGCGTACAGCGCCCTCACGAGCCGCGGCGATGGGAATAAAAATGCTGGAAGTGATGGCCGGCGGCGAGGCAGGCATCATCGTCGTGGACCGCCGCGGTCGAATCGGCTACGCCCACAACGCCCAGGCCATGGATATTGCCACCTTTACCCCGGCCGAAGGCCTTCGCCATTATCATTTGTGATGAGCGGACCGCATTGGATAAGCGCGCCCTTCCGGTGCGTTCCATCCTTTGATGATCAGAATGCTATCATAGGCGACGCGCGAACGTGCCGGATCGACGCAGAGACCGTGCTTGAGCCGGCGACTTGTCGGCCTCCAGAGGCGGCAGTTGCAATTGGAGCGATCAGCAAACCATAAGGCGGTAGCGGCGGCCAGGATCGATGAGCGGGAGCCAACCGCCGCGCCGCCGGGCGATCCCCGCCTGAATCGGCTCTACGCCGGTGAGACGACGCCGGTGAGCACGCGCGAAGCTTTCAGGCTGCTGGTGTGGAGCTGGCGTTTCGTGCGCGAGCATCGGCGTCTGCTCCTGCTCAAATGCCTGTTCGCTTTCCTGGGCCTGGGCTTTTTCCTGCTGACGCCCTGGCCGCTGAAGATCATTATCGACAACGTGATCGACGGCCGTCCGCTGACCGGAATTGCGGCCGAAATCCTCGATCCGATCACGGCAAACAATCGCATGCTCCTTCTCGCGGTGCTGGCGGCTATTCTGGTCGTCTCCGCGATTGTGATTGGAATGGTCGGCGACAACACGCCGCGGCTCTCCACCCGCGTGCCCAACGGCGGACTGGATCAGGCGGGATTTACCGCCAATGATGCGAACGACGGCTGGAGCCTGTGGAACGGGGTCTTTGGCTATCTCGAAGCAGCACTCACGCTCGACCTGACCCAGCGAATCAACCAGAGCGCGCGTGTCGCGATCTACGAGCGCTTTCTGCAATCCCCGCTCGCGGTTTACTCGGACCAGAAAATCGGCGACGCAGTGTTCCGCGTGATGCACGACACCGCGGCGATCGGCGCGGTGCTTTACAACGGAGTGTTCGCTCCCTGCATGGCGGCCGTGACTTTTGTCCTCACCATCGTGGTTCTGTGGGCGGAGTTCAGAAGCGAGCCGCTCATTCCAATCCTTGCCGCATCGCTGCTGCCCATCGTTGCAATCGGCGCCTCCGTCTTCGGGGAACTGATTCGCGCCCAGAGCCAGGAGATGCGCGAGCGCGGCAGCAGTGTGATAGCGGCCTTCGAAGAACGTCTCGCGCACGTTCATCTGATCAAGGCGTTCGGCCAGGAAGAAAGGGAAAAGCGCGCGATCGACGCCGCAAGCCGGGATTCGTATCGCGCGACGCTCAAAATGATCGCGATCTTTTGCGCGATGCTGCTGGTGCTGATCCCGGCGGGCGGCGCTCTGGTCGTGGTCGCGATTTTCCATCTGATGCTCGAAGTGATTCACGGCCGCATCACGCTGGGCGACGTGACCCTGCTGGCCGGCTATCTGGGCCTGCTGATGACCCCGATGGGCGTGATCGGAGGAACGTGGGCCGGTCTGCAAATTCCCGTCGCCGGCCTGCGCCGGATCCATAGCGTGCTGGAGACCCTCGGTGAACCCGCTATGCAGGCCAACAGCGTCGACCTCGGAGGCCCCCTCCATGAGCTCGAGCTGCGCGGCCTGACAATTGGTTATGATCAGACTGCGCCGGTGCTTGAAGATGTTTCAATAAAGCTTCGATCGGGTGAGATTGCCGCGATCGCAGGCCCCAGCGGATGCGGCAAGACCACTCTGATCTACGCCCTGCCCCGATTCATCGAACCCTCGGCCGGAACGATTTTGGCCAACGGCAAAGACACCTCGCACGCGGCTGCGTCGATGCGCCGGCGAATCGGCTTCGTGTTCCAGCAGGAGTCGCTCTTTTCCGCGACCATTGCGGACAATATCCGCTACGGGAATCCGGCGGCTGCGCAGGATGAAGTCCGTCGCGCGGCTGAGATGGCGGGCGCTGCGGAGTTCATCAACCATCTTCCGCGCGGCTACGACACGATGCTGGGGCGGCGCGGCGCGCGATTATCGGTCGGCCAAAAACAGCGGATCGCTATCGCGCGGGCGCTGCTGCGCAATCCCGACGTCCTTGTACTCGACGAACCCACCGCGCCGCTCGACGCCGACGGCGAGGCGGGACTGCTGCTAACGCTTCGCGAGATCGCCAGGCACAGGATCGTGTTGCTGGTGACCCATCGTCCGCGCATGCTCGCCGCCTGCGATCGCGTGTTTTTCATCCACGACCGGACCGTCAGCGCGGCGGGCAGCCATCACAACCTGATCCGCGCTTGCGCATCGTACCGCGCCTACCTCAAGGATGTGGAAGCCGGATTCCCGCCTGAGACCGCTACAAATGCGGCGGCCGGTGCTGGATAATGGCTTCAACGCCGGCGCGGGCGCCGAACCTGCCGGAGTTCAGCGTCACCGCATGGGCACCTGGTTTTGGTTGTGAGCGGCAAGACCCTGGAATTGTCAGCGCCGGTGGGCCCTGAGGGCGAGTTGTCATTCGCGGCCCCCTCGCGTGTTAGATCGCGCGACGTTTTTCGTTTGCTCCCCCGTGCGTGGCCGTTCATCCGCCCCTACCAGCGCCATCTGATCTGCCTGGTCCTGCTGACGCTGCCCGGCCTGGCGGCCGCGCTCCTCGCGCTGACGCTGATTCGGATTTTATTCGACGTCGTCGGCCAGGGCTATCCGCTGAAATGGTACGAAGCCCGCATGATACTTGTTCGGGTTGGAGCGCCGCGCGAGATCGTGCTTTGGCACGCCTGTGTCTTCGCCGGATTGGCGGCAATCGTCGCGATCCCCTGCGGGATGGCGGCGTTCGGCTACGCGGTGTGGATCCTTCAGCGAATCTCGAACCTGTTCCGCGTCAATCTCTACACGCGGCTGCAGGAACTGAGCCTCCAGTTCCACGCCGAAGAGAAAATCGGGGACGCGATGTTCCGCATGTTCCAGGACTCGGCGGCCCTAACCGGGGTAATCGATGGCCTGCTGCTGCAACCGCTGATGGATCTCCCGCTTCTGATCGGAACGCTCGGTTGGCTGCTGTTGTACAACTATTGGATAGCGCTGATCGCCGCAGGAATCATTCCGCTTAATCTCGCGCTGGCGTGGATTTACAGCGATCGGCTAAGACGCGGCTTTCTGAGCGAACGCGAGGCCACCGCGCAGGCCACCACTCGTCTGGAGGAAACGCTCGCCTCCATCAAAACTGTCAAAGCCTTCGGCGCGGAAGTGTCGGAGACGGCCAATTACGCAGGCGACAACTGGAATGCGTTCCTCGCCGCGCGCCGCGCCCGTCTGATGCTGGCGAGATATTCCGTGCTGACCAATACGATTCGCGCGCTCGCCACGGTGGCGGTCGGATATTTCGGCGCGCTCCAGGTCATAAGCGGAGCTGTCGGAGGAATCACGGGCGCCGTGGTCTCGCTGGGCGTTTTCCAGGGCGAGATGGCGATCATCGCCCGGATGAGCAACAGCATGCGCAACCTGACCAATCGATGGGGCAGCATGCAGGACGTGGTGGTCGCGATCGCACGCGTGCTCGAGATGCTGTCGTGGCCTGCTGAAGCGGCGATCAAAAGCGGCCATCGCATCCCGCATGCTCATCCACAAGCGCTTTACTTTGACGATGTCCGGTTCGGCTACGAAGCGGACGCACCGGTGCTGCGAGGCGTATCGATGGCCGCGCGTCCGGGCGCGATCACCGCGATCGCGGGCCCCAGCGGCGCCGGCAAGAGCACGCTGATCGCGCTGATCGCCAGATTCTTCGATCCTGACTCGGGCGCGATCAGGTTG
This sequence comes from Pseudomonadota bacterium, assembly GCA_021324885.1. Lineage (GTDB taxonomy): Bacteria > Desulfobacterota > Binatia > Binatales > Binataceae > JAJPJA01. The sequence goes on from JAJPIF010000025.1 coordinate 203,239, forward strand.
GGAGCCGACGATATTGCTGATTTCGACCTCGCCGCATGGCGCGCGATGCTCTCGATCGCCTTCCAGGAAAATCCGCTGCTCAGCGCCAGCCTGCGCGACAACGTGGCGTACAGCCGTCCGCAGGCGACGGCGCCCGAGATCGCGACCGCGTTAAAGCGCGCGGGACTGGCCGATTTTGTTGAGTCGCTACCCGATGGAATCGACACCCCGCTCGGCGAGAAGGGCGCCAAACTCTCGGGCGGGCAGGCCCAGCGTATCGGGTTGGCCCGCGCTCTGCTGCGCAGCGCCCAAATCCTGCTGCTGGACGAACCGACCTCAGCGCTCGACAGCGCCGCCGAGGAAAGGGTAATGCGCGGCATCCGTGAATGGATCGATGAGGCTCCGGCGCGCCTTGCGATCGTCCTGACCCATCGCACAACCACCGCCGCCCGCGCCGACCGCACCTACACCATCACCGCGGGCGGGATCGCACAGGTCGAAGAAATCGCCGCGTCTCGCCGCGGCGCGGACTGAAGCGCAATCGTCTCGACCGCGAGAGCGGAGATCCGCGCGATGCGAATCCGGCGATCCGATTCAGCTCCAGCCGGGGGAGTCATTGCGCTGTCTGCGGGGTGTTCTGGAGGCGGCGAGCGGATTCGAACCGCTGCATCGAGGTTTTGCAGACCTCTCCCTTAACCACTTGGGTACGCCGCCCCTGCGCGTAGAGTGTGATTTCTATCATGGCGCGGCTTTTGTCTCAATTGGCCCTGGCTTCGCCCTGCAGTCGAGGGCTGCCTGTAAGCCTTGCACGTGGCATCATGGGTATATGACAGCGATCAGCGAATACGGCCTTTTCATTGACGGCAACTACTGCAGCAGCGAGGACCGTTACGAGCGGGAATATCCCTACACCGGCGAAATCGTCGCGCGGATTGCGCGGGCGAGCGCCGCTCAGGCGGATGCGGCGATCGATGCTGCCGCGCGCGCCTTTTCCAAAACGCGGCGGTTTTCGCGCGCCCAACGCGCGGAAATTCTGACCACGATCGCGAAGGGAATCGCCGAACGCCGGAGTGATTTCGAGAACGCGATTCTCTACTGCACCGGCAAGCCGATCAGCTATGCCCGCGCCGAGGTCACGCGCACGATTGGAGTTTTCACGCTGGCCGCGGAGGAGACCAAGCGCTTCGGCGGGCATTACGAGCCGCTCGATTTCGATCCCTCCCGTCCCGGCGCAGTCGGGATGGTGGAGCGTTTTCCGATCGGTCCGATCACCGCGATCGCGCCTTTCAATTTTCCGCTCAACCTGGTGAGCCACAAGGTCGCGCCGGCGCTGGCCACCGGCAACACAGTGATCGTCAAGCCGCCGCCGCAATGTCCGGGACCGGCGCTGCTGCTGGCCGAAATCGCGACCGCCGCCGGAGCGCCCGCCGGTGCCGTCAACGTAATCTCGGCGGACCCGCCGGTGGCCGAGCGCCTCGTCACCGACGATCGCGTCAAAGCGCTGTTCTTTACCGGGAGCACCAAAGTCGGATGGGCGTTGAAGGCGAGAGCGGTGCGCAAACGGGTGACGCTGGAGCTGGGCGGCAACGGCGGGCTGATCATTGACGACGACGTCGATATTGCCGCGGCAGCGAAACAGGCTGCGCGCGGCGCGTTCGTCCATGCCGGACAGGTCTGCCTGTCGGTCCAGCGCATCTTCGTCCAGCAAAAGATCTACGATGCGTTTATCAAACAGTTCGTGGACGAAACCGAGCGCTTCCCAAGCGGCGACCCGGCCGATGAAAAAACCCTGGCCGGACCGATGATCGACAGCGCCGCCGCCGATCGCGTGATGCAATGGATCGCGGAAGCCAGGGCAGCCGGAGCGCCAATTCTTACCGGAGACCGCCGCCAGGGCGCGGTCGTCGCGCCGACGATTATCGAAACGCGCGATCCAAAATTCCATCGCCTGCGCGTCTGGTGCGAGGAGGTCTTCGGCCCGGTGGCGACGGTTGAGCCCTTCCAGTCGTTCGACGACGCCGTCCGCAGCGTCAACGACTCTCCCTATGGGCTTCAGGCGGGCGTGCTGACCAACAACCTGGAGCATGCGATGTTCGCCTTCCGCGAGATCGAAGCGGGGGCGGTAATCGTCGGCGAAACCGGGGTGTTTCGCGTCGACAGCTATCCGTTCGGCGGGGTCAAGGATTCGGGATTCGGGCGCGAAGGCGTTGCCTATGCGATGGAAGCGATGACCGAACCGCGGATGCTGGTGCTCAACCTGCCGGGAGCATCAACCGGAGGGCGTTGATTTTCGGCCTTCACTCGCCCCGTGCAACCGGGATGAGATCTCATCCCGATGGAATCGCCGCCGTCCCTGGCGTCTGGCTGCGTCTTTTGCCGCCAGATATTCAGATTCCTGCGATCCGCTTCCGCAGACTTGATAACCTATCAACTGACTTTGACGCAATGACCCGGATCGAAGACGCGCAGGCACCAGCCATTGATAGCGCCGATAATCGGCAGCGGTTTTCTCCGGCGTGATCGCCGCTGCCGTCGTGGATTGTGGTCCGACTTCTGAAGCCCACCGATTCACGGCTATAATCCGGGCGGCTGAATTGGGCAGCCGCGCAGGCGCGGTTTTCCTGCTCGCGCCAGTTTTGTTACGATGCCCGCGCGATAGCAGGTGAATCATGAAACTGGATACAGCACTGCGCTGGAACGAGATGCATGAGGTGGCGGGAGTGGCCCGGGCCGCTGAAGACGCCGGTTTCGACGCGCTGTGGAGCGCCGAATCCGGCACCGACGCGCTGCTGCCGCTCGCCGTCGCCGCCGTAAATACCGAACGAATCAAACTGGGAACTGCGGTGGTGCTGGCTTTTCCGCGTTCGCCGATGGTGCTGGCGTACATGTCGTGGGATTTGGCGCGCGCCTCCCGTGGCCGTTTCATCCTGGGACTGGGCACGCAGGTCAAGGGGCATATCGAGCGCCGCTTCAGCACGCCGTGGCTGCCGCCGGTGGCGCGGATGCGTGAGTATATCGAATCGCTGCGGGCAATTTTCAAATGCTGGTCGGAGGGCGGCCGCAAGCTGTCCTATCAGGGCAAGTATTACAACTTCTCGCTGATGACGCCGGCTTTCACTCCGCCCCATCACGAGTTCGGCAATATCCCGATCTATACTTCGGGGCTGAACGCGCGCATGTGCCAACTGGCCGGCGAATTGTGCGAGGGCTTCCACGTCCATCCGTTTCATACCGCCAAATTCCTGCGCGAGAACGTGATGCCCAACGTCGAGGCCGGACTCAAAAAAGCCGGCCGGCAACGCTCCGATATCGCGATTGCGACCGGCGCCTTCGTGGTGGTGGGCCGCAACGACGAGGAACTGCATAATGCGCGTGAAGCGGTCCGCCGTCAAATCGCCTTTTACGGCTCCACGCGCACCTACAAACCCGTCTTCGACCTCCATGGATGGGGTGACGTGACGATGCGCCTCAACGAGAAGACCGCCAAGGGCGACTGGAAAGGCATGCCCAATGAAATCACGGACGAGATGCTCGACACCTTTGCGATCAGCGGCACGTTCGACAATATCGCCGCGAAGGTAAAAGCGACTTACGATGGGCTGCTGGACCGGGTCTATTTCTATTTTCCATATCAGCCCGGCCGCGACGATCAGGAATGGCGCCGGTTGACGCGCAGTTTCAACGGCTGATTGAAAAAAATGGCGCCTTGACAGGAGTTTAGAGCATGTCCCTGGCTGAAAGATTGGGAATCCGGCCGCTTTCGAACTGGGGCCGATGGGGTAACGACGATCAACTCGGCACCGCCAACTTTATCACGCCCGAGGTCGTCGCCGCCGCGGCAAAGGAAGTCCGGCGCGGAAAGATCATCACCTGCGCGATCCCGATCGATCGCAGCGGACCGTTGTTTCCGGGACGCCAGCCATGCGTGCGCATGATGTCGTTGATGAACGTGCGTGGGCGCGATGTCGGGCTCAAAACGGATTCGGTAGTCAGCGACGACGTGATCGTAATGCCGCTTCAGGGCTCGACCCAATGGGACGCCCTTTCCCACGTCGGCTACGGTGGTTCCTATTACAACGGCGTGCCTTACACTGCAATCACGACCGAGCGCGGCGCCACCAAAAACTCGATCTTCAGGCTGGGGGAAAGTCTGACCACGCGCGGCGTGCTGGTCGATATGGTGCGATACAAAGGCGCCGAGACTAAAGGGCATCTGGACCCTGAGTATCCGATCACGGTGGCGGACCTTGAAGGCTGTCTGGCGATGGAGAAGGCGGAGGTCCGCAGCGGCGACGCGCTGCTGGTCCGCACCGGATGGGTGCCCCATTGGTACAAGCATCCCAACGAGCGGCGCGGCTATTTCAACCATCAGCCGGGTCTCCATCTGAAGACCATCGAATGGATTTACGACAAGGAGATAGCGTGCGTGGCGGTGGATAACGTCAATGTCGAATGCGTACCGTCAGGCTATGACGAGGAAAACGTATTTCACGCGATTGCGATCCGCGACGTCGGGCTGACCTTGGGCGAGATATTCGATTTCGAGGCGCTGGCCGCGGACTGCAAAGAGGACGGACGCTACACCTGTTTCTTCGTCGCCCCACCACTGCGCTTCCGCGGCGCGGTAGGCAGCCCGCTCAATCCACTGGCGATGAAGTGAACTGTTGGTTTTTTTGGCCAATAATTTTGCTAATCTGAGTAAAACTCCAAACATTTCAAACAGTCACATTTCCAGGCCCCTTCCCGCCCCGATCCAGGCTGCCGCGCGCACGCTGATCCGCCGATGGGCGCGCACCGGCAGAAAAGCCTCCCGGCTGTTCCGCCTGATCGAGCGATGGGGCCCGCGCCTGGCCACGGGTCCGCTGGAGACGACGTTGCCCAACGGATGCCGCGTGAGCTGCGATCTGCATGAATTCGTGCAGCGCCAGGTCTATTTCATGGGCGCGTTCGAGCCGGTCGAATCCTACCTGTTCACGCGCCTGCTGCGCCGCGGGATGACGGTGATCGACGCCGGCGCCAATATCGGGCAATACACGCTGCTGGCCGCGACCGCGGTCGGGCGCTCGGGCAGCGTTCACAGCTTCGAACCGGTACCGTCGATTTGCGCAAGCCTGCGGCGCCACGTCAGCGTCAATCGGCTCACCAACGTGAGCGTCAACCAGCTGGCGCTGTGGCACGAGGAGTCCACCGTCACTTTGGGGCTGCCGCCGGATCGAATATACAACGCCGGCAGCTGGACCATCGGAACATCCGAAAGCCAGAGCGCGGCAGTGCGGGCCGAGGCGATCCGGCTCGACTCCTACGTCAGCAGGCGCGCACTGCCGCGCGTGGACGTGATCAAGATGGACATCCAGGGGGCGGAGCCATTTGCGCTGGAAGGCGCGCGCAAGATGCTGGCCGACTGGCATCCCACGCTCATGATGGAAGTCCATCGGCCATCGCTGGCGGCGTTGGGCAGCAGCCCCGAGGCGCTGTGGGCATTCCTGTCGCAATTCGGTTATCGCGCCTGGCGCATCAGGCCATCGCTCAAAAACAGCGGTCCGCTACCCAACCTCGACGGCGTCGAGTTCGAGAACTTCTTTTTTCATATCGAAGATTTGCCGCACGCCGTGACCAGCGGATGGAGCCGCCACGTGCCCAAGCAGTGGGCCTGCTCGGGCTGGGCGTTGGAAGGATAAATTTCAGAGCTTGCGCGCGTAAACTTCCAGCACGTCAGTGCGTGGCAGATCGGCGGAGCTGGTGCGCCGGTAGAGATCCATCCGGCCATGGTATGCGCGCTCCAGAATCCTGCCCAGCAGCCCGCCCGGTTTGAGTCGTTTGCCGCGGCGAAACGGCGCCAGGACGGCGGTAACCCATGGTGGAAAGGTCAGATCGCCGGCCATTGCGCGGCAGTAATGCTCAAGCCCCTCGATCGCGAGGACTTCCAGGCCGCTGCGGCCAAGGCAATCGCGGATTGTGCCCGGACCGAAGTAGGAAATGTGCTCCGGCGGATCGAACCATACATTGATCGGCTCGCCTGCCGCCGCATGCGGGCATTCGCAATTCGGGGTGCTCAGCGCAAGCGTTCCATTGGGAACCAGCAAGCTTGCAACCTGAGCCATTGTATCGACGGGATCGCTCAGATGCTCAATCACTTCGAACATGGTGACGCATTCAAAGCGCTCGCCGCTGCCCAGCGCCGCGTCGATAGATTCGTAAACGCGACTGCCGGTGATAGCGGCGGCGCGCCGGCGCATCTCGGGCGACAGTTCCACGCCCGCCACTTGCCATCCGCGCTGCTGCGCCGCGCGCATCAGGTACCCGGAGGCGCATCCGATGTCCAGCAGCCGTTTGGGCTGTTGGAAAGCGCGGACGCGGTCGAGCCTTGGCACATAGAAGTGCACAAGGCGGCGACGCCACAGCGCGTCATAGTCCGCGATTCCGCATTCGCCGCCGCTGGTGAAGTAAACGTCTTCCTTATAGATCGCGGCGGCGTCGTAACCGGGCGCAACCGGTGCGAACATGAATCCGCATTGGGCGCACTGCACGATCGCAAAGCCATTGCGCCGCATGATTTCGGCGCAGGGGCCGCCACAGATTTTGCAGGCGGCCCGCGCCAATGGCTCAGCGTTGCTCGGCGGGGTCGAACTCAAAGGTATTCGCTCCGAGGCATGATGAAAAAACCTCAATGTATTGATGCGCAAATTGCCGCCAGGAGAACCGCGATGCAACCTTCTGACGCGCGCGTTTGCCCATCTGTTCGCGCTCCGCGGGCGAATTCAGCATCCAGCGCATCGCCCACGCCAGTTGATCGGCAGTGTTGGATTCGAGCAGCAGCCCGCTCTCACCGTGATCAATAATCTCAGGCGTGCCGCCGCTGCGCGTCGCGATTACCGGGGTCCCACATGCCATCGCTTCGAGAAAGACCAGGCCCAGCCCTTCCGGCATCCGGCTCGGCATCGCAAAGAACAGCGCATGCTTGTACAGGCTCCACAACTCGGGCCTCGCGACGATTCCAACCAATTTCACCCGATCGCCGATTCCCGCCGACGCCGCAATTGCTTCAAGCGTCGCCCGATCGCGGCCATCGCCGCTGATTAACAGGTCGACTTCAGGATGCTGGCCGGCAATATCGGCAAAGGCTTCGATTAAAGCGTCCAGCGCCTTGTGACGTAGGTCCAAACGGGCGGCGCAAAAAACGTAGTCCCGTGGATGCACGCGCGGGCCGGCAGAGTGCGGAGCGTCCGGATCGACGCCGCCGGTTATAACCCGCGCTTCGCGCGCCGCCGGGAGCAGATTCGCAAAAAATCCCCGGGTGGCTTCGGACAGCGCTGTCAGAGCCGCCGCGCCCCGCAGCGAGTGCAGCGCCCCGGTGTCCATTTTTCCCCGGCCCCATGAATCATAAAGGCTTTGGACCATGGCAACGCCCGCTTGCTGACAGACGTCGGCCACGGTGGGAAATCGGTCCCAGGACCAGCAATGTGAACTGACAATTTGGGGTCGCCAGGCGATAATTTCGCCCATCAGCCTTCTGGCCTCGGACGAAAAACGCACCGGCCACAAACGTTCGAGATGGCGCAGCGTAACGGGCCGACGGCTTGGAATTCCGAGACAGCGCAATTCGCCGCGGAACCTGGTCGTCCGCTCCATGCCACTCACAGAAGGCGTTGAATAGACGGCTACCTGATGGCCCGCCAATTCCAGTTCGGCGGCCAGATTGTCCACCACTTCCTGGACACCGCCCAGCGAGCGGAAGGCTTCGCATATGATTAGAATACGCACAAAGCGCCTGATATCGTAACTCAGTATCAGGCAAACCTACTATGGCCGACTAACCAGGGGCAACCACGAGAACGGCGCGGGAAGTGATGGCTGATGCATAAAAATGTCCAATCCGCTAGCCTTGACTTGTCATGGGTTCCCAGGTTCTTTACGCGCACGGGCCGCAATGGCTTGAGTTGGTCGAGCACCCCGACCAGGTTATCGCGGGCAGCGGGTTTCACGAAGTAAAAAACATTTCAAGAAATCGCGCCGGATTTATCCAGTCGCCGCACGGCACTATCTTCGTAAAGCGTCTTGTACCCGGCTCCTGGTTCGAAGGGATGCTGGAGCGGTTGCGTGGATCTTCGGCGAGGCGCTCCCTGCGCGCCGCTCAATTGCTTGACGCCGCAGGATTCCTGGTTCCGCTGCCGCTTGCCGCGTCGGAGCAAACTGCGTTTGGAGCGATCAGGTCGAGCTGGATCTTCAGCCGCGCGCTGACTTCAGCCAAGGTCCTCAGCCGCTTTATCGAGCGCGGGCACGCTCCAGCGGAGGTGGAAAAAATCAGGCGACGGGAGGCTCTGACGGCGGTTGCGCGATGCGTCCGGCGGCTCCATGACTCAGGCTTGTTCACCTCGGATTTGCAGGAAACCAACCTGATGCTCGAGCGCGCCGATGATGGGGTGAGAATCCATTTCGTCGATCTGGACGGCTTTCGCCAACTGGTACATGTGTCGTGGAGGCGGCGCAGGCGCAACCTTGTTCAGCTCGACCGCAGTGTGGGCCGCTTCATGAGTCGCAGCGAGCGCCTGCGTTTTCTGCTTACCTATCTCGGTCCGGGATGGGACCGCGACGCGGTGAGGAAACTGGCCGCCCGCCTGATGGCCGAACGAGAGCGCAAGGAGCGTCAATTCGCGCATCGGCGCCTCAAGCGCGATGCTCAGGCGGTTTGGACCGGACCGTTTAGTTCGAATCGCAAACCGGGATCACCTCAGGTTTCACAAATCAGATAAACTGGATCTTATGGCCATTTCGATTCGCAGGCGGGAATACGACCATCATACCGAGCAGGTGCATGCCGCCGGAGGCGAGCAGATTCGCGACCTGATGCTCGGACTGAACGACGGACTGGTCGCGTCGCTGGCGGTCACCTCGGGGGTAAGCGGCGCTTTCACCGCGCGCAGGATCGTGATCATGGCGGGGCTTTCCGAAATGCTGGGCGGCGCGGTATCGATGGGCCTGGCGGCGTTTATTTCAGCTCGTTCCCAGATCGAGTTTTATCACAGCGAGATCGAACGCGAGCACCTTGAGATGCGCAAATGGCCCGATCGCGAGCGCGACGAAATCCGCAACATCTACCGCGCCAAGGGTTTCACTGGAAAGCTGCTCGACCAGATCGTCGAGCATATCACGGCGGACCCCAAACGATGGAGCGACGTGATGATGCGCGAGGAACTGGGCTTCAGCGGCGAGTTCGAATCGCCTCTGCGCTCAGGCACGACGGTGGGCATTTCATACCTGTGCGGCGCCGCGGTGCCGGTAATCCCGTATCTGTTCGTCGAGCCGGCTCATGGGGTGATTCTGTCGGCAATCGCCACGCTGTTCGCGCTGTTCGTGGTCGGGGCCGCCAAGACCCTGATCACGACCCGATCGTGGTGGCGCAGCGGCCTGGAAAGCGTGGTGACCGGCGCTGCTGCCGCAGCAGCGACTTTCGGCGCGGGTTCGCTGTTTTCCCGCCTATAGACCCCTCACTGCATGATCTTCTGAAGTCCGGCTGGAGAACCATAGCGGGTTACATCCCAATATTGTTTGGGGACCTGCTGGTTAACCTCGAAGACATCCTTGCCCACATATGCGAAACTGGCATGATTGTTTTGAAAATCGATCATCCAGTTGATGCCGCGGATGTTGGGGATAAAGCCGCCGCCCGGCACTGGTTCCGCTGACTCCAGCCAGGCCATGAGCTTCCAGAATTTGTTGTTCTGGTCGTACAGATCGATCCACATCGCGTTCCACGTGCGCGGGTCGGCATAGATTATTCGATTGGCGTAGCAATAGCCTGACGCCAGACTGGGCACGCGGCTCAGTTCGATGATCTCGGCGTCGAACACCTGCCATTTTCCGACCGCCGGTTTGGGGAAGAAGAGGGGCGGGTAGTACCAGTTGCGCAGGTCGAATTGCGCGGGGTTTGACGGCGTCGGCCGAAACATCAACATCTTTTTCCGGCCCAGGTATTTGGCCTGGAACCATCCCACCGGCAGGGGTATCCCGGCGTAGATATCGTCTCCCACATAATCCTCGCCCGCGTAAGGCGCGCATCGGGCGCTGCTGGACAACCGCAGCGCGCGGCGCAGCGAAGGCAGAAAAACGTAGAACTCGGGGATTTTCTGCGGATCGTCGAACACCAACTCAAGCGGACTGGTGTACTTGGACTGCTCGGGTTCCATGAGTTCGTCGTAGTAGCTGGAGAAGTACCCTGGCATCTCCCGGGCGTATCCCGGAAATCCGGGATCCGTCATATGCGTGAACTGCAGGAAAACCTGGTAGGAGTCATTTGTATATTGGCTAAGATAGCGATCGATCTCGAAACCTTTGCTTTCGTAATGATTAATTGACCCGCTGTAATGATAATATAAATTATATAGTATCTTGTATGCTTCATCCGGGCCCGAGTAATCAGGAAACGGAGTGCCGGCCTGGTATCCTTCCAGCGTATATCCGCCGGTCGGCAGCTTCACCAGTCTGGTTTGACCTTTGTATTTCTCGGTTGCCTCGTACCATGACTTGGGAAGCGGATAGTCGATAAGCGGTCCCACCTCCATCACCGCGTCAGCCGGCAGCCTCCACATGGTCCTGCCGCTGAGAATTATTTGCAGTCCCTGCGGCATGTAGTCCTTGTATTTTTGCCAGTTCTCAGGAGTGATTCTGGTTCCGACCGGGATCGTGTCATCGGCGGCCCAGGCGGATGATCCCAGCAGGAGTGAGCCGAGGAAGCAGACGAACAGCAGTTTTCGTAAACCCATTTTGCCCTCCTCTGCGGCCGAACTGGCCGCTCGACGGCTGATTATGCATCACGGACCCACGGCGGTCGTTCGATCCCAAACTGATTGCATATATGAACTGCAACAAGCTGCCCTGAAATCTTCAAATCGCCGCCCAAAGGCCTGGGTCAATGCGACTTGCGCGCCTGGTTTTATAACTGCGGCGAACCTACCACCAGCCGCCAGGAACGGCAAGTTCCAAGCTACGGCAAATTCGGCATCGGGGTGGGATTGGTGAATGCGGAATTGGCTTCCGCGTTGAACATGACCTGCTGACGGCCGATTAGCAAAACTCCCGCGGTGCCCATCAGCCAAACGATACTTAAGATTGTGAGCCAGTTCTTCATAGCCCACAGCCCAAGGGCTTTGCAGACGGTCAAATCACGATCGACAGGGCCGCTCGGCCTTGTTCACGCAACCCGCGACCACGCCACGCTGGTGCAGGCGCGCGATCTCCGCCGAACTGATTCCCAACACCTCGCTCAGGATCTCGTCCGTATGCTCTCCCAGCATCGGCGCGCGCACTACCGGTTCACGCGGCACGCCACTGAAATCCAGCGGAGACCCGGGCATGAGGTAGGTGCCGATTCCGGGCTGTTCGACCTCCGCGAACATCGGGTTGCGGGTCGAGCAGCGCGGATCCTCGTTGACCAGTTGGCGGAAGGTCTGATAAGGGCCCCACGACACGTTGGTACCTTCGAAGGTGCGGCGGATCTCGGCCAAATCGCGCGACGCGAACCACGGACGCAGCAGCGCCGCGATCAGGTCGCGCCCCTGAAACCGGCCGCTCTCGGTGTTGAGATCATAGCCGGTGGCGCGTTCGATGCTGTCGCAGGCCTCGCCAATGCCGGTGGCTTCCCTGAGCGCGATCCACTGCCGCGCAGTCAGCGCGACCACCATCACCCGGCGGCCTTCCCGGGTTTCAAAATCGTGACCGAACGCTCCGTACAGGTAGTTCCCATCCTTGGGCTGGTCGCGCCCGCCGAGCTGGGCTTCCGCGATACGGCCGAGATTGCCGACATTGGCGAACGCCACATCCGACAGCGACAGGCGGACCTGTTGTCCTTTGCCGGTCAGCCTTCGATGGCGCTCTGCAGCCAGCATCCCAACCGCCGCCAGCGAGCCCAGCGCGATATCCCACGCTGGCAGCACGCTGTTGAGCGGTTCGGACATGTTGCGCGGGCCGGTCGCCCAGGGAAATCCGGTCGCGGGATTAACCGTGTAATCGACCTCGCTGGTGCCGTCGGGATTGCCGGTAAGCGCGACCATCACCAAGTCCTGGCGCCGCCTGGCCAGCGCCTCGTAGCTGAGCCATCCGCGGGCAGGGAAATTGGTAATGAACAATCCGCCCTGTTCGCCCGGCGCCGTAATCAGGGCGGACGCAAGCTCGCGTCCCTCCGGCGACTGCAAATCGATCTGAATCGAACGCTTGCCCTTGTTCATTCCGGCCCAAAACAGGCTCTGACCGTCGGCGGCCAGCGGCCAGCGGCGGTAATCCAGGCCGCCGCCAATCTGGTCAAAACGGATCACGTCGGCGCCCATTTGCGCCAGCGTCATCCCGCACAGCGGCGCGGCGACGAACGCGGAACCTTCGACAACGCGCATTCCAGACAGGATTCCCATCAGGCCATCACTCCGACAAAGCGCCAATCTAAAACTTCCTGATCGCCGGCCTCGCGATCGGCGCGGACGCGCGAACGCAGATGGACCAGGCCGCCGCCCCCTTCCAGCGGTTCGCAGGCCTCGAGTTCGAGCGTGCTGCGCAAGGTGTCGCCCTCACGCACGGGCGCCAGATGATCGCACGAATGCCAGGCCAGGATCGCGAGCAAATTGGGCAACGCGCGCGAGGCCTGGAGGGCGGCAATTCCGATCGTGTGGCCGCCATAAACCAGGCGGCCGCCGGCGCCGGCTTTGGCATCGTGATGCACGATCGCGATGTTCAGGGTCATCCGCGCCAGTTCGGGCGCGGAGGAGACCAGATCGCCGCCGGCGATATCCCAGACCATACCCGGCTCAAGACCGTCGAAATGCTGGCCTGAAACCGCGGCGCGAAATTCGTCCAGTCGCCATCCCGCGATCGCCTTTCGGATCACCTTCATGTCCAGTTCGGAAGGGATGGCATCAAGGTTGTCATTACGCGAGGTGACGCCCCTGGGGTCGCGCAGCGGAACCATCGCGCAGCGCTTGAAATCAAGCACCGGGCGGTCCAACTGATCGCGGGTCTTAATCCTGATTACAGCCAATCCGGTCGCCGCCCGCCCCTCGCGGGCACGGTTTTGCCTGAGCGCAACGATTTCGGTTGTCGTGTAAAGCGTGTCGCCGATACAAGGCAGACGCAGGAACATGAACTGGCGGTAAAAAAGATTGGCCACCACGCGATGGGTGATCAGCGTGGACTGCCCGATCGCGACATCCCAGACCAGTCCGGGACTGGCCAGCACGCCACCGGTGACTCGCCGGCTCAGCTCCGCGTCAAGCGCCAGATGCGAGCGGCAGCCGACAATCGATCGATGGAGCGCCGCGAGTCCGTCGGTAAGCGTCTGCGCCGGCGCGCTGGCGGGAAAAGGCCCGATTTCAAGGTCTTCAAAAAAAGGGCCCGAGACGGTTCGCGTCAGCGATTGCATCACACCCCCAAAACTGTATCGAAGCAGGCAGGCAAATCCTACTCCTGAGGCGGGTTGTGATCCAAGTTCTAAATCCGCCCCCTGAATGGTGTCGAGTACTCATTCAGGGGGCGATGGTACAGGCGGGGAAGGCTCCCACGCCATTAATCAGACCGGGATCGAATAAACCTTCGCGGCGTTGGTACACATCAGCTTGCGCAAGGTCTCATGGTCGATGCCCGCCAGACCCTGCGCGGGGTAGCTCAGGGGAGCGGGATAGAGACAGGTCGGATGCGGGAAGTCGGACTCGAACATCAGGTTGTCGGGACCCAGCGCCGCCAGCGCTGCCGGCAAGCCTTTGCGCTCAAACCAGAAGCAGGCATAGATCTGGCGCCGGAAATAATCCGAGGGCTTCATGCTCAGAATCTCCGACGCGCCTGGAACTTCCTCTTCAAGCTGGTAATCCAGCGCTTCGAGTACGAAGGGGATCCATCCAACGCCACTTTCGACCGACGCGAACTTCAGCTTGGGAAAGCGCTCCATCACGCCGGAAAAAATCAGGTTGGCGAGCACGCTGGCGTTGTTGACGAACAGCATTGCCGAACCCAGCGCGAGTTTCTGGTCGGGGGTATGTGAGGGCCACGGCAGGTCGGTAAACCAACTCGCCGACTCGTCGCTGGCCCCGATATGGAAGTTGACCGGCAAATTCAGGTCGCTGCACACCTCCCACAGGCGATCCCAATCGCGATGGCCCAAATCGGGCAGTCCGTGGCTTTGCGGATGGTTATTCATGTTTACGCCGCGCAGCCCCATCTTGTGGCATCGAACCGCCTCCTGCGCTGACAACTCGATGTTCCACCACGGCATCATCGCCATCGGAAAAATCCGGTTTCCCGATTCCTGCTGTATCTCCGCCATCGCGTCGTTGTAGATCTGGAACGAAATCAGGCGGATATCCTCCGGCAGTTGCGAGGCGCGCTGGCCGCCGAAGCCGAGGAAATTCGGGTATATGATCTGCGCCCAGATCCCCGACTCGTCCATGTAGCGCAGCCGCTCCTTGATATTGGAGGAACCGGGATGCACATCCTCGATCTTGCATTGCATAAAACCCCAGCCGCGAATCTTGGACCCGTCTTTGCGGATAACGCTGGCCGGGGTCGCGTAACCCATCTTGGTGTTGCCGTCGATCACCCACATGCGCTTGCCGTCGATCTCCTTGACCTGCGGCACCCGCTCCTTCCATTGCTTGGGCGCCCTCGAGGTCCAAAGGTCATACGGCTCGCTCAGATGAGTGTCGCTGTCAATCACCTTGATATCTGAAATCGCCTGCCGGAACGCTCTCTCGTCGCTCGATGTTTGCGGACTGGCTGCCATCGTGGTTCTCCCCTGCGGCTGGATTTTGCTCCAATCTCAACGTGGCCGTCGCTAATGGATCGGCATAGACGGATTATGAGCTTTTTGCGCAATTTGTCCATGGCTTGCCGAAGGCGAGGAATCAGGAACGAGGGAGGGAAAAAGAGTGAGGGGCGAGAGCGGGCAGGGAAAAGACAGAAAAAATCCGACCGACGCTTTGGTCCGATTCTCTTTACCTGCCGCCTCACTCCTTTTCTAATGTCTGATGCACGAATTCCACGATCCTTCCAATCGCCCGAGTCGCGGCCTCCGAACCGGGCCTGCGGATGATGAAGGCTTCGGCTTCGCCTTCGAACATTGCCAGATCCAAGCGGCCGCCTGCCTTGCGGTAGTTTTCGACGAACAGGTCGAGGTCGACGCGGGGATGGACGACGTCGCTGGTGCCCTGCACGCACAGGGCGGGCGGCAGGTCGACGCGCTCGCCCCGTTGCAGCGCGAGCGCGGGGTTGCCTTCGGCCATCGTTTCCTCGTCGCGCCAGTAGCGGTCGTGCATTTTCACCAGCAGGTCAACGAAGTCGGGATAAGGCTTGCCCGCATCCTTGAGCTTGCGCACGAAGCGATAACGGCCCAGCGGATCGATGACCGGCCACAGCATCACGACGCAACCAACGCTCGCATCAACGGCTGGGGACCCGGCGGGCAGCGACAGCGCGGTGTAGCGCGGGTCGCGCGGGCGCATCCCGGCGAGCATAGCTTGGTGGCCGCCGCTGGAACTGCCCATCAGACCAACGGCGTCGGCACGGCTGGAAAACCCGGCGGCGTGCGCCTTGACCCAGCGAATTCCATAGTTGATATCGGCCATTGACGCGGGATAAGAGGCAATCGGTGGCATGCGGAAATCGAGCGCCGCCACGACCACACCGCTTTTTGCCAGCGGGATGTTCACCGGATCGTCGGCGGTGCGATCCATCAGATTCCAGGCACCGCCGTGGACCTCGACGATCGCCGGGAACGGCCCGTTGCCGCGCGGCTTGAACATTCGCGCCATCAACGCCCGCTCGCCATGACGCAGGTATTCGACTTCCTCGATATCGATTTCCCAACTCGACGGCATGATCCGCGCTCCTTGACGGGATAGATTGCCTGTACGCTGCGCCGGCCAGGCATCCGTCGTCAAGCGGCGTAAAAGAGCACACGCGCCGAAGTCTGGGCATTCAGATTGTGATAGCAATCGGGGGCATTGCGCCAGGATCCGGTGCGGGCTTGCAGCGGTTGAGCGTCTCCAGGTTCTGCACTGGCCGATCGCAGCGCTTTGCTGCTGGTGACCGCATCACGAGCGTGGGCCGCAGCGCTGCAGGTCGCTTGAATGGCGCAGCAAAAAAGGCATGATGGAAAGCCTATGATAACCGCGATTGTCTTCACACTTTGCCTTGTGGCTGCCCTGGGCGTTTTTCTCTACCAGCTCTGGCTCCGCTTTCGCCTGCTGTTGAGCGCCGCTCCCGCGGCCCGTTTCGATCGCATTCCCGAACGAGTTCGCGCCGTGCTTGTCTACGCCTTTGGCCAGAAGAAATTCGTCCGTCCAAATCCGGGAGCCGAGCGGTACGCGGGGTGGATGCACTTTTTCATCTTTTGGGGCTTTGTCATCCTGTTCATCCAAATCCTAACTTTGTTCGGCCGCGCCTACTCCCCCTCCTTCGTCGTTCCCGGCTTCAGCCTGAATCTGCTGGGAGGCCCCTATTTTTTGCTCCGCGACATCATGGAGGTAACCGTCCTGTTCTGGATCGGGGTGGCATTCGTGCGATGGCTGGTCGTGCACGCTCCCCGGCTTTACGGCTATCTTCCGCCCGAGCAGCGCCTGCGCGGTCAATCCCACTGGGAAGCTTATGTGATCCTGGGTTTCATCGCGACGATCATGCTGGGAGGGCTCGTGTATGATGGCGGACGAATCGCTTCGCACCCCAACAACATGCAGATCGTTGCGGAGGCGCGATGGCAGCCGATCTCAGCCCTGGTGGGCGCCAGCCTGGCGAAGGCTCTGGGCACGAGCTTCGCCCTGCACGCGAGCGAAGTAGCCTGGTGGGTGCACAATCTCGTGGTTCTTTTCTTTTTGAACCTACTGCCGCGCTCCAAACACTTCCACATCATCACCTCGATTCCGAACGTCTTTTTCTTGAAACTCGAGCCCAAGGGGCAGCTCTCGAAGCAGGATCTCGAAAATGCGACTCACTTCGGCACCTCGCACATCGATCAGTTCACGTGGAAGCAAGTGCTCGACATGTACAGCTGCACGGAATGTGGCCGCTGCTCCTCCAATTGCCCCGCCACGGCAACCAAAAAGCCTCTGGCTCCACGGCAGTTGCTGCTCGATCTGCGGGACTACCTCTACCAGCATCAGAACGAGATGATTGAAAAGAGGAGCCACACCGGCGGAGATGGCGCGGAAGCGGCCGAGGTCGGAGAAAACATTGTCGGTCCCGTCATCCACGACGAGACCCTGTGGGCTTGCGTCACCTGCCGGGCCTGTGAGGAGGCCTGCCCGGTGTTGATCGAGTACGTCGACAAAATCGTCGACATGCGCCGTCACCTGGTGCAGGAGGAGGCCCGTTTCCCCAAGGAGCTTACCCGCACTTTTAAGAACATGGAGACCCAATCCAATCCGTGGGGAATCGATTCAGCACAGCGGTTTGAGTGGGCCGAAGGCCTGAACGTTCCGACCCTGGCCGACAAGCCCAACGCCGAGTTTCTGTACTACGTCGGCTGCGCGGGGTCCTTCGATGATCGGAACAAAAGGACGACGCAGGCCTTCGTCCGTGTGCTGCAGAAAGCAGGCGTGGACTTTGCCTGCCTGGGGCGCGAGGAACTTTGCAACGGCGAAACCGCTCGTCGGCTCGGAAACGAGTACCTCTACCAGTCGATGGCCCAAATGCTGATCGAAACCCTGAACCAAAACCAGGTTCGCAAAATCATCGTAAACTGCCCCCATTGCTTCAACACGATCAAGAACGAGTTTCCGCAATTTGGCGGCTCATACGAGGTCATTCATGCCGCCGACCTCGTCCGGCAATTGATCGCTTCGGGGCGTCTGAAGATCTCCGCGGAATTCGCCAGGCGCACCGTATATCACGACTCTTGCTATTACGGCCGTTACAACGACGTTTTTGACGAACCACGGGATGTGCTCAGCCGCGCGGGGGCCCAGGTTCACGAGATGGAACGCCACCATAAATTCGGCATGTGCTGCGGTGCCGGCGGAGGGCGGATGTGGATAGAGGAGGACCCCGACAAACGGGTGAATCTGCTCCGCACCGAGCAGGCGCTTCAGACCAATCCTGAGGTGATCGCCGTCTCCTGCCCTTTCTGTATGACGATGCTCTCCGACGGCATCAAGGCTAAGGACCTGGAGGAGAAGGTCAACACCCTCGATGTGATGGAGATCGTCGACCAAGTCACCCGCGGCCGCGATGCAGAGTCCTGAAAAGGCTTTCTTCGCAGACGGGACCACCGCCTGCCCCCCGACAGACGTACGTCAGCCGGAGCCGTCGATGGCCGGCGGTACAATCGCAGCGGACCGCTGCGGACAGATTCGCCGGTTAGCGCGCCTGTCAGGACGGCAGATTGCAGCCTTGTTGAGATTGAACTACGACTGCTTCAGTTTGCGGACCTCTTCGGCCATTTCCGGGACCGCTTTGAACAGGTCGGCTACCAGACCGTAGTCGGCGACGCTGAAGATCGGGGCCTCTTCGTCTTTGTTGATGGCCACGATCACTTTGGAATCCTTCATTCCTGCAAGGTGCTGGATCGCGCCGGAGATCCCGACTGCTATATAAAGGTCGGGCGCGACAACCTTGCCGGTCTGGCCGACCTGCAGATCGTTGGGGACGAAGCCGGCGTCCACCGCGGCGCGGCTGGCGCCCATCGCGGCACCCACCGCATCGACCAGTGGCTCGAGGACGGTCTTGAAGTTCTCGCCCGATTTCAGACCGCGGCCGCCTGAAACCACGATATGGGCTTCGGTCAGTTGGGGGCGGTCGCTCTTGATTTCATTGAAGTTGACGAACTCCATCTTGAGCGAGGCCTGATCCAAGGTCGCGGGCTGTTTTTCCACCGGTGAGGGGCTGGAGGCTTCCGGCGCGGCGTCGAACGCGGTGGCCCGCACCGTGATCACCTTGACCGGGCCGTCCATCTCCACCAGCGCCATCCCGTTGCCGGCGTACATCGGCCGGATCACGGTGCCGTCGTCGTTGATCGTAATGATATCGGAAGCCATCGGCGCGTCCAGCCGCGCCGCCAGCCGCGGCATCAGATCCTTGCCGCGCGCCGTCGCCGTAGCCATCACGTACTCGGCGCCGATGCTCTTGACCAGGTTGGCGAGCGCCTGCGCGTGCGCGTCGGCGAGGTAATTTTTGAGCGCGGGATGCTCCAGCGCAATCACTTTGGCGGCGCCGTATTTGGCTGCTTGCTGCGCCAATGACTCGACATTCTCTCCCAGCACGGCGACGAGGCATTGCGCGCCGCGCTTGCGCGCCATCTCAAGCCCGGCGTTGATCGCGACCAGCGTGGATTTGGGAAAATGCTCGTGCTGATGCTCGGCAAAAACTAAAACGTCACCCATTTGGTGTCTTCCTGATAAGGCAGTGGTTCGCGATCCGTGGTTCGCGCCCCCGGCATTCCGTTCAGATAAGCTTAGCCTCTTCGTGCAGGAGCTTGACCAGCTCCTGGACCGATCCGACCTTGCGGCCCGCCTGCCGCTTGGGCGGCGCCTTGAGTTCCTTCACTCTCAGTTTCGGGGTGAGGTCCAGGCCCAGGGACTCGATCGGGATTTCCTTCAACTCTTTTTTGCGCGCTTTCATGATTCCGGGCAGCGACGCGTAGCGTGGTTCGTTAAGGCGCAGGTCGGTCGTGACCACCGCGGGCAGTGGGAAAGCGACGGTTTCCAGACCGCCGTCCACTTCCCTGACCACGGTGCAGCGGTCGCCCTCAATTTCAAGCTTGGAGGCGAAGGTCGCCTGCGGCCATCCGAGGATCTCGGCCAGCATCTGCCCGACCTGGTTCGAATCGTCATCGATTGCCTGCTTGCCCAGAATCACCAGCCTGGGCTGCTCTTCGGCGACGACTTTGGCGATCACGCGGGCGATCGTGAGCGTGTCCAGCGGTTTGTCGGTCACAATGAGTTTGGCGCGATCGGCGCCCATCGCGAGCCCCGTGCGAAGCTGTTCCTGCCAGTTGCTCTGGCCGATGGTCATCAGCACGACCTCGCCGGTCTTCAGGCGCTCCTTGATGCGCAAGGCTTCTTCGATCGCGATTTCGTCGAAGGGGTTAATCACCCACTTAACGTTATCGGTGGCGATTCCCGATCCGTCGGGCAGGATCCGGATGGTCGTAGCGGGATCGGGAACACGCTTGAACGGTACCAGAATTTTCACTGAATCGCTCCTTGGATTACGCCGCGTGAAGCACGGCGCCTGGCTGCTCTCCCATCATACAAACAGGGATCGAGGCAGGCGGATGGGAAAACTAACAACGGTATAAGTTTCAGTCAAATCAGGTCTGGACGGCGCCGCGAATGAGCCGGCGTCAGACTATTCATTGTACCCCAGACGCAGCGACAACGCCCGGCCGGCCTCGAGGATGATAGGTGCAATCTCGTTGTCGACCCGCTCTGCCGGAATCCGGTACGACGGACCGGCGACGGCCAGCGAGCCGACCACAGTGCGGGTGTAATCGCGAATCGGCACGGCAACCGAGCACACATCTTCCATATATTCGCCGTGATCGACGGCATAGCCCGCCTTGGCGACCTCGCCCAGTTGTTCGAGCAGGGCCGCGCGATCGATGATGGTCTTGCCGGTGGGCGCGCGCATCTGCTCAGGCAGCGCCGATTTCAGTTCCTCGTCGGCTTCGAAGGCCAGGTAAACCTTACCCACCGCGGTGCAATAAAGCGGCAATGAATCGCCGATCGGAGGAGTTATCTTGACCACGCGGTCTTCGGGCTCCGCTGCTTCCAGCGGCACCACGCCGTCGCGGCGCACTATGCCGACAAAGGCGCTCTCACGGCATTTGCGCGCCAGTTCAGACATGATCGGGCGCGCCTGCCGGACCAGACCCATATGGTCGATATAGCTGCGGCCGAGGTTTAGACATCGAATTCCCAGGCGGTAATTTTCCGTCGAACGGTTCTGTTCGATATAACCGCGCGCTTCCAACGTCGCCAGCAGCCGAAACACGTTGTTCTTATGCAGCTTCAAGCGTTTGGACAATTCGGTGACGCCGAGTTCATCAACGTCGCGGGAGAATTGTTCCAGCACGTCGAGCGAATGCGCCACGGACTGGATGACGTAGTTTGCTTTGTCGCGGCGAACCATTGCGCTTTTCTATACCTCTAAGGTGCCTTCTTGCCCCGCGCCCGCCATTTTGGGATAGCGTTTTAATTTAGTGCGCCCCGAGCAGGTCTGTCAACGTACCCTTTTTCCGCCACCCGCCGACCCCACGCGCGGGTGTCGCGGCCTGGCCACTGATGTAGACTCGACAACTGCATCGCAGTGAGCTTCAAAGGTCATGCAGGAGTGAAAAGGTGATAAAAACTGAAGGTTTACGCCATGTGGCCCTGCGTGTTGCCGATCTGCCTCGCGCCAAAAGATTCTACATGGAAGTGTTTGGCATGCGGGTGGTCTGGCAGCCCGACCAGGACAATGCTTACCTGAGTTCCGGCTCGGATAACCTCGCGCTGCATCATGAGGCTGCAGCCCAGCCGGGGGCAGCCGCAGGCGGAGCGTTGGACCATATTGGCTTCTTTGTACGGGAACTCAGGCAACTGGAGGAGAGCTTTGACTGGGTGCGGCAGCGCGGGATCGAAATCGTCAAGCCGCTGCGCCAGCATCGAGACGGCACCTGGTCCTTTTACATCAAGGATCCCGACGGCGTTGTGATCCAGTTAATCCACGATCCGTCCGCAACCGCGGCGTAACCGGAGCGTCCGGCTAAGTGCCGCAAGGGAATGAGAATAATAATGATTAAGGGCAAAGCGCTGTCTTCAGCAACCGCATCCTACGCGGCAAGATTTCCGGATCTGCCCGGCAACTACCGCTCGATGTTCGAGTTGGCCGCCTCGTCGCTGGGAATGGGGACCTATCTCGGCGAGATGGATGAGGCGACCGACGAGATGTACCGCCAGGCGGCCAAAGCCGCGGTTTTGGGGGGTATCAATGTTATCGACAATGCCGTCAATTATCGGTTCCAGCGCAGCGAACGATCAATCGGAGCCGCGATTGCCGACCTGATTGAAGCCGGACAGGTGAGGCGCCCCGAACTGATCGTATCGAGCAAGGGCGGTTACATCACGTTCGACGGCGAAATGCCGGCTGATCCGCGCGCATACTTCGACCGGGAGTTCGTCCGCACCGGGCTGATCGGACCGGGCGACCTGGTGGACAATTCCCATTGCATGACGCCCCGCTATATCAGCGCGATGCTCGACCGCAGCCGCGCCAATCTGGGCCTTGAAACTGTCGACGTCTATTTCCTGCACAACCCGGAAACCCAGGCCGCCGCGGTGGGACGGGAGGAATTCAAACGCCGGCTGCGGCTCGTGTTCGAACTGCTGGAGGCTAAAGCCGTTGAAGGCGCGATTGGCGTTTACGGCGTCGCCACCTGGAACGGTTTCCGGATGCACCCGGACAGCCCGGATTACTTATCGTTGCAGGAGATAGCCGATCTTGCGGCGGACATTGCCGGCCAAAAGCATCACTTCAAGGTCGTGCAGCTCCCCTACAGCCTGGCAATGCCCGAGGCATTCACCACCCCGAATCAAAAGATTCGCGGCGAAGGTCAGATGTTATCGCTGCTGGAAGCCGCCCGCGCCCTCGGCATCGCCGTTTGGGCCAGCGCCTCGTTGCTGCAAGGGCGGCTCACGGCGCGGCTGCCGCCGGTGGTGGCCGACGCGATGACCGCAATGCGCACCGACGCCCAACGATCGATCCAGTTCGTGCGCTCCACGCCCGGGGTCAACGTTGCGCTGGTCGGCATGAAAAGCATCGCGCACGTTCAGGAGAACCTCGAAACCCTGAAGCATCCACCGGCGCCGTTCGAGTCATTGATGAAACTATTCACCAAGGCGTGATGCCTTCGGGCCAGGAGCAAAGCGGCAAAAGTTTAGCAGCCGTGCTGGGCGGCCGAATTTCGCCGCGGCACCGGCCCGGGCGCTCGCCCATGTCGGTGATTTGTTGAAGATGGTGGATTTCGCCGTATCACGCATTAACCGCTTTGACGCCGGGGGTTAGTTCGCGTTCCAGGCGTTCGATGTCCGCTGAGGACAGGGCGAAGTACTTCGCTTCCGGATGGTGGAATACGATCGCCGTTACCGAGCCTTCGGGCTCCATCATGAAGCCCTCGGTCAAATGGATGCCGATATTGTTTTCGAGATCCAGCAGGCGAAATAGCTGGACCTGATCCTCAAGCCGCGGACAGGCCGGATAGCCGAAGGAAAAGCGTTTGCCCCGGTAATGCGCATGGAACAGGTCCTTTTTGCTGATGCCATCGGGGTCCTTGAATCCCCACATCTCGCGGATCTTCTGATGGAGCAGCTCGGCAAACGCCTCCGCGCTTTCCAGCGCCAGCACCTGCAGGATGTGCGAGCGCAGATAGTCACCCTGCCCTTTCCATCGTTCGGCCAGCGTACGCACGCCGGGTCCGATCGTAGTCGCCATCATGCACACGTAATCGACGCGGCCCGATGAACGCGGCGCCACATAATCGGCCAGACACAATCCGGGTGGATCGGCCTGACGGCCGAAGGTGAACTCCTCGATTATCCGCTTGGCGTCGGGCGCATAGATCAGCAGATGGTGTCCGTCGGAGTTGGCCGGAAAGAATTTGTAAGCCGCGTCAGCCCGGATGTCGTCAGCAGCGAGCATCACTTCCTCGACGGCTTTCACTCTTTCGCGCAGTTCGATCGCCTTGGGGTCGCGGGCGGCCATTGCCTGTTCCGCGTTCTTCAATCCCAGGTGGCGCGTATAGAGCATTACCGGGTTGATATACCCAAAGATTTGGTCGAGGTCGTAATTCTTAATCAGATGGAGCCGCAGGTCGGGCGGGCGCGGAATCTCGACATCCTGGCGCACCGCGGGTCGATCTTCGATTTTGGCGTCGGCCGCGGGCTTGGACGCGACCGCCTTCAGCATCCTGGCCGTCTCGGCGTCCAGTTGCGAAGCCAGCTTTTCGCGCCGCTGGGGGTCGATGATCTGGTTGGCCAGGTCCAGTCCGTTCATCGCGTCGTTGGCGTATGCGACCAACCCGCCATACTGCGGTGCGATTTTGGTCCGGGTGAAGCGCGCCGACAGCGCCGCGCCGCCGACCAGCAGCGGGCAGTCGATTTCCGCAGCGCTCAGATCCTGGGCGGTAATCACCATCATCTGCGCGGATTTGACCAGCAGGCCTGACAGCCCGATCGCATCGGGATGGTATTCGCGATAGGCCTTGATCAACTCCTCGGGCGGCACCTTGATACCGAGGTTGACCACCCGAAACCCGTTGTTGCTAAGGATGATATCGACCAGGTTCTTGCCGATATCGTGGACGTCGCCCTTGACCGTGGCGAGCACGATTGTACCTTTGCCCGTGCTCTCGCTTTTCTCCATGTGCGGTTCGAGATAGGAGACCGCCGCCTTCATCGCTTCGGCCGACTGGAGCACTTCGGCTACGATCATCTGATTGGCGTTGAACAGCCGCCCCACTTCGTCCATCCCCTTCATCAGGGGACCGTTGATAATCTCCAGCGGCCGCCGCCCGCGCAGCGCTTCGTCGAGGTCCTGAAAGAGACCGTCCTTGGAGCCTTCCAGAATGTAGAGCGCCAGCCGCTCGTCCAGCGGCAGCGCCGCGCGCTGCTCGACCGACGCCTTGGCCTTGCGGGCGCGGAAATGCGCGCTGAACGCCGCGATCGGGTCATCGCCGCGCCACCAGATCAGATCCTCGGCCAGCCGCCGCTCCTCCTCGGGGATGGACGGATAACGTTCGAGCTTCTCGGAATTGACGATCGCGCAGTCCAATCCCGCCTGCACGCAATGGTAGAGCATGACCGAGTTGAGCACTTCGCGCCCCGCTTCGGGCAGCCCGAAGGAGACGTTGGAAATCCCCAGGATTGTTTTGCAGCGGGGCAGCGCCGCCTTGATCGCGCGGATGCCCTCGATCGTCTCGACCCCCGCCCCGATATAGTTGCGGTCGCCGGTGCCCACCGGGAACACCAGCGCGTCGAAGAAAATGTCCTCCGGCGCGATCCCGTGCCGATGAACCAACAGATCATAGGAACGCTGCGCGATTTGCAGTTTGCGCTCGCGCGTAATCGCCTGCGCTTGCTGCTTGTCCTCGTCGATACAGCCGACCACCAGCGCGGCGCCGAACTGTTTGCTCAATTCGATCACGCGCAGCAGCCGTTCAGAATGCTCGCCGTCCTCCAGATTGATGGAGTTGATAATCGCTTTGCCCTGGATACGCTTGAGCGCCTGCTCGACCACTCGATAGTCGGTCGAGTCGATCATCAGCGGCACTTTGATCTTTTTGACCAGATGGTCGAGGAATTGGGCGACGTCCTGCGCCTCGTTGCGATCGGGATCCTGCAAACAAACGTCCAGGATATGAGCGCCGCGCCGCACCTGCAGGCGGCCGATTTCCGCCGCCTCCTCGAATTTGCCCTCCGCGATCAGCCGCTTGAACTTGCGGCTGCCCAGCACGTTGGTCCGCTCGCCCACAATCACCGGACGCGTGGCATCGTCTATGACCAGGGTTTCGATTCCCGACACTACCGAGCGCACCGGAGCAGCCGGCACCCGGGGCGGGTGTCCTACCGCAGCCTGAGCGAGCAGACGAATATGTTCGGGCGTCGTCCCGCAGCATCCGCCGATTACGTTGAGCCATCCGTGATCCAGGAAGCGCGCGATTTTTGCGGCCAGGATTTCGGGCGTTTCGTGATAATGGCCCTCTTCGTCCGGCAATCCCGCATTGGGAACGCAGGCCACGGGAAAGCGGCTGATTTCCGCGAGCGTGCGCAGATGGTCGGTCATGAAATCCGGCCCGGTCGCGCAGTTAAGCCCGATCCACAGCAGATCGCGATGGGCCACCGAGACGTAAAAGGCCTCGATATCCTGACCGGCCAGCAACGTACCCATCGTCTCGATCGTGCCCTGCACCGCGACTCCCACTGTGCATTGCAACCGCTTCATCGCGCGCTCAACGCCGATCAGACCGGCCTTGACGTTGAGCGTGTCCTGCACCGTTTCCAGCAGCAGCAGGTCGGCACCGCCCTCGATCAATCCCTCGGCCTGCTCCTGGTAAGCATCAGCCAATTGATCGAAGGTCACGCCGCCGGTCACCGAGATGGTTTTGGTCGTAGGACCCATCGAACCGGCAACAAAGCGTGGGCGTTCGGCTGTCGCGACGCTGTCGGCGGCGTCGCGCGCGATCGCCGCCGCTGCGCGATTGAGTTCGCGGGCATCGTCCTGAAGCCCGTACTCGGCCAGCACTATAGAAGTGGATCCGAAGCTGTCAGTCTCGATGATGTCGGCGCCAGCCTTTAGAAAAGCCAGGTGCAGATTGCGGATCAGGTCCGGCCGGGTACGAACCAGATTCTCGTTGCATCCCTCGAGCTCAGGTCCGCCGAAATCATCGGGCCCGGGACGCAGGTCCTGGATCGACGTGCCCATGGCACCGTCGAGCACCAGGATGCGGGCGGCAAGCAGTTGCTTGAGCAGGTTTAAGCGTTCGACTCGGTCAATCATTGATTGATAAGCGGATAAACAGGCGTCCTTTATGCATATGAACTTTAAACTCTAACCTACCATCGACTTGTTCGCAATTTTGTCCCCGGCAAACCGCGCTGTACTGATATTGTATCGCGATCAAAAGACCGGAACATCGCAATCCATTACATCGAGCGAAGGCCGGGGGTTCACGGCTGCAACGGTCTGGTAAGGCCGCCCGGGCCGAGCATCTTGTAAATCATCGGGCCGTTCCTGTAAGCATCGTTGAGAGGAGCAGAGAAGCGGGCTCCCACTCTTGGTGAAGGGAGCAAAAGTATGATCGCGGCGTGGGTTGGATTTTTCGACAGTCTTATTGCATTGGCGCTGATCCTGGCGGGGGTGATTGGGGCCCACTTTGACTTGATAGTTCCATTCCTGGGCTTCCAGTTGTTCCTGCTCGGCCTGCTCTTCGGCGTCCTGTCCCTGATCCTCGGGATAATCGGACTATTTCGGACCCGGCGCCCCGAATGGCGCAGCAGTCGCGGCCGGGCGATGGTGGCCAGCTATCTGGGGGTGATTTTCACCGGGCTGCTGGTCTATCTTGCGGTCAGCGCCAAGGGCTACCCCGCCATCAATGACATCACGACCGACGTCGACAATCCGCCGCAATTTGTCCACGCCGCCAACCTGGCGCCGAACCAAGGCCGAAATCTAAGCTACAATAAGGCGAAATATGCCGCGCGCCAGGAGCAGGGTTATGGTCCGGTACAACCGCTTCGGGTGTCGCAGGATCCTGACCAATGCTTCAAAGAAGTCAGCACCCTCGCCTCGGACATGCACGGATGGCGCGTTACATATACGGACGCCCGCACGCGCACGATTGAGGGCGTTGCGACCACGCCGCTGTTCCACTTTCACGATGATTTCGTGATCCAGGTCCGCCCCGCGCCGAATGGCAATGGCAGTCTGGTTGAAATGCGCTCCAAATCGCGCGACGGCGAAGGCGACGTTGGCGCGAATTACAACCGTATCGAAAACTTCTTCAGGACCCTGTCCGCGGCCACCGCCCGATCGGAAAAAGTCTCGTCGCACAAACCGGCCTGAATTCGCGCCGCGAACCTTTGGCCGGAACGCGGGCGGCCCCGCGCTGATTGCATCAGCCCGCCGCCGGACGCGGGCAGGACCGGCCGCGCTGCTACTCAATGCGCGAGCAGCGTGTCCCATTTCGCGGGCAGCATTATCCGCTTGGCGGTAGGATAGCCGATGAAGCCGTTGTGCGAGAAGGCGTAGCCGTTGTCGCGCGATGGATCGCCGCACACCGCGACCATGAAATCGTCGGGCTTGACCACGATCGGCACCATCCGATTGGGATCGGACGATTCGCAGAACAGCTTCGGGATCTCGCCCAAACGCACCCGCTCCTCCAGGGTCCGCAGCGGATGGTCGGCGCCGTGCAGGTACTGGAACAGTTGCTTGTCGAATTCATGCGCGGGCAGGCGGGCATGATCGAACAGATACTGCCGCACATCCTTTTTGGACCATCCCGAGCGGGCGATCGTCCCCGCAATCAAGGGCGATAGCGCGACCAGCGGGCGCAGCGTGCCGACCACCATCCCGCACGTGAACGTCAGATGCCATCCGAGATTGGCGCGCAGGACTGCGTCGGCGACATACGGCATGATCCGCTCCGCCGAGGTGCCCGACGCGTTCGCGATTGTATCGCCGCCGGTATAGCGCGCGAGCGTGACCACGTTGTCGCCGGCGGCAAAGCCCATATCGGCGCACAGCGGCTCCCATCCGATCTCCGCCAGCACGTCTTCGTTCTCGGCCATCACCACGCGCCAGGTCCCGCCGAAGGTCCCCTTGTCGGTCTTGTGGGGCAGGAACCCCGCGACATTGCGCAGGTACAGCCGCAGGAAACGCCCGATGCTGGTGTTGGCGCGGAAGCCGTCGCGCAACGCGCCCTGCTTATAGTTGAACCCGAGCTGTTTGATGATCGGGCCGTTGACGATAATCAACGTCTCCGGACCGGGCGTGTTGCCGGTGTGTTCCAGTCCGTAGCCGGGATCGGCCAGGGCCTCGACGATCGCAATCAGCACCGGCATGTATTCGGGACGGCATCCCGCCATCACGCCGTTGACCGCCACGGTCCAGATGGTGGCCTCGCGCCGATCGCACAGCAGCACGCCCAGCAGCTCCCCGGGCTTGCGATCGGTAAAGCGCAGGAACTGTTCGACTTTGTCAATCGTGGGCGGCACGATCGGCAGGCCGTCGCTCCATTCGCGATCGTAGAAGTAATCGTTGACCTCCTCGAAACTGCCGGTGAAGACGATCTCCGAGGGATGCGGTTCGGCCTGCTGGTCCTCCGTCTCTTCAGGTTGCTCGCTCAGTCCGCTTACGACCTGGCCGGCGGTCACTTCGAGAAGGTTGTTCTTGAGTTCCTCGTAGGTCTGCATGTTGACGTGGCCGGGCAAGATCGCGACCGGCAGGTGCGTAAAGCCCAGTCCTTCGGCGGTGCTGGACGCCTGCCCTGCGAACCCCTCGCAGACCAGCGATACGCTGGGGATTCCCGCGCGTTCGGCCGCTGCTGCCGCCCGCATCACGGCGGGCGTACAGCTCCCTCAACATCCCATCCCGGAAATGACCGCGTCGACGCCGAGTTCGCGCAGGCGCTGGGGCAGCGCCTGGAGCACGTCGCGCTCCTCAGTACTGTGCGTGCTGCCGAAGCGGTCGGGGCCGATGAATTTGATGCCTTTGAAACGCGCGGACAGCTCGGCTTCGATCACCGGAAAGATTTCTTCGCCACGGAATACGTAGTCCCACAGTTCGGCGACGGTCTTGCCGTTCAGCGTGTCCAGGCGGCGGGCCGGCGCGGCTTTATCAATCACTTTTTTGCCGCGCGGCCATACCACTTCGAATATTCCTGCAGACTTCCTGCGCGCCATCGAATCATCCTTTCTCAGAGCCGCTCTGCTGCCGCGGCAGCATGCCCTGTCTTTGCATCACGGTCTGGAACACCTCGTAGTAATGCCATCCTTTGATCGCAATCCGTCCAAGAATGTAAGTCGGTGTGCTGACGACGCCCGCCTTCCTGGCCGCGGCGACGGCGTTCATGGTGCGCTCCATGTAGCGGCGTTCGCGCAACGCCCGTCCCATCTCCTCCGCATCAAGCCCAGCCTTCTGTGCCGCTTCCTGCAAGGTCGCAATCCGCGCGATGTCCTTGCCTTCCACCCATAGCGCGTCGTACACGGCCGAAGTAAACGGCAGCGCATCGCCCCGATCCTGGGCGAATTCGACTGCCTGGAAGGCAAAGAAACTGCATTGCATCTTATCGGGGAAGCGCATGCGTGCGGCCTTCTCCGGCGCCATTTCCTTGAGCCATTGCGCGGTCGCGCGCGCACGCTCGCGATCGACGTTTTGGTGAAACGGCGCGCCTTCGGGCGGGGTCTCCGGATGGAGCCAGTGGGGACGCCACACCGGACGCACATCGTAGTCGCGCGCCAGTTGCTCCATCCGCTCCTGCCCGATGTAGCAGTAGGGACAGATGAAATCGGCGAACATCACCACCCGGAAAGGATTTTTGGATTGTTCGGCGCCCGATTCGTTCGCCATTGGGTTTCTCCTTCGCAGGTCAGATGGCCCGCTCGATCGCCTCGGCGGCGGCCCGCGATAATTCATCGTCGCCAATTCCGCCTTGCACCGCATCGGCGTCGAAGGACAGCAGAATTAGCGTCGCGCCTTTTTCTCCGCTTCGGATCGGCGTCGGTTGTTCGTCGCCGACGACGTATCTCAGTCCCGGCACGGCGACGGATTTGCCGTCAAACGACGCGCCGCCATTGACCACCACTTCATAACGGCCGAAGTTCGCCGCGGGAACCGCAATGGTACAGTTCGGCGGGGCATCGAGGATTACCGCCTGAGGGCCGCTGCCCGGCGGGATCAGGAACTTGCAGCGCATCCCCGCCATTCCGAGCACCTCGAACCATTCGCTTTCCCGGTCCATCCCGACCAACTGCCGTCCGACCAGATTGATCTGCCTGCGCGCAGCCCGATCCGCCATCGAAACCAGCCCGCCCTGTCTGGGATGGAGCACCAGCATGTCGTGGCCCTCGCCGGTGGAGAACGGTCCGTATGGCAGTTTGTGATCGGCATAATGGATCGCCAGCGGCCGCAGCTTCATCGTCGATTTGGGGAAGTCCATCGCGCCGCCGATCAGGAGCTGGAACTGCGAGGTCAGATGCATGTGCGCGTAAACCCGGGGGCACGGATCGAAGCGGAAGCGGATTGCTTCAGGACCGCCGTCGGCGCCGCTCAGATACACCTGGCACTGGAAAGTGATTCCCTCGGTCTGGCCCGCCTTCCACGGGACCTCGGTTGGATCGACAATGTACTGCCTGAGCAAGCTTTTCCCGTCCATTTGACCAGCAGGCGATCGATGATTTCGAGCTAACATCACGTTTGCGGCAATGTCAAAAGGTCCGCACGCGTCCGGATCAAGGCCGTCTACGCGAAGCCGCCGACCGAGCGAAGGCGCGCCAGAACCTGGAACTGTTCGCCACGGTCTTGATCGCGCACGTCAGATGGCATTTCGGCGTTGAAGGTTGCGATAAACCGGATCTCCCCGCGAGCGCTTCGGCTATCTCCTGGCTGTCAAGCAGCATGCGCAGCGCCGATTGAATAACATTGGTGCTTGACATCAGCCCCTCCCGATTGGAGATTTCGACAGTGCGTCATTGTGGGCCGCCGCGCATGCAGAGTCACACGAAACGTGGCGCTCAGCGGCAGGAAGGAAATGCGCAATGCTGTACCTCAACCAGATCGTGCGTGTTCAGCCGACCGCGATTAAACCATACGTGGAGCGGTTCAAGAACGTACTCACCCCGCTGATGCAGCGCCGCGGCTTCGAGCTGATTGGATTATGGCAGGCGCTGCAATCCAACGATTTCATCGACCTGTGGGAAGCCCGCGAATGGGCCGACCTGGACCGCCTTACCCGTGCGGCCAGGGAGGACCCCGGGTTCCTAAACTACCAGGAGCAGGATTATCCCGATCGCGTGAACTGGAGCGTCAAACTGCTCCATCCCACGTCGTTTTGCCCCGACCTCGCCAGGATCAAACGCGAGCAGATCAAGGGCGGCCTTTACATGCTGGCCACGATTCCAATCGTGCCGGATCGGCTCCAGGAGTATCTTAAGTTGTTCCCGAAAAACGGGATGCGCCTGGAAGAAAAGCACGGCCTGCGCACGCTGGGCTACTGGATGGGCGGCGGGCCGGATCACACCGAAGCCTTCAACTGCACCCAGATTTGCGTGATCGAGGACTGGGAGCATTGGGGACGTTTCATGGAGGGGCGCTCGAAGGATCCCGAAGTCGCGGAATGGATGCGCCGCGCCCTGTTTTATCGCACCTTCCATAGCGCCCGCTGGATGACCCCAGCGTATATACCGTATTGATGGGGATGAGTGAGGAGAGGGTTTTAAGTGATAGGTACTGAGTAGTGAGAACGGAAAAGAGAACGGACAAGAGAGAGCCGAGAGGGAGGATGCGTGAGAGGCGGGACCGAATAAGTTGGAAGCGGATCGTTTTCCGGTTTCTTTCTTTCCTTTTTTGTTTTGTGCTCTCACATACTCACCGCGCCATCCCTCAGTTCTCTCCACTGTCCACTCACTCCTCTCAGCCAGGTCGTTGATCGATCATTCAGGTAAGGAGAGCAGATAAATGAATGCCGAAAAGGAAGCCGCGCTCGACGACATTATCGCCAAGCAACAGATCCATGAAACTATAATGAGGTACTGCCGCGGCGTGGACCGGCTCGACGCGGAATTGTTGCGGACTGTCTATCATCCTGATGGATACGATAATCACGGCGGGTTCCGCGGCGTCGCGGAGGATTTCATCCGGTGGGTAATTCCGGAGATGCGCAGACTGTACAAATCCACCAATCACTTCATCTGCAATGAACTGGTCGAGGTGAAGGGCGACACCGCATACTGCGAATCATATTTCATCGCACACCATCGTTTCGATCGCGACGGCAGAGAATACGACATGGTGTTTGGCGGGCGCTATATCGATGTGATGGAGCGGCGCAACGGCGAATGGAAAATCAAAAAGCGCAACGTGCTGCATGACTGGAACCGGATCGACCCCGTCGCGGAGCGCTTCGAGGTCCCAATCAACAGCCATCGCTCGCGCGAGGACCTGTGTTACCGCCGCTGACCGGGGAGAGGAGCGACACAGTGCCGTCCCATAGCGGCGATAAAGCCCGGGCATATGGCCTCCGCTCTTCTTCCATTCGGCACAACAGAGCGATTCGTAACAGGGGCCGGAGTCTGCCTGCCTGTGATTCGGTGCGGTCGCTGGTGCCGGGTTCGGGGGCAGCGCTGGCGGTGGTTGTGTTGCGTCCGGAGGCGGACTAATTTCTGGTTCGAACAATACCTTCGACGAGGCGAGCGCCATGCAATCAGGAAAATCCAAAACCGCGGAGATCCGCGCCAAACTGGATCATCCGGTGATCGATTCCGATGGCCATCTGGGCGAATACCTGCCTGTGCTGCGCGAGTATCTGGCCGCGGTTGGAGGACAGTCGCTGCTGCGCGACTTCGGACGCGCCTTTGGCACCACTTTCCTGAGCACCGAATGGTACGGACTGACGCCCGAGCAGCGCCGCCACCTGCGCTCCAAGCGTCCGCCGTTTTGGGGCGTGCCGACCAAAAACACGCTCGACCTTGCCACTTCCCTGTTCCCCAAACTGCTCTACGAGCGGATGGACGACATCGGGCTGGACTTCGCCGTGCTCTATCCGGGGCTGGGGATTGGCGCGCAGATCTTCGAGGGCGAAGAGGTCCGGCGCCAGACGTGTCGCGCCCTCAACAATTACTATGCGGACATGTACGGCGACTTCCCCGACCGGATAACACCGGTGGCCGTGATTCCGATGCATACGCCGCAGGAGGCGATCGAGGAACTGGACTACGCTGTCGGCAAGCGCGGGCTTAAGGTGGTGATGTTGCCCAGCCACATCAAGCGACCGGTGCCGGAGGTTGCGCAAAAGTATCCGGAGGCCGCGCGATGGGCTTTCTGGCTCGATACTTACGGTATCGACAGCGAGTACGACTACGATCCGGTATGGGCCAGATGTCGCGAGCTGAAGGTCGTGCCGACCTTCCACGGTCCAGGTGAAGGATGGGGCAGCCGCGTTTCGATCTCCAACTATGTTTACAACCATATCGGCCACTTCGCGTCGGCCAACGAGGCCGTATGCAAGTCTCTGTTTCTGGGCGGCGTCACGCGGCGCTTTCCCGATATGAAGTTCCTGTTCCTTGAAGGCGGCGTGGGCTGGGCGCGATCGTTGCTGGCCGACCTCAAGGGCCATTGGGAGAAACGCAACCGCGACGCGATTTACAACTATGATCCGCGCAACCTTGATCGCGAGCAGTTCACCGAGCTATACCATCGCTACGCCGGCAAGCTGTTTCGCGACGTGCCGATCGGGATGGAATCGATGCACTTCCGCGGACGCCCGGAGGATCCCGCCTCAATCGATGATTTCGCGCGCTGCGAGATCAATCAGAAAGACGACATTCGCGATCTGTTCGTGCCCAATTTCTACTTCGGCTGCGAGGCCGATGATCCCGTCACCGCGTCCGCTTTTGATAGCAGGCGCAATCCCTTCAAGGTGCGC
Organism: Pseudomonadota bacterium; assembly: GCA_021324885.1. GTDB lineage: Bacteria > Desulfobacterota > Binatia > Binatales > Binataceae > JAJPJA01. The sequence goes on from JAJPIF010000025.1 coordinate 237,362, forward strand.
CTAAACGCCGTATTCGGTTCCGACATCGGCCATTTTGACGTTCCTGACATGCTCGAAGTGCTCGAAGAGGCTTACGAAATGGTCGAACAGGAAATGGCGACACCCGAGGATTTCCGCGACTTCGTGTTCGGCAATCCGGTCAAACTTTGGACCGCCGTCAATCCGGATTTCTTCAAAGGCACGGCTGTGGAGGGCGCAGTCACCCGTTACCTGGCGCGGCAGTGAAACCCTTGCAGCGGGCGCGCTTGACAATCCCGGTCCTTTAAGACGAACCTTGAGGACTATGAAAAAGCAGGCGCGCAAACCGGCCAAGTCCATCCGGAAAGTTTCCAAAAAAGCCGCGAAAAAGCTTGCCAAGAGAGTAGCAAAGGCAGGCAGCGAACTGGAAAAGCGGCTGCGGTTGCTCGAAGATATCGAGGAAATAAGCAAACTCAAGGCGCGCTATTGCAATTATGTCGACGGCGGTTGGGACCGGCCCACCCACGATTATGACGGCGTCGCCTCGATCTTTACCGAGGACGGCGTGTGGGAAGCGGTCCCGACGATTCACGTCGAGACCCGCCAGGGTATCCGCGACTACTTCAAACGAGCTCAGAACATCCCGCTGGCGTTCCATCGGATCACCAATCCGATCATCGAAGTTGACGGCGACAAGGCCAAGGGCAATTGGCACGTTCTGGTCGCGCTCACCCAGCCCAACGGCAAGGCGGTCTGGATCGGGGGCATCTATAACGATGACTTCGTGCGGACGCCCGAGGGATGGAAATTTCAGAAACTCAGTTTCACCTTCGCCTTCCACGTGCCGTATGAAAAGGGCTGGGGCCCGGGTGATTACTACGTCAAGCAGGCGGCCCAAGGACATGAAGAGTCTGGCGGCTCGAGCGGAAATGGCCCGGCGGCCCAAGGCCAGGCTTAAGCGCACCGCGGCGTTTGCGGATTCTAATCGAGCCGCCACGGGAGGAGAAGGCAATGGCTGAGCACCAGGAGGTATTGGGGCCGGTCGCGAGCAAACTCGTGCTTGAGAACGATCACGTGAAAATCTGGGAAGCGGATGTAGGTCCGGGCGAGGACTTTCCCCTGCACCATCATTCATACGATTACGTCCTGTTTACCACCGGCGCGCCGGCGCTGCTCGAACTGCGCGACTACGGTCGTGCGCCCTCGACTGTTGCAGTTCCGCCGCACGCGGCGATCTTCATCCCGGCCGGCGGCACTGAGAGCTACAGCAACGTGGGCAAGACCCGTTTCACTGAAGTGCTGATCGAGATCAAGCGTCCCCGGCGGCCCGACCAGGAACGAGTTGATTTCGCCACTTCCAATGCTCTGGCGGGACGCGAGCCGTTGCCCGGCGTCGTCCATCTGCTGGAAAACTCGCGCGTGCGTATCGTCGAGACGCTGCTCGCCCCGGGCGAGAGCAGCGGGATGTCTTCGCAATCCGACGATGCCGCCGTCTTTGTGCTGAGCGGCGCGAAGCTCAAGATCGTCGAGCAGGACGAAAAGGGGAAACGCGCCTTTGAACAAAATCGCTCCGACCGCAGCGCATGGTGGCAAGCGGGCGGCGTCAGGCGTGATGTGCTCAACTGCGATAACCGGCCGTACCGGGAATTGAGCGTCCAGATTAAATAGACGGCGCCACCGCCGGGCGCGTCCGCGCGACCTGCAAACGCGGCGGCGGCGCTCTTGACCCGGCGGCGTGTGCGATCAAATTCAACTTCTTGGGTGCGGCAGCGAATGATTGCGGAATTTCCGGCGGCAGCCAAAAACCCATCGCACCTGAAATGAGGAGGGAACGAGATGATCAAACTGTATGGCACGTCCAAGTCGCGTTCGGCGCGCTGCCTTTGGGCCCTGGAAGAATTGGGCGTCAAGTACGAGCATGTGCCGGTCGAGGTAGCACAGGCGAAATCGCCGGAGCATCTCAAACGCAATCCCAATGGTCATATACCGGTGCTGGAGGATGACGGGCTGACCTTGTTCGAGTCGATGGCGATCAACCTGTATCTGGCCGAGAAATATGGCAAGACGCCGATATGGCCAGCCGGCGCCGACCAACACGGGAAAGTTTATCAATGGAGCTTCTGGGGGATGACCGAGATCGAGCCGCGGCTGATGGCGGTGCTGATCAACCGGATGTTTCTGCCGCCCGACCAGCGCGACGAGAAGGCTGCGACGCAGGCGCTGGAGGCACTCAAAGCTCCGCTCAAGGTGCTCGATGATACCGTCTCGCGCCACGATTATCTGCTGGGCAATGACTTCACGATCGCCGACCTCAACGTCGCCGGCGTGATGAGCTTCGCGACCCTCGCCAAGGTCGATTTCTCGGCAGTTCCCAAGGCGCAGACCTGGCTCAATAAATGCCTGGGCCGCGAAGCCAATCAGCGGGTGCGCGGGCTCAAGTAATCTCGGCGGGCGGAAGCGATTTCGCTTCCGCCCCTTTTTCAACTCGTCGAACTCGTCTCCGCCTACCGGGGACCGTTTCGGCAGATAATCACGTCCGATATTCCGGCGGGCGGCGAGCCCGGGTCGTTGGCTTTCAAACCGCTGTTCGAGTCCCCGAATCCCGGGCATCGGTGGGAGCGTGAACCACACATGGGCTGCCAGCAGCCTTCGCCGCGGACAGTCAGGTTTTACCAGTTGAAAGCCACTCCCAGGCCTGTAGGGAAAGCCGTCTGCGCGGCGCGTGGAGTATTCGGCGGGACCGAAACCGCGAAGATTTTGAACCTGTTGGGATTCTCCTGATGCTTGCGATGCAAATACAGGAGCAGTTCTGTGGTGCCGGCGCCGAGCAGCGCGGCGCCAATTACGTCGGAAAACCAGTGCGCGTTGTTGCCCATCCGGCCAAAGCCGTCGAGCAGCGCCAGCGAGTAAACGGGCACGGCAACGTACCATTCGTTGTTGAAGTATTCACTTACGCCGGCGGCCAGACCAAACATCGGCGTGACATCGCCTGATACGAATGACGCGCCGCCTTTGAAGAAAGCGGTGTGACTCGAAGTCTGCCTGGGCCGCAACCGGCCGAAGGCGTCCTTGATGCCGATATCGAGCAAAGTGGCAATCCCCGCGCCTTCCCCCGCCGTGATCGCATACTCGCGCGCGCGGGAATCCCCGCTGTACAGGCCCCATCCATAAAGCAGCGCGGTGCCGGCGCTCACACTGGCATAGCTGATGTTCTGGAGCAGGTCGGCGTCGGAAGTGGACATCGCGCGCAAGTGGCTCTTCATCGTCTGGTCCAGGGCGAAGGAACCAGCCCACAGCGCGCCGGCGCCGCCCAGGATCAGGTAAAAGCGGGGCGATGTCACTACCGGGACAGCTTCGTCGAGGTGGAGAGGGAACGTCGCTACGTCGATCGCGTCATCGGCAGCGTTGTTCGCCGTGTACTTGAAATCGGAAACCAATTCATCGCCGAGCCTGGAAGCGACCTGAGCACTGGCGCCCATCGGGAAAGCGACGATTATAAAGAAGGTCAGGATGCTGAAGGTGAGATGTCTCATGTCCTATCTCCGGTTGCGGTCAAAAACTGACGTTGATCCCCGCCTCAGGCCCATAGCTGGACCAGCGGATGAAGTTGCCGTCCTCCGAGGAGTTTTCGTCCTGCCTGTAGTAGTAAACAAAAATGCCCGTCATCAGACTCAACGGACCCAGGTAGCGCGGATTGTAAAAGATGCGGGCGTGCGCCTCAAATCCGCTCTCCGATGCCCAAACCTTTCCGCCTTCATCACGCAGCGAATTCCAGCGGTTAATCCAGTTGCCTTCGATCGATCCCTGTAAAACGAAGCTCTCGCTTAACTGACGATATGCTTCAAACCCAATAGTCGGGAGCGGCATCTCCTGATGGTAGTAGTCCTCCTTGGATTCTTCGCCGTGCGAGGTGGGGACAACTCGCGCGTGCCCGCCGTTGATGACGAAATTGATATAGGTGAACTCGATACCGACGCGGGCGCGCAGGTCCCATCCGCGCAGCACCCGCGGCCAATTGCTCTGGTAATCCTGGTACCAGGGAATCAACCGCCGTTCGTAATAGAAACCGCCTGAATACCAATCGTGACCCGTACTGAGTATCTGATTGGGAGCAATCGTCGCGCCGTTGAAGTTGACTGGATAGGTAAAAAAGTGGGAACCGTTGTTATCGAAATACCTGAAGCGAAAATGCAGCGCACTGAGTCCCGTCAGCCACCATCGTAGGTCGAGGGTAGGCATCTGCTGGTTGTGCATCCCCAGCGCATTGAAGTGAAGCCCTGTTCCCTGAAGACTGAATTCACGCACGCGGGCGATGCTGCCGGGACCGGTAAACCCGGAGAGATTTTCGATTTGCACATCGAACTGCCCGGCGCGCGGGTTAACGAGGCTGAATGGCCCAGACGGTGAAGGCGGTGCATTTGCCGGCTTAAACAAACCGCGATCGCAAAGATCGTAGCCGGCGGCACCGCCGGCGAGCGCGCCAAGCAGAAATCCTGCGCCAAGCCACGGTAGCGCGCTGGAGCTTCCGCCGCCCGCGCCCTGGGAAAAGACAGCCCATGCCGCGGTGTACGTGCCCGCGGCAGCTCCCAGCAACGCACCGTCAGCCGTGGCCTCGTTGCGTGGCGCCAACTGCGGCAGCAGCGCCTGCGCCTGACCGGCAGGCAAGCGGAGCAGCCAGACGATCAGCCCCGCGATCAAGGCCTTTGGCAGAAACTTCTTACGGCCCCGTCCCATAAGTGCCAGTTTCGAAACCGTACCGGCCAGAAGCAGCGCGCAGCCGCTCACGCTAATCCTATCTTACGGTGCGATAGTCATCTTAAACCACGAACCATAAGCTACCACTGGAGCAGGAGCAGTTCCGAACAAAAGCCAGGCCCCATCGCGAGCATCAAGCCCAGTGTGCCATCCGGCGGCTGATGGCTGATGAGCAGGTCTTCGAGCACCAGCAGGACCGAAGCCGAGGAAAGGTTTCCGTATCGCGCCAGGCATCGCCAGGACAGCTCAAGCTCGCGATCGCGCAAGCGCAAGGAATCGGCGATCGCGTCAAGCACCTTGGGACCGCCGGTGTGGATGATCCATCTCCCAATGTCGGCGCGCCTGAGGTTTTGGCTGGCCAGGAAACCGTCCACGTCGCGAGCGAGGCGGCAGCGAATGAGATCAGGTAAATGCGCCGAAAGCACGATTTCGAAGCCCCGCTCCGAAATGCTCCATCCCATAATGCCTTCAGTGTCCGGATAAAAGAATGATCGCGTCGCCGCGATGCGCGGACCCGCTGCCGCGCGCCGCGCTCCCGAAACGATCGCCGCTACCGCGCCATCAGCAAACAGGCCGGTGGAAATGAGATTCGCCATCGAGAGATCGTTGCCCTGAATCGTCAGCGAACAGAGTTCGACCGCCAGCAGCGCGGCGGTTTGATCCCGGTAGGCCCGCACATGGTCGGCGGCCCGCGTCAGGCCCAGGGCTCCGCCGACACAACCCACGCCGAAGATCGGCGTGCGCTTGATGTCCTCGCGCAGGCGCATCCGATTGATCAGCCGGGCATCCAGCGAAGGACTGGCGATACCGGTAACGGAAACCACGATCAGCGCGTCAAGGTCGCGCCGCTCCAGTCCGGCTCGTCCCAGGGCGCCGGCCAACGCCGTCTGTCCCAGTTCCTGCGCCGCTTCGATCCAGGCCGCATTGCTTTCCCCGAAGGTTTGGAAATGCTCGTAGCGCTCCAGCGGATAGGCCAGATGGCGGTGATCGACTCTGGCGTTTTGATGCAACCGGTCAAGCAGCGCGGGCCGGTCAAGACGCTCTCTCCAATGGTGCTTTAGAGCGGCTGTGATCGTCCGCTGATCGTAGCGGTATTCAGGCAGCGCACTGGCAACCCCAACAATCCGCCCAGCTTCAGATGACATTGAGTACCTGCCGCGCCATGCGCTCTGAGCCGGCCATGAGGTATTGGAGAGTCACCGGCAGAAAGTCAACTGGCTTCAGAAAGTGGGAATTTAAGTGGTCCTTGTGCAAGTTTAAGTGGGTCTGTGCGGCAAACAATGCAGCCATATCAGTCAAAACACTCCCTCACCGGCGAACTCTCCGGACATACGGTCCTTAACCATCCGACCGGCGGCGCGAACGCTCCCATAGGTGGCGCGGCGCTATAGCGCAAACATGTTGCCAATCCGAGGTAAGGAATTTCGAGGGTTTTCCGCCGTAATGTTGAAGGATTCAAGCGTTGAAGTTCAAAATTTTGAACGAACAATCGCGATTTCTTATGAATCTGCGCGGGCAAGCTCCAATCAAGTCTCGATGCGTTGCTCACGGCGAGATTCGGGTTAACGCCCGTCAGTGCCCCGCCGGCTGATCTGGCGCTGGCAACACGTGACGTGCATTTTTGCCCTGCACTTGCGAAATCCAAACGATATGTCCGAATCCGGTTACGTCGATCTCGACCTGTTTTGACGCGGTCAGGAAGAGCATGCTCGGGTCTTCCATTCCCCACGAGACGTAAGGGACAACAAAATGCGTGTTCACCGTGAAGTCATCGCCATGGCGCGCGATTGTAAGCGGCAGCGTCAGCTCGTGGCTGGAGCCGTGAATCGCGATTAAGCCGACAAGACTGACGGGAAGCGAGGACTGCCCGCGCGGGACATCCCCGAATTCGGCCCGGCGCGGGATAAAAGTGATCTCCGGGTATTTATTGACTTCGAGGATGCTGTTCCTCATCCGGAAATCGCGCATCGAATTGCCGCTTTGGCCGCTGCCCGCATCGATTGTAATTGCTCCCGATGCCTCGCCCGTTGCCAGCGCAACGGTAATCGCCGCGCTCTTTAAATGAAACGTGCCATGGACAGTGTGCGCGGCCGTATCCAGCCGGAAGGCGATCGTGGTACGCGCCGGGTCCAGAACGATGCGCGCCGCCCTGGAGTCCTGACCCGCCGCGGACGCCGGGCCGTGCGTCCCTAAACCAAGGACCACGGCCAGTGCCGAGATCAGGATAATCGCGCGCAGTTGCAAAATTCTGCTTAACACTATTTCAACCTTCGCTTTGGGTGCTGATTGCGGCTATTGAAGAAACCGGGACGAAGCTGCAACTCCCACTGTCAGATAGACGAGTCCAAGACCAAAAGTCATCGCCGCAGGCCACAACGCAGTCGACAGCGGAAGACCACGAATCATCAAGTCGTTGAAGGCGCGCATCGTCCACGTGGTAGGCACCCACAGCGCCGCAGTGCGCATCCAGGAGGGCTCGAAACCAATTGGCCACCAGCATCCACCCACAGCCGACATCGCCATCGCCGCCATCGCCCCGATCGGCAGGACGGCGTCGCGGGTGCGGGCAACACAGGCGATGACCAGGCCGAAAGCCGCGGCCGCGAAGCTGACTGCCGCGCCAGGTAGGAGCAGCGCCCATGGATGAGCGCCCAGGGCGATTCCAAACAGCAGCCATCCGAAGGCGAACAGCACGATGAGTTGCATCAGGCCAATGACGAAGCGTGCCAGCATCTTACCCATCAGAATCCCGCCAACCGTTGCCCCGCTGACCTGCAACCGCTGCAGCGTCCCCCAGTCATGTTCGTCAATCAGACCCACCGAAACGCCCCACAGCACGTCGATCAAAAGAAAGGTTATCCCGAATCCGGGAACGTACTGATCAAAACTGTTGACCTCGAGTTTGCCGGGCATCAACGACCGATCGCGCCATCCCAGGACCCCGGGAAGGACGGGCGTGGACGCCTGCGGTATCAGGTCGGCGAGCGCGATTTTCAACTCCGGAAGCGATACGCGCGGGAACCGGATGTTGAGGCCGGTCGACGGCACCGGCCAGGCCGGCGAGGAGAAGGAGAGTTCGATCGGACTGGAAAGCGCCGCCAACTGGTCCTTGCCGGGCGGCGCCGGCCAGCGCGGTGGTGTCGGAATCCGGCCGGCATACGAGCCCGCCGCCGCCTTGAGATCGGCAAACCAGCGGTCGAAATCCCGTTCACTGGCCTGCAGTTGGCGCAGGTACTGATCGACTGCCGTAAGGGCCTGACGTTTGGCTGCCAATTTATCGGCAAGTTCGACACGTGCCGCCGCGATCGAGCGCTCAACCGCCGCCTGGGTCTGCCTCTGCAGGGATTCGACGTCCCGGCGAATCTGATCCCTGACGGCGCTCTCCATCGCCAACCTGGACCGCGTAATATTCTGGCGGTAGGTGGCCAGTTCGATCTGAATGGTTTTTTCCGCGTCAGCCAGGCGTTCGAGTCGTACGCGCAGGGCGGCGGTATTTTGCGCCAGCGCGGCTTGAGCACGGCGGTGCGCGATCGCCGTGATTTGGCGTGAAAGCTCGTTCAGACGCAATTCGATCATCGACGCTTCAAGACGCTTGATTGGATCGACATAGACCAAAATGAGCGGACTCAGTCCCGACTCAAATCCCGCGCTGGTGCCTGCCGGTATAACGATCGCCAAGGGTGCGCGCTCGTGGGTCATTACATAGCTGCGCGCCAGATGGAGATCGGCAACGGGCGCAATCTCGATCGACGGCTGATGGGACACTGCTTTGATCAGCGCCTGGGCTATGGTCCCGTGATCCTGATCGACAATCGGGATTACGTAAACGCGATTCGCCGGCTGGCCATAGATATTGCGCAATGAGAAACCCGCGACCGCGATTATCACGATTGGGGCCAAAAACAGCATGAACAGGGCGGAGCGATCTTTCAGCAGCACCCTGAAGTCGTTGCAGAAGATAAGAGCGGCAGTACGCTGCATCAATGCCGGGACGCGCAAGCAGCCGGCCTGCCCGCGCCCTCACGCGCGTTTCTGAGCACCGGGAAAATCACCGCACGCAATCACTTTCAGGGGAAAGCCTGATATTAATCAAGAGCGTTTGACCAATGCGGTTTGGCTCGGGCGCGTTCAATTGGACTCGACCACTGGATCGCGCAACCCATGCCCGGTCAAGCTCATAAAGGCATCGGAGAGATTCGGGCTGTGGACGCTGAACTCCAGCACTCCGGCGCCGCAAGCGCGCGCCCGTTGCAACAATTCGCTTAGCTGTCCGAGATCGGCGAACTGGAGCACAGCCTTGCCCGGCTCGCAGGCAAGTTCACGAACGCCTGCGAGCCCCGCATACCATCCTGAAGGCGCCTCGCCGTGGAAGCTGATCTCCAGGCGGGGCTGCCCGCCAGCCAGAGCGATAATCTCCCGCACTGTTCCGCCGGCAATCACCTGGCCCCGGTCGATTAGCAAGACGCGATCGCAAATGCGCTCAACTTCCTCCATGTAATGGGTGCTGTAGATAATCGCGGCGCCGGTCTGTGAGAGGTTGCCGACGATGCGCAGAATCTTTTCCCGTGACTGCGGATCTACTCCCACAGTCGGTTCATCAAGCAGCAAAACCTCGGGACCATGCACTATTCCGCAGGCCAGATTGAGCCGCCGCTTCATGCCTCCCGACATGGTCAGGACCGCGTCGTTGGCGCGCTCCGAAAGCCCCACCGCTTCGAGAGCGGCCATGGCGGCTCCGCGTGCCGCCCGCGCAAGTCCGTGAAAGCGGGCGAACAACTCCAGGTTTTGCAGGGCGCTCAAGGAAGGATAAAGCGCCACCGATTGAGGAACGAAACCCAACCGCCGGCGCAACGCGCCGGCTCGCTGTTGCGCATCGCATCCCGCGATTCTTACCTTACCACCATCGGGCTTGAGCACGGTTGCCAGGATCGAAAGCGTCGTGGTCTTGCCGGCACCGTTTGGACCGAGCAACCCCACGATTTCACCGGCGTTAACGCTGAAGCTGACATCGTCAACGGCCATGCGCGGCCCGTAGCTCTTGCGCAAGTGGGAGACTTCAACCAGAGCCGCATCCATCACGTTAGTTCGCAAGCTTTGAAGCAGCGATTAGCGTAGCAGAACAGATTGCCAACAAAAATGTCATTTCCAAACTTGCGCGCGATCGCCATGCGCTTATGAGCAAAGGTCTTGCCATCGAGTCGGCGCACAAATATCACGGACATAGCGATTTTCGCGTAGTATGCAATTTCTGATCTGGTCATGCGAGGTTCAAAACTCTGGACGCGCGTTCAAGGATCAGGACGCAATGACCGAAAAAATGCCGTTCCTGACGCAACAGGCGGCGTGGCACACCAGTTGCTGTGCGGTTTCAGGTTCGACCAAGCGGTGAGTTGACACATGGCTTTCGCAAAAAAATCCGAGGCTTCGCGCGCGCACGATAATGGACATCTGTACCACGATTATGTGAATCCCCAGTGGGTCAAGCTGCTGGACGTGCTGGAGATGAATGTCACCTACACGCGGTGCGAGGGCGCCTCGTTGCTGACCTCTGACGGCCGCACGGTGTGGGATTTCCTTTCCGGTTACTGCGTCCATAATATCGGCCACAACCATCCCCGCGTCATCGCGGCACTGAAGGGAGAGCTTAATGCCTGCGGTCCGGCGATGCTGCAGAGCCATGTGTCCGATCTTGCCGGCGAGATGGCAGCGCGATTATGTGCCCTTGCGGGAGGCCGGTTGGCCAAAGTTTTCTTTTGCAGTTCCGGCAGCGAAGGAGTCGAAGCTGTCATCAAATTTGCCCGGGCTCATACCCGCCGCGCTGGCCTGCTGTATGCCGCCGGAGGGTTCCACGGACTTACCTGCGGTGCGATGTCTCTGATGTCAGCTCCGTTTTGGACGCAGGGGTTCGGACCGTTCATTCCCGGAACCGAGGCGGTTCCCTTCGACAGTGCCGAGGAACTGGAAAAGAAACTGGCCACCAAAAAGTACGCCGCTTTCATCACCGAGCCGGTCCAATCTGAAAGCGGGGTCATCGTGCCGTCTCCCGGCTATCTGCGCGACGCGCAGGCGCTGTGCCGGCGCTACGGTACGCTGTTTGTCCTCGACGAGGTCCAGACCGGGATGTACCGCAGCGGGCCTTTTTTGGCCGCACATCATTACGGGGTCGAGCCCGACATGGTCGTGATGGCGAAGGCGCTGAGCGGAGGATTGATCCCCTCCGGAGCCGTGCTGATGTCCGAGGCGGTCTGCGACTCGATTTACAGTTCGCTGCGGCGCGCCATAATCCACACTTCAACATACAGCGAAAACAGCCTGGCGATGCGGGCCGGACTGGCGACGCTCGACGTGCTTCAGGACGAGGGCCTGGGCGAACGCGCCCGGATAATGGGAGTGGCGCTGCGCCAGCAGCTTGCCCAACGTCTGGCCGGCTACGAAATGGTCGCGGAGGTCAGGGGACTCGGAATGCTCTCGGGGGTCGCCTTCAGAGCGCCGAAAACCCTGCGTTTACGAGTGCTGTTCGAGGCGTTCAGTAGAATCCACCCCGCGATGTTCGGTCAGGTCCTGGTGCGGCGCCTGTACAAGAAGGGCCTCCTCACCCAGATTTGCGGCAACAATTTTATGGTGCTCAAGGTCGCACCGCCGTTGATGGTCGAAGACGGCGTCGTGGAAAAATTTATAACGGACCTCGTCGAGGTGGTCGATCTGATGCACGCCAAGGCGTCGTATTGGACCGAGGCGCTGGGAATTGCACGGCGCGCGCTCAGCGCAATCTGATACCCCCGGGCGCACCTGCCAGCGCTTTGCTCAATCCGCCGAAGCAGGTATCGGCCCGTCGCAAAAGCTCGCTGGTTTCGCCACTGGCCCGGCTTGCGCAAAGGCAGCATCGCGCCGCCGTCGGCCCGTCATTCGAATCGCGCTGAATTATACGAGTTAGCTACAAGTGCACTGCGCCTTGGTGGGCTCCCACCTTTCGCTGTGGCATCGGTCTCGGCGGCGCGCAAGCCGTTGCCAATCATGTTGGACTTTTTCGGGTGTTGAAAGGTTCAGCCGTTATGGTTCAAGATTTTGAACAGTTGTAGTCTGCCTGTCCGATAATGAGAGATTTCACACCATGGCGGCCTTTGGGCTCCTTGGCGGACCATGCCCGAAGACTCGTCCGCCAATATACACCACCGAACTCGGGTTCACTGCGCCATCAGGGGTTGCTGTGCACTGCGCTCAGTCTTGGCCTGGTCGCGGTGTTTATCGCGGTCTGCCTGGCCACGATAAGCGAGCAAGTGCCGCTGGATCCGGCCGTGATGGCGACGCTGGTCGCCGGCTTCGCCGTCCATTTTACGCTTCTGTTCCGGTTCTATAATTGCGACACCGCAGCATTTGGACGGCTGAAGGCGCTGACGCTCTTCTCGATAGCATCGAATAGTGTACTGGTCGGAGTTCTATCGATTCTGACCTGGGGACAGGACACGCAATATTATGTGTTAATGATCGTCCCCGTGATCCAGGCTGCCATCAGCCTTGACGTTTGCGGAACGCTCATCGTGACTCTGGTTTCCGTGTTCCTCACTTTTCTAGGCGCTTTTCCGCTCGATGCCGACGAATGGGCGGAAGCCGGCGCCGGATCGCTGATCTATACCCTGGTCGGGGTCGTGGTGTGGCTGCTGGTGAACAATTTACGCGACCGCGAAAGCCGTCTGAGGCAGAACATCGAGGAACTGGCGCGCACCCGGGAACGGCTCATGGCGGAGGAAAAACTGGCCGCTGTAGGACGTCTCGCCAGTGCGATCGCGCATGAGATCCGCAACCCCGTCGCGATTATTTCAAGTTCGCTGCTGACCGCGGTGCGCAACGGCCATCGCAACTCCGAGCGCGACAAACTGTTTGAAATCGCGGCCAGCGAAGCGGCCCGGTTGGAACGTCTGACCAGCGATTTCCTGGCTTATGCGCGCGCGCGCGAGTTGCGGGTCGATCGCGCCAACATGGCCGACACCCTTGAATATGTCGCGCAGATCGCTCGCGCTCATCCCGCCGCCAGCGGCATCGAAATCGCCGTTGAAGGCGGCGCAAATATGGAAACCGATTTCGACGTCTTTCAACTGCAACAGGCGCTCCTGAACATGGTGATGAACGCCGTCGAGGCCTGCCAGGCGGGTGGGCAGGTGCGCTTGCGAGCCGAGGCCGATGGTTGCGGCACGCTGCGGATCGATGTCATCAATCCCTCCGAACCGATCGCGGCCGAGACCATTACGCGCATGTTCGAGCCTTTTTTCACAACCAAGCCCGACGGCACCGGCCTGGGGCTGGCGATCGCCCGCAATATCGCGCGGGCGCACGGCGGCGACCTGGTCTTGAGTTCTAACCAGCCGGGGCAAGTATGCTTCTCGATCCAAATCCCCCAGCGCCGCGAGAGCGGACAAAAGGAGAGGCGTGCATCGTGAGTAAGGTGCTGGTGGTCGACGATGAAGCGAGCATGCGCCATATCCTGGCGCTGCATCTGCGCCATGAACGGTACGAGATAGTAGAGGCGTCGGGCGTGGAGCAGGCGCGCCGCGCGATCGAGCAGGAGACTCTCGACGCGGTCATCGCCGACCAGAAAATGAAAGACGGCGACGGAATGGAAGTGCTGGCCTTCGCGCGCAACACGGATCCCACGCTGTCCGTCGTTTTTCTGACGGCCTTTGCCACGATCGAGCTGGCGGTCGAAAGCATGCGCCGCGGGGCTTTTGACTTCATCACCAAACCCTTCGTTCCGGAAGTGGTATTGGCCGCCACGCAACGCGCGATCGAGCACACGCAACTCCTGCGCGAGAACGTGCGCCTGCGCGATAGGGTTATCCGGTTGGAAGGTTCGGCGGAAATTGTGGGAAGCAGCCCGGCGATTCGCGAGTTGCGCAAACGCATCGCGCGCGTTGCGCCGACCAACGCCACCGTCCTTATCACCGGCGAAACCGGCAGCGGTAAAGAACTGGTCGCCCGCGCGATTCATCAGAACAGTCCGCTGGCGTCCAGACCATTGGTTGCCGTCAACTGTGCCGCCTTTCCCGACACGCTGCTGGAAAGCGAGCTGTTCGGTCATGAGCGCGGCGCCTTTACCGGCGCCGATCGTGCACGCGAAGGGCTTTTCGAGGCCGCTAATGACGGCATCTTGTTCCTGGACGAAGCCGGCGACATGTCGATTGCGGCGCAATCGCGGCTGTTGCGGGTGCTGAGCGACGGGTTGGTCACCAGGCTGGGGTCGACCAGGCCGCGCCGGGTCAACGTCAGGTTGTTGGTCGCCACCAATCGCGATCTCGAACGGCGGGTGCGCGAAGGGCTGTTCCGCGAAGACCTGTATTATCGGATTGCGGTAGTGCCCTTGGCGGTGCCGCCGCTGCGGGAGCGCCGGGAAGATATCCCGCAACTGTGCCAGCTGTTCCTGGCTCAGGCCTCCCGCGATCTTAAAATCCCCCTGCGCACCATTTCGGCTGACGCAATCAAACTGCTGCTGGACTACAACTTTCCCGGCAACGTGCGCGAACTCAAAAACCTGATCGAGCGCGCCTGTATCCTGTCCACCGGCAGCGAAATCGTCGCCGACAATTTTCCCGTCACTCGGGCGAAACGAATCGACAGCGCGGATTTGACCGACTCCAAGCGCCAGCTCCAGCTGGAGGAACTGGCTGGAATGCTGCCTGAGTCCCTCGACCTGCGCCATTTCCTCGCCAGTCTGGAGAAGACCCTGATCCTGCGATCTTTGCGCGCCGCCCGCTGGGTCCAGGCGGAAGCCGCCCGCCGCTTGGGCCTGACCCGCAGCGACCTGTCATACAAGCTGGACAAGCACGGTCTGAAGAACTCGACGCCATGAGCTCTTATCCCCGTCCCTTTGAGACAAAAGGGCGGGTCAACCTCTTCGGCACATATCCTGCTTCCCAGCAGCCGTGCCCCCCTGACGGGAAGTTCGGCTATAATACGGCAATCGAGCCATGGAAAGGGTTGACGGTGCAATACCGCCGGCGTGGTCGGCGCTGATTATTGATGACGATCCGGGCGTCCGTCAGTCGTTGCGCCTGTGCCTGGAGGTCGATAACGCGCGGGTACTGGGGGTCGCCACCTCGACCGGTGCGCTTGAAGCCCTGGAACGCAGCCGTTTTGACGTGGTCTTCCTCGATCTTTGGCTACAGTCGGAGTCGGGCCTCGACGTCCTGCCCGAAATCTTGCGCCGCCAGCCCGGTATCGGCGTCATCGTCATCACCGCCTTCGCCTCCTTCGAGACGGCGGTGGAGGCGATGCGTCTGGGCGCTGTCGATTATCTGCCCAAACCATTTACCCCTGAACAGGTCCGGCACGCCGCCCGGCGAGTGATTTCGGCCAACGCGCTGCGCCGGCAGATTTCGGAGCTGCAGGATCGGCTGGAGGAGACCGAAGGCGAAGCGACCTTCGAGACCCGCAGCCCCGCTTACAGTGCGTTTCTGCAAACGGCCGCGCGCGCGGCGGCGTCCGATTCCGTGGTGCTCCTGCAGGGCGAAAGCGGGACCGGCAAGAGCGTTTTGGCCCGCTGGATTCGCCAGCACAGCAGGCGCTCTCGCAGTCCGTTCGTCACCGTGCATTGTCCGATGCTGTCGAGCGAACTGATGAGCAGCACGCTGTTTGGCCATAAAAAGGGCGCGTTCACCGGCGCCGTCTCCGACGCGATCGGCAAGGTCGAAGCGGCCGAGGGCGGCTCGCTGTTCCTCGACGAGGTCTCCGAGCTGAGCGCCGACGCGCAGGCTCGTTTACTGCGTTTTCTACACGACCGCCGCTTTGAGAGGCTGGGCGATCCGGCCGAACGCAAGGCCGACGTGCGTCTGATCGCTGCGACCAACAAAAAGCTGGAGGATGAAGTCAAGGCGGGCCGCTTTCGCGAGGACCTGTATTTCCGGCTTAACGTAATCGCGTTAACCCTGCCGCCGCTGCGCGAGCGGCGCGAAGACATAGTCCCGCTGGCGCACCATTATTTGCGCTATTTTCAAAGCCGCCAGGGCCGCCCCGGATTGACCTTTTCCTCACGTTGCACGGATGGGCTTGCGCGTTACGCCTGGCCAGGGAATCTGCGCGAACTGCGCAATGCCGTCGAGCGCGCAGTGATTCTTTCTCCCTCCAACGTCCTGGAGCTCGAGGATTTAGGCATCGAAGCCGCCCCTTTGCTGTCTTTATCTGAAGCAGACGGCGGAGTGGCGGGGGAGCGGTGCGCAACGCCGGTGCTGGGCGAAAACTTCTCGGTTGCGGAAATCGAACGCGAGCACATCGCGCGCGTGGTCGCCCGCGCCCCTTCGCTGGAAGCCGCAGCGCAGATTCTGGCAATCGATTCCACGACCTTGCAGCGCAAACGCAAACGTTACGGGCTTGCCTGAGGCGGCCGCCATCGGGAGTGCGGCCACACGCCGTCGATGAAGATCCATCATCTGCAAACCCGATTCATTCTGGCCGGCGGGCTGCTGGTCATGACAACTGTTGTCTCCGGTCTGTGGAGCGCCTGGACCTTCTCGCGTCTGAGCACGGTGGCTGGCCAGACTCTGGAAACCAGCCAGAAGATCAACGACCTTACCGCGGTATTATCCAATGCCCTGGAGCGCGAGGACGACGCCTTTCTGCTGGCCATGAGCGGCGAGCCTGAACACGCCCGGCAAAAACTGCAGGCCGAACGCCGGCGCTTTAACGCCGCCTATGCCAGCCTGGTGAGCACGCTGTCCATGGCGGACGAAAAAAAAGCGCTCGCCGCGCTATGGCGGCACGTGCAGGAATATCGCGCGGCTGGCGAGGCGTTGATGGCGAAGGCGGCGAGCGGCAATCTGACCACGATTTACCAGCATGGCGTCAATCCCGCCTTGCGCCGCGCGGTGGCCGACTGCACAACTATCCGAGAGCTGAATTTCCGCTCGATGGAACGCGCGGGACTGCTGGCGCGCGACGAAGCGCGCGGCGCCACCCTGATGGTGACCGCGATTTCCAGCGTCGCTCTGGTGATCTCCACGCTGGTCGCGGTTCTGCTGGCGCGCTCCGTTTTGCTTCCGGTGCAGGAATTGGGCAATTCGCTCGAAGCTTTGCGCGCGGGCGATTTCGATCGGCGCGCGCGGCTGATTTGCGCCGACGAATTGGGCCAGCTTGCGCTTGGATTCAACCGCATGGCTGAAGCCTTGTCCGACTTCCGCCGCTCCAACCTGGGCGAGGTGCTGCGCGCCAAGGAGGCGCTTGAAGCCACGATCGCGGCTTTGCCCGACGCCGTGCTGGTGGTCGAACCGGGCGGCGCTATCGTTGCACGCAATCCCCTGGCCAAAGCCGTGCTGCGGGAATTGGGAGCGGAGCAGGTCGGCCTGATCGATGATTTGCCATTTTCCCATCACGGCCTGGACGCGGTCCGCGCTGCGCTGCGCGGAGAGGCCGCCGTCCAAACCAGGGCTGAATTGACGCGCGCGCTTTCAGTTAACCTGAACGGACGGCGCCGCAAATTCATGCTCACTGCAGTGCCAATCCCGGAATTTCACCAGGGACGGTATGGGGCGGTGGCGGTGCTTTACGATGTTACCGACTTCGCCCATCTCGACGAATTACGGATGGAACTGGTGGGGGTCGCTTCGCACGAGTTGAAGACCCCGCTTACCACCTTGCGGATGAATCTGCTGATGCTGGGCGAGGATGCCTGCAACCTGAGCGATCGCCAGCGCGAGATCCTCAGCATGGCCCTGCTCGGATGCCAGGAGCTGGCCAACACGATCGACGAACTGCTCGATCTGACTCGAATCGAGGCGGGACAGCTCCGCCTCTCGCGCGAGGTTATCGACTTGTACGGCGTGATCGAACGCGCGATGGCCTCGATGCGCCAGCGCTACGAGGATGCAGACATAAAGCTGCGCCTGGAGCGCCAATGCTCCTGCGCGGTGGTGCAGGGCGATCCAGTGCGGCTGGGCATGGTGTTTACCAATCTGCTCGGCAATTCGCTCAAGTACACGCCGCATGGAGGCCTGGTCTGCATCAGCGTTGCGTCGGCGCAAAATGCGGCAGGCGGCGACGATTCGATACTGCAAATTGCCGTAACGGACACGGGCACGGGAATTCCCGCCGCCTATCGCGCGCGCGTTTTCGACAAATTCTTCCGTGTCGAGCAACAACTGGAAAACGGCGGCTCCAAAACCAAGGGCGCGGGTATCGGACTGTATCTTTGCCGCCAGATCATCGACGCGCACGGCGGTGCCATCTCATGCGAACCCGCTGAAAACGGGTTCGGCACGCGTATCACGCTGGTTCTGCCCGCCTTTCACCCCGCCGCCTGAGGCGCCGCTGCGCTCTTTTGACTGGCTGTCGATTTGGGAAAGCATCGCAGCCATGGCGCTGTTAACCGTCAGGCAATCTCCCCGCCATCAAACGGACACAATAACCAGCCTATTCAGCGAGCCGGGGCGGAAACGGCCGTTAAACCGGCCGGCGGCACATTAATTGAACTGGCGTTGCCTCTTGAACATTGGAGAGACCCTTGATGAAGTCCGAAATCAACTTCCGCGCTGCTCTCATGGCATTGCTGGCGGGGGCGATTATTATGACCGGGACGCGGGCGGCGTCCGCAGGCGAAGTCATGACTTTGCAGCAGGCACTGAGACTGGCGGAGACGCACAACCCGCAGGTGCGTGCGGCGCGCTACCGATGGAACGCGGCAGAGCATCAGATTATCCAGAATTACACCCCGGCCGATCCCCAGTTTGCTTACACCAACTTCGACAGTTGGCGGGGCTTTTTGAAGGACTCCGGCTATCATAACATCACCGTGACGCAATCTCTCCAGTTCCCGGGAAAAGGACTTCTGCAAGGGACCACTGCCAGGCGCGCCGCGGATATCGCCGCGCTGACGTACATGGCGGCCGTCAGGGACATAAGAGCGCAGGCCGAAACCGACTATTACCAGATCCAACTCGATCTGGCTCTGAACGATCTCATGGCTGAGAACCTGACCAATCTTAAGCGCGTGCTCAACGTCACAAAAATCGCATACATGGCAAATCTGGCGACGCAGGGCGACTTGATCAACGCGAAGTTCGCTCTGGAGGCCGATCGCGAATCGTTGCGTCAGCAGGCGGTCACGATTCTGAATGACAAAACCGCATTGAACATACTGCTGGCCCGGCGTCCCGACGAACCGCTGGAGGTCGATCGGAAATTCGACCTCGCCCAGTTCGAAGCCACGCTGGACCAGGTGATCGACAAGGCTGTGAGCAGCCGCCAGGAGATCCTGCAAGCCGCCCTCACGGAAAAAAATCAGCAGACCGCCGTGGCGTTGGCTCAACTGGAATACGCGCCCGACTACACCGTCGGTTTCGGTTTCGACCACTGGCTGATTCCCAGCTTTGCGCCGCAGCCCAACCATACCGAAACCTGGAATGCGCTAATCAGTTTCAACGTACCGATTTTCTTTTGGGCCAAAAACGAGGATATCAAGCAGGCGCGCGAAAACCTCGATGCGGCGGGCGAGGACCTTGAATCAATCCGCCTGCAGACCGAGGGAACCGTTACCGCCCTTTACCGGCAGATTCTGCGCTCGCGCGAGACCGCGCTGCTTTATCGCAACACTCTCGTTCCGCTGGCTCAACAGGCATTTGAGGTAATGCTGGTCGCCTACGAAGGCGGCAAGACCGACTTCACCACGCTCATCAGCACGTTGCGCCAATGGCATGACGCAAGGGCGACATATCTTCAATCCGTAAACGCGCTGCTGGCCGGCAAAGTCGCCCTGGAACAAGCGGCCGGAGGCACCCTGCAATGAGTCGGTGGCGAACGCTTTTGAGTTGCGGGCTTGCGCTGCTCGCGATGCGCCTGATCTGCGCCTGTGACAGCCCGCCCTCCGGCGCTGATATCGCGCCCCCTCCGCCTGCGGCGCGTCTGGTGCGTCAGGGCGGCACCGAAATTCTCGAACTGCAAAATGGGCGTCTGCCGGACATGACTGTGAGCAGCGTAAAAGAGGTGTCCTTACCCGGTATCCTGGAGACGACCGGACAGATTTCGTTCGACGATCGCAAGGTCGCCAACATCATCTCGCGCGTCAGCGGAAGAATCGAACGGGTGTTTGTCTCCCAATGGGACCATGTTTCGCGCGGGCAGCCGATCGTGACCCTGTACAGCCCCGATTTCATGACCGCTGAAGCGGAATACCTCCAGGCCAAAGCGGGCGCTTCCACTCTTGCGGCCGGCGGAGCGGATAGTCAGCAGTTCGCGCGCTCGATGCTCGAAGCGGCGCAGCGCAAGCTCGAACTGCTCGGCGTCGAGCCCGCGCAGATCGCGCAGATCAGGTCGGCGGCTCCGTTCTTCACGATGCGCGCTCCGATCAGCGGCACGATTGTGCAGAATCAGGCCCTGCGCGGCTCCGCGGTCAACGCCGGCGATATCCTGTACTCGCTGGGTACGCTGGACGAGGTCTGGATAACGGCCGACATTTACGAGGACGAACTGGCGCGGGTTAGACCCGGACAGCAACTGCAAGCCGTCACCACTTCGTACCCCGACGAGGTCTTTCACGGCGTTATCGCACGCGTCAGTCCGAATATCGATCCTAATACTCACACGGCGCAAATCCGTTGCACGGTAAAAAACCCCGGCAATCGGCTTAAACCGCAGATGCTGGCGGTCGTGCGAATCGTGGTCCGTCCGGGTCGGGCGCTCGTGGTGCCGCTGGACGCGCTGGTTTTCGAAACGGACAGCTATTTCGCCTATGTGGATGAGGGAGGCGGGCGGCTGGTCCGGCGCAAGGTTGACATCGCTTCCTGGAGCCAGCGCGGCTATGCCCGCGTGCTCGCCGGTCTCAATCCGGGCGAGCGCGTCGTGACCGGCGTCACCATGCAGGTCAACGAACTCTGGCACGAAGCGCACGGGGAGACCTCCTAGCCATGATTCGCCTGCTGATGTCGCTGGCGCTGCGCGAGCGTGCCGTGGTAATCGGCGCGGCGGTGCTGCTCGTGCTCGCCGGAGTGTACTCTTTCTCTGAACTGGACATCGAGGCTTACCCTGATCCGGTCCAGCCCATGACCGAGGTCCTGACCCTGCCCACAGGTTACAGCGCCGAAGAAGTCGAGCGGTTGGTCACTATTCCCACTGAATATGCGATGAGCGCAATGCTCCATCTCAAGTCAATGGAATCGATTTCCCTCTACGGTCTATCCGACATCCGCCTGTATTTCGACTGGGATAGCGATTACGAACAAGACCGCATCGAGACTATCAACCAGTTGACATTCGTAACTCTGCCCCAGGGTATCATGCCCGGTCTTTCACCCGAAAATCCAATCGGCGAAATCTATCGGTATACGGTACAGGGCCCTGACCACGATTTGATCAGGGAAAAAACCGTCGAGGACTGGATCTGCGAAAAACAGCTTAAGACCGTTCCCGGCGTGCTGGACGTCTCGGGGTTTGGCGGACTGACCAAGGAATACCACGTCGACGTCGATCCGGCCAAGCTGATCCATTACGGGATACCGCTGTCGCAGGTGATCGCCGCGATCCAGAATTCGAATACCAACGCCGGAGGCAATTACCTGAACGTCGGCGAGCAGGCTTTCGACGTGCGCGGCATCGGACTGATTCATTCCCTTTCCGACATCCGCAATATTGTACTCGCCACCAACAAATCGACACCGATACGAATTTCCAACGTCGCCGACGTCTCCGTCGGATGGGCGCCGCGCCTGGGCATCGTCGGAATGAATAACGATCCGGAAGTGGTCGAGGGTATCGTGCTGATGCGCAAGCATGGCAATACCCTCACGACCTTGAAGGGAGTTGAGAAAAAGGTCCATGAACTGAATACGAGCGGGATGCTTCCCCGGGGATACCGGATTGTGCCCTACTACGACCGCACCGAGTTGGTTTACACCACTCTAAGAACGGTGCTGGAAAACCTTTCGCTGGGAATGGTGCTGGTCTTTCTGGTGCTGCTCTTCTTTCTCGGCAGTTTCCGCACCGCCATCATCGCCGCAATCAATATTCCATTGGCGATGCTGGGAGCGTTTATCATGCTTTACCTCACCGGCACCTCGGCAAATCTGCTGTCGCTCGGCGCGGTTGACTTCGGCATCATTATCGACTCCACCATCATCGTAGTGGAAAACATCCATCGCCATCTCACCAACCAGGCGGAGGGTGGAGATACGATGGACAGTATCAGCCGCGCCTCGACGGAGGTCGGCGGCCCGATGTTTTATTCGACGCTGATCTTTCTGATCGCATTCCTGCCGCTGTTCACGATGCAGGGCGTGGAGGGAGCGATCTTTTCGCCGATGTCCCACACCTATGCCTATGCGCTGACGATCGCGATTCTGCTGGCCGTGATGCTTTCTCCGGTTCTCTCTTCCTTCCTGCTGAGAAAGGGAATGAGAGAGACCCACAATTTCGTGTGGGAAGGATTCCGGCGTTTTTACCACAATCTTTTCGTGCAGGCGGTGCGATGGCCGCGCGCGACGCTGGTTGTAATTCTGGCTATTATAGTTTTCGGCCTCTCCTTCTTTCCGCGTCTGGGCGGCGAGTTTCTGCCCAAACTCGAAGAGGGAAACATCTGGGCGCATGCGATTATGCCGTCAACCATAAATCTGCCCAAGGGCGCCGAACTGGTTAATGAGATGCGCGCCGTTTTCATGTCCTTCCCGGAGGTGACGACGGTTGTATCGCAGCTCGGCCGGCCCGACGACGGGACGGAAACGACCAGCTTTTTCTCTATTGAATTTTTCGTGGATCTCAAGCCGCAGTCGGAATGGCCGGCGGGAATCGATAAGGAGAAGCTGGTCAGGCAGATCGATTACAGGCTTCGCCGCCGCTTTCCGGGCGTCAGTTTTTCCTACTCACAAAACATCGAAGACAATATTGATGAAGCGCTGTCCGGCGTCAAAGCGGGCGCTAACGTGGTGAAAGTGTTCGGCCGCGATCTTAAGACTGACGAGGAAACCGCCAACCGTATCGCCGACGTCCTCAACAGCGTTCGCGGGGTAAACGATGTCTTTGTGTTCCGCTCTCTGGGGCAGCCCAACATCGTAATCCGCCCCAACCGCGAGGCGGCTTCGCGCTACGGTCTGAATTCGGGCGACGTTGCCGCGATCGTCCAGGCCGCAATCGGCGGTCAGACCGTAACCCAGGTGCTCCAGGCCGACCGCAGTTTCGGTCTGGTCGTGCGATGGCAGCCGCAATACCGCGGGGACATCGATGCGATGCGCAATATTCGCGTTAACGTGCCCACCGGCGGCAACGTGCCGCTTGGTCAGATCGCCACGGTCGAGGCAACCGAGGGGGCGTCATTCATCTATCGCGGCGATTTGCAGCGTTACGTGCCGGTCCGCTTTTCGGTCGCCGGCCGCGACCTCGAAAGTACCGTTGCCGAAGTCAAGGAGCGGGTTGCGAAAGAGGTGCCTCTGGCTGAAGGCACGCATCTGGAATGGGTCGGCGAGTATGGCGAGTTGCAGGCGGCCAACCGGCGCCTGGCGGTCGTCATACCGCTCTCTCTCCTTCTGATCATGGGCATCCTTTACGCCGCAACATTGTCGCTGGTCAGCACGCTCATCCTGATGGCCCAGGTGCCCGTGGCCTGTCTCGGCGGCGTGCTGGCTTTGGTGCTTACCGGAACTCCGTTCAGCGTCTCGGCCGCAGTCGGATTCATCTCCATATTCGCAATCGCCATAATGGACGGCATCCTGCTGAACTTCTATATCCATCAGCTGTGGGACGAAGGTCATTCCCTGGTGGACTCGATCGTGATGGGCGCCGATCGCCGGTTTCGCGCCGTGATGATGACGGCGCTGGTCGACGGCCTGGGGCTGCTTCCCGCCGCGTTGTCCACCCGCATCGGAGCCCAGACGCAGCGACCGCTGGCGATCGTTGTAATCGGCGGCGCAATCTCGATCGCGCTTTTAACCCGGGTCTTCCAACCAATCCTCATGCTGTTGCTGCACCGCTATATCGGGCTTGATGAAGACCAGAGGGAGACCGGAATCCAGGCGATACCTTTGCAGCCTCAATGATTGCCGGACTTACTTTGCACGCACCTCCCGGCGTATCAGTTTGCCGGAAGTGTCGTAATATTCGGTGACATCCACGTAACCACGCTCCTGAGGGTCACGTTCGATAATCGCCACGGTGCCATTCGGGCGAAAAATCTTGATCGCTTCGGGCTTGCCGTCAAAATCATCGTCGTGAACTTCGCGCACCAGAACCCCATGAGCATATTCCTGTACCAGATCGACCTTACCGTCAAAATTACGATCGTCCTCGACTTTTACGATCTGGTTGTCCTTGTAGGTCCTGACCACGTCGGGCCGGCCGTCGCCGTTGGTATCGATCGAAATCTTGTAAGTATCGCTATCGATCCTGTATATCCATTGGTCAGGATGCCCGTTGGGGCCAACATGAGTCACGACGCCATACGGTTCCCGGCTGCAGGAGATGAGGCCGAAGGCTAGCGCTGTGAAGAAAACCGCAGCTTTGCGCATGTTCTCTTATACTGCGCGTTCATTCCATTCTCAACTCTGCTGTCTGGCGGTGATTCTCGCACTGCTCGCGCTGCCGCTGACCGGCAACGGGACGGAGCGCTCGCCAATCCTGAGCGCCATGGCGACGCATCTTGTCCCACTGGATGCCAGCTTGCAATCGCCGCCTGACGGCGAATTTGCTCCGCCGTCGCTCGCGACTTGCGCAAAATCCATCTCGCTGCTCCCGCCATTGCTGGCCCTTGCAGCTTACCGGCCGAGTGAACCTCGCCGTCAAACCGACGAACATTTCCTTGCCAGCTCAGGCATAATACAAATTCCCAACGGCCGCTCTCCTCCTTCGGCGCGGTTCGCTTAACCCACAATACTGCTCAACCGTAACACGGCGCGCGCGGCAACGGCGCCCAGTTTGCCTTCAACACACAGATCGCCTTACCGCTGAAAATGCCGGGAGGCGGCGACATCGCGGCTCGCACTGTAGGCGAGCCTGATAGGGAAGCGTGAATGCGTTTGCCATGCCTCGGATTCGCTCGATGGGGGGCACTTTTGGCTCTGCTGATGACGCCAGGCTCCGGTTTGGCGTCATCAGCTCAGGTCGACCAGCCCATAACGGTCGACGAACTGGTTACTGCCGTTTTGGAGGTCAATCCGCAGGTCAAGTCAGCCCGCGCCCAGTGGAACTCGGCTCTGCACCAGATAAAGCAGAATTATGTCCCGGCTGATCCAACATTCGGGTACAACAATATCGATAGCTGGCGCGGCATCGGAGCGCCCGGCATACATGAATACACGGTCACACAGCCGGTCCAGTTTCCGGGCAAGGCGCTCTATCAGGCCGACATGGCCAGGCGGACCGCGAAAATCGCTCAGATCAGTTATCTGGCGACGGTGCGCGATACCCGGGCGGCAGCCGAGACCGGCTATTACCAGGCGCTTTTGGATGACGCGCTTGCCGATGTGACCGCCGCCCAGCTCGCCGATCTGGCGCGGGTCGTAAAGGTTACGCAGATCAAATACGAGGCCAATCAAGCTGCCCAAAGCGACGTGATCAGCGCACAGTTTGACTATTCCACCACCAAGCAGAGTCTCGCACAGACCCGGCTTGCTGCACGCAATGATCTTCGCAATCTGAATCAACTGCTGTTTCGCCGCCCCGATTCACCTTTGCTGCTGAGTCGGAAGATCAATCTGAAGCCGTTCAGAGCGCGCCTGGATTCTCTGGTCGACCGCGCCGTGGCCAGCCGTCAGGAAATCCTCGAGGCCGCGTTGACCGAAAAGAACAATGACGTGGCCCTTAAGCTTGCCAGGATGGAATACCTGCCGGATTTCACGTTCGGATACAACTTCGATGATTTTGCCGTTCCGAACTTTGCGCCTGCTCCGAGCCACACCCAGGACCACACGATAATGATCGGTCTGACTGTGCCGATTTTTGCCTGGTGGCGCCAAAGAGAGGACATCACCAAAGCGCAGTACGACCTCGAGGCCGCAGCCGACAATCTGGCCTCGATACGCAAGCAGACCGAGGTTGCGGTCACACAGCTATACGATCAGGTGCAGCTTGATTACCAGATCGCCGTTAACTACCGCGACTACCTGGTTCCTCTTGCGCGCGAAAACTTCAATGTCGCTCTGGTCGCTTACACGGGTCAGAAAATCGAGTTCGCCGATTTGTCGGGAGCGATCCAAAGATCATACAACGCCCGGATTGCCTACTTACAGGCGGTAAACCAGTTCTATGCCCAGGAGGTGGCGCTGGAGCAAACGGTCGGGAGTCCGATACTACAATGAACCCTCAAGCGCGGACCCTGATTTTGAGCAGATCCGTACTCCTGCTGTTCCTGATTGCTTGTGGATGTCACAGCGCGGAGTCCAGCCAGGCCTCCGCTGATGTTCGGGCAAACCCCGATCCGCCCCCCACCATCGTACATCAGCATGATGGCAATGAAGCCATGGTCTTGAAGCTCAGCCGGATCAGCGGCCTTACTATCGGCAGCGTTCTGAACATTCCGCTGCCCGGCGTACTGGAAACCGTCGGACAGGTGACTTTCGATGATCGACTCGTATCAACCATCATCTCCCGCGTCAGCGGGCGCCTGAAGGATATACGGGTCTCACAATGGGATACGGTGCGCGCCGGCGAACCTATACTGTCGCTTTACAGTCCGGATCTCATGACTGCGGAGGCGGAGTACCTGGAAGCAGCCTCGCTTCCCAGACCGGCACCCGCCGCGTCAGCCGACACCTTGGAAACAACGGCCAGGCTGAAAGCCGCGGCGGTGCAGAAACTCGAGCTCCTCGGTCTTTCGCCCGCCGACATTGCGGCCATCAAAGCGCCCACGCCCATTCAGTGGATGCGGGCCCCGATAAGCGGAATCGTGGTTACCAAAATGGCGCTGCGGGGCGCGCAGGTCAACCCGGGCGACCAGCTCTTCGCGCTGGCCACTCTCCAGCGCGTCTGGATCACCGCCGACATCTATGAAGACGATCTGGCCCGCGTTCATGTCGGCCAGGCGCTGCAGGTGGTGACCGCGGCCTATCCCGGCGAGGTGTTCAAAGGCGTAATCGATCGAATCAGTCCAGCCCTCGATCCGGCTACGCATACGCTCCAGCTGCGATGCGAAATCAACAATCCCGGAGAAAAGCTCAAGCCGCAGATGCTCGCGCGAGTGCGTGTAATCACCCGCCCCGGCACGGCCTTGATGGTAAGCCAGCAGGCTCTGGTTTTCGACGATGACAATTATTATGCGTTTGTTCTGACCGGCTCCGATCGGGTCGAGCGCCGAACTGTCACAATCGCCGGCTGGAACGAACATGGCTACGCCAGGGTCATCTCGGGTCTGAAGCCCGGCGATCGCGTAATCGTCAGGAAATCACTTCAGCTCAACGCGCTCTGGCGCGCGGCTCACGGTGAAAGCTCCTGAAAGGGACCGCCAAGCTCTATGATTCGGCTCTTGATGGACTGGGCGCTTGCCGAGCGCGTGATCGTGCTGGGTGCGGCCCTGCTGCTGATTGCGGCCGGAGTGATGGCGTTCCATGAACTGGATATCGAGGCCTATCCGGATCCGGTGCAGCCGGAGGTCGAGATTACCACTCAACCGACTGGATACAGCGCCGAAGAAGTTGAAAAACTCGCGACGATTCCCCTGGAATGGGGCCTTGCCGGAATGCGCAATCTCGAGGCCATCCGCACCATATCTCTGTTCGGCCTGTCCGACATCAAGCTATATTTCGATTGGGACAGCGATTACTATTGGGATCGCGTCGAGACCATCAATCGCCTCGGCTTGATAACTCTTCCGCTGCCTTCGGGCATCACACCCGCCATCAATCCCGACAACCCTATCGGGGAAATCTACCGGTACACGGTTCAAAGCCCGGACCACAACCTGCTTCAGGAAAAGGAGATCGAAGATTGGGTTCTCGAAAAACAGTACAAAACCGTCCAGGGAGTCGAGGACGTCGCAGGCTTCGGCGGTCTGACGAAGGAGTACCACGTCGATGTCGATGCCGACAAACTGAGCCATTATCAGATTTCGCTCGCGACGCTGATCGGAGCAATCAGCAACGCTAACACGAATGTCGGCGGGAATTACATTAACGTTGGCGAACAAGCTATGGATGTCCGTGGAATTGGATTCATCCATAGCCTCAACGACATCCGCAATATAACGCTGAGCGCGACCAACGGCACGCCGATCCGTCTGCGCGACCTGGCGGACGTCTCGATCGGATACGCGCCGCGGCTGGGAATTGTCGGAATGAACGATCAGGACGAAGTGGTGGAGGGAATCGTCCTCATGCGGAAGTACGGCAATACTCTCAAGGTATTGAAGCGGGTCGAAGCCAAAACTCGCGAATTGAATGCTTCAGGCATGATGCCTCCAGGGTTCAAAATCGTTCCCTACTACGATCGCACCGCGCTCGTCGATCTAACGTTGCACACGGTATTCGAGAATTTGTCGCTGGGGATGCTGCTGGTGTTTTTGGTTTTACTGTTCTTCCTGGGCAGTCTGCGTACGGCGATTATTGCCGCGCTTAACATTCCGCTGGCGATGTTCGGCGCGTTCATCCTGCTCTACCTGACCAACACGCCGGCCAACCTGTTGTCGCTGGGCGCCGTAGACTTCGGCATTATCATAGATTCCACCATCATCGTAACCGAGAACATCTATCGGCATCTGACCAGGGACGAAGCGTCCGGCGAAACGACCCTCGAATGTATCAGGCGGGCTTCTTCAGAGGTTGGCGGCCCGATGCTTTATTCCACGCTGATTTTCATAATCGCCTTTCTTCCGCTCTTTACCATGCACGGGGTTGAGGGTGTGATTTTTTCGCCGATGTCGCATACGTATGCCTTCGCACTGAGCAGCGCGATTCTGCTGGCTGTGACTTTGACGCCGGTACTGAGTTCATTTCTGCTGCGCAAAGGGATGAAGGAGACTCACAATTTTATCTGGGTTGGTTTGCAGACGTTTTACCACCATCTGTTCGTCGAGATTCTGCGCTGGCCGAAACTCACCTTGACAGTGATCGTGCTGGTTATGGCGGCGGGCCTTTCGCAGTTCTCTCATTTGGGCGGCGAGTTTCTGCCAAAGCTCGAGGAGGGCAATATATGGGCTCGAGCCACTTTACCCTTGACCAGTTCTTTATCCAACGCGGACAGCGTGGCCGGCGGCGTTCGCCGGGTGTTCTTGTCGTTCCCCGAAGTCACCACTGTGGTGTCACAGACAGGAAGGCCCGACGACGGTTCCGACACCACAGGGTTTTTCAACATTGAATTCGACGCAGAGTTGAAGCCTCAAGAGCAGTGGCCGCGGGGACTTACGAAGGAGAAGCTGGTTGAGCAAATCGCGGATAAGCTGAATACGCATTTTCCTGGAATCAACTTCGGTTTTTCCCAGAATATCGAGGACAATGTCGAGGAAGCGCTGTCGGGCGTAAAAGGAATGAATGCGATCAAGGTCTTTGGCCCCGATCTGGCGGTAGACGAGCGTGTCGCCAACGAGGTCACGGCAGTGCTTGGCCGAGTGCCCGGCATGGCGGATCTGGCGGTATATCGCTCGATGGGCCAGCCAAACCTGGTGATCATTCCCAATCGGCAGGCCTGCTCGCGTTATGGTTTGAATGCTGGTGACGTGAATGCGGTGGTTCAAGCCGCGATCGGCGGTCAAACGGTGACGCAGGTGCTTCAGGGCGAGCGCGTATTCAATCTCGTTGTGCGCTGGCAGCCAGCATACAGGCAAAGCCTGCAAGCGATTCGTCAAATCCGGATCGCGCAGCCTTCCGGCGGGTATGTCCAGCTGGGCCAGGTAGCTGATATCAAAACCGTAAGCGGGGCCTCATTCATTTATCGCGAAGGTTTGCGCCGCTACGTTCCGCTGCGCTTCACTGTGCGGGGCCGCGACCTGGAAAGCACGGTCGAAGACGCGAAACGGCAGGTGGCGCGTCAGATCAAGCTGCCCGACGGCGTACATCTTGAGTGGGCGGGCGAATATAGCGAGCTTAAACAGGCCAATCAGCGGCTCGCTATCATCGTACCTCTGGCTTTGCTTTTGATCATGGGTGTACTTTACGCGGCGACTTTGTCGATGGTGAACACGCTGATCCTGATGGCGCAGGTGCCGCTGGCGTGTCTGGGTGGAGTGCTGGCATTGGTGGTGACTGGAACGCCGTTCAGCGTGTCGGCGGCGGTTGGATTCATTTCCATCTTTGCCATCGCGATCATGGACGGAATTTTGTTGAACTTTTACATTCATCAGCTCTGGGAAGCGGGCCACGGCGTGATTGATTCGATCATCACGGGCGCCGATCGCCGCTTCCGTGCGGTGATGATGACGGCGTTGGTGGACGGTCTTGGCCTTCTGCCGGCGGCGCTTTCCACAAAGATCGGCGCCCAAACGCAGCGGCCTCTCGCAATCGTCGTGATCGGCGGCGCTATTTCGATCGCGTTGTTGACGCGCGTGTTTCAGCCGACTCTTATGTATGTTCTGCATGATTATATCGGGCTTACCGACAACCGGGACGCCGAGCCTGCCACCGCGCCCACCGACTTCCCGCGATAGGCGCGTGCCTGTCAGGTCCGGATGGTTGGATGCACGGCGGTCAGGATTTGCTTGATGTGTAATCAGGCAGCCTCACCTCGGCCGCTCGGATGACTTTGGGAGACGAACAGAAGACTGGGCTGAGGATATTTACACGTCATCAGTGGAAAAGTGCGGCGACAATCAGGACAATGCCAATTACGATCGCCCCGAGCAGCCATTCGGCTTTGCGGTCCTGGGCGGCCTGCTGTTCGGGGCTGAGAGGCGTTTCCTGGTGCGCGGAATGAAAGCCGGTGTGATAGCCGTTGTAGGATGTGTAGTAAATGCCCGTTCCGGGAATGCCGACGGTTTTCCTTATGCCATTGCGCCCCACAGTCACGTGCGCCCCGCGCACACCGACGCTGAGACTCGGTCCGGATTTTGACAGATTTACCGAAAGGCCGGGAAAAATATTAACCCGGCGATAAAACCTGAAGTTTCCCATCACTCCGCCTTAACGTCTGTTCACTGAATCAGCAGTCCGCCATTGGGCTGCAACAACTGGCCGGTGAAATACGATGACTCATCACTGGCGAGAAAGAGCGCAGCATCCGCAATCTCGCGCATTTCCCCGATTCGTCCAAGCGGTATTCGCCTCAGGACCGCTTCGAGCCGTCCCGGGGCGGAGCGGTAAAATTCACGGCTCATGTTGCTGTCCAGGTAGCCGGGCGCGATCGCATTGACGCGGATTTGGTGAGGCGCCAATTCCAGCGCCAGCACCTTGGTCAGCATCCACGCCCCCGCCCGACTGACGCTGTAATCGCCCCCGCCGGGCGCGGCCACCAGCGCGGCGACCGAAATATAGTTGATGATACGTCCGCCCCTGCCAGCCTTGATCATCGCGCGCGCCACCGCCCGATCGGTGAGAAAATAGGCGTCGAGGTTGTAACTCATGACCCGGCGCCAATCAACCAGAGGTTCATCGACCAGCCGATAATTGGGATTCTGGCCGCCGGGATAACGCGCGTGCATAACCGCGTCCGCGACCATCAGGATATCAATTCCGCCCATTTCGGCGGCGGCGCACTCGACCATCTTTTCAACCTGGTCTTCCGCGCTGACATCCAGCGCGAGCGCCGCCGACCTGCGGCCAAGTTGCGCCACTTCGGCGGCGACAGTTTGTGCGGCCTCGAGGCTGCGATCCGTGAGGAAGACGTTGGCGCCCTCCTGGGCGAAGCGGACTGCCGCGGCGCGTCCCGCGTCGTCCGATGCGCCCGTGATCAGGGCGTTTCTACCTTCCAGGCGAAGAGTCATTAGCTATCTCCTTGAGAAGTGCTTACGGCGGCCGCAGATGGGAAGGACGGTTTGACAAAACAAGCCGGCAGCGCGAAATTCCGGCGCATGAAAAAACCGACACGTACCGCAAAAAAGCGATCGCCGGCGCGCAAAACGCTGGCCCAGAGGGTGCAACTGCTCGAGGACATCGAGGAGATCAAACAGCTAAAGGCGCTGTACTGCAAGTATTGCGACGGCGGATGGGCCGGGCCCACGCACGACTACGATCGGATTGCGGCGCTTTTCACCGAGGATGCGGTGACTGACGGCACCTCGGGTCTGACTGCAGGACGTGAGAATATCCGCCGCCTCTATCGCTCCTACCAGGCGACGCCGTTTGCGTTCCATCGCGTGACCAACCCGATTATCAAGGTTAACGGTAATCGGGCAACAGGAAACTGGCACGTTCTGGTCGCCCTGACGCGGCCCGACAATCAGGCAATCTGGATCGCCGGCATCTACGACGAGGACTACCTCAAAACCAGGGACGGATGGCGCATCCAAAGACTCAAGTTCACGCCCGCCTTCATCACGCGCTACGAGCAAGGATGGGGTCGGGAACGCGGCCTCGCGGCCCAGGCCGCGGCTGAGGTCGGGCCGCGCTAACGGCGCTATTCCTGGAATACCGTGATTTCCAAATCCTGGTAGCCCTGCGTTCTGAGCGGGATGATCTTCTGGTAGTCCGGATCGTTGTGCCAGGCATGCACGGCGGCGAGGTCCGGGAAGCGCAGCACGGCGCCCACAGTCCACTTGTGATGTCCGGCCAGGCCCTCGACACCGGTGCCGCGCGCCACCAACTGACCGCCGTGTCTGGCGACAATCGGGCCTGCTCCGTCCTGGTATTGCTTCATCTGCTCGGCGCGTTGCGGATTGGGGGTGCCCTGGACGATCACCAGTACGCTCATATGATTCTCCTCTGGACGGGTTTTGCCGCGCAGCGATTTACAGTCCGATACCTTTGGCCACGCGTTCGTGATGTATCGCGGTGCTGCCCAAGCTCAACTCGAAGGCCTTGGCGCGGCGCGTGAACAGATGCAGATCGTATTCGGTGGAATAGCCGATTGCGCCATGCACCTGATGCGCGTTGATGAACACCCGGCGGACCGCGTCGTTGATATAGGCCTTGGCCGTCGCGACCTCCAGGCCACTGTCGCCATCCTGATCCAGCCGCCACGCCGCCTGCAAGGCCAGAAAGCGGCAAGCGTCGATATCGATCCTCATATCGGAGCATCGATGGGCAACGGCCTGGAACGATCCAATCGGCCTGCCGAACTGCTCCCGCGTGCTGGCGTGGGCGACCGACAACGACAGCGCGCGCTCGGATAACCCCACCGCGTAAGCCGCTTGCAGGACGGCCGCGGCGTCGAGAGCCCGGTTGATGATTTCGCGCGCGTTGATTCCGTTGCCGAGGACCGAGGCGGGCGTGAAAGTCACGCCATCCAGGGTCACATTATAAAGCGGGTCGCCGCCGACCGCGCGATGGCGCTCGCATTTGATTCCGGGCAGTGTGTTTTCCAGTGCAATCAGGCTGAGACCGGAGCCCTCCACGGCTGCCGCCACGAATATCAGGTGCGCCTGATGCGCATAGGGAACCAGGATTTTGTTGCCGGACAGACGCCAGTTGGTGGTGAATCGCTTCGCCGCCGATCGAATCTCGCTCCATTCGTTTCCGCCACCTGGCTCAATCAGGGCCATCGTGGCGATCAAATCACCGTTGACCAGCCCGGGCATCCAGGTCTGACGCTGCCATTCGCTGCCCGCCCACAGCACCGGCAGGGCGCCGAGCGCGACCGAGGTCAGCAAGGGTGAGGGGAAGGCGACGCGTCCCAGTTCCTCGGCGACAATGGCGAGGTCAAGGATTTTGCCGCCGCTGCCGCCGTATCGCTCGGGCAACACCAGTCCCGGATAGCCCAGCTCGCACAGCTTCGACCACAACTCGGCAGAAAAGCCACTGGCGCTCGCCTCCACCTCCCGGACGACACTGCTGGGACATACCTGTTCAGCAAAATGGCGGGCCGATTCGGCCAACATGCGCTGCTCGTCGGTGAGTGTCAGATCCATTTCGACCTCGAAAGTAATGAAGACGTCGCCGGACCGCGAATAAACGCCGCCGGCGACATCGACCGATAACACTCGCGTCAAAGACGGACAAGAGAACCGCGATTGCGACGTTGGAGCGGCGTGTTCGAGCCGCAAACAAAATGCGGGAAGCGAATCAAAATTTCGCTTCCCGCATCATTCGAATTTCCAGGAATTCCAGAGGCTAGTTCACCGCGGCCGTCTTGACGTTTTGCTGCGCCAACTCCTCATCAATCACCGATTCCATCTCGCTGGGGGGCTGAGCGCCGCTGAGCATGCGTCCATTGATGATGAAAGTGGGAGTACCGTCGACGCCGACTTCGGTGCCTTCCTGCTGACTTTTGCGGATCTGGTCGAGGTGCATGTTGTCGGCCAGGCATGCGTCGAATTTCTTGCTGTTCAGTTTCAGCTTGGCGGCGGTCGCCTTTAGGCCGGCGTCATCGAGTTTGGACTGGTCGGCGAACAAGGCGTCGTGAAACTGCCAGTATTTACCCTGGTCTCCGGCGCAGCGCGCGGCTTCGGCCGCCTTGAGGGCGAACTGATGCATCGGCAGCGGGTAGTCCATGTAAACCAGGCGCACCTTGTCGCCATACTTTTTGAGGACTTCCTGAACCGAACTTTCGGCGCGCCGGCAGAACGGACATTGATAGTCGGAGAACTCGACGATCGTGACCGGGGCATTGCTCGGACCAGTGGAATTGGCGCTGTACTCAGTTGACACTTCAACCCGGGGCGCCTTGAGCATCACCTTTA
Source organism: Pseudomonadota bacterium (assembly GCA_021324885.1). Taxonomy (GTDB): domain Bacteria; phylum Desulfobacterota; class Binatia; order Binatales; family Binataceae; genus JAJPJA01. The sequence goes on from JAJPIF010000025.1 coordinate 271,728, forward strand.
CGTTCGCTTCGCGCCGCAATTTGGCAAGCAGCTCCTCGCGCGCGGCATTGAGCTTCTGACGGCGCATGTACTGTTCCAGGGGCGCCTTGATCTTGTCGTAGGGCTGGTTGATGCGGGCTTGATTCTGATCGTAAAAGTCCTTCATCTCCTTTTCGGTCGGTGGTGGGGCGTTATCGTCCACTTCCTTCTTAAGATAAGCCTCCTTGGTCATGCCGGCCTTTTTAGCCGCCTGCTCGATGAGATAGTCGTCAACGAGGTTGTCCAAAGCCCGTTTTCTAGCCATGTAGATCTGACTCTTGATCTGATTGAGCTGCGGACGCGCTTTGGCGTCAACCTCCGCCTCCGTAATCTTCATAGAGCCAATCGTGGCCAGGACGGTGTCGTCGCGGTTTTTCGGCGCGCCACGCCCGACGCTTGCCAGTGCGAGCGTCAGGCCGGCAGCAACTATGGCGACTGACGGGAACTTTGCGAAACCTTTATGCATCTTCATCAATTGTTACGCTCCATCGTAACGGCTCAAAACATACCATGCCGGAGCTGTCTTGTCTTGACCCTGAAGCTCGCTTGCGAGCGGCCAAAAAACGGATTTGCGCCTCTTGACGCCTAATGCCGGTTGGCATTGTATAACAGTCAGGTGGGCGCCATGTATCGATTCTGCCAGATAATGATTGCCGTGCTCGTGCTTAGCGCCGCCGGCGCTGGCGTCTCGCTGGCGGATGATAGCGGTCAGCCAATGGATGCTTTATCGGCGTATTTGCACGCGCGTCGTCTGCCGCTGGTCGAAGCGCGCCTAATCACCAAAGACGATGGCGAGCGGGACCTTCTGCTTTATGGTTTCGTGGCCACTGAGTATGGCAGGGCCGACGCCGAGGAGCAGGCTCGCGATTTCGTTGACGATCCGGACATCGGAATCATCGATCGAATCAAAATCAGGCCGGAGCTGTTGACCTTGGGACGCGATGCTAATAGCGGCACCGCGTCCGAGACCACCGCCACTTCGACCGACGAAGCGCAACAACAGGCGGCCCAGTCACAGCCTTTTCCGGATGTGATCGGAGACAGCGAAGCTTACATGAATCAGGGCGATGACGATGAGCTGCTGGCCAATAACGGCCTGGGCGACATCCCGTTGTCGTTGGCGATCATCGGGTCAGGTTTTGTCGTACCGCCCTTTGGCGGTCCCTTTATTGCACCGCCCTTTTACTACAACACCATGCGGCCCGCGGTTATCCGGCCGCCGCTAACCTATTCACCGCCTCCGGTTATCGTGATGCGGCATTACAACCCACCCACCGTCTTCAAAGAATTTCAATCGCCTTTCAGCAACAATGTCTCGCCGTTCGCCGCCGGACCGTCACCGGCGTTTCCTGCCACTGGTGGAGCCTTTCCACACACGTTTCATTCCGATTTTGGCAGTTTCCACTCCGCATTCGGCGGATTTCATCCCTCTTTCGGCGGATTTCACGGCGGTTTCGGCGGTGGTTTCGGCCATGGCGGCGGATTCGGCGGGCATCGCTGATCGCATTCAGGAATCTGTCTTCTGGCCCCCCGATGGCAGGCAGTGACATCCTGCCCGAATCCTACCGCCCTGTTCAGGCGCAGGAGGCGGGGGCTGCAAATCCTTTTGTGCTGCCTGGTTGCATTTTGTTCTGGATGCCATCGGCAAACCTCGCCGGCTCCGTCGCTTAACCTGGCGCTCGCGGTTTTCCCCGAGGAGGCGCAGCGCTATCACCGTTTTGCAGGCGATTTCGAGCAACATTCCGGAATTCACGTCAGGCTGATTGCGCAGGGGTACGTCGATATTCTGCATGCGCTCGAGGCTGAGGCCGGGGCCGGTCATGGCGCGTTGGATTTGGTGGAGCTGGACCTGGCAATGTTGGGCGAGGCGCGGCCCTGGGTGACGGCGCTGAACGACGTCGTCACGCCGCAAGCACGCGCGCTGTTTCCTGACGCCGCGTGGCAGGCGGCCGCCAACGGCAATCGCATTTACTTCGTCCCGCATCGGCTGATGTGGCAGGCGATGATTTACAACCGCATCAAGGTCCCCAAACCGCCGGCAACGTGGGCGCAACTCGCGGATTTCGTCCGCGAGCATCCGGGCAAGTTTGCGCTCAAGGGTGCGCTGTATGAGGGCGCGGTGTGCGACGTGATGCCGTTCGTATGGGGCGCCGGCGGCAGCGAACAAGATCCTAAGGGGCCGGACGCGCTCGCGGCGCTGGATTTTCTAGGCTCGCTGGCGCCCAGACTCAATCCGATGTCGGCGGTTTTTCGCGAAATGTCGGTGCTGGAGGCGCAGGCGCGCGGTCAGGTCTGGCTGCACTTCAACTGGCCCTTTGCGATGAGCTATCTGGCGGGCAAGGGACTCGCGCCGCAAGTCGATCTGAGCGCGCCAATTCCGGCCGGCCCGGACGGGACCTTCACCGTGCTTGGCGGCGGCTATCTCGGGATTCCCCGCTCGGCCCCAGATCCCCAGGCCGCCCGCGCTTTTCTGCGATATTTGTTGACCGCGCCCGCACAGCATCGCCTCAGCCGCGAGCTTGGATGGTACGGCTCCATTCCCCCTGTCCCTGGCACGCCGCAGGCGCTGCTGTATCAGGGTTTCACCGCGATGCGCGATCATGTGCGCGCACGACCGATTATCCCTGACTATAGAACGCTCAGCAATGAATGGCAGCGCGTCATACACGAAGTTATGTTCGATCGGATGGCGCCAACAAAGGCAATCGCAGCACAACATTGAGTTGAAAGGCACACAATTCAAGGGCCGAATCCGCGATCGCTCTCGGCCCGCTTCCCGCGCTTGGCGAGAAGGCCCTTCTGTCGAAAGCAGCCAGGTTCTTCCAAGCTAACAATCTTCAACGTAAGTGAGCAAAAGTGCGCGTGCTCAATTCGTGCCGCCGCGATGGGGTTGAACGGGACTGCGGCTGGTAGCAGCCGGACCCGATCGACACTCCCATCGCGCCTGGGTGCCGCGCGCCTTGTGCGCCTAATTTGTCTCTGGCGATCGAGCCGCGCGCAGGCGACTGCGCACCTCAGTATATTCGATCCCCTTGGACTTGCTTTTCATATCATGCGCATTGAGTGATTGAATTGCGCAACAGCGCTGACGCGAGGGTAATTTTACCGATGCAAAATATTTGCATCGGCGAAACGCCTCAAATATTCTATTACTTATTCAGGATGGCCGATAACCCCTGGTGGGTTTCATCCTGATTATCAAAAAACCATTAAATGCTGACTGACGTTGCGCCGCCTCGGCGCCGAGTGGCGTAGCGCGATGCGCCTGAAAATGGATATACGGCAGGCGGTGTCGCGCTTGCTTCGGCCTTTACATGGCAAAACGGAGCAAGGGGCCGCGTCAGAAGCGGGTGGTTTGGCGGGTGCGAAAAAAAAAGATGAGTTGCGCCTTTATCAGGATCCGGCGTTCGCACCCCGGATAAAAGATGGCTGCTTTCCTTTAATTCTCTCCCTCAGGGAGAGAACTGAAGTGAGGGGAGCAGGGTTGCGGAAAATTCTTTTTCCGCAACCCTGCTAGTGCGCCATCAGTCGGAGAAGCTACCGATCGCGCAGGAGTATGTTGTGGATGAGAATGCCAATTATCAATCGGACTTTCTGAAAACAGGCGTTCGCCCCAAATTACGCATTGCTCAATTGGCTCCCCTCTATGAACGCGTTCCGCCCAAACTGTATGGAGGCACTGAAAGAGTCGTTTCCTATATAACCGAGGAGTTGGTGCGGCGCGGCCACGACGTAACGCTATTTGCCTCCGGTGATTCCAAAACCGCGGCAAAGTTGTGGCCCGGATGCGAGCAGGCTCTGCGGCTGACCGGGAAGCCCCAGATGGGCACTTATCTGCAGTTACCGATGCTCAGCGACCTTTATGAGAACGCGAGGGACCGATACGACATTGTCCATTCACATATCGACTACTGGTCGTTTCCCTTCGCCCGCCTGGCGGATGTGCCGACCGTGGCAACGATGCATGGGCGCCTGGATATTGAAGAGCTGATGCCGATCTACCGCAGGTATCGCGACGTACCGCTGGTGTCGATCAGCAATGCGCAGCGGCGGCCGTTGCCGTTCGCCAACTGGGTTGCAACGGTTTACCACGGGCTGCCGCGCAATTTACTCACCCCTTCCTACGGACCCGGTCAATACCTGGCCTTTCTTGGCCGGATCTCGCCCGAAAAACGGCCGGACCTGGCGATCGAGGTGGCGATGCGCTCGGGCATACCGCTTAAGATCGCGGCCAAAGTCGACGTGACCGATCGCGATTACTTCGAAGCTTCGATCAAGCCCCGATTGACGCCTCCGCACGTCGAGTACATCGGCGAGATCAGTGAGGCGGAAAAGAGCGACTTTCTGGGCAACGCACGCGCCCTGATGTTTCCTATCGACTGGCCCGAGCCCTTTGGACTCGCGATAATCGAATCCATGGCGTGCGGCACTCCGGTAATCGCGCGGCCCTGCGGGTCGGTTCCCGAGCTCCTGGAGCACGGCGTTACCGGAATTATCGGTGATACGGTCGAAGACTTGGTGGCCGCAGTGAGGCAGGTCGAAAGCCTGTCGCGAGTCGAATGCCGCAGGCAATTCGAGCAACGTTTCACGGTCGAATGCATGGTCGATCGTTACGAGGAGGTTTACCAAAAACTCATTGCTCGGGCCCGCCTGCCGCGAGCGGCAAACGGCCGCAAGGCCGTCGGCTGAGCTTAGGCGGTTTTCGCCCCGGTGTCGGCGATGATTCCGTCCTCCAGCCAACGCAGCAACAATGCGCCTGCCTGATGCGCGGCTTGACGCTGATCGAGCTGATCGAACACCTGGCAGATTTCGGCGAAGCTGCAACCCCTTAGCAGGAGAGATATGGCCGCGGCTTCGAAGTTATCCATCGGGGCATGCGTAACCTGGAAATCGGGCCGCCGCCAGACTCTGATAGTTGTTGCGCACGGTTGCAGTCCCGCCGGGGTATCCTCGTCGAGCCACAACCGATGCACCGGCCACTGGGTATTGATCAGGTCAAGTGAGCGCACCGCCCGCATATGAATTTGCGGCCACTGCGCCGGCTCGATGGCGGCGAGCTGGGCAGCCTTCAGCGGTTCGTCGCCGGGAGCGTCAAAGGCGTTGACGCGAGCCCATTCCAGAGCTGCCAGGTCCCCGAGCCAGCCCGTAAATCCGTCGCTTTTGCGGATGAAGTCCGCCATCGCACGCCCCAGATGGCGCAATGACGGCTCAGTGGACGGATGCGCACCGAGATAATCACGCACCAGCCGAGTAAACTCGCCTTCGCCCAGCAGTTGGGCGGTTTTCGGAAAATCCTCCGCCAGTGCTTCGCGCAGCCGGATCACGTACGCATTGGCATACACCTGCAGGCGTTGTGCGGGATCCAGTGTCGGGCTCGGCGCGATTGCCGCCACCAGGCGGGGCTCGAACCCATAAGCACCGGGCGCAACGGCGATCGATCGCCAGAACCAGGATTGGATTTGACGCAACTCGGGATCAGCCACTGAACACCCTTTGCTCTAACCCGCAGCGGCGCCGATCTCGGCCAGGATCGAGTTCGTATGCTCACCCAGACGCGGCGCACGGGCGTAAATTCCCGACGGCGTCCGGGTGAACTTGATCGGCGATCCGGCGAGCACTACCGGCGGATTGTCCCCGGGCATCGGCGTTTCGACCAGCATCTCGCGGATGCGCGGATGGGGATCTTCGAAGATATCCTTGGCGGTGTTGACCGGACCGATCGGCACCTTGCCGTCCAGCGCGGCCACAACCTCGCGCATGCTCCGCGCTCCCGTCCATTCCGAAACTAACCCGCGCACAAACGCGGCGTTTTTAAGCCGCGCTCGATTGTTGCGCGTGCGCTCATCATCTGACAACTCGGGGCGCCCGATTATACCGCACAACAGGCTCCAGTGATGGTCGGTTTGTGCGGCGATCGCGACCGCGCCGTCGTGCGTGGGGAAAATTCCGTAGGGAACCAGCGTCTGATGGTTATTGCCGTTGGGCCGCATCACCCGCCCTCTCATCGAGTATTGGCAGGTGATCTCCTCCACCAGCGCCATGATCGCGTCGTACATCGCGACGTCGACGAACTGGCCCTGACCGCTGGCGCGGGCCGTATGAATGGCTGCAACCACGCCGAGAGCAGCGAGTGAACCCGGGTAGATATCGCCGATTGCCGCGCCGACGCGATAGACGGGACCGCCTTCGGGGCCGGTGTAGCTGACCAGCCCGCCCATGCATTGCGCCACCACATCGAAGCAGGGCCGATTGAGGTAAGGACTCTCCCCGGTTCGATGATCGCCAAAGCCGCGGATAGCGGCGTACACCAGCGAGGGCTTGCGCGCCCGCATCACCTCATAACCCAGGCCCATACGGTCCATCGCTCCGGCGCGCAGGTTCTCGACGAGAGCATCGGCGCCGTCGACCAGCCGCAGCAACGATTGTCGATCCGTTTCGTTTTTGAGGTCGAGCACGATGCTGCGCTTGTTACGATTGACGCTGGCGAAATAACCCCCATAGTCGCATCCCCTGGTGTCAGGGGGCAGCGGGCCCATCTGGCGTGCGGGGTCTCCGCCCGGCGGTTCGACCTTGATCACGTCGGCGCCCAAATCGGCCAGCAACATCGTGCAAAACGGTCCGGCCAGGTATTGGGTCAGGTCGATGATTCGGACGTCGGCCAGCGGTCCGGTACGTTGCTTCATGAGCATTCTCCAGGGGAAACCCCAGCCGCTTGTTTGCCGTAGCGCCGGGCTACATGCCGGCATCTGCGCGCCAGGCGCACCGGCTGCATGACTCAATCAGCGGGACGGAACCGCGGCAGAGTTACGTCTTCGTTCAGCTTGTCGAACATCACCTGCACCGGCATCCCGCATCTGACCTTCGAGGGCTCAATGCCGACGATGTTGGAAGTCATCTTCGGGCCTTCGTCGAGTTCGACCACTGCCAGGGCGTACGGGGCCTTGAAGGCAGGATGGTAAGCGCGATGCATGATGGTGTAGCTGAAAATTTTGCCGCGTCCGCTGACCGTCACCCAACTCGACCGGGTCGAATCGCATTTCAGGCACATCGGGGCGGCGGGAAAACGCAACGCGCCGCAGTTGTCGCATTTCTGGACCGCGAGTTGATGGTTGCGGGCGGCGTCGAAAAACGGCTTCAACTCGCTCGAAACGTGAGGAATCAGCTTGGCCTCTTCCGCCATTGATGAAATTCTCCGTTGCGCTTGAACTCGGCGCGGGCAGCTTATGGATTGGTGCCCATCACGACCACGGAATGGGTTGACAGGTTGCGCGTCTGGCACGACGCCAGCACGATGTCGTGTTTGGGCGCCTGGCGCTCGCCGCCCTCACCGCGCGCCTGGATGATCGCTTCGGACACCGGGGTCATGCCCCACATATAGTATGAACTGAGTTCGCCGCCGCCGGTGTTGATCGGAATCGAGCCGTTATGCCCCAGGCGAGTCTGGGCCGCGAAAGCGCCGCCCTCGCCCTTTTTGCAAAAGCCGTAGCCTTCCAGCGACAGCAGCACAGTGATCGTATAGCAGTCGTAAAGCTCCGCCACCTGGATGTCTTTCAGCTCGACGCCGGCCATCCTGAAGGCGGTCTCCTTGGCGATTGGGATGCCGGTGTCGAGGTTTTCCAGCGTGGGTCCCGGATGGTGTCCCTGCCCGACCCCGAGGATGTAAACCGGCGGCTTCCTCAGGTCGCGCGCGCGTTCAGCGGAAGTGACGATTACGCAGACGCCGCCATTTGACACGATGCAGCAGTCGTACAGATGAAGCGGCTCGGCGATCCACCTGGAGTTGTGATAATCCTCCAGCGTGAGCGGCTCCTTGTAGAACTGTGCCAGCGGATTGCGGTTGGCCCACTGGCGCTCGGCGACCGCGATGGCGCCCAGTTGATCCTGGGTCGTGCCGTACAGATACATGTGGCGCTGCGCCAGCAGAGCGTACACCCAATTGGCGCCGAACGCTCCGTAGGCGCTGTCCAGTCCACGCAAGGTGCCATAAGCGTCGCCCGCGCCGCCGCTTTTGGCGCCTGCCACCGGAGGCTTCAGGGGAGCATCGCCGAACACGCAAGCGACGACGTTGGCGGTTCCGGCCACGATCGCCTGCGCCGCTATCGCGATCGCGGTTCCCGCGCTGGAACCGCCGGCGTTGACGTCGGCGAGCAACCGCGTGGTCAGCCGCATCGAATCCTGCAGGGCGAATGATGCAAGTCCGTCGCGATAGGAAACCCCGGTCGTAACCAGCAGACCGTCGAGGTCCGATCGTTTCAGCCCGGCGTCCTCCAAAGCCAGCGAAATCGCCTCGGCCGCGAAGCCCAGGGCGTTGGAATGATCATAATTCTTGCCCATCCGGGTGATACCCAATCCGGCGATCGCGGTCTTTCCCCTAAGGCTCATGATTGTCCTCCCGTATGGTCGAGGCGGCCGGCCCGCGTGCTCGCGGTTTGCCCGATCCAGGCACCGGCAAAACCATCAAGCTTGCCAATAGGATCATCCAATACCAATGTCAAACAGCCCCGCGCGCCGGGCGCAACACAGTTAACGCTGCGTCAAAAAACAGTTTAAGCAACCGTCATCGTATGTTCATCGCGCGCGAAACATTGCTCGTGTAGCCATTCAGGCGTGGCCAGCCGTGACTCGATCCGGTGAGGAGGGTGGATGGGCAAGGACGGTTTAATCCAACCGCGTCCGGCTATGGGACCCGTTTTTCCTGACCACGCCGCAGGCTGTTTTCGCGCGATGTGGATTTCCGATCTGCACCTGGGAACCGGACGCTGCCGGGCCCGCGAGCTGCTCCAATTTCTAGATAAGTATCAGCCCGAAACCCTTTATCTGGTGGGCGATATCGTGGATGGCTGGGTTCAGGGACCGCCGTGGCATTGGAGCCGGGAGCAGGGCGCGGTGGTGCAGAAGATCGTCCAATGGCATCGAAGCGGCGTCCGCATCGTATTCCTACCCGGCAATCATGACGAGATCAGCATCGATTTAGCCCAGGCTCTGCTGGGGCCGCTTACGGTTGCCGCTGAAATAGTCCACCGGACGGCGCAAGGACGCCGGATGTTGGTGCTCCACGGCCATCAGTTCGACGGGTCGCTCAATCACAACCGCCTGATGTACCGGCTGGGAACGCAAGCCTACCATCAGGCGCTGCGCGTGGACCGATGGTACAGCGAGCATCCTCCCGATGAACGGCCCGGCGGCCAGCCGTGGGCGTCGTCGTATTTCAAAAAGCGCCTGGAGAAGGCGATTCGCTACGTCACCGATTTTGGCGATCACGTGGTGGCACAAACCGCGCGCCGCTATCGAGTGGACGGCGTCATTTGCGGCCATACTCATCTGCCCCAGCACCGCATGATTGGCCCCATCAGCTACGTCAACGACGGCGACTGGGTAAGGAGTTGCACCGCCCTGGTTGAGGATTACAGCGGCACGCTGCGGCTGCTCTATCGCGATAACAACAACGGCGCCTGGGCGGAATTGGACAGGTCGGGTATGGAGGGGTCAACATGAACATCAAGGCCGGGTCACACAGCGAGCGGCGCGTCGATCTGATCTTTTTCGACGCCGGCGGCGGCCATCGGGCCGCGGCCACAGCGCTTGTAGCGGTTGCCCGCCAGCAACGCCGGTCATGGCATCCCAATGCGCTCAATCTGCGTGATCTGCTCGGCGAAATCGACTTCATTCGCAACAGCATCGGCGTGCGGTTCGAGGATTTCTACAACGGCCTGCTCAAGCGCGGGCTGACCTTCGGCACCGCAGCGATGCTGCGCTTTTCACAAAAACTGATCGCCTTGAAACATCAAAGCGAGGTCGCGCTGTTGGCGCGCCATTGGCGGGAGGCAGCGCCGGCCCTGGTGGTGTCGCTGATTCCGAACTTCAATCGGGCGATTTTCCAGGGCTTGCGCGCCGCCGATACAGCCGCGGGCCGCCGGCCTACTCCGATGGTTACCGTTTTAACCGATTTCGCCGACTACCCTCCGCATTTCTGGATAGAACGCCAGCAGCAATATTTCATCTGCGGTTGCGCGCGCGCGGTTGAACAGGCCATAGAAGCCGGGCATTCGCCCGATCGAATCTTCCGCACTTCCGGCATGATCGTGCGGCCGGAATTCTACCAGCCAATGGAAATAACTCGCGACTACGAACGGCGCAGGCTGGGACTGAACGCCGATTTGCCGACGGGCCTGGTGATGTTCGGTGCTTTCGGCTCGCGCCGGATGATCACGATCGCGCGGCGTATCGCCGCCGCCAGGCTCAAGACGCAACTCATTTTCCTGTGCGGTCACAATGAAAAGCTCAAGCGGCAACTGGCGACTATGCGCCTCCCGTTTCCGTGCCGCGTTGAGGGATTCACGCCCAAGGCGCATTACTTCATGCGCCTGGCGGATTACTTCATTGGTAAACCGGGTCCCGGCAGCCTAAGCGAGGCCTGGGTGATGGGCTTGCCGGTGATCGTTGAACGTAATCGCCGAACCATGGTGCAGGAGCGCTACAACACCGATTTGATTGAGCAGCAACGCCTCGGCGTGGTGCTGCGATCGTTCAACCGGATCGCGCAAGGAGTCGAACAGATGCTCGACCCGCGGCAAATGACGGAGTTTCGCGCGCGCGTCAGCGCGATCGACAACCGCGCGGTCTTCGAGATTCCGGAGATCATTGATCAGCTCCTGCGTCCGTCCCGGTCTGAGGCCGATAGTCGGCAGCTTACGTTGACGATGGCCGCGAAACCGGCCGTCGTGTGACGGAGGTTGTCAAGCGCGAATTCCGACCGCGGTTTTTACCGGACCTGAATATCCGCGACCTTGGAGAACAGGATCCGGCCTGAAGGACCGGCAAAGCCGCCCAGCGGCATCGGACGGCCCGCCACTTCAACCCGTCCGATGGGCGACGCCGTTTCGGTGCCGTACATGAGCGCGGCGCAGATCGTGTACTTGCCGGGTTTTGACGGCGCCACCAGATCGTAAGTCACCGTCGCGCTCGAGAACTTGCCGGTGGCTAGATCGGTCTTGACGCCGAAGACGACGACGAAGTTCAGGTTGTGCGCCAGCCCGTCGTAGCGGCGGCCCAGCCATTGATCCTGCGGTTTGCCGTCCGGCCCGATCACCTTGGGCGGCGACGCGATTTGAAATCCCTCGCCCTGTATTTCACGCGCCTGGTCGCGCAGGTCAACGTCGAGCAGCATGATCCCGAACACCGGCCCCGATCCACCCTGGGCTCTCGCAGTGACGGTGAACTTCTCGCCCGCTTTCACCTGCTGCGGAACTTCGATCGCAATCTTCGAATTGGCATCGACTTTTTCCACGTCGGCGATCAGCTCCATCCGCTGCTGCGGATTGAGTTTCGCGTAAGGACCCCGGCCCGACTTGATCGCGTCAATATGCGCGATAATGGCGGTTCGTTGGCGCGCCTGCTCCGGCGGCAGTTCGCGGAGTTGCTCGACCCCGACCGAAGAATGGCATCCGGCGCAATATGGCGCCGCATCAGTCACGTCATGCAAGGGTCCGCCAGGATAAGCCCATGCGGACTGGCAGGTTAAGGCAATCAGGGCGGCCATCGCTACTGCCGCACATGCCGGGGCCAAGGCGATGTTTGCTCGCATGCGCGCTTCCTCCGTGAGATTGATCAATGCCCGCGCCAAGCGCAGCGCGCAAGCGATTTCGATGTAATGACCGTTTCAAGTCTATAATGCTTGTTTGCGCTGCGGCATGGAGTTATTGATGGCGAGCTCACGACCGCTACGCTCCATTTCCAACCCGGCCCTTGAAATTTGTGCGCCGCAGTCGCATCGATCGTCCGCCAGTTCGAATAGGACGCTCTGCGATATACCTCATCGACACGCGCCAGGTGCCGTGCGCACGCCCAGAGCTGTGGCGAAGCAGCGCTCCGGCCGCTATTGTGTTGCGAGCGCAAACGGCGACAGGTGGGCTATGGTTGATAAACTGCTGACAGCGCTTTCGGCTTTGATTATTTCGATTATCGCCGGGCTCGGCTATGGCGGCGTCGTGGCGACGATGGCGATCGAAAGCGCCTGCATTCCGCTGCCTTCCGAAGTGATAATGCCGTTTGCGGGCTTCCTGGTGTCGACCGGGCGGTTCAGCTTGCAGGCGGTAGCGATCGCAGGCGCCGTCGGCTGCCTGCTCGGTTCCTACGTGGCCTATTTCATCGGCGCGACCGGCGGCAGACGCGCGTTCGAAAGCTATGGCCGCTACGTTCTGGTCTCTTCGCACGAACTGGAAGTCGCCGACCGCTTCTTTCATCGCTGGGGTTCGGCCACCGTATTCGTTGCCCGCCTGTTGCCCGTGGTCCGCACCTTCATTGCTTTTCCCGCCGGGGTTTCCCGGATGGAACTCTGGCGTTTCTCCGTCTACACCTTGCTAGGTTCCTATCCGTGGTGCCTCGCGCTGGCCTATGCGGGAATGAAGCTGGGCCAGCATTGGCACGATCTCGGTCCTTACTTCCATCGCTTCGACAACGTGATTGTGGCGGCGATCGTGCTGGCACTGGCAGCTTTCATCTACACCAAGGTGCGCGAGCGCGGTCGTCAGCCGGAAAGTCAGGATCTCGCCGCACCGGGGTCCCTGCGCCGCTAACCGCCCTTGAGCGGAGTCGCGCGTGATATAACAGGTTCTGGGGCTCAGCGCCCGAGGAATATGAACAAACAACAACCCGATCCGGAGCAGTTGGTTGAAGTTCTCGCAGCTATAGATCCGATGCAGGTGCGGATGGCGCACGATCTGCTCGAGTCCAACGGGATCGAATCCTTCATTTTCGACGAGGAATCCTCCCGCATGCTCGGCACCACCGCCGCGGTCCCGGCGCGGCTTATGGTTCACGCCGACGCCAGCGACGACGCGCTCAGACTGCTGGCCGATCTGGGATTCGAAGGCCCCGGTACCGAACCCAAAAAACCCTGAGAAAATACCACCGGCGATGGGACACTGGATGGGCGGTGGCGGGCAGCGGCGCCGGCCTACCGGTCAGAAGCCATGCACCAGCAGGGTTATCGTGCCGCCGATGATAATCAGGATCGCCGGATTGACGTGCCGGAAATACAGGATGGCAAATACCACCAACGCCAGCAGACCAGTGGTCAGATCGACGATCGAGATTTTCGCGACGGTGTAGGTCCCCGACAGCATCAGGCCAATGGCCACCGGTGCCATCCCGCGCTGTATCGCGGTGCGCCATGGCGATCCCTCAAAGCGTTTCCACACGCGATTGACGTAAAATGTGATGAGACAGTCGGGGATGAAAAAGGCCAGGCCAACCACCACCGCGCCGAACGCCCCTGCCAAACGAAAGCCAATCACCTCCACCATCAGCATGTTGGGTCCGGGCGCGATCTGTCCGATACTGTAGATTTCGCGGAACTGTTTGTCGCTCAGCCAGTGAAAATGTCCCACCAGCATACGGCGCATTTCCGGCAGCACTGCCGTGCCGCCGCCCACCGCGACCAGCGACAGCAGCGCGAAGACCCACATCAGGTTCAGGATTTTGGTGCTTTGCACGGCTCGATCACCTCAGCGGTGGCCCGCCAGAGGAATTGGTTCCCGGGTTTTGGCTGGTTTGATTCTTCCGCTCCTGTGCGTGGTGGGATGATAAAGAAAGACCGCGATCGGACCGATTACGAGGATCACCGTGATCAGCGACCGATGGAGCAGGCTGATGGCAACAAAGGTGGCCATCACGATCAGAAAATCGCGAATATGAACCAATTGCTTGTGGCCCAGTTGCAGGGCGACCGCGGTCAATAGCCCGACGGCGGCCGCAGCGACGCCGCCCAGAAAATGATTGACGGCGGGGTTCTGCCGGTTGCCCACGTAGAGCACCCCGGCGGTCATCACCACGATCGTACCCGGCAGCAAAATTGCGACCGCCGCAGCTAAAGCGCCCGCCGCGCCCCTGATGCGGTCGCCGATGATCACACTGAGATTGACCGCGATCAGGCCGGGCAAGGTCTGACCCACTTCGAGCGCGTCCAGGAACTCCTCATCGTCCATCCATTGCTCGCCGCGGACGACATATTCGCGTATGTAAGCCACGACGCCGCCGCCAAAGCTGATCGCTCCGATGGTCAGGAAGGTCTTGAACAGCGAAAACAAGCTGATCTGGTTTCGCGCGGCGACAACGTCCTGCCGCGGTCTGGCAACTTCACTCATCGGCATGAACCGGATTAAGTCGAGAAATCCTCACGGTAAAGCCCACTTGTACTAATTCATGGCGCAGACGGTCAATATCGCCCTCTTTTCTGCTCACGCTTTAGCCGGCTTGGAGTCAATTCGCGACTAAAAAGGGCGGCGGATCGAAATCTCCGCCGCCCCTCGGTGTTAAGCCGCGATCGCCCCAATGCGGTTTCAGGCGTCGAAATACATCGCGAACTCGTACGGATGCGGACGCAAGCGCGTTTGGCTCACCTCGCGGTTCATCTTGTAGTCGATCCAGGTCTCGATCAGATCGGAGGTGAAAACATCCCCTTTGAGCAGGTATTCGTGGTCGCGCTTGAGGTTGTCCAGCGCCTCTTCCAGCGAAGCCGGCATGCTGGGCACGTCCGCCAGTTCAGCGGGCGTCAGGGCGTAGATGTCCTTGTCGAGCGGCTGACCGGGATCGAGCCGGCGCTGGATGCCATCAAGCCCGGCCATCAGCATCGCTGAGAACGCCAGGTAGGGATTGCAGGTCGGATCGGGGAAGCGCACCTCGATACGCTTGGCCTTGGGCGACGGCGAATACATCGGAATCCGGACCGACGCCGAGCGGTTGCGACTGGAGTAGGCGAGATTAATCGGGGCCTCGAATCCGGGCACCAGGCGACGGTACGAATTCGTCCCGGGGTTAGTGAAAGCGGCCAGTGACGGCGCGTGATGGAGGATGCCTGCGATGTAGTGCATCCCGAGTTCCGACATGCCCGCATAACCCGAACCGGCAAACAGCGGCGTGTCGCCCTTCCAGATGCTCTGATGGGTATGCATCCCCGAGCCGTTGTCGCCGAAAATCGGCTTGGGCATGAAGGTCACGGTCATTCCATGGCGCCTCGCCACGTTCTTGCAGATGTACTTGTACCAGGTCAGCCAGTCCGCCATCTTTACCAGGCTTTGGAAGCGCATGTCGATTTCGGCCTGACCGGCGGTCGCCACTTCATGGTGCTGCTTTTCGACCCGGATGCCGACCTTCTCCATCTCCAGCACCATCTCGCTGCGGATATCCTGCAGCGAATCGGTCGGCGGAACCGGGAAGTATCCCTCCTTGTAGCGCGGCTTGTAGCCGAGATTGTTGCCGTCCTTACCGCTGTTCCACACTCCTTCATCGGACTCGATAAAGTAGTAGCTGGAGTGCTGATTGGTATCGAAACGGATGCCGTTGAAGATGAAAAACTCCGGCTCGGGACCGAAATAAGCGGTATCGCCGATGCCGGTAGATTTCAGGTAAGCCTCGGCCTTGCGCGCGACATTGCGCGGGTCGCGGCTGTAAGGCGCCCGGGTGATCGGGTCCTCGATATTGCAAAGCAGCGTCAGCGTCGTGTCCTTGGTGAAAGGATCGAGCGCGGCAGTATCGGGGTCAGGCACGACCAGCATGTCGCTGGATTCGATCGACTGCCAACCACGGATCGATGAACCGTCAAAGCCCAGTCCCTCTTCGAACACCGCCTCATCCTTGAATTCGGAGACGGGCGTGGTGAAATGCTGCCAGGTGCCGATCAGGTCCATGAACTTGATGTCGACCATCACGACGTCCTTGTCTTTGATCATCTGAATGACTTGTTTAGGGGTCATTAGAATAAAAATCCTCCTTGCCGCTCGCGGCTAGTTCTCATTGAATAGTTCTCACGGCTCCGTGGTATGGCCTTGGCGAACCAACGCTCTAAATCCAGTTGTCCGTTCCCGTTTGAGTCCAATAAAAGGCAGGCATAATACCGGGATAGTTCGCTTTTGCCATGAAACGGGCTGACAAAGCAATATGCCCGAAAAGCCGTCATCGTTCCTAGAGGCGGATGGCAATATTCCTTCGGTAAATTTTCAGGGCGGCGGACCAAACCGCCGCCCTGCCTGCTCCTCCCACTCCCCGCCAACTTAGAATTGGTAGATAGCTGCGGCCAAAATCGTGTCCTGACCGGAATAGGTGTGCGAGGGCAGGAACACGCCGGGCGACACAGGGATCAGGGAATCGTCGCTGTAAAACGGATGCTGGTTGGAGGCGTCGTGGCGGTATTCGAGCCGCGCCAGCAGTCCGTTGACCAGCGGGATCTTGTAATTGATCGTCTGGGTGAATTCGAACAGGGTCTGACGCAGACCGGTTCGCACCCCCTCACCGTCGCGGAACCATTCAAACCGGCTGGCAAACTCAAGATTGTCGCTGAAGTCGTAAACGCCATAGGTGGCAAGGCCTTGCCAACTGGCCGCCCGGTTCCACGTTGACTGGCCGGTCAGCATGTTGCCATAGGAGTTGATGAACGGGGTGACCGCGATCGGTCCGCCTGATTCATTGGCGTACAGGTATTCGGCGATAAACTGCAGTCCCTTGACCGGCGTCTTCCAGGTCACGATCGGATCGAGCGCCAAACGCTTGGAGTTGCCATGGTTAGCCTGTTCAGGCCCGTAAATGCCGTTAAACAGCAGCGACAATGAATCCGTGGGCGTATAGGACAACTGCCATTCGCCGGATTTCCCGGAGTTGTTGTCCGACGGATCGTCCCACCCATTGTTGATACCCACGGTCACGCCGAATTTGTCCGTGAATGAGTATTGCGCGCGTAGCCCGGTGTGCGTGAATGGAATGCCAAAGCCGAAAATATAACTGTGCGTCTCGTTGAAGTTGACGTTGTTGTAAACCGGGATAACCTCCTCGCCCAGCAGGGTCACGAATTTGCCAGCCTCCAGGTTGATCCCCTTGCCTACCGGAACCGTATAGGTGAGATAGGCCTGCGTCGGATCGAACTCCTGGGTGCTCTGCGGCGTAAGCGAGTTCGAGTAATGGGTCGAGGCGAACAGCACCTCGGCGGTCTTGCCGAAGTTCAGGTCGGTAACGAAGCCGACGCCGCCCTCGACCGTGCGATCGATGTGCAGATTCAATTGTTGCAGGTTAAAGCTGTTAGCGTCGACATCGAACGTGCGAAGCTGATTGACGCTGCCGGAGCTGCTCAGTATCGGCGTGGTGTTGGGTTGGTTGAAGTTATACTCGTAGGTCGCATCGACCAGGCCATGAATATGCACGCCCAGGGTGTCAGCCAAAGTCTTGCGGACGTCGCCTAACTGCTGCTCGACCAGAGCAACGTGCTGGCCAATCGTCTTGGGGGCGGCGTTGGCCGCCGGCGGGGCGACCACTATAGCCTGCTGAATCTGCTTGACCTCGGTGCTGGTCTGGGCGCTTTGCGCACGCAGGTTGGTAACCTCGCCCGACAACTCGTCAACCGAGCGGCCCACCGGCGCCGTGGTCGTGGTCGTGGTGGTCCTGACTCGGTGCCGGCGCCGGGCCCGTCGTGCCAACACCGTCGACCCTCCGTCCTCGGCTCTAATCAGGCCGACGCCGGCCAACATAAGCACGGCCGTGGTCAAGCCGAGCACCATCTTGAACCGGTTGCTTTTGATCCTCGTCACTACTCCCTCTCCTTCCGGGTCCGTTAATGAAGCTGAAAATGGATTCCGCCGGGCACGGCCCCTCAAACCCACAGCGGTCTGGCCCTACTCACAAGAAATGTACCGCTGCAAACTGGCGGAAATACATCGTTAATAGGCGAAGTTTCAGGCTGGAGCCCTTCTGGATGCCCAATTGCCGGGCAATTGCCACCGGATAAGGCAAGCCCAGAGAGCTTTTCCGTATCGCCTGTCCTTGCCTGAAGCTGCCGCAGGCTCATAGCATCTGCGCTAGCGGAGGAAAAAATCGATGGACTTCGAGTTAAGCCCAGCTCAGGAAGAAATCGTGCGTCAGGTTCGCGCCCTATGCGCCCGCTTCCCCGACGAGTACTGGCGCGACAAGGATTCCTCCCACGAGTTCCCCCACGAGTTCCATCACGCTGTCGCGCAGGCGGGTTATCTCGGTATCGCGATTCCCGAGCAGTACGGCGGCAGTGGGCTCGGAATCACCGAAGCCGCGCTGTTGATGCGGGAAGTGGCGGCCTCGGGCGGCGCGATGAACGCGGCCAGCGCTATCCATCTGACGATCTTCGGGATGGGCCCTGTGATCCACCATGGCAGCGAAGAACTCAAGCAGCGCTGCCTGCCCGCAATCGCGCGCGGGCAAATCCATTGCTCCTTCGCAGTCACCGAACCGGACGCCGGCAATGACATCACGCATATCAAGACCGCTGCGCGGCGCCAGGGCGATTATTACGTGATCAATGGCCGCAAGGTCTTTACCACTAAAGCGCGCGAAGCGGACAAAGTCCTCCTGCTCACCCGCACCACGCCAATTGAAGAAGTTTCGAAGAAAACCGCCGGCATGAGTCTGTTCCTGGCCGATCTCGATCGCGAGGCAGTCGAGGTACGTGAACTGAAAAAAATGGGACGCCATGCGGTCGACACCAACCTGCTGTTTATCGACAATCTGCGGGTTCCCGCCACCGACCTCGTGGGCGAAGAGGGACGCGGATTTCATTACCTGCTCGACGGCCTCAATCCCGAACGGATTTTGGTGGCCGCCGAAGCCATCGGGATCGGACGCGCCGCCCTCAGCCGCGCCGTCGCCTACGCCAAAGAGCGCGTGGTGTTCGGCCGTCCAATCGGCCGCAACCAGGCGATTGCCCATCCGTTGGCCGACTGCTACGCCAAACTGGAAGCCGCCGAGATGCTGACGATGAAGGCGGCATGGCTCTTCGACGCCCGCAAGCCCTGCGGCGCCGAAGCCAACATGGCCAAGTTGCGGGCCGCCGAAGCCTGCTTCGAGGCTTGCGACCGCGCTGTGCAGACTTTGGGCGGTTATGGGTACATGTTCGAGTACGACGTCGAGCGTTATTTTCGGGAGTGCCGGATGCTGAAGATCGCGCCGGTTTCACAGGAGATGGTGCTTAACTACATCAGCGAACACGTGCTGGGGCTGCCGCGTTCATATTAAACTTGCAGATCGCTCGGCCATGCGGCGCGCCACGCTAATTTTACTTGTCGTTTCATTAGGCTTTTGCATCTTCGTCTTTTATTCGCTGCTCCATCTGGAACCGCTTGAGATAAAGGGCGACCACCTCCTGCGCATGGGCAACCTGGTGGTGGTGAGCGGCAGAGTTATCAACAGCAGCTCACGGGCGCAGACCGCCGCCTTGAAAGTGCAGCTATATGACCGTGCGGGACACCGGCTGGCAGCCCAGGAGGTGGCGCTGGGGAGGCTGGCGCCCGGCCAGAGCGTTGCGTTCAGCTCGCGCCCGATTGACGCCTCGGCGGCGGAAAACTTTACCATACAGGTAGATCATGGAACCAACATGTATGGTAATTGAATTTTTTCAGCCCTCGCGCGTCGAACATTTCAGACCGTATTGATTGACAGACTGTCAGGCTTTTTAACCGCCTTTCAGTTGCCATCCAGTTGATCGAATGGTAAAAAAAACGAATTAAGAAAAATTTCCTGCACCGCCAGAAGCGTTCGGACGGAGCGCCCGAGTCTCTTTGGGACGTTCTTGCGGCAGGGGGAGCAATCATGGCGAAGGCAAAGACCCGAAGCTTCGGACAAGTGATCCGCGATCGGCGCCGGCAACTCGACCTCACCCAGGAGGAAGTTGCCCGCCGCATCAACACCTCAACGCCGTATATCGGCCATCTGGAATCCGGTAAGCGGCATCCGTCCGAGAAAATCGTAACCAAGCTGGCTGATGTGCTCGGGCTGGACCGCCGTGAGACCTTTTTTCTGGCCAATCCAGGCGCCAAGGAACTGCTTTCCACGTCGTCCCAGCGCACCGGTGGTTCGACCGCTTCGGCGTGGGAGGAGTTCCGCAAGGACGAGCGCCTGCGCCGCATCCACAGCATCACCGACGAAGAAATGGATATGCTTTCGCATGTGGCGCTGATGGGCGATGTGCGAAGCTCGCGCGACTTCGTGTACATCCTCAATACCATCCGCCAGGCCCTCGGACGTTAACGCCAGCCGCGCCGAAGATTGCGCCGGGGCGGCGGAAAATCCGCCGCCCCGGCTATCGCTTTCAGCAACGTCTTTGCGGCGGATGAAGTGCGGAATCAAATCAATGCGTGACGTCGGGGGAGGCGTCTTTCCCTGCTTGCCGCCGGTTAACGCGTCCACGCCAGCCAGCGCCGCAGGATTGCGCCGATTCGCGGCGTGAGCCGCGTACGGTTGTAGGCGTCGGCGATTTTCCTGATGGCTTCGGCCTGCGTCGGATATGGGTGGATCGTGGCGGCAATAGTTCCCAAACCCAGGTTCGCCACCATCGCCAGTGTCAGTTCCGAAATCATGTCGCCCGCGTGACGCGCGACTATGGTTGCACCGGCAATCCGGCCATCGCGCCGAACGTGGATTTTCACAAATCCTTCCGTTTCCCCGTCGATCACGGCGCGATCGACCTCGGCCATCGGCTGGACAAAGGTTCTCGCGCCGATCTCGCGCGCCTGCTCTTCAGATATCCCAACCTGGGCAATCTCCGGATCGGTGTAGGTGCACCATGGAATGGTCAGGGCGCTGGCCCGCTGGCGCCCTGCAAACAGCGCGTTGCGAATCACGATACGCGCGGTGGCGTCCGCGACGTGGGTAAACCGGTAGCGCGAAGCGATATCGCCGGCCGCGTAAATCCGCGGATTAGTGGTCTGCAACCGGTCGTTGACGATTACGCCTTTGGCGCGATCGTACTTCACACCGGCGGCTTCCAGATTAAGTCCCTCCACCACAGGAACCCTGCCAGCCGCCACCAATATCGCTTCCCCTTCGATCTCGCGCGCGCCACCGCCGATTCCCAGACGTACGCGCCTTATGGAGCCATCCAGACCGGCGCTTTCGATTAGAGCACTTTCACAAATCTCGACACCCTGGCGCGCCAGCGCGTTCCTGACGATGGCCGCCGCGTCGCGGTCCTCTACATTAAGTATGGTTGGGGCCATTTCCAGGATCGTGACGCGCGCGCCAAAACGCGCGAAAGCCTGCGCCAGTTCGCATCCTACCGCTCCGCCGCCGACCACGATCAGCCGCCGCGGCAATTCGGTCAGCGAGAACACCGATTCGTTAGTCAGGTATCCCGCCTCTTCGAGCCCGGCAATGGACGGTACGGCGGGGCGCGTGCCGGTAGCGATCGCGGCGCGGGCGAAGCGCAATTTGCGGCCGTCCACTTCGACTAAGTCGGGGCCCCCAAACCGGCCTTCGCCGAAAAAGACGTCCACGCCCATCGCGCGGTAGCGCGCCGCCGAATCCTTCGCGCTCAACTCGGCGCGAATGCGCCGTATCCGTTCCATCGCGGCGGCGAAATCAGTCTGCCCTCCCGTTGCTGCCGCCGCGCTCAATCGCGACGCGCCGGGCGCGTCAGCCAGCGCACGCGCCGAACGCAGCAACGCCTTGGACGGAACGCAACCGGCATTGAGACAATCGCCACCCATGAACTCCCGCTCGACCAGCGCCACCTTCGCGCCCAATCCCGCCGCGCCGGCCGCGATGATCAGGCCGGCCGTGCCCGCGCCGATCACGACCATGTTGTAGCGCGGCGCCGGCTGCGGGTTTACCCAGTCCCCCGGATGCACATTACCGAGCAGCTTTTGGTTGTGGATGTCGGCGGGCGTGATCGACAGCGGCGCGGCGGAGGGGGTCACGTGCGCTCTCCTTCACCGCTGGTCCGCTCGCGCAGCGCGCGGCCGGCCACGTAAGTGACGTAAACCGCAAGCGCAACCGAAGCGGCGAAACCTGCGACCTCAAACGCCCAATGAGCCGCGCCGCGCGGGACCCGGCGGCTGCCGATCAGGGCGACGTCGCCCGCCAGCGAACCCAGATACACGTACATGATGATGCCCGGGAGCATCCCCGCCCAGGTGGCGAAGAAATAATCGCGCAACGAAATGTCGGTGAGGCCAAAGGCGTAATTGAGCAGGTTGAAGGGGAAAAACGGCGACAGCCGCGCCAGCCCCACGATCTTCCAGCCCTCGCGCGCCACCGCGCGGTCGATCGCCCGAAACCTCGCGTCGCCCTGAAGCTTGCCGGCGATCCAGTCGCGCGCGATATAGCGGCCCACCAGGAAAGCGGCGGTGGCGCCAAGCGTGGCCCCGATCGAAACATAGATCGATCCCGCCAGCAGCCCGAACACGGTTCCCGCGCCAATACTCAGAATCACACCCGGGAAGAACAGGACGGGCGCGATGGTGTAGATACCTATGAAGATTAGCGGTCCCGCCGGTCCCAATCCCGCAATCCAGTGCAGCAGGTTTCTCAGCAGGTCCTCCGCGACCAACAGCTTCAGCGCCACGTAGGCGAGAAAAACCGCGGCGGCAAGCACCAGATTGCCGCGCAGAAAACGCCGCAAGCCCCGCCGCGGCCCAGCCGCTGTCCCCGTCAGCACAGTGGAATCGGTCAAGCGTCAACCGTCCTTTGCGGCGCCCACCAATTTCGCGGCGCTGCGGGCCATTTGCAGTTCTTCGTCCATCGGGAGGGTCCACACTTCGACTTTGGATCCGGTGGCGCTGATGCGCGACTCACCTTTGGCGGCGTGGTTGCGTTCGGGGTCGAGCGCGATGCCGAAGGCCTCCAGGCCGGCGCAGATTTGCTGGCGGGCTGATGCCGAATGCTCGCCGATGCCGGCGCTGAAAATGATCGCGTCGGTGCGGCCCAGTACGGCCATGTACGCGCCGATGTATTTGCGCGCGCGATAGTAAAACATTTCCAGCGCCAGCGCCGCGTTCTGATTCCCCTTTCCGGCCGCCGTTTCAACCTCGCGCATGTCGGAGGAAACGCCGGACACGCCCAGGATGCCGGATTGATGGTTCAACAGCGCCTCGACCGCCTCCGAGGAAATGCCTTCGCACCTTCCGATAAAGCCGGGGATTGCGGGATCGAGATCGCCCGACCGCGTCGCCATCATCAGCCCCTCAAGCGGGGTCAAACCCATCGAGGTGTCAACGCTGCGGCCGCTTTCGATCGCGGCGATTGAGCATCCGGCGCCGAGTTGGAGCGTGATCAGGTTGAGCTGATCGGCGGGACGGCCGGAGATTTCCGCGTACCGGTCCGTCATGTAGGAATGGCCGATGCCGTGGAATCCGAAGCGCCGGATTCCGTGGCGGGCCGCAATCTCCCTTGGAATCGCGTAAGTGGACGCACGCGGCGGCAGCGTCTGATGGAACGCCGTGTCGGCTACGACTACTTCAGGTATGCCAGGCAGCAGATCCGTTACCGCACGGATTGTGGCGAGGGCGGGCGGATTGTGCAGGGGCGCGAACACCGACGCCTGCTCGATTGCCGCGAGCACCTTGCCCTCAATTATCGCGGGCTGGACGATGGTGCCGCCGCCGTGCACGATTCGATGGACAACCGCGTTCAGCGCGTCCAGCGGATTGCCTTCCAGCGAGCGCATCCATGCGATCACGTGGCGGGCGGCGGCCTCATGGGTTTCGTGCCCAGCTTCGCCCTTCAGCCCAACCTCGGCCCCGCGCCAGTAGATGTAGCGGGCCTGGGTTCCGATGCTCTCGACCAGACCTCGCAGGTGGCTTTGGCCGCGTCCGCCGCGATCATCAACTTCGATCAGTTCGAACTTCAGCGAAGAACTGCCGCAATTGAAAACCAGAACCTGCATAAGGGGCCACGTGATTCAGACCCGGCAGAGCAGGCCTCCATCGATTGCCACAGACTGGCCGGTCACGTAAGCGGCGGCCGGGCTGACCAGGTAAAGCAGCGCGCCGCCCATTTCCTGCGGCTTGAGCAGGCGCTGTTCGGGCAGGTATTTCACCAGGCTTTGGCTGAACTGCTCGTCTTTGACGGCTGGGCTGCGTTCGTCTTCGACCCATCCCATCTCGATCGCGTTGACGCGCACGTTCTTGCGCGCCCATTCCAGCGCCAGGCTGCGCGTCAGGCTGAGCACGGCCGCCTGCGCTGCGGCATACAGGCTGGCATTGGGCACGCCGCGCTCAGCCATGATCGATACGATATTGACGATCACGCCGCCGCCGCGCTGGACCATCGTGCGCCCCGCCTCCTGACATGCCATCCAGCAGGTCTTGAGGTTGTTGTCGATCACTTTTTCGAACGCGATGTCGTCGGTTGCCTCGGCGGGAGCGAAGAACGGCACATCCAGCACGTGGACCGCGATATCCAACGCGCCCAGCTCTTTGACCGTGAAGTCGACACTGGCGCTGAGGTCGGCCCGCGTGATCGCGCTTTGCGTTTTGACCGCGGTCTTGCGGCCCAGCGCGCCGACCTTTTTCGATAGATCTTTGAGCAGGTTGTCGTTGCCGGGTTCCTGCGAAGCCAGCACGA
The DNA here is from genome assembly GCA_021324885.1 of Pseudomonadota bacterium. GTDB lineage: Bacteria > Desulfobacterota > Binatia > Binatales > Binataceae > JAJPJA01. The sequence continues at coordinate 296,097 of JAJPIF010000025.1, forward strand.
CGTTGGCCCCGGCTTCGGCCAGGATTTGCGCCGCCGCCGAACCCAACGGGAGTTCGGCGCCAACCACGAGCGCCGCCCTGCCTTCGATCGAAAACTCCCTGAGGGCTTCATTTACCGCCATCGTTTGGCTCCCTGCTATTGGGTCTGCTGCGGGAAGACGCCGGTGGGCGTGATACCGCCGGCCAGACCGCCGCCGTCAATGGTTATGAACGCGCCGTTGAGATGGTTGGAGGCGTCACAGGCTAGGAACAGGGCCAGCGGACCGAGTTCGGCGTCGCGCCCGATGCGCCCCAGCGGGATAAACTTGCCGCCCTGGAAATACTGCGCCGCGCCTTCGAAGATCCCGGGCACGATGCAATTGACGTAAATGTTCCTGCGCGCGTAGGTCACGGCCAGCGATCGCGTCAGTTGCATCACGCCGCCTTTGGCGCAGGCGTAAGCGAATACGTTTTTGCCGCCCCGCACACCCCATCCCGAAGCGATGTTGATGATCTTCCCGCTTTGCTGCGCCAGCATCTGGGTGATCACCGCGCGGCAGCAGTAGAACTGGCTGCTCAGGTTGGTCTCGATGCCGTCGCGCCATTCGTCGTCGGTCAGTTCGTGCAGCTTCTTGCCCATCCCCTTGTGATAGCCGCCGGCGTTGTTGACCAGGATGTCGATGCGGCCGAATTCTTTGACTGCCGCCGCCGCCATCGCATTGACCTGATCGGAACGGGTCACGTCGGTTTGCGCGATCAGGCATTTGCGCCCGGCCGCCTTGACCTGCGCGGCCGTCTGCTCCAGTTCCGAAAGCGTGCGCGCGGCGGCCACGACGTCGGCGCCGGCCTGCGCAAACCGCACCGCCATCGCGCGGCCCAACCCGCGTCCCGCGCCAGTGATGATCGCAACCTTGCCGTCGAGCTTGAAGCTATCGAGGATCATGCTTCCTCCCTTGTGATCGATCCTTTGCAAGCACCGGCCATGCTAGTAGCATAGCGCACAGGAGCGGAAGAAGAGCTGGTTGGATTGCGCAGCGCGATTGCAAAAAGGACGGTCGGCCCATGGCAACTCGGATCACGGTGTTCAGCGATTTCATCTGTCCCTTCTGTTATATCGGCATCCATAATTTGCGGCGGCTTGCGCCTGAATTCGACCTGGAAATCCAGTGGCGCGGCTTTCAGATCCATCCGGAATGGCCCGCCGAAGGAATTGCGGCCGAGCAATTCTACCGCGCGATGGGTGAGCAGCGGCGCAAGGGCGCGTGGCAGATGATCGAATCGATGGCGGCGGAAGCGGGAATTGAGATGCGCCCGCCATCAGTGCTGGCCAATTCCTACCAGGCGCTGGCGGCGCAGGAGTTCGCGATCGAACAGGGCCGCGCCGACGCTTTTGAAGAGCGGGTGTTCCGCGCCTATTTCCACGATCAGCAGAACATCGGTGATCGCGCCGTGCTACTGAGGTTGGCGCAGGAAGCGGGGCTTGATCCCGCGCTGCTCGACGAGGCGCTGGCGCAGGACCGCTATGCGATGCGCCTGAAGAACACGGCGATGGTCGCGCATCAGCGCGGAATCAGCGGCGTGCCCACGTTCATGATTGGCGATTATCCGCTGGTCGGCGCGCAAAGCACCGATGTTTTCCGCCAGGTACTCGAGCGCGCAACGCAAGCGGGCGTGTAAGCCGGGAGCATCCAAGCGCCGCCGGTGCTATCCTCATGAATGAAGTGGCCGCCGACTCCGCAGACACCGTTCGCCTCGATTTACGAGGCGTGAAATGCCCGCTCAACTGGGCGCGGGCCAAGGTGCGGCTGGAGCAGATGCAGCGCCATCAGGTGCTGGAATTGATGCTTGACGATCCGCGCGGAGTGCGCGACATTCCGCGGGCGGCCGAGGCCGAGGGCTATGCGGTGATCGAATGCGCCGAGATCGGCGGCGCATGGCGGATGCGCATCGAGCGATGAGCCCTGGCGCAGGCGGAGAGTAATCAAGTGGCTGACGCAACACCTTCCGAGAAATCCCCTGGCGGGGGCAAAGTCGTTCCCTTTCGCCGGCGCGCTCGCTCCAATCCCCGTCCCAGGCGGCGCGGCCGCCGCGGCGCCAGCCCCCCCACTGAATTGATCTCAAGCGTGCAGATGATCCTGAGCCGCCTCGGCCTGTGCGGCGCCGACTAGAGTGGCAGATGGCGGTATTTCCGTAGCCTGGCTACAGCCACAGAGGGAGTGCCGTTGCGTCATTGCGAGCCTGGCAGTTTGCGGAAAAAGGATTTTCCGCACCCTGCTCCCCTCACTCCAGTCCGTCCCAGAGGGAGAGAGGTAACGCAAAGCAGCCATCTTTTATCCAGAATGCGGAACGCAGCATCCTGATAAAAGGCGCAGCTCGGCTTTTTGCCGCACCGTGTTAGGCGGCGGCGCGGGTGGGATTGAATCTTACCGGCATGTGTTTGATGCCGGCTACGAAATTGGAGTAAAGGCGCTGGACCGGGCCGGATTGCTCGAGGCCGGGCATCCGGGTCAGCACCTCGTCGAACATCACCGTCAGTTCCAGCCGCGCCAGATTCGCGCCCAGGCAGAAGTGCTCGCCATGACCGAACGCCAGATGCTCGTTGGGCGTGCGCATGATGTCGAACCGGTCGGGGTCGGGAAATTGCGCGGCGTCGCGGTTGGCGGACGCGTTCCAAATCACCACCCGATCCCCCTTCCTGATTTGCCTGCCGTGCAATACCACGTCGCGCGTGGCGGTGCGCATCATATGCGTTACCGGCGACGTCCAGCGCAGGATCTCCTCGACGGCGGTCGCCAGCAGCGAGCGGTCGCGGGTCAGCCCTTCGCGCTGATCGGGATTTTCCATCAGCGCCAGCATTCCGCCCGAGGTGGCGTTGCGGGTGGTCTCCTGGCCGCCGATTATCAGCAGAAAACAATTGAAAAGGACCTCCATGTCGGTCAGCTTCTGGCCTTCGATCTCGCCGTGCACCAGCGCGCTGACCAGGTCGGGGCCGGGATTTTTGCGCCGTTCGCCGATAAGGTTGACGAAGTAATTGAAGCAATTCATCTGCGCCTGCCGACCGGTCGCGTAGGCGTCGCCGTTGATCTGGTACTCGGGGTCATGCGTCCCGATCGACATGTTGGCGACGGTGAACATCATGTCCCAGTCGGCCCGCGCAATCCCCAGCATCTCGCAGATGACGGCGGTGGGCAGTTTGGCCGCCACGTCAACCACAAAGTCGCATTCCCCGCGCTCCGCCACTGAATCGATGATCTCCCGCGCAATCGCCCTGATATGGGACTCCTGCGGCGCGAGCGCGGCCCGAGTGAAACGTTTGTTGATTATCTGGCGCATCCGGGTGTGGCGCGGAGGGTCGGTCACGATCAGCATCTGGCCGAACCCCGCCTGCTGCGCCATCGTCTCCTCGTCGGTCAGACCGTAGTTCAACGCGATCCCATGTTCGGAGCTGAAGATCTGCGGATTGCGGTAGACGAAAAGGGCGTCCTGGTAGGCTGTCACCGACCAGTAACCGCTGTCGTTCTGGGGACTCCAATGCACGGGATCGTGCTCCCGCAACACCTTCCATGCGGCATGCGGATCACCGTGAACGAAAAGGTCGAAATTGTTCAGGTCGATTTCACTTAATTGCATGGTCTGCCCCGACTTGATGCGATTGGGTCTGGGGACAGAGTTTGAACCAAATGGTTAATTTGGCGCAAGCTGACCGCGGATCCGGTGCCAGGCCAGGTTCAGTTCAACTTTGCGGACAGGACGGCAATCTGACGCCGTATACGTTCGTCACCCGGCACCAGCCTGAGCGCTTGCGTGAACTCCTCGATTGCTTTGAGCAATTGACCGCGATGGGCGTAAATGTTGCCCAGATTGATATAGGGAAAATGGCGCGGTTGATAACGGGGGGCTCGCTTGGCGCGTTCCAGCCATGGGATTGCTTCGTCGAACTGATTACGCTGCATCAGGTACACGCCGATGTCGTTGTAGGGGTTGCCGAAGTCGGGGTCGATTTCGATTGCGCGATGGCAATGCTCGATCGCCTCGTCGAGTTTGCCCTGGTAGCTCAGCGCCCAGCCGAGAAAGGTATGCCCCTCGGCAGTGGGCAAAACTTCGATCGAGTCGCGGTACAGTTCGATGGCGTGATCGAGATCGCCCGCTTCCTGGGCGCGCAAACCCTCGTTGAAGAGGGCGGTGGCTCGCTGCAGTCTTTCATCATCCACCATTGACAATACCCTCGCCGAGTTACGTGTCCACGTAACTTATTGTGGTCATCGCGGCGGCGCTTGCAATAGCGCGATCCAACCCGAATCAAATCGTGGGCTGAGGCCGGGGGGCGAGCAAATCATCAATCTCAGCCAGCGCGCGGGAGACGTGGGTGGCGTTCCAGTAAATCCTGCCGCAACGCGGACAGCAGGCGAACCTTTCATGACTGGCGAACACGAACGGCGGAACGCGCCGCGCGACCAGGTTGCGATCAAGCCATTTCAGTGGCGTGTTGCACGCCGAGCATCGGGTGAAAGCCTGCGCGCGCGGATCGAAGGGGAATCGGTCCAGCACTTCACGCAACTGCTCGCGAAACAAATTGGCGGTCAGGAAGATCACGTCGGGCGCGGTACGCAGGCGCTTGTCGCGGGTCACCACGACACGTCCCTCCTCGCGCGCGCGGCGCAGCAGTTCGGCTCCGCCGGTGGCTGGATCGAACAGGACGTCCGCGCCCATCAGGCGCAGCCAGCGCGCCAGGCGGGCGAGCATCCGGTCAACCGCGAATCGGGGCGTTTCGTTCATCTGGCAGTCATAGTATAGCAGAAGGGCGAGGCGGCCGGGCGCACGAAAAACGCCGGCACCGGGACCTGGGTTATCGCAATTATGAAAGAACAACAGGTGACGTTCCCATCGCAGAATCTGACGCTTGAGGGGCTGTACGCGCTGCCGCCCACGGGGGCCGCGGTCAAAGGCGCCGTGATCTGCCATCCCCATCCGCAATACGGCGGCTCGATGTACAACAACGTAGTCGACGCCGCGCTGGAAGCATTCTGGCACACGCGGTTCGCGACGCTGCGCTTCAATTTTCGCGGCGTCGGTGAGAGCGATGGCAGCTACGGCGGCGGCCACGGAGAGGCTCAGGACGCCGTCGCTGCGGTCAACTTCCTGCGCGCCAAACTCAATGCCCCGGCAGGGGTGGTGCTGGCGGGATATTCCTTTGGCGCCGCCGCCGCATGGCGTGGCGCGTCGGAGGCCGGCGAGCTCCAGGCGCTGGTGTTGATCGCCGCGCCCTTGCAGATGATGGACACGCAAGCAGTCCCGCCCGCGAGGAATATCCTGCTAATCGGCGGATCGCACGATTCATTCTGTCCCGCCGCGGGGCTCAAGGAATTATGCGCGCGGCTGGGTAAGCGCGCGTCGTTGCGTCTAATCGACGGTGCCGATCACTTCTTTGGCGGCTACGAGGACGACGTCACTACCGCTTTGGCGGAGATGCTGGAAGCAATCGGTTAATCTGCTCACAATCTATCGGACGCCCTCACCCTCACCCGGGAAAACGTCAGAGCGGAGAGCAAAGAAATCAGAACTCGCCTTCGACGTAGCCGGCTTCGGCGACGTAGTTCTCGAACCGGGTGTACTGGCTCAGGTAGGTGAGGATGGCCGTGTCGGTGGGGCCGTTGCGCTGCTTGGCGATGATCACTTCGGCGGTGCCCGCTGCCTTGGAGTCCTTGTGATACATTTCATCACGGTAAATGAACCCGATCACGTCGGCGTCCTGCTCGATCGCGCCCGATTCGCGCAGATCGGCAAGGAGTGGACGGCGGTCGGGGCGCGTCTCGACCTGGCGATTGAGCTGGGACAGCGCGATCACCGGCACCTTGAGTTCCTTGGCCAGCGCCTTCAACGAACGCGAAATCTCGGAGATTTCCTTCTCGCGCGACTCGCCCGGCCGCGACGCGCGCATCAGTTGCAGATAGTCCACGATGATCAGGCCGAGCCGATTGTTGCGCTCGCGCGCCAGCCGCCGGCATTTGGCCTTGAGCACGATCGGCGTGGTGTCGGAGCTGTCGTCGATAAAGATCTGGGCCTCGGACAGCCTGGCGGCAGCGCGCGCGAGTTTTGGGAAATCATCGGCTTTGAGGAAACCCGCCCGCGCTTTCGCCATGTCCACCCGCGCTTCGGAGCACAACAGCCGCAACACCAGTTGCTCCTTGGACATTTCCAGCGAAAAGAATGCCACCCCGATTTTGGGCTCCGCGTCCATCGCGGCGTAGGCCGCGATATTCAACGCCAGCGCCGTCTTGCCCATACTGGGGCGCGCCGCGAGAATAATCAGGTCGGAGGGCTGAAGGCCGGCGGTGATACGGTCGAGGTCGGCAAATCCGGTGGGCACGCCGGTGACCAGCTCGCGATTTTCGTACAGCCGCTCGATCAGCTTGAGGGACTCGCGCGTCAATTCCGGCATCGAATGGAACGAGGGCCGGATGCGCTTCTCGGATATCTGGAAAATCTTGTGTTCGGCCTGATCGACGAAGTCGTCGGCGTCGGTTTGCGCGTCGTAGGCTTCACTGGCGATCTCGGTGGCAACCGAAGCGAGGCTGCGTAAGACCGATTTTTCGCGCACGATGCGCGCGTAATAGGCAGCATTAGCGGCTGTAGGAACGCGCGCGGCCAGCTCCGCGATATACGCCGGACCGCCGATCTGTTCGAGTACGCCGCGCGCGCGCAGGCTCTCGGTCAGCGTGATGGCGTCCACCGGCTGATTGCGATCGGCCAGGTCGACCATGGCCTGGAAGATCAGCCGATGCGACTCACGATAGAAATCATCGACCGCGACCACCTCGAGGACCGCATTGACTGCGTCGTTCTCGAGCAGGATCGCGCCGAGCACAGACTCTTCCGCTTCAATGTTTTGAGGGGGAACGCGCTTTAATATGTCACCGCCCGCTGCCGCCACTGACCCTCTCCGCCAACCTGGAACCAACCGCTGACCCACCAGGAATTATAGCGACAGACGATAATGGCTCGCCACTACCGGCGGCAAGCGGGCAGGCTGATAACGCATCCACAGCCGTTCGCATTTGTTCACAATGACTTGGATCCTTCATCATATTCCCAATTTTGTCGCGAGGCCCGGCAATACCATCCACCGTCGGCTTTGACCACGGCCGCACCCCTATGCGCTACGCCGAGTCCTCAGCCGCGCCTTTGGAAGGATCGATTTTGCGCCCGTGCCCGCGACGGCACGCAGGCGTCTGCCAGGCTCGTTACGCGCGCCCGCGAGCCCAACGACAGGTTTCTGGCTGCGTTCGGGCGCTGACTTATGTACCAAAAACCGCGTTCTTGACAGCCAGCGTATCGGCGGTCATAGCTGAATCCCTATGATGGAACGGGCACGGTGGATCCTACTCGGAGCGGCGATGGTACTGGTGGCGGTTGCATTTTCCTGGAGTTGCGGCGGCGGTGGCGGCTCACCCACGGCCTGTCCGACTTATCCCGGTGGCGTACCGATTACCGCCTGTGCGGCGGCGTCGCCGGCCGGACCATTCCTGCAGGCAATCTCCATCTGCCCGGGACCGCCGCCGCCACCCACGCCAGTCTCCAGTTCGACCTCGACGGCAACGGCCGCTCCCACCGTGGTTGAAACTCCCTGCCCGGGCCCAATCGTGACTTCCGTGCCGTCGGCCGGGGCCACCGCACAGTTTCATGCGGTAGGAAGCTACAGCGACGGTTCGACCCAGGACATTACCAACGGGGCGTCGACCACCTGGACTACCAGTGATTCATCAGTGGTGGTGCCCAATACCACTCCGCCCGGCAGCTACTTTGCCAATGGTTCGGGCTGTGCAACCATCAACGCATCCTCGGGTGGAATTTCAGGGTCGCCGCCTGCGGTCGTGGACGTCGAGCCTATCCCCGCATCAACTATGTGTCCGTCTCCGGCGCCAACGACAGGTACGCTGTTCGGACGTTAGCCGTCGCGATAGTTCGACTTTTGGGAAGCCGGGCGCCCGGCAATATACCGATACGAATCGCGCGCCCTGAAGCGAACGAGTTCGGCACAGCTCCGCCAGGCGCCCAACCGTTTAGAGCAGATCGAAATTGTACTCAAATTGACCGATCAACATGTTCTTGCCTTTGAAGAGGCCGCCGTCCAGGTTGTAACGGTCGGTGCCAAGAATCTGTATCCATTGCAGCTTGACAAAGTATTTGTTCGTCCATGGAGGAACCAATTGCAAGGTGGGAAAGAATAGCCAGGTTTCCCCCTGCGGAGCATAGATCATGGTCCACGTCGGGCTGACGGCGCCCCACCACCAGGACGTGCCGACGTTCAGCAGCATGTTGACGTCATTGTGGTACAGGGGAGTGAAATAACTGGCGGCTTCCTGGACGAATTTGCTCGGACTCAAGGTGGTCAGATCGGTGAACTCGTAGTTCACCGTCAGATTGCCTGTGCTGGTCAGCCACGGGACGTAAGCCTGGTCGAGGTCGAGTGCGACCATCCATTTGAGCGTATCGGAGTAATACAAAGCGTCCGGCGTGCCCACGGCCGGATTAAAATCCGTGTAAACAGTGCCTGGGATGAAGTCGGTATTGAAGGTCTGATGGTTTGTATAGAACGCTTCGCCCCGCAAAACAAACGGGAGTTGGGCCAGAGGTCCGGGCAGATACAATGGCCTGTTCGCGGTAAAGCCCAGGCTCTGATATTGCGGATAATACTCGATCAGCCGCCGTTCAAAGAACGACGGGGCGACCTCCAGCGCTGGCGTCTGCGCTATCTTCAACACCGGATTGTATTCATGACTCCACAGATAAAATGCGGTTAATTCGGCGTTCTCGAACAGCGTATGGAACCGAACGCCGACTTGTGAATTGCCCCAGGTGGCGTTGGGCAGCCTGGGATCCGGCAAACCGAAGTATTCGCCGGGGCCCTGCCCCGGGATTCCCGTTCCCGTTTGAAACAGCGCGACCGGGGCCGCGGTCCCGCAAAAACCTGGAAAACCGGCGGCCGGAATCACTTTACCCCCCAGCGGAGTGAACAATACCCGGCAGTCCAGTTGACCCGCGAAGCGGCCTCCTGGATTTGCGGCGGCGATGTTCACTCGTCCCGCGATGTTATCCAGCCCGTTGAGGTGATCGTCGCTGTAGTCAACGTGGTTGTACAAGAAATCAAATCCCGGGACATAGACCAGTTCGAGATAGTTCGAACTGAGCGGCCCCAGCGAAGGCAGGTTCAGGATCGGATGGACCATCCAAAGCGGCATGCGCGACTGCTCCAGATTGGCGAAACCGAAATTCCAGCTGAGGTTCTGAGGATTTATCTGATCACCCACGCGAAAGGCCAGCGACTCACCCCAGGTCACGATCTGCCGGCCGATGAACAAATCCAGCGGCCCCTGGCGATGCTTGAACCATAATTCCCGGATTCCATAGGTGTTGTAGAAATCGGAGTTGCAGTGCATCGCGGTGAACGATTGTCCGCGCAGCGCTCCCAGCCAGGTCGCTCCTGGTCCCAGACACGCAACCTCCCAAGGATAGGAAGGTTCGTAGACGAACCAGTCGCGCATGAACATGCTGTCGTTCTCGGTGAAATCGTCATTGACGTCGATTTGAACCATGTTGCGCTCGACCGCCAGCGAGTTTGTGCTTCTCTGACCGAATCGATCGACGTTGCCCGCGGGCGTGAATCCGAACCCTTTGGCGGCGTTGTGCGAATTGATCCAGGTTCCGCTCGTGTTCAGAAAGAACCCGGTTATCTGCAGGTTCTTCAGAAAATAAGGCTCGGAGTTTTTCGTCGTCGATGACGACGTGGTGGCGCTTTGGTTCTGAGCCAGAACATTGCCAGCCAGCGCCATGGTTATCGAAAGCACAACCGCGCCACAGGTGAAGGCGGTTGGCCCAGACCATAATGCCGTTTTATAAACCCTTGATCTGCTCATAATTTTTCCCTGATGGTCCAGGCGGCGTCATTTCGCCATGACCAACTTGATCGTTCGTGTTCACAATCAACGGGGCAGCAATGGATACGGCACTGCCGTACGCCGGTCGAATTCACCGGCCGCAAAAATGCTCCATGGCTTACTGCTCCCACCCGGATGCCGGGATCATGATGCCCCGGCAAAGCATCCAGCCAGGATAGGCGGGCGCTCTATGGCAGGTCTGGGTCGTCCGCGGACGGCGCCGGGATTCGTTGCCGGCCAATCTTTATGGACGGAGGCCGGTTATCCATCGGCACGGCGGTAAGGAATGAGAGAGCTTCGGGTTGTTCGATACTGATGGAAAAATCCGCAGAGGGCGCAGGCAGTGAGGAGGGTTCAGGCAAATCGCGGCCGACTTCCTCCACGGTATGGCGGACTACCCCCGAATGGGAGTTTGAAAGAGCGCAGATGGGCAGCCCCGACAGCGAATGCAGAGCTCTAGTATACTGGGCCGAACCTAAAGCCATCAGGCACGGCACAATGACCAGTGCGGCGGCATTGAAAACCTTACGCGCTTTTCGCATTGAGCCATTCATGTCCGGCTATGACCAAAGTAGCTGGCTTGAAAGTTCAGATAACACCGCAAAGATTGAATGGCAATATTTTAGCCGGATGAATTTGGATTGCTCGATCGGCTGCCGCTCTGATGAGCAGCGCGCAAAGGCGGCCTGTTTTTGTATCCGTACCCGGTTTGCGTTGCCGTAAACGCCTGCTCCGTGTTCCGGGCCGACTCGGCGGATCAAGTCCGGCATTTTGAGCTGAGCCCCCGGGAGAGCGAGCCGAAACCTGACACCAATGTCAGGGCGAAACTGACACGAATGTCATGTTGATTTTCGCGCGCCAACGGTTTGACTACGCCACTTATCGCTTATAGGTTTTTTGATGCTCGGATTTGCACATGGAAAAGCAAGCACGGCGGGCCCAGGTGCTGCGGCACGCCAAAAGGATTTTCGCCCGCAAGGGATATCATCGGACCAACGTCGCGGATATCATCAGCCGAGCCCGGATCGCACGGGGTACCTTTTATCTTTACTTCGAAAACAAAAAAGATCTTTTTGAGGAACTCCTTGAGCAGGTGTTGCGCGAACTGGCGGTCCGGATTCATCGCATCCGGATCGGACCCGGCGAGCCTGAACCCGCCGACCAGTTGCGCGCCAATCTGCGTCGGGTGATGTCTTTCGTGCTTAGCGAGCGGGACTTGACTAATATTCTGCTCAGCCACGCTTTGGGCTTTGATCCGGAACTGGATGAACGGATTCAGACCTTTTACGACCGTATCGCGGCGCAGATCCAGCGCTCGCTGGACCTGGGAATTACGATGGGACTGGTGCGCCGATGCGATACGCGGACCGCGGCCTACTGTATTCTGGGCGGAGTCAAGGAAACGATCGCGCAACTCTCGCGCCAGGCGCCGCCGGACATCGACGGGCTGGTCGAGGAAATCCTGCGCTTCGGTCTAAGCGGGGTGGCGCGTCCGGAATTGCTCGAAACTCTCCGTAACATTGGCGAACCCTGAGGAGGACGCTTTTATTTTCGCGCTACTAGACTGACATGTCAGTCCAAAAAAACCGTTTTCGTGCCGCCGCCTTCTACGACCTCGACGGCACCCTGGTGGACGTCAATCTCCTGCATGTCACCGCGTACATGCTGGCCAATGTCGCGGAATGGAAGGGACGTCTGGCCAATGTGGCGGCGCTGGCGTTGCGTCTGCCGCGCATATACGCGGCCGAACGGCATGATCGCCGGCTGCTCAACGTAACCATCTTCGGCATTTTCAGAGGCATCTCGCGCGACCGCTTGTTCCTACTGGGCGAGGAATACTGCGAACGGGTCCTGATGCAGCACTTTTACGCGCAGGCGGTCGATTTGATGGCCGGCAATCGCGAGGCGGGACTGGAGCCAATCCTGGTCACGGGATCGCCCGATTTCGTGGTCGCGGCGCTGGCGCGCCGGATCGGAGTCGAGACTTTCGCCGCCAACCGCCTCGCCTACAGCCGCAATCTGGCCAGTGGGCGGCTGCGCGAACCGATCATCGCGGGCGAGGAAAAGGCCCGCTGGTGCGAGGAGTATGCGGCGCGCAGGGGACTGCGCCTGAGTGATTGCTGGGGCTATGCCGACTCCTACTACGACCTGCCCTTTCTGACCGCGCTGGGCCATCCGGTGGCCGTCAATCCGGATCGGCGGCTGCTGGCCACCGCGCGCGATCGCCAATGGCCGATCATCCGCTTCGCCAAAACCCGGGCGCCCGCGCCGGCATGGCCATATAACGGAGAATCCTGATGGCGCAAGCCGAACGCAAACTCAAGGAGCTCAAGGCGGCCCAGCTCAAACACGAAGTCGGAGCGCGCCGCGAGTTGGTGGTTACGCTTAACAGCCGCTCGGAACCACGGCTGATCTCCTATGGCGATGACTTCCTGGTGGCGAAACTTCCACCCGGCACCCGCGTGATCTATCCGCCGCCGCCGCTGGAACCGCTCCCCGATCCCGATGTGGCGATTCGCTACGCTCTGTTGCATCCGGAAAACGCCGATCCGCTGTTCGCGCAGCTCAGCCCAAACATGCGCGTAACCATCGCGATCGACGATATCAGCCTGCCGCTGCCGCCCATGCAGCGGCCTGACTTGCGCGAGCGGATGCTTAACATCGTGCTCCAGATGCTGGCGGATTACGGCGTCGATGACGTGCACCTCATTATCGCCACCTCGCTCCATCGCCGGATGACTGAAGACGAAGTCCGCCGGATGGTCGGCGAGCGCGTCTTCAAGGCGTACTGGCCCGATCGGCTTTACAACTTCGATGCCGAAAACCGCGCCGAACTCACGATGCTGGGCAAGACCGATCACGGCGAGGAAGTATGGCTCAGCAAGCGCGCCGCCGAATCCGACCTCCTGATCTACCTCAACATCAACCTGGTCCCGATGGACGGCGGACATAAATCGGTCGCGGTCGGCTTGGCGCCGTATCGAAGCCTCAGGCATCACCACAATCCGGCCACGCTGCGCGACAGTCATTCATACATGGATCCGACCCGCTCGGGCCTGCATCGGAGCGCTGATCGGATGGGCAGGATCGTCAACCGCAACGTCAACGTGTTCACGATCGAGACCGCGATCAACAACCGCATGTACGGCGGTCTGCTGGATTTTCTGCACAAGAACGAAGATCGCTTCAGCGACTGGGATCGGGCGCGCCTGGGCACCTTCAAATGGACGCTGCGCAATGTTTCCGACGGGCTGCGGCGCGAGATGCTGCGCCGCTACGCCGCGCCGTACGGGATGACCGGGGTGTGGGCGGGGGAAACCGAAGCGGTGCACGACAAGGCGCTGGCCCGTGTGTTTCAGCAGTACGCGGTTCCGGTGAAGGGCCAGAGCGACATTTTGATTGTGGGCGTGCCCTACATCTGTCCGTATAACGTCAACTCGATCATGAATCCCGTGCTGGTGCAGTGCACCGGCCTTGGCTACCTGTTCAACATGTATCGCAACAAGCCGTTGGTCCGCGCCGGCGGCACACTCATCATCTGCCATCCGCTGCGCGACGAGTTCCATCCCGAGCACCATCCGAGCTACATCGAGTTCTTCCATCGATGTCTGGCCGAGACCAACGACTCGGTCGAGCTCGAGCGCAATTTCGAGGCGGAGTTCGCGCGCAATCCGACCTACGTCCACATGTACCGTTATGGGCACGCCTATCACGGCGTGCATCCTTTCTACATGTGGTACTGGGGCGAGCCTGGACGCCAGCACCTCGGCCGCATCATCGCGGCCGGCTGCGAGGATCCCGAGGTCGCTGCGCGGATGGGATGGGAGGCGGCCGACACGCTCGATCAGGCGATCGCGATGGCCACCTCGGAGTTGGGTCGCTCGGCTTCGGTTACGTACCTGCATCTGCCGCCCCTGGTAATTGCCGATGTCGAATAGCGCCAAACCCCAAACCGCCGTCCGCGGCAAAGGCATGCCCACGCTGGAGCGCGTGCTCACCGGGCGGCGCATCCTGCTGACCGGTGGCACCGGATTTCTGGGCAAAACCTTCCTCTACCTGCTTTTGCGCGACCATCCGGAGATCGCGCGCATCTACCTGCTGATTCGCGGCGACCGCCGCAGCGCGCTGACCCGCTATCAGCGCGAGGTGGTGGATTCGCCCCCGATGGATCGCCTGCGCGAGCAATTGGGAGAGCGCTTTCAAGGCTATCTGGAAGATCGCATCGTCGTCCTGCCCGGCGACATCTCCAACGAAGGCTTGCTCGCCGCGGGAGTCGAACCGCTCAAGCGCGGGCAGATCGATGCGATCGTGCATTGCGCCGGTCTGGTCAATTTCGAAGCCTCGCTGGAAAAGGCGCTGGTGGTCAATACTCTGGGCGTCGCCAACGTGATCGAATTCTGCCGCAGGCTCGACGCCAAGCTGCTGCACGTATCGACCTGCTATGTCGCGGGCAGCGCCGACGGCCATCGCTACGAAGAGGACATCCCGGTGGATTGGTGCCCTGACGAGCGGCAGGAACATTTCAATGTGCGCCGCGAAATCCGCGACGCCCGCGCCGCCATCGATCGGATCGAGGCCGCCTCGCACGAGGCCGCCAATTGCGAATTCAGCGAAGGCGATGGCGAGCATATGAGCGAAAGCCACCGCAAGCGCTGGGTCGAGGAGAAGCTCAAAGCGGAGGGACTCGCGCGGGCCCAGCGATGGGGCTGGCCCAACACTTACAGCTATACCAAGAGCCTCGGCGAGCAACTGGTGCTGGCCGCGCGCGGCGAACTCGACGTGACGGTGGTGCGGCCGGCCGTTATCGAAAGTGCTCTTGCCGATCCGATGCCCGGATGGAACCAGGGGGTCAACACCAGCGCGCCGCTCACTTACTTGTCGGGCGAAGGTTTCCGCTTTTATCCGGCGCGCCCCGATTTGGTGCTTGACGTGATCCCGGTTGATCTTGTCGCGCATGCGATGGTGCCGGTACTTGCCGCCCTGCTGGTGCGCCGTCAGGACCCGATTTATCAGCTCGGCACGTCGGACTGTAATCCGCTGCCGATGCGGCGCCTGGTCGAACTGACGGGCCTCGCCAACCGCGAATACCAGCGCGACGGGCGGGGGACGATGGGCAAGCTGGCGCCGCATCTGGAGTCGGTGATCGTTTCCAGGGAAGCCTATGAGTTCGTCAGCCGCACGGGGCCCCGTTTCATCAGGCAGGCGGTCGATTTTGTCAAGAGCGCGGCGAAACTGGACAATTCGCGCACGCGCCGGTTCGACCAGCGGCTGGACCAGTTCCTGGATCAGATCGACGTCGCCCGCTCCCTAATCTCGGTCTACCTGCCCTATATCCAGGACCTGGTTTACACCTTTCACTGCCGCAACATTCGCGCGCTGTACGCGCGCCTGACGCCGGCCGACGCGCGGCGCCATCCTTTCGCCCCCGAAAAAATCGATTGGCGCCATTACTGGATCAACATCCATCTGCCCGGGTTGCGGCGCTACATCTTCGGGCAGCTGGATTTGCACACCAGGGGGCGCGCACGCGCCGCGCGCCGCCATCGAGATCTGATCGAGCTGCTGGAAAGTGCGGCGTCCAAATTCGGCTCCGGCCCCGCGCTCGTTGCCCACAATCAGTCTGGCGGGCAGACCACGCTGACTTACCGCGAAACCCGCGAGCGCGCGGTTCGCGCGGGCCTGATGCTGGGCGGCCGGGGCGTGCAGCCGGGCGACCGCGTCCTGCTGATGGGCGAGAATTCCCCGGATTGGGTGGTCGCCTTCTTCGCTATCCTGTATGCGGGCGCGATCGCGGTACCGCTCGATCATTTGATTTCGGCCGAGGAACTTTCCGCGATTTGCCGGATTGCGGAGCCGCGCGCCGCCCTGCTGTCGGAAAGCGTCCAGCGGCGGCTGAGCAAACCGATCGCGGAGATGCCCGGCGAAATTTTGCAGTTCCAATTCGACGAACTTGCCCGGCCCTTTCTTTTGCGCGGCGGCGCGCCGGCCAGACCCGAAATCGACCGCAAATCTTTGGCCGCGATCTTTTTCACTTCCGGCAGCACCGGAACGCCCAAGGGCGTGATGCTCACGCATGGCAATCTGACCGCGGAGGTATCGATGCTGTCGCGGGTGTTCGCGCTCAACGAGGACGAAACGCTGCTTTCGCTGCTCCCGCTGCATCACACCTTCGAGTTCACCTGCGGGATGCTGCTGCCCATATCGAGCGGCGCACGGATTGTCTATCCGCTGGGAGTGGACGCCGCCACGCTGTCGAGCACGCTGGCGCAGATTCGGCCGACGGCGATGATCGGCGTGCCCGCGCTGTGGCAGGCGATTCATCGGCGGATTCTGGATGAAGTCGAATCACGCGGCGCCGTAGTCCATTCGCTGTTCGAAGGCCTGCGCGATCTCAATCGGCGTCTGAGCGCCGACTTCGGACTGAACTTCGGACGCGTGCTGTTCCATGCCGCCCATCAGGCTTTGGGCGGACGCCTGCGCCTGGCGGTCAGCGGCGGTGCCGCGCTGCCTAATCGCGTGGCCGAGTTCTTCAACGACATCGGCTTGCGCCTGCTCGAAGGCTACGGTCTGACTGAAGCGGCGCCGGTGCTGAGCGTCGCGCATCCTGACGAACAACTCGTTCCGGGCTCGGTCGGCAAACCGCTGGCCGGCGTGCAGATCAAGCTCAGCACCGAAAACGGCGATGAAGTCGGAGAGATCCTCGCGCGCGGACCCAATGTGATGGCGGGGTATTACCGCGATCAGGCCGCCACCGACGCCGCGCTCAAGGACGGATGGCTCCATACGGGTGACCTGGGACGCTTCGATGAGCATGGCCGCCTCTACATAGTGGGGCGCGCCAAGGACGTCATCGTCGATGCGGGCGGCAACAATGTTTACATCGACGAGGTCGAGGAAGCCTACAGCCATTCGCCATACATGAAGGAAATGGCCGTGGTCGGGCTCAAGACGCCGGGCGGCGAGCAGGTCGCGGCGTTGGTGGTGCCGGCTTATGCCCGGGGCCAGAGCCGGCGCGCGGTCCACGATCAGCTTCAGGCCCATTTCGCCAGGGTCAGCGCCACCCTGAATCCGCATAAGCGAATCAGAATTTTGCGCTTCACCGACGCCGACCTGCCGCGCACTCGGACGCGCAAGGTCAAACGCGCCGAAGTCGTGGATCTGCTCAACCGCCTGATCGCGCAAAACGGTGAGCAACGGCACGCCGCGGTGGACGTTGAACCATGGCTGGTCGAAACGCTTTCGCAGGTAACGGCAAATGGCGCGAAGATCTCGTCCGCCACACGCCTGATCGAGGATTTGGGCCTTGACTCGCTGGCGCTGGCCGAACTGGGCGAGCACGTCGCGGCACGCACGGGCCGCGAACTGACGCCCGAGGAACTCGGCAACCTGCGCACGGTCGAGGATCTTCAGCAGGCGATCGCGCAGAGTTCGCGGCGTCCGCGCCTGCCCTCGTACGCACATCTGGCTGAGCCTTATACTCCCCAGTTGCCCAAACCGCTGCGGCTCGTGGGCGAAGCGGCAACGCGGGGCATGCAACGTCTTTTCCTTTCCGGATGGCTGAAACCGCGGGTCATCGGGCGCGGCAACGTGCCGGCCAATCGCAACGTCATCGTGGTCGCCAATCATGCCAGTCATGTGGACTTCGCCGTCGTGCGCGACGCGCTGGGTCCGATGGGCGAACAGTTGGTGGTGCTGGCAGCGCGCGATTATTTCTTCAGCACGCCGGCACGCCGCTTTGTGGCGCATAACTTCAGCCCGCTGATCCCCTTCGATCGCGAACGCGCGCAACTGGAATCGCTCGATCAGGCGCTGGCCCAGCTTGCCGCCGGACGCAGCCTGCTGATGTTCCCCGAGGGCACACGTTCCACCGATGGATCGCTCCAGGAGTTCAAGAGCGGCGCCGGCTACCTCGTGCTGCGCAGCGGATGCGACGTGCTGCCGGTCCACATCAGCGGCACCCATCAGGTCCTCGGCAAGGGCAGCGTCGTGCCGCGCCGCCATCCGGTGGAGGTGCGGATTGGCGGCGTAATCAGCAATCGCCTGCTGCGCGAAATCGCGGAAAGCAGCGAGGGCGCCGGCGCCTACCGCTCAGTTTCGGATTATCTGCGCCGCATCGTCGCGGGCCTTGCGCTGGGTCACAGCCCCGCACGCGAGCGCCCCGCACCCAAGCGGCAGGAACCCGTCCGCCATCGCCATCGAGAGCAAGCCCACGCCCGCCAGACCTGAACACATTGATCGGACGCTTTGGGCAGACTGGAAAGCGCGGGCCCACCAGCCAGGGATGTTAAAAGGAAGACCCCCTCAGCTTATTCTTGGCCTTCGTCGGGATTGCGTGGGGGTTGCGGCTTGGCGCGCGCGCGGATTTGCCTTGCCGCTTCGACCCATTGGCGGATACGCGCTTCGTAACCCCGCTCCGAAGGCTGGTAGTAGCGTCGATTCAGAAGTTCCTCGGGTAAATAGTCCTGTTCTGTTAGCGCACCTTCGTAATCGTGCGGATAGCGGTAGCCCTCGCCGTAGCCCAGCTCCTTCATCAGCGGCGTCGGCGCGTTGCGGATATGCATCGGAACCGGCAACGCGCCCAGCTTGCGTACGTCTTCGCGCGCGGCGAGCATCGCGCGGTACGACGCGTTGGATTTCGGCGCGCTGGCCAGATAGGTCACACCCTGCGCCAGCGGAATCACGCCCTCGGGCAAACCCACGAACTCGACCGCATCCTTGACCGACGTCGCGACCATCAGCGCACGCGGGTCCGCATTGCCAACGTCCTCGGCGGCAAAGATCACCATCCGGCGCGCGACAAACATCGGGTCCTCGCCCGCCTCGATCATCCGCATCATCCAATACAAGGCCGCATCGGGGTCGCTGCCGCGCATGCTTTTGATGAAAGCGGAGATTACGTTGTAATGCTCCTCGCCGGCACGATCGTAGATCAGCGCCTTGTGCTGCGTGGCCTCGCGCACATGATCTGCCGTGATACTCTGTGAGCCCGCCTGCCGCGCCAGTTCGGCCGCGATTTCAAGCGCATTGAGCGCCTTGCGCGCGTCGCCGCCGGCCTGCCCGATCAGTTCGGCCATCGCGCGATCATCAAGAGCCAGCTTGAAGTTGCCCAGACCGCGTTCCGAATCGCCCAGCGCGCGCTTAATCAGTACCGCGAGGTCGGCCTCAGCCAGCGGATGGAGCACCAGCACCTTGGTGCGCGAGAGCAGCGGTCCGATTACTTCGAAGGACGGATTTTCGGTGGTCGCGCCGATCAGCGTGATAAGCCCGCTTTCCACGTGCGGCAGGAAGGCGTCCTGCTGCGCGCGGTTCCATCGATGGATCTCGTCGACGAACAGCACCGTGCGCTGGCCATCGGCCGCGAGCTGGCGGCGCGCAAGCTCGATTATCTGGCGCAAATCGGCGACGCCCGAAAGCACCGCCGAGATTGATTTGAAGACCGCCCCCGAACTGTCAGCGACCAGGCGGGCCAGCGTGGTTTTGCCGCTGCCCGGCGGACCCCACAGAATGATCGAATGAAGCACGCCCGACGCCGCCATCTGGGTCAGCAGCCGGCCGGGGCCGAGCAGGTGCTCCTGGCCGACCAGCTCATCCAGCGAGCGCGGACGCATCCGCTCCGCCAGCGGTTGTCCGCGCGGCGGCTTGGTGGGAAAAAGACTGGCCTGCTGCTGCGCTCTACGCGACGTCATAACAATCAGGTTAGCACAGCAAGGCTGCAGTTCAGATCTGCGGCCGCACGCATGAAATCATGAAACTCCTATTCCCTTTCCTGGTGGAGTAACCTTGCGGCAGGAATCGAAGAGCCAATTTTACGGTCGCATGGAGAATGAAATGACGCAACTAAACGATTTTAACCAGCGCGTAATCGATGAATTCTGCAGGAACGGGGGCAAGGTCGGCGGCCAGTTCGCCAACGCGCCGCTTTTGCTCTTGACCACCACCGGCGCGAAGACCGGACGTTCACTGACCAAACCGCTCGCCTACACCATAGACGGCGACAAAATCGTGATAATCGCCTCTTATGCCGGGGCGCCAAAAAATCCCGCATGGTTCAACAACATCGTTGCCAACCCCGTGGTCACGGTCGAGCTGGGCGTGGAGCGTTTTCAGGCTCACGCCAGGGTGGTAACCGGAGCGGAGCGCCAGCGGCTTTACGACAACCAGGCCAGCCAGATGGCGATATTTGCCGACTATCAAAAGAAAACCACGCGCGAGATCCCGGTCGTGGTGCTGGAACGGATCTCCTGAACGCATTTCGAGACGCCATGCGATCGCTGGAGCGTTCGCGCCGTTTGACATTTTTGACGCCGTGGGTAGGTTGCCCCCATGAAATACACGAAATTGGGCAGAACCGGTCTGACCGTATCGCGGCTGTGTCTGGGATGCGGCAGTTATGGAATCAAGTCGTGGCAGCCGTGGGTGTTGGAGGAGCAGGACGCGCGCGAGCACTACCAACATGCGCTGGAGAACGGGATCAATTTTTTCGATACCGCCGATATGTATTCCAACGGCGTCAGCGAGCAGATCACGGGCCGCTGCCTGCGCGAGATGGGACGGCGCGACGAACTGGTGATCGCGACCAAGGTCGGCGGCGCCATGAGCACGGGACCCAACGGCTCGGGGCTTGGCCGCAAACATATCATTGCCGCCTGCGACGCCTCGCTGCGACGGCTGGGAATGGATTACATCGACCTGTATCAAATTCATGGCTGGGATTTGTCAACGCCGCTGGAGGAAACCCTGGAAGCGCTCGACTCCGTGGTGCGCGCCGGCAAGGTCCGCTATCTGGGCGTCAGCAATACCAGCGCATGGATGCTGGCCAAGTCGCTGTTTGTCGCCCGCGAGCACGGATGGCATCGATTCGTGTCCGTGCAGAATCACTACAATTTGATCTATCGCGAGGACGAGCGCGAGGTTATTCCGCTGTGCATCGATCAGGGTGTCGGGCTGATTCCATGGCGTCCGCTGGCGCGCGGATTTCTGACCCGCAATCGCGACCGCAGCGGCAAGGCGCTGCGCCTGCGCGCGCAGAGCGATCCGCTGGCGGAATGCTATCGTCCAGACGATTACGATATGGTGGACGCGATCGCCAGTATCGCTGAGAAGCGCGGCGTAGCGCCCGCCGTGGTCGCGCTCGCCTGGCTGCTCCAAACTCCGGGAATGACGGCGCCCATTATCGGGGCCACCAAAAAAAGCCACATCGACGACGCCCTCAAGGCGCTCGACTTCCAATTGACGCCAGAAGAAGTAGCCAGCCTCGAGGAGCCGTATCAGCCTCATCCCGACGCCATGGAACTGATCCATCGCAACGCCATGCGCCATCTGAATCAGGGCGCTGGCGCCGCCCCGCGCTGAAGGAGGAGGGGAAGAGAAGTAAGTCAGAGAAAGACAGAAGACTGTATAGATTTTTCCGCTCTCTGACTCCCCTTCCCTCTCACTCCTTTTCCTGATGTTCCATCAGTAGCCGGCAAAGCCCATGTTGGTGGTGGCTTGCGCGTCGGGATCGGTGCAGACGTTGACTACCGCGGGCTTGCCGCTGTTGATCGCGCGCTCGATCGCCGGCCGGATCTGATCCGGCTTTTCGACGAATTCGCCGTAGCCGCCGAACGCTTCCATCATCTTGTCGTAACGCAGCCATCCGAGATCGCGTCCGACGTTGCCGCTCTTGACACCCGCCGCCGCCCATCCGGTCTGATGCGAGGTGAATCCGCCGTTATTCGAGATTACCACGACTATCGGCAGGTTATGCCGGACGGCGGTCTCCACCTCCATCCCGTTCCAGCCGAAAGCGCCGTCGCCCGAAAGCACCACCACCAAACGATCGGGAGCAGCCGCTTTGGCCCCGACGCCGAACGGGATGCCGACGCCCATGCATCCGTGAGGCCCCGCGTTGATGCTGGTGCCGGGCGCGTAGATTGGAATCGATTGCCGCGCGAAGTTCAGGATCTCGTGTCCGTCGACCACCAGGATCGTGTCGCGCGTGATGAGGTCGCGCACTTCCTTGCACAGGCGCAGCGGATGGATCGGGACCTTGTCAGAATGCAGCAAGGGCGTGTCGCGCTCCTGATTCGATCGCTGCTTGGCGGACAGGCGCGAGATCCACGGCGTTTCTTCGCGCGGACGGAATTTGCCGGCGGCGGCTTCGGTCAGTTGCCGGAGCACCAGTTTGGCGTCGCCGATTATACCAACATCGACACCGCGATTATGCCCGAGTTCCTTGCCGTCGATATTGACATTGATGAACTTGGCGTCGGCATTGAAACGCGGCGGGCGCAAAAACGTGAGCATCGAGTTGGCCCGCGCGCCGATCACCAGGACCACGTCGGCTTCGCGAAACGCCGTCGAGCGCGCCGCCGGGAACGATCGCGGATGGTCCTCCGGCACCACGCCGCGGCCCTGCGGTGTGGTCCAGAACGGAATTCCGGTGGCGTCAACGAAACGGCGCATCTCCTCGCCTGCGCCTGACCACAGCACTCCACTGCCGCTGACGATGATCGGCCGCTCGGCCTGCTGCAAAATTTCGATGGCCTTGTCAATCAAATCCGGATCGCCCGCCGGCCGCGAATCGACGCGGTACTTGGTCGGCCAGTACAGTCGTTCGGTGTCTACCGGAGTGGCCAGGATATCTCCGGGCAGATCGAGGTAAATCGGTCCCTTCTTACCGTCCATCGCTTCGCGAAAGGCCAGGCTGATGTATTCCGGAATGCGCGACGCGATATCGACCCGGTAAGCCGCCTTGACCACCGGCCGCATCATCGAAACCTGATCCATCTCCTGGAACGTTTCCATGGTGGTGCCGCGCATCGGCGCCGACCCGCCGATCGCGATAATCGGGCTGGCATCGCCCCATGCGTTGGCCAGGCCGGTCACGGCGTTGGCAGTGCCCGGACCCGAAGGGGTAATGCAAATGCCGGGTTTGCCGGTGACGCGCGAGTAAGCATGGGCCATCATCGCGGCCGCCTGCTCATGGCGCACATAGATTCCCTTCATGCCCAATTCCAGGCAGGCCCCGGCCGTACCGCTGGTCGGTCCGCCCATCATGAAAAAGAAGGTGTCAACGCCTTCATTTTTGAAGCATTGCGCGATTATCTGTTCGCCGCGTATTTTTGCCATCGCTGTTTCGCCTCTTTCAAAAAACTTTCCACTGAAATGACGCCGGGACGCCATTGTTTCCGCGCTGCTGCAATAGCACGGAATGCCTGCAAAAGGGAAAGCAGGCTTTGCCTCGCGCCCTTAACGGAGCGAGTCTTTGGTCGCCCTGCCCCGCTATCGCCGGAACAGTCCCGCGCCCAGCGGCAGACCGAGCAGATAGCGCCGGATCCAGTCCAACGCCACCTGCGAGGCCAGGGTCTTGATCCAGTCGCGCGTCCCGCCCATCCGGTAGCTGCGCGCGAATTGGACGCCGTCAGCCACGAGGGCAATATTGACCGTGCCGACCGGCTTTTCGGGCGTGCCGCCGCCGGGACCAGCGATTCCCGAAGTGGCCAGGCCGATATCGGCGCCAATTGCTTTGCGTACGCCGGCAGCCATCTCCAGCACGCATTGCTCGCTCACGGCGCCATGGTTCTTGAGCGTCTGCTCGCTGACACCCAACAGCTTCATCTTCGATTCGTTGGAATACGTCACCAAATCGGCCAGCAAATAATTGGAGGCTCCGGCGACATTGGTGATGCGATGGCCGATCTGGCCGCCGGTGCAGGATTCCGCAATCGCCAGCGTCAGGTGCCGCTCGGTGAGCAGGCGTCCGACCACCTGCTCCATCGTAACGTCGCCTTCGCCATAGACGAATTCGGAAATTTTCTCGCGCACGCGCTGAACCAGTTCATCCAGCCGCGCCTGCGCTTCCCCGGGAAGACCCTCAACCGATACCCGCAACGAGATTTGCGGAAAGCTGGCACGAAATGAAACGCGCGCTTCCTCAGGCTTGATCAAACCTGCAACCGCTTCGTCGAGCCCCGATTCGCTGATTCCATAGGTTTGGAAGGTGTGGCTCAGATGGACTTTGTCATGGCCGCGGCTGGCGACCAGCCAGGGCATGACCGTTTCCTCCATCATCGGTTTCATCTCGCGCGGAACCCCGGGCAGCACGACCAGATGAGTGGTATGGTCCTTCTGTTCCACGGCCATGCGGAACCCCGGCGCCGTGCCCAGCGCGTTGGGAATAATGACCGCGGTCTCAGGGAACATCGCCTGCTTGAGATTATTCTCCGGCATCCTGCGCCCGCCGGAGGCGAACAGCCGGCGCATCTTGTCCGCCGTCTCATTGTCGAACCACAATTTTTTCCCGGTCAGGCGCGCGACGGTTTCGGTTGTCAGGTCGTCGGCGGTCGGTCCGATTCCGCCGGTCGAGATCACGACGTCCGCGCGTTCCATCGCGGTCTTCCATGCCCATTCCAGCCGCTCCGGATCGTCGCCGACGGTGATGATGCCGGCCAGGTCCAATCCGATTTCCTGCAGCTTGTCGGCGAGGTAGTTGGAGTTGGTGTCGACGACCTTGCCAGTGGTCAATTCGTCGCCGGTGGAAAGGATGAACGCGCGTTGAATCATAGCTTCTCCGTCACAGTATCAGGTGCGCCACCAGGCGCAGCACGATATTGGCATAGACCGCCGCGGCCAAATCGTCCAGCATCACACCCGGCCCGCCGCGCACTTGTTGGTCGAAAAAGTTGGCCGGCGGTAGTTTAGCAATATCAAACACCCTGAACAGTCCGAACCCAATCAGCAGATGGATCCAGTCGAGGGGATTGAAAAACATCGTGGCCACCATCCCCAGGATTTCGTCCAGGACTATATGCGGACTGTCGTGCTCGCCCAAAACCTCCTGGGCGCGCTGGGCAATCCAGCAGGCGAGGATAAAGGCGGCGGCGAAAATTATCATCGCCAGCGCCGCATGACCGCGCGCATAGCGCAGCAGGCTGCACGCTGCCGCCATCCCGACTACCGAACCGGCGGTGCCAGGAGCGATGGGCACGAATCCCGCGCCTGCTCCGGTGGCAATAAAGATAATCACAGCACGCCACACACAGCGGCTCAAACGGCGAGTTTCAACTGGCGCGGCGGCGCAGGTCAATCAGCCAAACCCTCGCGTGGTCCGAGCGGGCGCATTACTCCGCCCGTAGCGGCATCGGCGGCTCCTCGACCTGCAATTCGACGCGCACTACTCCCGGCACGCGGCGCACGATCGATCCGGCCAGCTCGTCCCATGGCGGAACCAGCGCCGAACTCTTCAGCATCACGATTCCGCTGCGCGCCTCGACGTCGATCGGGGCGTGACCCATCTTGGGATGGGCGAGCAGAGCGGCCCGGACCTGGGCCGCCAGCGACGCGTCCTTCAGCGCCTGCGCAGAGCGTTGATCGGCCTCGCGATCGATCGCCGAGGCGAGATCGGCAATCATCGCGGCCAGCAACGGCAGCGGGCGCGCCGACGTGTTAACGATCAGGTCGTAATGACTGGCCTCTTCCAGATCCACCCCGAGCGAGCGCTGCACGCGGGCGCGGACTTCCTGGTCGTAATGGCGCACCCGGCGTTCGGCTGCCGACGCGTCGAGTCCCTCCGCTTTCATCACTTCCTGGACGCGAACATTGAGCGGGCTGACGGTTCTGATCCGCAAACCATGGCGGGTTTCGGGGGGAATCAGAAAAGGCACCGAGCGCCCCACCACCACGATATTGCAGCGGCTCATGTGTTTGAGGATGACGGCGCGAAAATAGCCGGCCAGCCGCACATTGTCGGTGGTCAGCCGTTCCCACCATCCGGGCTGGCGCTCGTCGAAGAGGCTGAAAACTTCCGGGGTGATGTTGTATTCGCGCGAGGCCTCGGCGGCAATCTCGTCCGGCCCCAGCAGGGGATAATGCAGCCTGGACGCCGTCAAGGCGCCAAGTTCCAGGCCACGCGAGCCTATTTTCTGGGCAATTGCGACTACCGCCATAGCGCATAGTCCCCCTGCTTGAATTCATCCCCGCGCTATCTTAGGACCATCCGGCCCCGATCCGCAAATCGCGCAAATCCGATCATAATTTAAATCTTTAATTTCCAGCCGCAGCGCAAAAAATCGCAGCTTGAATTGGCGCGCGGATTCTGTTTGCGTGGCAGCACCAGTTTCGAAGCGGGCTTGCCAATGTGCCGGGGACCAGAAACATCCCCCAGGCCACGGGCAAGCGCCACCGGCTTTTGGAAAGAACACGGAGATGGCTCAGAAAAAGAATTCGAAGATGCTGACCGGGGCACCGATAAATCCCCAACCGGTGCGTGGCGACATGACCGCCGCCGACCTGATTGACAACGCCTTCCTCGCCTATAACGGCCGCCGCCTCAGGGAGGCATGCCGCCTGTTTGCCGAAAAGATGCTGGCCGACGACACCGTCGTGGGGATGAGCGTCACCGGCGCGCTCACCCCCGCCGGACTTGGCATGTCGTGCCTGATCCCGCTGATCGAGCACGGGTTTGTGGACTGGATGGTCTCGACCGGCGCCAACCTCTACCACGATACCCACTTCGGCCTGGGCCTCAAGATGTTCCAAGGCCGGGCCGAAGCCGACGATGTCGCGCTGCGCGAGGCTGGTGTCGTGCGTATTTATGACATTTTCTTTGACTATCACGTGCTGCTCTCCACCGACGCTTTCTTCCGCGAAATTGCGCGCCAGGAGGAATTCCAGCATTCGATGAGCAGCGCCGAGTTCCATTACCGCGCCGGCCGCTATGTCGCGGAACGCGAGCGCGTACTGAAGCTGTCGCGCCGATCGCTGCTGGCAGCGGCATATGAACACGCCCTGCCCATCTACACGTCGTCGCCCGGGGATTCGTCGATCGGGATGAATCTGGCGCTGCTCGAACTGGAAGGCCATGCACTGCGGTTGGATCCGCTGACCGACGTCAACGAGACTGCAGCCATCGTGTACGGCGCCAAAAGCAAAGGGATGAAGAGCGCGGTTTTCATCCTGGGCGGCGGGTCACCCAAGAACTTCGTGCTGCAAACCGAGCCGCAAATCCAGGAAGTGATGGGGGTGGAAGAAAGCGGCCACGACTACTTCCTCCAGGTCACCGACGCCCGTCCCGACACGGGTGGATTATCCGGCGCTACGCCGTCAGAAGCGGTCAGTTGGGGGAAAATCGACCCCGCCAGACTGCCCGATTCCGTGGTCTGCTACGTCGATTCAACAGTCGCGCTGCCGCTGATCACGGCCTATGCGATGGCCAGGCGCAAAGCCCGCAGGCCCCGCCGCCTGTACGAGCAACGCGAGCGCCTGATGAACGAAATCGCTGCGGCATACGAGCTGGTACGCAAAAAGCGCCAAAAGAAAGGCCAATCGTGATGAAGCCGTTCTCTCTCCCACATTCAGCCGTGAGACAAGGAACACAGTGAGATGGCCGACAGGACTCAAGCAAGCGACTCGGCTTCGCAGTAGCCCGGAAATTTCTCAGATTTGCAAGGCCGTGCCTGCAACCAACCGTACTTTGGCGGACTTTTTCGAGTCTTTTGCC
Organism: Pseudomonadota bacterium; assembly: GCA_021324885.1. GTDB lineage: Bacteria > Desulfobacterota > Binatia > Binatales > Binataceae > JAJPJA01. Next base: position 323,489 of record JAJPIF010000025.1, read on the forward strand.
CGCCTTCCCGAGCAGTTCATCATTTATGACGACGGCTATCGGCGATGGACTTACACCTACGCACAGATCGCCAATGCGGCGCGCGCTTTTGCCCTGAGACTGGACAAACAATCGATCGCTCCGGGTGACAGGATCCTGTTCTGGTCCGAGAATCGGCCGGAATGGCTGGCAGCGTTCTGGGGTTGTCTGCTGCAAAAAGCCGTGGTCGTTCCGATTGATTATCATGCTTCAGCGCAGGTAGTGCTGACGCTGCAACGGACTGTTGGGGCGAAAGCAATTCTGGTTGGCGACGCAGTCGAGGCGGAAAACCTCGGCCACAACATCGCGGTCTGGCTGATGCGCGAAATCGATCTCTCCGGCAAACCGCCGCCCGCCATGCGCAGCCTTCCAATTGATCCGGGCGATACCGCGGAAATTGTCTTCACCTCCGGTTCGACCGCGACTCCCAAGGGTGTGGTCATCACCCATCGCAACATCATGGCCGACCTCGCGCCGATCGAACGGGAGGTTGCCACGTACCGCACGGTGATCCGCCTGCTTTCGCCGATTCGGCTTGTGCTGCTGCTCCCACTAAGCCACATGTTCGGGCAGGCGCTCGCAACGTTCTTCCCGCCGATGCTGCCCGGCCAGGTCATCTTGATGCGCACTTACGCGGCGCCCGAGGTGATCCGCCAAATCCGGGGGCGGCGTGCAGCGTTACTGGTCGCCGTGCCGAGAACGCTCGAGACGCTGCGGCGCCACCTCATAAGAAAATGCCCCGACCTCGCATCGGACAGGCCCGATCATTCGCATTGGATTATCCGGCGATGGCGTTATCGCCACGCTCATCGGCCATTCGGCGTCAAATTTCTGGGCTTCGTGGTCGGCGGCGCAGCGCTGGAAGCGGAGCTCGAAGCTTTCTGGCGCAGGCTTGGATTCATCGTCGTGCAGGGCTACGGACTGACCGAAACTGCGCCGATTGTCGCCTTCAACCATCCCTTCCATCCCAAGCCAGGCACGGTGGGCAAGCCCCTTGCTGGAGTCGAAGTTCGAACCGCTGCCGACGGCGAAATTATGGTGCGCGGAGACATCGTCACTCCCGGCTACTACAATGCCCCGGCCGATGCTTGCGCGGCTTTCGAGGACGGATGGTTCCATACCGGTGATATCGGCGCGATCGATCAGGACGGCTATATCACGGTGCGCGGACGAAAAAAGGAAATGATCGTCACGCCCGAGGGACTCAAGGTTTTTCCCGAAGATGTCGAGCTTGTCCTGAACAGGATCCCCGGCGTCCGCGACAGCGCCGTGGTCGGAGCGGACCGCGTCCATGCGGTGCTGGTGATTGAGCAGGACGCCGACGTCGACGAAATCGTGCGGCGCGCCAATGAGCAGCTCGAAAGCCATCAGAAGATTCGCGCCGTGTCGGTCTGGACGGCGGGCAAGCTGCCGCGGACTGAAGGCACTGGTAAGCTTAAACGTGCCGCGATTCAGAAATGGGTCGACGCGGGCACGACACAGACCTCGGCGCAGCCGCACGACGGCCTGATGGAGCTGATTCGCCGCTATGCGCCCGATCGGCATATCACTCCCGATAGCACACTGGATGAGCTTGGTCTGAGTTCACTCGACAAGGTCGAACTGGTTGTCGAGTTGGAGGATCGTTTCGATCTCGAAATCGATGAAGCCAGGCTTGATAGTCACGTGCGGATTGCCGATCTGCTCCAACAAATCGCGCAGCCCGGGGGCGAACGGGAAAGCATGGGGCTGCCGGATTGGAACCTTGGGCTGGCCGCGCGGCTGCTTCGTCGTATTCTGATCCCGGCGCTGGTCCTGCCGATCACGCGAGCTTGCGCCCATATCAAAGTGCGCGGCCTGCAGGCGTTGGACGGCGTGGCGGGACCGGTAATTTTTGCGTCAAACCATCAAAGCCACTTCGATACCCCGGTAATCATGGCCGCCTTGCCGAGGCGGCTGCGCTACACTATCGCACCGGCGATGTGGAAGGAGTTCTTCGACGCCTACTTTCATCCGCAGCGCTATTCGTTGTTCTCCCGCCTGACCAGCGCGATCTACTTTTACGGCGCCACCCTGGTTTTCAACGGCTTTACTGTCCCGCAGCAGGAAGCCGGCATCCGCCAGAGCATCCGTCATATGGGCAATCTGGTCAGCGACGGCTGGTCCCTGCTGATTTTTCCCGAGGGCGAGCGCACCAGGACCGGAGCAATCCAGCCGTTCCAACCCGGAGTAGGGATGATCGCCTCGCGCTTGCGATTGCCGCTCATTCCGATACGCCTGCGCGGAGTCGATCGCGTGCTGCCGCGAGGCTCCCGCGTGGTTCACCCGGGCCCGGTCGAAGTGAGTTTCGGGCCGCCGATGGAGCTTGCCGGCGACGACTTTGCCGCTCTCGCGGACAAGGTGCGGGCCCAGGTGAGTGCGCTGTGAGCAGACGCGAGCGCCACGGATGGTTGATTGTCGCCACCCTGTTTATCGCTCTGTTTGTGGTCTTCGGCGGCGGCTACAACACCGCGGGCGTATTTTTCGATCCGATGCGCCGGTCGTTCGGCTGGAATAGCGCGCGTCAGTCGTCCTTGCAAACCATCCTCGCGCTGACGGCAGGAGTGACGGTGCCGCTCTTCGGCTGGCTCCTAGATCGATTCGAAGCCCGCATCATAATGACCGGCGGAACCATCCTGGCGGGTTGCTCGATGGTGCTGGCCAGCCGCGCCAACTCTTTCCGCATCCTCGCCGTGGCTTACATGGGGCTGGGCGCGGCAATCGCTGCGTCGACTCTGCTGCCTGCCGGACTGGTAATCGCCAACTGGTTCAAGGAGCGGCGCGGAACCGCCCTGGGAATTGCGACGGCCGGGACCTCGCTCGGCGGGATGGCGATGACGCTGATCGCGGCGCGCACAATCGAGGCCGCCGGATGGCGCGCGGGCTACATCGCGCTCGCCGTGCCAACGTTCCTAATCGCAGCGCCGCTGACGGCCATAATCATCAGGACCCGCCCACCGGACCAGCAAGGCGAGGCCGCTTCAGCCAATCCGCTTGCCGCCGGCCTCGATCTTGGACCCGCGCTGCGTTCGCGCTCGTTCTGGATGATCGCCGCTGCGCAGTTTTGCTTTTCGCTGGCGGGCGCCGGCGGCACCGTTCACACGGTTCCCTACCTTATTCGCGACGGGTTTCGCCTGGACTACGCGGCACAGGTTTTCAGCATCACCTTCGCCATGGCGTCCGTGGGCAAATTCCTGATGGGCTACGGCGCTGACCTTCTAAGCGGCAGGGTGGCGCTGGCGCTGACGCTGGCGATGGCGGCGGTCGGCCAACTCATGCTGCTCGGCGCGCGCCACGATGCGCTGCTGGGCGGCTACGTACTGCTGTACGGGACGATGAGCGGAGCACCGCTGGCGCTGATTCCAATGGTGATCGCCGAATCGTTCGGCCTCAAAAGATTCGGCTCGGTCAGCGGCCTGACGGGAATTTGCATCACCTTGGGCGGCGCCGCGGGTCCCATCCTGGGCGGAGTGATCGTCGATAGCGGGGCCGGCTACGGCGCCGCCTTCCTGCTGTTCGCCGCCGTACTCGCCGCCGGCGCCGTCGCGGCGCTAGGATGCTCACCGTTGAAAATCGCTCCCGCCGAGTATCAATCCCCTGCCACAGACTGATTGCGTGGCATGGACTGAACTGAACAACGTGACAACTCCTTAGATTGCGGAGAGCAGATTGCGAAGAGCGCGATGCCCACACCCGCTGGTAACGACCCAGCGCAACCCGGCCCTTCCTCAAGCAGGGCTCTTTTCACCATGGATTGCCGATGCAACGCGAGCGGGCGGATCCGGGCGAGGATGCGGTTAGACGTCGAACTGTTCCAGCAGGGCAGCGCGGAGTTTGGCGTAATGGAGCATGCCGGCGAGGTATTGCAGATTCTGGCGTGGCGACAGCGAGGCGGAGAAATCAAAACCGTAAGAACTGGCGATGTGCTGGCGAATCCGCTCGATCAGACTGTAATCGAGTCCGCGTTTGAAGGCCCTTTTTTTTCCCTGGGGTTTGGCAAAGATCACTTCGGCGGCAGGCTTGGGATAACCGGCGAGCGAGACCACCATGTCGGCGAAAAGCTCGCCCTCGTCGCGCAGATGGGCGTTGTAAGCCGCGTCGAAATAAAAGCTGATGCCGTTGGGTTTGTGATGTTTTCCCACTTCGGTGGCGAAATGATGGCCAACTTCGTGGCAAAAAGCCGTTCCGATCGCTAGCGCATGATGGGAACTGTTGATGAAAATCAAGGGCTTGCTCAGCTGGGTGTTGGCGCGGTCCACGTAAAATCCGTACAGCGCCAGGCTGCTGTAACGGGCGGCCTTGAAATGGAGCTGGAGGGCATCGGCAGCCCGTGAAAAAAATCCCGGCGAAGGCGGTCCCAACACTTTACGGTTGAAATGGGGCCAGACGTCCCTGGCCCGGCGTACCAGTTCCTTGATTTGCCCGCTGTCCAGATGGCGCCGCACGCTGGCCGGATAATCGCGCTGGCACAAGCGGCGAATATCATCCTTGGGACGTTTCCAGGCGGCGAGTTCTCTGGCTCCGATGACGCCAGATTTGGCCAGCACCGCCCGGACCAGTCTATCGATCGCGATGGAGCTTTTTTCCATTTCAACAGCCTCATCGGCTAAATCGAGTTATTTCCGTCCAGTTCAGGCAGATTATTTCATACAAAGTTACATCATTGCCGGCGAAAATGATATAGCGGGAGCTGGGATTTCAGCGTCCTTTCACTTAGACCCTCTACAAAGCGCAACTCAGGATGGCCTCGGGTTGAGAAAGCGGCGTGAAGTGCTGCAATCCCTGCGAACCCGCCTGAGAGAGCATTCGCTGCGGCCGGCGAAAATCCGCCAGCTCCCGCCCTCGCTCATCCGGCGGGCGCGGCGCCGACGCGAAAAAGGCCGTCGGTTAAGGCCTGAGCACCGAACGGAAGCGAACCTTGCCGGAGATCATCTGGTTATAGCCGTCGGCCGCCCGCTCGAGCGCAAACGTTTCGATCATCGGACGAACCCCGGTCGCCGCCGCGAAATTGAGCGTGTCCTCGATATCCTTGGAGGTCCCCGAAGGCCAGCCCATAATCGATTTGCGGCCTCCGATCAGTTGAAACGACGATACTCCGAATGGTTCAGGGCTGGCCCCGACAACCACGACCCTGCCACCGACCGCAAGACCGTCGACCAGCGCGCCCATCCCTTTGGTGTCGGGCGCGGTGGCAACAATCGCGCCGGCGCCGCCCAGCGCGAGCAGTTCTCTGGCCACGTCCTGCCTGCTGCTATCGATGTAAGCTCGCGCGCCCAATTTCACAGCCAGATCTTTCTTGTCACCGCCTCTACCGATCGCGACGGTCTGGTAACCGAACCTGTTGGCGAACTGGATTCCAAGATGCCCCAGGCCACCGATTCCCTGGATAGCGACGACGTCGCCGGGCTGAGCGCCGCTATGGCGCAGCGCGTTGAATGTGGTGACACCTGCGCACATCAGCGGCGCGGCTTCTTCCGGCCTCAGGTCGGCGGGAATCCGGGCCAGTGCCTCGACCGGCACAGTCACATACTCGGCATAGCCGCCGTCGTAGCTGATACCGGGAATCTGAAGCTTGACGCAGCTGATGAAATCGCCACACCGGCATGGGTCGCAGCGGCCGCAACTTCCGCCATACCATCCGACCCCGGCGCGGTCGCCAACCTTCCACGGATCGCAGTCCTGCCCCACGGCGTCGATCACACCGGCAATCTCGTGCCCGGGCGCGCGCGGATAGGCGATTGCGGCAAAGCTGCCATCCTTGGTGAAACTGTCGCTATGGCAAACCCCGCAGGCCTGCACCCTGATCCTGACTGCTCGAGGCTCCGGGTCGCGAACCGGCTCATCGACCGTCTCGAACGGTCCCCCGGCAAAGTTCACGCGAACTTTTTTCATGATCATCCCCTGAAGTCTAAAAATTATACGGCAAGGGGCAGCCACCGCGGAGTAATTGGGCGGCCGCGATGGAATTTAATCTCCGTCTGTCTCTGTCACAACCTAAACCTATCGGTATTCTTGATGGTTCCGGCTGGCGCGCTGATCCGCAAGCCGCAGTTTACTCTGGGATCAGGCGACTCGTCTTACCCGATGCGGCGATTAGATACGGGATCGAAGAAATGCAGGGCGCGGCGCGGTGCGTAAAGCCATCGCGTGCGCCCGGGTTCGATCGGCTGGTCGAGCAGCGCGGTCAGCTCCTGTCCGGCCACCGTCGCATAGGCGAGGTATCCGGGGCCGACGAATTCGACGCGAGTGAAGGTGGCCTCGAAGGCCGCACAATCGCTGCTCGATTTGTAAGTGAGATCCTCGGGGCGGATGCCGAGCAGGACTTCGCCGCTCAGCCCGAAGGGCATCGCCATGGCCAGTTTGCCGCCGATCTCAAGCGCCGGTTCGGAGGATCGCGCCGGGGCCGACACTGAAGCATTGGGCAGCCGGCAGCGCACAATGTTCATCAGCGGATTGCCCATGAAAGTGGCCACGAAGACATTGGCTGGCCGTTGATATACGTCATCGGGAGCTCCGACCTGTTCGACCGTGCCCGCCCGCATCACCGCGAGGTCGTCGGCCAAAGTCAAGGCTTCAAACTGATCGTGAGTCACGTATATAACGGTGCGCCCGGTGCGCCGCTGAAATTCTTTCAGCTCGATTCGCAGATGGCTGCGAAGCGGGGCATCAAGGCTGGACAACGGCTCGTCCATCAGGATCACGCGCGGACGGCGGACCAGCGCGCGTGCCAGCGCCACGCGCTGGCGCTCGCCGCCGGATAATTCAGCGGGACGGCGCGACAGATCGATATGCAGGGCGGCCAGTTCGGCGGCCTCGGCTACGCGGCGCCGGATCTCCGGCCTGGATAAGTGACGCAGCCGCAGCGCAAACGCGATATTGTCAAACGCGCTCATATGCGGATAGAGCGCGTAATTCTGAAACACCATCGCGATCAGGTCGCGGCGGTCGGCGTTGCCGGCTTCGCCGAATCGAATTTCACCGCTGTCGGGTGATTCAAGGCCGGCAATCAGGCGCAACAACGTGCTTTTGCCGCATCCTGAGGGTCCCACCAGCACGAAAAGCCGGCCTGGCTCAATGGTCAGGGAAACATCGCTGACTCCGCCGCCGGATTTGAAACGACGGCTCAGCTTATAAATTTCCAGTTCGGCCATGAGATTCAGTTTCAGCAGCTCACGCCGTCAGTGCCGGGGAGCGGCGATAAAGCCGGACTTCAACATCGGCCGCAACGCGATGATCACGGCCACCGCCGGCGCGAGCATCACCAACGCCAGCGCGCTGGCCGGTCCCACATCGCCAAATACCGTGTAGTAATATAGCAGCGGCGGCATCGTCCGGTTGGTCACCTGAATTAGCAGCGCGAAGCCGAATTCGTCCCAACTCAGGATAAAACTGAGGACCAGTGAAGCGGCGATGGCCATTCTGGCTTGCGGGACATCGATCGCCAGAAAAACGCGCAGCGGTGAAGCGCCGTCGAGCCACGCCGCTTCCTCCTGTTCGGCTGGGATGGCGACGAACGCGCCGTAGGTGGTAAGGGCAGTGGTCGGAATCGCGAGCGCGGCATGAATCAACGCCAGGCCCATCCCGGTCGGACTGTCATACAGGCCGGCCCGGATCAGCACCGTGGTTAGCGGCAATGCTACCGCGATCATGGGCAGCAGGCGCGCGATTGTAACTCCCGCCATGCCGGTCTGCCGCAGGCGCTCTCTCCGCGCCATCGCATAGGCCAGCATTGTTCCCAACACGGTTGAAATCGCCGCCGCGGCCACCGCGACGATCACGCTCAGGAGCAGTGCCGAGCGAAGCTCGGCCAGTTCGAACACGCTCTTGAGGTTGGAGGCGGTAAGATGATGTGGAAGCCAGAAAGGCGGCCAGGCGAAGCTTTCAAGGTCAGGCGTGATGGCCTGCTTGATCAGGAGATAAATCGGAACTGCAGCGCCGATCACAGCAAGGCAGTCGATCGCAAATCTAAGCGGCGCAGCCCGAGCGCCGCCGCCAGGCATCGGAGCGGCTTTTACCGGAGGATTATTCATACAGGGCAAACAGAGCGCCGCGGCGCATCGCGATAAGGCCGACCAGCGCGACAACAACGATCATCACGGCCAGAATCACCGAAGCCGCCATCGCGACCCGCGGCTCCTGGGCGTCGGTCCACAGATGGTACGCGTAGGTCGAGATCACCGGTACGCCCTCGACTCCGGTCAGCACCAGGGTGGTCGAGAAGATCCGCAGCGCGTCAATCCCGCGCAAGACCAACGCCGCCAGCATCGCAGGTGCGAGCATCGGCAAAGTAATGTAGCGAAAGGTGGCGATGGTGCCGGCGCCATCGAGACGTGCCGCTTCATAAAGTTCGGGTGGGATGGTCTGGAGTCCGGCCAGGATGATGAGCATCACCACCGGCGTCACGTGCCAGGCATCGACCACGATTACGGTGAAGTAGGACCATGGGGAACCGGGCACCAGCCACGGCAGCGGGCCGAGACCGGCGGCGTCAAGTGCGGCGTTAAGGTAGCCGCGCGGCATAAAGATGTAGCGGGCGACCGTCAGCAGTACGATTTCCGGGATCGCGAAAGGCAAAATCGCCGCAATATCGGCAACCGCGGCCAGTCGCCCGCGGCGTCCGCTGAGGTTCAGGGCGAGCGCCAATCCGATTACGAATTCGACAGCAAGGCTGCCTGCGGGCACGATCAGGTTCCCTTCCACCGCCCGCCAAAAGAAGCGATCGCGCAAAACCGCGGTATAATTGGCGATCGACGGCCCACCGCGCCGCAATGACAGCACTACGCCCTGGACCGCGGGTGCGAAGAGAATCAAAACCACGAACAGGGTCGGGACGACGGCGAAAGTCCACAGAGCAAGATTAGCGCGCCGCGTGTTCATGGGAATCAGAGCAGATGAGCATCGCGCGTTCTGATAAAAATGCGCGGGGCGTCCTCCCCTGCCCGCCCACTGGTCAGGAAGAGGGCGGGTGAGGGTGTTTTACTCTCACTTGTCCAGCGGATGCTTGAACTTGCGATCGGGATGGCGCACCGTCAGAACCGGGCAGGGGGCCTTGTGCACGACGCGATCCGCTACGCTGCCTAACAGGATGTGCGCCAGACCGGTGCGGCCATGAGTGCCGATTACGATCAGGTCCGCACCTTCCGCCTGCGCTGTGCCGATAATCTCCATAAAGGCGGCGCCTACGCGCAACATGCCGCGCGCCTTCAAACCGCTTTCCCGCAGCCGATTCACCGTGCGATCCAGTTCACGTTGCGCGGCGAGGCGCTGTTCCTCCGCGATTCGCCCGATGGTCTCCAGCGCGAGCGGATCGGGTGTAATGCCTGGTTCCAGCCCGAAGCTGACCGGAGCCAGAGCCTGAGCGACATGCAGCAGAATCAGCTCCGCTCCAAACTTGCGCGCGAGTTCCTCGGCATAGGTCAAAGCATGGCTGGAATCCTCGGAAAAATCGGTCGGGGCAAGAATTTTTGCTATGGTCGGCATCGTACCGGAAGATACGCCGCAGCGCCTGAATCGGCAAGTGCGCCGGCTGGCGATGCGGGGAAGAACTGGACGGAGCGGCGGCATATGTTCCACAATGGGTGAAATGAGGTGTTCGATGTGGCAAGGTCTTTTTCGTCCATAGTGGCCGATTTCGAACGCGACTTCGATGAACTTTTCGACCAGCTTCTCATCGGCCGATGGCGGGCGCCGGCGGCCGAGAGCGAGCTGGCGATGGTGCTGGAGCGTCAGGACGTTTACGAGGTGCGGGTGTGTACGGGCAACTTCAAACCGTCCGATCTCGAAGTGGTGGCGAGCGAAAAACGCCTGACAGTGAGGGCCAGACACGGACAAAATTCCTGGGAGCGAACGCTCGATTTTGCCGAGGCGGTCGATATCGAGAAGGTTAATGCACGCTGGGCCGATCGAGTCCTGACTATTATCCTACCGAAAAAAGAGAAGCAGCCCTCAAAATAACGCGACTAGCGGCTGCCAACCCAATGACAGGTAAAATCGATGGCTCCACAAACCGAGGCTAACTCCGATTCCGCTCCTAACCTCCAGCCGGGCACGGATGCGCAAGAACTCAACGCCAGCGAACTCAGAGGTCTGCCGCCGCTTGGACCCGATGAACTGGAGGCGGCGGCTGCGTCGGGTTTCGACGAAGAACTGCTTGGACAGCAGCGGGTGCTTGACGCAATCCGGCTCGCGATCGGGATCCAGGCGCCCGGCTACAACGTATTTGCGACCGGAGTGCGCGGCTCGGCGGAGCGCGAAGCCATTTTGCGATTGCTGCGCGAGAAGGCGGCGACGATGCCGACGCCGGGCGATTGGGTTTACGTCAACAACTTTCAAAGTCCCGAAGCACCCATCGCCATCTATCTCAAACCGGGACAGGGCCGCGACTTACGCGACCGGATGAACGAACTGGTCAGTTACGTCAGGGAGCAACTGCCCAAGGCGTTTCGCCAGGAGGACTTCGACCAGGAACGCAACTCGTTGCGCGACAAGTACAACAAAATCGCCCAGGAGCTGTTCGGCCGACTGGAGCAGCGGGCCAGGGACAAGGGCTTTGCCATTAACGCCGCCCCCAACGGCCAGCTCATCTTTATCCCGATGTTCAATGGCAAGGTGCCGGAATCGCCCGAGGAGCTGCAGCGTGAAATGGGCCAGCTTACCGATGAACAGCGCGCCGATTTGGCCAAACGTCAGGGTGAATTGCAGGAAGAATTTCTCAACGTGGTGCGCCGCCAGCAGGAAATCATGCAGGAACTGGTCAAGGATATTCGCGCGATCGAACGATCCTTTGCCGCCCGCGTCATTACTCCGGCCATCGAGGGACTGGAGCGGCGTTTCGACAATCCCGCCATCACTCGATATCTGCAGCAACTGGCCGAGCATATGCTGAGCCATCTCGACCGCTTCCGAGAAGCACAGGAAGGACGCCTCGGTCCCGACAATCCGATGCCGATGATGATGCCCGATCACGGGACGCCTCAATTTCCCGAATACCAGATCAACCTGCTGGTCGATAACGCCGATCGCAAGGGCGCTCCGGTGATCAACGAAACCGCGCCCACTTATCGCAACCTGTTCGGAACCATCGAGCGCTGGATCGATCCGATGGGCCGGGCGATGACGAATTTCACCCGCATCATCGCCGGCTCCTTCCAAAAAGCCCATCATGGCTTCCTGGTCATCGACCTGGAGGACGCCATCGTCGAGCCGGGGGTGTGGAAAGCGCTCAAGCGCAGCCTCAAGACCGGCTACATGACGATCGAAACCTTCGAGCCCTACCAGTTTTTCTTCAGCAGCGGGCTGAAGCCCGAGCCGATCGAGATCCGCAACAAGGTGATCGTGCTGGGCACGCGCTATCTGTACAATCTGCTCTATTTCTACGACAGCGACTTCTCCGAGCTGTTCAAGATCAAGGCCGAGATCAGGCCGGTGATCGACGCCAAAGAGGACGCGGTACGCCATTATGCGGCGCGAATCGCCTGGCTCACGCGCCAGGAGAATCTGCCGCCGTTTGACGGTGCCGCGATGGCCCGGATCGTCGAATATGGCATGCGGATGGCCGGTGAGCGCGGTCGGGTCGTCACCTTGATGGAACCGGTCGACGACCTGGCCCGCGAGGCCGCCTATTTCGCGGGCGGCGAGCAGGCCGGCGCGGTCACCGCCCAGCACGTCGAACGCGCGTTGAGAGAGCGCGTCCTGCGGCTTAACTACATCGAGGAGGAGCTGCGCAGGCTGATTGCGCAGCGCGTCATTATTGTCGACCTGAAGGGCTCCAGAGTCGGCCAAATCAACGGTCTGGCGGTCATTGACGTGGGCGGTTACGCCTTCGGTCGCCCCTCGCGGGTGACCGCGACGGTCGCTTTGGGGCAGGCCGGAATCATCAATATCGAACGCGAAGCGCGGCTGTCGGGGTCCACGCATGACAAAGGAATCATGATTCTGGCCGGATTCCTGCGCGATCGTTTCGGCCAGGAATTTCCCCTCGCCATGAGCGCCAGCATCTGCTTCGAACAGTCCTATTCCGGAATCGACGGCGATAGCGCCAGCTCGACCGAGCTGTATGCGCTGTTATCGGCGTTGAGCGGCGTCCCCATCCGGCAGGATCTGGCGGTTACCGGATCGGTCGATCAACATGGCACGGTTCAGGCAATCGGCGGCGCGAACGAGAAAATCGAGAGCTTCTATCGCGTATGCAAGGTCGTGGGCCTAACGGGCAGCCAGGGCGTGCTGGTGCCGCGCTCCAACGTCAACAACCTGATGCTCGAGCCGGAAGTGGTCGATGCGGTCAGGCGGCGCGAATTTCATATTTATCCGATCGACAACATAGACATGGGCATCGAGCTGCTGACCGGGGTCAAAGCCGGGACGATCAAGGAACCGGGGACGATCAACTATCTGGTCCATCAGCGGCTCAAGCGGATGGCGGAGCACAGCCGCGGTCCCGCGGGCGGCGAGGTCCGGGTCATTGCGGAAGCGGCACCGCCACCGCCACCTCCGGGCCCGCCCGAACCTCCAACTCCGCCGCGGTAACTTTTCTCAATCGCCGAATTGCGGCAGTCGGACAGGCGTGTCTGTCCGCCACCGACGCGCGGGACTCGTTCTCTGGCTGCACCTGATTTAAATTCGAACGCAGCGCGAGTGGAAAATCCTCGCGCATCATGACGGGCGGCGACGCCGCCGCGCTACTTCAGATTGGACCGAACGCGCGACCATGCCTTTAGGCGCAGGCCGGCTAGGCGGATGAAGCCTGTGGCGTCGGACTGCTGATAGCCGCCGGCTTCGTCAAAGCTGGCCAGGTTGGGATCGTAGAGCGAGTGCGGCGAGCGCCTTCCCACGATCCATACCCCGCCCTTGTACAACTTCAGCCGCGCCACGCCGGTAACGTTTTCCTGCGCGCGATCGATCATCGCCTGCAAAGACTCGCGCTCGGGCGCGAACCAGAACCCGTTGTACACCATTTCGGCGTAACGCGGGATCAGCGAATCGCGCAGATGGAGCACTTCACGGTCGAGCGTCAACTGCTCGACCGCGCGATGGCCATGCATCAGGATCGTGACGCCGGGAGTTTCGTACACGCCGCGCGACTTGATTCCGACGAAGCGGTTTTCGACCAAATCCACGCGCCCGATTCCGTGGCGGCCAGCGATCACGTTGGCCAGGTCAATCAGCGACGCCGCCGACAGCCGCTCGCCGTTGATCCCGACCGGGTCGCCGCGCACGTACTCGATCTCGACATATTCGGGCTCGTCCGGACCTTTTTGCGGCGCCACGGTCAGGCGGAACATGTCGTCGTAGGGTTCGCGCCAGGGGTCTTCGAGGATGCCGCCTTCGTAGCTGACGTGGACCAGGTTGCGATCCATCGAATAGGGCTTTTCGGCGGTCACGGGAACCGGGATGCGGTTCGCTTCGGCGTAGGCGACCATCTCGGCGCGCCCTTTGAAATGCCAGTCGGGATGGCGCCACGGGGCGACCACTTTCAGCTCCGGTGCCAGCCGCGCGTAGGTCAGCTCGAAGCGCACCTGATCGTTGCCCTTGCCGGTAGCGCCATGAGCAACGGCGTCGGCGCCTTCCTGGCGGGCGATCTCGACCTGACCTTTGGCGATCACGGGACGTGCGATCGAAGTTCCCAGCAGATAGTAGCCTTCATAGACGGCGTTGGCGCGCAGCATGGGAAAAACAAAATCACGCGCGAACTCCTCGCGCAGGTCCGCGACACACAGCTTGCTTGCGCCCGTCGCCAGGGCTCGATCTTCAAGCCCGGAAATTTCCTCGGCCTGACCGACGTCGGCGCAGTAGGCGATCACTTCGCAATCGTAATAGTCCTTGAGCCAGCGCAGGATAACGGACGTATCAAGTCCCCCGGAATATGCCAGCACAAGCTTATTGATGTCTTTGGTCGATGCCATTGGAAGCACGCTTTCGATAACTCGGAGCGCCGCGAACTATTTGCGCGGCGCGGCGCGGTCGGTCCATCGCTCCAGCACCTCGGGTTTGAGCAGCCAGAGCATGATTGCTTTCTGCACGTGCAGGCGGTTCTCGGCCTCGTCAAGCACGACCGAGTTGGGGCCGTCGAGCACCTCATCGGTAATTTCCTCGCCCCGATGGGCGGGCAGGCAGTGCATCACCAGCGCATTGGGCTTGGCATGTTTGAGCAGCTCGCGATTGACCTGGAAAGCCCTGAAATCGCGCCGCCGCCGCGCCGCCTCGCGCTCCTGACCCATCGAGGTCCAGGTGTCGGTGTAAACCGCGTCGGCGCCGCTCACCGCTTCTTTCGGATCATTGGTGATCAGGACCCCGGCCCGCTTGACGCGCGGGGCGAAGCTCTTGTCCGGCTCGTAGCCGGCGGGACATCCAAGGCGCAACTCCAGCCCGAACAGGTCGGCGGCTTCGATCCAGCTATGGGCCAGGTTGAAACCGTCGCCTACGAACGCGACGCGCAGACGGTCCAAATCGCCGCGATGTTCCTTCAGCGTAAGCAGGTCGGCCATGAGTTGGCACGGATGGAGCAGGTCGGTCAGGCCGTTGATTACCGGAACGCTGGCCTCGCGCGCCAGTTCGAGGCAGGTCTCGTGCGCGAAGGTGCGGATCATAATCAGGTCGACCCAGCGGGACAGATTGCGGGCGACATCCTTGATCGATTCCCGTTCGCCAATCCCGACTTCGGTTGGACCCAGGTACATTGCATGACCGCCCAGTTGCGCCATTCCGGCCTCGAAAGTGATGCGCGTGCGCAGCGAAGGCTTCTGAAAAAGCATCGCCAGCGTTCTGCCGCGCAGATAGGGATGCTCGAGTTGGTTTTTGACGTCGCTCTTCAGCCAGCTTGCGAGATTGAGCAGCGCATGCCCTTCTGCGATCGAAATCGATGAGAGATCGACAAAGTCTCGTTTCATGTTGGAGGAGCAGTCAGTCCATATTATAGCGGCAGCGCGCGTTCAGTCGGAAAGCGCGCGGCGGATGATGGTGATCCCTTCCTGCGCCTGCTCCAAAGTCAGATTAAGCGGCGGCAGCAGACGCAGGACATTGCCGGCGGTCGCGTTGAGGATCAGGCGCTGTTTGAGGCAGGCATCGACTATCGGGCGCGCTTCGCCCTTCATCACCACCCCGATAATCATGCCGCGGCCTCTGACCTCGACGATCTGATCGGACTGCTCCGCAATCGTGCGCAGCTCCTGCATCAGGTAATTGCCGATGGCCGTGGCGTTCGCGAGCAGGCGGTCTTTTTCGATCGTATCCAGCACCGCGAGCGCGGCCGCGCAGGCCACCGGATTGCCGCCGAACGTGGTGCCATGGGTGCCGGGAGTCAGAGTGGCGGCGACCTCGGGCCGCGCCAGCATCGCGCCGATCGGCAATCCGCCGCCCAGCGCCTTGGCCAGCGTCATCACGTCGGGCACGACGCCGAAATGCTCATGGGCGAACAGCTTGCCGGTGCGTCCCATTCCGACCTGCACTTCGTCGAACATCAGCAGCAGATTGTTGCGGTCGCAGATTTTACGCAGGCGCGCCAGGTACTCGGGTGTCTTCGGCACCACAACGCCGCCCTCGCCCTGGATCGGTTCAACGAGGACCGCGGCAGTTTTGGGCGTTACCGCCGCCTCGACCGCCTCGACGTCGTCGAAGTTGACCAATGTGATCCCCGGCAGCATCGGCTCGAATCCGTGATGGTACTTTTCCTGGCCGGTGGCGCTGAGCGTGGCCATCGTGCGGCCATGAAAGGAGTTGTGCATCGCGATGATTTCGAAGCGCCCGCCGTTTTCCGCGCCCCAATGCCGGGCCAGCTTGATCGCGGCCTCGTTGACTTCGGCGCCGGAGTTGGCGAAGAAAACTTTCGCACCGTGAAAAAGGCCTGACAAACGCTGCGCCAGCCGCGCCATCGGCTCGGTGTGGAACACGTTGGAGACATGAATCAGCTTTTCCGCCTGCGACCTGATCGCGTTTACCACCGCTGGATGACCATGGCCGAGGCTGGTCACGGCGAGTCCGCAAAAAAAGTCCAGGTAACGATTCCCGTCGGCGTCAATCAGATAGGGACCGCGTCCTTCCACAAAGGCCAGCGGCAGACAGCCGTATACGTTGACCAGGTGTTGATGCGTCAGTTCGACGATTTCGGCGTTAGTCATTATGTCTCCCGCGTGCCTTGTGGCTGCAGTGAAGGGTGTGTCGATGGCCCGGGCGCGCCACCTCCCGCTCAACTTCTCCCAGGATCAGAAGAAAGAACAGAAGTACCTTCCCAAAAATCGAGTATTCGATGGATAACTGCCCTGTCTTTTCTCACTTCTCTTTTCTCGCTACTTGCCGGAACGGCCGCGCCGCGCTGGACGTTTCAGTTCCCGTACGCTGCCCGGACCCTGTACCACTTCGGTGCCGATTCCCGAGCGGGTGAAGGTTTCGAGCAGCAGGGAATGCGGCACGCGGCCGTCGATGATATGGGTTTTCGCCACGCCTTCATCAAGCGCGTCGATACAGCATTCCGTTTTGGGGATCATTCCCTCCGAAATCGTGCCGCGTTCGATCATCCTGCGCGCGCGGGCGACGTCAAGGGTGGACACCAATTTCCCGCTTTGGTCGCGAATTCCGGAAACGTCGGTCATTAAAATCAGCTTCTCGGCTTTGACCGCCGCCGCGATTTTGCCGGCTGCGAGATCGGCGTTGATATTGTAGGTCTGGCCCTCGTGATCGTAGCCCACCGGCGCGATTACCGGGATATAGGTGGCTTCATCGAGGGCCTTGAGTATGCCGGGATTGATTTGCACCACTTCGCCGACCAGCCCGATATCGACCTCGCTGGGCCGCCCTTCGCTGTCCGGCATCACCATCCGCATCTTGCGCGAGAGCATCAGACCGCCGTCCTTGCCGGACAAACCCACCGCGCGGCCGCCGTGGCGCGCGATCAGCATCACGATTTCCTTGTTGATCCGCTGCAGCGCCATCTCGACCAGTTCCATCGTGGCTTCGTCGGTCACGCGCATCCCGCGCACGAAAGTGGATTTCAGCCCGACCCGTTCGATCAGTTCGGAGATTTGCGGGCCGCCGCCGTGAACGACCACCGGATTGATGCCCACCAGATCCATCAGCACGACGTCCTGGGCAAAGCTCTGCTTGAGTTCCTCGGACAGCATCGCGTGGCCGCCGTACTTGATGACGAAGGTCTTCCCGCGAAAACGCTGGATGAAGGGCAGCGCCTCGACCAGGATCTGCGCTCTTTGAATGAGTTGTTCCACCTGCCTACCTGCCGATTTTCGAGATCGACGCCTGAATATAGCAACACAGGCTGCCAGCCTGTAGCACAATCGCGTGAATTCTACAGGATATAGCGCGACAAGTCTTCGTCCTTGACGATCGAATCCAGCCGCTCATGAACATAGGCGGCGTCGATCGATACATGCCGATTGGTCAACTCCGGCGCGGTGAACGACAGTTCGTCCAGCACCCGTTCCAACACCGTATGGAGTCGGCGCGCGCCGATGTTTTCCGAGCGCGCGTTGACGCTGGCGGCGATCTCGGCCAGCGCGATGATCGCATCATCGCTGAATCGCAGGTCGACCTGCTCGGTCTTGAGCAGCGCAATGTATTGCTTGATCAGCGCGTTTTCGGGCTCGGTCAGGATCCGCACGAAATCATCGCGGGTCAGCGCCTTGAGTTCCACGCGGATCGGAAAGCGGCCTTGGAACTCGGGAATGAGGTCCGAGGGTTTGGAGATATGAAAAGCGCCGGAGGCGACGAACAGGATATGGTCGGTGCGCACCGAGCCATACTTGGTATTGACGGTTGTGCCTTCGACGATCGGCAGCAAATCGCGCTGGACGCCCTCGCGCGAGACGTCGGGGCCGCCGCGTCCGGCCTCGCGGCCGGCGATTTTGTCGATCTCGTCGATAAATACGATCCCCGACTGTTCGGCGCGCGCGATTGCTTCATGCGCCACCTGGTCCATGTCAACCAGGCGCGCCGCCTCTTCCTGGGTGAGGATTTCCATCGCCTCGGGAATTTTGACGGTCCGCCGCTTGGTTTTCTTGGGCATGATCTGGCTGAACAGATCCTTCATGTTGACGCCCATCTCTTCCATTCCCTGGGGCGTGAACACTTCGACCATCGGCGTGGCCTGCGCCGTCACTTCCAGTTCGACCTCGCGGTCATCAAGATGGCCGGCGCGCAGGAGCTTGCGCAGCTTCTCGCGGGTATCGCGATGGGAGTCGTCGGCGCTGGAGACCTGGAGATTGCCCTCGGCGGTGATTCCAACCGGGCGGCGGGCCTTGGCTGGCGGCGGAAACAGGATATCGAGCAGGCGCTCCTCGGCCGATTCGCGCGCCTTGAGGGCGACGCGCTGGCGCTCTTCCTCGCGTACCATCTTGACCGTCACTTCGACCAGATCGCGGATGATCGACTCCACATCGCGCCCGACATATCCAACCTCGGTGTACTTGGAAGCCTCGACCTTGAGGAACGGGGCCTGGGCCAGGCGGGCGAGGCGGCGCGAGATTTCGGTTTTGCCGACGCCGGTGGGTCCGATCATGAGGATGTTCTTGGGGGCGATTTCGTCGCGCAGTTCGGGCGGGACGTTCTGACGTCGCCAGCGGTTGCGCAAGGCGATCGCCACCGCGCGTTTGGCCTCGTTCTGGCCGACGATATAGCGATCGAGTTCGGAAACGATTTCACGCGGCGTCATTACCTGCGCGGATGCCATGACTGACTACTCCCGGCTTACAGCTCTTCAAAAACGAATTGATCGTTGGTGTAAACGCAAATTTCCGCGGCCGTCTGCATCGCCGCCTCCGCGATCCGGCGCGCGCTCAGGCCAGGCGCGTTGCGCAGCAGGGCGCGCGCCGCAGCCAGCGCGTAATTGCCGCCCGAGCCGATCGCAAGGACCCCATCGTCGGGTTCGATTACATCGCCGGAGCCCGAAATCAGGAGCGAATTTTCCTGGTCCGCCACCACCAGCATCGCCTCCAGCCGGCGCAGCATCCGATCCGTGCGCCAATCCTTGGCCAGTTCGACGGCGGCACGCCGCAGACTGCCATTGAATTCCTGAAGCTTGGCCTCGAACTTGTCAAATAGCGTCAGGGCGTCGGCGGTGGAACCGGCAAATCCCGACAGCACGCGATCATTATATAACCGGCGGACCTTGCGGGCTCCGCGCTTGAGCACCGTTTGTCCGAGGCTGACCTGTCCGTCACCCGCCATCACCACCGCGCCGCCATGGCGGACGGTCAGGATGGTCGTGCTGATTATCCTGTTCTCCTGTTCAGGCGCGTGGATGGGCACGGGAATAAACCTCTTTGAGCCGTTTAACGCTGACGTGCGTGTAACGTTGCGTCGTGGTCAGACTGGCGTGACCGAGCATCTCCTGGATCGACCTCAGATCGGCGCCATGGTCCAGCAGATGCGTGGCAAATGAATGGCGCAAGCCGTGCGGCGTGATTCGGTTGGCGATCCCGGAGCGCGCCAGCAGGCGGGCGACGATCGACTCAACGCTGCGAGTGCTGATCCGGCGGCCCCGCAGATTGGTGAAGATCGGCCCGCCATCCCCGCCGTTGGGCATGTTTTTTCGCCACTCCTGCAGCGCTTGGATCGCGGGTTCGCCAATCGGAACAATGCGCTCCTTGTTGCCCTTGCCGTGGCGCACCCGCAGCAGCCCCATTTCGAGGTCCAGGTCGCTCCAATCAAGGGCCACCAGTTCGCTGACGCGCAGGCCCGAGGAGTAGAGCGTCTCGGCCATGGCGCGGTCGCGGTAACCGGCGCGATCGCCTTCCTGCGGCGCATCGCCAATCAGGTCAGCGACTTCTTTTTCGGCCAGGATCGACGGCAGATGCTTCTCGCGCCGGGGCGACCGCAGGCCGCGGGCGGGATTGGGCGCGCCGGTGCTGACCTCGCGATTGCGCAAAAACGACTTGATCGCGGCCAGATGGCGCTGGGCGGTCGCCCGGCTGGCGCGCTTCATCAGGTGGGCGAGGTAAGAGCGGATATGATCAGGGTCGATCGCGTCCACGGACACCTCGGTGCCTTGCGGGTTGACGGCCGCCCCGCGCTCGATGAGAAAGGCGCGAAAGCTTAGCAAATCCCGCCGATAAGCTTTTGACGTGTTGACCGACGCGCGCAATATCTTACTCAAACTGCCAATGAACGCTTCGATTTCCTTCAGCATCTCGCCCCCGCCGCTCCCGAAGGTTATGCTATCAAGGGTACCAGGGCGGCAAAAGCGCAAGGGTTATGAAGTGCTGGAAATGCGCAACCGAGATCGATACTCGCGAACGGGTCGAGTTTCGCGCCGTGTGTCCCTCATGCGGTTGGGCGCTGCATGTTTGCCGCAACTGCCGGCACTATGATCCTTCCTATTACAACCAATGCCGCGAGACGGCAGCCGAGCGCGTGGTCGACAAGGAACGCGCCAACTTTTGCGATTATTTTGCGCCCGCAACGGCGTCCGCCAGCCCGCAGACGTCAGCATCGGCCCGCGCCCAACTGGAAGCGTTGTTTAAGAAACAGCCAGGTTAAGGAAGAGAGGCAGGCATTCTTGAGACGAAAATCGGCCTGTTTTCCGCCAGTTCGCTCCCAACCGCTTTTTGCTTTGACCGCGGTCATAACTGTTCTTGCCGCGCTTTTGTGCGGATGCCAGCCCTCCGATAGTCCTCGCGCGGTCGTGGAGCACTTCATCCAGGCGCGTTATCTGGCGAACGATTTCAAGGGCAGCGAGCGATGGTGCACCGGGCCGGCGCTCGCCAAACTCCATAAGGAGGAAGCCGCGCCGCTTCGAGAAACCGCGACCGGCAAGACCGCGATTCATTACCGGCTGGATCAGGAACGGGACAGCGGCAGCCGGGTGATCTACGTGTTCGTGGCCACCATCGACGCGCCTGACGGCTCCTCGTTTGATCGGAAGTGGATGATCACCGCACGCCGGGAAGGCGATAGCTGGAAGGTGTCGAATTACAGTGAGTACGACTGAACCGATCGAGCGCCGCGGAGAATCGATGCCGTTGGCTGCGATCACCCTGGCGGCGGGGCTGGGGACCCGGATGCGCTCGGGGCGCGCCAAGGTGCTGCATGAACTGGCCGGCGAGCCCATGATCTTCCATTCATTACGGCCGCTGCTCGCCGTCCGCGCCAATCCGGTGATCGTGGTTGTGGGGCATCAGGCGGAGCAGGTCCAAGCCGTCGTGCGCGGGGCGTTTGACTCCGCCGGAATCAGGTTCGCGCACCAGGACGTACAGCGCGGCACCGGACATGCCGCGATGTGCGCGATGGACTGTCTGCCGCGGTCATTCGAGGGCCAGGTCTTGATCACCTACGGCGATATGCCGCGACTGCAACCAGGCACCATTTCCAGCTTTATGAGGGCGCATGGTGAAAGCGGCGCCGCGCTTTCGTTTATTTCGGTCAAATTGGACGATGGGGGCGCGTACGGACGCGTGGTGCGCGACGACGACGGCCAGGTTGCGGCAATCGTGGAGGCCCGCGACGCGACGCCGGACCAGCGCGCGATTGGCGAGATCAACACCGGCGTCTATGCCGCGTCTGCGGCGTTTTTGCGCAGCGCGCTTGGCGCGATCGGATCCGGCAATGCGCAAGGCGAGTATTATCTGACCGACCTGGTTGCGATCGCGCGCGGCCGCGGACTGATGGTCAACGCTTTTGTAGCCGCGGATTTCTCGGAGTTCGCCGGAATCAATTCACGGGAGGAACTGGCAGCCGTGAACGCTGACTTGCGCGCAGCCATCAACGCCAGGCTGATGGCTTCAGGCGTTACCCTGATCGATCCTGCCACCGCTTATATCGGCGAGCAGGTCGAGATCGGAATCGACACCATCATCGGACCCAACGTGCAGATCCTCGGCCGCAGTCGGATCGGCTGCGGCGTCCGCATCGACGGCACCGCATGGCTTAGCGACGTGGTGATCGGCGATCGCAGCCATCTGAAGATCGGCATCCGCGCCGAACAGTGCCGGATCGGCCCGGATTGCGAAGTCGGCCCGTTTGCCCATCTGCGCGAGGGTACCGAGCTGGAGGGCCGCAACCGCATCGGCAATTTCGTTGAGACCAAAAAGGCGCGCATCGGTTGGGGCACCAAGGCCAGCCATCTGAGCTATCTCGGCGACGCCAGCGTGGGTCGCGAAACCAATGTGGGATGCGGGGTGATCACGGTGAATTACGACGGCTACGAGAAGCACCGCACCGAGATTGGCGACCGCTGCATGGTCGGATGCGACACGCAACTGATTGCACCAGTCAAGGTCGGCAACGATGTGTATGTGGCCTCAGGCACCACGATCCTGCGCGACGTGCCCGACGGATGCCTGGTGATGTCGCATCATCCGCAGCGCGAAAAGCCCGGATGGACCGCCAACTGGCATCAACGCCACAAGGCCAACCAGCCCGGCGGCGATTCGGAGTCCTGAAGCACGGAGTACTGATCAGATGTGCGGCATTGTCGGCTACGTCGGCCATCGCGAAGCGGTGCCGATCCTGATTGCGGGACTGAAGCGGTTGGAGTATCGCGGTTACGATTCCGCAGGCGTCGCGACGCTGGGTGCGGACGGCAAACTGGACGTGCGCCGCGCAGTGGACAAACTGGTCAACCTGGAAAAGCTGCTCGAAGTCCGGCCGCTGTCAGGCAATGCGGGCATCGGCCACACCCGCTGGGCCACGCACGGACGCCCTTCGGAGGAAAATGCCCATCCGCATAAAGCCGGCCCCGTCGCGGTAATCCATAACGGAATTGTCGAAAACTATGTCGAGTTGCGCGACGCTCTGGTGCGCCGGGGCCATCGGATGGCCTCGCAGACCGACACCGAAGTGATCGCGCATCTGATCGAGGAAAAGGTCAAAGCCGACCGTCCGCTGACCGATGCCGTGCTGGAAACGGTGCGCGAGTTGCGCGGATCATTTTCGATCGTGGTGCTGTCCGAAACCGCGCCGGGAAAGCTGGTCGCGGCCAAAACCGCCACACCACTGGTCATCGGGCTGGGCGAGGGCGAGAACCTGGTCGCATCGGACATACCAGCACTGCTCGAGCATACCCGGCGCACGATCGTGCTGGAGGACGGCGAGGTCGCCGAACTCAGCGCCGATGAACTGCGCCTGATGACATTTAACGGCGCGCCGATCAAACGATCCCCCCGCTACATCGAATGGGACGCGGTGGCGGCGACCAAGGCC
Organism: Pseudomonadota bacterium; assembly: GCA_021324885.1. Classification (GTDB taxonomy): domain Bacteria; phylum Desulfobacterota; class Binatia; order Binatales; family Binataceae; genus JAJPJA01. Next base: position 346,667 of record JAJPIF010000025.1, read on the forward strand.
GGATTCCGCCACTACCTGCGCAAGGAGATCGCGGAGCAGCCGCAGGCGTGGATCGACACCCTGCGCGGGCGCGTCCACGCCGATTCGCGCAGCGTCGGGCTGGACGAGGAAATCTTCCCGGGCGGCAATCCGCGTGCGATCAACCGGATTGTGATGGTCAGCGCGGGCGCGTCCTGGATTTCCTCGTGCATCGGCAAGTTCATGTTCGAGGAGCTGTGCGGGATTCCGGCGGAAGTCGATTACTCGGCCGAATTCCGCTACCGGCGCCCCGCAATCGACGAACGCACGATGGTGGTCGCGGTGTCACAGTCCGGCGAGACCGCCGACACGCTGGCCGCAATCGAGGAGGCGCGCAATCGCGGCTCGCACGTGCTGGCGCTGACCAACACCGTGGATTCGTCGATCGCGCGCAAGGCCCACGCGCAGTTCTATACGCGATGCGGGCCGGAGATCAGCGTCACCACCACCAAATGCTTCCTGACGCAGATCGAGGCGTTTTACCTGATCGCGATCCACATGGCGCAGCGGCTGGGCCGGATCGGCGAAGCGGAGGTCAAGCAACTGATCGAGCCGGCGCTGGCGATTGCGGCGCAGATCGAAGCGGTAATCGGCAAGGAGCGGCAGATCGAGAAGATTGCGCGCAAGTACGGCAAGGCGCATGACTTTCTCTATCTCGGCCGCGGCATCAACTATCCCGTGGCTCTGGAAGGCGCGCTCAAGCTGAAGGAAATCTCCTACATCCATGCCGAAGGCTACTCGGCGGGGGAGATGAAGCACGGGCCGATCGCGCTAATCGACGAGAACATGCCAGTGGTGGTGCTGATTCCCAACGACAACGTGTTCGAAAAGACGCTGTCCAACCTCAAGGAAGTTGAATCGCGCAACGGCCGCATCATCGCGGTGACCGACCACCACAACGCGGAACTCGAAGAAGTGGCGTGGGAGATAATCACGGTCCCGCAAACCCATCGCCTGCTGACCCCGGTCCTGCTGACCGTCCCGCTGCAACTGCTGGCCTATCATATCGCAGTCTATCGCGGGACCGACGTGGACCAGCCCAGGAATCTGGCCAAGTCGGTGACAGTGGAGTAAGGGCTTTGTGGGGCGGGCGAAGTCTACCGAGCCGGGGGAATATCACCGCTTACCTGGCGCCGCGCGTCGTCCACCCATGCCTATTCACTGTGCAATTGTGCGGGTATAGGATAAAAAATATCTCCGATAAGAGGCGCCGGGTCCCGAGCGAGCGATGTTCAACGAGCTGATTTTACGCGAATCACAGGCTGAAGCTCCCTTTGTCAGCGTCGAGGAGGCTCTGGAAGAGATCCGTCGCGGCCGCATGATCATCCTCATGGATGATGAACAGCGGGAGAACGAAGGCGATCTGTGTATGGCGGCCGAGAAGGTTACGCCTGAGGCGATCAACTTCATGGCGAAGTACGGCCGCGGGCTGATCTGCCTGGCGATGGCGCCGGAGCGAATCGAGCGGCTGGGCCTCGGCATGATGGTGGGCGACAATCAGGCGCCGCTGGGCACCGCGTTTACGGTATCGATCAATGCGCGCCGGGTTTCCGGCTCCGGGGTCTCCGCTCACGATCGCGCCACCACCATTCTCCAGGCCGTGCGCGAGGACGCCACCGGCGCGGAGTTCGTTACCCCCGGCCATATCTATCCCTTGCGCGCGCGCGAGGGCGGAGTGCTGGTGCGGACCGGCCAGACCGAGGGCGGCGTTGATCTCTCCAGTTTGGCGGGATTGAAGCCCGCCGCGGTGATTTGCGAAATTCTCAAAAACGACGGCACGATGGCGCGGCGCGACGACCTGGTCGATTTCGCCCGCGAGCACAATCTGAAGATTCTCACCGTTGCCGACATTATCGAATCGCGCCTGCGCAATGAAACCCTGATCCAGCGCGTCGCCGATGCCCGGTTGCCGACCGAATTCGGTGAATTCCGGGCCTGCGTGTATCGCGATCGGGTGGATATGACCGAGCATCTCGTTCTGATCATGGGCAAAGTCGATCCGGCGGTCCCAATCATGGTCCGGGCCCATCGCGAATACCTGCCCGGCGATGTCTTTGGCTACCTGGAACGCAACACCCGCAATCTGCTGACGGCCTCAATGGCGCATATCGCCGCCGCACGCAACGGCGTGATTCTGTACCTCAAGCGCAACTTCAACGCGATCGCGTCCGAACTGAACGGCGCCTTGCAGGATCCGCGGCGGGTCACCACTCACACCAATGCGCTGGGCGGCGATTTCCGCGAATACGGGATTGGAGCACAGATCCTGCGCGACGTCGGTGTGCGCAAGATTATCGTGGTCTCGGACCGGGTCCCGCGGCTGGCGAATCTGCCCGGCTACGGCTTGGAGATTGTGGACAGCGTCCCGCTTTCGATGAATGAACCGGCGCAGATAACTCATACCAACGGCCATCAGTAAATGTCGGGCCGCGTGCCGCCCGGTTCGTATTATTTTTCGCGCCAGTGCCCGCTGCGAAACATTCAGCACAGTCCCGTCTCGCCTGGTGGTCCGGCGCGCTCACAATATCGATCTTGACGGCCGCGCTGGGCCGCGCGCCGGTTTGGGCGGCCTTGCCGAAACCAGATCGGGTTGTGCGGATAACCTCGGCGACGCTGGTCGAAAACACCGCCCATCAAACCGTCCTGCGCGTCGATGCCACGATCCTGCCCGGATGGCACATCAACTCGGACCGGCCCTCCAGTCCCGATTACATCGCGACCACGCTCTCGGTTAAGCCGCCGCCGTCAATCAGCCTCAGATCGATCCGATATCCGCCGGCCGAACTGATCGCGCCGGCCTTCTCGATGGGCGAGAAGCTGTCGGTTTTTACCGGCGCGGTTACGTTCGAAGCGGCATTGGCAAACCGTGGACAGATCAAAGCGGCCGAGCAGTTGCCGTTTGACTTGTCGCTCGACTACCAGGCCTGCAACGACCGCCAATGCCTGCGCCCGGTGACGATCACCAAAAACGTGACGCTGCAATGGCCCGGGAGGCCGGCCGGCGCCGGGCCGCCGCTCAAGGTCTATGCGCAGGCGCCGACGCCATCGACCGGCCAAAACCTGTTCGCCCGCTACGGGTTCCTCCTGGGTTTCCTGATGGTGTTTTTGGGCGGTTTGGCGCTGAACCTGACGCCCTGCGTCTATCCGCTGATCGGCGTAACAATCGCTTACTTCGGCAACCAGGGCGGGGGCGGAACGCGGCGGGTTTTGACTTTGGCCGCGCTTTATGTCGTGGGAATTGCCTTGATGTTCTCCGCCCTGGGCACCATGGCCGCGCTTTCGGGCGGATTATTCGGCGCAGCCCTGGAAAATCGCTATGTGCTCGGGGCTATCGCCGCCCTGATGCTGGTGCTGGCGGCCTCCAGCTTCGGATGGTTCTCTTTGCAGGCCCCGGCCTGGATGCTGCAGCGCGCGGGTGCCGCTCGACCTGGCTACATGGGGTCGCTCTTGATGGGGCTGGGGATGGGCGTCGTTGCCGCGCCCTGCATCGGTCCGTTCGTGCTGGGCCTGCTGCTCCTGATCGAGCACAGCCGCAGCGTTCTGCTCGGATTCGCGGCCTTCTTCGTCCTGGCGATGGGAATGGGCCTGCCCTATATTGTTTTGGCCCTCGCCGCCGGAAGCATCCGCAGTCTGCCGCGGTCGGGTGAATGGCTGGCCTGGGTCGAGCACCTGTTTGGCTTCGTTCTGATTGGCCTGGCGCTATATTTTATCGATCCCCTGATTCCGGGCCGCCTGGCGACGCGGCTGCTGCCCTACTACAGCGCGGCAGCCGGAATCTACCTGGGTTTCATATCGCCGCACGGACGACGGCCGCGCCCGTTCGCGCTATTCAAGGGCGCCGTCGGAACGCTTTCGGCAGCGGTGCTGATCTATCTGCTCACACCTGCCGGCAAGGTGCCGGCGTTAGCCTTTCAACCTTATGACGCGGCGCGATTGTCGGCGGCCGCAGCAGAGCATAAACCAGTCCTGATCGATTTTGGCGCCGATTGGTGTATCCCGTGCCGCGAGATGGAGCACACGACCTTCAGGAATCCTGCGGTGATATCGGAGGCGCGCCGCTTCGTCGCGCTGCGGGCCGACCTGACCCATCTCGATCGCCGCAACGATGACCTCGTCAGTGAGTACCGTATCCAGGGCGTGCCGACGCTGGTACTGTTGGACAGCTCCGGCAGTGTGCGCAAACGGATGGTGGGTTACGTCGGTCCGAGCGAGATGCTGAAATCGCTCAAAGCGGTGAATTAGTCCTCGCGCGGCGCGCGGCTGGCGCGCAAGTCGCCATAGAGCCGGAACAGTTCCATAAATGCCCTGATTATAACCTTGGGGCTGGCGCCTGACTGCTCGCCGGCCAGCCGCGGCAGATGGCCGACTTCGACTTCGGCGATGCGCGCCCCGCGAGCGGCAACTTTGACCATCAGTTCGGTGGAGATCATCGCGCCGCGCGCACGCAGGTCCAGGTCGCGGATGAACTCCCGTTTGAACAGCTTAAAGCCGCAATCGATGTCGGTGATCCGGATTTTGAACAGCATACGTACCAGCGCGGTCCAGGCTTTGCCGTTAAGCCGCCGGATCAGGCGATCCGCCCGCCGCACCCGCCTCCCGACGACGACATCGTATTGCGGCACCATCGGGACCAAGTGGTCGAGTTCGCCGGCGTCAAACTGGCCGTCGCCGTCGCACAGCAGCACGTAAGGCAAAGTCGCCGCCCGGATTCCCGAAATGACCGCGCCTCCGTAGCCGCGATTTACCGGATGATGCACGACTTTGATGCCGGGCACGGACGCCGCCAGTGCGTCGGCGAGCTGACCGGTACGATCACGACTGCCGTCGTTGACGATTATGATTTCGTGCTGGAGGGCGAAGCGATCCAGTTGACTGCGGAAATTGTCGACGACGCGAGTTACGTTTTCCTCCTCGTTGTGACACGGGAGAAAAACGCTGAGGCCGGGAAGCCGGCGCTGCGACGGTTCAGGGCGGGCTGATAGAGCTTCACTCATGCTCCAACTACGGATGCGGGCGTGAATTTTCCGGGTGGGAAATAAAAGACCGCCTGCGCAACACCCGCAAAAATCGCCGTTGGCAAGGCTGAAGTTCCGCGTCTGTGGCCGTTTCAGTCGCCGATCGTGCGATAACCGCCGCGATAAAACAGCAACGGTTTGGCATCGCGGGTTTCAGCCTCTTCGATCAGGCCCACGTAGATGGTATGGTCTCCGCCGTCGAAGGACGCGTAAACCTTGCATTCCAGGTAAGCCAGGACGCCATGGAGGATCGGAGCGCCGTTGCCGCCGCGCCGGTAGGCCACACCTTCGAATTTTTCGCCGCCGCTCACCGCGAAGCGCCGCGAGATATCTTCCTGATCCTCGGCCAGGATGTTGACCGTAAATACTTTGCTCTCCTCGAAACACGGGTAACTTTCCGCCTTCTTGTCAACGCAGATCACCAGCAGCGGCGGATCCAGCGAAAGCGAACTTACCGCATTGGCAGTCAGCCCGTGGAGTTTGCCTTCTTTGGAGAACGTGGTGATCACGGTAACGCCAGTGGCATAGTGGCCCATAACCCGGCGCAATTCGCTTTTGTCTATCGGCATGGCATACGCTCCGCGACCGATGCTATCAAACCCAATCGAAATCGGTCAATTACGCCTGCCATCCTGAACGATCACGCCTGATCACGGTTTTGCCGCCGAGATAAACGTAGTCCAAATCCAGCGAAGTGAGCGGCCGGTCCGCCTCATTGATCCGAGTCCCCACCGGCGACGCGATTAGCAGGTGATGGTCGCCAGCGGCCACGCAATCTACCACCCTCGCCTCGACGCTGGCCGCCGCTTCCTTCAACCAGGGGACGTTGAGCCGCGGCGACATCTCATATCGCATCTGTTGCAGGTTGTCGGGACGCCGCGACGCGGGGGAAAGGAAATAATCCTCGAGATGGCGGCTGCGATGGCCCACGAGATTGAGTCCGAAAACGCCGGTGCGGGCGATCACGTTCGCTGAGAAATGTTCCCGATCAACCGCCGCCATCAGCAACGGCGGCTCACCGGAGACCTGCGTCACCCAGGATGAGGACATTCCATGGTGATGCTGTCCGTCGGCAACCGTCAACACGTAAATGCCGGTAGTCAACAAGGCCATAAAAGCCGCGAGGTCAGAATCCATTTCGCAGTTGCCTCCCAGGCCGGCCCGCATACCGCCCTTGGACGGCATTTTGCTAAATCTCATCGAAATAAGTAAATGCCTTTCTTGACCTGGAGCACCGTGGAAGCTTACATCAAAGACAGAAAAATTTTTTCCGATGCATGGGCAGCACAGGTTGAAGCATCTTAGATTTGCGGCTGCGGCGTGGTTGTTTATCGGGTCTGCCCTGATTGGCTTGCAAGCGCAAGCGGGCGGCGGTTCGCCCTCATCCAGCGCTTTCGCAACGCCGTCGTTAACGCTTTCGGCACCGACCGCTACTGCCACGGCACGGCCGGCGGCCAACCCGGGCGCTGCGCTCGGTCCCATCGATCATGCGGCTTGGGTCTCCATTCGGCCGCCGGATTTAAGGCCGGGCGATCATATACTGATAATTCGCCGAACCGGCAATCCGGCTCCGGTTACAAATTCTCTGCCGGCGGCCGGAGCCGTTCAGCAGCCGGCCTCAGTCCCTTTGGCTCGACATACGCCGACGGCAGCTTACCATGCCCCTGCGCTCTCAGCTCCCGCTCCCGCGGCGCAAGCACAGCCCGTTGCCGCGCGTACGCCGTCAGTTGGTGTGGCTGCGGCTGCCGCTCCTGTGGCAGCCGCTGCCGCGACTCCGAAAATATCTCCGATCGATCATGTTTTGGTCGTATCACCCGGACCTGTTCTGCCCAACGCCCCCGCGCCATCAACCGACCATCAGTTCCATCTCGACCATCAATCGCCCGAGTTCTGGGGGCCTGGACGGCGCCTGCTGGCATCACTCGGGCTGCCGCCCAGCCATCTGACCGAGGGCGAGGCCCTGCTGGGACAAACCGAGGACCAGTCCTGCTATGACCCGATGAGCTGGACCGTCATCGTCCATAAATCAGCCTACCTGCTCGACGTTTATTATAAAGGCAAGCATTTCGACTCTTTCCCCGCAGTGTTTGGACGCAACCCCGACCATTCGGCCAAGAAATGGGAGGGCGATTTGCGTACGCCCGAGGGCAATTATCTTATCGTCGAGAAGTATTACAATCCGCGTTGGCGATGGTTTTTGCGGCTCAATTATCCCAATTATTCGGATCGCCAGCGTTATGAGACCATGATGGGCGAAGGATTAGTGCCGGTGGTCCATGGACACCGGCGGGCGCTGGGCGGCTCGATCGGTATCCATGGCACCGACCGCCCGCGCTTTAACCGTCTGCGCATCAACTGGACCCTGGGTTGCATCTCGGTGCAGAACGACGCGATCGACGAACTCGAGCGCATCCTGCCGGTCGGAACGCTGGTGATCATCAAGCCCTAGCAAATGATTCGCGCACGCGCGTCGCTGACGATTATTGCGGCGCACAGGGGAAACGGCGTCCCTTTGCAGCCTCGAAACAATCATGGCAAAAGGCAGGGCGTTTCTTGCCGTTACTGGCCGCCGACCGCCGTGCGCTTGGACGGCGACGGCTGGGCGATGCGTGAGCGCCGCTCCTGGATCATGAACACCGGGATTCCGGCCAGCACGATCAGCAGACCCGGCCAGGTGAAGCGCGGCTTTACAATCAGCAGGTCGATCATCAGGGCCGCTGCGCAAAGTATGTAGGCGGCGGGGACAATTGGATAACCCCACGCCTTGTAGGGTCGTGGCGCTTGAGGCCACTTGATCCGCAGCCAGAAGACCGCACCCACGGTCAGCACATAAAAGAGCAGCTGCGCGAAGATCACGTAATCCAGCAGATCGCTGTAGGTTCCGGTCAAGGTCAACATCGATGCCCACACGGCCTGGATGATCAGCGCTACGCTGGGGACCTGAGCAGTGTTAAGCAGTCCGGCGGGACGCCAGAAGACGCCGTCCTTCGCCATCGCGTACAACACCCATGCCCCAGTCATAATCAGGCCGTTGGCGCATCCGAAGGTCGAGATCATAACCAGCGCTGCGGTCAGAACCGCGCCCGTTCCGTTCCACACCATCTGCATCGCAGCAGCCGCCACGCGGTCGGACGGCGCTCCCGCGATTCCGTGGGCGAACAGGCTCGTGCCCCGCACCGGATGCATCGGCAGCTGTGCCAGGTAGCCGAGGTTGACCAGCACATAAAGGGTGATGACGACCAGCGTGCCGGAGGCCAGCGCAAACGGCACGTCCCGTTGGGGCCGGCGGGTTTCTGACGCCACGAACGTGACCGACGCCCACGCGTCGGCGGAGAACAATCCCCCGACCATCGCTGCGCCGAACGCCGCCAGCGCGCCGAGCGACAGCGCGCCGGAGCCGAAAAACGCCTTGACGCCCCCGAAGTTGAGACGCAGCGCCTGCGCATTGGGGGCAACCATCAGCGCCACGAAAGCAATCAGAACCAGGGCGAGAATCTTGATGGTTGTGAACAGATTCTGGACGATGCGGCCGGTATCCAGCCCGCGCAGATTGGCCGCGGTAAGTCCTGCGATTACCACAATCGCGCCCACGCGCTCGCGGGTAAAGCCGATTTGCCAACCCCCGCCCGTCACGACTGCGGAATTGAGCGCCGGAAAAAGGACGCCGGCAAACCGCGCGAACGCCACCGCCACGGCCGCGATGGTGCCGGTCTGGATCACCAAAAACAGCGTCCATCCGAATAGAAAACCCCACAACCGGCCGTACGCCTCGCGCAGATAGACATACTGACCGCCCGCCTGCGGCATCATCACCGCCAGTTCACCGTAAGCGAGCGCCCCGGCGACCGTCATCAGGCCGCTGACGACCCAGACCGCCAGCAAGGCAAAGGGCGACCCGACGTGACGCGCAATATCGGCTGAAACGATGAAGATCCCCGACCCGATCATCGAACCCGCCACAATCGTGGCGGCGTCGAAGCCGGATAATACCGAGCGCGACTCTCTCTCCGTAGAAACGGCCGCCTGCTCCACTCCGGTTACCTCCCGCAGGCCGCCGGATTAACTGCTGTCTTTCCTGGGCGCGCGCGAGCCTGGCCGCTAAGGTTTGGCAGCCGCGCGCGAAAAGTCATTGTGCGAATTGATTTCAGGGCGCCGTTGACGCAGCCGACGACGGTGAAGCCATCGGACTGGCCTCGGCGGACGCGGCAGTGCTCGGTGCCGCTTCCGAGGACGCGGCAGCCGGAGCCGAAGCTTCTGGAGCGGCAGCCGGAGGCGTCGTTTCCTCCGATTTCTGACAGGCCGAAATGAAACCCAAAAGCATGGCCGCGGTGGCGATGACCAGGAACTTGCGCATCTTTTCCTCCTTGAAACAAGTCAGGAATAAGCTCAGGCGACAACCCCTCCCCTGCTCCGATGGCGACTTCCAATCGCTGCGTAGATTTTCTTAGCCTCGACCGGAAAGCGCAAGCGTTTTTGACACGCCGCTTTACCGCGTTTACGATTCAGTCTGGAGCGTCTGGCAGAGGCGGCGATCATTTGCGCGAATATCATGATAGACGCCGCGGCGAACCGCAACCGTTAACGTCGCCGATCCGCAAACGGGCATGGGCCGCAGAACCCGGTTTTACGCCGGCAGGTTCGAACCTCTGCACGAGACGTTTCACAGCAGTTACGCGACCGGCGGAGAACTCTGACCCGAGGTTGCGCGCGTTTTGTGGCCCTTTTGATTCTCGGGCTGGCGCCCCGAATGCGCACGTTGGTAGTCGATTTGAAAAGCTCTGGACGCTGGGGGCTGGCGGCGCTGTTCCTTGCGATGGCAACAGCCTGCTCCCCTTCCGAACCGCAAACCCCAGTGCAGCGCGGCCGCATCGTTTACCTGAACCACTGCATCGTCTGTCATAACATCAACCCCAATCTTGCAGGCGCCGAGGGGCCCGCCATCGCCGGATCCTCCCGCATCCTGCTAAGGGACCGGGTGCTGCATCTCACCTATCCGCCCGGATATAAGCCCAAACGCGTTACGCATCTGATGCGCGCCTTTCCGCAACTGGCGGGCGAAATCGATGACCTCGCGGCATACCTGCAAGCCGCCGCCAAGAAGTCCTCCAGCCAATCACGCAACTCCGCTTCGCCTCCGCCAGGATAAAGGGCGTGTCACTGACACCGGCGCGTCGATTCCAGCTTCCTGCCTGAGGGCGCCCTTGTGCGCGTATTACCCTGCCCGAACGCATTCGGATATAGTCGGAACTGGAGGGAAGCGCGATGAAAGGAATGATCTCCGCCGATTCACACGTGACCGAAGCGCCGCAAACCTACGTCAATTACATCGAACGCAAATACAGGGACAAGGCGCCCCACATGGTGCGCGATTCCAAACTGGGCGACGTTTTCGTCGTGGACGGTTTCAGCCGTCCGCTCCAGATTGGGCTGGTCGCGGCCGCCGGCAAGAAGGCCGAAGAGTTGGCGGTGTGGGGCGCGCGATGGGACAACCTCCATCGGGGCGGATGGGACCCCGAAGCCAGGATAGCGGACCAGGACCGCGACGGCATCGCCGCCGAAGTGCTCTACCCCAGCATTGGGATGACCCTGTGCAACCATCGCGACATCGATTACAAAAAGGCCTGCTTCGACGCCTACAACCGCTGGCTGGCCGAGTACTGCGCCTCGCATTCCGACCGTCTGATCGGCTTGGGCCAGACCGCGATGCGCAGCGTCGAGGAAGGCATCGCGGACCTGCGCAAAATGAAGGAGATGGGCTTTCGCGGCGTGATGCTTCCGGGCAATCCCGCCCTCTCTGACTACGACGATCCGATTTACGATCCGTTTTACGAAGCCGCGGTCGATCTCAAGATGCCGCTGAGCTTCCATATCCTCACCAGCAAGGCCGATACGCTGAAGCAACGCGGCCCCAAAATCAACGGTCTAATGGCGATCATCCGCGGATGCCAGGACATCCTCGGCGTGTTCGTCTTCGGCGGCGTTTTCGAGCGCCATCCCAAACTCAAGGTGGTGTGCGTCGAAGCCGACGCCGGCTGGGTGCCGCATTTCATGTACCGGATGGATCACGCCTACAAGCGCCATCGCTACTGGTTGCCGCCGTCGGGCCGCCTGCGCAAGATGCCCAGTGAGTATTTCAGGGAAAATGTCTATACGACGTTTCAGGACGACTGGGTCGCCTTCCAGATGAAGGATCTGTGCAACATCAGGCGGCTGCTGTGGGCCAATGACTTCCCGCACAGCGACTCAACCTGGCCAAACTCGCGGGAGCTGCTGAAGGAGCATCGCGCGGGCCTGACCGACGAGGAATTCAGGCTCATCGTGCATGACAATGTGGCCGAACTTTACGGACTCAGCTGAGTAGTTGATTCCCACACGGAGCAGACGCGTGATTGAATCGAAAGTGAGGTTTCGATGCCCGGCAAGCGACCGTCGATCAAATTCACGCCCGAGGAACAGGAAGAATTCCTCAAGAAAAATCAGAAGGGCGCGCTCGCCACTGTCGACCAACATGGATTTCCCCACGTGGTCGCGATGAATTACACCTACCGCGACGGCGCCTTCTACATGACCTCTTACGGCAAGGCGCAGAAGGTGGTCAACATCCGGCGCAATCCCAAGGTCGGGTTCATGGTCGATACCGGCCGCGTTTACAACGAGCTGAAGGGCGTGCTGGTGCGCGGCTATTGCGAGATCATCGAGGACCCCTCGCAGGTGGGCGTGACGTGGCGGCGGATGGGCGAAGCGCAGTCCGCGGCGGGTGGTGCGGGCGTGCCGCGCGAAGCCTCGGCCAGCATGTCCAAACGCGTCGTGCTGAAAATCGTCCCGGAAAAAATCACAAGCTGGGACCACTCCAAGCTTGGCGGGAAATATTGATCGCTGCCAGAAATATGAGAAATATGAGGCGACAGGGACTTCATGTGCCTGCCATGACGCGCCAAGCGCCGCCAGCTTAATGTCTGAACGAGGCTGATGGAGGGTAGGGCCGCCTCAATGAGTGCAATTAACAGGATCGCCTTGATCACCGGAGCCGGCAGCGGCATCGGACGCGCCGCAGCGCTTGCGCTGGCCGCCGACGGATGGTCGTTGGCGCTGACCGGCCGGCGTCCTCAGCCAATCGAGGAAACCGCGCGCAAGATCCGCGAATCGGGCGGTCGCGCGATCGCCGTCCCCTGCGATGTTGGCGATCCGGACTCGGTCAGAAACCTGTTCGCCAAAGTTCGCGAGACCTTCGGTCGTCTCGACCTGCTGTTCAACAACGCCGGAACGGGCGGACCGCCCAAATTGCTCGAAGATCTCACCTACGAGCAGTGGAAGCGAGTAGTGGACACGAATCTGACCGGCGCTTTTCTATGCACCCAGGAAGCCTTCAGGATCATGAAGGAACAGGACCCGCGCGGCGGCCGCATCATCAACAACGGATCGGTCTCCGCGCACGCGCCGCGCCCCAACTCCGCGCCCTATACCTCCACCAAGCACGCGCTGACCGGGCTCACCAAGTCCACTTCGCTCGACGGCCGCAAGTACGATATCGCCTGCGGTCAGATCGATATCGGCAACGCGGCCACCGAGATGACGGCGCGGATGGCCCAGGGCATACCCCAGGCCAACGGCGCGATCATGGCCGAACCCACGATGGACCTGAGCCACGTCGTCGAAGCGATTCGCTACATGGCCAACCTGCCGCTTGACGCCAACGTCCAGTTCATGACCGTGATGGCCACCAAGATGCCGCTGGTCGGCCGCGGCTAACTCATCGGAGTTCACCATGCGTCAGATAAAATTCGGCGCGCTCGCACCGGTCCCGGATTTCGCCAAGGCCCGTACGCTGGCTGAAAAAGCCGAAGCCCTGGGCTTCTATTCGGTCTCTGTGCCCGACCATCTGATCAACACTCACGGCAAGCTGATTCCAGAACTGGAATGCTTCGCGGCGCTGACCGGCCTGGCAGTCGTCACCCGGCGCGTGCGGCTGCTGCCGTTGGTCACCGCGATGTCCTATCGCAACCCGGCGCTGCTGGGAAAGATCACCTCGTCGATCGATAACATCAGCGGCGGACGGTTCATCGCGGGGCTGGGCACCGGATGGCTCCGGCGCGAGTACGATGCTTACGGCTATCCGTATCCGGCCAACGCGCAGCGCGCCGAGCAGCTCGCCGAAGGAATCGAGGTGCTCAAGGCGATGTGGACGCAGGAGGAGCCGTCCTTTCACGGCCGCTACTTCTCGATCGACAAGGCTTACAACGTGCCCAAGCCGATTCAGAAACCGCATCCGCCGATCCTGGTGGGCGGCGCCGGCAGCGCGGTGCTGAAGGTCGCCGCGCGCTACGCCGACACGCTCAACCTGATCGCGCCGGTGACGCGCGGCTTCGTCGATTACAAGGAATCGGCGCGATTTGACAAGCCCGACCTGCGCCGCCGGCTGGGGCTGCTGCACAAGTACGCGCGCGAGGCCGGGCGCGATCCGCAGTCGATCGAGATCTCCTCGCTGTCCACCGTATTCATTTCAGGCAGCGAGAGCGAGGCCGACAGGATGGCGCGGCGGGCGGCGGAAAACATGGGCCTGCCCGACGCCGAGGGCGCGCGCAACTTCCCGATGCTGCTGGTCGGGACGCCCGACCAGGTCCGCCGCGAAATCAGATCGCGTATCGAGGAGTTCAACATCACCTGGTTCATCGGGTCGTTCATGACCGACGAATCGCTCGACCTGTTCGCCAAACAGGTGATTCCCGAATTTACCGCCTGAGCTCAACATGACGAAGTCTGAGAAACCCTCTCCCTGAAACGGGAGAGGTCGCCGGCAGGCGAAGCCGCCTGCGGGTGAGGGTCCTAGTGGAAAGAATTCTTTTCTGAGCCTTCGGTTCCAGTGATTTTTTTGCCGTGCGGCGTTTTTGTCCGTCATCCTGAACGAAGTGAAAGATGACGAGAGAAGGCAAGCACGAGGAAATAAGAACCCCAAGCCTTGTCACGGCGGCCCCGCAATGCGATCTTCTGGCTGCAATTCGCGATGGAGCATTCACGATGGCCGACTATCAAACTATCATCTACGAAAAGGTCGAGGACAAAATCTTCCGCATCACGCTCAACCGTCCGGAGAAGATCAACGCGCTCTCGCCTACGCTGTTGGCCGAATTCGAGCAGGCCACGCAGGAATACGACGCCGACCCCGAAGCCAGCGTGCTGATCATCCGCGGCGCGGGGCGCGGCTTTTGCGCCGGTTACGACCTGGCGTCGGATTACGGCAACGCCGGCTCGGGACGGCGCTACACCATCAGCCGTGACTTCATCGATTGCCTGCGCGTGACCCAGCGATGGCAGCGGTTGTGGTCGCTGACCAAACCCACCATCGCGCAGGTCCACGGCTATTGTTTGGCGGGCGCCAACGAACTGATCGGCCATTGCGACATCGTGTTCGCCAGCGAGGACGCGACCTTCGGCCATCCCGCCGGCCGCCAGTTGGGGGTACTGCCCACGATGGCCCTGTGGCCGGTTCTGATGGGTCCGCGCAAGGCCAAAGAGTATTTTTTCACCGGCGATTCGATGACCGCGAAGGAAGCCCTGGAATGGCACCTGGTCAACCGGGTGTACCCGCGCGAGAAACTGGAGGAGGAAACCCTGGCTTACGCCCGCCGCGTAGCCCTGGTCTCGCCCGAACTGCTGATGCTGCACAAGGCCGCCGTCAACCGCTACCTGGAGGTGACGGGCTTCCGCGCCGCCCAGCAATCCGGCGGCGACATCGACGTAATCTTCCACAACACCGAAGCGGTAAAGGCGTGGGTGAAAAACCAGCGCAAAATGGGCCTGAAAGGCGCGCTAGCGGAGCGCGATCGCGCTTTCAAAAAGGCCTGAGCTTGGATGGCCGGCCAAACCCAACTACAATGGGTTTTCCTGCGAAAAGCCACCCTAGCTCAGTCGGTAGAGCAGCTGATTCGTAATCAGCAGGTCGTCGGTTCGAATCCGACGGGTGGCTCCAGAAAATCCAGCAAATTCAAAGAGTTTTCGGTTCATCTCGATAGCCACTCCGTCGAACTGCCACCGATTGTCCGAAAACTGTCCGAATTTGTCAAGGGCCGCAAGCGCGCTGAGCGCGATTGCGCCGTTGAACCGAACGCATTTTATCAAGGTCTCAACGCTGCACGTCCAGGTGCCAGTGGGGTGATCGAATTGTCGGACGCGCCGGTTAAGAGCTCGTCGCAAACGGACCGAAGCTCTCCCCGTTCCGGGAGGAGCTTTGCGACGTCTTTATCTGTGGAAGCGTGCTATGTTACAAAACGCAAGCAGAAAAATCGTTCGATAGGGGAGGTGCTGCGATGGGAAGCTATGATCTAACCGCAACCGCAAATACGTTAAATCACGGTATTTTGGCCGCGCGGGTAGCAAGCATCTTCTCGCATCAGAACGAACTAGCACTCGGAGATGACGAGATGAGATTCGTTCTTTCGGCCCGTCATCTCGTGGATGAGATTCTGGCGGGCGCTAGGACACTCACCGACGAAACGGTTTCCGGCGCTTCTGCGGAAAGCATTAGCTCGCTAGGTTCGGCGTTGTCTCCCCTCGAAAGATTGCGCCTCCACTGTGGCCATACTGACGAGCAACCGGGCAGCATTGTTACCGCATTGCAAGAGATTCTAGAAGCACTTCAACGAACCGAACAGGAACGCATGGTTCGCCCCGATCAGAGAACCGAACTGGCCAAATACTTCTTCGCTTTTCTGGCGGATTCCATGCTGTCCTCGATGAACCATCGCGATCGTCAGAGCGAGAACGGCTGACTTACGCTCTGATGCAATGTCGATTGACGATCTTCAGCGCCTAGCCAAGGCCCAAGTCATAAACATTCATCAGCGGCTCGCCGAGGCGCGCTCTCAGGAATTCCCGACTAACTCTCCTGAGTTATTTGGGGAATTTCTCGAGCGACTCGTCGACGCGCTAGGGGAGTTCATACAGCAAAACTCCGATCTTACACTTCTGAGGTATTCCTGCGAGATTCTACGCATAATTGGCAGCCATGTACGCTATCTCGAAAACGGGAGCTCGTCAAAAGTGCCTGCGCAATTGATCGGTTCAATTGAAAATCTTATTCAACAAACTAGACCAGGAGCTCGGGTGTTACTAAGAGTCCAATGGTCGTTTAATTATACAGTCATAGATATTTCCGATATTTATCGGACAATCTTGCGCAACCTGCTTGCCGCGTCCACCATCGACACTATATTCTCTGGTATAGCTGACTTTTGCGTGGTCGGAATACCGACAATTGAATATTCCAATGTCCTATTACACGCCGCACTTGGTCACGAGGCTGGTCATAGATTGGCTACCGACTATCTAAAGACGGAAGATCAGAAAAATCTCGTCGCCACGACCAAAGCAGCGATGGGTGACTTGGGTTGGTACCCAGGCGCATCGCAGCTGCCCCCACTATTTAGATTCAACGTGAGCCAACGATTGCTCGACGGAATACTGAGGACGCGAAAGCGAGCGCTAGAGGAACTGATATCAGATTTAGTTGGTTGGAAGACATTTGGAATCAGCGCGTTGTTTACTCTTCATAATATCTCGCTGGTGTCGGTCTTGGACGCACCTCCGGCTGAGGAGACGAGATTGTATCCTCCATGGAGGTTACGCCTTCGGGGAATGATGTTGAAGTTGTACACTGAGGAAATTATTGAAGATCTGAATAGCCTCAGAGGGAGTTCACCGATCGACATGATTCGCGACGCCGCAGTCCGATATGTCCGCGAATTAAATGACGTGGTGACTGACACATCGGATTGGAACGTACTGAACGCCGACGGGGTTCTCTCAAGGGCCTATGCTGATCTGGGGGAAGCTTTAGTCGGTTCGGAGGCTTTTATATCAGAAAAACTGGGAATGACCATTTACGGGAGAGAAACCTTCCGAAGGCAGATCGCCGACCTTCTGGAGAGGCTTGCGCTTGGTTTCCCGCCAGATGAGCTACGTGATTCAACGATTCCTGACTTCCGCTCCGCTATGGCAGCAGGCTGGCTCTATAAGAACGCTCGGGTCTCAGTCCCTTACAGTCCGACCAGCGAGTGGGAGATTCGACACGACGAGACGATAAATCGATTGGTGCTCAAGGCAATCGAATCAATAGAGTTGACAAAGAGCTTTGAAGCGTGGCGTAGCGGAAACATGTAGATATGCTTGCAAAATCGGAACTCGAGAAGCTCCTGGACACTAGGGATCCAGAGAGGCGCATCGTAATAACGCCTCTCCTCGAGAGGTCCCAGGTTGGACCGGGATCTGTGGATTTGCGGCTCGGATTCACCTTTCTTCTCTCGCGAAGAGCGAACATTGCAGCAATCGATCCTATGGCAACTGATTCGTTGAAGACAGTGGAGAAGTGCCAAGAGCGCATCACCTTAAGCAGAGGACGCTTGCTATACCTTCATCCGGGAGAATTCATACTGGGTTCGAGTCTCGAGTATATCGGGCTACCTACCAATATGGGTGCGTATGTTACATCTCGGTCTTCTTGGGGACGGACGGGATTAGTCATCGCAACGGCTACTTCGGTAGGCCCGCGCTTTAGGGGAGTGATCACGCTGGAATTGGCCAACTTGGGAACGCAGCCGTTAACGCTCCGGCCTGGTGTTAGAATCGCTCAAATCGTCTTTCACTATGCGGACGGAGGCGGCGAATACGACGGACGTTACCCTTGTCCTACGGGGCCTGAGCCCGGAAAGATCCAAAAGGACAAAGATCTAGAATTCTGGAATCCATCATGAACGTTGGGAAGGACGCCAGGTGTCAGAAATGTTAAGCAGCGGTCATGATAGCTGAGCGCGACAAGAAAAGCGTCGTGAATGACCTGCAGACCGGCACCGGCTTGGACAGAGCGGCGGGGGCCAGCCCTGACTACCCGATTATGCCGTCTAGGTCGGCTTCGCAGCCGATGTCGTAATGTTCGCGATCAAAATTCAAAACCATGGCCGCAGCACGCTATTATCGGAAACGGCCGGTTTCCGATAATATCTAGCGGCTTGTTATTGTTCCGGTCAATAAGGCGGCGGATCTACGGCGTCGCGAAAGAGGCCCTCGGCCGTCAGCCTTTCCGATGATCCGCGATCGGCGTCACCTTCGGCTGAACCGGCTGGGTACCGAGGTGCGCCTGCAGACGCTCGGCGGCCGCGGCGAGGTCGGCCTCGCTCACGATGTTGTAGCGATCGAACACGCTCCGGGTCTTGTGACCGGATAACGCCATCGCCACGCGGTCCGGTATGCCTGCTCTCACCATGTTCCGAACTGCGGTGCGGCGGAGGTCATGCACCAACACTTTGCCCACGCCGGCGCGCTTGCAGGCGGTCGCCCATGCTCGTTTGAAGTCTCCGACCGGCTGACCATCGAGGTGGAATACGTACGGGCAGTCCAG
>JAJPIF010000030.1 GCA_021324885.1 Pseudomonadota bacterium
CGAAAAACTAAGCCATTGAAAACCACGGAGGCTTCGCAACTCTCAACTCAATCACGCGGACATCTTTAACTGCTTATGGGGCGGACATCTTTAATTGTCACTGACAGTAGCGCCCCCCAGGACCGTGCGCTCGACGATTGCCGGGAAAGATCGGGTGCGATTCGCGAAAAATTTGCGGCGATGCGTTGCAACGGCCGTCGTGATATATAAAGTGGTCTGGTTTCTACCTGCTGCCCGCCGCTGATAGCTGGGTCCTGCGCAAGGGAAAGTCGCGAACCCCGCCAGGTCCGGAAGGAAGCAACGGTACCGACCCCTTCCCTGTGCCGCAGGGGCGCCTAGCTATCATTCGACGGGCAGCATCTAATCAAAGGGCTAGGGATGGCCGACACGTCCTCGCATCTGGTGTTGGCGCGTAAATGGCGCCCCGAAAAATTCTCCGACCTGGTCGGGCAGGAATACGTCACCCGCACGCTGGCGCAGGCGATTACCAGCGGCCGCATCGCGCACGCGTTCCTGTTCACGGGAATCCGCGGCGTCGGCAAAACCACTGCCGCGCGGATCTTGGCGCGATGCCTCAACTGCGAGCGCGGCCCGACGGCCGAGCCTTGCGGTGAATGCGCGGCGTGTACCGAGATTCGCCAGGGCCGGGCGCTGGACGTGGTCGAGATCGACGGCGCCACCTATCGCAAAATCGACGACGCGCGCACCATCATCGAAAACCTCAGCTACCGTCCGGCACGCGACCGCTTCAAGATCTACATCATCGACGAGGCCCATCAACTGACCGATCAGGCCTTCAACGCCCTGCTCAAGACCCTCGAAGAGCCGCCCACACACGTTAAGTTCATCCTCGCCACGACCGAGCCGCAAAAGGTGCCCGAGACCATCCTGTCCCGGCTGCAGCGCTACGACTTCCGCCGCATCCCCTTCGCAATCATCCTGGAACGTCTGCGCGATCTCGCCCGCCGCGAGGGAATCGAGGCCGAGGACGGCGCCCTGGCGATGCTGGCGCGCGAGGCCGAAGGCAGCATGCGCGACGCCGAGCGGATGCTGGAGACGGCCTTCGCGCTTTCCCCCGGCCGCTTGACGGAAAGCCTGGTCGCGGATTCGCTGGGCGTCGCCAGCCGCTCGCGCGTCTATGCTTTGGCCGAAGCGATTCTCAACAAGGACCCCGCCGCCGCACTGACCATCGTCCGCGAACTGCACAGCCGCGGCGCTAATCTGCAGGGGCTGGGACGCGACCTGCTCGAAGTGCTGCGCAACTTGACCGTCGCCAAGCTGCCCCAACTCGGCGCGATCACTCCGCTGACCGACCTGCCCGATCATGAGGCCGCGACGCTGCGCAAGCTGGCGCAGGCACCCTCGATGCGCGATCTGCTCCGGCTGTTCCGCCTGATGGCGCAGGCGCAGGAGGAAATCCTGCGCTCGCCTTACGCCGATCTGATGCTGGAAATGACGGTGGTGCGGATGGCCACGCTGGCGCCCGTGCTCGACGCCGACGAACTGGCGCGCGCGGTAAAGGCGCTGGGCGGCAATACTTCGGCGGCTTCCGGCGGAGGTCCATCGCAGGCCGCGGCGCCCGTCGCCTCGGAGCCGCCCAATGCTCCTGCGCGCCGGCTTAAGGTGGAAGGCGAGGTCAAAGCCGATGCACCGCGCCGCAAGGCCGCCTTCGCGGAGCCGCCGCGTGCGGTCCGGTCGCAGGCCGCGCCCGCGCCGTCGGACTCGGCGTCTGATTCCGGCCAGGCCGCACTGGACTTACCGGACCTGCGGGAGCACATCCGTCAGAAAAAAGCGGCATTGGCCGGATTCATGGAGCTGGGCGCGACGCTCGCACTTAACGGCGACATCCTGCGCGTGGCGCCTCGCAGCGACATATATATCCGTTATCTCAACGACAACAAGGCAGCGATCGCGGCGCTCGCCAGCGAACATTACGGGCGGCCAGTCAAGGTCGAGCTGGCCCAGCCAGCTTCCGAGGATTGTCCTGCGGCGTCAACCGCGGCGGGCACAAACGCCCGCTCGATCGCAGACACGCCGGCGGAGGCTTTACCCGCCGCGCCGAAAAGGTTCGATTTCCAAAGCTCGATGGAGGCGGCGATCGAATCGGTGCCGGGGGAAACCAACGGCGAACCAATCGACCGCGAAGCAGCCCGCAAGGAGTTGTTCTCGGATCCGCTGGTGCGGAAAATCCTTGATGAACTCGAAGGCCGTCTGGTGGACGTGCGCCGCCGGACCGTTAAGCGCAATGAGGGAAGCCGCGAGTAGCCGAGCACTCAAATAGCAGCTCGAAGCAAGGAGCAGTTTTGTGTCTCAACCCAATTTATCTAATCTTCTCCAGCAGGCCCAGGCCTTGCAGGAAAAGCTCAAGCAATTGCAGGAAGAAGCTGCCAGCAAGACCGTGGAAGCGCAGTCCGGCGGCGGGATGGTGCGGGTGACCGTGGACGGCGCGATGCAGGTGCGGCGGATTCAGATTGACCCGATGCTGCTGGCGGACAACGACAAGGCGATGCTCGAAGACCTGATCACCGTGGCCGTCAACGAAGGATTGCGGCAGGCGCAAAATCTGGTCGCCACCGAGATGGGCAAGCTCGCGCCGATGGGCGGGTTCAAGTTTCCCGGCATGGAATAGTCGTGATGGCGGAGGGGAGCAAACAGGGCCAGGGTTTGCCGCCGGCCATGACGCGGCTGGTGCGCGAGCTTTCGCGCCTGCCGGGAATCGGCGAGAAGACGGCGTCGCGGCTCGCTTTCAACCTGCTGGGCCGTCCCCGCGAGGACGTAATCGCGCTGGCCGAAGCGCTGCTCGAAATGAAAGAGCGAATCGTTCTGTGCGCCTCCTGCCTGGGACTTTCCGACAGCACGCATTGCCATATCTGCTCCGATCCCACCCGCGATTCGTCGGTCATTTGCGTCGTCGAGGGGCCGGCCGACCTGATGGCGATGGAACGCTCGCGCAGTTTCAACGGCCTTTACCACGTCCTGCACGGCGCCTTGGCCCCGCTGGACGGAATCGGCCCCGACGACATCCGCATCAAGGATCTGATGGCGCGGCTCAGCGGCGAACCGCCCGTGGCCGAAGTCGTAATCGCCACCAACGCGACCGTCGAAGGCGAAGCCACGGCCCTGTATCTCGCCCGCCTGATCAAACCGCTTTCAATCAAGGTCACCCGCCTGGCGCGCGGCCTCCCGGTCGGTGGCGATCTTGAGTACAGCGACGCCGCCACCCTGACCAGCGCCCTGAGCGGCCGCCGCGAGATATGAGTGGCACAGTTTGCTCATCGCCGAGATTATTGGCGGCATTCGTCGGGTTCGGCGCAACACTTTTGCTGGTCACGCCCGCAGCCGCGCAGCAGATGATCAAGCTGACCGGCAATCATCGCGAAATTTCCGGGTCACCGGTTGGGATGATCGCGCCGGATCGGATGCTCACGATGATGGTGGTGCTCAAGGCGCGCAATCCTCAGGAACTCAATTCACTGATTGCCCAGCAGCAAAACCCGTCCGCGCCAAATTACCATCGATGGCTGACGCCGCAGGAATTCTCTCAGCGCTTCGGACCCGATCAGAAACAGATCGATGCCGTCCGGGATTGGCTGTCCGCGCAGGGATTCGAGATCGTATCGTCCTCGCCGCAGAACCTTTCCATCACCTTCAAAGGCTGCGCCGGTCTGGCCGAGAAGGTATTCAGAACCGGCATTGCCGCCTATCCAGGCGGCGTTTACGCCAACCTCACTGACCCGAGCATCCCGGCGCGCTTTGCCGGCACAATCGCGGCGATAAGCGGCCTCGACAACACCATCCGCGCCGTCCCCGCAGGAACTGACAATTAGGGAAGATCGAACAACAGGACTTCGGCGCCGGTCGCGCCGCTGATACCGATGCCGGGCGCGCCGCTGATGCGAGCGCCGTCGCCTTCAGCCAGGTTGATGCCGTCCACGCTGATAGTTCCCCGCGCGACGTGGAGATAGGCGCGGCGGCCAAGTTCAAGTTGGGCATTGACCGATTGGCCCGGATCCAAACTGCAGATATACAGTCGAGCGTCCTGATGGATCCGCAGCGCGCCATCGTTGGGTTGGTTCGAGACCACCAGGCGCAAGCATCCGCGCTGGGGATTCTTTTCAAGCGTCCGCTGCTCGTAACCGGGAGCAAGACCGGCCTGCTGAGGCATTATCCAGATTTGCAGGAAATGCGCCTGTTGCGATTGTGAATGGTTGAATTCGCTGTGAACAATTCCGGTCCCGGCCGTCATCCGCTGCACGTCCCCGGCCGGAATTACCGAGTGATTGCCAATACTGTCGCGATGCTCCAGCGCTCCTTCCAGCACATACGTGATGATTTCCATGTCGCGATGGCCGTGGGAGGGAAATCCGCCGCCGGGAGCAACGCGATCCTCATTGATCACGCGCAGCACGGAAAACCCGACCTCAGCGGGATCGTAGTAATCGCCGAAGGAGAAAGTATGCCGGCTATCGAGCCACGGCAGGCGAGTTGAGCCTCTTTCGCTGGCTTTCCTGACTTTAATCATGATGAAGCCTCAGATGATTTTGGCCTCGCGCAACTGCTCGCGGGTATCGGCGCCGATACCCATTTTATCCAGAATTTCGTCCGTGTGCTGGCCCAAAGACGGAGCTGCGGTCCGGACCTTAAGCGGCGTGCGCGACATCTTGGCGGGCGGCCCAACGTGTACCAGCGCGATGCCCTCCTCTTGCGTGGTCTGCAGCATGTCGCGCTCGATCACGTGCGGATCGTTTGCCGATTGGGCATAGGTGCGGACCGGGGCGAAAGCCAGTCCCTGCTCCTCGAGCAAGTCGGCCGCCTCCTCAACCGTGCGTGCGGCGAACCATTGCGCCAGCATCTGGTTGAGTTCGGCGCGGCGCTGTATTCGCGCCGCATTGGTCGCATAGTCGGGATGGTCCGCCAGTTCGGGACGCTCAATCACCGGCGCCAACAGCTTCCAGTGGTGATCGACCAGGATCACCAGCATCACGTAGCCGTCACGGCAGCGAAAAAGATTGGAAGGCGCGTTGAACACGAACTCATTGCCGGTGCGCGGTAATTCAACATCCATCGCAGCCAGCGCCAGGTTGCCGTTGGACTGAAACAGCATCGCATCGAGCAGGCCGATATCGACATGTTGGCCCTCCCCGGTGCGGTCGCGATGGCGGATTGCGGCAACCGCGGCCAGCGCCCCATGAAGCCCGCCGAGGTCGTCGGAAAGAAACGTGGGCGCCTTGACCGGCTCTCCTTGCGGCTCGCCGCTGAGCGAAAGGAAACCGCTGTACGCCTGCGCCAGCACATCGTAACCCGCGCGATGCGCATAGGTACCGAATTGTCCAAAGCCGCTGATCGAGACATAAATAATGTCCGGGTTGACCTCCTTGATGCTCTCGTAGCCCAGACCACGGCGGTCCAGCTTGCCGGGCCGGAAATTCTCCACGATAACGTCAACCTCGGCGGCGATTCTTTTGAAGATGCCGCGGCCCTCGGACCGGCGCAGGTCCAGCACCATGCTGCGTTTGTTGCGATTCACTGAAGCGTGCATGAACGACAACGGCGGATTAGTGCCGGGCAGAAACGGCGGCAGGAAGCGCGACACATCACCGTGCGGCGGTTCGACTTTGATCACGTCGGCGCCGAGGTCGGCGAGCAGACATCCGCACATCGGTCCCGCCCACGTGGTGGTGGCTTCCAGCACCGTCACGCCCTGCAGCGGTCCGCTCAAATCGGCGCGGGCTTGCGCAAAGAAATCGGCTTTATTCATGGCGTGGAAATCGTACCAGCAGCCGCCGAGGGGAAGAAACGAGGGAGGGAAGAGGAGTGAGGGGCAAGGATCGAGAGACACAAGAAAAGAGAAATGAGAGGGCAAGCACATTCAACCCCGACCCTTCCGGCTCTTTTTTTCTCCTTGGCTATGTTCCGGCTCTCACTCCCGGCTTCTCTCCCTTCATTCCTATTGCCTTGTTCTCCGGAGGTACTGAAAGAGTTAACGTATTTATGGGACCCCCATCCATGGGATCCCAATCCATCGCAGTCGAACATCCCTCGATGATGAAATTGTCAGTTTTGAACACATACGGCTTGCGAATCAGCGTTATCGCCTGCGTGACAGCTTTGGCCATGCTTATGATCGCCTTTCCGCTGGTCGCTCAGGATAGCTCCGGCACCGCGACGGTCTCTAAAAACGCGGTCCTGGATAAGATCCAGGACCATTACGAGCATACCGATTCCTTTAGTGCAAAATTCACCGAAAAATTGACCGCCTTGGGCGGAACTACGCAGACTCGCAGCGGTGAGGTCTGGTACCAGCGGCCGGGCATGATGCGATGGGACTTCGAATCGCCGCAAAAGGAGACGGTCGTATCCGACGGCCATAAGCTTTACGACTATCAGCCGGACCTCAACCAGGTGCTGGAGATGCCGCTTAATCGCGCTTTTAAATTTTCCGCCCCGCTGACTTTTCTGCTCGGGATCGGGAAGCTGCGACGCGATTTCCATGCCACGATGCCGCCGGGGGAGGCTTCCGACCATCTGCTTACGGTAGTGCTGGTGCCGAAGTCCGGCGGCGATCGGATCACGATGGAACTCAACCCTTCCAATTATGACCTCGAAGGAGCGCAGGTCACCGACGCGCTCGGGAATACCACATCGATTTCCTTCGGTTCCGTACAAAGAAACGTGCCGATAGCTGATTCAAAGTTCCATTTCGAAGTGCCTCCCGGCGCGGACGTGGTGCAGGCCCCGGGAGCTCCGGCGCAGCGCCAGCTGTAAGGGTAATTGCCTCGCTTGAGGGCGCGGGCTACACATAGAAATTCGCTAAATCAGCGTTGAATGATGCCGAAGGTACATCTGCTGAGTCTGGGTTGCCCCAAAAACCTCGTTGATAGCGAGGTCATGCTTGGCGCACTGACTCACGCCGGCTACCAGATCACGATGGCGCCGGAGGATGCCGAGGTACTGGTGGTCAACACCTGCGCGTTCATCGAGGCGGCCAAAAAGGAGTCGATCGAGGCGATCCTGCAGGCGGCCGAGATCAAGCGCCACCGCGCGGGACGCCGACTGGTAGTTGCCGGATGCCTATCGCAACGTTATGGGGCGCAGTTGCGGGAACTGCTCCCCGAAGTGGACATTTTCGTCGGCACTGGCAATTTCCTGGATCTGCCTGATTTGCTGCGCGCGACCGAATTGCCCGAATCGCGGCGCTCCCCTTACAGCGGTGCAGCCCATCTGCTGCCCTCACCCAGCGCGCCCCGCATCGTCACGACCTCGTTTTTCAGCTCGTATCTGAAAGTGTCGGAAGGATGCAACCACAAGTGCGCATTTTGCATCATTCCAAAAATTCGCGGACCGCACGAAAGCCGCCCGCTGGCCTCAATCCTCGCGGAAGCCGCGAAACTGGCGGACCGCGGCGTGCGCGAGTTCAACCTGATCGCCCAGGATCTGACTGCTTACGGCCGCGATCTGAGTCCGCCGTCTTCACTCGCAAAACTGATCCGCTCCCTCGCCAGGATCGATGGCGTGAAATGGATCCGGCTGCTTTACTGCTATCCCAACTTCGTTAGCGACGAACTGCTCGAAGCGATCGCGGATGTGCCGCAGGTGGTCAAGTACATCGACATGCCGTTGCAGCACGCCGATGACGGCATTCTGCGCGCGATGCGGCGGGAGCGATCGGGCGCCGCGCTGGAGCGCCTGCTGGACAGGATTCGCGCGCGCGTTCCCGGTGTGATTCTGCGAACGTCATTTATCGTCGGTTTCCCGGGCGAGAGCGAAGCCGCATTTGAGCGCCTGAGGCAATTCGTGCGGCGCCAGCGTTTCGATCGGGTCGGAGTGTTCACCTACTCGCGCGAGGAAAACACCGCCGCCTACGACCTCCCCGACCAGGTACCGCCCCGTATAATGCGGTCCCGGCGCATGCGGCTGATGGAGACGCAGGCGGAAATATCGCTGGCCGCCAATCAACGGATGGTCGGCCGCGAAGTCGAAGTACTGATCGAAAACGAGACGCCGGGCGGTCAGCCGCGCCGGCGCGGGCGATGGGCCGGGCAAGCGCCGGATATCGACGGGATGGTCCTGCTGCGCGGCATCGCCGAACCCGGTGAATTTGTTCGCGCCCGAATCGAGAAAGCCTTTACCTACGATCTTCACGCGCGGGTAGTGGATCCAAACGAGTACCCAGAAAGGTCGGCATTAGATGCCTAAGAAACCTTCCACCAGCCGCAAGAAATTCCTGGCCAGGGTCCGAACGCGCCTGGAAGAGATGAAACAAAAGATCCTGGACGAAATGAACCAGGCGATGCGTTCCGAACGCGAAGGGCTCAAGGACGAGGGGATGGATACCTACGATCTCGCCTCCGAGGAGCGCGATCGCGAGATCAGCTTCATCCTGTCCGATCGCGAGCGGGCCAAGATGAGCGCGATCGACGACGCCCTGGAGCGGATCGCCGACGGATCTTACGGAGTGTGCGAATCGTGCGGTCTTGAGATTGGCGAGGAGCGGCTGGAAGCGCTGCCCTTTACGCGTTTGTGCCGCGATTGCCAGCAGGACCTCGAGCGCGAAGCCCGCACCCAGCGGCGCGCCGAAGACGACCGCGCGGTCTACCGCAAATTCGGCTCCACCGAGGCCGACGAAGAGAACACCTGACAGCGCGGGATGCCGGGGCTGCCCCGCACGAACCAGGGCGATGCGTGCGCGGCGCAAACTTGTTAACCTAAGAGCAACGCACGCTTTGGAGCGTTCCTCAAGGAGTCTGCTTGTCGTACAATTTTACCCTCGGTTCCCCGCAATCACCGTCTGCACCATGGCCGAAACCGTGAAAGAACGCGATATGACACACAGCCAGGTTGAGGCATCCTATCCTGGTCTGGCGCAAGTCAAAGCCATCGTCGCGTTCGCCAGCGCCAAAGGTGGAACCGGCAAAAGCACCATTGTTGCGAATATCGCGGCTGCCCTCGCGCTCAAGGGCCGCAAAGTCGGCATCGTTGACGGGGACCTCGACGCGCCCAGTATCGCTCCGATGTTGGGATTGCCGCGCGTGCGTCTGACCCAGACCCAAGGGGGGTTTGAACCCGCCAGCGGTCCACTTGGAATTCGCCTGGTCGCCAATGATCCTCTGCAGGCTGAGACTCCGGTGGTCTTTGCGCTCGACAGCTCGCACCCAGAACCCTTCGACGTCCCATCGGAGAGTCAGTTTGGGCACTTCGCGTCGGTAGAGGATTTGATCGGGCGGACGCGCTTTGGCACGCTCGATCTGCTGGTGGTGGATTTGCCGCCGGGTTTCAAGCATGCGGTTCAGTTATCCGAATCGATCCGGCAGGCAGGCGTGGTAATAGTGTTGCCGTCCTCGGCGGCGGGCGCCATGGCGGTGCGTCAGGCCTTGCTGCAGGCGCGCCGTAAACAGATGAGAATCCTGGGCCTGATCGAAAATATGGCCGGCTTTTATTGCGGCAACTGCCATTCAGTGCGACCGCTGCTGCCGTCGGCGGATATCAGCGCGCTGGCCCGCGATTTCGACCTGCCCATCCTCGGGCGCTTTCCCTTCGATCCGCGCCTGGCCGAAGCGTGCGACACCGGTCGCGCATTCCTGCGTGAATATCCGGACCTGCCGCTGAGCAAGCTGCTGAACGAAGCCGCACAGACGCTGCTGACGGCAACCTCGGCATCCACCGCCGCGTCTCGCGTATGACGCGCTGTTTTCCACGCGGAGCCGATATGCGCCAGCGGGCGGATTGAGCGCGGATCCTGACGTCTAGAAGCTCGCGCTGCCCCTTGGGAAAGCAAGCGGAACCGTACGCAGGGATAAGGATGTACCGGCTTGACTTAAAGGACTCGGCAGTCGCTATCAATCACGCATCAACGCGGTGTTACGCTCTGATATGGAGACACATCGGAGGCGGGAATGAACCATTGGTGGTTCGTGCCGGCCAGCGCCACCACTATCGGCTTGGTCGGTCAGCTCAAGCGATCTGGTAGGCCGACGAAGGGGACGGTGGACGAGGCGGAGCATTCGAACATCCCCGCCCCTGAGGCGTTGCCCATCTCGAAGCGCGCAAAACCCATCGACGTGTAGACTCGCGATCCGGCCGCGCCCGGACGCGATAAGGCCATAAAGCATCGCGGGATGGCGCTGAGGCGCGCTGGCCCAAAGGGCGTCGTGAGTACCGCGTCGATTCGTCGTGGCGCGTTGCCGGGCGTCCAGGGAGCGGCGTGCAGCCGCTCCAGACGGCATTCCTCGGCCATGTCGCCGGCCAGCGTCATGGCGGTTGCGAGGCTGGCGCGGTCGCCCGATTCCAGGCGGGCTTCGAACGCGCGGGAATGGTTCGGTCCGTCAAAGTAACTCCAGATCGATGCGCGCGACAAAAAAGGCCGCTCAGCATGGTCCAGCAGCGATATTCCCGCCCTGCCCAGCAGATCCAGCGGATAGCTGGTTCCTTCGAAGAACATCGCGCCCCAGCCTGTTCCGAAGGCCGTGATACGGCTGGCGGCCGCAAAGAATTGCGAGTTGAAACCGATGGCGCCGGTGCGAACCTTGAGTTCGAGCGTGCATTGAATCGACGCCTTGTCGATGCTGGCGGTGGCCAGCGCGTTTTCCATCCGCAGGTAAGCGGCCGCGTTGGGCACGACCAGAACCGGACCGCTGAACTCGATCGAGATTCGGCGCCCGTCGGCGCCAAACTCGATTGGACCACGGGTCATCCGATGGCGGCGCAGTTCCAGTTTGCCCTCCACTGTCGCCAGGGCCACGCGCCCGTCAGGCAGCAGCGCGATGACGCGGGCGCCTCCGCCATAAAGATCCACGCTGGCCATCAGCCCGATGCCGCTGGCTGGATCGAAAAGCTCGGTCCCGAACCTGACCGGCGTGGCGGCGGAGGTTTTGCTGCGGGCCGACGCGCGTACCGCGTTATGGTGGGCGCGCGCAATAATCGCCGGTCTGGTCAGAGGACGGCGCACAGGCGCAGCCGTTGAAAAGGCGCGGGTCAGAAGATCGATCGTGGTCTCGCGCAGCGCCCCCGGCCATCGCAGGGCCACCGAAAGCTCCAGTTGCACGGCGTCGATCGCGCCGCCGCTGCATAGACGGGCCAGCGCGCTCAGCGGCTCCAGCCGGCTTTGAGCAAATCGGGGAGTGAAAATCTGGAGCAGGTTCTGCCGTCCGGCGGCGGGATATCGCAGGCCAAAGGTGGGCAGAATGCCGTTGGCTTGCAGGCGGATGCACAGCTCCGCCAGCGGACCATTGATGAAGCGTTCGCTGGCGGTGATATGGGCGGAAGAGACCGGCTGCAACCGCCCGCCCACGAAACGTGCGCCGAGGCCGAAGTCGATTCGCGGCTGCACCACGTTCCAGCCGTGAATCACCAGGATTAGCACGCGCTCGTGACGCCGCGCCATCCGCTCAACCATTTGTGCCAGTTGAGCGAGCATCCACGGCGCCTTGCGCGCGATATCTTCGACCCGGTTGCAATCCAGCGCGTTGCGGTCCATTGCGGCATTGATCACCGCGTACGAACCGAGGCGGCGCGCAAGCTCGCGCGTGATCTCGGCCGTGTACAGATCGTTGATGCGCGGATGGAGCCGGGCACGCGCGGCCTGTCCGGCGCGTCCGCCATGAGGCGCGATCAGCAGGATTGGCGCATTACCTTCGAGGACCTGAAGCCATCCCGACGAGGGGTCAAACAGATCGCTGGATTCAGGCTTGCCGTTCATGCGCGTGGCTTCGATACATTACCCATTTGGTCCAGGCGTGCAGCACTATTGACATGATCAGATAGTACCCTATGAAGCTGAACGATATCCAAACGATGAAGTGATTCGGTTTGCGCAAGGTAACCAGCAGATAGGCCACAAGGACCGCCCAGATCAAGCTCAAAGTTATGGTCAGGCGGCGCAGCAGTTCGGTGCGGCTTGGATAGATGTACTTGATTGGCACGAATACCATCACGGCGAAGCCGGCCAGGATTACAGCATTCACAAAAGGTTGCAGGTCGAACAGATAAAGATAAAACGCTGCCAGGTTCCAGTACGATGGGAAGCCCAGAAAGTAATGATCGGGAGTTTTGGCATTGGTCCGGCAAAAGCCGTAGGCGCTGGAGAGCAGAATCGCCGCGATAACCACGTAGCCCCACGTTCCGCCCGGAACTATTCCGGCGACCAGCATCAGGTAAGCCGGCGCGACGACGTAGGTGAGATAATCGACGATGTTGTCGAGCAAAGCGCCGTCAAAATTCGGGATTCGTGTTTTGACCTCGGCATAACGCGCCAGCACGCCGTCGCTCGAATCGATGGCGGTCGCAATCGCCATCATAACGAAAGATGCGCGGAAGCGATGTTCAGCGGCCGCCGCGATCGCAAGCAGGCCGATGAATGCGCCCGACGCGGTGTAGGCATGGACCAGCCAGCCAAGAATTGTAAGTGCGGTTTCCCTTGAGAATAGCCGGCTGCGGCTCACGTCTGCTCAGCAACGGTTTGAGTTTGAGTCCGAGGATTCACCACCGCGCATACGCGGTGATTCCGTTGCGGCCAGGCGGCGCCTTGCAGGCGGGGATATTCGCCAATCGATAATCCGGACGGAATCCCGCTGACTGACGGCCGCATTTGCCGCGCCGAGCGCGCCTCGTCCCGCCTTCTGACAATCAGCCAATCCATCAGCCTTCACCACAGCAGGTTAAAGTCTAACCAAATCCGTTGTTCTTTCCGCCGGTGATTGCCAGCGTCGTTCCATTGATAAACGAAGCGGCGTCGGAGGCCAGGAACATGCAGGGAAAGGCGATTTCGCTCACCTGGCCGAAGCGCCGCAAAGCGATATGGCGGGTCGCCCTCGGATCAAGCCAGACCGGGTTTTCGGTTTCGGTCACGATCTTGCCGGGTATGACGCAATTGACGCGGATACCCTTAGGACCCCATTCAGACGCATGGGAGAGCGTCAGGTTGATGATGCCCGCCTTCGCCGCCGAATAATGGGGCATCTCCGACCATCCCTCGACCGCCGATTCCGAAGAGACATTGATGATGCATCCGCCCTCGCCCTGTTTCAAAAATTGCGCGGCCGCGGCTTTGGAGCAGAAAAAGGTGCCGTCAAGGTTGATCGCAATGATGGTGCGCCATCCGTTGGCCGAAAGCCTGGCCGTCGAGGTCGGAAAGCCCGCGCCCGCATTATTGATCAGCACGTCGACCCGGCCCAGCAGCCGCACCGTTTCAGCGACCATCGCCTCACACGCGGCGGGTTCGCGCACGTCGCATACCGTCATCTCGCACTGGCCGCCCTCAGCGCGGATCTTATCCCGCATCTTGCGCAGATTCGCCTCGTTGCGGCTGGCGATCATCACAGGCGCGCCCCGGATCGCGAATTCGCGCGCGATGCTGGCGCCGATTCCGGTGGCGCCTCCGGTCACAATCGTAACTTTGCCTTCGACACTGAAAGGATTTTTCGCATCCATCTGGTCTATGCCTTTAAGACAACATCGTCGCGGCGCACATGGCGGTCCGCGTGATTATCAAAGCGGCGCAGCGCGCCTTGCGTCCCCGACGCAGTTTAGCCCAACCTCCTCGCGCGCGATACATCACGGTGCAGCCACAATTTTGCCTGGATGACCGGCTTGAGGTTCGGCGATGCGGGTGAGAATTATGGCCGCGCGGGGCGAGGAAAGGGAGGAGAGAAGCGGGGGAGGAAAAGTGAAATGGTAAGAGCAGAAAGCAAAAAAGACGGCAGGCAAATCCACCTGAATTTTTCCTGCCTCTGCGCTCAATTTTATTCGCTTATTTCTTTCTGTCTGCGCCGTTCACT
Source organism: Pseudomonadota bacterium (assembly GCA_021324885.1). Classification (GTDB taxonomy): domain Bacteria; phylum Desulfobacterota; class Binatia; order Binatales; family Binataceae; genus JAJPJA01. The sequence continues at coordinate 13,773 of JAJPIF010000030.1, forward strand.
TTCAACTGCAATCTCCCTCATTTCTCCCGTATCATCTGATTCTCACGGTCAGAACCGGACACGGCGATTCACGCACCACCCGCGCGGCCACGCTCCCCAAAATGAGGCGGCCTATTCCTTTGCGTCCATGCGTCGCCATTACAACCGAATCGGCGCCGATTTCCTTAACCGCCTCCACGATCACGTTGCCGGGTTCGCCCCCGACCTTGGTGTAGATTTCGTAGGGGACCTTGCCTTCGAGGTGCTCGCGCGCGATTTTGCGCAGCATCGCTTCCGCCTCCTCCTGCGAGATCGGGATCGGATTGACGCCCGGCGCAGAGGAGATGACGACGGGGATGACGTACAACAGGCAGACAACTGCGCCGCTCCTCTCCTGAGCCAGGGCGCAGGCCACGTCCACACTGGTTAAATCGTCGCCCGGATCGACTGGACAAAGAATTTTGTAAAAAAGCTTTTTCATTTTACGGTCCCTGTCCGCCTGACTAAGCACAGACTGTGCCGTATCCCGTATGCCAAACTCTATGACTTTGCCCCGCAATCTGGATTCACTCGCGTCAACGACGCCGGGCCGTGCCTCCGAAGGGGCCAATCAGGCGGGATCATCGCCGACATTCACCTCTGCTGGCAAACCATCAGGAATGCGGCCCCGGTTCTTTTCCTCACTCCTGTGCTCTTCGCCCTCACTTCTCCTTCGTCCGGTGGTGTATAACGCTGATGATCGCAAGGTACTGGCGCATCCAGCGCAGAGAGGATTACGCGATGAAATACGTACGGCTGGGAAAAACCGGGATGAGCGTTTCACGGATTTGCCTGGGATGTGGGAGCTATGGCGACAAGAAGTGGTATCCGTGGATCCTGGACGAAAGTGAGGCGCGGCCGCATTTCGCGCGGGCGCTGGAAGCGGGAATTAATTTTTTCGACACGGCCAATCGCTATTCGGCGGGAGTCAGCGAGTCGATTACCGGCCGCTGGCTGTCCGAGATGGGCAAGCGCGACGAACTGGTGATTGCAACCAAAGTCTACGGGCGCATCGCCGAGGGCCCGAACATGGCGGGGCTTTCCCGCAAGCACATCATCCAGAACTGCGAGGCGTCGCTTAAGCGTCTGCGCACCGATTATATCGACCTGTACTACATGCATCGATGGGATTTCACGACGCCGATCGAGGAAACCATCGGCGCTTTCGACTACCTGATCAATTCCGGCAAAGTCCGCTATCTGGGTGCCAGCAGCATGGCGGCATGGCAGTTTTCCAAGGCCATATACACTGCGCGCGAGTACGGCCATCGGTTCTCGGCGATGCAGAATCTCTACAATCTGGCGTATCGCGAGGAGGAGCGCGAAATGATCCCGCTGTGCGTCGATCAGGGCGTCGCGGTGGTTCCGTACAATACTCTGGCGCAGGGCTTTTTGTCCGGCAATCGCGACCGCAGCGGTAAGACGACCACACCCAGGGCCGCGCGCGACGCGTCCGCCGCAGCATGGTACGCCCATGACGAGGATTTCGATATTCAGGACGCGGTGAGAAAGATCGCCGCGGACCACGGCGTGACCATGTCGCAGGTTGCGTTGGCCTGGGTGCTGCAGGCACCCGGCGTGACCTCAGTGATTTTCGGCACGTCGAAAGTGGAGCACATTGACGAAGCGGTTAAATCGCTGGAGGTGAAGCTTACGGTGGAAGAGATCGCCGCCCTGGAAGCCCCGTACAAGCCGCGCGCAATCATCGGCCACGACCAACCGCAAGCCGCCAGAATGCTGCACCGTTAAGCCCATCTCATTTTGTCTTTTCTCAATCCTCGCTACTGGACTCCCGCGGCGCGCGTCAAGCACCGGAGCAGACTGACGCCTATGAAAACAGGCTCGGGCCCCGCAACGGCGCTCGCGCCGTTGCACGCGCATGGACCGATCCTCAACTGAAAAACGCCTTTCGGCCAAAGGCGCCGCCTGTCGCGAGCTGGGAATTTCCGGACCCGAAGGTGCCCACCTGATGGCCGTTGAAAGTGCCGTTCCCAACCCGGTTGTGTGCACGCCGTGCTCACGCAGATTTGAGTCGCGTATGTGGCTTAAAGGCGTTACACTAGCACCTTGTCGTCATGCAGGCGCTGGATCTCTGCTTCTGAATAGTCCAGCAAATCGCGCAGGATCGAATCGGTATCGGCGCCGAGGACCGGGGCGGCCTTGCGGACGCGGCAGGGAGTTGCGGACATTTTCCAGGCAATGCCGGCGTGGATGTGCGTGCCTGCCACCGGATGCGGCAACTGGACATGGTAGCCGCGTGCCCTCATGTGCGGATCCTCGACCAAATCCCTGGGACCCAAGGTGGGAAAGGCGGCGATGCCGGCGGCTTGCAGCGTGTCGGCGATCTCCCAGCGATCGCGCGAGATGGTCCACGCTTCGATGATGCGGTCCAGTTCCGCTTCGTTGCGCTTGCGCAGGGCGGCGGTCGCAAAGCGCGGGTCGGAGGCCAAATCGGGTTGCCCGATTGCGTTGCACAGCGCGCGCCATTCCTGCTCATTGCCGGCCGCGATGGTCACCCACATATGCTCGTTGCCGCGCGCTTTGTAGCAGTTGTGCGGCGCGATCCATCGATCGTGATTTCCCATCGGCTGCGGCAGGCGCCGGTTGACCGCGTATTCGAGCAGGGCTTCCGGGATGATGCTCAAGACCGACTCCAGCATCGCGAGATCGATATGCTGGCCCTCCCCGGTGCGCGCGCGGTGGATCAGCGCGGCGACGACCGCCAATGCTCCGAACATCCCTGATGTCGGATCGGGATAAGCCATCCCGCTGCTGCGCGTGCGCATCCCGGGATAGCCGTTAACCAGCGTGAATCCCGATACCGCCTCGATCAACGCGCCGAAGCTCAGATGGGTACTGTAGGGACCGCTCTGGCCGTAGCCCGACATCGAGAGCATCACGAGGTCGGGCCTGATTTGTTTCAACGTTTCGTATCCCAGGCCCATGCGCGCGATCGACCCGGCGGCGAAATTTTCCACGACCACATCGCAATGACGCACCAGTTGGCGCGTGATTTCGACCGCGCGCGGATTGGCCAGGTCCAGGGCGATGCTGCGCTTGCCCTGGTTCCATTGATTGAAGCCGCCGGCGCGATTCAAATCCCGGATATCGTCGGCCATCGGCAGCGTGTTGCGGTACATGCAGGGACGGCGCGCGCTCTCCACCCGGATCACGTCGGCGCCGAGATGGGCCAGTTGCAGGGCCGCATACGGACCAGCCCAGACCCAGGTGAAATCGAGCACGCGGATCGCGGCCAGCGGTCCGCAATCGGCACCGGTGGACGCAGACTGCTGTTGCGCGGGTTCGCCCCCGGTCCAGGCCGTCGCGCGATCATGATCAAAGAAAAGATCATTGTGCTCGCCCAGACGCGGCGCCCCGCGATTTCCTGGTTTGACGGCGAGCAGGCGCAGAGCCGAAGCAGGAACTTCGATTTCGCGTTGCGCGCCAAGGGGGACTGCAACGAAGGCGCGGCGCTCGCGCAGATGCGCATTGGTGTAAACGTCGGCCACGGTGTTGACGCGCTCGATCGGGGCCGGCAGTTGCTGCATGGCGCGGCACAAATCCTCGACCTTCCAATGCGCCGTCCATTCCGAGACCTTTTGCTTGATCATCTCGCCGTGAGTGACCCGCCCGAAGGCATCCTTGAGGCTGTCATCGAGTGCCCATGGTGGATTGCCCATGAACTCCACGAAACGCCGCCAGATGTGATCGCCGTAGATGGTCATCAGGACCTTGCCGTCGGCGCATTGGAAAACGTCGGCTGGCTGCGGATTGAATCTCCCGCCCAGGCGCGTGATCTCCTTGCCCGCGTAGCTGTAAAAAGGCCAGTTCAGTTCGATCATCGGCGCCAGGCATTCCTGCTGCGAAACGTCGATCACTTGTCCGCGCCCGGTGCCGAGCCGATACAGATAAGCCGCGAGCGTGACCATCGCGCAATGGACGCCGCCCTGGAAGTCAGCCTGATGACCAAACAGTTTCACCGGTGCTTGCGAAGGATCCGAACCGGCCGCATTGGCCGACGCCAATCCGCCCGCGTGTTGCACGTTGAGATCGCAGGCGCGCAGGTTGGCGCGCGGCCCGCTGTCGCCAAAGGGCGAAATCGTGCTGACGATCAGATGCGGAAACGAAGCGGCCAGCACACCGCTGTCAAGCCCCAATGCGCGGCGGTCCACGGGCAGCACGTTGTGAATCAGGATGTCGGCATCGGCAAGCAAACCGGCGAACCGATCGCGATCCGACGCCGATTGCAGGTCGAGCGTAACTCCCAGCTTGTTGGCGTTGAGGTAAGCGAACAGGCCGCTTGCTTCGGGGTCTGGCTTGTCGCCGGGAAACGGGCCGCGAAATCTGGTGAGGTCGCCCTGCGGCGGTTCGACCTTTATGACTTCGGCTCCCAGGTCACAGAGCAGTTTGGCCGCGAATGCCGCGCTGACGCCTTCGCCGCATTCGACCACGCGCGCTGCGGCAAGCGGTCCCGACGCGGCCGTACTGTTCGCTGCGCTCGATAAATTTGCCATCGAAGTTTCATATCACAATACTGGCCGAGGCAGGCTGCGCGACGGATCGGAGCGATCGAGATCGCGTTTGCCCAGTGGCCGGCCGGCGTGATTAACTCGGCACAAATTGGCTGGGTCCAATCAGCAAACACCGGCGCGAAGGCCGGCGCCACCAGAGGAGTGCAAGAAATGATTAGCCTTGAGGGAAAGACAGCGCTGGTAACTGGCGGCGGCGGCGGGATCGGCCGCGGCATCGCCGAAACGCTGACCAGCTATGGCGCGCAGGTGGTCGTCGCCGAATTGAAACAGGAGCGCGCCGCCGCTGTTGAAGCAGCTCTGAAAGCCGCCAAAGCCGACCACCTGGTGCTCCGGATTGACGTGCGGCAGGAAGCGCAAGTCAATGATCTGATGAATCAGATCGAAAACCGCTACGGCAAGCTCGACGTTCTGGTCAACAACGTCGGCACCGCGTCGGCGCCCAAACTGTTCGAATTCACCACCAACGAGGACTGGGATTTCGACTATCAGATCAACCTTCGTCACATGTTCCTGGTGACGCGCGCCGCCATTCCACTGATTCGCAAGTCCGGTAAAGGCGGCAGCATCATCAATTTTTCTTCGATCGAGGCTTTCCGGGGCATTCCGCTGATGACCGCATACGGCGCGTTCAAGGCGGCGGTGATCGGTTTCACGCAAAGCCTGGCGCTGGAACTGGGGCATGAGGGGATCCGCGTCAACGCCGTCGCCCCGGAAACCACCGAGAGCGAGGCAATTCAGCCGTCGAAATGGATCAAGCCGGAGGATCGCGGCGCGATTGCCAGCGCGATTCCGCTGGGCCGTTTCGGCACGCCAACCGATGCCGCCGGATGTGTCGTGTTCCTGGCATCGGAGCTTTCCGCGTGGGTGACGGGAACGACCATCCACCTGGACGGCGGAGCCCTGGCGGCCGCCGGATGGCACCGGCTGGCCAACGGCGTATGGACGAACGCGCCCGTCATCAGCAAGGGCGCGCTGCATCTGGGCCGCGGGACCAGGAAATAACTACGCAAGGAGCGACGCCGCAATGAAAGCTGTCGTCTGCAAAGCCAAAAACCGGCTGACGGTTGAAGATGTTGCGAAGCCGCAGCCGGGCGCCGGTCAGGTGCTGCTGAAAGTCCGCGCTTGCGGCATCTGCGGCTCCGACCTGCATGCGCTGGAATACGGGTTTGCGGATTCCGATGGGATCGGGACGCGGTTCGCGCTAAGTTCGGTCGGCAACATCATGGGCCATGAGTTCTGCGGCGAGGTCGCGGAAATCGGGGCCGGCGTGGAAGGATTCAAGGCGGGCGACCGCGTGACTTCGCTCCCGTTCCTCAACTGCGGGGAATGCGCAGCGTGCCGCGCAGGAAAGCCGACCAAATGCCGGACCTTGCGGGTAATCGGATCGGCGCAAACGCCGGGCGCCTATGCCGAATATGTCCGCTGCGCCGCGGCCAACCTGATACGGCTCCCGGCGCAAATCAATTTCCGCCACGGCGCTCTGGTCGAGCCGCTCTCGGTCGCATTGGGCGGCGTCAATCGCGGCCGGCTCAAAGCCGACTCGCCCTGCCTCGTAATGGGCGCCGGACCGATCGGCCTGGGCGTGCTGATGTGGCTGCGGAACCGGCAGATTGAGCATGTAGTGGTATCGGAGCCGTCCTCAAGTCGCGCCGAACTTGCACGGCGCGTCGGCGCGGCCGCAGTGGTGAATCCGCGCCAGCGCAACCCGGCGCAAGCGGTGGAAGATATCGCGGGTTCGGCACCGGCGGTGATTTTTGAATGTGTCGGCGCCAAGGGCACGTTGGCACAGGCCGCCAGCTACGCCGCCCTGGGCGGACAAATTGTAGTGATAGGCTACTGTATGGTGCCCGACGAGATCAATCCCCACGAGTGCATCAACAAGAGCCTGACCTTCGATTTTTCCGCCGGCTACACGCGCGCAGATTTCGAGACCACTATCGCGGCGCTCGCCACCGGCGCAATCAAGCCCGACCCGATGATCACTGACGTGGTCTCGCTCGACGAGGTCCCGGCGGCCTTCGAGCGGCTCCATCAGCCCAACGGCCCCGCCAAAGTGATTATCGAAATGGGTTGAAAAGACCCCGGGGGACCGCGCAGGGCGCCTGGAGCAGGAACGCCCTTCGGCCCTGCTCGCAATTGCGGTGATGCGCAAGGGATGTCTGGGCCGCTGTTAGCCGCGCTCGAGGATCAACGGCAATTCCAGGTACTCGTTGTAAATAAAGTCGCGATGCGCCATCAGGCGCGGGCTGACGGCGGCCTCGATCGCCGGATCGTCATTGGTAAAGCCGGCGCGGATACCCTGCGGCAGCGGGCACAGCTCCTGGGGCAGCGGCTTGATCAGCGCGGCAAAGGCCGCCCACATGATATCGAGGGCGCTGAGCCGTTGGCCGACCAGGAAATTTCTTCCGCGATTTTTCTGCTCCTCGAACACTTCGCTCAACCCGCGTAATATATCGACGATGCGCCGCGACGCAGTCTGCGCGGTTTGGGCGCTGTAATTGTACTTGCGCGCCATCGCGCGCATCGGCGCCATCCGCTTTTCATCGGCCGCAGCCGCGTTCAGGCTGCGCGCAAAGATCATTTCGCGCCGCGCCCATCCCAGTCCGGTCTCTCCCGCCAGTTCGTTGCACCATCCGAACATCCGAACTCGATCCTGGAGGTTATCGGGAATCAGCGGGGGGTCCGGACCAAGCCGCTCGGCCAGGTACAACTGCTCGGGCCACGTGCTGCGCGGACGCTCGTCGTTGTAAAGCGCGACTGGCGCGCTTTCCTGCGCGGTCAATTGCCGCAACAGCGCCTGGTCCTGACCCATCGGATGGCGCACCGGGACATAGGGAATCTTCTTGACATGGAAAAATCCCTTGACCGCCTCGCCCCAGGGGCTGGGGGTCGTGCTGATCAGGATCAGGCGCAAACCCGGCAGGTCTATGGCCTGCCTGAGATCGACGAACTCCAACATGCGCGCGTGCCCCATTCAGCGCGATGATGCGCCGTCTGCCCTGACCAGCACTTTTTGCGCATACAGGCCTTTGATTTCGTCCTCGCTCATGCCGAGCACTTCGCGCATGATGTCGTCGTTATCCTGGCCCAGCAACGACGCCTTGACGTCGGTGCGATCGGGCCAGTTGCGGAACTTGACCGGCATGCCTGGGATGTCGAAATCGCCCATGATCGGATCGTGGACGCGCCGCACGGTGCGCCGCTCGCGATGGTGGGGATGGGCCATCGCTTCCTGCACGGTGAGAATCGGCGCGCACGGTACGCGATGCTGGTCGAGCGCATCCAGCGCGGCTTCGACGCTGGGGAAAGTCTTGAGCCATTGTTCGGTGATTTGCGTCAGTTCGTCGCGATTGCGCACGCGCAGGCGCTCTTCCTTGAAGCGCGGATCGTTGATCAGCTCCGGCCGTCCGATCGCGCGGCAGAACGCGGGCCATTGATGGGGCGTCACACAAATCATCACGTAACCGCCGTTGGCATAAAAGATCCCGTACGGCGCTGACGGCTGATACATGCGGCCGTTGCGTTTGGGTTGGAATTTGTCGGGCCGCAGCGAGAGCACCGGCACTGCCAGCTCATGCATGTGGAAGTAATTGTCGAGCAGCGACGCGTCGATAAACTGCCCCTCTCCGGTGGCGTTGCGGTAGAGCAGCGCGAACCCGATCGCCATCGCGGTCGTGACTCCGGTCGAGATGTCGCCCAACGCCAAAGACAGCATCGCGGGCGGACGATCCGGCTCGCCGACCAGATCGGTAACTCCGGCATAAGCCTGGCCGATAAAATCGTATCCCCCCTTAACCGAAAGCGGACCGGTCTGTCCAGCCATTGAAATCGACGCCATCACGATTTTCGGATTGATGGCGCTGACCGTCTCATAATCCAGGCCCAGACGGCCGATTACGCCGGGCGCGTAATTTTCGACCAGCACGTCGGAATGACGCACCAGTTCGTGGAAGATCCGTTTGGCCTGCGGATGATGGGTATCGATGCACAGGCTGCGCTTGCTGTGGTTGTGCTGGAAATAGTAGGTGCTGGTACCGCCCCGCCGCAGTCCAAAGCTGCGCGCGCGGTCGCCCTCAGGCGCCGGTTCCACTTTGATCACGTCAGCGCCCATTTCCGCCAGGATTCGGGTGCAAGTCGGACCGGCGACAAACTGGGTGAAATCGAGGACTCGGTAGCCCTCCAGCACTCTTGGTTTTTCAACCATCGGTTGGCTCCTCCTGGATTGTTCCTGCTCAGGGATTCATAGAACGCGCGCGCGGCCTTTTCAAAACCAAATCGCAGCCAGCTCTAATCCGCGCTGCGCTGGCGGCATTCGGGGCAGCGTCCATAGAGCTCCAGGCGATGGCGCGTCAGCGAGACACCCAACTCGCGGGCGACCGCTTCCTGGATCCGCTCAAGGCGCTCGTTCTGGAACTCGATGATGCGGCCGCATCGTTCGCAGATAAAGTGGTCATGATGGCGCTTTTCATCGACGATCTCGTAGCGGCCCTGACCGTCGTCGAAATGGCGCTCAGAGACCAGATCGCAGTCCTTCAGCAGCTTGAGCGTGCGGTAAATAGTCGCATAGCCAACGTGCGGATTGACCTTCTTGACCTCGGCGTAGAGTTCTTCCGCGCTGACATGGCGTCCGAGCTCGAAAAACACACGCGCGATATCGTCGCGCTGGCCGGTCGATTTCAGACCGCGCTCCTTGAGCCGGGTGTGAAACATCTCCAGCCGCTCGTCGGCGCTGACACGCGGCGGGCGCGGGATCGTGGTATGTTCCGTGCTTTCCCCGGGATGCGGCATCGTATGAACAATTCCTGCGGCCAACGACTAGCCCCGATCTCCCTGCAGCAGGCGGCGCGCCGCCGGCGACAGGTAGAGGTTTTCGAGGTCCTGACCGCGCAAAGCCTCGGCCAAAATCTCGACCTGCTCGGCGGGCGCGAGGGTGCGGTCAAGGATGACGAGGTTTTTCTCTTTGACGATACATGAACCGCTGCGCGCGCGGTAGCCGACTTCACGCAGCAGCTTTTCGTGTCTAACCTCGATTCCGCAGCGCTGGGCCAGCTCCTCCAGCTCATTGACCAGTTGCGCCGTCCGCGTGGTTTTCGCCTGACTCAATTTGCCCTCTTGAGTATCACCCTTTGGGCGTGATAATCGCCATTTTTGCGGAGACCATGGCCCGTGTTTAAGAGCATCGTGGTCGGTGTCGACAGCTCTGAGCATTCCCGTCACGCCCAGACCCTCGCCTTTTACCTTGCGCGCAGGCTCCACGCCAGTGTCCTGGGTCTGCACGTCGTGGACATGCTATCGCTGGAGGAACCGCTGGTTAATGATATAGCAGCACCCGCCGACGTGGAAAGCTATATCGAAACTCCGCGCCTGCGCGAGACCCTGACCGCGCGCGGCCGCAAACTGCTGGAAGACTTCGCCGCGGCCGCCGCCGTCGAGCAGGTTTCAGCGCAAACCGCGCTGGATTTCGGACTGGTCGCCAACCAGATCTGCGAGCGCTCCCGCAGCGCCGATCTGGTCGTCCTGGGTCATCGCGGCAGCCATCACGCCGACATGCTTTCCAGCGGGATCGTCGCCAACGTGGCGCGCAAAGCCCTGGGGACGGTTCTGATATGTCCGGTTGCCGCCCGCGAATTGCGCAACCTCGTGCTCGCCTACGACGGCAGCGAGCGGGCCTGTAAGGCGATGCACGTGGCGGCTGAATTGGCCAGCAACCTGGGCGCCGCCCTGACCGTGCTCAGCGTCGGACGCGACGCCAGGGCGGTCGAACTGCGGCTGGAACAGGCCCGCGCCTACTTCGCCCCATACGGCCTGAATGTGGAATTCAAGCATTTGAGCGGCAACGCGGCCCAGGAGATCGTCGCATTTATCGGCCGGACCGCAGCGGACGCGCTGTTCATAGGGGCATACGGCCATAACCGCATCGTGGAAATGATGCTTGGATCGACCACCGAGCAAGTCCTGCGCAACGCCCCCTGTCCGCTGTTTTTGTCGAGGTAGAACCAGTGGGGATGCTGCAAACCAAAGTTCGGACCTTGCCACGCCACCGGGTAAATCACATTTTTTCCTGAATCATGGCAACCAGGCGCCGACCGATCTTTCGTGCCGGAGTTGTCGACCTGGGCGTCGAAACTGCCACCCTGCCCAACGGCCTGACGGTCGATCTGCCGATCATCCGTCATCCGGGAGCGGCGGCTATCGTGGCACTGGACAATCAACAGCGGGTCGCGATGCTTTATCAGTATCGTCATGCCGTGGGCGGCACGATCTGGGAAATTCCCGCCGGATGCCGCGGCGCCGGCGAGTCGGGGCGTCAGTGCGCCGAGCGCGAATTGCGGGAAGAAGCGGGCGTCAGCGCCAGCCGCTGGGACCGTCTGGGCACCATCGTGACCATCCCAAGCATCTGCGACGAGCGTATCGAGCTATACCTGGCACGCGATCTGAGCCATTGCGCAACCAGTCACGAAGTTGACGAAGTGATCAGGGTCGAGTGGATCGAACTGGCGCGAGTGATGCGGATGATTCGCGGTGGCGAGATTATTGACGCCAAAACGATCGCCGGTATTTTCCAGGCCCACGATTTCGTCTCTCGAAGGCTCTGAAACCGACTGGTTGGGACAGGCCTTTCAAGCCTGTCCCAACCAGTCGTCACTCTTCGTTGTATGGCGTCATTTCGTCGAGCGCGGGCTTTACGTGCTTCATGAACAGTTCCATATCGTCGATGGTGGATTGCGCCGGCTGCTGCGCGTAGTGCCAGATCAGCACCACGTATTCGGCCGGCAGCACTTTCCATTGCTCGATGAACTGCGCTCTGACGTCGTCCACCGTGCCGATGAAATAGGTGCGCGCGCCCAGCACGTTATCGACCGGATCGGCCGAACGGGGCAGCGAAGGCGGCCAGAACGGGGCATAGAAGTTCTTCGTGATTTCGGCATCATACTGGAGCACGGCGCAGCGCGCGTCGGCCATCGTCTTGCCGAACCTGGTGTAGCGAAGCACGCCCTGATGCTGTCCCCAGGCGTAGGAGCGTCCCGCCGCTTTGGCGGCGTCCTCGAAAGCCCGACCGCCACGGACCGCCGTCCGCAGTCCGGCAACATACACCGGGACGAAGCCCTTGGTGCCGCAGTAGGCGATCGACTCCGGACTGCCCAGGCTCATCACGAAAACCGGCGGATGTGGTTTGGTGTAAGGAGCGGGCACCACGCTGATGCGGCGCACCACGCGGTTGGCATCGACCTCGCCGTGCGCGCCCAACCGCTCGGTAACTCCTTCAAGCGCCAGCGGCCAGTCGTCTATCCCTTTGTCATACGGATAGGGAATCAGCCATGGCCCTTGCGCTGCCTCGATGCTTTCCTGGGTCCAGGCGCGGATGACCATATCGACCTGCTGCGTGAAAACGTCGCGGTTGGCCTGGTCTTCTTCGATTTGAGTAGCCCGCCGCGCAGCATCGGTCATGGCCAGGTCCGCTTTCGTGGCGGTGGAGGGCGAACGCGTCGCGCGGCTGCCCAGATGCTGCGACAGAATATTGACCCATCGCGACTGGTATCCGCGGGCGAAGCCCACGAAGAAGCGGCCGCGCGTCAGGTGGTCCAGGATAGCGGTTTCCTCGGCCACGCGGATCGGATTATTGGCGCTCATCACGTAGCCCATCTGCCCGACGCGGATGTTTTTGGTGATCGCCGCCCAGTAACCGTTCAACACTCCCGGATTGGGGCCGACCTCGTAGCCTTCGGAATGGAAATGGTGTTCGATGGTGGCCACACCCCACATGCCCATCTCATCCGCGGCCTTGATGATATGGTTCCATCCGGTCAGGACTTCCTGGTAAAGCTGGCTGTCGCGCGCGATCGGCCGTTTGGCGGCGCGCTCCGCCTCGTCGCGGGCCGGCATTACTGGATAAAGCTGCAAAATGACCTTGAGCATATGGGTCCTCCAAAACCATTGCCTAATTGAACGCCCGTTTTACGTCAAATCACGCGGGTAAATGTCGCGATCTCTCTTTTTTCTCTTTTCCAACACCTCGAAGCGCTCCTCTTGCTTCTTTTCCCCACACTCCAACCCGCCCCGATGCGTCGAAGCGCCGGGGCCTGCTACAATTGCCGCCATGTCCGGTCCCGGTGACACACTCCTGAGTTTCCTCGTGTTTTGCTTCGGAGCTTCAATCGGCAGTTTTGTTAACGTCGCGGCCTATCGGCTGCCGCGCGACATCTCGATTGTGCGGCCCCGATCGTTTTGCCCGCTCTGCCAGCGTCCTATCCCCCGATGGCTGAACATTCCCGTGCTCGGATACCTGATGGCGCGGGGGAGATGTAGCCAATGCCGCGGCCCGATTCCTCTGCGTTATCCCATCACCGAACTGATGCTGGGCCTGACCGCGTTAATGCTTTACGCCAACTTCGAGCCGCTTGACGCGGCTGCGCGCCTGGTGTTGTGCGCCGCACTGTTCGCCGCAAGCTGGGTGGATATCGATTGCCGCCTCATTCCCGATGTTATCAGCTTGCCGGGAATCCTAATCGGGTTGCTGGCGGCGGCTGTATTAATGCCGGAGGTCGGATGGAAGGATTCTCTGCTCGGCATGGCGATTGGCGGCGGTCTGCTTTTCGCCGTCAGCGAATTTTACCTCCGGGTGCGCGGGCGAGAAGGGATGGGCATGGGCGATGTCAAACTGCTGGCTATGATCGGTTCGTTTTTGGGCTGGCAGGGCATCCTGTTTACGCTTTTCTTCGGCTCTTCGCTGGGCGCGGTGGGAGGACTGGTGCTGGGAATGCTGAAATGGCAGCCGGGCAGCGCCGAACTCAGGGCTGAAATGGCGCCACCTGTCGCGGTGGGTTCCACCGCGATCCAACCGGAGACGGAGCCCGCCGATTCACAAGCCGATGCGGGTTTACTGCAGACGCCGGTCCCGTTCGGTCCGTTCCTGTCGTTGGCGGCCGCCATCTTCGCGGTCTTTCAACCGCAGCTTGTACACTGGTATTTGTCCTGATCATGTTGAACGGTTTGTTCATCACGCTGGAAGGGATTGAAGGCTCAGGCAAAACCAGCCATGCGGTCACCCTGGCCGAGCGCCTGCGTGGCCAGGGCAGGACTGTCCTGCTCACGCACGAACCGGGCGATACCCGCGCCGGGCAGGCGATCCGGGCGATTTTTTTGGATCCGGCGGTGTCGCTCCAGGTCGCGGCGGAGTTGTTGCTGGTGCTCGCCGACCGCGCCCAGCACGTGGCGGAGAAACTCAAGCCGGCCCTCCAACGTGGCGAGATTGTCATTTCCGACCGGTACGCCGACTCAACCACCGCCTATCAGGGATACGGGCGCGGTTTCGACCTGGCACTGATCGGACAGCTCAACCGTCTTGCCACCGACTGTCTCGCACCCGACCTCACGATCGTGCTCGATTGTCCGGTTGAAACCGGTCTGGCGCGCACCAGATTGCGCAACACCGCCGCTCAGGGGCCCGACCGTTTCGAGGGCGCAGATTTGGAATTCCATCGACGGGTCCGCACCGGCTTCCTCAACGTTCTCAAGGCCGAACCTCGGCGCGTTCGACTGGTAAACTCAGATCGCCCCAAAGAACAGGTTTTCGCCGACATCACCCGGTTCGTCGACGAGCTGATCGATACGCGATGCCGCTGAAGAACCTGCTCGGCCATCGAGAGCTGTTCGAGCGGCTGTGGCGTGAAGTGAGTCGCGGCCGTTCCCAGGGTTTTCTGTTCTGGGGCCTTAAAGGAATCGGCAAGGAACTGGTCGCTGAGGGGCTCGTGCTGAGTCTGTTATGCGAGCGCAAGGGCGGCTTGGATTTTTGCTGCACGCCGGACCAATGCCCCAATCGCGCCGGTGCCAGCGGCGCCAAACGCGGCGACAAACCCGTGCAATGCGATTGCTGTGCCGGATGTGTCCAGGTTGCGACCCGGATCCATCCCGATTTCGATTACCTCGGCCTGCTGCCCAGACGCAGTTTCGTTCTGATCGAACAGGTGCGCGAATTGATTGCCCATCTCGGCATCAAACCCTCGCGCGCGCCGGTCCGCACCGCGATCATCGATGATGCTGAAACGCTGAACCTTCCGGCGCAAAACGCCCTGCTCAAAACCCTCGAAGAACCGCCCGGTTATTCCGTAATTTTCCTGATTGCGGACAACCCCAACTCGCTGCTTGACACCGTGCGCTCGCGCCTGCGCCCGGTCCATTTTCCGGCACTGCCGGTCAGCGACATCGCTTTGCTGCTGGAGCGCAAGGCCGCCCTTGAGCCGGGGCGTGCGGGGGCGCTGGCGCGGCTGGCGCGAGGCAGCGCCGCACGTGCGCTGGCGATGGCATCGCAGGAGGAGCCGCCGGTGCGCGAACTGCTGGATGCCATGATGCAGGCCGGCGAAATGGATTTTCCGCGGATTCGGCGGCTGGCCGAACGTCTGTTCTCCACCCGCGAACAGGCAGTCGAGAATTTCGAATTGATGGCGCGTCTGCTCGATGACGCCCTTCATCTCAAGCTTGGCACCGGCGCGGAAGGCATCCCTGACGAGATTTCGCACGGTCTTTCCCGCCTGGTGGACGCTTTGAGCCTGGAGAGTATAGTTGTAATTTTGGAGTTATGTTTGCGCGCCGCCAGCGCGGTTGATGCGATGGCGAACCCGCGGCTTCAGGCGGAAGGCCTGTTGATGGCGGCTGGCGAAGCGGTAAAGTCAGGTAATCCGTGAACGAATTCAATGGCCTATCAGGTCGCCACGAGGAAACACCGATGGTCGTGGGCGTCGCGCTGCAACCGGTGGGGCACATTTTCAACTATCTCAGCGGCGGCATCGACCTTAAACGCGGCGACCGGGTGATCGTCGAAACCGACAGCGGCACGACCTTCGCTGTGGTCCAGACCGAACCCTGTCCGGCCTCGGCGAGCATCGATCCCGCGGCGCTCAAACCGGTGCTCCGGGTCGCCAACGAGAGCGATCTTCAAGTCGAAGAGGAAAACCGCTATCGCGAGCAGCAGGCGATGCGTCTGTGCGTGGAGGGCATTCGTCAGCGCGGCCTGGAGATGAAGCTGGTCAATGTCAGTCTCACTTATGACGGGCGCAAGGCGGTGTTCTACTTCGTCGCCGAAAAGCGCATAGATTTCCGCAATCTGGTCCGCGACCTGGCCAATGCCCTGCGCGTGCGCGTGGAGATGCAGCAGATCGGCGCCCGCGACGAAACCAAGGCGACCGGCGGAATCGGTCCGTGTGGGCGCGAACTCTGCTGTTCCTCATGGCTGCGCGATTTCGAGGCGGTCACCGTCAAGATGGCGCGCGAGCAGGGGTTGGCGCTCAATCCGACGCGTCTGGCCGGAATGTGCGGGCGCCTCAAATGCTGCCTGCGCTACGAGTACGCCACTTACGTCGAACTCAAGCGCGGATTGCCCGCCGCCGGCAAACGCGTCGAATCGGTCAAGGGCAATGGCAAGGTGCTGCGCCAGAATATCCTCAAACAGACCGTCCTGATCCAGATCGATGAGGAAGGCGGGGGCGTAGTCGAGGCCACGCTCGAGGACATCGTCGATAAGCGCGCCAGATAGGCGTTTGCAGCCCGTTAATGCGGTTACGGTTAGTATAAAAAATGGCAGAGCGGCTCCATATCACCACGGCGATCTTTTACAGCAATGCACCGCCGCACGTCGGCAGCGCCTATGAAGCTTTGGCGGCCGATGCTTTCGCGCGTTCGCGGCGCCGCCGTCTGGGCAGGTCCAACGTAACGTTTCTGTCCGGCACGGACGAGCACGGTGACAAAATCAGGCGTGCCGCTCAAGCCGAAGGTGTGCCGCCCAGGCAATTTACCGATCGCTTGAGCGCGGTTTTCCGCCGCGCCTGGGACGGGCTCAATGTTTCCTACGATTATTTCGTGCGGACCACCGATCCCGAACACGAGAAGTTCGTTCAGCAGATGCTGACGCGCAGTCAGCAGCGCGGCGACATCTATTTCAAGGACTACGAAGGGCTGTACTGCGTCGGTTGCGAGCGTTTCTACACCGAAAAAGAACTGCTGGCCGGTGGTCTTTGTCCCATCCACAACGCTGCGGTGGAACGAATCAGCGAGGGCAACTATTTTCTCGGCCTCGAAAAGTATCGGGCGCAAGTGATCGATCACATCAAGCGCAACCCCGACTTTATTCAGCCCGAGCGCTATCGCAACGAGGCGCTGAACATGCTGGCCGAGCCGCTCGCCGACCTATGCATCTCGCGGCCCAAGGCGCGCCTGGATTGGGGGATCGAGTTGCCTTTCGATTCCAATTACGTGACCTACGTCTGGTACGACGCTTTTTGGGCCTACCTGAGCGAGCCCGCTTCGCGCGATCCAGCGTTTGCCACCGAGGTGTTTCCAACCACCCATCACTTTATCGGCAAGGACATCCTGAAGACGCACGCGGTTTACTGGCCGCCGATGCTGCTGTCGGCGGGCTTGCCTCTGTTCCGCCATCTCAACGTCCATGGCTGGGTGAATTTCGGCGGGCAGCGGATGTCCAAAAGCTCGGGCAACGTCGCCGATCCGGTCAGCTACGAGGCAGCGTTCGGACCCGATGTGTTGCGCTACTTCCTGCTGCGCGAAGTGGTTTACGGTCTGGACGGCGACTTTTCCGAGCCGCGCCTGATCGAACGCTACAATGCCGACCTGGCCAATGACCTTGGCAATTTCACCAGCCGGGTGCTGTCGATGGCGGCACGCTATTTCGGCGGCGAACTGAGCTGCGCGCCGGCGCTGACCGGCGACGCCGAAGACGCAGCTTTGGCGTCGGCCTTCAGTGAATTAGTCGAGCGCGTCGATGCCCAGATCCAGACGCTGGCGTTTAATCGCGCCCTGGAAACCATCTGGCAGGCGTTGGATGCCGCCAACAAATATATAGTTCAGACGGCGCCGTTCACGCTGGCAAAAGATCAGGCCAAAATGCCGCGCGTCGCCCAGATCATGAGCAATCTGACCGAAGCTCTGCGCGTGGTCGGATTCGCGCTGGAGCCGTTTATGCCCGTCACTTCGGGACGGATGCTGGACCTGCTGCAAGTCGATGAGGCCGTCGCTGCGGCACCGTATGGACAGGGCCTCAAAGCGGGTCACAAGGTGAAACCCGCCACCCCCCTGTTCCCGCGCATCGACAAGTCCAAAATGGGCTGATCTGCGATTTGCTAAGGCCAGCGGCCCGTTTTTCCGCAACTTCTGTGGGCAAGCAGTTCTGCGACGCGTCGGTTGTGCGGCTTTGCAGAAGCTGGCCCGCGATTGGGAAACGGCGATAGCGCGACCGTCCGGGTGTTGAAATCAGGGGCGTTTTGTTCAATCTTGCCCGTGACCGCACAACGTTTTTGCGTTCGGTAGTTGCGGCCCCGCGCCGCTTGTGGGAGAGATCGATGGCCAACGGATTCCTGTTTGACGTTCGCGTGATCGAGCTGGGTGATGAGAAAGGGGATTTCTGCGGCAAGCTGTTTGCCGGCGCCGGTGCGGACGTGATCAAAGTCGAGCCGCCGGGCGGCAGCCCGTCGCGCCAGATCGGACCGTTTTACAAGGACACCCCGGACCCCGAGCGCAGTCTCTACTTCTGGCACTACAACCTGGCCAAACGCGGCATTACGCTGGACTACGCCTCGCCGCAGGGGCTGGAGCTTTTGCGCAAGCTGATCGGTAACGCCACCGTGCTGCTGGACACGACCCCGCTCGATACGCTGGAAAACCTGGGTCTGGACTGGACAGCCCTGCAAAAAATTAATCCCGGCCTGGTGTACGTGCGAATCACACCGTTCGGCCGCAGCGGGCCGTGGCGCGATTTCAAAGCCACCGACCTGGTCCATCTGGCGCTGGGCGGCGAGATGATGCTGTGCGGCTATGATCCCAGGCCCGACGGCGTTTACGACACTCCGCCGATTGCGCCGCAGATGTGGCATGCATGGCATATCACCGGAAATCAGGCCTTTATCGCCGCGATTGCCGCATTATTCGCCCGTGCGGACACGGGAGTAGGCGACATGATCGATATACCAGTCCATCAGGCCGTCAGCGTCTGCACCGAAGTGGACATCCCATATTGGATCTATGCGAAAACGGCGTGCCTGCGGCAGACCGGCAGACATGGATTTCCCGTGATCGGTCCGCCCTCGCAGCACAAAGCGAAAAACGGCCGTTACTGCAACGTCGTGGCCAATCCGTTTCCCGGCGGTCGCGAGACCATGATCCAATTTCTGCGGGAGCTTGGGCTGCAGGGCGACCTCGACGACGACAAATACAAGGACCCGGCTAACCTCGTCGGATTCGAGTTTGTGCAACATTTCGCTCAGGTTCAGGCACAGGCGGTGGCTGCGTTCGATGCTGAAGACCTGTGGCGAAAGGCCCAGGACCGCGGCATCCCGTGGGTCCCGGTGCGCCATCCCGAGGAAAATCTGGACGACGAGCAATGGAAGACCCGCGGCACCTTCGGCGATGTACACCATCCGGAATTGGGCGAGACGCTGCGCTACGCAATCGCGCCGACAAGGGCCGAGGAATGCCCCTGGCGGATGGGTCCGCGCGCTCCGCTGATTGGCGAGCATAATGAAGCCGTATTCTGCGGCGAGTTGGGGCTGTCGCGCGATGAGCTTCGCCGCCTCAAGGAAGCGCGCGTTATCTAGGCCGGAGAGGAGGAAAAAGCCGTGAGACCACTTCAGGGTGTGCGAATTCTGGACCTGACCTGGCTGCTGGCTGGAGCCGGCGGTCCGCGACTGCTGGCGGCACTCGGCGCCGAGGTGATCCGTCTGGAATGGCGCGACCGCCTCGATTTTCTACGCTACAGTCCGCCCGTAATTCCAGTTGAAGGAGCCACGGAATCGCGGCGCGAGATGAAAAGCGTCAACCGCGGCGGGCTCTTCAACGATAACAATCCCGGCAAGAGAAGCTTCAGCCTCAATATGGCTCATCCCAAGGGCAAGGAGATTTTCAAGCGCCTGGTCACGCTCAGCGACGTGGTCGTCGAATCCTTCCGCGCCGACGCCATGACCAAGTGGGGGCTGGGCTACGAAGTGCTGCGCTCGCTCAAGCCCGACATCATCTATGTGCAGCAATCAGGATGGGGCCACAAAGGACCGTATTGGAAGTATGCCTCTTATGGTCCGATTGCGCAGGGAATCAGCGGGCTTACCGATCAGTCGGGCTTGCCCGAGCCGTATCCGCCCGCGGGATGGGGCTATTCCTACATGGATTGGAGCGGCGCCTACTACACGGCGATCTCGATGCTGCTGGCGCTATATTACAAAAAGCGCACCGGCAAGGGACAATACATCGACGGTTCCCAAATCGAGCCTGCCATCTTCATGACTGGCACTGCAATTCTGGATTACCTGGTCAACGGACGACATTGGCAGCGGACCGGCAATCGGGCGCCGTATAAGCCGGCGGCGCCGCACGGCGCGTACCGATGCGAAGGCGCCGATCGATGGATCGCGATCGCGGTGAGCAGCGACGCCGAATGGCGCGCATTGGTCGCTGAGATGGGAACTCCCGCATGGGCGCGCGATCCTAAATTCGCCACGCTGGCCACGCGTATCATTAATCAGGACGAACTCGACGCCCGTATCAGCGAATGGACGCGCAGCCAGGAGCCGTTCGCGCTTCAGGATCGCTTGCAGAAAGCGGGAATCGCCGCGGGTGTTTGCCAGACCAGTCAGGATCGGGTCGAGCGTGACCCGCAGCTTAAGCACCTGAAGTGGCTGATTCCGCTGCCCAACGCAGAGGTGGGAACCTGGCCGATCAAGGACGTGCCCTTCCATTTCACCAGGGCCACGGTCGATCAGGGCGGGCCGATCGGACGCGCATCACCCTGCTACGGCGAAGACAATGACTACGTCTATGGCGAGTTGTTGAAAATGTCCAAGGAGCAACGCGCGCAATTGGAGCAGGAAGGCGTGATTTGATCGGCGTGCGTTTGTTCCGGCTCTCCCCGTCGTTTTCTTTGCCCTCTGCCTGATCAGGGAAAGGGCAGGGTGAGGATCGACTTCTGGCGCAGTTAATCAAGCCCAGCGCGAGAGCACCTTTTCGCGCCGTTTTCTTCATCGCGGGAGCAAGGCACATGGAATTTGAAAAGTTGGCAACCGGCTTTGGAATGACCGAAGCACCGCGCGTTGACGAACAGGGCCGCATCTACTTCAGCGACGCCAAATTCGGCGGCGTTTACCGGCGCAACCCCGACGGCCAAATCGAAACATTGATCCCAGACCGCAATCACGTCGGCGGGATGGCGTTCAACGAAGGCGGCGGGCTGGTGATGACCGGACCCGGCGTCGCACTGTGGGACGAACGCACGGGTAAAATCCGCGACCTGCTGACCGAGTTCGAAGGCAAGCCGATCAGCCGCTTCAATGACATGACGGTCGATGCGCAAGGCAGCGTGCTGGCGGGTTCGCTGCTGTGGGATCCGGGTCCGGGCCAGAAGTGCGTGCCGGGAGCGCTCTACCGAATTGATCCGCCCAACAAGGTGACTCTGCTGTGGGAGCCGATCGACATCAACAACGGTCTCGGCTTCAGCCCCGACAACAAGCTGCTTTACCATGCCGATTCGATGACCGGGGTTTGGGTCTATGACGTGATGCCGGACCGGAGCCTCAAGGATCGGCGCCTGTTTGCCAGGATGCCCGTGGGGGTACCCGACGGCCTGGCGGTCGACGCGGCAGGCAACGTCCTGGTGGCGGCGCCGATGGGCGATGAGGTCGTGCGTTTCCGGCCCGACGGCACCATCGATCAACGCATTCCCGTCCCGGGCAAACTGGTGCTGAGCGTGGTCTTCGCCGGCCCCGACCTCCGGGACCTGTACGTCGTGACCGGCGACACCCGAACCGGCAAAGGCGGTACTGGCTCGATTTTCAAAGCCCGCTGTGACATCCCGGGCTTACCCGTTCCGAAAGCCCGGTTTTAAGCTGGCCGCCCAAAAGGGGTGATAGCGCTGGGTACGTGCCCGCGATTCATGCCCGCCCCGGCGCGCCGTCCTTCGCCTCGACGCGGTCCTCTCCCGCACGCCAGTGCGGAAGAGGTTTTTATTTCCGCTTGAGCAATTCGATTTTCGGATCCCTGACCAGCACGCCCTGCGCATATAGCAGGTCGATCTGCTCATTGCTCATTCCCAGCAGATCCTTCAGTACGGTGCTGTTATCTTGACCCAGTAATGAAGCCGCCAGTTTCTCTTTGGGCGGCCATCGGGAAAGTTTTACCGGCATTCCCGGAATATCGAATTCGCCGATAAAGGGATCTTTCACCCTGCGCACGGTGCCGCGCTGGCGCAGATGCGGATGCGCAATGGCTTCGTTCAATTTCAGGATTGGCGCGCATGGGACTCGCGCCTGTTCCAACGCCGCGATTGCCGCCTCGCGGGTCGGGAAACGGCTCAAACGTTCTTCGATTTCAGCGGCCAGGGCCTCGCCGTTGATTCGCCGGTCGCGGCGCGTTTTGAAGCGGGGGTCCTCCAGCCATTGGGGAGCGCCCAGCGCGCGTGCCAGATCGGGCCATCGATGCTCGGTGGCGATCAGGTAAATCCAGTGATCGCCCCGATAGCGGTACGCGCCGCCGCTGCCCTCGGGATGGAACCGGCCGCTGCGTTCGGGAACGAATCTTCCACCCTGTAATGTAATGCGCGGAATACTGTTTTGATGTGTATGGAAGTAAGTATCGATCAACGCCGCATCAATGTATTGTCCCTCGCCGGTGTGCTCGCGATGGATCAATGCCGCCAAAACCGCGGTTGCCGCCGTCATTCCGCATAAGCTGTCGCCGATCGAGGTTCCCTGATGAACCGGGGGACGGCCGGGCTCGCCCAACAGGTCGGAAATACCGGCATACGCTGAACCGATGTAGTCAAAGCCGGGTTTGCCGCTGAGCGGTCCGCTCTGCCCAGCCAGCGAAATCGAGCACATAATCAGGCCCGGATGTATCTTTCTTAAATCCTCATAACCCATACCGGCCCGGGTCATCACCCCCGGCGTGAAGGCTTCGACCAGGATGTCGATTTTGGGCACGATCGAGCGCAACAACTCGCGTGAGCGCGGCAGATTCCAATTGAGCGCGAGGCTCTTCTTGGAATGGTTCTGCTGGAAGAAGTAGGTGCTCTGCGTGACATCGGCCATCCGCGGATCAAGCGGCTTGAAGCCGCTGGTGCGCGTGCGATCTCCCTCGGGCGCGAACTCCACTTTGATGACTTCCGCGCCCAGTTCCGCCAGCATCCGGCAGCAGGTCGGCCCTGCAACATACTGGGTCATATCCAAAACGCGATAGCCGGTCAGCATCGGGGAACCAGTGGGCATGAATCCTCCATCATTGGCGACGGGTGATAGTATATTTATGTCGGCAATTCCAATCCGGACAATCCGCGGGATTGCCGACGCTTCGACCGTCCGACACGTACCGATTTTGCGGCCTTGCCGGGAACCGCGGGAGATTCATTTTTAGCGGCGCAGTTGGCCGATGCGCCGGGCAAACCCGCGCTCGCGCCGCTCGATTTGCCGGCGCCGCTCCTGCGCGTCGGCCATCCGCGTCCGCGGCGCAAGTACCGATTCGAGTTCGGACAGCTTGATCAGCCGGGTTTGCGCAATGGAGCGGTTTTGTTGTTGCGGCGGATGCGGCAGCGCCTGCCATCGAATCAGCATTCCCCCGCTGTTGAGGCGCTGCGTGTCAACCCAGTTGTACACGCCAGGATCGACCGGCGAGATCACCAGCGTGTATGCGCCGTCGTCATCCGGCGCGGCCTGCGCGTGGTTCATGGATCCGGTCGCGGCGATGTATTCCATGCCGACCATCCAATGATCGAACAGCTGAAATCCGACATAGCGCGCGCCGATCGGGTCGATCCTCATCACCAGTGCCTCATCGTTGGCGATCTCGAAATTGCCGAAGCTCGTGATTTGGGTCAGCAGACCGCCGGGAGTGGGCGAAGGGAGCGTAAGCTGATTCGGCGCCAGGCGATAACAGGCTTTGCGATTGAACTCCAGGATCGCAGGAATGAATGCGCGCAACTTTTCCACCGCCTTGCTCACCAGCTCGCTTTTGCTTGCCGCACGAATCGGCGGTCCTGCAACGCGCTCGATCGTGATCAGCGGCGGTGTTTCGATGGTCCAATCTCCCAGGCTCGGCCGCAGCAGCAGCGCCATCGATTCCGGACGCGACTGCAGGTGATTGCGCCGCCCGCCGGCCGGGCTCGAGTCGATCGTCACTTCGAATTCATCGTTGCCGCTGATATCGATGTCGTCCAGGTCCAGATAGGCGTTGCTGTGCGGGAAGGCGGCAGGATACGGCCCGCCCCGCCCCATGACCGTCAAGGTGCACTCGGCGGGAGCGGGACGCCGGATCCTGCCCGTAACGACGTAACGCGAGGCGCCGTCCAAAGCAGCGGTGGCATAAAGATTGTCGGGATTGTCGATTCCCCATCGATTGCCCGGGAAATCCACGCCAAACCATTTATGCGGCGGGGTCTGAACCCATACGAAAGCCGGGCGCGACGCATCGCCGTTTACGATCCAGTCCAGAGCTCCGAGCACCGCTTCACTTGCCGATCGTTCCAGCGTCGAACGTCCCGAGGGCGTTTGCGCAAAGGGATCGGCGGCGAACAATTTGCGCGCCGTTTCCAGCTCCCGCTGCACTTCGGGAGTTCGGAAAATTTCCAGCGACCGGGTTTCAAACGCATTCTGTACAGGGTCGTCAACAGAGATATCGATGGCCATCGTTAACTCCTTGCCCGCGCGCTGAGAACTTTGCGATCTCGCAGCTCTATTTATCGAAAACCACGCAACTGTAAAGACGCGCAGTTCGCTTCAACCTCACTCGGGAACATTTTTCATACGTGCGCAATGGATCGATCGAGTCGCGCCCGCTTCGGCCTGAAATTGGCGCAGTCTGGTGAACCCTGCTTTGAGGCATGCATTTTGCGCCTGTTTCTGGAGCAAGGAACCCGGTGGCTAACTACCAAGGAGCACGTTTTATGCTCGGACGCTTGGCGTTTTTGCTTTCCGCAATTTTTCTGGGCGGTTGTGCTGCGTTGCCCCTGATGGGCGGCGGTGCGGTCTCAAACTCGAATCCCGACGTGGTGATAGGCGCCGCCGCGCCGCCACCTTCGACCTTCGACTTTGTCGGCCGTTCCACTAAATTCCTGTTCGTCAGCCCGGCCGCCCTTTTGACCGACAGCGACCGCATCCGCGCTTCCATAATTCAGGAGCAGTGCATGTTCCAGACTCCCGATCCGCCCTTCCTTGTGCCAAGTCTGAATCAGAAGTGGCTGTTTATCGGACGTCTGAACCAAAACCAGATTATTCAGGCGCTCGAATACAAAAGTATATTTACCCTTGGTCTGACCGGAACGCAGCAACTGAGCCCGTGGCCCGTCAGCATGGTGGCGCTGAGCGACTTCCCCGATTCTTATCTCGCCGACCGCCTGGCAGCCCTTTCCAAGGCGCAGCCCGATATACGCAGCGATGTGTTGGCCGAATACTTGAACAATTCGAACCGGATCAGGAGCGCGACCAATGCGCTAATTGAGGAATACAATCCGCAGGTGGAGTGCCTGCCCAGGAAGTAATTCAATTCAATACTCAGACGCACCAGGTATTGTTAGCTATCCAACCGGACAGCGTTGCCACCGGTATGCAATCCTCCCCCAATTGGAGAGGAAATCCGTTTTTCCTATTGATCTGCCTGAACATTGATTATCGTTAGCAAACGATCGTGAGTTTACTACCTCGGTGGTTTTTTGAGCGAACGATGCCGCCAGAATCAGCGCGGCCTGATAAGCGCGTATGGGAGCTTTGGCGCATATGCGGGCGTGATGATGGGGTCGGGCCCAGGCGTGTTTGCTCGTCATGTGCGATGCAGCGGCGTGGGCGTGAGTCACAATCTCTGCATGGCGCCGCTGAGCGGCACGACCCTGATGGTCGCGACGTACCTGATCCAGCGCACACAGAACGATATGTCGCCGCCGTTACACCTGATCGGCGCCGTAATGGTCTCGGCGCTGTTCGTTCAAAAGCCTGGCGGAAACCGCCCGCCTTCCCCTGCAGGAGTAAGCGGTTGCTGCCGCGGCCGCGATGCGACCGCGGCATTCGTTACGCGGAGTTCAGGCGCTCGCCGCCCGTTCCTGCTGGGGAATCTCCCATTTTTCGTTGGCGTATTGACGGCTGACCGGAATTTCAAATGGATCGCCAATATCCAGGGACTTCGCGATCTCGCGCAGCGCAGGCAGCACTTCCTGCCCCATCAGGCGGATACCGCTGAGCGAATCTTTATGGTCGATCGCGCCATCGTTGCACCATAACGCGAGGATCGAGCAGCGGGTTTCCTCCAGGCGGATGCGCAGCTTTTCAATCACCTGCTTCGGCGTTCCGGCGATCAGCGTGCCGTTGGCGATGCGGGCCTCGAAGTCGGATCGATTGTCGCCGCTCTTGCGCTGTTTGCTGCGATAGCCGGCCCGCAGTTCAGCCATCGGCCGGCGCGCCCATTCGCCCAGGTATCCGGACGGCGCCGCCCACACCGGATGGGTCAGGCCGGTGAACTCGCCCTGCATCCACATGAACTGGCGGGCGTTCCTGAGCGCCTTCTCCTCCGTTTCATCGACGCGCACCTGCAACAAAGCGCCGCGGTATGCCGAGCCGCCCTCATAGCCATGCTCGCGCGCGGTGTCGTCAAACAATTTGATCACCTGCTTGGCCATGTCAGTGGGCAGGTTAAGTCCGATATACGGATAACCGTGCTCGGCGCACCAGACGACGGTCTCGCGGCTGGAAACGCCGGGCACCCAGATGCGCGGATGCGGTTTTTGCATCGGGATCACCCACGGATTGACGACGCGGAACTGATAGTGATTGCCCTCCCATCGCCACGGTCCGGGTTTGGTCCAGGTTTTTATGATCAGGTCGTGGGCTTCTTCAAAGCGCTCGCGGTTGAAGGCGGGATTGGTGTTGCTGGCGAATGCCTCGACACCGCCACCCCGCACGATTCCCGGAACCAGCCGGCCCTTGGAGAGCAGGTCGATCATCGCCAGTTCCTCGGCCAGCCGCACCGGATTGTCGGCCACGGGCAAAGGATTGCCGAGCAGCACGATTTTGACGCGTTTGGTGGTTGCCGCGATTGCGGTCGCGAAGATGTTGCACTTGGCCTGCATGCAGAAGGGCGCGTTGTGATGCTCGTTGAGCATGATCCCGTCCCAGCCGCATTCCTCGACGTAATGGTATTCTTCCAGCCGCTCATTATAGAGCCGACTGCCAGCAATCGGGTCGAAAAATTTGTTGGGCAGAAGCAAAGCGGTATAGCCGTATCGATCGCCTTCGGCGGACGGATAGGTCGACATCGGCTGTTCGGTGAAATACATCAAATGCATCGTCGCACCTCCTCAATGGGACCCATCATGCGGCCTGGTGTCCTTAGCGGATTTAGCTTGACTGCGATCTGCAAATAGCAAAATCGCGCCCGCCTGTCTCCCATACATACGTCGGTCTGCGCCGGCCTCCATTCGCGAGTCCACGTGGGCGTTCGGTATCAATCACCGAATCGACAGCTCCACGCGCGCGCCCTTGTTTTGTCCCTGCTCGCTGATATCGGGCGTGGTCACCGCCAGGCGCCCCGGATCGATCCTTTCTCCCAGGTATTTTCTAACCGCCACCGCCCTGTCCGTGGCCAATCTTTTGAGGTCATTATCGGTAACCTTGGTGTGGGCCAGCAGCAGCTTTTTCATCTGGTCCGGCGGCAGCGACTTGTCCAGGCCCAGAAAATCACGCGGCTTGTCGAATTTGGCCTTTTTGTAAGCGATCTTCAGGTACTTGTCGTACTCGCCGGGCGCCAGCGTTACGCTGGAGAGACTGGCGATCTCGCCTCGCTCTCCAAGCGCGTCGAGCTTTTGCTTTTTGATCAGCCGCTCGACCATCACCTCGCGCAGGCCAGGGCGGTCCACCGCGGGATCGACCCATCCGGTAATATTCAGGCGCAGCGCGGGCCGATTCTCCATCGCTTTGGCCAAAGTGGACAGCCGGCTGATGCTGTCGGGCGTGAGCGTGGCCAGTCCCGGCGGGAAATCCACCTGATTCAACTGTTGGTGGGCGCTGCTCCCCGCGATGGAAGCGAGCACCGAGAACGGCGAGGTGACCACCTTCATGACCAGGTTGGTCACCACCTTGAGGATCAGGGCGCCAATATTGAACTGCGGGTCGTTGAGCGAGCCGGACACCGGTATCGTCAAGTTGATTTCACCGTGCGGGTTCTTCAGCAGGTCAACGGCCAGCGCGATCGGCAGATTAATCGCGCTGGGGCTGTTCACCTTCGGGCCGAAAGTAAGCTGGCTCAGAAACAGGTGATTGGTGGCGGTCAACTGCCGGTTTTGCAGCAGGTAGTGGACATTGACGTTAAGCGTGCCTTTGGTAATCGGATAGCCGGTGTACTTGGCGGAGTAAGGACTGAGATTGGTCAGTTCCACGCCGTTAGCCTCGCCCTTGATATCAACGAAAGCCTCGGGCGCCAGCGGGCTGATCGATCCAGTAATGTCGAGCGGCGCGCTGGAATTGATCTCGCCGCGCAGTTTTACGTCAGCGGGACGGGTCGAGCCGGTGCTGAAGGCCCCGATTCTGCCCGCGATGTGAGTGAGGTTGGCGGAGTAGTGCGGCTTGATAAAGTTGTCCGTGTAGTTGACCGAACCGCCCTGCAACAAGATCCGGCCAAGGCTGATATCGGCGGGAAACGGCGCCGGGGTTTTGCTCGATGCCGCTTGCGCGGGAGCGGCCGATTTTTTGGGCGCTGCGGCCGCCGGGGTCCCTTTGGCATTCCCGGTTATGTCGCGCAGGTTCAGCTTGCCCGCGCTGCTCAGAATCAGACGCGTGTAGAAATCCGCCAGCGTCAGCTCGCCGATTTTAACGCGCGGACGCCTGTCTCCGATTTGCGCTTCGATGCGCGAGGCGCGCAGCACTTTCCAGCGCAGGAACCTCTGCTTCGTTGTCGCATCATGCACGCGCACATCCCCGACCATCACATCGCCGCGGTAACCGACGCGCAAATTATCTTGCGCGCGAGCCAGATTCAGGTCGCCGTTCATGGTCAAAGCCGCGCGGGTGATCTTGGCATTGACCAGGCTGGCGACATATACACCTGCCGGAGTTAAATCCAGTCGATTCGTCACAATATGGATCTTCGCCGCGAGCGGCTTGACGGCGGCGGTCCCCTCGGCCTTGAATTTTCCCTGCGGCTTCAAAATGCCGTCGGCCTCGACGCCAAATGCCTTGCTGAAATCGCTCGACACATTCTTCACATGAATATTCAGCGGCGCGACCTGGATATGAATCGGGCCGGGTCCGCTGTCGTCTTCAACCTCAGTTTCGACGTTCTCGATCGCTACCGATCCGATTTGATATTGCCATCCGGGTGCTGCCGCGCCGGCACTGCCCCCGGACCCTGGAATTGACATCACCGGCTGATGCTGAACTCCGGCCCCACCGCCCGGCGGTTGTGTCTGTTTGGCATCGCTGGGCACGGCGGCCGGAACCTGCAAAGCCGGCGGCGGGCGCAGAAAGGAAGTCAGGCTGAGCGCGCCGTCGCGGCTGCGCTGTGCGAACAGGCGCAGCTTGTCCAATCGAACCTCTTTGACGTCCGCGCGGCGAGCGTTCAAATCGACCTGATTCAATGTGACTACGAGATGGTCGAATTGCACGGGCTTCTGCACCTCGCCGGGCGCCCGCAATTCCACACCGTCGAGCGCAACACTACTCGGCTTGATTAACGCCTCAAACCGGCCGCCGGCCAGCTCCGCCTGCACAATCGTCTGTGCGCTCAGCTTGCCTGAGGCAAGCGTGCCGGCCCAAAACGGCTGCGCGTAAGCCTGCAAGGGGACAAGGTCGATCTTGTCCAATGCGGCCGTGCTCGCGACGCTTGAATGCGGCAAATCAAACGTGCCATTGAGCTTGATCGAACCCTGCCCGATGCCCGCCTGGATCTCGAATGAAGCCGGGGCCGCCTGCTTGTTGGTATCGAAATTTTTGAATCCGATATTCACACCCTTGAGCACCAGCGTGACGGGTGAGGCGGTAGTATTGTCGCGCACCGTAAACTCGCTGTTTGTTAGATCGAAGGAGCGCACGACCAGATGAAGCGGCGCGCTTTGCGGTTGCGCGCCCACTGACGTACCGGAACCGCCGGAGGGGGCGGTCAGGCTGCTGAAGTTGGTCCTGCCGCCGCGATTTCGTACCAGTCCGGAGCGCAAACCGTCGATCGCGACATCGCCCAGAATGGCGACGCGGTTGAGCGGATCGACCTGCCTCAGCGGTATCGTCGCGGAGTTGAAGCTGACCAGCGGCGCGTTGCCGGCGTCGCGCACATCAAGCTTGTCCACCCGGATCGATCCGGACAGATGCACGACCGGTCCGCTGCGAGGCTGCAGAAAATGCACCTGTAATTTGGTTGACAGAGTTCCCTGCGGAATTTTGACGGGAACCAGGTGGGTGAGATAGGCGCCGATTCGCGTCAGGTTCAGATTTTTAAGTTTCAGATCGAGCATCGAATCGGGCACCGCGGCAAACGGCTTGGCCATCCCCTCCAGGCGAAATGGGCTGCCGTCGACTACCATCCGCACCAGCGGCTGGACATAAATCTCGACGTCGGCGGGCAGATTGGCAATAAATGGTATCCCCACCTCGATCTGCTCGATGGTGTGATGTTCGTGAAACGCCTGGTCGTCGAATCGGACCTGCCCGTCGCTGACCAGTATGTTCGAGATCGAGAAGCGCGACCGCCGCGGCGCCGACGTCGGTTGTGGCGCGGGCGTCTTGGTCTGACCTTCGATCAGATCGGAGAAATTGAAGCGCTGATCCGGCGTGCGCACCACATGCAGTTCGGGGCGCTCGATCGTCATTTCCTGGATGACCGGCGCGAGCCGGTACAGCGAACTCCACGACGCCTTGACCCGCAGCTTCCCGATTTCGGCGAAACGCTCCTGGCTGCCGCGCTCGTTAATCCGCAGAGCATCGGCGCTCAGGCACAGCGTATAGGGGTTGAAACGGACTTTGCCGACGCTCGCCCGCCGGTGCAGCGATGCAGACAGGCTGCCGCTGACAATATGGTGGATCAGCAGGGGGACGCCGACGAATCCGCCCAGCGTGAAGATGGCTAACGCTGCCGCCACAACCCATGCCGTTATCCGCACCCATCGCAAGCGTCCCCAATTGGCAAGACGCGTCATCACGGCTTTTATACGGTTCATTGGGTCACCCTTCGCGCCCGCGACCTCTGATTTGCGCAAGCCATCCTACACGCAGCATGGCCGCTCGCGCCAAGCCCGAAGCGGGACAACCGTGGCGGGCCCGTATGGGCACGCGCGACGCCTTTCTCGACCCGCTACAATTTTCGGCAAACGCGGGCGCGAACACCCTTGCGCAACCGCATCGAATCTGCGCTACAAAGGAGACGGCCGCGCGTGCTCGGGATAGGCGCGGCTTGACGAGGTGCGTCATCGTGGATCTTTCCAATCAGCCGCTCGCAGGAGTGCGGGTCCTGGACCTGACCCGCCACGTGGCCGGGCCGATGTGCACCAAACTGCTCGCCGATTACGGCGCCGATGTAATTAAGATCGAACAGCCGGGGCGCGGCGACCCCGCCCGCTGGATTGGTCCGTTTGCCGGCGACATTCCCCATCCGGAGCGCAGCGGCTTGTTCCTGCATCTCAATACCAACAAGCGCGGCCTCACCCTCGATCTCAAATCGGGCACCGGGCGCGAGATATTTCTAAAGCTGGCAAGCCGGGTGGATATCCTGGTCGAGAGTTTTCGCGCCGGGATGATGACTTCGCTCGGCCTGGATTACGCAACTCTTCGCCAACTCAATCCGCGCCTGGTAATGACCTCGATCAGCAACTTCGGCCAGAGCGGGCCGTATCGCGACTGGAGCGCCTCGGAACTGGTGCTCTACGCGATGGGTCACGAGATGTGGGGGACGGGATCGCCCGATGCGGAACCGGCTGGGGTGGCGAACAAGCTCAACCTGCATCTGGCCGGCCAGGCTGCCTGTCTGGCGACGCTGTCCGTTTATTTCGGCGCGCAACTTTCCGGCCGCGGCCAGCACATCGACTTGTCGATCATGGAAGTGCTGGCTGCGGCGCCCGATCGGCGCGGCGTCGCGCTGGTTGCTTACCAATACTGCGGTGATCGGCTGCGCCGCCAGCCAGCCGCCCGCGTGCTCGATCCGCCGCCGTTTATGAATCAATGCGCGGACGGACTCTTCGAGATCCTCGTCGGCATCGATCGCTGGGACGCCTTCGTCCGGGCGGTAGGAGAAGACTGGATCAAGGATCCGAGCTTTAAGCCGCCCGTGCGCGACCCCATGATAACTGAGCGATTTAATCGGCATTGGCGTCCGTGGGTCATCACCCGAACCAAGCGCGAGCTGACCCAGCGATTTCAGGAGGGCGGTGTGCCCTGCGCACCGCTCAACACCGTTGCCGATTTGGCCGGCGATGAGCAACTGATGCAGCGAGACTTCTTCGTCGGCATCGATCATCCGTTGGCGGGGCGCCTGATCTATCCGGGAGCACCGTTCAAGATGAATCAGACCGCATATGTGATTCGCCGGCCGGCGCCGATGCTCGGACAGCACAATGCGGAAATTTTCGGCGGACTCGGCTACACCGCCGCCGACCTTGCCGCGCTCAGCGCCAACGCGGTGATCTGAGCCGCCACAGGGAGTTTTCTGCGAATGAAACGGTTGCCATTGCAGGGTATTCGGATTCTTGACCTCGGTGTCGTTGCCGCCATTCCATACAGCACGATGGTGCTGGGGGACATGGGCGCCGAAGTCATACGGGTCGAGACCACCCAGGTTTTTCCCCACCTGACGCGTGGCGTGCTCGCGCGTCCTACTCGTGAACTGGCCAAACAGTGGATCACCACGTCGGGTGGATATCCCAACGATCGTGACCCCGGCGAGCGCCCCTGGAACCGCTACCCGTTTTTCAACTACATGGCCCGCAACAAGCTGGGGATGACGGTCGATTTGCGCAAGCCCTCAGGCCGTGAAGTGTTCGCTCGCCTCGTCCGCATCAGCGACGCCATCATCGAAAACAACACTCCCAGCTCGCTGGAGCGCATGGGAATCACCTACGAATGGCTGTGCGGCATCCGGCCTGACATCATTTTCGTGCGCCTGTCCTCCTTCGGCCAAACCGGACCGTATCGCGACTATCGCGCCTTCGGCCTTCAGACCGAATCGTTCTGCGGCCATGACCTGTTGGGCCGCTACCGCGATCGCGATCCGAGCCACAATTCCTGGGCCGTGCCCTCCGACCATGCGGGCGGGATGAACGCCGCCATCGGATGCCTGATGGCGCTGATCCGGCGCCGCCGCACGGGCAGGGGCGAACTGGTTGACGTGTCGATGGTCGAGAGTTTCCTCAACGACATCGGCCATATCGTGATGGACTACACGATGAACGGGCGCGTGCAGGAAAGTCTCGGTAATCGCGACCGCGACGCCGTGCAGGGAGTATATCGCTGCAAAGGCGATGACCGCTGGGTCGCCATCACGATCGCCACCGACGAGCACTGGCGCGGCTTTATCCAGGCAGCCGGAAATCCACTCTGGTGCAACGACCGGCGCTTCGGCACCGTATGCGATCGCATCCGCAACCAGGACGAGCTCGATCCGCTGATCGAGCGCTGGACCCTGCAATATGAGCATCGCGCAGCCGCGGCGATCCTGCAGCACCACGGCGTCCCCGCCGGACCCGTCATGGACGACGCCGACGCCTATGAGGATCCGCATCTTAAGGCGCGCGGCTTTTTTGTGCCAATAGAGCAGGCCGACTGCGGAGAGCATCTGTATCCCGGCCCCGCCTGGAAGCTGTCGGAAACGCCAATCCAGATGCGCCATCCACCCGTCCGTCTGGGCGAGCACAACGAATACATATACAAACAATTGCTCGGCTACTCAGATCAGGAGTACGAGGAACTGGAACGCGAAGGCCACATCGGCACGGACTACGCCGCGCACATACCGTAGCGGGTTCCGGTCAGCCGGGAGAAACGCATCGGGAAAGCTCGATGGCCTGTTTTCAGACCAGCTCGAATCATTTCCAAAGCCGTCGCCTCCGGCATTGACCACAGCCTTAAAACGCCCGTCCTTAAATCTCAATCGGCACCGCGAACAGGCTGAGACAAAACCGGCGCTCATATTTGCAAATGGAGCTTCGGTCTTGTGAATCACCGTTCACTCTGGTAAATAGCTCTTCGTGAGAAGCGTGGCCAAAGGTTCCCGCCGCGGCAGCCTGCGGGTGATCCGGCGCGAACGGCAGAATGAAATCTCGCGGGCGCATATTCTCGACGCCGCCGAGGATGCCTTTTCCGAAAAAGGCCTGAACGCGACGATTAAGGAAATCGCCGAAATGGCCGAATTCTCGGTCGGCGCCGTCTATATGTTTTTCGACGGCAAGGACGAGTTGCTCGCCGCGGTCTTCGAGCGCCATACGGACGCGTTTTTACAAACCATGCGCGACGCCGCCGCCGGCGCGGGCAGCGCACCCGCAAAACTCCATCGCATCTTTGACGCCCAATTCGGCTATTTCCGCAGCCATCCGAAATTCTACAAGCTCTTCGACCAGCTCTGGCGCGTGCGCTCGTGGGCGCTGCATTTTACTTCGGCCGAGCAAGGCTCCCAATGGTACCGCGAGGCGCTGGAAATTGTGGCGCGGGTGTTTCGCAACGGGATGGCGGCCGGCGAACTGATCCAGGGCGACGCGATGGTTCACAGCTCGATCTTCGCCAACATCATCAGCGCGTACATCTCCCACTGGATTTATGAGCTGGCAAGCAAACGCAATGTCGATATCGATCGGATAGCGCCGGCCTCACAGGTCCATGCGTTAATCGATCGCGCATTCGTCAATCCGCACTCGGCGGATCAGACTTGAAAATTCACGCACTATCCGTGCGGCTAGGAGGCTTTAAGTCCGATGACAGACCAACGGCTGATCTCCTCGGATTCGCACGTGCAGACCACGCACGATGCCGTCAAGCAGCATCTGGCCAGCAGGTATCACGGCGAATACGACGACGTCATCAGCGCCGAGCAGCGCGCGATTGCGCAGAAGTTCGGCAAGGAGCGGACGGAGCTGGCGCGCAAGTTCACGCACGAGGCGTGGGGCCGCCCCGGCCATTACGATCCCCACGAACGTCTCAAGGACATGGACCGCGACGGCGTTGACGCCGAAGTGCTCTACTGCGAGGTTGGCGGCTTCCGCATTTACCACAAGATGAAGGGATGCTGGCGCGAGGCGTTCCAGGCCTTCAACGACACGCTGGTCGATTTCGCCTCCGCAAATCCGCGCCGTTTGCTGGTCTCCTACCAGATTCCGCTGATCGATATCGATTACGCGGTGAAGGAAGTGGAGCGGCTGGCCCGTCAGGGTGCGCGCTCGGTCCAGCTTCCCAGCTTCCCCGCCGATTTGGGCCTGCCCGACTATCACGACCATCGCTACGATCCGCTGTGGTCGGTTTTGCAGGAAGCCGGGATTCCGATCAGCCATCATCTGGAAGTCAAATCATCGTTGGGCGACGTGTACCTGCGCGATCCCACTCCGCAAAAAGGCATCCACAATTCGCTGCCATGCACCGCGCTGGCCGAAACGCTCGGCTTCTGGATCCTGACCGGCACGCTGGAGCGCTTCCCCAATCTCAGGATCGTGCTGGTCGAGCCGGGACTGGCCTGGATTCCCTTCCAGCTCGACGTGCTCGACAGCTTTGCTCAGGGCCCATACGATTTTCCGGGACTCAAGGAGCTCCCCAGCTTCTACTTCCATCGCAATTTCTTTCTGACTTTCGTCGATGACGCCCGCGGCGTGCGGATGCGCCATGAGATCGGCCTGGACAACATCATGTGGTCAACCGACTATCCGCATCCGGCGACTTCGTGGCCGCGCTCGCGTGAGATCGTGGACCGTCAATTCCAGGGGGTGCCGGCGCAGGAGCGCTACCAGATGGTGTGCGGCAACGCGGCGCGGATCTACGGCTTGTAGGCCTTGGGAGAAAGCAGATGACTGGCGTACTTGACGGACTCAAGGTGCTCGATCTGTCCTGGGGAATCGCCGGGCCGATGGCCACCATGATGCTTGCCGATCATGGCGCGAGGGTCACCCGGATCGAGCGGCCCGGCGGCGACCCGTTCGGCTCGCCGTCCGGATATCGGGTATGGAACCGGGGCAAGCGCAGCGCAATCCTCGATCTCAAGCGCGACACCGATCGCCAATGCCTGCTCGATCTCGCGCGCAGCGCGGATGTGTTGGTGGAAAGCTTCCGGCCGGGGGTGACGCGGCGGCTGGGAATCGATTACGCCGCGCTCCATCCGCTCAATCCTCGGCTTATCTACTGCTCGATTACCGGCTATGGCCGCGACAACCGCCACAGCACTCGCCCGGGCTACGACGCTTTGGTGGCTGCGCGCGCGGGTCTGCAATGGGAGCAGCGCGGGTGGCCCGGCACGCCGATGGACCACTTGCTGGGCCGGCTCGGGCCCAATCCCGAGCTCGAGCCGCCGCCCGGATGCGCGCAAGGCGCCCAGCGCGAGGGACCGCTGTTCATCTATTCGCCGTTCCCCAGCATCGCCGCATGCTACCTCGCCACGCTTGGAATCAGTTCGGCGCTGCGCGCGCGCGAAATTACCGGACGCGGTCAGTTGGTCGAAACGTCGCTGCTTCAGGGCGCGATGGCCTGCTGCGTCGCCGGCTGGGCGCGGGTCGAAAATCCCGACGCCGCCAGCTACCGCACCTGGGTGATGGATCGGCGCTCGCCCAAGGGGCTGATGCAATGCCGCGGCGGCCGCTGGGTCCATCAATGGCCGATCAATCCGTTCGCCGTGGTGGAAGCGGCCAAATCGGATCGTTTGGACGATCTTGCGGAAATTCCGCGCAACCGGGACCATCCGGCGCGCATCGGGATGGAACCCGAGGAGCTGTCGATCCTCTTCTACTACTATCCGTTGATGACCGAAGCGTTCAGCAAGTTCACCGCCGAGGACTGGGTGCGTTTCGGCGCGCGGCTCGATGTCGGACTGCAGCCGGTTCGCACGCCGGAAGAAGCCTTGCAGGATCCCGCGCTACTCGCCGACGGCTGCGTGGCTGAAGTCGAAGATCCGCAACTCGGGCGCATCCGCCACGTCGGCATCGTCTACCAGATGGATCGCAGCCCCGGCCAGATTAAAGGCCCGGCGCCGCGGCCCGGTCAGCATACGCAGGAAGTGCGGGCCGAAGCCGCTTCAGCGGCGCGCGGCAATAGCGCGGCAATTCATCATGGCGGGCGCGCGCTGAGCAGCGCGCTGGAGGGCGTGACCGTGATCGATCTGGGGCTCGCGGTGGCGGGACCGTTCGGGCCCAGGATGCTCGCCGACATGGGCGCGTCCGTGATCAAAGTCAACGCGATGTACGACAGCTACTGGTGGTCCAACCACATGGCGATCGCCGTCAACCGCGGCAAGCGCAGCATCGCGATCGATTTGAAAGACCCGCGTGGACGCGCGATCGTGTACCGGATGGTGGAGCGAGCCGACGTGGTCGCGCACAACATGCGTTACGGCGCGCCGGAACGAATCGGGATGGACTACGAGACCCTGCGCAAGATCAACCCGCGCATCATCTATTGTCATACGCGCGGCTTCGATCGCGGCCCACGCCTGCGGCTGCCGGGCACCGATCAGAGCGGCGCGGCGCTGGCGGGGATCGAGTACGAAGACGGCGGCTGCGCGGACGGGGGGACGCCGTTTTGGAGTCCGACTTCGCTGGGCGATACCGGCAACGGCTTTCTGGCCGCGATCGCGATTGTGCAGGCGCTGTACGATCGCGAGCGCACTGGCGAGGGTCAGAAGGTGGACGCGGCGATAATCAACGCGTCGCTGCTGACCACGTCGTATGCGTACGTCACCGCCGATGGCAAAGGGGCGCCGCGTCCTCGTCTGGATAGGATGCAGACGGGCTTGTCCGCCCTGTACCGCCTTTATGAAACCGCCGATGGATGGCTATGCGTTGCGGCGTACGAGCAAAAACATTGGCCGCAACTGTGCGCGGCAATCGGCAAGAGCGAATTGTGCACGGATGTACGCTTTGGGACCGCCGCGGCGCGTGCGCAGCACGATCGTGAACTGGCGGCGATCCTGGAGCCGATCTTCAAAACGCGGCCGGCGGCCCAATGGTTTGAGCTGCTCGATGGGCGCGGCGTGCCGTGCGAGATCTCCTCACCCACATTTTCCCAGCAACTGTTTGACGATCCCGACTTTGCGCGCAAGGGATGGACCGTTTCGTATCACCATCGGCACGTTGGCAAACTCGAGGAGACCGGTTTGCTCTGCGATCTGTCGGAAACACCGGGAAAGATTCGCGGCCCCGCCGTGCTGTGCGGCGAAAACACGCGCGAGATCCTCGCCGAGCTCGGTTATGCGGCGGCGGAAATCGACGATTTGTGCGCCAGCAAAGTCGTACTGGACGGACGCGACCCCAGCGCGGGAGTCGGGATCAAACGCCCGCCGCGCCAGCCCGCACCAACGGCCGGCAAGGAGGCACGAACTCGATGAAGCGCAGAGTTCCGCTGCCGGTGCGCGACGACCAGTTCTTCTGGGACGGCGTTGCACAGGGCGAAATCCGGCTACAGCGATGCGCAGGCTGCGGCAAGCTGCGCCATCCGCCGGGCCCGATCTGCCCCTGGTGCCATAGCCTGGAAGTTCGGATCGAACGCGCAAGCGGACGGGGAACCGTGTACAGCTACGTCATCCCGCGCCATACCGCGATCGAGTCAGACGGCGATCCGGTCATCGTCGCACTGATCGAACTTGAAGAGGGGGCGCGGCTGGTTTCCAACTTATGCGGCGTCGCGCCCGATCGGGTTCGCAACGGGATGGCGGTGGAGGTGTTCTTCACCGAATTCGAGGACGGCGTCCGGCTGCACCAATTCCGTCCGATGGAGGGGTCGGCATGAGCACCGGCCTGGGGGATCGCACCGTCATCGCCGGAATCGGCCAGACCGAGTTTTCCAGAAATTCCGGACGCAGTGAATTGCAGCTCGCCGCCGAAGCCTCACTCGCCGCGCTCGACGATGCCGGTCTGAGCGTGTGCGACGTGGACGGGATGGTGACGTACACACTGGACAGCACGGGCGAGTTTGAGCTGGTGCGCAGCCTGGGTATCAAAGAGCTGCGGTACTACTCGCGTGCGCCGTATGGGGGCGCGGCGACCTGCGCGGTGGTGCTGCACGCGGCGGCGGCAATCGCCTCCGGCGCGGCCAACGTGGTGCTGATCTACCGCGCCTTCAACGAGCGCTCGGGCCGCCGCTTCGGCCTGCCCCAGGCCCCCGCGGCGGTATCGTCCAACGGCAGCTACTGGTGGCGATGGTACATTCCGTTCGGCTTGGACA
Source organism: Pseudomonadota bacterium (assembly GCA_021324885.1). GTDB lineage: Bacteria > Desulfobacterota > Binatia > Binatales > Binataceae > JAJPJA01. The sequence goes on from JAJPIF010000030.1 coordinate 52,672, forward strand.
CACCGGCCAAATGGGCTGCGCTGCACTTCCAGCGCTACATGCATGTGTACGGCGTGACCAACGAGGATTTCGGGCTTTACTCAGTGGCGTGCCGCAAGTATGCGGCCAACAATCCCAATGCGTACTTCTACCAGCGTCCGATCACGCTGGAGGAGCATCAGAATTCACGATGGATCGTCGAGCCGGTGCTGCGCCTGCTCGACTGCTGCCAGGAAAGCGACGGCGGCGTGGCGATCGTGATCACCAGCCGCGAGCGCGGACGCGACTTGCGCCATAAGCCGGTAAGAATCGTGGCGGCGGCGCAAAGCGCATTGTGGGGCGGCGACATCGTTTCGGATTATTACCATGACGATATCTGCGGGATGGCGGAAATCGGCGACATCGCCGCCAAGCTCTGGACCCAATCAGGACTGCGACCCGGGGATATCCAGGCGGCAATGCTGTACGATCACTTCAGCCCCATCGTGTTCATGCATCTGGAGGAATTCGGCTTCTGCGGCCGCGGCGAGGCGCGCGACTTCATCAAAGACGGCAACATCGAAATCGGCGGCGCTCTGCCGGTAAACACGCACGGCGGCCTGCTCGGCGAGGCCTACATCCACGGGCTCAACCACATCAACGAAGGGGTGCGTCAACTCCGCGGCGCCGCCATCAACCAGTTGCCCAACGTGGAACACGTCTTGGTGAGCGCCGGCATGAGCGGCCTCATCCTGGGCCAAGCCTGAGCAGTCTGGCGTTCACTTGATACGCGTGCTGGGGGCGGCTTTTTCGGCGCGGGCCAGGCCGCGGGTGATTGCCCGGTGGCCGAAGCGTTCGGTTACCTGGTCCAGTGCTATGTTGAGGCGGGCGTGTTTGGCGGCGGCGATGCGCTCGGGCCCGAACAGGCCGAATTGGGCCGGTTCGCTTCGTTCCAGATTGTGGACCTGGACTCCCGCCAGCCGGATCTTTTCGTCGCGTCCCACCCGGGCGAGCAGGCCTAGCGCGACGCGCGTGATTTCCGCGCCGTCATCGGTGGCGCCCCGCAGCGACTGACTGCGCGTGATCAGCGGATAACGGCCGCCGCCCAGCGGCCGGGCCAGTTTCAGCTTGAGCGTGATCGTGCGCGCGCGAACCTGATCGGCGCGCAGCCGGCGCGCCAGCGCCTCGCCATGCGCAATCAGCGTGGTTCTCAGTTGGTCGGCGTCGAGCTTCAGATCGTGCTCGAAGGTGTTTTCCTCGCCATAGGACTTGCGCTGCCAATCGGCGACGACAGCTCGCGGATCGCGGCCGTTAGCCAGTTCGAACAAATGCGCGCCGAGCGAGCCGAAGCGGCCGGCCAACATCGCAGGATCGCTGCGCGCCAGATCGCCGATACTCCTGATTCCCGCCTGGTTCAGGCGCGCGAGCGTGACCCGGCCCACGCCCCATAGCCGCTCCACCGGCAGCGGCTCAAGGAATTCGCGCACCAGGCCCGGACCGAGCACCAGCAGGCCGTCGGGCTTGGAGAGGTCGCTGAGGATTTTGGCCGCCATCTTGACCGGAGCGATTCCCACCGAAACCACCAGACCGGTACGGCGATGGACCTCGCGTTTGATTGCCCGTCCGGCCTCGAGCGGCGATCCAAACAGCCGTTGCGTTCCGGTCAAATCGAGAAACGCCTCATCGAGCGACAGCGGTTCGACGACGGGTGTAAAGCTTTCGAATGCGGACCGGATCTCCCGCGCGATCTCGGCGTAGCGCTCCATCCGGCCGGGAACGAAAATTCCGTGCGGGCAGAGCTTGTGGGCCTGCGCCGTGGGCATCGCGGCGCGCACGCCATACGCGCGCGCTTCATACGAAGCCGACGTGACAACACCGCGGCGACTGCTGCCGCCGACAATCAGGGCCTTGCCCCGCAGGGCGGGGTTATCGAGTTGCTCGACCGCGGCGTAAAAGGCGTCCATGTCGGCATGCGCGATCACGGCCGGCCACGGCGCATCGCCCCAATTCTGCTTCATGCTGGTGGATTCGCCGCGCATGGCGCACAGCGTCAGGCCGCGCTCTGACGCAGCGACCGATGGAGAAACGCCCACACTGTTTCGGCGGCCTTTTCGCCGCTGTGGACGCAGTCCGGCACGCCGACGCCCCGATATGCCGCGCCAGCCAGCGTCAGTCCGGGCAGGGCCGCGCTGCGTTGCTCGATATCACTAACGCGGTCCAGATGGCCGAGCCCGTATTGCGGCATCGAATCGGGCCAGCGCGCCACGCGCGTCAGGATCGGATCGGCACTGACGTCGAGCAGCGCGGCGATTTCCTCGCGCGCGGTCGCGGCCATCTGATCATCGCCCAGCGCCATCATCTCCTTTTGCAGCACGCCGCCCATGAATACGCGCATCAGGACGCAACCCTCGGGCGCGCGGCCGGCGAATTTCAGGCTGGAGAATGAGCCGGCGATTATTTTTCGTCCTTCCATCGCCGGCACAACAAAGCCGAAGCATCGCGGAGGATGCGCAAAATCCGAGTGTTTGTAGGCGAGGTTAACCACGGCGGCGGAGGAATAGACGATCCGCTGCAGACGTTCGGCCAATTCCCGATCCACCGACTCCATTAACGCCGCGGCATCGCTCGCGCGCGCCGCGCAGATAATCGCGTCAGCTTCAAGCGCACTGCCGTCGCGCAGTCCCACCCGCCATCTCGCCTGAGGCGCGGGCAGCGTCAGAGACTCCGCGCCGCAGTTGAGCCGCACGGCCTTGCCCACTGCGCGGGCCAACGCGTCGACCAGCGTCTGCATCCCGTCCCTGAAGCTCAAAAACAGACTCCAGCGCGCGCCGCTCGCACTGCGCGCCGCGATTTTCTTCTGGACTGCCTTGAGACCGCGGATGACACTGCCGTAATGGCATTCCAGTTCGGCGAAGCGCGGCAGGGTTGCCTCGATGCTGAGAGCGGCCGGATCTCCCGTATAAATTCCCGCCGCCAGCGGCTGCGCGAGCCGATCGAGCACCTCGCGCCCCATCCTGCGGGTGACGAACGCGGCGATGCTTTCATCGGAGTTGGCGACGCGACGCGGAAGCATCGGTTCAAGCACGAGCCGCAGCTTCCCGCGCAGGCTCAGGATTGGGCTTTTGAGAATTGGCATCAGATCGACCGGCGCAAGCAGATTGAAACCGGCGGGAACGTCGATCAGCTTTCCGCGACACACCACCATCGTGCGGCGCGCCTCGCCGGTGGGAACCAGTTGATCTTCCAGTCCCAGGCGGCGCGCGAGGTCGAGCGCCCACGGTTTTTCGGAAATAAAGGAATCGGCGCCGCATTCGATTACAAACCCGTTTTCGTGCATGGTTTGTATCGGTCCACCCAACCGGCCCGAGCGTTCCAGCAATGTTACCTGGAGCGGCTCGCCCTGAGCGCGCGCCAACTCCGTCAGCCGATGCGCTCCGGCCAGTCCCGCGATTCCCCCGCCTATGACGACGACGTGTTTCACCTGCGGTCTGACCGGCGATTCAATCTTCCCTATATTTGATACTATCGCAACTGGCCAGTTCGGCAATCATTGCAATGAACAGCGGATGGTCACCGACGGTGGGAGCGCGCCGCATCATAACGTTACTGATGCGCGCGATCGACGCAGCCTCGATATCCAGATCGTACAGCACTTCGACATGATCGCAGATAAATCCGATCGGCATTACGATCGCGATCTGTCCGCGCAGATTGGGCAACACCTGCGCGATGTCGGGCTCGAGCCAGACCTCGCGCGGGTTGCCGCTGCGGCTTTGATAAGCGATCGTCCATCGATCGAATCCAACTTCCCGCGCGACCGCGCCGCAAGTTTCGGCAATTTGCGCTGAGTATCCACTGGTCTGATCCATCGCGGCCGGGATGCTGTGAGCGGTAAAAATCAGGTGCGCTGAAGCCCGCTGCGCGCCATCAAGGCTCTCGAGCACGGAGTTAATCCGCGCGGCGGCGGCGCCCACAAACAGCGGATGAGTATGCCACGGCTGCGGATAAAACACCGTCAGAGCATGGTCGCCCAGCTCCGCCAATGCTTCGCTCACGGTTTGCTGGTAGCGCTGCCAACTGGCCTCGCTGCGATGAGGCGCCAGCGGAAAGCAGAAGATGCGCCGTGCTCCGCCGCGCGCGACCTCGGGCATCACGTCCTTGACGTACGGCGCCCAGTTGCGCATCCCGGCGTAAACCGGGATCGGCGAGCCCTGGCGCGCGAGCAGTTCGCGCAGCGCCTGCGCCTGGCGGAAAGTCAGTTCGTTGTACGGAGAACGGCCGCCCATCGCTTCGTAATGATGGGCCACCTCGTCGAGCCGCGCGGGTGGAATCGGTCGGCCACGCGCGACGTTTTGCAGGAATGGCCGGATCTCATCAGGCCGCGTCGGGCCGCCAAATCCAACCATCAGGACGGCGTCGCATCGCGGCTTCATCGCCGGCTCATCTCGTGGACCATCTCGACCAGCGCGATCACATTATCGACCGGCGTTTCGGGCAGGATGCCGTGGCCGAGATTGAAGATATGCCCTGGACGGCCGCCCGCCTGATCGAGAATCGCCTTGGCACGGGCGCGAATTTCGTCCAGGCTGGCGAACAGCGCGATCGGATCGAGGTTACCCTGCACGGCCACTGCATGGGCAAGGCGCGACCACGCTTCGCCCAGCTTGACGCGCCAATCCAGTCCGATCACGTCGCCGCCCGCCTCGCGCATCAGTTCAAGCAGGTTGCCCGTGATCGTGCCGAAATGGATCACTGGTACGGAGGCGGGCAAACGGTGGATTATGTCGGCAGTGTAAGGCAGCACGAAATTGCGATAATCGTCGGGACCAAGGCTGCCGACCCAGCTATCGAAGAGCTGGATAATATCAGCGCCGGCCTCGATCTGCATGGTGAGATAATCAGTTGTGACCCGCACGAGCATCCGCATCAGCGCGGCCCAGACCTCGGGATGGTTGTACATCAGGCGCTTGGTGGCCAGGTATTGGCGTGAGGCGCCGCCTTCGATCATGTAGGACGCCAGCGTGAAAGGCGCGCCGGCAAAGCCGATCAGCGGGACCCTGCCGGCCAGCGCCTTGCGCGCGATCCTGATTGCCTCGGCCACAAAGCCCAGGGCGCCGGGCACATCGATTTTTCCGATACGCTGCAACTCGGCCAGGCTGCGCACTGGACGATCGATCACTGGACCGTCGCCGCGCTCGTAATGCAGTCCGACGTTCATGGGCAGCAACGGCAGCAGGATGTCGGCAAAAATGATCGCGGCATCGACGTTGAGGCGTTCGACCGCGGTGACGGTTACTTCGGCGGCGACTTCTGGACGCTGGCACATTTCAAGAAACGAGAGGCGATCGCGCACGCGGCGGTATTCAGGCATGTAGCGCCCCGCCTGACGCATCAGCCAGATCGGAGTGTAGGGGACGGACATCATCCGGCACGCGCGCAGCATCGGATGGTTGTCGAAGGGCCGCGGCGCCGGCTCCGTTCTGACCGGCCGATCGGTGACGGTACTCGCCGCGCCAATCCGTTTGCGCGCCAGCAATTCAGCCGCTTGCGACGCCGCTTCCCTGACCAGATGGCCTAGCTTGGGATGCGCCGGTTCGAGATCAACGCTCAGGCCGTGATCGCGCAGCGCGGCGGAACACACCGGACCGACCGACCCCAGCACCATCGCGCCCAGGCCGCGGCGGACCTCCTGTGCGCAGCCCTCGGCCTCGGCAACCTGGAGTGCGTGCACCACCTGGGTCGCGCTGGTGAACAGGGCGACCTCGGCGTTGCCCGACGCGATTGCGGCGAGCGCGCCGCGCAGCGGGCCGCGATCCTCGGGCAGCGCCCATCGATAAACCGGCACCAGCATCACGGTGGCGCCGCGCGCCTCCAGTCCCGCGATCAGCTCGCGGTTGGAAATACCGTATTCCTGGACCGCAACGCGCTGGCCCGCCAGATCCGTCCGCCGGGCGAGTTCCGACAGCAGCTCGCGCCAGGTGTTGGGTTGGGCGATTTCCACCGCCGGTACGATACCGGCGTTGCGCAGCACCCGCGCCGGTTTGGGTCCGCGCGCGACCGTTGTAATACGCCGCAGCGCCTGCGCCAGCACTTCCTGCGGATAAACGGACGCGAGCAGATCGAAGAGCGCCTTCACCCCCACGCCGGTCAGAAAGATAACCACGTCAAGTTCGTTCGCCATCAAGGCCCGCGCGAACTTGAACGCCGCGGGATTTTCGACCAGCGGCACTTCGCGCATGGACGGCGCCACAATTGGAATTCCGCCGTGCCGTTCGATCAGCCGGCCCGCCTCGGATGCCATCCGGCTTTCGAAACACACAACGCGCAGGCCGGCAAAGCCTTTGTCTGGTCGCGAAGTTTCAGGGACAGCTTCCATAAAGGTGTAAAACTGCGATTCCAGTTTATCTTGCCGTTTGAAGGCCGTGGGAGTCCAGCCGGAGAATTAGAAAGGGCCCTATGGGAATCCATTGAACTTCAGACAATGCCGAATTAGGCTTCCGTGGGTCCGAGCTGATTCTGAGGCGCATCTCCCTCACCACCCGATTCCCTGCCGCCTGAAGCGTCGAGGCGGCGCAGGCGAAACGGCAGTTTGCGCGGTTTTAAGATTCGATCGCGCTGATGACCAAACCTGTAATGGAGTTTGCAATGAAAGCCGGATGTTTTTGGACGGTTTTCGGGTCAACTTCGGTGCTTCATCGCCAGCATATGAGATCGGGATTCGCCATGCCGCAAAGCCTATTCAAGTCGATGCTCCTGCTGGTGGCGGCATTCATCGCTTCATGCGCGCCGCAGCAGCCGATTCGGCATCGCGCTATCGCACAGGATCCTCCACCGGCGGCCGAATCGTCGAGAACCGGGCGCTCGCTCAACGAATTAACGCCGTGGCACGAGCTGTCGGCACCCGCCACTTCGTCAAACGATAAAGCGATGCGCGCCAAGCCGCAAACCAGCAAACTGGCCGAGACTCCGGCCGACCGGCAGGAGGCGCCGCAGGAATCGTTTCAAGCCGACAGGGCCGATCAAACTGAACCCCTGGACCAGGATACCACGCCTTACGATCCACTCTCGACGCTGAATCAAAAAATTCTCGCCTTCAACGTGTTCTTTGACGATCACGTGGGCAAACCGGCGGGGCGGGCCTGGGCATTCGTGGTGCCCTATCCGGCACGGCTGCATATCCGGACCTTTTTCCGCAACACGGCCGAGCCGAAAAACATGATCAACTGCATGCTCCAGAGCCGTTTCCACGATGCCGGCGTTACGGTGGAGCGCTTCACCCTCAACAGCACGCTGGGTGTGGCGGGGTTTTTCGACGTCGCGCAGGACTGGTTTGGGCTTGAGCGCAAGGCGACCGATTTCGGTCTGACCGAGGCGCATCATTCGGTAAACTTCGGTCCTTACCTGATGGCGCCGGTGGGCGGTCCGACCTCGTTGCGGGACGCGGCGGGCTCCGCTATCGACGGGCAGTTCAACGCGCTGGTGGTACTGGCATACCTCGTACCCTCGATTGCGCTGTTGCCCATCACGGCAGGTCTGGGATTGATCGCGGCCGTCAATGAGCGCTCGCTGCACCTGGACACGTTCGACGACGTCAATCGCTATACGATCGACCTGTACGGCGCTATTCAGGATTACTACTACCAAAGAAGGAATCATGACGAGTCGCCCCCGGGCAGCAGCGAGTAGATGCAGCAATGGCCGGCGGCGCGGCCCGTTGGGGGGAGACGGGACCGCGCCCCCAGCCTGCGGGAGCAAACGCTTAGCGCGTGATCTCGGCCGGACCCGTTTTGGGCGGAGTAAGTCCAGCCGCGGCGCGCCTCGCCATCTGACCCCACGTCCCAGTTGTGCTCGGCTCGAGGCATCCCATCCCGTATGCGGCGCGCGCATCGGGCATGCTGGCCGTCAGGGTGAATTGGCCAGTCTTCGGGTCGAAAATTTCGGCACTATTGGTAATTGAGCCGGAGCTATCGAAACCGCCGGCGATCAGTACCTCGCCGCTGGCCAGAAGCGCGGCCTGATGCTGATAGCGGGGGAAGTTCATGTTGCCGGCCGCGGTGAATGTTCCCGTGGCAGGATTGTAGATTTCCGCGCTGGCCAGGACCGTTCCCGACGCGTCGTCGAGGCCGCCGCTGATCAGCACTGTCCCGTTGGCCAGCAAAATTGCGCTGTGCCCGCGCCGGGGCACGCTCATGCTGCCGGTAGCGGTGAAGGTTTTGGTCGCGGGATCGAACAACTCCGCGCTGGCGGTTGCGCATCCGCCGCAGCTTGCGGACGGCGACGCCCCGCCCGCGATCAGGACGGTCCCGTTGGAAAGCACGGTTGCGGTCGCGCCTTGTCGGGCCGTCGTCATCGAACCGACTGGCTCGCTGCCCGCGCCCGCGGCATCGTACAGCTCAGCAGTGGCAAGCAGCCCGCTATTGTCGGCGCCGCCGGCGATCAGCACGGTCCCATCCTTGAGCACCGCCGCCGCCGGAGCGATCCGCGCGTTCTGCATGCTCGCGGTCAGAGTGAACAGGCCGGTGGCGGGATCGTAAATCTCAGCCAGATCGACCGCGGAAAAATCCGCATTCTGCCCGCCCGCGACCAGAACCGTGCCATTGTTGAGCAGCACGGCGGCGTGCTCCATGCGCGGGCTGTTCATGGTTCCCGTCAGAGAGAAAGTCGAGGTCCTGGTGTCGTACAGCTCGGCGCTCGCCATCGCCCGCACGGAAAGCGCATCGTGGCCGCCGGCAATCAGAACGGTTCCGTTGTTAAGCACGGTCACTGAATGTTCCACCCGCGGATACGCCATCGGCGCGGTCGTGGTGAACACGCCCGTTGCCTCATCATAAAGTTCAGCGGTAGCCAGGGCAGGGTGGACGCCGGAGGCGTCAGTCGTGTTATCGATTCCACCCGTAATCAGCACTTCATACGCTGCCGCGGCGGTTGGTGTGGCGGTCGGCACTCCGCTGGCCGTCGGCGACGCCCAGGGTGTCGGGGTGGCGAGTGGACTCGGTGTGGCAATGGGAGTCACGGTCGCAACAGCACCTGAGCTGCTCAGGATGAATGCGCCACCCGGATCGTTACCAGAACTGGTGAAGGGGAGAAATGGCGGATTGATGGCTTGTACATACGCGGGTCCGGGGACAGCAGCGGGGGGAATGGCAAATCGAAATTCGGTGTCGCTTACCAGCGTCAGCGCAATCGCCGGAGCGCCGTCTGCGCTCACACCGCCCAGATTCACAACTTTGCCGCTTTGGACATTATAGAAATTGATCGCCGTCAGAGTGGAAAAGCCGGTTCCGTCCACCACCAGCGTGCTGCCCGTCTGAGTGACGGACATGACATGGACGCGGCTTCCGATCGGCACCGATACGGCGTTGCTTTTTTCGCTGTACAGGCCGTCGGCGCCGCGATTGCTGACCTGGAAAGCGGCTGGCCCCACTGGTACCGCGTCAGGACCCGAGGCCGGCAGGATCAGGCTGATCGAAGCGGCAGTTAGACCGGGGTCGCCTGCATTGATGAAGAAGGGGCCGACTTTGCCACCGAGGCACGCGCAGAAAATATCGACCGCGACGCCATTGACGGTGTCGAAGCCGCTGCCCTGCAAGGTGACTTCCGAACCCGGCGCCACCACGGTTTCGACGTTGTCCACCGCATAGTTTGGATTAACGCTGTCGGACGCCAGCGGCACGCCGTTGATCGCTGTGATGGTCGGAATGCCGGCCGCCGCCGATCCGGCAAGCTGCGCCGTGACGATATTGGACGCAGCGTAATTCTGGTCGGTGTCGACCACCTGGAAGGCGCCAACTCCGTTGCCCAGCGACACGCTGGCAGGTACGCCCACGCTGAGTGAAGTGGGGGTGACGGCCGCCGGTGTGAGCGGACCATAATTGACGATGCCTGCCGCCGTGGATACGAAGAAGTTGATTTTGGCAGCTCCGCTGAATCCGCTTCCCTCAATCTTCGCCATCGCTCCTACCCACACCGGGGACGGGATGGATGTTATAGCCGGACTGGCCGCATTTGCGCTCCCAATCAGCACTTGATGGAAACCGGCCAAAAGCACCAGCGCGGTCAGAATTCGGGTGGCCGATGAAGTGTCTTTCCTGGCTCTCATGGTTTTGTTCTGGACACACCGCTTGTCGGTCCAGAGCCCCCTTTCGTTTCATCGATTCGCAGGCCTGTAGAGCAACCCTCGTGCCCCGGGTCGCAGGCTATTGAATCGCTGGTTTGGGAAACCCGAGCTGGATGCGCGGCAATGCGGACGACTGGCCACGAATCTGCGCCATCCTAAGCTTAGATGAGCCGTGCCTCGCTTTACCGCCTTTCGGGGCAATCAGACGGTCGGTCTGCCTGATCTTTTTGTAGCGTTGGCGAAGGTCGGGGCAGGTGCTTGCTGGCGCCATCGGATGGTGGACCGCCCAGCAGGTTGGCGCACGCGCAATGGTGCGGACGTCTGCAGCAAGCGCCACAGATCCAGCAGTCCTGGTAGCGGACCCAACCGGGCTATCGATTCGGTTCGAGCGCCTTTGGCTGAATAATTGGCAATGGCATTTTCTGAGATTTTGTTACAGCCAGTAAGGAACATATTCATGCAGCATAATGGCGTAGCTCGGAATAGGCCCTGGACCTAAAAATTCCAGCTTTTGCGGCCCTATCCGCTGACGGAGAAGCCAGGTAGTGACTGGATCGAACACAATGCTAACCGCGCCTGATATGACGGTGGGCGAGCAGGCGGCTTTCCTCAAGACGATTCTGGAAAGCTCGACTGAGTATTCCATCGTCGCCAAGGACTTAAACGGCAACATTCTGGCCTGGAACGAAGGCGCCCGCCGGATCTACGGCTATGCGTCCGAAGACGTGATCGGCAAGAGCGCCTTTATTCTGCATCATCCGGAGGACGTGGCGAGCGGTCGCGCGCAGGCCATTTTGGACGAGGTACGGGCCAACGGCAAATGGTCGGGGGAGCTGCGCCGGCTGCGGAAAAACGGAGTAGTGTTCAGCGCGCTGGTGACGATCACACTGCGTCACGCGGCGGATGGCAACCCGGTCGGCTTCACCATGATTTCCCAGGATTTGACTGAAAGGCAGCGCATCCTGCAGGAACTCAAGGAATCGCACGAATACAACCGCGGGCTGATCGAATCCAATATCGACGCGCTGATGATCACCGATCCGCTGGGAATCATCAGCGACGTCAACCGGCAGATGTGCGAAATGACCGGCTACACGCGCGAAGAGCTGGTCGGCAGCCCCTTCAACAATTATTTCACCGATCCCATCCGCGCTGAAGAAGGCATTCGCAGGGTGCTGGCGGAGGACCGCGTCACCAATTACGAACTGGTGCTGCGCTCGCGTACCGGCAAACGCACCGTCGTCTCGTTCAACGCCGGCACCTTTAAGGATACGGCGGGGCGGATCGCAGGTATTTTTGCCGCGGCGCGCGAGATCACCGAACAGAAGCGGCTGGAGGAGCAGTTGCGCGAGCAGCAGGCCTACACCCGCAGCCTGATCGAAGCCAATATAGACGCCCTGATGACTACCGACACCCTGGGCGTCATCACCGACGTCAACCGCCAGATGTGCGAGATCACCGGCTACAGCCGCGAGGAGCTGATCGGCAGTCCGTTCAAGCAATATTTCACCGATCCGGCGCGCGCGGAGCAGGGTATCAGGCTGGTGCTGGCCGAGGACCGCGTGACCAACTACGAGTTGACCATCCGGGCGCGCGACGGTCGCGAGACGGTGGTGTCGTACAACGCCACCACCTTCCGCGATGCCGACGGGCGGCTGCGCGGCGTGTTCGCGGCGGCCCGTGACATCACCGCCCAAAAGGCGCTGGAAGAGCAGATTCGCAAGCAGAACCGTGAACTAACCGACACCACGGCGTTTCTTAACAACGTGCTGGAAAGCTCCACCGAGTATTCGATCATCGCGATGGATCTGGACGGGCGCATCCTCAACTGGAACGAGGGAGCGCGGCGCAACTACGGCTACAGCGCCAAAAACACGGTGGGCAAACGCAACGCTCAGGTGCTGCACACCCCCGCCGATGTCCGGTCCGGACGCGTCGCCGCCTTCATGCGCACCGCGCTGGAGACCGGCAAGGCCGAAGGCGTCTTCGAGCACGTGCGCAAGGACGGGCAGCGTTTTATTGCGTCGTTGGCGCTGACCCTACTGCGCGACGGTGAAAGCAAGCCGATCGGTTACGTGCTGATCTCCAAGGACATCAGCGAGCAGAAACACCTGGAGGAGCAACTGCGGCGGCAAAACGAGGAGTTGGAGGAGCAAAACCGGCGGGTGCAGGAGGCCAACCGGCTTAAGAGCGAATTTCTCGCCAACATGTCCCACGAACTGCGCACGCCGCTCAACGCCATCATCGGGTTTTCCGAATTGCTGCATGACGGCCGCGCCGGCGCGATAACGCCCAAGCAGAAAACTTACGTGGGCGACGTCCTGACCTCCGCCCACCATCTGCTGCAATTGATCAACGACGTGCTGGACCTCTCCAAAGTGGAATCGGGCAAGATGCAATTCTTCCCCGAACCGATCGACCCGGCCCGGCTGGTGGGCGAGGTATGTGACATCCTGCGCACGCTGACCGCGCGCAAACGAATCACCTTGACTAGCGAAATCGACCCGGCGCTCAAGGAGGTCGTACTCGATTCGGCCAAGCTCAAACAGGTGCTCTTCAACTACCTGTCCAACGCCCTGAAGTTTACGCCCGAAAACGGCCGCGTCACCATCCGGATGCGCGCGGTGGGCGCCGATGATCTGCGGCTGGAAGTGGAAGACACCGGCATCGGCATCCGCCCTGAGGATCTGCCGCGGCTGTTCGCTGAGTTCCAGCAACTTGACTCCAGCGTATCGAAGAAATACCAGGGCACCGGTCTGGGCCTGGCACTGACGAAGCGGATCGTCGAGGCGCAGGGCGGCACCGTCGGCGTAACCAGCACGGTCAACCGGGGGAGCCTGTTCTTTGCCCAATTGCCGCGCCGGGCTTCGCCGCCGGTCCCCCGCAATGGCGGCCGCACACAGCGCACCGATCAAAATTCCAGGGACCAGCGCTGCGTGCTGGTGATTGAGGACGACCCGCGCGACTCTGAGTGGCTCACCTCATCGCTGGAGGGCGCCGGCTATGCGGTGGTGACCGCCGCCACCGGCGCCGAGGCCCTGCGCCTGCTGGGCGAACGGCGCTTTGACGCGGTTACGCTGGACCTGCTGCTGCCCGACCTCAACGGATGGGAGGTCCTGCGCCGGGCACGCGCAGAGGGTCTCAATCAGAACGTGCCGGTGCTGGTGGTCTCGGTGCTCTCGGACAAGGGCACGGGAGTGGGCTTTGCAATCAGCGATTTTTTAGAAAAGCCCGTCAAGGAAGCCGAACTGCTTGCCTCGGTCCGACGCGCCATCTCGCCGCGTCACGGTGGCAAGAGAGTCCTGCTGGTGGACGACGACCGCAAAACCCTCAAATTGCTCGAAAAGGTTTTGCAACAGCACGGCTATAACACGATTGCCAGGTCCGACCCGCGGGCGGCACTGCGTGCAGCCGTGGCCACACCGCCCGATTTGGTGGTGCTGGACCTCATCATGCCGCGCCTGGATGGGTTTGAGTTCCTGCGCCGCTTTCGCGCCACGCCCTCGGGCGTGGGGGTGCCGGTCATCGTGCTGAGCGCCAAACTCCTCGAGAGCACCGAAAGGGAACTGCTGGGAACGATGGCGCAGGGAATTATCAGCAAGGGCGATGGTTCGTTGCACAACCTTTTGGCGGAGATCGAGGCGGCCCTCAACGACTCCGCGGCCGGACCGCCTCAAGCAGCACAGCCAGTCCACGCGGCCAACGGACAAACCTCGCCCCAGGGAAGCGCTCTTGAGCACCGCAACAAGCCTGGGGCGCCGGAGTAATGAGCATCCTATGACGGCAGAAACAATTCTGATCGTGGATGACAACGAGTCCAATCTGCGGCTGATGGAAGCGATCCTGAGTGCCGAACGATTCCAGGTCAAAAGCGCGAGCGACGCGGAGGAGGCGATGGTCCTGCTGGAAAGCTGGCAGCCCAGGCTGATCCTGATGGATATCCAGTTGCCCGGCATCGACGGCCTGGAATTAACGCGCCGCCTCAAGCGTGACCCGCGCTTCCACACCACGGCCATCGTGGCCCTGACCGCCTATGCGATGAAAGGCGACGAGCAAAAGGCCCGGGCGGCGGGATGCGACGGTTACATCACCAAGCCGGTGGACACCCGGGCTCTGCCCAAACTGATCCGCCAATATCTCAACCCTGGCGCTGGCCGCGGGAGTGAAGGTAAATCCTCAGGAAGCCGGCGGCGCAAAGGCGCGGGGACTCGGCAATGAAGTCCGCTTCAAAGCTGGCGCGCCCGGTGCGCGTAGGACTGGACGCCGAAGCATTGCTCAGTAATAGCGGGCTGTCGGCCCAGCGGGTTGCGCAGCGCAAGGCTTTCCTGGAATTCGGCGCCGACGACGTGCGGCGGCTGGCGGCGTTGGCGCCACGGGCCGCCGCCTACGCCGACGAGGTCATCGACGCGCTTTACACGCATTTTCTGAATTTTGCCGAGACCCGCGAATTTCTGCGCGATCCGGCGAGGCTGAAGCGGCTCAAAGTCCTGCAGAAGCGGTATTTTCTGCGCCTGACGAGCGGACGCTACGGCATGGCCTATGTCAGGAACCGCCTGCTGGTGGGCGCTATCCACGAGCGCATCGGCTTGGGCGTGGAGTTTTATCTGGGGGCCTACCGGCGCTACCTGTACCTGGTCTCGCGCCGGTTATGGCGCCCGGCGGCGCGGCATGCCCGGTTCGACGCGTTCCAATCACTGCTCAAGATTGTTTTTCTCGATATCGGACTGGCAATCGATACATACATCCTGCGGCGCGAACGAACAATCCGCAAACAGAACCAGGAGTTGGCGCGGCAGTTCCGTAAACTGCAGGCCGCCAACCTGATCAAGAATGAGTTCCTCGCCAACATGTCGCATGAGCTGCGCACGCCGCTGAACTCGATTATTGGTTTCGCCGAGCTGTTTCACGACGGCAAGCTCGGCCCGCTGGCCGCGCCGCAAAAAAAGTATATCAGCGACATGCTGCTCAACGCCCGCCATCTGCTGGAACTGATTGACGGCACGCTCGACCTCGCCAGGATCGAATCGGGCACCATGACGCTGCATCCGGAGCGGGTGGACGTCGCTGCGATTTTGGAGGAAGTCCGCCGAAGTTTCGAAACTTTGGCCGCCGAAAAGCGGATCCGGCTGTGCACCATCGCGGATTGCCGCCGCGCTCCAATCGTCGATCGCGTAAGAATCAAACAGGTCCTGTTCAATTATGTCTCCAATGCCATCAAGTTTACGCCCCCCGGAGGCGAGGTCACCGTGCGCATGTGTCAGCAGGGCGGTGATCTGCTGGTCGAAGTAAAAGACAACGGCATCGGGATTGACCGGCGCGACCTAAAACGCCTGTTTGTCGAATTTCAGCAACTCGATCATGGTCCGGCAAAGAAATACCAAGGCACGGGTTTGGGGCTGGCGATTACCAAGCGCCTGGTGGAGGCGCATGGAGGGACCGTTGGTGTGCGCAGCAAACCTGGCGCTGGCAGCACCTTTTTCGCGCACTTTCCGATGAACGGCAAGGCATCCAAAGGCAACGGCATTTCGGAATATTGGCGCCCGGGTCTCAACGGCAACGCGAATCTGGCAGGGCACTTTCAGGCGCGCCTGCGCCGTGACGCAGAGACGGTCTGGCCCCGGTTTCGAAAAGGCGAAGCTTATCCGAAATAGCAACCCCGACGTGAGTCCAATCCATGTGAGTCGAGCAACTATGTCATGACGGACAGCAATCAAGGGCTCCCGATCGTGCACTGCCTGCCGGAAAATCTGCGCCTGATCCAGGCGGGATTGGAAAACGCGGGATTCCAAGCCTGCCCAACCGGGAAAGCCACGTTTTACCAATCGCAGGTCAATACGTTTGACCGTGAGTTGCCCGCTCACCTCGCGGGTCCGCATGCGGCGATCGACTTGAAAGATCTGTGTGCGCTGCGCCAGGCCGCGCATGTCGTAAGCAGCGCGGCCTGCACTATGAAAACGGTTGGCTTCGCGCAGCTCTGCCGCAAAGTGCAGAACAGCGCCGAGCGGAGCGACGCGGGTGTGGGCTGCATCATCGCCCACCCAATTATGATTGCGCCCTGCTTGCGCAGGGCCTTAGAGTCGGCGGTCAAAGCGCCGACGGTTTGTGGCGGATATTGAAGATGGCAGCGGAGCGCGTACCTCGAATACTGGCGGTGGATGACAATCCAACCAATCTCCGCCAGGTGGCCGCGGTCTTTGAAGCGGAGGGACTTTCCATCTCGCTGGCAGAAGGCGGCGAAGCGGCTCTGGCGCAGGTCGAGGCGGAACTTCCCAACGTTGTGCTGCTTGATCTGCGGATGCCGGGGATGGACGGAATGGAAGTGTTGGCACGCCTCAAAGCTGTTGCTCCGCAACTGCCGGTGATCATGCTGACGTCGTACGGCGAAGTGCAGTCGGCGGTCGAGGCGATCAGACGCGGCGCCGAGGACTTCCTGGTTCGTCCGATTCCAAACGATCGCCTGGTTTTGAGCGTGCGGCAGGCGCTGGAGCGCCGCCAGCTTCGGACTGAGGTGGAAAGCCTGCGGCGGATGGTGGGTCGGCAGGGATACCTGGCCCGGTTGAACTCCTCCAATCCCGCGATGCGCGAAGTGGTGGATGCGATCCGGCAGGTCGCTGCTTCCAACTTCACGGTCCTGATCCGCGGCGAGACCGGCACGGGGAAAGAACTGGTAGCTCGCGCAATCCATCAGGAGAGCGCGCGGGCCGACAAGCCGTTTGTGGCAATCGACTCGGGCGCGATTCCGGAAGCGTTGATTGAGTCCGAATTGTTCGGCCACGAAAAAGGCGCGTTCAGCGGCGCCGATCGGCGCAAGGAAGGCCATTTCCAGATAGCGAACACCGGCACGCTGTTTTTGGACGAAGTTTCCAATCTGCCGATGGCTTCGCAGCCCAAGCTGCTGCGCGCGATACAGGAGCGGCAGATCAGAGCGGTCGGCTCCTCGCGCGCGCAGGCGGTAGATGTGCGCGTGATCGCGGCCAGCAACGCCGACCTCAACGAACAGATCAATCGCGGCTCTTTCCGCCAGGATCTTTATTTCAGGCTGGCCGAGTTCGTCATCTCAGTCCCGCCGCTGCGCGAACGGCGAGAAGACATCGTGCCGCTGGCGCGCGCTTTTGTGGAGGAGGCGCGGGCGGAGTTAAAACGTCCGGCCTCGTTGCTGACCGACGCCGCCACGAGCCTGCTTGAGGCATATGACTGGCCCGGCAATATCCGACAATTGCGCAATGTGATGCGGCGGGCGGCGCTGCAATCGTCGGGAGTGGCGATTGATGCGGCGGACCTGAAAGCGATGCTTTCGGAGGAAAATGGTGCTGGAGAACACCATGCCGCGGGCCTGGCGCTCCAGGTATCCTCACCCCCGCCATCCGCGCTCGCGACCGGTTCGCTGCGGGACATCGCGAAAACGGCGGTAGAAGAGGCGGAGAAACGGGCAATCGTCGCTGCCCTGCGTGCAACCCAGGGCCACAAACAAAAAGCCGCGCGGCTGCTCAAGACCGACTACAAGACGCTGTTCGTGAAGCTCAAGCGCTATGGTTTGGGCAACATCCGCGACCCGGCCCAGTAAAATTTCTAGTTTACGTCGGCCAGGATTTCTTTGGCGCGGCTGAGGTCCAAAGCGATTTGCCTGCCTAAGGCTTCGCCGGATTCGAACTTGCGCTCGGGGCGAACGCGCTCGATGATTTCGAGCTTGATGGTTTGACCGTAGAGGTCGCGATTGAAATCGAAAATGTGCGTTTCGATCGACCGCGCGGTTTCACGAAAGGTCGGGCGCATACCGATGTTGGTGATTGACGGGTAGGCGCCCTCGGCCAGCACCGCGCGGGTGGCGTAAACTCCATCGGGCGGGATGCATTCGGTTTCCGCCGCCAGATTGGCGGTGGGAAATCCGATCGTGCGCCCGCGCTCCCGTCCATG
This sequence comes from Pseudomonadota bacterium, assembly GCA_021324885.1. Lineage (GTDB taxonomy): Bacteria > Desulfobacterota > Binatia > Binatales > Binataceae > JAJPJA01. The sequence goes on from JAJPIF010000030.1 coordinate 70,661, forward strand.
GACCACGGTGCCGCGCAGGAAATGAGGACGGCCGAGCAGACGGGCGGCGGCGCGCAAATCACCGGCCAAAATGAACTCGCGAATCTTGCTCGAACTGACCTCGATACCGTCAACTTTTACAGGGCCCACCACGATGGTTTCGAAGCCGAATTCGCGCCCCAACTGCACCATCACGGCGGCGTTGCCCGCGCGTTTATGACCAAAGCTGACGCTATGGCCGACCACTACGGCTTCAACTCCCAGTTTGACCACCAGGTAGTCGTGAACGAAATCGCGTGGAGTCACCCGGCTGAAGGCGCGATCGAAATGCAGCACCAGCACCCCGTCAACACCGGATTGGCTGAGAAAATCCAGCTTGTCCTGCGGGGTCATCAGCATCTGGGGCGCGCGCTGCGGGGTCAGCACTTTGGCGGGCAGCGGATCGAAGGTTAGAGCGTAGCTTTTACCGCCGGCACCGCGGGCGCGATCGATCGCAGCTTTGAGGATTGCGGTGTGGCCCCGATGAACGCCGTCAAAGTTTCCCAGGGCAACCACGGGATGAACGGGCGAGGGAATCAGATTGAGGTCGCGAATAACTTGCATATCGATGAGCGCGCGCTATTCGGAATCCAGATTCTTCATCATGGCCCTGGCGCTGGCCGCCTGCGGCGTTCCCGGATAATCGTTGATCAGCTTCTGCAGCGTAAGGCGCGCGTCAACCTTGTCATTGATCTGAACGAAGTCCTGGGCTTCCCGCAGCATCGCCTCGCCCGCATATTTTCCCCTCGGATAACGCATTACCAGATCGTTGTACTGCAGGATGGCCTGGTCGTACTTGCCCATCTCGTTAAGCGCGCTGGCGGAAAAGTAAGCGGCGGGTTCGGTCAGGTCGGAATGGGGATATTTCTTCTGCAGGTAGCCGAAACGGTCGACGGCGGCGGAGTAGTTGCGGTTTTGCATCGCTTCCAGACCGCTGCGAAAAACCTTGCCCGCCCCACCGTTATCGTTACTGGTGGATTGGAGTTCGCGCGCCAGATCCTGGGGCCATCGCGCGGGCGGGAGCGCGGCCGGCGCATTTTCCGGCGTGGACGCGGGCGGCATCGCGGCCATCGCTTCGCCCGCCGACGAGCCCCCGTTTTCAGCGGCCTCGCCCGCATTGGCGTTTTCACCCTCCGGTTGAGCCTCTGGATTACTTTGGGCGGTGCCCTCGTCATTGCCCCCTTCGTCATTGCCCCCTTCGTCATTGTCCCCTTCGTCATTGCCGCCTTCGTCATTGCC